>CAVPXW010000001.1:0-62188 GCA_963709865.1 uncultured Acidobacteriota bacterium
AACAGCTGTCGGCTATCAGCTGTCAGCCGTCAGGTGGAATCAAAGGCCCCGCTCGCGAGAGCGGGGCTTTTTGGCATCATGTTACTTCGACATCACCCAGGAAGCAGGTAAAGGAGTCTTCATATGTCGAGGCTAAGCGCCACAACCGCCATCGTCGTAGGTGCGGGCTTCTCTTGTCACGCGGGACTCCCCCTGACCAATAGCTTTACGGAAGCCATACTTGAAGCCCGGGAGTTTGGCAAAGGCCCCAGCCGTATCCTTGTTGATTTCCTGAGCCGGTTCATCCACGATGCTTTCGATCACTCCACGCGGGCTAGTGCAAAACGATGGCCTGAGCTTGAGGACTTATTCACCTGCGTTGACCTCGCGGCCAACTCTGGCCATTATCTCGGAAGTACATTCTCTCCCGCCGACCTCCGAACGGTAGGAGAGCCCTCTATCCCGAATCATCAGGATGTTGGACCAAAGATATGAGAGTGGACGAAAACGGAAGGGAGCCCAGTGGTTTACGTTGGATAATTTTTTCTCTCACGTAGCTTCGCAGGATGTTGGGTTCATTAGCATGAATTGGGACACGGTCATCGAGCGTAAGCTGCAGCTGACCAGATCTGAATTATTGGTAGATTACGGATGCGACGCCGTGCCCGCCGCAATCCAAGACCCCCCGAACGTAGACGACTACGACAATGCCGTTCGGGCCTAAAAAAGAATTGAAAAAGCGACAGGTCGTCCTCGTCCCAACAGCCGCTAGCAGCAGCAAACCTGGCAAGCCGACGCCAATCGTTAAGATTCATGGTTCTGCCAACTGGCTCTACTGCGATAACTGTCGACAGCTTTACTGGTTTCACCCGGACCAGTTGAGACAGATTGCGGACCAGTTGATCACGGAAGCTGATCTTAACCGGATAAGACCGTTCGTCAGCACGAGAATGCGAAAATACGTCGACCAAACGATCGACGAGCTGGGCACTAGGATTGTGGCGAAGTGCCCATGCTCAGACACAGTCCCTCTTGGGACGCGTGTCGCCACCTTCAGTTACAGGAAAGCCTTGGAGTTCTCGATGTTTCAAAAGTCGTGGTTCGCCGCTGAAGAACTATTGCGTTCGGCAGAGAGGTGGGTGTTCATCGGTTATTCGCTCCCAGCGGCAGATTACGAATTCAAGTATCTGTTGAAACGCTGTCAACTCTGTCGGCGCAAGGAGCCTGAGTTCATTGTGATAAGCGGCGGCAGCCGGCGGATGTCCGTCGAACATACGATAACTACTACAAGTTCTTTGGCAGAACCGTCAAGGAATCAAAATTCTTTCCGTCAGGTCTAACCACTGAGGCAATCCGCGCCGTGTGCGGGGGCTCCTAGGCCGATATGAGCAGTCGCGCCCGCCTGATCTTTCTGGCGGGTGCCACCCTTGCACCCCCTCCGAAGGCCCGGCCTAAATTTGGAGGCAAGGTGCATTCGTTCTTGACTTCGGTCGAAGTGAGCGCGAAACTTTAATTGTAAGGTGCAAACCTGGTTGATTCGACTAGGCTGAAGTTCAGGCGGCCGCCAAGGCAGCCCTTTCGATTTGGCGCCGTGAACGTCCCGTCTGTCTTGGGTTTCCCTGTCTCGGTCGCATCGAGCCTCTGCAATCCGAGGTACGATAAGAGTCATGCCTTTTCATTCTGCAGACGCCTATCACCAATACGAACGCAGCGTGCTTCACAGATCGCGGTTCGTGCATGAGGACAGTGTCCGAGATTTCCTGAGTGCGGTGCAGGAGACCTCGGTATCTCGAACCGAGACCTTGGCCTCTGGCAAGGCCCTTTGGCGAGCGCAGTTGGGCTATACCTACAGAACGGAAAATAAGGGGCAAACGGACGAAATGGAGATTGAGTGTGCTTTCGATCCTCAGCGGATGAAGCCTATTCCTGAGAAGGTCACGGACGGTCGGGTGAACGCGCGCGGCATTGCATATTTGTACCTCGCTACGGATCAAGATACCGCATGCTCCGAAGTTCGACCGTGGCTGAGGTCGTATATCTCTCTTGGACAATTCCAGACCAACCGCCAGTTGCGGATCGTCGACTGTACTTCCGATCAAAAGAAGTGGTCATTCAAGGCCTTCAATGTAGATGGCGAACTAACCCCATGGGAACCACACGAGTATGAAAGCGTGGTGTGGGGAGACATCGGCTACAGCATGTCCAAGCCAGTCACAGCCGAGGACTCCAGCCTTAGCTACGTGCCCACACAAATACTTGCCGAGTCTCTTCGCATCACGGCTTCGATGGAATCGCCTACAAAAGCTTACTTACGGAAGGTGGCGTCAATATTGCCATTTTCGACATGAAGGACGCCGATCTGGTGGCGTGCGGCCTAATGGAAACGAGAGCGATTCGATTTACGTTCGAGCGGTGCGACAATCCATATTTCCTGAGACAAAAAGACGCTCCGCGCAGTTGAACCACCGTCGAATTAGCTTTGGCTTGGAGGCGATCCGGCCGATTTTCTCGTCCTCGGCGGGCCCGTCCCGCCGGATAGAACTCGATGGGTGACGCTCCGAGCTTCGCTTGGACGCGGATTTCTTTCGTCGACCAAGAATCAAAATCCCCATCCAAACTTCGGCTGCCCCACGCTTCGCGGTGTTCGAAGCGTGGGCACGATGCTGTAGCGAGTTAGAGATTTCGACGTTCAATGCCGCGCTAAGTCCCGGAGTTAGGCCGGTTCTTCTTCGGTAGAGGGAAAGTCAAAATCCCCCCACCCGGCAGGTCGCTCAGAAGCTGCGCGCGGGATCCTTCCCTCCGCCTGAAAAGCGGCTCCGGTCAGGATGACTCCTCCAAAGGAAGGAGCACGTCTATTCCCGATCAAACACGAGGATGCTCTTGGGCCTGTTTTGACCCACCAGGCGCACGGTCATGGTCAAGGTCTTGAGATCTGTAGAAAGCTCGATCTGCCGCGTGCCCGTAATTTTGCCCTTGAACTTGTCGGTGATTTCCAGACTGCGCTGGTTCACCCGGCGGCCCGAAGAGGTAGAGCCTGGATCCTCATTCGGATCGGGGTCTGGATAATCCTTCCCATCGAACTTCATCTTCTTCGTTATTTCCGCATCGGGACCATTCAATGTCAGGCCGTCACCCTCGTAGGGCTGGATCTCGAGCTCGATCCCCGCCTTCACTTTCTCGCTCTCGCTGTCCCATGTTCCCGCGAAACCAGTGCCCGGAAAACCTGAACTCCCCGCCGTCCGCTCGTACACATACGGGATGCTCGACGTCGAACCGTCGGGCGCGAATTCCGTATAGGCGTCGTGCAGCGTTTTGCCGTCTTCAGAAAGCGTCCAATACGCCGTGAGGAGCGTGCGGCCTTTCATCTTGCGGACGACCACCCAGCTTTTGGGTCCCTTCACGGTGACGGACAGGGTGGTTCCGCGCAGGGCTGACTGGTCAGTCCCATCGGCCACGACTGTGTCCACGAAGCCGGGGGCAAAGGTGATGGCGTATCGGTTTGCGCCCGCGACCTCAACCTTCATTTCGTCGTTGAGCTTGCTTTTGGACGGGTTCACCTTCCATTTACCTACGAAGGGATCGTTCGCCGCCCATACCGAGCTCGTTACCAGACCGGCAACCAGCAGAAACCGAAAGGTCCGACTTACCATTTCGTCCTCCTTACACCTATTGCTGCTGACGAACGGGCGCGCCTCCGCGACGAACTCGTTTCTGCCATCAAAACGATCCCCTGGGAGGCAGCTCACGCGGCCAATCAGGTTTTACTTCACGCCCTTATCGGCGTTCCACGATCCCTGTAACTTGCGCACGTAGACGATCTGCCCCACATGGTACCCATTGTGGGTGCAGATATTGGCCACTGTGGTGGCCATCGACGACAGCTTTTGCTCGTCGGCAGATTCGACAAGTTTTTCGAGATCGGTCATCACCTGGTCGAGTTGCTTAACCGTGTCGTTCCATTGTTTGTCGTCAAATTTCGCGAATGTTTCATCGTTGTTGCCCGTGAACTTTCCCGGATTCTCCCCTTTGAGCCTTTGCAGGTTGAGGCGATTCCAAAACAGCAGATGATAGGTGAGCTGGCCGGCAGAGTGGGCACCGGACGGAGGTTGCCAACTGGCTTGCTGGGCGGTGAGTCCATCGACCGCCACGCTGATCGGAACAAACCAGTCGGCCTGATTGTGAGTGGTATGCAATTCGTGCAGCAGGATGCTGCGCAACGTCGCCGGCGGCTGCTGGTTTTGGGCGTGACACAGGGGAGAGAACATCAGGAGAAGAGCCGAGAAGAAGACTGCAACAACACGCTTCATCAGAGTTGCTCCTTATTAGTTTTGTGTGGGACCACTGTTGAAGATAGACGCATGCTATGCGGGATAGGTTAGCAGCTGGGAACTCTCGGAAGCGTTTCGCTGGCGCTGGTTCCTGATTTGCTTGTGCGCGGGATCACGGTGGAACGTGATCGGGGGCATCGACGCGCCGCGTGTTTCCTGAGAGGTTAATGTTGCCACTAGTGTGGCTTAGCCTCCACGGACTTCGGGTCCGCGGGGGTTTTGTTTTGGGCGGCGGGACGTCGAACTCCCCACCCTACGCGGGCGGGGCGCCCGCGCCGCACAAGCACCTGATATTTGACAATCTGGCTGGCGGTGAGGGCCCTGCTCTTCGTTTTGCGCGAGGGGCGGGGTGGGCGGAGCTTGTTTGAAGTACGGCGGGCAAACTGTTAAAGAGAGGAATCTTCGGTGGTTGGGATCGGGGAGAAATGGTGATGTATGGGAGTGGAGTTGGTTCGGGGGATGGGAGCGACGGTTGAGGTTCGATCAGCGGGCGGTAAAATCCCCACTTCTTGCGCAAAGAACGCGCGAGAAATGGGGCACCCGGGAAGCGTGGGGCAACCACAACAACGGTCGGTGAGGCTGACGCGGAAGCAGCGCGGGGAGATGGCGGAAGCGGCATTTCTGGCGATGGCGGCGCGGTTGGGATTTCGGGTGTCGAAGCCGTGGGGTGAGAGTTCGCGATATGACTTGATCGTGGACAACGGGAAGAGGCTGCTGCGGGTGCAGGTGAAGTCGGCGCATCGGGCGGACCGGTACGGCGGCTATACGTTTCACGCGCACGGAAACACGTCGCGCGTGTACCGGGCAAGTGAGATCGATCTGCTGGTGGCGTATGTGGTGCCCGAGGAGGCGTGGTATCTGTTTCCGGTGGCGGAGTTTCGGAAATATAAATCGATGAAGTTGTTTCCTGCCAGCCGGAGGAGGATGTCAAAGTTTGAGAAGTTTCGGGAGGCGTGGACGACGATGGGGATGAAGAGCTAGAAGCTGCACAAGTTCCTTGCGCTAGCTTCCAGAGACTGAGTCAGCCGGTGTGATCAGCACCTAAGCTAGAGTCCGGGATGGGCCGTCCCCGAATCCCACCCTTTGCAAAAACAGGATGGGCCATCGGGCTTCGTTTACCATCTTCGGCATGGCGATCTTTACTGCAGACGAGCGGGAGCGGCTGCGCGACGAACTTGTTTCAGCCGCGCAACACGATGCCAACCTCGGCGGCGCGGCGCACACGGGTTCGGGTGCATCGTCGCGGCTCGACCGCTGGTCCGACATCGATCTGGCTCTCTGCCTCGCGCCGGCCGCACGTCACGAGCAGGTGGTTGCCGAATGGACCGAGCGGCTCTACAAGGATCACGGCGCGGTTGGTCATGTCGACGTGATGCACGGTGCGACGCTGTACCGCGTGTTCCTGCTGAAGAACACGTTGCAGGTGGATATCTCTTTCTGGCGCGCGGAGGACTTCGGCGCTACTGGGCCGAATTTCCGGCTGATCTTCGGCGAGGCAAATCCGCCGCGCCCCGCGCAGCAACCGGACGCCCGTGCGCTGATCGGAATGGCATGGCTCTATGCGCTGCACGTGCGATCCAGCCTTGAACGTGGCCGCATCCTGCAGGCGGAATACATGTTGAGCGGCATGCGCAACCAAATTGGCGAGTTGACCTGCCTGCGCTGCGGCGTGATTGCGGCGCAGGGCCGAGGCCTCGACGATCTTCCCGTCGCTGAGCGGGACACTGCAGCCGCGTGTCTTCCCCAGTCGCTTGAGCCTTCCGAGCTGCGACGTGCGTTTCAGAACGCGATGCAGGCGTTGTTAAAGGAGGTCAGGCATGTCGATCGCGAACTCGAAGCCAAGCTGTCGGGGCCGTTGAGGGACATGGTTGGGTCAGCCGATTCCTGCCAGTGAAACTGCCGGGCTAATATCAGTGGTCCCGACGGAGTTTGTGTCACAACTTCTTTCGCCCCTCCGGGGAGAACGCGGGCGGGGGCGCCCGCGCCACATAACCCACCCGGGGTTCAGAGATGAGCAGGAGGAGGAGTTCGAAGCTTGAGAAGTTTCCAGGTGTTGAATGTGGTATTGCCTGCACTTTGGTCATCGCGCCGTGCCTCAAGAAACTCCCTGCCGCATGCTATAGTGCGATTTCGCCATGGGATCATTTCTGTTCTTCGCCTTTTCCTGGTGGTCCATCGCGCTGCGGATTGTGGCTATCGTCCACTTCATCCGCCGGCGTCCCGACTTCTTTTGGATCTGGGTGATCCTGTTTCATTGGGTGGGAGCGCTGGTCTATATCGTGGTGGAAGTGATACCGGACGCCGGGCTGCTGCGTGGCTCGTTTCAGGTTTTTCCGCGGCGGCGGAGAATTCAGGAACTGGAGCGCATCGTCCTCGACAATCCTTCGGCGGGTAACTACGAAGAGTTGGGTCTGCTGTACATCGACGACGGAAACTTCGCGCGGGCTCGGGCTTGTTATCGACAAAGCCATTTCCTCGCGGACCGACCACGTCGATCCGTTCTACCGCCGCGGCGTCGCGGAGGTTGAACTCGGAGACTTTGCCGCCGCCGTGCCCGACCTGGAGCGCGCCGTCAGTTCCGATCCCGACTACGACTTTCACCGCGCCAAAGGACTGCTCGCCTGGGCCTACGCGCAGACAGGACAGGCGGAGAAGGCGAATGCGATGTTTCGCGAGGCGACTCGGATTTCGACCATCTCCGAAACCTACTATCACTACGCGCTGTTTCTGCAGTCGCAGGGACGCGTCGCCGAGGCTCGCGAGTGGGCGCGGAAGATTCTCGACAAGAAGCCGACCATGCCGGGATATCTTCGGCGGCGCGAACGTCCGTGGTTCCGCAGGGCGAGCGCGCTGCTGGCGAAGCTGCCGGCTGCGTGAGGTGTTGGTCGGTGCAGCCGGCCGAACGTCGAGCTTCGCTCGACGGACAGCCGAGGGCGGCTGCCCACATGCCTGCCCCACATTGCAGATGTTAGAACTTAGAGGTGGTAAAGATTTCCAAGGCTTCCATTCGGCTGCTGGCGACCGACATCGACGGCACGCTGCTCAATCCACAATTTCAGGTTTCCGAGGGCGATCTGGCGGCGCTGCGGCGGGCGCATGCTGCGGGCATCGAGATCGTGCTGGTGACTGGGCGAAGGCATACCTTTGCCTTGCCGATCGCCAAGCAACTGGGGTTCGATCTGTGGCTGATCAGTTCCAATGGGGCGGTGACGCGATCGCTGGCCGGGGAAACGTTTCATCGCGACATGATGCCGGCGGAGACTTGCCGCAGGCTGTGCGGGGCGATGCAAGAATTCCGCGGGCATACCGTTCTTACGTTTGACCAGGAAACCAAGGGCGCGATCGTGATCGAGCGGCTCGACGAGCTGGGAGCAAGCATCCGGCGCTGGCTGGAGAAGAACATGGAGTACATCGAGTTCGTGGTGCCGATCGAAAATGCGCTGGTCAGCGATCCGGTGCAGGCGATGTTTTGCGGCACCATGGCGCGGATGAGCCAGGCGCTGCGGGCGCTCGACGGTGCTGGCATGGACGGGAGCGTGACCGTGTTGCGGACCGAGTATCCGGCGCGGGATCTCTCGATGATTGACGTGCTGAACGCGGGCTGCTCCAAAGGGCCATGCCCTGGAGCGCTGGGCGGCGCATCGCGGGTACCGCCGCGAGGAGGTCATGGCCGTCGGTGACAACCACAATGACGTCGAGATGCTTGAGTTTGCCGGGCATCCGGTTATCATGGGGAATGCATGTGCGGAGTTGCGCAATCGCGGCTGGACCATCACCCGCGGCAATGATGCGTGCGGCGTGGCGGCTGCGCTGGAAAGGCTGGTGATGGTAGTGGGTCGTGAATGCTGAAGCAGGCCCTCAAATGCGGATCGTTTTGGATTCAGATCGCGCTCGCGATCGTGATGGCGGCGGCGCTTCCCTGCCTGGCCGGCAGAGGTGGCGGTGCTGCGCAACGGGTTTTCCATCCGGCATGAGCGGCGGGAGGTGGTGGGGGACGTTACGCGGCTTGTATGTGACCGCGGACGGCTCGAGTTTCGTGGATGTGCCCACGACAGAAATTGAACATTTTGAGGCAGCCCCGGAGTTGCCGGCTGCTACTCCCCAGTTTCGGCTTCTGGAACATCCCCACTTCTCGCAAAGTACGCGAGGAATGGGGCACCCGGGGCGTCGCCTTTTGCAAGACCAAGCGCGGTGGATTTGAATGACGTGGTGCAGTCGGCGAGCGGGCGCTACCGGCTGGATCCCGACCTGGTGAACAGCGTGATCAAGGCGGAGAGCGGGTTCAATACGCGAGCCGTGTCTCCCAAGGGAGCGCAGGGGCTGATGCAGTTGATGCCTGGAACGGCCTCGAAGCTGGGCGTGCCGAATGCGTTCGACCCGGAGGCCAATGTCGAGGGTGGAACGAAATATCTGCGGGAACTGCTGGAGCGCTACAACTTTGATCTGGTGAAGGCGCTGGCAGCCTACAACGCCGGACCGCAGCGGGTGGAGCAGTTTGGGGGCGTGCCTCCTTATTACGAGACGCGAGCGTATGTGGCGCGGGTAGTGAGAGACTTTAATAAGAAGAAGACGGCGCAGGAGAAAGCCGCGGGTTCGGTTCAGAAGACTGCTGCCCCCAAGCGGGCAAGCACGAAGCCCCAGAATTCCGCGGGCAAGGCGCCGAGTGCCAATCCGGTTCCGGCCAAGGCGAGCACGGCGCAGGCTAGCGAGTAGGATTCGTCGCCCGGCTGAACGTATCTTAACGGCCCATTTCCGATCGTTGTGAAGTTGCGACGGCTTTCTCAGTTGCGACTTTGCAATACCAAAGAATTTAACCGCGAAGAGCGCGCAGGATTCCGCGGAGATCGCAGAGCACCTCTGCGGGCGACGGTGCGAACCGCAGCACTACCGACGACCTATTCGTTTGACCCCTTGGGCTCAGTCATTTACCTTGGAACTGCCGTTTCCCCGCTTCGCGTTGCCAGGGCCGCGGCGCGGAGTTTTCTCACTTCATGGACAAGAAGCGCATTCTGGCCAGCGTCGTAGTGTTCCTCATCCTGGCCGTGCTGGTTTACCTGCAATACCGGCATTGGCGAACCTTTGATTGGGGCACGTTCTGGAGCCAGACCCACCGCATCAAGAAATTTCAAGTCTTGTATGCAATTGTGCTCATCTACGTCGCTTATGTGCTGCGGGCGATACGGTGGAAGATTTTTCTGAAGCCGGTGCGACCGAGCACGACGGTGATGGAGTTGGTGTCGCCGACGCTGGTTGGGTTCACGGGAATAGCGCTGCTGGGCCGGGCAGGGGAATTTATTCGTCCCTATCTGATTGCGCGGCGGACCGAGCTATCGTTGTCCTCGCAGTTGGCGGTGTGGGCGGTGGAACGCATCTTTGATGTTGGGGCATTCGCCTTCCTGATTCTGCTGGCGATTTTTCTGCCGAGCGCTTTGCCTTCGATTCCGCACCCGGAGTATTACGCGCGCTTTCGCGAAGCCGGGTTCTTCCTGATCGCGGTGGTGGTGGCAACGGCGGTGGCGGCGGTGCTGATCGGCCGCAACGGCGAGGCGGCGGCGCGGTGGGTGGAACGGCGGTTTTCGCACCTGGCTTCGAATTTTGGACACAAACTGGCGGTGAAAGTGCGCGAGTTCGGCCTGGGGCTGAACACGATTCACGGACCCGTGTCTTTGTTGTGGCTGACACTGGTGTCGGTGGGCATGTGGTACATCATTGCGCTGGCGTACAAGGCAGTGACCCACTCGTATGGCGTGGACGCATTGGATATTCCGGTTTCGCAGATTCTGATCCTGATGGGATCGAGCATGGTGGGCTCGATGCTGCAGTTGCCGGCGGTGGGCGGCGGGGCGCAGATGGCGACGATTGCGACACTGTCGAGTGTATTCGATGTGCCTCCGGAAATGGCGGCCAGTTGCGGGATCCTGCTGTGGCTGGTGACTTTTGCGGCGGTGGTGCCGTTGGGATTGGTGCTGGCCCACCGGGAGAGATTGTCTTTGCGCGAGTTGTCGGTGGAGAGCCATCGGGCGGAAGAAGCGGAGATGGGGCAACCACCGCCGGCGTGAAAACGTACCACGGCCTCCGAGTTCTCTCTCGACCGGTCCAGGCCGCAGACTCGGACCCATGCCACGGCCGAACGGGCCCGACTCAAAAGACGGGTATCTGGGATCACAGCATTCTCCCGGTGAAAAACTAGAATCGGATCAGCGGGAACATCGGGAGGTGGCTATGACCGAGGCTGCGGTTTCCCTGACGTTGAGCGAGGACGAAAGAGACCTGATCCAGGAAATCCTGGAGGAACGGCATCGTACGCTGCTCATCGAGATTTCCCACACCGACCACTATCACTTCAAGGTTGTGCTGCGTAAAAAAGCCGCACTCTTGGAGTCGGTATTGAGCCGCTTTATGCTGCACGCGTAGAACCAGCCGTATTGCTTTTGCTATCGAATGGAGCACCCTGGACCCTGCCTGGGCTGTGCGCGTCGAATTCCAGACCACCCGAAACGTGGCCTGAGACCAGAATTGCGCACTCAGGGTGCGGCTCAGGCCGACCAAACTCTATATCTGGGTAGTGTGAAAAACTCTTCATCTTGACAACCCTTGAGCATAGGCAGACAATTGCGCCGCTCAGGGAAACGCGCTCTGTGGCGTGTTTCTCCTGTGTCGTCCCCCCCAATGGCGACCTGAGAGATGCGGCGAAGTCCCAATTCAATCAAAACGCAAAGTTAGTGATCGTGTTTTTTGAATTCTGACGTTGCAGGGCCCAGCACATCGAATTTAGAAAAACTGTGCCACGTTGAGGCAGGACTGTGCGCTGCGCGGTTGCCACGGCGTGGGAAGAACTTGTGGAACCAACCGATTCAAGGAGGAGATCTATGCAGTCTCTGCGCCCTTCGCGAGCATGGCTCGTTTGCACCTTGCTCACCGCTCTATTGCTGGCAACGGTCGCCGCTACGGCAAACAGTGGACGTGAGTTTTCCGGGTACTTCGATGTCAGTGGAGTACAGGACCAGGGAGAACTGGTACAAGTCACCCTTCACCTGAAGCTGTTCAATCACAGTAGAGCCGACGCCCGGAGCGTGATTGTCACGCTGGTGGATCCAACTCCGGCCATGACGTTACGCGGGAACTTCCAGCCCGTGAAGGTGTGGAAGAGCCAGCAATTCATCGAAATGAGCCAGGAGTTCACGGTGACGAAGCGCGAATTTCGCGAGTGGATGAGGGCCCCGGCCCAGCCCAATCTGATCATTCTGTTCCAGGACAGCAGAGGAAAGAGTTGGCAGACAGGCGCGCAAATCAGCCGCCGTGCGCTGGTCCCATGACCGGAGCCGATATGCTGCAGGATCAGCGTCCCCAACTACGAACCACGATTTCTCGAGGAGAAAATTTCATGCGTCGCTTCACATCTTTCGCTTTCCTATTACTGGCCGCGCTGCTGGTGAGTCTCCCCGCGCTGGCACAGGATGTAATCAGCACAGCCATCGGAGGCGGCCCGAACGGAATTCCCGCCCTCAACGCCAATCTTTATAACCCGCAGGGTGTTGCCGTAGACGCTTCCGGCAACTATTACATCGCAGCCTTCAACCAGAACCGCGTTTTCAAAGTGGCAGCGCAGGAACCATTACGGTGGTCGCCGGGAGCGGAGCGCAGGGCTACACCGGGGATGGAGTCGAGTGGCGGCGCCGCGAATGCCAGCCTGTACCATCCCTTCGCGGTGGCGGTCGACAGTACGGGAAACATCTACATTGCGGACCAGTACAACTGCGTGGTGCGCAAGGTGAACACGGCACGGACCATCACGACGATTGCCGGCATCCAGGTTCGTGCGGCTACTCCGGGGACGGGGGCAAAGGCACCGTCCGCGCAACTCTATTATCCCGGACGGTGTTGGAGCTGGATAGCTCGGGCAACCTGTTCATCGGGACTATCAAAACTGCGTGGTGCGCAAGGTGGTGCTGTCGACCGACATCATCAGCACCTTCGCCGGCAACCATACCTGCGGCTACACCGGAGACGGCGGCGGGGCGGCAGCCGCCGAATTGTACCTCCTGACTGGGGTGGCGGCCGACAGCGCGGGTAACCTTTACATCTCCGACAGGTCGAATTACGTCATCCGCAAGGTGACCAAGGCCACTAATAAGATCAGCACCATTGCCGGAAACCACACCGGCAGGGTTTACGGGCGATGGCGGACTGGCGACCAGCGCGGAACTGAACTATCCGGACTGGGGAATTGCGGTCAACGGCGCCGGCACCGTGGTCACGTTCGCGGACTACAACAACCAGCGCATCCGGCAGTTCACGGTCGGGGGAAACATCACGACGGTTGCGGGCACGGGCACGGCGTGCGGCAGCGGAGCCTGCGGCGAGGGTGGGGCGGCAATCAGCGCCCAACTCTACAACCCGTACGGAGTGGCCCTAACCGCCGGCGGCACAGATCTACTTCGCCAACAACGCACAACAGCGTCGACAGCTTCACGGTAGGTGGAATCCTGAACCTGCGTGGCCGGGAATCACTACACGACCGCGGAAACGCTGTTTACCGGCGTACCTTGGAACGGCGTGGAATTGAACAATCCCTATCGGATTGCGACCGATACGGCGGGTGATGTGTTCATCGCCGACAGCGGCAACTACATGGTGCGGAAAGCCGTGAAGTCCAGTGGTCTGGTGAACTTCTTCGCCGGAAACGGAACCTACGGCTATCTGGGAGACGGCGGCGCTGCCACCAGCGCCGAATTGACGTACTGACTATGGCGTGGCCGTAACAGCGGCCGGCACGAACGTTTACATTGCCGACACCAGCAATTGCCTGGTCCGCTCGAATATAACCGGCGGGAACATCAACACCTTCGCCGGGCTACGTATTGAGCGGCATCTCCACGTTGCGGCTACACGGGAGACGGCGGGTCCGCGACCGGCGCGGAACTCTACTCATCCCTATGGTGTCGCGGTGGACAGCAAAGGCAGCGTCTACATCGCTGACACGAGCACGTATACCGTCCGCAAAGTGACCAGCGGCATGATCACCACCATTGCGGGCATCGGTGGAATCGCCGGTTACTCCGGCGACGGCGGTCCGGCCACCAACGCACAGCTCTACAATCCGTAGGCGGTCGCGGTGGACTCGGCGGGGAACGTCTTCATCGCTGACGGCAGCAACTGCCGTATCCGCGAGATGAACGCCTCACCGGCATCATCAACACGATGCCGGAACCGGCAAGTTGCGCTTTCAGCGGCGACGGCCTGGCCACCAGCAACGCGATCACTACCCGCAGGGCGTCGCGGTCGACAAAAACGACAACCTGTTCATCGGCGACACAACAATCAACGCGTACGCTGGGTGAGCCCGAACGGAATCATGACCACGATCGCCGGCACGGGCGGCAGCGGCTACAACGGGGATGGAGTGCTGGCCACGACGGCCACTTCTGATAGAACCGACCGGAGTGGCGCTCGATCCCTCCGGGAACATTCTGGTGTCGGACTTACAACAACTTCCGGGTGCGCAGCATCTCGGCGTTCCCGGCGGTGGGCACCAGTACCGGCAACCTGGCCTTTGGGCTGACCAGCGTGGGTTCGACCAGCACACCGCAGACGCTCAGCGTGAGCGCCTTCGGGGCCGGTAACCATCAGCAACATCTCGACCAGCACCAACTACAGCGAAGCTGACAACTGCCCGGCGAGCATGACCAACGGCAGCACCTGCACCATGTACGTGTACTTTGTGCCGACGGCAGCCGGAACGCTGCCCGGGCAACGCTCACCATCAACAGCAACGGATTCTTCAGCCAGACCAACACGGTGAATCTGACCGGAGTGGGAAGTGCGATTTCGCTGTCGGGAGCTCCGCTGGCCTTCGGCAACCAGTCTGGTGAAAACCACCAGCGCCGCCAAGACGTGACCGTGAAGAACAACGGCACGACCGCGATCACCATGGGGGCGATCACTTCTGACCAACACGACGGATTACACCATCGCGAGCAACACCTGTCCGGCGTCGGGCAGCAACCTGGCCGGCGGCGCAAGTTGCACCATCGGCGTGAACTTTGGACCTAAGTCCACCGGCGCGAAGCGAGGGACGGTGGTAGTCAACGACAACGATCCGTCGACCCCGCAACTGATCGGTCTGACGGGAACCGGGAAGCAGCAACGTATCGCTGTCTCCCACCAGTGATCACGTTCCCGATCACGGCCGTGGGCGTGGCCAGCGCGAGCAGCAAAATCACGCTCACCAACAACACCGGTGCGTCGATTACGCTGGGCAATCCGGCGCTGTCCGCGACCGCGCCATTCGCGGTTGCCAGCAGCAGCACCTGCACCAACAGCCTGGTGATAGCGGCCAGCGGGACCTGCGTGATCAACGTGACGTTTAAACCCACGCAGGTGGGCTATGCTCAGGGATCGGTCAGCGTCGCCGACAGCGACGTAACCAGCCCGCAAAGCGTGGCCTTGCAGGGCTACGGGACCGGCATCAAGTTCACGCCTAGCACGGTGAACTTCGGCACGGTCACATCGGGGCACTCAGGTCTCGTCGACGGCAACCATCACCAACGTCGGCGACGACTCCTATCTTCTTTACGGGGGCGGAGCTGGCCGGGCCGAACAGCGCGGACTTCGCCGATAACTATGGAGACAACCCTCCCTGCAGTAATACTGCGAGCAATCCTCTGCAGCCCGGCAAGACTTGCCAGATCACGGTGTACTTTGATCCGAGCAAGGTGGGCACGGAGAACGCCAGCTACAAGGTGTTCGACAACACGGTCGGCAGCCCGCAGAGTCTGTCGCTGACGGGCAAGGGGCAGTAGGGGCGCGAGCTCCCATCCTGCTTTTCAACTTGGCCGCCGGGCAGCAAGCCCGGCGGCTTTTTTCCTTGCAAGCCACGGACCGAGGACCCTGGGTAGATCAAGGGCGGCGGCTGAGGTGAAGAGGTTGGCGTATTTCGGCTACCAGCACTGTGATGACTTACAGTCACATATGAAACGACTTTTCGTTTCTTTATCGTCGTTCAAGTTGTTCTGCGCGAATTTCATCGTCAGGACACGAAATCATTCTCGATGGCATTGCGGGAGCTATTTTGCCTTGACACTCCAGCGTCTTGGCCTGAGAATTGCCAGCAGTTTACCGGCTGCACTCCCCCTCTCAAGCCGGTTTCGATTTCCGGGTTACTCCTTTCCATATGCATGCAGTTGGTTCTCTGCGTTGGGATAGGGAGTGCTGCGTTTCACCAGGCGTAACAGTGCGGGTTTAAGAAAAATGGAGAGAACGATGATGAAGACCACGTTCCGTGGTGGTTTTGTAACCGTAGGACTGCTCGTTGGAATGGTTCTGGGAGCGCGGATGGCTTCCGCCCAGTCCTTCAATTTCCCGGTTGCAGGATTCACCACAAGCAACGTCTGCAAGAACGGCGGCACGCCGCCGCCAACCTGCCAGGTCCTGACCGACGGTTCTCCGTCGCAGCCCAAGGTGGTTACGGGGGGCATCCTGCGCCTGACGACTGCGAATCTGAACCAGCACGGTGCGGCGTGGTTCAACCTGCCGCAACCGCTGTCCACTGGATTCACCACCGCCTTTCAGTTTCAGGTTTCCAAGACCAATTCCTGCTTCCTCTGCGGATTTCCTGCCGATGGACTGGCCCTGGTCATTCAGAACGATCCGGCCGGCACAGGCGCGATCGGTTATACGGGAAACGGGCAGAATATGGCGTATGGCAACAATGATGTTTCCACGGCCAGCGGCCCGGGAAGCGCCATCACCAACAGCCTGGCGATCGAACTTGATACCCACCAGAACTCCAACTATAGCGATCCGGACGGCAACCACATCGCCGTGCAAAGTTGCGGTCCCAACAACGCGAGCACGCTCACGCCGAACAGTGCCGATCACAACTATGCCTGCCCGGATGGAAACCTGGCGAAGATTGCGCTGCAAAGCCTACCCTCCGGAATGTCGCTGACGGACGGGAGCGTGCATACCATCACCGTCAACTATCTGCCGCCGGGGACGTGCACCAGCAGTTGCAACAATCTCTCCGTCTACATGGACAGCACGCTGATCCTGCAGGCGACGGTCGACATTACGAAGCAACTGAACCTGACTGGCAATGGAAGCGCCTTTATCGGCTTTACGGCTGCGACCGGTTCCCTGGTTCAAAACAACGACATCGTCAGTTGGTCCTTCAGTTCCCTGCCGTTAGCGCCGATCACGATCACCCAGCCGCTGCAGACGACTCAAACCAACTTCAACTACACCCCGACACTCACCGCCGTATCCGACTACTCCCAGAGCGGACTGGGTAATACAGCCTTCCAGGGCGTCTTCATGCAGGGGACAGTGCAGACGATTACAGATCAGCAATTCTCTGACCTGGTGACCAACACTCCGTTTCAGGGAAGTACCTGTCAGCATCAGGACACGGGTTCGGGGAACTTCGGTTGTGTGATCACCACGGATCTGTGTACGACATCCACCAGCAGCACCGGAAGCGGCGCCAACTGCCCGAACACCGGCACCAACGCTCTGATTAACGTCTCGAACACCTATAACCTCGATCCGAGCCAGAAGCCGATCATCGCGCCCGGCTACATCATGGGCAAGGACAACGCGTTGAGCTGCGGGGCCACCGGCGACAACACGTGTAAAGGGCTGGTGAACATTTTCACCAGTATCACAGGCGATATTGCCACCAGCAACGGGCACACCAACAATTTCAACTCGACTCTGATTCCGATTCTGGGTGCGGTGCAACCGAACACGGCTGCGACCACAACTCCTGCCTTGAACCAAGGTTGGACGAACGGCAGTGTGACGCTCAATTTCAACAGCGCGGACATTGTGCCCAGCAACAATCACAAGCCGCCGGCGTCGTTGCCGGCCGTCAGCAACATCGCATACTCGGCGACAGGAGCCAACCTGCCGAGCCCGGCGTCGGGAACGATCTCTGGACCGAGCGGATCGATCGTCATTCCGGGTGCGGTTGAGGGAACGACGGTGGTCACATTCTTCGCCACCGACAGCGCGGGTACGGTCGAGAGCATCACGACCAATAGTGGCAACCAAGTCAGCAGTGCCAGTCCCACGATTACGATCCAGGTGGACAAGACTGCTCCGACGGCAAACTGCGTGGGACCAAATCCGGCGCCCAGCGGATGGCAGGGTGCCGACGTTCCTTACAATTGCACTGCGAGTGACAATGCAGGCGGATCCGGTCTGGCCAACTCTGCGCAGTCGAACTTTACGCTTTCCACAAATGTCGCCGCGGGCACGGAAACCAGTAATGCAACGATTCCGGCCGTGACGATTTTCGACGTGGCCGGCAACTCCACCACGCAGGGAGCATTCGGTCCGTTTGAGGTGGATAAGAAAGCTCCGGTAATCAGCGGCCCGACGATATCGCCTACGTCGCCAACCTACGGGCAAGCGGTAACCGCCAACTACAGCTGCACGGACGGCGGGTCCGGCGTGGTGCTCTGCGGGCCAACGGGCTCGGCGAACTTCGCTGCGACAGGAAGCACGGGTCCACTCAGTAGCCCGGCCGACGGTTCCGTAGGAACGCACACGGTCACCATCAACGCGCAGGATGCGGTGGGCAACCAGAGCGCGCCTAGTTCGGCGACCTACACGGTCGCGCAAGCCATCCCGACGGTTAGCTTCACGGGCGCGCCGACAAGCGCTGCCTTTGGATCGAGTTTCACTGTCGTGGCAACCACGAATGCCAGCACGACGGCGGTCCTTACGGCTACCGGGGCGTGCTCCATTGCGGGGAATGCGGTGACCATGACCAGCGGCACCGGCACCTGTTCGCTCACCGCCACCTGGGCGGCGGACAACAACTACCTGGCAGCCACGGCCAACCAGTCGACCAGCGCTGCTAAGATTGCGCCCACCGTGACGTTCACGGGCGCACCGGCCAGTGCGCCGTATTTATCGTCGTTCCCAGTTGCAACAACTACCAACGCCAGCACGGCGGCTGCGATTACCGCCGCTGGCCCGTGCTCCGTGGCCGGCACCACGGTGACCATGAACAGCGGTACAGGCGCTTGTTCGCTTACCGCAAATTGGGCGGCGGACAATAACTACCTGGCAGCCACGGCTAGCCAGTCCACGAATGCTTCTAAGATTCCACCGACTGTGACTTTCACCGGAGCGCCGGCCAGTGCGCCCTATTTATCGTCGTTCGCGATCGCAACCACCACGAATGCCAGCACCACGGCGGCGATTACCGCTGCCGGGGCGTGCTCGGTTGCCGGCAATCTCGTGACCATGACGAGCGGCGCCGGTACATGTTTGCTCACGGCAAACTGGGCAGCGGACAACAACTACGTTGCGGCCACAGCCAGCCAATCCACAGCGGCAATGAAGGCCGCCACCATCGCCGGCATCACGTCCAATTTGCCGAACCCATCCGGGATCGGACAAGCCGTGGCCGTCGGCTTCAAAGTGACGGGCGCCGCCGTTCCGACGGGTAGCGTGACGGTAACGGCATCGACCGGAGAATCCTGCGGCTCCGCTTTAAGCGCTGGGGCAGGAGGTTGCTCGCTGACGTTCTCCACCGCAGGGGCAAGAACGCTGACCGCGGTTTATTCAGGCGACGGGAACTTTAACGGGAGCACGTCGTCGCCCGTGACTCAAACGGTGACGCAGCCTTTGATCAGCTTCTCACCCAGCAGCCTGAATTTTGGGACCGTGAAGCTCAAGTCCGTCACTACGCTGACGGTCATCGTCTCCAATCCAGGAAGCGCAGCGCTGACCATCAGCAAGATCGTACTGCAGGGGAACGACGAGGACAACGATCTCTACACGATCGCGAACCGATGTAGTTCTGCAGTAGCTCCTGGCGGCACCTGCAGTTTCGCGGTGACGTTCTCGGCGCAGGAACTGGGCCCGATGGCGATGACTCTGCTGGTCACCGACAACGTTACGGGAAGCCCCCAGCAGATCCCGATCACGGTAAATGTGGTCAGGCACTAGACCAAAGATCCCACGAACTGTGCGGGCGAGATCCTCGGATCTCGCCCTTTGTTTCGCGGCAGTGAAAGTGATTGCACTGCAGAAACATCCGCACATCCGCTCTATTGCGCAAACTGCGTGGCTTCGGCGTAGAGCGGTTTCAGGTCGTAGCGTTCGACGACGTGCTCCGCGCCCTGCTCTTTGCGGATGTCGTCCAGCAGGCGCAGCGCTTCGCGGTATTGAGCCGCCGCTTCGGAGGCGCTTCCCGAAAGCCGGAGAGAGGTCCCCAGCAGGGAGTGGATGCGCGCATTCTCCAGACGCAATCCCATCTTCTCGCTCTTGCTCAGGCTGCGCTGCAACTCCTGGCGGGCATGGGCATAATCCTTACTCTTGATCAAGGCGTCGGCCAGAGAGACAGAGCAGTCTACGGAAAGATATTTCGTCCCCAGCGTGTCGGCCTGCTGTTCCAGACTTCGCAACTCGCTGGCGGCGGACGAAGAACGTCCTTCAGCGATGGCCACTTTTGCCAGATTTAGCTTCGACGCCAGCAGCACATTCTTGTCCGTCGTGTGCGAGGCCAGATGCAGCGCTTGCTGGTAAGAATCGTTCGCCGCCTTCACCTCACCCTGATAGAAATGCGCGTCGCCCTGGCTGTTTAGGATGGCCGCGCTCAACGCGTCATTCTTCAACCCCCGGGCCAAACCCTGAGCCTCTTCCAGCAGCGGTATGGAGTCGGCACCTCTGCCTGCCTGCGCG
Source organism: uncultured Acidobacteriota bacterium (assembly GCA_963709865.1). Classification (GTDB taxonomy): domain Bacteria; phylum Acidobacteriota; class Terriglobia; order Terriglobales; family Acidobacteriaceae; genus Sulfotelmatobacter. The sequence continues at coordinate 20,007 of CAVPXW010000001.1, forward strand.
AGCACCGCGCCCAGATCGTTCAGGGCTTGCGCCATCCTGCTGCTGCGGTCGCCGGCATCCCGAAACGTCTTGACCGCATCCTGCAACGCGCCAACGGCCGGGCCCAAACGGCCCTGATACTCGAAGACCAAGCCCAGGCTATGAGAGACCACCGCCGCGCCTTGGCTATCGCCACCCTTGCGGTACAGATCCAGGGCCCGCATGTGCGATGTCATGGCCTGATCGTACTGTCCCAGGTTGGCGTAGGCCTCGCCCAGATTGTGCACGGTCTCGGCAATGTCTCCCGGCACGTTCAGTTTTTCGCGGAGCTGCAACGCCTGTTGCAGATAGGTCAGGGCGTCTTCATTCTCGCCTTTTTGCAGGTAGGTGTTGCCGATATTGTTCAGGCACAAAGCCTGGTAGGTCTCATCCCCGGCATCGCGCTGGATCTGCAGCGATTCCTTGAACATCTGCAACGCCTGATCGGATTGCCCGCGCTCGAAATAAACGTCGCCCAGGTCGATGAGCGTGTCACCCGCTTCTTTCTTGGCGCCAATTTCGCGCCGGATCTTCAGAGCATCGTTGTAGGCAGCCAGGGCGGCATCGGGTTTGCCCAGCGAGAGTTGCACCTGCGCGATTTCCGCCAGGCTGGCAGCCACACCGCGCTTCTGTCCCAGGCGCTGGTTGATGGCCATCGAATCTTGATAGTTCCGCAAAGCCTCGGCCGGCTTGTTCATTAACTTGTAAGCGATGCCGGTGGCCTGCAGGATGAGCGCCTGCTGCTCCTGGTTATCGAGATCGATGGCAATGTGCCGCGCCTGGTCGAGCGGGTCGAGTCCCTTCTGAGGATTGCCGGCCTTGATCTCCACTCGCCCCAGGGCCAGCAGCGCGTCCAGATTCTTGCCGTCAGCCTTCAGCACGTTCGCATAATTGGAACGCGCCTGATCCAAATCGCCGGCATCTTCGTGGAGGCTTCCGAGGGCGAATTGCACGTCCAGGTTGTCGGGGAAACTCCTGGCCAGATTCTCGTAGGCCGTGAGCGCCTTCTGGTTATCCTTCGTGATGCGCGCCAGGCTGGCTTCGATAAAATATCTTTGAGCTAAGGGCAGGCTCTGGCTCAGATCGACTGCGCGCCGGGCAGCCTGCTCCGCGTCCGCGTCGTATCCCAGCGCCGAATAAGCTTCACCCAGGCGTGAATAGGCGACCGCAAACTGCGGATCTTCTTTGGTGGCGGCCTCCAATCGCTTCTTAGCTTCCAGATTATTTCCCTGGCGCAACAACTGCAGCCCCTGGTTGTAATCGCGCAGCGCGTCTACCGAGGTCGAGGTCGGCTTGAAAGATTGCGCCTGCAGTTCCTTCACCAGATCGGGCGACAGGGCGAGGTTCTGGCGGATCATCGCCGCCAGCCGGTCCACCGCCGCCGACAGGTCCTGTTGATTGGCCGCTTCCGACTTCACCTGGATGGTGCGATTGTGTTTGCGATCCTGCAGGGTTGCGTCGATGCGGATCTGATCGCCGAGCTTGGTGTACTGCCCCCACACCAGGGTGTCGGCGTTGGTGAATTCAGCGACCCGGCCCAGGGTGGACGAATCGACAATGGAATTGGGCGCGATGCGCAGATCATGAAACACCTGCTGCACGCGGTCAGACGAGACGGCGCGCAGGTGGGCGGATTGTCCAACGTCCGTGCTCAGCATGTCGGCGAGACTGGGCCCCAGCCAATCCCAGGACGCGTCGCCAGATTTGTTTTGGAAAGGAATCACCGCCAGGGAGAGAGCCGGGACCGACGCGGATTTCCTGGCAGACGGTGAAAACAGCGGGCCCCGGAATGCATATCCCACCATGGCCAGGATGAGCACGGTGACGATGCCGGTCACCAGCGGCCACGGAATCGTGCGCCCCCAGGGCTCGACGGCAGGTTGAAAGTGCAGGTTTGCGGCCGCGCCCTTGCCCGAATACGCGTCCAGATCGCGGAGCAACTCGGCGGCAGTCTGGTAGCGCAATTTGGGATCGCGCTCCAGGCACTTGCTGACGATGTTGCTCAGCGGCCGCGGAATGGTCCCATCATGATCGGAGACCGGAATGGCACGTTCCTGGGTGCGCTTGATGAGGCTGGCCACGGCGCTCTCGGCACCGTACGGCGCTTTGCCAGTCAGCAGTTCGTAAAGAATCAAGCCCAGAGTGAAGAGGTCGGAGCGCTGGTCCAGATCCTTCGCCAGCGCCTGCTCTGGCGACATATATTCCATGGTCCCCACCAGTGCTCCGGTTTGGGTCATGCCTTCGCCTTCCACCGTGCGGGCCAGGCCAAAATCCATCAGCAGGACCCGGCCGGTGGCATCGCGCATGATGTTCTGCGGCTTCAGGTCGCGGTGAATCACTCCTACGTTGTGGGTAGCCTCGAGGGCGCGGCAAATCTGTTCCATGATCTCGACCGCTTCTTCGGGCGGGAAATTTCTTCTTCTCCTGGATCAGGGCGCGCAGGTCCACGCCCTCGACGAACTCCATGGTGATGAACTTCACGCCGTCGGCGTCGCCCAGGTCGTAGATGCGGATGACATTGCGGTGGGTGACCTGGTGGGCGAGCAGGAGTTCCTGTTTGAAGCGCGCCAGGATCGAGGGATTGGCCGCCAGTTGCGGCCGGATCAGCTTCAGAGCGACGGGACGGTTCAACTCCCGGTCCATGGCTTTGTACACCGCGCCCATCCCGCCTTCACCCAGCAATTGCAGGATCTCGTAGCGGCCCCCGAGCACGTCGCCGGCCTGGAGCGCAGGAGCGCTGGTCTGAGCCCGGACGGGTCCGGGACTGGTGGCCCGAGCTGGCCGGGGCGCCTCGACAAACGTGGCGTCGACGTCGACCAGGGTAGCGTCGGGATCGGCATACGATTTCGGAAAATCGATCCGGGGCGCGGCAGGACTCATGGGGAGGGTTGGAACCAGCATTGTCCCCTTTCGCGGGAACATCCACACCGGGCGGACTGGTCGCGTCGTTTCGATCTTGAGGATCAGACCGCGGATTCCGTTCGTGCATGAGTCGCCCAAGTTCGGGAGCCGGACAGAACAGCCCCCAGACACGCCGCAAAAGGCAAAAGTCAATAGAGTATATACCGTAGGAAGGCCCCAGAGTATACGCAGCAGCAGGGGCAGTTAGGGGCTCAAGGCTGCGGGAGAGCGGCCGAGCCTTCTCCTGCAAGTTGAAGCTCGTGCTTCCTGCATCTACCCTTTTCTCGCCGCTATCGGCGGTTCTTTCGTGCCTCTCTTTTCAAAGAATCCGACGTACTCGGAACCCGAAAACATACTGCTTGACACTCCGGGTCGCTGCGGTCAGAATACAGGCCCATTGCGGCTTCTCTGGGGCCGCGCTCAAGGTTCTCTGGCAGCACTGGGCCCCCAATAAATACAAATGCGGAGATCAATCATGCGATTGAAGCAATGGTGTGTTTTTGTGTTCATGCTGTCGCTCGGGGGAGATTTGCATACGGTTGCCCAACAAGCGAATTCCAGCTCGGCGGCAGCGGTGATGCCGCGCTTGATTCGTTTTGCGGGAACCTTGGCCATCGCAGACTCGTCACAAAGAGTCGCGGGCATAACCTTTTCTCTATACAAGGAAGAAAATGGAGGAGTTCCTCTTTGGATAGAGACCCAAAGTGTGACGATTGATGAGCAAGGGCGCTACGAAGTTCTGCTGGGAGCTACAAAGCCAGACGGAATTCCAATGGAATTGTTTACTTCCGGTGAAGCGCGATGGCTGGGCATCCTGGCCAATGGAGGCGTCGAGTCGGCCAGAGTCTTATTGGTCAGCGTGCCCTACGCCGTAAAAGCGCTCGATGCCGAAATGTTGGGCGGAAAACTCCCGGCAGCGTTCGCTTTAGCAGCCCCTCCGAACCCGCCGGCATCGGCGACTACGCCACAGGCGACAGCTTCCGCATCGAATTCGATTCCACCTCCTGCCACCATTACCGGCTCTGGTACGACCAACTACCTTCCCAAGTGGACGGCAGCCTCGGCGATCGGCAATTCCCTTCTGTTCCAGTCACCTGGAGGTCGCATCGGTATCGGAACGGCCAGTCCTGGCGCAAGGTTGGATGTTCCTGTTGCGGCCACCAATCTAGCGGCAATTCGCGGGACATCCAATGCCACCTCCGGCGGCGTTGGCGTGGAAGGTGTGACGGGAACCACGACCGCTGCCCCTTCGAACATGGCGGCGATTATGGGTCTAAACCAAGCCAAATTCGGAACCGCCGGCCTGTTTAACACGACTTCAATCAACAGCTGGGTCATGGCGGGTCAGTACAACGGGCAGCAAGTCTTCGCCGTTGATCCCACTGGTCGAGTCATCGCCAACACCGGCCTGTTCACGAATCCGGTTGGGGGGCCGGCAGTCACCGGTTATTCGACGGTCAACAACTGCATTAGCATTAACGCCTGCAATTTCGGTTATCTCAGTGGTGGCGCAGGCGTGACCGGCGTGGGTGGGGCCAGCAGTACGGCAGGCCTGTTTAATAGCCAGGGCACGGGGTTGGTCCTTGAAGGCACAAACAGCGCCAACACCGACGTGTTCACTGTCGCCAACAATGGCTCTGTCCATGCCGGGTCTCTGTTAGTCGACGGCATCAACAATACAGACGTCGAGGGCGTGCAGGCCTACGCCTTCGGAACCAACGCGATCGGCGTTTACGGTGAGGCCGACTCCAGTAACAACGCGGGGCTGGAAGGGTACAGTCAGACAGGTACAGGAGTCATTGGGGTTGCCGGTAGCTCGGGCGCTTTAGCCGCTCACTTTGCAGGCACCAGCGGCGGATTTTGCAACATCGATTTCGCCGGCAACTTCGGTTGTACCGGATCAAAATCCGCAGTGGTGCCTCTCCACGACGGCAGACAGGTCGCCCTCTATTCCGTTGAAGCTCCGGAGAACTGGTTTGAGGATTTCGGCAGTAGCCAAATGAAGGCTGGTGCGGCCACCGTGCTTCTTGATCCACAGTTCGCCGAGACCGTAAACGCGAGAGTGGACTACCACGTCTTTGTCACTCCCAACGGCGAGTGCAACGGCCTCTACGTAACTGCCAAAACCTCCAATTCGTTTGAAGTGCGCGAGTTGAATGGCGGGCGCTCCAACGTTGCCTTCGATTACCGTATCATCGCCCGCCGCAAAGGATACGAAACCGTGCGCATGCGGGACTTGACAAAGCAAGTAGCGGCCGCGCGCGCCACGGCGAGGAGGATTGAACCCCCGCAAAGGAGCACCTCCAAGAGCGTGCCGCTGCCCCTCGATTCGCATCACCAATAGCAAAGCGGGGGGGCTTCATCTCTTGCGCTCCGAATCCGGCCCGCCTCGAAATCCGGCGGAGTCATGAATCTCCGCAGGATTTCGGGCACCTAGTCCCCAGCGCTAACACCGCATGGGTCGATCGACTCGATGCCGAAACAAGTCAGCAACAAAGTCCAACCTCCGCGCAACGGGATGAGGGGGATGAGCAGGAAGTATCGCCGGAAATGCTTGAAAACGATGGTGGCCCCGGGCAGAGTCGAACTGCCGACCTTCGGTTTAGGAAACCGCTGCTCTATCCATCTGAGCTACGGGGCCGGTGCGAAGCTCAGTTATTATCTCACGTCAGTTTACCCGAGCTGGAATCCCGAGCTTCGATGTTACTCGGCATGAGATGCAGACTAGGTCTCATGTTTCTTCTCGCGCCATGGCCGCGCCATCCCAGATCGGGCCGACTGTCAGCGGTACCAACGTAATCCAGAGCGGGGTCCGCTGGTTCAGTTCCGTCGCATTGAGCCGAAGAATGGAACAGCCACCGCTGTATCCGATCTATGAATTCCGATTCCGAAAAACCCGGGGAAAAACACAGCCGTTTGCTGTTCGTGGATGACGAGTCCTTAGTCTTGCAAGGGCTGCAGCGCGCGCTGCACGGAATGCGCGAACAGTGGGAGATGAAGTTCGTCGAGGGTGGAGACGAGGCGCTGGCAGCGCTGGCGCGCGATCCCTACGACGCCATCATCACCGACATGCGAATGCCCCGCATGGACGGCGCCCAGCTGCTCGAAAAGGTGAAACAGACTTATCCCGAGGTCGTGCGCATCGTGCTTTCCGGGCAAGCCAATCGCGAGACGATCCTGCGTTCGCTGGGCCCGGCGCATCAATACGTTTCCAAGCCGTGTGACCCCCAAGAACTCAAATTGCGGCTGGCGCAGGCGTTTGCCCTGCGCGACCTGCTGCAGAACTCGGCGGTGCGGGCGCTGGTCTCGGGACTGAAATCCATTCCCAGCCTGCCCGGGCTCTACTACGAAATCCAGGCGGAACTGCAGTCCGAAGATGCTTCGGTGAAAAAAATTGGCGAAATCGTCTCCAAAGATGCAGGGATGACCGCCAAGATTCTGCAGCTGGCCAACTCGGCGTTCATGGGCGCGCGCTACGAAATCTCCAGCCCCATCCAGGCGGTCACCCTGATCGGCACAGAAATGGTGCGGGCGCTGGTGCTGTCGGTGCACGTCTTCTCGCATTTCCAGGATTCGACCGCAGCGGAATGCGCGACCTTATGGGAACACAGCATCGCCGTCGCCTGCCTGGCCCAACGTATCGCGGTGGGCGAGCATAGCGCCAAGGGATTGGTGGACGAGAGTTTTACCGGGGGAATCCTGCATGAGATCGGCAAGCTGGTGTTGCTGGCGGAAATGCCCAAGCAGTATCACGAACTCCTCGAAAGCATAGCCGGGAAGCCGGGCACTCTCAACCAGGCGGAACGGGCGCGATTCGGCTGCACCCATGCCGACCTGGGCGCGTACCTGATGAGCATCTGGGGTCTTCCAAATTCCCTGGTGCACGCCGTGGCATATCACGACCGCCCCGCGGAGACCGTCGAGAAGACTTTTTCCTCACTCACCCTGGTCCATGGCGCAGATGCAATCGTCAGCTCTACCGACCCTTCCCTCATCGTGCAGGATGTGCAATTGGATGAGGGATATCTTCGGGAATTGGGTCTGAGCGAGCGAGTACCGGTCTGGCGCGGATTCTACGATCAACAGAGCGAGCAGGCCAAGGCTCGCGGCGAGAAGAGTTCGCTCCAAACTCCCTAATCCTCGTTCTCTAATCCTTCGGGTGACGCGGCGCGATCCTTGGCAATGGTCCAGCCGGCTCGAGGCCCAGCGATCTTCGCACAGCACCGAGCGAACCTTGACCCAGCGGGGAATCCCCGTCTTCGGCGAACGCTGGCGCAGTCACCTACGAAGCGCCCTTCACAAAGGCAAGCGTGGTCTTGGGCGTGGAGATGGTTACATCCGCGGCGATATTCCCCCGGGCATGGAGGTTCTTGAGCTTGAAGATGACTGCCGAGGTCACTTCCTGGCCCTTGGAGGCGATCAGCGCTCCGTCGAGGGTGCGAACTTCCTGTTGGATGATCATGCCGGGCGACAGTTCTTCGATCCGGCACTTTTTCGTTTCGCCTTCTTCGGCGTTCGGATCCAGCGTCACCAGGGCCTGAAAAGAACTCCGGACTGAAGTTGTTGTTGTGGCGAGCCAGCAGGTGTGCCGCCTCGGTTCGTGAAGCTCCCTTTATGGATCATTTGTTCATAAGCCAAGGATCAGCCGGAGTATTTCCGCGCCCTGCCGGATGTCCGTCATCTCGGAGTCTGCAGCCTCGGCGACCGGCCGGTTCTGGTGCTCGATCATCCACGCGATGGGTTCCAGGCGCGGGATTTTCGAGAGCAGACGCATAGGCCACGCTGGGATGTGCGTCATATTGTGCCTGCTCGTTCGCCGAGAGCTTTTCCCCGCTGTAGACCGCGTCGATCGTTTCCGGAGCCAGCGTGACGCAACCGAGTTGGGACAACATGGCGGCGACCTCGTATTGCCAGGGGTTTCCCAGCTTCATCGCGGTCACGATGTGGTGGATGTAGCGGCGGGCGCGCTCGGCGCGGCCGAAGGCTGCGGGATTGACCAGGCTGAGCACTTCGGTCAGCACTTGAATGCTGCCGCTCAGGGTCTGTTCCAAGAGCTGCTTTTCGGCCGTGACCAGAGCGGTACTGCACCAGCGCCGCCGTCAGGGTCTTCGCCATCGCTTCCTTGCTGCAAGGCTTATTGAGGAAACGGAAGATGCTGCCTTCATTGATGGCGTTGATGGCCGTTTCCATGTCGGCGTTGCCGGTCAGCATGACCCGGATGGTATCGGGCGATAGCGTCTTAATGCGGCTCAAGAACTGAATGCCGTCCATTCCGGGCATGCGCATGTCGGAAATCACGACCGCGTAGGGTCCGTTCTCCTCCACCAGGTCCAGGGCTGGTTCTGCTCGCCCAGAGCCGTCTCCATCAGGAACTCACGACTCAAACTGCGCCGGTACCCGTCCAGGATGTTGGAATCATCATCGACCAGCAGGATCTTTTCCGCCATTTTGTCCCCCTATCATTTCTGCCCCGCAGCGCAGCCGAGCAGTCGGGCAGGGCGCAGCCCTCCCATTCCATCATCGGCCGAGGCGGGACTTAGCTTTAGAGGTTAGCGGGAACGCGCGGGTATAGCGTCTGCGAACCGGTTACCCGAAGAGGCGACGTCGTCGAAGCCGGCAAGGAATCACTCTTCCTTCGCAGCACCGGGCAGTTTGACCGGGAGGGTGATAAAGAAAGTGGTCCCTTGGCCAACCTTGGTCTCAAACCAGATCTTGCCGCCGTGTTTTTTGACGACCACGGTATAGGCCAGGGCAAGGCCTTGCCCAGTTCCTTTCCCCACCTCCTTGGTGGTGAAGAAGGGGTCAAAGACTCGAGTCTGGATGGCTTCGGGGATGCCGTTGCCGGTGTCGGTCACCGAGATTTCCACCAGCTCGCCGCGCGCCCGGGTGGCCACGGTGATCTTTCCCTTTTCCCCATCCTTCACTTTCTCTTTGATGGCATGGGCAGCATTCACAATCAGGTTGAGGACGACCTGGTTGATATCGCCGGGATAGCACACCACGCAAGGCAGCGCCGGATCAAAGTCGGTGACAATCTCCGAGACATATTTCCACTCGTTGCGGGCCACGGTAATGGTGGACTCGATGGCCTTGTTGAGGTCGGCGGCGGTCTTGTCGGCCGAGTCCGGGTGGGAGAATTCCTTCATGGCGCGAACGATTTTGGCGACTCGACTGGCTCCATCCAGGCTCTGGTCGATGGCGCGGGGCACCTCGGCGGCAATGAAATCAAGATCACACTTTTTGGCGGCTTGCTCGAGGGTGGCTGCCACGCCCGGGGGCAGGGTGTCGGCGACATTGCGGATGACGCTGCGATATTGTTCCAGCAGTTCGTAGGCGGACTTCCAGGAATCGCGCAGGAAGGTGAGGTTGTCGGTGACGAACTGGGTCGGCGTGTTGATTTCGTGGGCGATGCCGGCCGCCAACTGACCTACCCCTTCCAGCTTTTGCGCCTGGCGGAGCTGGCTCTCCAGCGCCCGGCGTTCGGTGATGTCTTCCTTGACTGCAAGAAAATGCGTGATCGTGCCCTCGGGGTTGGTAATGGGCGTAATGGTGGCGGCATCCCAGTAGATTTCGCCATTTTTTTTCTTGTTGCAGAACTCGCCCCGCCACACCTGTCCGCGCGTGATGGTCGACCACAGGCTGCGGTAAAGCTCCGGAGAGGAGCGTCCGGAGTTCAGGATGCGCGGATTTTTTCCCACGACCTCCTCCGCGCTGTAACCGGTGCACTCGGTGAATTTTTGGTTCACGTAGCTGATGTTGCCTTGCGGATCGGTGATGATCACCGACACCGGACTCTGCTCCACCGCGAGGGATAATTGCTGGACCGCATCCTGGTTCCGCTTGGGCTCGGTGATGTCGCGGAAGGTCCAGATCCGCCCGTAGTAGACTCCGTTCTTGTCGATCACGGGAGAGGAATAGCGGTCGAGAAACACTCCATTCTTCAACTCGATTTCGTCGCGACTGGTTTCGTCCGGATGTTTATAGAGGTGGTTGACTTTGGCCAGGAAAGAATCGGGATCCTTGATTAAGGTGGCGACGTACTTGAGCATGCTCTCGTCATCTTTGTCGGCCAGGACGTCGGCCGGGAGGTTGAACAGTTCGCCCAGCCGCTGGTTCTGCATCAGGCGTTGGCCGCGGTGGTCCACCACCAGGATGCCGTCGATGGTGGAGTTGGCCTGCGCCTCCAGAAATGCGGTTTGGGAGTGAAGTTCGGCCTCCGCCTGTTTGCGCTGGGTGATGTCGCAAAGAAAGCCATCGGCGTAGAGCACTCCGTTTTCTTCGTGAGTCCCCATGGCCCGGTCGTGCACCCAGATCCAGGCTCCATCCTTTCGGCGGATGCGGTATTCCTCGTCGAAGCCGATCCCCTTCTCAAAAAGCCCCTCATGGGCTTGCTTCACGCGGCCAAAATCCTGGGCGTGGATGCGGCCCAGCCAGAGGGTGGCGCCGCCACAGATTTCTGCTTTGGTGTAGCCCAGCACCGCTTCCGCCTTGGGGCTGACGTAGATCGTCCGCCCGCCGCGGTCGCAGGTCCAAGCCACATCCGGCATACTCATCAGGATTCTGCGGAACTTCTCCTCGCTCCGGCGATGCACGTCTTTGGCCCGCTGGATCTCGGTGATGTCCTTCACCGTGGCCACAGAGCAGGTCAAGCCCACGGGCCGTTCCAGGGGACGTATCCAGGACTCCGTGGGGAAGCAAGTCCCATCCTTCCGGCAGAAACTCTCACCCGTAATATGCGTCGCTTGACGAGCTTCCATCCCTTTATGGAAGGCACACTGCGCCGCCGGATATGGGGTTCCGTCGAGCCGGCTGTGATGCAGCAATTCGTGGAGATTCTTACCGACCAGTTCTTCCGTCCCGTAGCCGGTCATCTGCAGCAGAGCGTTATTGCAGAACGTCGCCTGGCCTCCCGCATCCAAGCCGCAGACGCCCTCTACCACCGCATTCAGGATGGTTCGTAGTTCAGCCTTCAACACATCGTCGGAACCGGGCACGGTTGGATTCACTGGCATGGGATAGGCCTGCGCTTATTTACATCGACAGAAACAGGCCATCCGTTGAAGACCCAGGACACACACTTCCGCACTAAGGTACCGAAGAGCAATCGGCGTTTAGTTCCGTAGCGATGGTTGGACGGGTGCCGATAACAACCAGACCGAGGCAGGACGAAGGGAGGGAAAGACCGAGCCTAGGTGCGGGCCAATTGATACTTTTGAGCAGCCGTGGAAGCCGGTTGCTTCGCCGAATTGCCGGCAAACCTGGATTTGAGCCGCAGAAATCTCAACTCCACCAACTGGAACGAACCGGCCCCCACTAATGCGGCCATCGCGACTACAGCGGGAACCTGAACCCAGAGCGAATGGTGGCCGAACAGGTCGATGACTAGCCGATTGGCCATCATGTGATACAGAAACATGCCGTAGGAAATCTGGCCGAGATAGCGGATCACCCTCCAGTTCAACCAGCCCCACAGCCAGGTGTGCCCCATGGCGACGACCTGGACCAGGAAGATCGCCGTCAAGACCGGGTCTAGCACAAAGCCGATGGCAAACTTGTAGCGAAAATGGAAACGGAAGGCCAATGCAATCGACAACACGATCAGACCGAACGGGAGTAGCGAAGTCCAGGTCCGGGCGGTCAGAGCCTCCCAGAAGCGCATCAGCACACCCCGCTTGAGCAGAACTGCCAGCAGGCATCCCACCAGCAGGTGATCCACCCGGCTATCGAAGGTGAAGGTGAGCCAGCGGTCATCGACGTGAAACTTGAAGAACAGCACGATGCGATACACATCCACCAGGACGATGGCCGCGATCAGCAGGTGGGTCAGCTTTCGGAGATCCTTCTGAAACGCCGCGAAAAACCACGGCCAGAGCAGGTAGAACTGTTCTTCCACGGACAAAGCCCAGGTGTGCCAGCAGGCATGATCGACGTGCGGCAGGAGCGCAAACCGGTAATTGCTGGTGTAGGTGAAGGCACTCAAATAATCGCCGAGCGTCGATCCCGAGGGCCGGCCTTGGGTCAGCCATTTGGCCGCGAACGTCAGGACCAGATACACGTAAAAGGCGGGAAAGATGCGCAGAACGCGGCGCACATAAAAATTCCGGATGGAGATGCTGTCGTTCTTCTCCGACTCGTTCAGCATCATCCAGGTAATCAGGAAACCGCTCAGCACAAAAAACGTGAGAACGCCCCGACCTTCGGGAACGAATGGCACCTTGAGGTGATAGAAAATCACCAGGATCACGGCCACGGCCCGCAACCCGTCGAGCGATGGAATCTTCCTCTGGCTGAGGCTCTGCGCAAGTCTGGACTGCGGCACAGCAGCGCCGGTTGGGTTGTCGGCCATGACGAGGCGGCAGCAGGGTTCACCGCTCCGTCCTGTGAAGGCGGCACCTGCAGCTATTTCCGGGGGAGATTCGTTGCCGGCAGAAGAATGTGAGTCCGAACTCGAACCAGGAGCACCGGCAATCAGGCTGGGCGCAGTATATCAAGAAGAAAACATCTTCACCAGCGGGGAAAGGGCTTCATACACAGCGACTTGCGGGCAAACCTTCAGGATCAAGAACAGAGGTGACGGCTTGGCGACCGTCCGCCAATTTCCAGGATTCACTCACCGCTTTGACGGCAGATCGTCCAGAGCGAGATTGAGCTCCAGCACGTTCACCCGCGGTTCGCCGAGCAACCCCAAATCCCGCTGGTAGGTATGCTTCTGGACCAGGTCGCGGAGGGTGGATTCGGGTAAGGCTCGTTCCCGGGCGACGCGTGGAATTTGAAACTCCGCGGCCGCCGGGGAAATTTCAGGGTCCAGTCCCGAAGCGGAGGTCGTGATCAGGTCCACAGGAACCAGTTGGGTGGGATTTTCGTCATGCAGGCTCTTGGCATCGGCCTGAATGCGGTCGATCAGTTTCTGGTTGGTGGGAGCGTAGTTCGTGCCTCCGGAGTTGGCGGCGTCATATCCGTTTCCGGCGTTCGAGGGGCGAGAGTGAAAATACTTGGCCGAGGTGAAAGGCTGGCCAATGATGCGCGAACCGATCGCTTCCCCGTTGCGATAACGGATCTGGCCATTCGCCTTGTCTTTGAACAGAACCTGCGCCAGCGCGGTGACCACCAGCGGATAGAGCACGCCCAGCAGGATCGTCGTAAAGATGGTCATCAGAAATGCGGTGATCAGATGTTTTTTCATGGCAATCCTCAGGCCAGCCGGGCCGCCGTGATGAGCATGTCGATCAGCTTGATGCCCACGAACGGCGCGATCAGCCCACCCACTCCGTAAATAAACAGGTTGCGTCGCAGCAAGGCCTCGGCGTTCATGGCGCGGTATTTCACGCCCCGCAGCGCCAGAGGGATCAGCGCGATGATGATCAGCGCATTGAAGATGACCGCCGAGAGTACCGCCGATTGCGGGGTCTTGAGATGCATGATGTTCAGCGCGTTGAGTACCGGGAAGGTAACGGCAAACATAGCCGGGATGATGGCGAAATACTTGGCGACGTCGTTGGCGATGGAGAACGTCGTGAGCGCGCCCCGCGTCATCAACAGCTGCTTGCCGATTTCGACGACCTCAATCAATTTCGTGGGATTGGAATCGAGATCGACCATATTCCCGGCTTCTTTGGCGGCTTGCGTTCCGGTATTCATGGCGACGCCTACATCTGCCTGGGCCAGGGCGGGCGCATCGTTGGTGCCGTCGCCGGTCATGGCGACGAGCTTGCCGCCGGCCTGCTCGGCGCGGATGAGCTTCATTTTGTCCTCGGGCGTAGCCTGCGCCAAGAAATCGTCGACGCCCGCTTCGCGCGCAATGGCGGCCGCGGTGAGCGGATTGTCTCCGGTGATCATCACGGTACGAATGCCCATGGCGCGCAGCTGAGCGAAGCGGTCGCGGATTCCTCCCTTGACCACGTCTTTCAGGTGAATGACGCCCATGGCCCGCCGGTTCTCCGAGACCACCAGAGGTGTGCCGCCAGAAGATGCGATGCGCTCGACCGCGGCGCGCACTTCCTGGGGCATGGATCCATTGTTCTGTTCGAGATGACGCGCGATGGATTCAGCAGCTCCTTTGCGGATCTCCCGGCCATCCAGATTGACCCCGGACATCCTGGTTTGCGCCGTGAACGGAATGAATTCCGCTTCATGGGCGGCGAAGTCGCGGCCCCGCAGTCGGTATTTTTCCTTGGCCAGCACGACGATGGAGCGGCCTTCCGGAGTCTCGTCGGCCAGCGAGGAGAGCTGCGCGGCATCGGCCATCTCGGCTTCGGTCACTCCCGGCGCGGGCAGAAACTCGGTGGCTTGCCGGTTGCCGAAAGTAATGGTGCCGGTTTTGTCGAGCAGCAGCGTATTCACGTCTCCCGCCGCCTCCACCGCACGCCCGGACATCGCCAGCACGTTGTGTTGGACCAGGCGGTCCATCCCGGCGATCCCGATGGCCGACAACAAGCCGCCAATCGTCGTCGGAATCAGGCACACCAGCAGCGACACCAGGACAAATACGGTCTGGGGCGATCCTGAGTAGATGGCGAACGGCTGCAAGGTTACGACCGCCAGCAGGAAGATGATGGTCAGTCCCGCCAGCAAGATGTTCAACGCGATTTCGTTCGGAGTCTTCTGCCGCGACGCCCCTTCCACCAGCGCAATCATGCGATCCAGAAAAGTCTCGCCCGGGTTCGAGGTAATCTTCACCTTGATGTAGTCGCTGAGCACCCGCGTGCCCCCGGTGACGGCCGAGCGGTCGCCACCCGCTTCGCGAATCACAGGCGCAGACTCGCCGGTGATGGCCGATTCGTCCACCGAAGCCACGCCCTCCACAATCTCTCCGTCCCCGGGAATCAGTTCGCCCGCCGAGACGGAAACCAGATCGCCAGTACGCAGCTTGGCGCTCGGAATTTGTTCGATCTTGCCGTCGGAGACAATGCGCCTGGCAACGGTTTCCGACCGGGCGCGCCGCAGCGTTTCCGCCTGAGCCTTGCCGCGGCCCTCAGCCATGGCTTCGGCGAAGTTGGCGAATAATACCGTGAACCACAACCACAACGTGATCTGGAGGTTGAAGCGAAAGGCCTCGTGGGGATGAAGAATCAAAAGCACCGTCGTGATCACGCTGCCGATTTCGACCACGAACATGACGGGGTTCCCCATCATGTTGCGCGGGTTCAGCTTGAGCAGCGAGCTCCAGGCGGCGCTGCGAACCAGATTTACATCCCAAACCGATTTGCGATGGCTAGCCATAGGTTCCTAGAAAGTCTTTCCAACGTTCATGAGAAGGTGCTCTAGAATCGGCCCCAGGCTCAGAGCCGGGAAAAAAGTCAGTGCGCCGAGGATCAGGATGACGCTGATCAGCAGCAGCGTGAACAGCGGCGTCGTGACCGGAAACGTCCCACCGACGGCGGCACGTATTTTTTCTGCGCCAGGTTGCCGGCAATGGCCAGCATGGGAATGATCATGAAGAAGCGGCCCACCAGCGTGGTGATGCCGGTGGCCGCGTCATACCAGGGCGTGTTGACCGTGAGTCCACCGAAGGCGGAACCGTTGTTGCCAGCGGACGAGGTGAAGGCATAGAGAATCTGGCTGAGACCGTGTGGGCCGGGATTCGAAATGCCCGCGGTGCCGAAACCCTTGACCACCGAGATTCCGGTGAGCGAAAGAATGATCAGCGGGAAGACCAGCGAGACCAGCATCGCCATCTTGACGTCGTAGGCCTCGATCTTCTTGCCGAGATATTCCGGAGTGCGGCCCACCATGAGGCCCGCGATGAACACGGCCAGTACGATATAGACGAGGATTCCGTACATCCCCGAACCGACTCCGCCGAAGATGACTTCACTGAGCATGATGTTGACGAGCGGGACCATGCCGCCCAGCGGTGTGAACGAGTCGTGCCAGCCGTTGATGGCTCCGCAACTGGCGTCGGTGGTGACGGTGGCGAAGAGTGCGGAGTTGGCGATGCCGAAGCGCGTTTCCTTACCCTCCATGTTGCCGCCCGGCTGCGACGCCGAGGAATGCTGCGCGACGGTCGCGGGATACAGCGGATTTCCCTTCGACTCTGCCCAGTACGCGACGGTGACGCCACACAGAAACAGGATGGCCATCGCCGACCACACAGCCCATCCGTGGGCCGGAGAGCCGGTCATGCGGCCAAGCGTGTACGTGAGCCCGGCACCGATGGCGAAAATGCTAAACATCTCGATCAGATTGCTGAGAGGCGTTGGATTCTCAAACGGGTGAGCGCTGTTGGCGTTGAAGAATCCGCCACCGTTCGTGCCCCATTCCTTGATGATCTCCTGCGAAGCCACAGGACCCTGCGCGATGGTCTGCGTGGTGACCGTGTCCATGACTGGCTTGCCGCTGGCATCCATGACGGGTTTGCCGTCTGTGCCTACCCGTTGCACCTGTTGCGGCTCGACCAGTTTCACGGTGTCATAGGGCTTCAGGTTCTGCACCACTCCCTGCGAAACCAGGAACAGCGATCCCACCACGCAAAATGGCAGCAGCACCCACAGGCAGCAGCGCACGAAGTCGACCCAGAAATTTCCCAGGGTGTTCATCTGCCGGCGCGCAATCCCGCGAATAAAGGCAATTGCCAGCACGATGCCGGTCGCCGCCGAGGCGAAGTTGTGAAAGGCGAGTCCAGCCATTTGCGTGAAGTAGCTCATGGTGGTCTCGCCGGAATAGGCCTGCCAGTTAGTGTTGGTGGTGAATGACGCGGCGGTGTTAAACGCCAGGTGCTCAGGAGTGACCGCGCCGAGGTGCTGCGGATTGAAGGGCAATACTCCCTGGATCCGCTGGATCAGATAGAGGACAAGCATCGACACCGCGCTGAACACCAGCATGGTGGTCGCATACTCGGTCCAGCGCATCTCGTGCGATTCATCAACGCCGGTGACACGATAAAGCAGGCGCTCGATGGGCCGCAACACGGGATCGAGAAATGTCTTCTCGCGGGCAAACACGCGCGTCATGAAGAGGCCGAGCGGCTTGGTGACGGCGAAGATCAGCCCCAGAAACACGAGGATCTGCAGCCAGCCATTGAGGGTCATGGTTTCAGAATTTCTCCGGGCGCAACAGTGCGTAGAACAGATACACGGTCACCAGCGCGCTGATGATGAGCATGATGAGAGACTGTAGGTCCATAATCCCCTTACTTCATACGATCGCAGAAACGCGCGTAGGCGATCGACAGCGCGAAGAAAGCGATCGTGACAGCAATCCAGAGAACGTCCTGCATGGGTAATCTCCTCGGCCGATACCTGATCCCGCGTCGCTCGGCTCAGAGGGCCATTCGCTCGCCAGCTCCTGCCGAGTCTTTTCGTTTCTGAGCCTGAGGCTTCATCTCGATGAGCTTTCCTCGCCGCCGGGATGAATTGCAGCCGCTGGCCTGGCGGGTTCGCTCTGTTTCTTTCAACAGAGCGGCCAGGAAGCGCAGCAAGAATATCACCGCTCCGATGCACAGTATGGTCAGTGCAAGCCTCATAACGCTCACCAGATCTCTCTGCGCTCCAACGCTTCTGAACCCATTGAACAACTCCGCGCGTAAAAGCGGGATCAAAAATTCATAAGGAATTCGTAAGGGACCTTTCGAGTGATTACCGAGGCCCCAACTGAGAGTCGCTTGCTGAATCGCGCTTCAGCAGCCCCACTCCGCTTCGCCCGGCACGGCGTAATACTTGCGGCTCCGGCTGGGTTGCGCGGGTGTCGTCGCCAATTCGAGAAGCGCCAGGCGAGCCGCAGCCACCATCAATTTGCGCTCATTCTGGGGCGTGCGATCCCAGGAAGCGGATCCTTCCTTGCTGCCGTGACCTTCGCCGTCATGCGCCAAAGCTTCCCGATAGTGATGGAAAAGCTTCGCCAATTGTTCTGCAGAGACATCCTGAATCGACATAAGTTCCTAGCCTTTCTGTAGTTCGGTGAACTGCTCCCGTGCCAGACTGGGTTTTGCTGACGAGTGGTTGCGCCCTGTTTCTTGCGCATCCTGATCACAACCCCAATAGCAGCAGAAGCATGTTTCCCGTTCGCGGGTGGAGGACGTCTTCGTCCTTCCGCCCTCGATAGATTGGACGCCGAAAGGCGTAAAGATTGAATAAAAGGTTCGTAGAATGTTCGTAAGAAGGTTACCGTTCGCGTACGCGGTTGAATCGCCGTAGCGCTGCGGTCTCGGCGGCTGTCGCGGGGGGCCGCCCGGGCAGGCGAAGGCAAGCTGCCTTCGCGACAGCCGCAGGATGCCGGCGCTGACTCCTATTCCCCCGGTTCAAACCGGTATCCCACCCAGGGCTCGGTGACGATGTAGCGCGGCGAGGAGGCGTCCGGTTCCAGTTTCTTGCGCAACTGGCCCACAAAGACGCGGAGATATTCCACCTGCTCGGTACTTTGCCCACCCCAGATTGCGCCTAGCAGGGTGCGGTGGTTGACGACCTTGCCGGGACGGCGCGCCAGAAAGACGAGCAGGTCGAACTCTTTCGGAGTGAGCCGCACTTCGCTGCGGCGGACGGTCACTTTGTGGGCGGCGGTGTCGATGCGAAAATCGCCAATCTCGATCACGGCGTCTTCAGGCTCGCTCTCCGCAGGGACGCGGCGAAGATTGGCTCGCACCCTCGCCAGCAGTTCATTCATGCCGAACGGCTTGGTGACGTAGTCGTCGGCGCCGGCGTCGAGCGCTTCCACTTTCTGTTGCTCCTTGTCGCGCACCGAGAGCACGACGATGGGAACCTGGGACACGGCGCGAACCGTGCGGCAAAGCTGCACGCCGTCGATCGATGGCATCGACAGATCGGTGATGATCAGGTTGGGCGACCAGTCCTTCATGATCTCCAGCGCCATCTCCCCGCTGTTGGCGATGCGGATGTCATAGCCTTGCGCCGAAAGACTGGTGCGCAGCACGCGCGTGATCTGCGGTTCGTCATCGACTACGAGAATGTGCGGCCGGTCTGCCATCAGCGCGCCTCCTGCGTCACGATGTGGACATCGACGGAAGGCGAGTCGCGCAGAAACCGCTGGATGGCCGACAGGTAAAGATATCGCTGCCAGCCGGTGCGTGCGGACCGTCCGAAAATGACCTGGGTGATGTGATGCTCGCGCACCAGTTGGGCGACGCCGTCGGCGATGCTTCCACCGGAACCGCGCACCACACGGGCGCCCAGATTCTCCGCGAAGCGGATGTTCTCCGGCAGAGTCTTCTGATCCTCGGGACGCGTATCGCGGCCGACATCGATGTAGAAAACGTAGAACTCGCCGCCCATGGCCTGCGCCATGCGCGAGCCGCGCGCGATCAGATATTGCGCCGCGGGATTCGAACTGACGCAAACGCCGATGCGCTCGCGCACGGTGTGCGCCGGCTGCGTCCCATCTTTCTCCAGAAACGCGTCGAGACTGCGGTCGACTACTCCCGTGACCTGCCGCAGCGCCAGTTCGCGCAAGGCGATCAGGTTGCCGGGCCGGAAGAAATGCGAGAGCGCCCGCTGGGCCCGGTCCACGGGATAAATGTCGCCGCGCTCCATGCGCTTCTGCAGGGCCTGCGGCGTCAGGTCGGCGAGGACGATTTCGTCCACGCGCTGCATCACCCAGTCCGGGACCGTCTCTCGAACCTGCACTCCCGTAATCTGCTGAACCGTGGGGCCAACGCTCTCCACGTGCTGCACGTTCATGGTGGAGAGCACATCGATCTTGGCCTCCAGCAGTTCCATCACGTCTTCGTAGCGCTTGGGGTGCTTGCTGCCTTCGATGTTGGTGTGGGCCAGCTCGTCGACCACAACCACTGCCGGTTTGCGGGCAAGGATGGCGTCCACGTCCATCTCTTCAAAAGCCGTGCCCTTGTACTCGAGTTTACGAGGGGGAATGCGGTCGAGTTTGGCGGCCAGTTCCGCGGTGGCCTTGCGGCCGTGGCTCTCGACCACACCCACGACGACGTCTTCCCCGCGGCTGGCGCGGCGGATGGCCTCGCTCAGCATGTTGTAGGTCTTGCCCACTCCGGGAGCGTAGCCGAGAAACAGCTTGAAGATTCCCCGCGGCTTTTCCGGGGAAACTTCGTTCAGCCACTCCTCGGGCGTCTTGGTCATCGCAGCTATTGTCTTTCGCAGCGTCGGAATTGTCACGTCCATCGTACAATGCGGGAGTGAAAACCGGGATTCGGACGCAAGCGGTACGCTACGCATCGGTGGTCGCGGCGATCGGCGTGATCACGGCGGTCGATTTCAAGCTGCACGTCAATCACACGACCGTCGCGTTGATGTTCCTGGTGACGGTGCTGCTGACCTCGGCCTATTGGGGTTTGCGCTATGCGGTAGTGATGGCGGTGGGAGCCACTGCCGCTTTCAATTTCTTCTTTCTGCCTCCGGTCGGAACCTTCACCATCGCCGATCCTCAGAACTGGGTGGCCTTGTTCGCCTTCCTGGTGACGGCGCTGGTGGCCAGCAACCTGGCGGAACGGGCGCGTCGCGAGGCGGAAGGAGCGAAGCAACGCCGCCGCGAGGTGGAGCGGCTTTTCGGCCTGAGCCAGCGGCTGCTGGCTTCGGAGAATGTCCTCGAACTGCTGAATGCGTTGCCCCAGTACGTGCAAGAGACCTTCTCGGTGGGCAGCGTGGTCGTCATGGCGGCAGACCATCCTACGGTCTATCGCTCGTCCCTCGATGCGCCGTTCGAAGAGAGCGTGCTGCGCTCAACGCTGCTTGCGCGGGGAACCCATCACGCAGGGAGGCGTCTCGTACGTGCCCCTGCGGCTTGGGGATGCGTACGGTGGGGGCCCTGGGCGTCACGGGAGACGAGCTTTCGCGCGAAACTCTGGACGCGCTGGGAAGTCTGGCGGGCCTGGCGATCGAGCGCGCCCGCGCCCTGGAAGCGCTCAGCAAGAACCGCGCGGAGCAGGAACACGAACGCCTGCGAACTGCCTTGCTCGATTCGGTGACCCACGAGTTCCGCACTCCGCTGACTTCCATCAAGGCCAGCGTTACGACTTTATTGTCGGGCGCAACTCTCGACGACCAGGGGCAGACGCGAATTGCTGACCGTCATCGACGAAGAGACCGACCGCCTGAACCGCCTGGTGGGCGAGGCCGCGGAGATGGCGCAACTCGATTCCGGGATGTTCAAGCTCGATCTGCAGCCGCATGTCCATCGAGGACGCGCTGCGGCCGGCCCTGGAGGATGCCAAGGCATCGCTCGAGAATCATCCGGTAGAAGTCATCGTTGCACCCGACTTGCCCAAGGTGCCCATGGATGTGCAGCGCATTCGCGAAGTGCTGATGCATCTTCTGGAGAATGCCGGCAAGTATTCCGAACCCGGAGTCCCGATCAAGGTGACCAGCGAGGTGAAGGGCGACCGGCTCGTGACCAGCGTCGCGGACCGCGGGCCCGGCATCGATTCGTTCGAGCAGTCGCTGATCTTCGAAAAGTTCTATCGCGGCCAACACCAGCGTTACACGGCCCCCGGAACGGGCATGGGCCTGGCCATCGCCAAAGTAATCGTCGAAGCTCACGGCGGGACGATCGGCGTGGTCAGCCAGTTGGGCAGCGGCTCGGTATTCTCGTTCAGCTTGCCCTTAGACAAACGGCTTTAACCACGCAGAATGGGAAGGGTGCGACTCCGACCGGGCCGTAATCGCTGCACAATCATAAGTGGGCTTCACAGCTTGCTGAAGAAGCCGCTTTTGGGTGGCGCAGCGCTTTCAGCGCTGCGATAGCTGCCTCACGTCACTGAGGGCTTTAGCCCCTGAGGGAGCGTTCACGGTTTCCTAATGTAGTAGGCCGCTTCCTCAGGCCGCACCACCCGCGGAATCCACAACGGCCGGCGCAATCCTCCCGGCCCCGGAGCCGGACGCGCCAGCGCCTTCCACCTCTGATAAACGGCGAACGATAGATTCGTGTCGACAAAAATGTCGCCGTACCGATCGTCCGGCCCAGCCTTTTCCACGCGCACCATCTGATGCCAGCAATGCATCCCGCTGATCGGGTCCGGATGGACAGGGAACGTGATGTCCTGGTGCACGCCGGCATCGCTCCACCACACGCGCTTGCGTGTCCGGATCGGTGCTCTCGTAAGGCGAAACGCCTCTCGAGCTGGCGCATCTTCCATTGGCCTTTGCCGACTTCCTTCAGATCGACCCACGCGCTCGACATGCGTTCGACCTGATCCTCTTTATTAATGCGCCAGCGGCCCAGATGGTGAGAGCACGCAACCACACCCGGCGTCAGCCCTTCGGTGACCCAGGCGTGCAGCACGAAGATAGCCGATCTCGGTGTGGACTTTCATCAGGTCGCCGGTGCGCACGCCGCCGAGTGTTCTCGCGTCCACCGGATTCACCCACAGCGGATTCTTGTGCGAAATCTCGTACAGGAACTTGGCATTGCCCGAGCGCGTGTGAATGAGATTCGGCAGCCGGAAAATCGGCAGCAGCGTGTAGACCTCGCCGTGCGCATCTTTCGGCCACTCCACGACCGGCGTGTACTTCGGGTCGAAATCCTCTCGCCGCTTGCCCCAGCGACGCTGCCTGCGCCGAGCGGTGGATGTGGCTGCGGTAGTACTCGGGCAGCGCGAACTCCGGCCACTTCCAGTCGGCCATGGTTTTCGAGAACAGTTCCAGCTTGCGCGAAGGCGTGTTGTAGCCGACGACCGGCTGGTCCTCGACCATCACGCCGACCGGCTTCCCTGCCTTCGTGACCACGCCGTTCGGTTCGACTTTCGCCCCCGCCAGATCGGCGGCGGCCACCGGCTTTCTCATTCTGCTTGTAAACATCCCTCGTCACTTCGAACGCGCCGTACTTGCGCATGTACTGCAACGGCGTCAGCCCCTCTTTGCTGGCGGTCTCCGGCAGGCCGGGAACGGAGTTCTCGAAAATCCAGCCGTAGTATTCGTCCACCGTCAGCTTCTGGCCGGGCCGGTACGGCGATTCGAAATATTGCCGGATGCCCATCGAGCCGTCAGGATCGATCGCCCACGAGAGGTTGATCCAGAACTCGTCCTCTTCCCACACCTCGCCGGGATTCGCCTGATAGGTGTACTCGAATTTCTCTCCGTCTCTTTCGCGCAGCACGCGATTTACCGGCTGGCGAAATCCGATCCACTTGCCCGCGTACGATTCCTGGCTCATCAGGTCGTGGCGCTCCGAGCTGAATCCCATGGGCAGGACGTAATCGGCAAACCATGCAGTCTCGCTCCAGGTAGGCGTCAGCGCCGCGTGCAGGCCGACTTTCTCTTCGTCGCGCAGCATCTCGATCCAGGAAAAGCCGTCGGGATACGTCCACACCGGATTGAAGACGCGCGTGAAGTAGGCCTCAATGCGCCCGCGTCCTTCTTTCAGAAAATGCGGCAGCAGAAACGACATTTCATGCGTGCACAGCGGCCACTCCTGCGGATAGAGCAATTCGTTCCAGCGCTTCTGCGGCGGCGGAACCTTGAACGGCTTGGGCACAAACTTGTTCCACGCATTCAGATTGTGTCCGCCCTCCGTTCCCACCGAACCGGTCAGCACGTGCAGCAGCATCAACGCCCGCGCCGGCTGCCATCCGCCCAGATTTCCCGAGGCGCTGCCCCGCCACAGATGTGACGCAAAGCGGCTTCCGGCAGTCGCGATCTCGCGCGCCGTCTTGACGATGACTTCCGCCTTGACTCCGCTTTCTTTCTCGGCAAACTGCGGCGTGAACTGCGCGTAGTGTTTCTTCAGCGCTTCGATCAGTGCCTCGAAGCTCTGGCCCTTTGGCGGTGAAGCCATCGACTTCCAGTTCCTCCCAGTTGGTCCAGTTCCTCACGAACGTCGCATCGAAGCGGTTTTCGTCCAGGATCACCTTCGCCATCGCCAGCAGAACCGCGGCTTCGGTGCCGGGATAGGTCGGCATCCAGTAGTCGGCCATGCTCGCCGTGTTCGAGAGGCGCGGATCCATCACGGCCAGCTTCGCGCCGGCCATTTTCCCGTCGATGATGCGCTGCGCGTGCGGATTGAAATAGTGCCCCGACTCCAGATGCGCGGAAAGCAGAAGGATGAAGCGCGCATTGGCGTGGTCGGGCGATGGCCGGTCGGCATAGTGCCAGAGCAGATAACCAAGGCGCGCCGACGACGAACACACGTTGGTGTGCGAGTTGTGCCCGTCGATGCCCCACGCCTGCAGCGTCCGCTCCATGATGAAGTCGTGTCCCGGGCGCCCAACGTGGTACATGACTTCTTCGCCGCGCCCTTCCTGAAACGCTTTGCGAATGCGCGCGCCAAAAGTTTCCAGCACTTCATCCCACGAAGTGCGCGTCCACTTCCCTGCTCCGCGCGCCCCGCTGCGCTTCATCGGATACAGCATGCGATCCGGATCGTGAATCTGGTTGATGGTCGCCGGACCCTTGGCGCACAGCCGCCCGCGGCTCGCCGGATGCATGGGATTGCCTTCGAACTTGGCGACCTGCCCGATTTCCTTGTCGACGTAGGCCAGCAGTCCGCAGGCCGATTCGCAGTTGAAGCAGATCGTGGGAACAAGATCGTAGTGCTTCTCGACGCGGCGCGGCCAGGCCTCGGGATCGAGTTCGACCCAGTCGTCCCACTTCTCTACCGGAGGACAGTAGGCGAGATGGCTGCCGTCGCGTTTGAACTCATGACTCATTCGGAATCTCCCAAGACTCTATGTGGGGACAGCCGCCTCGGCTGTCCGCCGAGCGTAGCTCGGCTCCCTGTGCACAGCGCCCTAACTGTTGGGCACGCTCTGCCCGGCCATCACGAAGCACCATTCAAAAATCAGCAAGCCCGACCAGCGCCAGCACTCCCGCGAACGCCACGTTATAAAAATCAGAAGGTGCCACCCACAACAGGCCCAGTGGCACGATTCCGCCGAGCACAACGGCGCCTCCCCAGAACCAGTTCTTGAAAGGTCCGTGCGTGATCAGTCGTGCCGCATAAGCGGAGTTGTCGGTGGCGTGCGGCATCATGAATTCCGCGGCAACGATCAGCAGGTGCAAAACGAGCGTGAAACCGAGGGCTACCTTCGCGACCGCCAGCACCTGCGCCGACCTCCAAGCCCGGAAGGCAGCAGCGGCAGCACGGCCGCTCCGCACATCAATGCCTGCACGATCAAATGCACCGGCAGCAGCGGAGTCTGCCACAGATCGCGTCCTTCGCACTGTCCGAACAGAAATGCGGTGTAGACCGCGGCCAAGAATCCGACCAGCACCGTGGGCCACAACAGCAGCGGATGCAACCGCCGAAAGCCCGAGCACGGACGCCAGCCAGAACACGCCGCTCAGCCCGCTATACGCGATCAGGATGAAAGCTCCGCGCGCCAGCCACGACTTGCTCTGCGGCGTGAACACGACCCGCAGGAAGCGCTTCTTGTGTTCGAGATCCCCAACCAGCAGCACCGTCGTCAGCGCCGTGAAGAGCAGCGCAATGGTCGAGAGCGCGATGTCGCGCCAGCGGTCCGCCCCCAAACGCCCGAGCAGCATGGCAATCGCCGGGATGGCCAGCGCGCCCGAGCCGATCGCCTTCGTCCAGCAGTAGGCCGGAACCTGCCAGCCCCAGGGACGCGCGTGCGAAACGTCATAGGCCGCCAGCGCATTCTTCTGCAGCAGCGGGCTGTCTGGCGGATAGAGCGCTCCGCCGCCGTGCAGGCTCTCGTTGCGCTGCGACCACATGTAGATCGACTCGTGCCGCGCCGCCGTGGGCACGATCGCGCTCTCGTCTCCGTCGATGTAATAGAGCTTGGGCCGCGTGCCCTGCTCCGGCTTGCGCACGCGCACCGGCTCGCGCGCCAGCAACTGCGCGATCTCGCCATCGCACGCATCCAGATCCCCGGCAATGATGGCGTGCTCCGGGCACACCACCACGCAGGAAGGCTCCAGTCCCACTTCCGTGCGATGCGCGCAGAAGTGGCACTTGGCCGCGGTGCCTTCGTCCGGATCGATGTAGATGGAATCGTAAGGGCAGGCCTGCATGCACGCCTTGCAGCCGATGCAGCGGTCCGAACTGAAATCGACGATGCCGTCTTTGCGCTGGTACATCGCCGTCACCGGACAGATGGTCACGCACGGCGGATTCTCGCAATGATTGCAGCGGGTCACCTGAAAGACGCGCCGGGTGTTGGGAAACATTCCCTTCTCCACGTACTTCACCCAGGTGCGGTTCACGGTGAGCGGAACATGGTTCTCCGTCTTGCAGGCCACGGTGCAGGCATGGCAGCCGATGCACTTGCGGTTATCGATGATGAATCCGTATCGCATCCGGAATTTCTTCGCAGCGCCCGCCAGCCCGAATCCCGCGCGGCTTGGGTATTGTAGCTGACTGTCAGGCTGGGATGAGTGACCGGCTTGAGGCAGCAGGTCGTGAAACGCGCGGGAAAGCAGTATGGCAACGGGGAGTGTGACCTTCCCCAAATGACTTCTTTGCGCCCTCTGCGAATCCTCGGCGCACTCCGCGGTTTAAGATTTTCCTCCCAAGGCACTACCAGGCAATATTGCCAGCTTATCCTTCCCGCTAGGCTACAATTCAGGGTGCATTTCACGATCACCAGCCGTTGGTCAGATTCCGCAGCATCCAGGCGAAGACGAATACAGGTTTAGCCAACTCGCTGCCAACAACCCTATGACCGCTGACATCGCAACCGGCAATCCTTCAGCGCTCGACGACAAGAAGATTTTTTACAACCGCTTTCTCCTGATCGTGGCTGGCCTGGGTGGCCTGCTCTATGGCGTGGACGTCGGCATCATCGCCGGCGCGCTGCCTTATCTGGAGGCGACCTCAGGCCTCAACGCCGGCCAGCTCTCCATCGTGGTTGCCGCGGTGTTGCTGGGCAGCGTGATCTCCACGCTGTTCGCGGGCTTGCTGGCGGACTGGATGGGCCGCAAGTCCCTGATGGCGCTGAGCGGGGTCATGTTCGTCATCAGCATTCCGATGATTGCCCTGGCGCATGGCTATGGTCCGCTGGTCTTCGGCCGCTTGTTGCAGGGCGTGAGCGCGGGTTTGATCGGCGTGGTGGTTCCGCTTTATCTGGCTGAATGCCTGACCGCATCGAGCCGGGGCAAAGGGACCGGCATTTTCCAGTGGCTGCTGACGCTGGGCATTGTGATCGCGGCGCTGGTCGGCTGTTTACTTCAGCTTCCGCGTGGATCAGGTGGCGAAACTTGGCGATGCCGCCAGGCTCTTCGCCTTTAAAGACACGGCCTGGCGCGGCATTTTCTGGGTTTCGTTGCCTCCGGGAATTCTGTTCGTCATCGGCAGCTTCATGGTGGCGGAGTCGCCGCGCTGGCTGTTGCGCCGCGGCAAGAACGATGCGGCCTATGCCGCGCTCCTGCGCTCCCGCACGACCGCGCAGGCGGATCTCGAACTCAGGGAAATGCAGGAAGTCAGCTGCCGCCGAAAAAGCGAAAGTCGCGGCCGGGTCGAAGGCCAAAGAATCGCTGCTGCGCCGCAAGTACGTGATCCCGTTCGTGCTCGCTTGCATCATCCTCGCCTGCAATCAGGCCACTGGCATCAATTCGATCATCGCCTACAACACCAACATTCTCCTGCAGAGCGGGCTTTCCGATTTCGCCGCCCATTGGGGATATGTCGTATTCACCATCATCAACTTCGCTGGTCACCTTCGGCGGCGTCATGCTGGTGGACCGTAAAGGACGCAAGTTCCTGTTCGGAGTCGGCACCGCCGGGATCATCGTTTCGCTGATCTGCACCGGCGTGCTCTTCCTTGGAACAGAGAGGCTGCGCGTGGATGCCAGGAGCTGCGGTCCAGTCCATGGTCACTCCGGACCAGAAACTCACGCTGCTCTACAACGAAGAACTCGCTGCCAAGCTGCTGAATGCAGCCGCGGCACTCCGGCAATGCAGCAACCGGCCGGCCGACGTCGCTGGTCGTCATCTATTCGTACGGAGATTTCCGCGCGGCGAGCCAGGTGGTGCGTTCCGACGATCCGGCCGCCAAGCCGATCGAGATCACGCGCGAAAGCTGCGTGCCCGCGAACAAAGTGGTGGCGTTCTTCTCGAATCCGTTCGGCAATCTGGATGCCTCGCGCGCAGCGCCGCTGACGAATCGAAAACGCGCTGATCACGCCGGTGCCTCAGCGCGCGCAATGGCTGGATGGTCGCCATCACACTGTTCGTCTTCATGGCATTCTTCGCCATCGGTCCCGGCGTGTGCGTGTGGCTGGCGCTTTCGGAGTTGATGCCGACTCGCATCCGCTCCAACGGCATGAGCATCGCGCTGGTGCTCAACCAGGCGGTTTCCACCACGATCGCCGCGGTTTTCCTGCCCACTGTCGGCAAGTATGGATACTCGACCATGTTTTTCGGATTCGCCGCGTGCACCGTGATCTATTTCGTCACCGCAACCTGGTTCTTGCCGGAAACCAAGGGCAAGACGCTGGAAGAGATCGAAGCGCACTTTGAGGGTGCGGGCGGAGCAAAGTAGCGCTGCCGTCTCGGCGGCTGTCCGGCGGGTGCGAGGGCGAGACGCCCTCGCGACAGCCGGCAAGATGCCGGCGCTACTCTGGCTCGGTTTGCTCACCCGACGGAAAATGATTTACTCTCAGCCCCAGTCATCATGACTCCTACAAACAAAGAAAACCGCTACCCACCAGCGGCATTCTCACGCCATGCGGCGGGAAATCTACGAGCAGCCCGCAGCCATTCGAAGACTGTTGCCAAACACCTGAAGGACGACATCATCTTTCCCGGAGAACTGGACGCCATCGAAAGCGCGCTGCTGACTTTCGAGAAGCTGATCATCGCCGCCAGCGGATCGAGCCGGCACGCGGGCCTGGCGGGCGAAATCATGATCGAGGATCTTTCGGGCGTGGCGGTCGACGTCGAATATGCCAGCGAATACTGCTACCGCTCGACCCACGCGGCGGTGGATCCGATCGTGATGGTGATTACGCAGTCAGGCGAGACTGCCGACACGATTGCCGCGCAACGCGAGGCGTTGACGCGCGGGGTGAAGACCATTGCGATCTCCAACGTGCCGGATACTACGATTGTGCGCGAAGCCGGCGCGGCGTTGATTTCCGGCGCTGGTCCGGAGCTGTCGATTCCTGCGACGAAAAGTTTTACCACGCAGCTCACGATTCTCTACCTGATGGCGCTGTTCCTTGCCCGCAAGCGCGGACGCATGACCTCGGAAGTGACCCGCTCGTATTTGCAGCGGCTGATGCGGCTTCCCGACGCGATCGAACAGAAACTCGCGACCTGGGACGGCCTGGCCGAAGAATTCGGCGATGTGCACTTCAAGGCGGAAAAATTTCTCATATCTCGGGCGCGGCGTGCATTACGCGATCGCCCGCGAGGGCGCGCTCAAGCTCAAGGAGATTTCCTATGCGCACGCCGAAGGATATCCCGCCGGAGAACTGAAGCATGGCCCCAATGCGCTGGTGGATGAGAAATTGCCCGTCGTCGTGCTGGCGACTTGCGACCAGCACGATCCGGACTCGCGTGCTGCGCTACCGGCGCACGCTCGAAGTCATGAAGGAAGTACGATCGCGCCGCGGACCGCTGGTGACGGTGGCGACGGAAGGCGACAAGGAAGTCGCGAAGATTGCCGACCAGGTTTTCTATGTCCCGCGGCTCCGGAGCTGCTGCTGCCGATTGTCGAAGTGATTCCTCTGCAGTTGTTCGCCTATCACGTCGCGGTGAAAAAGGGATACGACGTGGACCATCCGCGAAATCTGGTGAAAGCGGTGGTCACGGAATAGCGGGGAAACATATTTTGAACCACAGAGACATCGATTGAATTCCTCCGTGACTCCGTGGTGAAACTGGTCGTTCCAGGAAATCAGATCTATGGTTTCGTGGGGCTGATCGGGTCGTCGTCACGGCAAAGGCCCAGCAACCAGTAGGCCAATGCCAGCAAGCCTGCGCCAATTGCCCAGGGGGAATTGGATAGGGGCCCCTTCCTGGTGAAAGTTCTGTTTTGGTTGATCGTCGGCGCCTCCGCACTTCTCTTCGCGTGACTTCTGCTCGCCTTCGCGCACAGTGATGCGGCTGGAGTGGGCGGACTGCTTCGCCTGCTGGGGATTTTTCGACCGGGCATCGATGTACACGTCATTCTTCAGCGCCGATACTGTGACCTTCCCGTCCATGTCGACGACGTCGTAGTGCGTCCATTCGGCGTCGTTCACTGGTGTGACCGTCATGCAACCCACGCGCACTCGCAATCCGCGGCGAGGTATTGACCGACAGGCTGCCATGTTCGAGAACCAGTTCGTCGCCTTCAAACTGGACCATGGTCTCGGGATTGATGTCGGCGGTGGAGCCATTGGCTTCGATCGCGGGCAACGGCATTCTTTTGAGTCTCGACGAGGTCGTCGGGAAACAGAGCGCAATGGAGGCTGGAGCGGAATTCCTGTTCACGAAGCAGCCCGCACCGTTGCTGCGCAACATCGCGGCCGCAGTCTCATCGCGCTAGCAGCGACACGGGCAGAATCGCGACATGGGCAGGCAAACAAAATTCGCCATCTGGCAAAAGCTACGCCCCACAATTTTCCGCACGATACTGACTGTTACAAGCTTAGCCTGCGGCTCGGAGGCAGCTATTGGCTCGCTGTGGTGCCCGAGGGCCATTGGCATGCGACGTGATCGGAGGGCCTAGGCGCGGGCGAAGTCGATGTATCCCTTGTGCACGTCGGTGCGGATGAGCTTGGCGCGCATCTTGTCGCCAACATCGAGTCCCTGCTCGCCTTGGGCCAGGAGTCCTTCGATGTGGGGCTGCAGCACGCGGACGAACGTTCCGTGATCGGTTGACACCGGTGACGATGGCGTCGAAGACTTCGCCAATCCGGTGCTGCATGGCGACGGCAGCAAGCCGCTTCGACATTTCGCGCTCGACTTTTCTGGCCGCATCTTCTTTCTGCGTGCAGTTGGCGGCGATGGCGGTCAGTTCGTCGTCGGAGTAAGGATTCTTCTGGCCGGCCAGCAAGGCCTTGATCAGCCGCTGGGTGACAACATCGGCGAAGCGCCGGTTGGGCGCGGTGGAGTGAGTGTAGTCCTGAACCGCCAGGCCGAAGTGTCCGGGAGCAACATCGCCCGCGCGCTCGAGAACATATTCGCCGGGACCGATGAGTTTGATCACCGCCAGGGAAAGATCGGCGAAATGATCGGGATCGGCGGCCTTGCGCCGCAGCAGGAAATCGTTCAGCGCCTTGGAGTCCGGCTGCGCGGGAAGCTTTTCGCTTTTGGTCGCGGCCAGTTGCACGATGCGGTCCCAGCGCTCGGGAGTGCGCACGATGCGGCGCAGAGACGAGACGTTTTCCAGCAGGCGAGCCACAACTCCGTTGGCAGCGACCATGAAGTCTTCGATCAGTTCGGTGGCGCGGTTCTTCTGCTGCTTCACGACATCGACGACCTGATCGTTGAGCACCAGGGGATGAACTTCGTCGGTCTGCAGGTTGAGCGCGCCGTGCTGGAAGCGCTGGTCTTTCAGCTTCTGCGCAACCTCATCCTGCAGTTTGAGTTGCGCCTGCAGATCGCTGGAGGCCGCGACTTTCGGCGGAGCGGGCGACTTCCCTTCCAGCCACGCGCCCACCGAGTTGTATTGCAGTTGAGCTT
Source organism: uncultured Acidobacteriota bacterium (assembly GCA_963709865.1). GTDB lineage: Bacteria > Acidobacteriota > Terriglobia > Terriglobales > Acidobacteriaceae > Sulfotelmatobacter. Next base: position 51,408 of record CAVPXW010000001.1, read on the forward strand.
TGTTGCGGACGACGGCGCGATAGACGCTCGGCGACTTCAGGGTTCCCGCGGAATCGACCACGAATTCAATCACCACGCTGAGGCAATCCTGATTTTCGAGCAGCGAGGTTATTCCGGTGGAAAGCTCTTCGGGAAGCATGGGGAAGTTGCGGACTCCGGTGTAGACCGTGGTGGTTTCCCTCGCCGCGTGCTGGTCAATCGGGGTCTGCTTGGGGACGAACGCATCGACGTCCGCGATGCCGACCATGATCTTCACGTCGCCATTGGAGGCGCGTTCGGCAACTTCAATCTGATCGAGGTCGCGCGAAGTGTCGTTGTCGATCGAGGACCAGAGCAGATTGCGCAGGTCGCGGATATCGCCTGCGGCGGCGATTTGCGGCGGATGCGCTTTCAGGTCGGCGAGTTGCTGCGGAACCTGGGGAGGAAAATCCGGCTCGAAACCGTAGCTGCTGCATGATTTCTTTTGCGGTGGCTTGCAAGTCGAGATGAGAAGGATTGGCGTCGTGCATGAATTCCCCGTGCGGAAGTGAGATGGATTCAGGCTAACACGCGAGGCGGGAACGATGCGCTAGCTGGCGTGCAGGCGCTCGATGTCGGCGTTGGTGTAGACGTGAGTGGCGCGACGCTTGTGCGCCTTCCAGAACGAGGCGGCATCGCCGAGTGCGATTCCGTATCCGCGTAGGCGCAGAGACTGCGGGTCGGTGATTCCAATGACGCCCAAATCAACGATGCTGGCGGGCAACTCGCGGGGCAACTCGGCCGAGGTAAGTTCGACCACGGTGGCCATCGGGTAACCGTAGTAGACCGGGAACAGATCGGCCTGATGGCGAAGCTCGGGATTCCCGACAAAGGATTGATTTTCGACAGCCGGTCCGATTGCGGGAAGGCTGGGGATGCCGGGGAGCGGGGCTTCCAGCGAAAGCGACGGCGTCGCAATCGGACGCGGGGAATAACGTCGAACTATAGTTCATCAGATACTGCGGGCCCACGGGAAAGTTGGTGTCTTGAGCGGCGGTGATTCCAGCCAGGACAAGAAATGAGCAGAACAAGCTAGCGAGACGCATACGGGCCTCCGGGGACATCCTCGTTTTCAACCCTGATTATGAGCCGAAGGCAGGCCAATTACCAGAGTCGTTGGGCTCCAATTCCAGCTTCTGGCGCGGGTTCTTGCGAACGCCGTATTTCCGGTTGGTCTAACCGAGAGAAGGCGCGTATAACACCTGTGACACGTTTGCGCTTGTGGTCGTTAGAGCTTTCGTTGCGGGCATGCGACGGTTCGGCGAGAATGCTGGGCGGTCTTTAGTTTTCACGCTTGACTGAGGATTTTTGTAGCAGGCAATCGTCTGGAATCATGAAGGAACAATCCTCGTCCAATCCCGGAATCGCGTCACGACTACCTGCCTGGCCGACTTGGCTGACGGTGCTGATCGGAATCGTCGTCATCAAAGCTGTCCTGTCGCTCGCCGTGAAGCCCGGCTCGGCCCTGATTTCTTACAGCGAAGTCAGCTATTTCCTTCTGCTGCTCTTAGCGACCGGCTTCGCCATTCGCAACGGAATCCAGAACACGCTGGGAAGGCGCCCTTTCTGGGTTTTGCTCGCAATGGGGTATGCCCTGTGGACACTCGACCAATGGCTGTTTGTGTACTACGAACTTGTTCGGCGAGTTGAGGTGCCGGACAATTCGATTGCCGATCCGGTGCTGTTTCTGCACGTCGTGCCGTTTATGGCAGCGCTCGCAACTCTTCCGCACCGGAATGCTGACCACAAGCTATACCGCGTCATCTTAAATTCCCTTCTCGTGCTGTTCTTCTGGAGCTTTCTTTATGGGTACGCGGTCTTTCCTTACCAGTACTTGTTCTAACGGCGCGCCCACCAGCTACGCCCTGCGCTTTGACATTCTTTACCTGGTAGAAAACTTGGCGCTGGTTTTGGCAGTGTCTTATTCGACGGTTCGCGCGCGGCATCCCTGGAAGTCGATCTACCTTCATCTGTTGGGCGCATCCGCCCTGTACACCGTAAGTTCGAGCATCGCCAACCTTGCCATCGACTCGGGGGGATACGTCAACGGCAAGCTGTATGGTCTGGGCCTGACCGCCGCGGTTTGCTGGTTCGTGTGGATACCGCTGAGCGCACAGCGGGTACCGGGAACTGAAGCAAGGCCAACGCTATCCGAGAGCCGCTACTTCTCACAGGCCTCGGTCTGGGCGATGTTGTTGGCTGTGATGATCTCGATCCCGATTGTGTGGGAGCTGTTCCAGCGCGATAACGCCACCGGGGTGCGTACGCTGCGCCTGCTCGTTGCCCTTGCGGCGATGTTGCTTTTGGCCAGTTCTGCCTATATCAAAGAATATCTGGCGAGACAGGAACTGGCTTTAAGCGTCGGTTTGGCGAACGATCGGCTTCGCTTGGCAATGGAATCGGGCAAATCCGTGGGCTGGGATTGGGACATCATGAGCGGACGCGATGCCTGGTTCGGCGACCTGAAAACCATGTTCGGAATCCCATCCGATACCTATATCGGGCGCGTGGAAGATTTCCATAGTCGCGTACACCCGGACGATCGGGGACAAGTCTCGAGAGCCGTGAATGCCGCCATGCAAAGTCACCAACCGTATGCGGCGGAGTTCCGCATCCTGCGGCCGGACGGGAGCGTGCGCTGGGTCGCAGCGAAGGGAAAATTCTATTACTCGGGCAGCGGTGACCCCGAACGTATGCTGGGCATGGCGGTGGATATTACCGGGCGCAAGCAAGCGGAAGCAGTACTGCAACTGCGAGAGAAGGAACTCACAGAGGCTCAGCGCTTGGCACAGGTGGGGAGTTGGCAATGGGATCCGGCCACGGACACCGTCACCTGGTCGGAAGAGCTTTACCGCATCGTTGGGCGCGATCCCACTTTGCCGGCGGTCAGCTTTAAAGAGCATCCCCAGCTTTATAGCCGTGAAAGTTGGGAGAGACTGCGCCTGGCCGTTGAAGAAGCGTTGCGAACTGGTAAATCTTACGAACTCGAGTTGGAGATGGTCCGCGCGGATGGGAGTAGAAGGTGGATCAGGGCTCGGGGCGAAGTGCAGCGCGACGGCGCTGGCCGCCTTGTGGGGCTACGGGGCACAGCCCAGGACATCACCGAGAGCAAGCGCACCGAAGAGGCTCTGGCCAGCGTGGGCCGCAGAGTGATTGAAGCAGAGGAGAGGGAACGTTACCGAATCTCGATGGACCTCCACGAGGATATCGGGCAGCGCCTTACCTTGTTGGCGATTCAGGTGGAACAGCTTCAGACCAGCCCACCCGATCAGCCTGCGGACCTTCTCGACCGCATGGACGAACTATGGAAGCAGATCTTGAACATATTGGCCGACGTCAAGGCGTCGGCACACGAATTGCACTCTCCCAGACTGGATTATCTCGACATCGCAACCGTCATGCGATGCTTCTGTAATGAGTTCGGCGAGCGGAAGGGTGTGGAGATTGGCTTCAGGAACCACGGTCAACCCGGCCCTGTACCGCCCGACGTTTCTATTTGCCTGTTCCGGGTTCTGCAGGACGCGCTGTACAACGGAGTGAAGCATAGCGGCGCGCAGCGGTTCGACGTGCAATTTCGAAGATCAGGGGATGAGCTTCATCTTGCGGTTAGCGACTCCGGCGTGGGCTTTGACGTCGAAGCAGCCAGGACGGGTAATGGGCTTGGCCTCATCCGAATGGAAGAACGGCTAAAACTGGTAAAGGGAACATTTTCGATCGAATCGCGTCCCCAGGGTGGGGCCACGATCCACGCTCGCGTGCCTCTCAATTTGGGAAGCGATTCCCTGCGCGCGGCTGGGTGAAGAACACTGAAACCGCCGGAGCCAACTAGCGGCTGGAGCCTCTCGGCGTGGGGCGTCACCACCGAAAGCGTGGCTGCGCACCCGTTCACTGGGAACACACAGCCGAATGTTCTGCGCATATTCTCTGGTAGATGTGGCCTTCCTGTCCGCGCTGGAAGCTTGTCAACACATACCCGCACAGAATGTCCATGTTGCAGGTCTGGGCTATCTCGTCCCAGAGGTGTTCGAGCTGAATCGCGGCATCGCCATTGCCTTGCGCCCACAAAGTAGGTGCGCATTCACCACAAGCTGCCACTCGGGGATGCTCGCCCTTTGCCCCTTTTGTAGCTGTCGCGACCAACTCGTGCGCAACCTTGCGGAAGCGAGCCGGGTCAGGCAGTCCATTGACCATGAAGGTCGAAAGCGTCGCGACCACGTCCAAAGGAATATAGCTTCCCTGTTCGATGGCGGCGGGGACATTCAGGCCCTGTGCCTGCAAACTCTGCAGGAGACTCTTGTGGTGGGACTCAGTGGCGACCACGATGACGGGAGTTCCGGCGGATAGAGCGGCTTCGATGAAACGAGTAAACCCAGCCAGAAATGATGCATCATCTGAATAGAATTGAACTTCGTGGCTGCGCGTGGTCTCCGACTTCCCCGGCACAAGGGATGGGGGAGCTTCGCGGTGGCCGACGTCGAGAACCTGCGGGTGCCGGGCGTGACTGAAACCGTGGCCCGACAATCCACTGCCGACAAACTGCCTGCCTTGGCAAACCGCGTCGACGGCCGCTAACAGGTCGCTGCCGGCGTGTGCCTTTACCACGTAGCCCCACGCTCCCGAGCTGAGAGCCTCCTGTACAACGTCCGCGGAAGATTCCTGACTCAAAAAGATGATCTTGGATTCCGGCGCCAGTTTGCGAATTCGTCGAGCGGCTTCGATCCCATTCAGCGTTGGAAGCCCGATGTCGAGCAAGATCAAATCCGGTTGCAGTTCTTCGGATTTCTGAAGCGCCTCCAATCCGTCTGAAACCTCGGCAACTATCTGCATTTCCGGTTTTTTCTCCAGCGTCGAACGGACGAATCGGCGAAACGGTTCGTAATCCTCTACCACGAGAACGCGCACTAATGTCATGGCGCTTATCGGCCTTTCCCAGTCGAAGTGAGGTTCTACAGATGTAGTAGGAACAAAGATTTTACTGGGACCCGATCATCATCCTCTTCAACAGAACTGTCAATTGCACAAGAGTGGTGCACTTCCTCGGTAAGGTGATTGGACAATCGGTGGCCGGAGAGGCCAAGTTGGGGACAACCTTCCTTGCGGCGGCAAACCCCATTTGAGCGCAGGCCTCAGTCCGCGGGATGGGAAGGTGGGGGGGCGACCGTCCTGCGCACGCGGCCGAGGTGCTGCCGAGAACCCCGGGGATTAGGGCTTGGTCACGGCAGGCGCGGGGGCTGGAGCCGGGGTTGAGGCTCTGCGGTAGACGATCTTTTTGGTGCCGCCCTCACAGGTGCCGACTACCTTGGCGTCGCCTTCTTTGTCTGTATCCCCGTCTTTCGCCACGATTTCGAGCGAGTACGACTTCACGTTCTTGGCTTCCAGCTTCTTCGCGATTTCGGCCTTCAGGTCTTCACAGGGCTTGGCCGCTTGCGGGTAGGCGGAGGCAGACACAAACAACAGAACGGCTACAGTCGCCAACGTTCTCATTGAATCGCTCCTTGGTTGGGATGTCAGGCCCCACGAAGACGATGGTTGCACCGGACTCGGCGGCCTGCCAGATTACGAACGTGCGGGGCCTGAAACTCAGAAAAAGGCCTAGGTGGCGGCTTTCATGGCAGAGGCGTTGCGGCGTTCGCGACGGTTGGCAAGGATGACGTAAAGCATGTAGAGGACAACGGCCACGTTGCCGATAAACAGAGCGCAGCGCAGGACGGTCAGCCCGCGAAGAAGTTCGCGGACCTCCAGGGGCAGCAGAGCGGCGCCGGAAACCAGGGCTACCCACTCTGCCCAGGTACGTCCTCTCCACAAGCCGTAGGCTTCGGTGAAGCGCAGCGCCGCGTAGGCGAAGGCAATGCGGGCCGCGGCCCACAGGCGCGCGTCGGTCACGCTGTCGGCAAAATCGAGAAAAAGCTGGGCCGACCGGCGATCCGTGTTGATGTGGAGGAGGGCCAGGAGACTTTCCGCGTACAGCCAGACATCTTTGTGCACGAGGGCAAGAGCGCAGACTCCCATGACTACCACGAATGTGCCCTTGAAGAATTCGAACATGGCGACGGCCCGGAGGACTTGGCGCTGGCGGTGGTGGGGATCAGGCTTGGCGGCGGACGGGCGCATGAATGCGGGCGACGACTGAGAGCAGGGTATCACGGGGGGATCGCACATGCAGGACTTCGATGGCCGCTTCCGGGTGCGGAGGGTGGTTCTTACCTCGGTAACTGGAGGAGACGCAGGAAGGATGTCACGATCAGCGTGGGGGATGAACCATGCGAAGACTTGTCCTTTTTGGGTTGGCTGCGATCTTGGGGGCCACCAGTGCGTGGGCACAACAAACGGCGGCTCCGCAAACCGCGCGGCAGGCGTTGCTGGAAATGTTCTTCAGCAAGACGCCGGGGACGTTCATTAAGCATCTGCCCACGGCGACGCGCACAGCGCTGGACAAGTCGGGAGCACTGGCTGCACTGCAGTCGTATTCGCTGATGGCGACCCAACTGCAGACTCAGGGACAAAATGTGCAAACCTTCGAGACCGGGTCCGTGCTGCTAGCGGGCGAAGACCCGAAGACCGGGCAGAAGGTCGAGATCACGGTGGAGAATGATGCACTGCGCGGAGACGAGGACGACATCGCGTTGTCGTTTCAGGTTTACAAAAACGGGCAGGCGGAGCGGACGCCGTTCCTGCCGCAGCTGACTTTTTCGATGAAACAGGAAGCGCAGGTCTGGACGCTGAACGAAGTCTCGGTGACGATTCATTTGCCGCTCGCGGATCCGGACTTTCTGAAGGCTATTACCGAGAAGATGACGCCCCAACCCGGCGCGGCGGGTACGTTCGCGGCGCGCCCTGAATCTTCCGGTCCGCCTATGGGCAGCGATGCGACGGTGGTGGCTGCGATGCGCACGATCCTTACCGCCGAGGTTAGTTATGCGACCAGTTATCCGATGGTGGGCTACAGTTGCACGCTATCGGATCTCGATGGTTTTGGCGGCGGCGCACCGAACGAGCACCAGGCCATGCTGATCAACAGCGGGCTGGCAAGCGGGAAGCGGTATGGGTACCTGTTTACTCTTTCGGAATGCGGCGCCGCACCGGCCAGCAGCTTTCATCTGACGGCCGCGCCGAATGGGAACAGCTACGGCCGGAAAGCGTTTTGTGGGGATCAGTCGGGGGTAATCCGATCATCGAACGACGGCAATCCGGCAACGTGCCTGGCTAGCGGGGCGCCGGTGCAGTAAGGGGGTTCCTCTGAGTTCGCGGTCTTGTCGGGCGGTTGGTGCTCAACCGAAGCGCGACGGCGCCCGGTTCTCCCGATCCATTCTCCGAACCATTGCGCAAATTCTTCGTTTTGCTTGATCTTGGGTGACATGTGCTGCTGCGCCCTTTTGCCCGTTCCCCAATAGTGAGCCAGCAAAGCGAGTGTCGGGAACTGTCAGTTGTGACAGCGGTTTTCAGGAGCTTCGGCTAGAAAGGCCGGGAGACGAGCAGGTAGACTAGCGCAACAATGCAGAGAGTCAGCACGAGGAGCGAGAGCTTCTCGACTTTCAAGCTGTCTTTGCGCGGGTTGGATTCGGCTTCCATGTGTACCCAGTTTCTAATGAAACGGCCGTGTTGAGAATGGCTCGACCGTTGGAGGCACGGTGGTAACGTGCCCAAAGTTCGCCAGAGACCGAGGAACCAGTGCTTTATGGTGGCCCGGACGGTGGCGGCGAGGCGCCGCCACGACAGCCGGCAGGATGCCGGCGCTACCGGACACCGGCGCTACAGGATGCCGGCGCCACCCCCTCAGACCTTCTTTTGGCGGATGGCGGCGCGCAGTTCGGCGACGATTTCCTGGGAGGCCTTGATGGCCGCGGCGTGCTGGTTCACGTTGAACGAGATCGCGCCCACGCGGGCGTGGCCGCCGCCGCCGTAGCGCTCGCAAATACGGGCCAGGTTCACTTCCGGCTCTTGCGGAGCCCATGGGTTCGATCCCACTGAAACCTTCACACGGAAACTGCTCTTGCTGAGTCCTACGCTGTAGACCGATTCCGGGTGCAGGTAATAGGGGATGAATTTGTTGTAGCCCTCCAGATCGTGATCGGAGACGTCGAAGAAGATGGTGGCGTCCTTGCACTCGGTGCGCTGTTCGAGAATTCCGATGGAGAGCTCGTGACGCTTGAGCAGCGGCGGGAGCAACGGGGCTACGAATTTCTCTTCGAGAATTTCCGCCAGAGACTTGCTGGCCAGCAGCGGAATCAGGTTGGGGACGAAGCCGTGATCGGGGGCCGATTCGATGACCATGGTGAGTTTCATGGCGGGCGCCTCCATCTCGACGGCGGTCTTGGCGTCGGGGTAAAGGGCGCCATCGATGATGTCGGTCCAGCGCACGAGATCGGCCACGGCCGAGGGATCGAAGCCGAAGCGCTGCTGCGCGATCATGGCGATGAAGCTGGTGCAGGACTTGAAATCCGGATCGTAAAACTTGCGGTTGCTCTGATCCCGCTCGAAGTGTTCGGCGTCGGAGGAAGAGAGGAAGGCGCTCTCGTGATGGTCGAACCACCAGGTAATCTTGGGCGAGCTGGAGTACTTGAAATCGACGATGGCGTTCTCGTCGCCGTCGAATTGCTTTTCGTCGAACAGCGCCCCGGCGCGGTGGACCAGGCCGGTGAAGACGAAGTCGGCATCGCTGCGGATGCGCTCGCGATAGAAGCGGGAAAATAACGCGGCGGAGGAGGCTCCGTCAAAGCATTTGTCGTGGTAGAAGACCCGGACTCGCAATGAATTCCCCAATCGCCCAACAGATTCCCGCCGGCCCTGGAAACCACGCTGACGGCGTGGAATTGGGCCGTGGGTAAAAGCTAATAGGATTGACAGCTTACAGGAAGAAAGTCAAGGGCGGGATTTGGGTGGTGAACATGCCGGCAGAGAAAAACCCATGAACCACGAAGGCCACGAAGTATTACGAAGGATTGATTTGATTGTGTTCCTTCGTGATACTTCGTGGCCTTCGTGGTCAAGGTCTTTCGATTCCTTACATCGCGTTGGCCTGCTTTTCCGCCATGTCGCCGATCATGGGCAGCTTCCACATCTGACCCTGGTACGCCTTCAAAAGAAGGATGATCCAGAGGATCAGGCCGCCGAGGCCGATCAGCGGCCAAATCAGGATGGTGAGCCAGCCCAATATCGGAATGTGGGCGACGATGCTGAGCGCAATCCACAGGACAATCCATGCAAGCGCAAAGAAGAGGTTCTGGAACGAGTGAAACCGGACGAACCGATTTTTGTTGTAGGGTTCGATGACCAGGAAAATAATCGCCGGGATGATGGTGACGTAAGCCAGCATTCCGATCACGTTGTCCGTCATGCCTCCGGTGCTTGCGCTGGCCTGCGGTACCGGGGGCGCGGTTGCAGCCCGACCCGCGCACGCGGCGCAAGTGGTGGTACCATCTGCGATCTGGGCCCCGCACATATTGCAAAAAGCCATAGAGGTATCCTCCGGACGCCGCAAGGATGGGGCGCGCAGCCTGCGCGAAACCATCGCCAAGCGGCGATGCGGCAAGGTATCAAAAAGACCAAAGCAAAGCAATGCGAATTTCGTGGCACCGGGCGGACCTAGGGCGGCCCAACCCACTGCAGGGCAAAATCGCCGAGCAACGGAAGCTTGAACATTTCGCCCTGAAAGGCCTTCACCACCAGAACCAGCCAGATCACGAAGGCGGCGAGCCCGACCACGGTGGAGAGCAGCACCACCAGGAGAGGTCCGACCACCGGAACAAGGAAGAGAACGACCCCCGCGAGTTTTACGGCGATGCTGACCAGAATTCCCGCGCCCCAGAGCAGGAGGCATTGGACGGAATGGAAGCGCACAAAGCGGTTCTTGCGATACGGGTCGAGAAGCAGAAAAATGATCGCAGGGATGAAGGTGAGGTAGGCCAGTGCTCCCGCGAAGGACTCGGGAAGAGGTCCGACTTTTCCGTGGGCGCGCGTTTCCGCGTACATGGGGCGGCCGCAGCCGGGGCAGAAGGCGGCCGTCTCGGGCATTTGTGCGGCGCAGTGCGGGCACGATGCCAGCGGGACGTTGGTCGAATCCATGGTCGGGACCATATCAAAATGGGGGAGAGGCGGCAAATGGATAGATTCACCGTAATGTTTCAGTACCCGCAGGAGGGGCTGGAACCGGTGCAGGCACTGGCCGCGGGACTGGCCGCGGTCGCCGACCGGGCTGAGGTGGCGTTCGTCAGCTCGACCGATATGCCGTTTCTGCATCCTGCTTTTGTGCGGCGGGTGCTGCGGGCGGTGGTGGGACGGCGTGGACGTGGGGCTGCCGGTGGCCCGGGGGTACCCGCAGCCGCTGGCCGCCGCCTACAGCGTGGCGCTGGCGCCGGTGGCCGCGAAGCTGGTGGCGGAGGAGCGGCTGCGGCCCGCGTTCCAGCTCGAGGAGTGCGTTGTTGACCGGCTGGATGAGAACGCGCTGCGGGCCGATCCGGTGCTGGCGGCGCTTGACCCGGCCTCGACTCGGTGGTCAACGTCAACGAGCCGGGCGACTACCAGGCGGCCCGCGCGCGGCCGGGCCCGAGGTGACGATCCAGCGGTTCGGGCCGCTGGCCGACGGTCATCGCGGGCCGGAGCAGGTTCTGGCCGCCACCGTGGCCGGGGCGGCGGCCGCGGCCGGGCTCGACCTTGACCGGCACGTGGTAGCGGCGCTGAACGGCGACCAGATCACCAGGGACGGCGAGACCCCGCTGGCGGCCGGTGACACCGTGTTCTTCCTCTCCGCGGACGCGGGCGGCTGA
>CAVPXW010000002.1:0-129309 GCA_963709865.1 uncultured Acidobacteriota bacterium
GTAATGTTTCAGTGTCGCTTCTGACGGACGGGCGGTCGAGCTGCGCTCGACGGACAGCCGATGGCGGCTGTCCACCCATGGGCATTCTCAATCTCGGTGCATTGACGGCGGGAGGTGGGAAGCGTATGTTTCCGAGCAAATTTCAGTGCGAAGCCGAAGCGAGGTTTCGCGGCGCCGGGAGGGTGGATGGCTTCATTCTGTGCAGGCTGCGGGAACAGCTTAACGGCCAACGATCAATTCTGCCGGGTGTGCGGAAAGGCAGTGGACGCAAGCGCACCGGCTGCGGCGAGCGCTCCGGCGGTACCTGCCGAGACCAGCGGAAAGGCAATTGCCAGCCTGATTTGCGGCCTGTTTTTCTTCCTCCCGCCGACGGCAATTGCAGCCATCATCCTAGGACATCTGTCGCTGTCGCAGATTCGCCGCAGTGCGGGTCGGCTGAGGGGAGATGGCCTGGCGATCGCGGGGCTGGTTCTCGGTTACCTGGGAGCGGGGCCAATCCTGTTGATCCTCGCGGCCATCGCGATTCCGAACCTGTTGCGGGCACGAATGGCCGCCAACGAGTCGTCGGCCGTTGCCTCGATGCAGACGTTGAACGCTGCGGAGGCGGGCTACAGGCAAGCCCATCCTCGGGCTGGATACACGTGTTCGTTGTTTGACCTGGATCCATTCCTCAATCATGAGCTGTCAAGCGGACGGAAAAATGGATATGTCTTTGAGTTGCAGGGGTGCTCGGGCGCGACCGAGGGCGGGGTGAACGTGAAATACCACGTCGTGGCGTATCCAGCCGCGCCAAACCAAACCGGAGTACGGGCGTTTTGCTCCGACGAATCTGCGGTGATCAAGGTGGACAACGGCGGGTCGGCGCGGGGTTGTATGGAGAACGGCAGTTTCCTGCAATGAGCCTCCGGGCGATGTTGCGTCGCTGAGAATACTTTTGGCGGAAAGGAAGAGCGGATGAGTTCGTTCTGCCTGGGTTGCGGCAACAGTCTGGCGGAGGGAGAACGCTTCTGCGGGGTCTGCGGAAAAGATTCTGCAGGTTCGGCGGGCCCTCCGGTGGATCCGGCGGTGGCCTTTGGTCTTCCGCCGGAAACCAGCGGGAAGGCGATCTTCAGCCTGGTGTCGGGAATTTTTTTTCTGATTCTACCTTTCTCGATTGCAGCGGTTATTTTCGGACATTTATCGCTTGGGGACATCCGCAAAAGCGCGGGACGACTCAAGGGAAAAGGGTTGGCCATCACGGGACTGGTTCTGGGTTACGCGGGAGTGGCCGCCGTGGTGGTTCTGCTGATTGTCGCCGTAATTTCGGTGCGGCGAACGGCGCAGAAAGCAGTTCTAGCCGGCAATGAGGATTCCGTGGTGGCGGCGGTGCGAACTTTGAATACGGCTGAGATCGCTTATGCGCAGGCTCATCGAGAATCCGGTTACACCTGTTCCCTGGCGGATCTGTCGGACACTTGGGGAATCAGCGGCGAACTGGCTCGTGGCAGGAAACATGGATACGTTTTTGAGCTGCACGGATGCACGGCGGCGAAGGTGAATGGACCGATGGTGAAGTACCAGCTGGTGGCGTATCCCGCGGGGAGCACGGCGGGAAGGCTTGCGTTTTGCTCGAATGAATCGGATGTGATCAGAGTCGCCAGGAACGGCTCGCCCCAGGAATGTTTGCGGGCGGGCGTCGACTTGTCAGCGAGCGAGATCAATCATCCCCGTTGAACATGGCGCCCGGTTAACAGTCGGTTCAACCATCGATCGAGGCGCCTCAGGGTCAAAGCCCTCAATAAACTAGTTCAGCACGCGGTGAACCCGCAAACTCTCAGAGCGGGCGAGGGACGTGGTTCTTCTTGCGGCAGTCTTCGCAAACCCCGTAGATCTGAAAGGTGTGCCGGGTGGTGAGGTAGTGATACTTGCGGCCGATCTCCTGCTCGAGCTGGCCGACTTCCTGGGAAAAAAATTCGACGGAACTGCCGCAGTCGGTGCAGACCATGTGGTGATGGCTGCGGCGGTTGTACTGGTGCTCGTAGCGGGCGATGCCGTCGTGGAAGGCGACTTCGCTGGCCAGGCCGCATTCCGCCAGCAGCTTCAGCGTGCGGTAGACGGTGGTGTAGCCGATGCGGGCATCTTTTTTTTGCACCAGGCGGTGCAGTTCGTCGGTGGAAAGATGGTCGCGGGTTTCAAGGAAGGTGCGCAGGATGGTGTCGCGCTGGGCGGTCTGCTTCAGGCCGACGCCCTTCAGATGGCGGTGAAGGATGTCCTGGGCTTCGCGGACCATCTGGCGGGAGATGGTGGGCTGATCATCGATGCGCTTCTGCAGCATGGCGGGTGGAACGAGTCAGGATACCATCCGGCATCTTGAAAATGAAATTCATTTTCAGCGCACGGCAGGGCCGCGCCGCGTGGACATACAATCAAAGATTCCTCATGAGCACCCTGGCAGAGATCAGCACTCCCAAGTCGCGCCGCGTCCCCGGTTTTCCGCATTCTGTTGTGGCTGTTGCTGGCCGTGCTCGTCTGCTGGCTGGCGCGGCGGCGTATGCCTACTACGTCGCGCACTCTGCTCTTCCCCAACTCGACGGGCGGTTGCAGATCAGCGGACTGGCAGCGCCGGTCACGGTGACGCGCGACCGTCACGGCGTACCGACGATCGAAGCGGCAACGCTGGACGATCTTTTCTTCGCGCAAGGCTATGTCACGGCGCAGGACCGGCTGTGGCAGATGGACGTGATGCGCCGCTTTGGCAAGTGGAGAACTCTCGGAGATTCTTGGCGATGAAACCGCTTAAAGTCGACCGCGAGCAGCGAATTCTGGGCCTGCGGGCGGCGGCGGAGAAGTCGCTGGAGATGGCCAGCCCGCGCGATCGGCGTTTCTTCGAAGCCTATGCGCGCGGGGTGAACGCATACATCGGGACGCACGGCAGCCGGCTGCCCATCGAGTTCCGCATCCTGCGCTACGCGCCGAAGCCGTGGCTGGCGGAGGACTCGGTGGTGATCGCCAACTCGATGGTCAAGGATCTGAACTACCACTATTTTTACGACGCGCTCAGCCGCGAGAAGATTCTGGCCAAGCTCGGTCCGGAGTTGACTGCGGACTTGTATGTGAACCGCTCGTGGCACGACCGTCCGCCGACGGTGATGCGCGAGGATCTGAACGAACCGGACAGCAGTACGGGCGATTCGGATGACGAGGACGACAACGACGACGATTCTCCCGACAACTCGGTCACGCATCAGACAAGTTCCAGGCGTGGCGCCGGACGCCTTGCCGGTCGAGGGGTTGCCGGTGAACGGATCGAACGACTGGGTGGTTTCCGGAGCGCACACCGTCACCGGAAAGCCACTGCTCTCGAATGATATGCACCTCGGCCACCAGATGCCGAACCTGTGGTACGAGGCGCACCTGCACTCGGGCACTCTCGACGTTGCCGGGGTGACGCTGCCCGGCATGCCTTATGTGATCGTGGGCCACAACCAGCGAATCGCGTGGGGATTCACCAACGTCGGTCCAACCGTGACCGACGTTTACATCGAGAATTTCAACGCGCAGGGCGCGTATCAGACTCCGACGGGATGGGTGCAGCCGGAACATCGCGTCGAGGTGATCCACGTCAAGGGCAAGCCGGACGTGACCGTGGACGTGAAGATCACGCGTCACGGACCGGTCATCACGGAACTGGTTCCGGGCGAAACGCGGCCGCTGGCGTTGCGCTGGACGCTCTACGACGGACTGCGCATCCCATTCTTTGACGTGAATGCGGCGCAGAACTGGGAAGAATTCCAGCGCGCATTTTCGCAACTGGATGCGCCGGGGCAGAACGTGGTGTATGCCGACGTCGACGGAAACATCGGATATCACGCGACGGGCAAGGTTCCGATCCGCGCGGCAGGAGATGGCAGCCTTCCGGTGAGCGGCGCCGACAACGCGCACGAATGGACTTCCTACATTCCGTTCGACAAGCTGCCCAGCATCTACAACCCGCCGTCGGGAATCATCGCGACGGCGAACGGAAGAATCACGCCGGACGGTTATCCCAATTCGATCAGCATGGAATGGGAGGCGCCGTGGCGCACGGCGCGCATTTATCACGTGCTGGAGTCGGGACGGCAGTTTTCCGCGGCGGACATGCTTGCGCTGCAAACCGACATTCAATCGGAAGCCGATCCTGTTTGCGGCGGAGCGATTCGTTTATGCGGTGGATCACGCCTCGAAACCTTCGGCGCGCGCCAAGCAGGCCGCCGACCTGATGCGCAGTTGGGATGGCCGCATGCTGGCCTCCTCGGCAGCGCCCACCATCGCGGAAAATGCAATCGGCGAACTGCGCCGCCTGCTGCTCGAACCAAAACTGGGAGTCGCTCCCCGGAGCCGCGCAAGGACGCCGACTCCGAGCTCTATAAAGAAACCGAGAAGAACGTCATCGACTGGAAGACCTATTCGTGGCTGCAGAGGTCGGTGTGGATGGAGAACATTCTGCTGCATCGGCCCGAAGCGGTGGCTGCCCGACAAGTATCCGAATTACGACGAACTGCTGACGGCCGCGGTGGAGGCTGCGGTGAACGATCCGCAGGCACCGAAGGATCTGGCGTCGTGGCGATGGGGCGCGTTCAATGCGGTCGAGATCCAGCATCCGATCCTGGGAAGAATTCCGCTGATCCGACACTGGTCGGGACCCGGAGTGCAGGAGCAATCGGGCAGCGGATACACGGTGAAGGCGGTGACGCCGTATCATGGGCCGTCGGAGCGATTCACCGCGAATCTCGCGGACCTGGACCAGTCGACGCTGAATACCGTGACCGGGCAGGGCGGGAATTTTCTGAGCCCGTATTACATGGATCAGTGGAAGGCGTGGTACGAAGGAACGACGTTTACGCTTGCCCTTCAGCGCGAAGGCGGTGGAAGCGGACAAGGCACACCGGCTGGTGCTGGAACCGGTGAAGTGAGCGGCGATCCGGCGGCCGGTCGACAAGGTTGCCGACCAGCACCACGTTTAAGCCGTCCAGACTGACGTTTCCGTAACGTCCCTTCTTGATGTGAGCGAAATCACTCGCGGGACACATTCCGTGGGTTGGCAGCCCATTTTGTTGGCATGGACAACCGTAGGCTGGGCACTGGCACTGCCAGATAGCGACGCCTTCCAGCCGGAAACTCTCCACCGATCTTGCGCCGGTCGCGTTCTGCCCCCGCAGGTTCCCAATCACCACCAACAACAGCAAGGTGGTCAGACCGCGCAAGGGCGGCTTCCGCATGGGAGTTCCTCCCACTGAAACACGATTTTGATTAGCGGCTTATAACCACTGGGTCCCGACTAGGCGCAAGTCCGCGCGGGGCGAGACCAATCCAGGCTGTGATGACAATCACGGTGTGCCGAGGCCGTTCCGCCTAGCATAGGTTGGAGGGACTGAGAAATGTACCCGTGGAAAACGTAGGAATAGCGGCGCTTTGCAGCTGAACGCGAGCGCGGGGGCAAGGGGGTTGGCGACATACATGGCAAAGAGACTGAGGGCGGGAATTCTCGGATACGGCCGGATGGGGCGCGAATTTGTGGCCGCGATGCGGGACAGCGAGCTCTGGGAAGTAGCGGCGGTGTATGACATCTGCGGGCAAGCCCGTCGCCTGGCCGGACAACAACTGCCGAACGCAGCGATCTATGATGACCCCGACGCCATCTTTGGCGACGCATCGATCGATGCGGTCGGGTTGTTTACGCTGGCCGATGCGCGGCCGCAGCAGATTCGGCAAGCTCTAGCTCATCGCAAGCATGTGCTGGCGGAAAAGCCCATCGGCCCCGATGTAGCCACGGAATGGCAACTGGTGCGGGAGATTGAGGCTAGCGATCTTTTTGTAGCGGTCAACTTGTTCAACCGGAATGCCTGGTATCACAAGGATATCCAGCGATTCATCGCAGAGGGCGAGATCGGCGAGCTGGCGGTGATCCGGATTTGCCACATGACGCCGGGCCACATGCCGCTGGAAGGGCACGATCCGGAAGGCCCGCCGTTCCACGACTGCGGGATGCATTACGTGGACGTAGCGCGCTGGTACGCCCAGAGCGAATACCAGAGCTGGCACGCGCAGGGGATCCGCGCCTGGGGTTACAAAGACCCGTGGTGGGTGCAGGCGCACGGCACCTTCGCCAACGGCGTGGTCTTCGATATTACGCAGGGATTCATCTACGGGCACCTGGCGAAGCAACAACCGCACAATTGCTACGTCGACGCGATCGGCACGAAGGGGGTCGCGCGCATGCGGCATGACTTTGATGAAGCCACGGTGGAGCTCTATGGCATCCACAACACGCTCAGCAAGACCGCGGCCTTCAATGACAAGAAGCTTAACGTGATGGTCGATGTTTTCGCGCGATCGATACTCGCGGGAAAAAACCTGGGCATACCGCAGGCGCGGGATGCGGTGATCGCGTCCGAGGTGAGCTGGGCGATGCTCAACGATGCCATCTCCCACGTTCCTCCTGTGCGCGGAACGCCTGAGGAAATGCAGCAGATTCTGGAGCACCGCCGCAACCTGGTAAACGGGTACGGGCTGCCGGTGAGGCAGGGACTGCCGGAGAACGCGCTGGTAACGGGCTGAGTGTTGCGCCTGCCGCTCTTGCGGTGTGCTGCTAGAAGAAGTCGATGGCCTTTATGTCCCCGACATAGCCAATGATGTTGATGGTGCCCTGGGGCACGAAATCGTTGATCAGCAGGATATCTTTGGTGGTGTCGTAGACCCGCAACAGGCCGCCTTCCGCCACGTACTCGACGTTGCGGCCGACAAATCCCTGCAGGCCAGTTTACGTCGCCGTTGTCGGGAGGGATGAGCACGGAGTTGTCTGCGGTCTTGAAGATAGACAGACAACCGCGAACTTCCCCGACCGGAGTGTTGACATTGCCAAGGTTGGTGCAGTTGTACGATCCGATGAAGACCTGGCCGTTGGTGGTGATATCCATGCGTTGATGGTAGCCGTCGGTGATGACGGCGGTGCCGGTTACCGTTCCCGAGCCCAGATCGACGATGTCGAGGCGCCCGCAGGTGGTCGCCGCCGTGGCCTGACCGGTACACGCATTGATTGGTGGGCGAGGTTCCAGCAACATAGAGCGTCGATCCGTTGAGCAGCGCCATGGTGGCGGCGTCGACGGGAATGGTGTTCGTAATGGTAAGGCTGGTCAGGTCAAAAACCATCACGCTGGCCTGTTTGCCGCCACACTGAGGACCGCAGTTCAAAATGTAGGCGATGGTTCCGTTGACGATGCCGAAAACGGGCCGGTCGAAGCCCGGGACGATGGTGCAGACCGAATTGGGCGGATTGGAGTAACAACTGGTGTCGACCGGAGGCACGGCGCGTTCCGGGAGAGAGCACAGTCACAGAGTCGGAGTCGTTGCTGAAGACGAGGAGTTGAGTGCCGGTGGAATTCGTGATCACGGTTTGAGCGTTGCTGACGGCAATGGGCAGGACGCCTCCGCTGGCGAAGTTCATGGCGTCAACCGCGCCCAGAAACGAAAAGCCAGTGACGGTGGCGGTGGGAACCGCGGCATAGCCGATCGGGAGTGCGGTCGGAAGCACGAAGCTGGAGGTGGGCCCTTGCAGGTGTACGTTTCCCAGGCTGGCTTCCTTGGTCGTGCTTACCGCGTACACGTTATTGCTGCTGGCGTCAAAGGCCGCTGCAATGTTCCGGGTCGGCGAGATCGCCATCAGACCGGGAGAGCTTCCGGCGCCCAAGCGAGCCACCTGCGGAATGGTATCGTTCTGGCCGTTAACGATCACCAGACCGCCAAAATTGAAGGTCGAGGTGACCCCTTGCGAAGCCAGAACGCGATTCTGCAGGCCGCTGGGCGGGTTCTTAGGCGCGCTACTACCACAGGAAAGGAAACCCAGGCTGGCCCACAATCCGACAACCAGAACGAGGACACGTCTCTTCAAACGGCAGGCTCCTAAGGACATGAGAAAGGGAGATTTAATTGCGAAATGGTGGATTATAACAGACCCGCACGCTGGGCTCATGCGAGGCGCGCCAAGTCGAAGATGAGATCCACCTGCTTTGATCAGCGATGCCTCCCTGCGGTTGCTGAAGATGCACGAACCGGTGTTTATCCTGTATTCTGAAAAAATATATGGCGTCTGACTTCCTTGCCCGGATCAAGCAGGCCCCGGTGTTGTGCGACGGCGCCATGGGCACACTGCTCTACGCCAAAGGCATCTTCATCAACCGGTCGTACGACGAACTGAATCTGTCCCAGCCCGACCTGATCCGCGGGATTCACCACGAGTATCTACAGGCCGGAGCCGAGATTATTGAAACCAATACTTTCGGTGCTAATTCTTTCCGCCTGGGCCGGCACAGCTTGGCGGACAAGGTGCGCGACGTCAACCGGGCGGGCACGCGACTGGCCCGTGAAGCCGCCAAAAGCTTCGATGTGTGGGTGGCAGGATCGGTTGGCCCATTGGGAACCAGGATCGAACCCTTGGGGAAGACTTCGTTCCAGGAGGCGCGCGACGCGTTCCGCCAGCAGATTGAGGCGCTGGTGGAAGGCGGCGTCGATCTGCTGATCCTGGAAACTTTCGGATATCTGGAAGAGATTCACCAGGCGATGCTGGCCGCCCGGGATGTGAGCGCGTCGCTGCCGATCGTGGCGCAGGTCACCATTGATGAGGACGGCAACTGCCTGGACGGCTCCGACCCGGCAGACGTTCGTTCCCAAGCTCGAGGAATGGGGAGCGGACGTGATTGGCTGCAACTGCAGCGTCGGCCCGGTGGCCATGCTGGACGCGATGGAGCGAGTGCGGGCCGCGACTTCCCTTCCCCTGGCGGCCCAGCCCAACGCCGGTATTCCGCGGTCGGTGGAGGGCAGGAACATCTATCTGTGCTCGCCGGAATATATGGCCAGCTATGCGCGCAAGTTTGTGGCGGCCGGAGTCCGGCTGGTGGGTGGGTGCTGCGGAACGACTCCGGAGCACATCCGGGTGATGAAGTCGGCTCTACGGGTGGGCGAGGCCAGAGGAAAGACGACTGCGGCCCAGGTGGCGGGCAGCCAGGCCGCACCGATGGCAGTTCCGGCCGTACCGCTGGAGAAGCGGTCGCTGCTGGGCGCGAGGCTGGCTCGCGGTGAGTTTGTCACCATGGTCGAGATCGTGCCTCCGAAAGGGATCGACATTGCCAAGGAGGTCGAGGGCGCGCGCTTTCTGAAGTCGGTCGGCGTGGATGCGGTCAACATCCCGGACAGCCCGCGAGCGTCGGCGCGCATGAGCAACCAGGCGCTCTCGCTGCTGATTCAGCGCGAAGTCGGCATTGACGCGATTCTGCACTACACCTGCCGCGATCGCAATGTGCTGTGCATTCAGAGCGATCTGCTGGGCGCGGCCGCGGTGGGAATCAGGAACCTGATCTGCATTACTGGCGATCCTCCGAAGATGGGAAATTATCCGGACGCGACCGCCGTGTTTGACGTGGACGCAATCGGCCTGGTCAACATCGTGCACAACCTGAACCGCGGGCTCGATCTTGGCGGGAATCCGATTGGAACCGGGACTGGCTTTGTGATTGGCGTGGGCGCCAACCCGGGGCTGACCGATCTGGATGAGGAGATTCGGCGCTTCGAGTACAAGGTGGAAGCCGGGGCGGAGTATGTGGTAACCCAGCCGGTGTTTGACCTGCGTCTGCTGGAGAACTTTCTGAAGCGGATTGAGCACTGCCGCATTCCGGTGGTGGCCGGGATATGGCCCTTAGTCAGCGTGCGGAATGCCGAATTCATGAAGAATGAGTTGCGGGTTTCGGTGCCGGACTCAATTCTGGAGCGCATGGCACGGGCACAGACCCCCGAACTGGCAAGGGCGGAGGGCGTGGCCATTGCACGAGAAATGCTGATTGCAGCACAACAGATGGCGCAAGGAGCGCAGATCAGCGCGCCGCAGGGACGCTACAGCTCGGCGGTGGATGTGTTGGAAGCCTTGGAGAAAGACCCCGGCTCCAAAGCGACGGCCTAGGCCGCGGCTCACTTGGGGTGGAATTGCGTCACCCTGGCCGGCTAGTGGTCCACGATCGCGCGAACAATTTGGTGCGGCCGGACTGGCGGCGGCAATTTCGTCGTGCCGGCAGCTCGGCAACAATCGTCACCGGGTCTGTGGAATTCTCACAATCGTCATTTTCCGGGGCCCAGCCGACCTTCTGCCACTATTGAATCGATTCACAATGACAACAAAACGATATTGCAGATCCTTTGGTCCTGGAACCGTTTCCCACGGCGGGACTGCATCGTCCATTTTTATTGGTCCTTTCCATTAAAAAGACTGGACACTTCGTCCAAATAGTTGCATTACAATAAGAGACGGAGCGAAACCCCGTTGCCCAAGTTTGAAGAGTGCCTCCAGCGACTGGAGAAAATTGTTCAGGAACTGGAAAAGGGAGAGGTCCCTCTAGAGAAGTCTCTGACCCTCTTTGAAGAAGGCATGCAGCTTTCTTCCTCCTGCCGCAAGGAACTGGAACAGGCGGAAGGAAAGGTCGAGATCCTGCTGAAAAAGAACGGGAAGCTCCAAGCGGAACCATTCGAAGCGCTGACAGAAAAGTTGCCTGCACACCGGTAAGGGTGAGGGTGCAGATGCGGATTTCTGGCCGCGATTCGAGAGCTTTAGATGTCTGTGGAGTTCTGGTGTTCCCAGCCACCCCGCAGCCCTAGTCCAATGTCGACGTTCGCCGTTGACGACGGTTGAAGATCGGGGGAAGTATGGCTCAAATTGTAGTGGTTCTCGAGAAAGATCCTAGCGTGGCCCGTTGCCTGGCCGGTGGACTCCGCCCTCACTTCTCAGTACATCTAACCCGCTCCCGCGAGGAATTGCGGGACAACGTAGCCCGAACCCATCCGGAAGCCGTGGTTCTCAACATTGAGCATTGGCTGTTGACCGATGTCGAGAGTCTGCACCACGACTTTCCTGCGCTGCCCATCGTCTGCACGCACCGCATTCCTGACGAAGAAATGTGGATGGCGGCGCTGGCGGCCGGCGCCAGTGATGTATGTCCCGCGGGTGACGTGGCGAATGTGCTGACCTCGGTATTGCGGAGTACGGCGCTTTCGCGGACCGCAGCCGCATAGTTCAATCCTGTGTTCAGAGGACGCCCTTGGGCGTCCTTTTTATTTTTCCGCCTCACACGGTTCGCTGGGAAACGTTCCCACATCCGCCGCCTTGTTATACTCACTGCTTCATGCTCAAGGAGACTCTCGAACAAGGGCAGCAGCTGACCGACGCGGCTCTGGACCGGTTGATTCCGCTGGAAACGCAGGATCCGGTCTCGATCCACAAGGCCATGCGCCATAGCGTCTTTGCCGGAGGCAAGCGCCTGCGGCCCGTGCTCTGCATGGAGGCCGGACGCATGGTGGCAGGCTCGTTGCCGGAGCGTATCGAAGAACTGGGCGCGGCACTGGAGATGCTGCACACCTATTCGCTGATTCATGACGACCTGCCCGCGCTCGACAACGACGATCTGCGCCGCGGGCGTCCCACTTGCCACAAAGCCTTTGGCGAGGCCATCGCCATCCTGGCCGGAGATGCGCTGCAGACGCAAGCCTATGAAGTTCTGGCGCGACTGCGGTGTCCGGCGGAGGCTCGCGTGCGCATTATCGAGGAGATCGCCCACGGCACGGGGACGATTGATGGCATGATCGGCGGACAGGTGGTGGATCTCGAGGCGGAACACACCCGGCCGACGCCCGAAATGCTGGAGTACATTCACCGCTCGAAAACCGCCGCGTTGATCACGGCAAGTTTGGTGAGCGGCGGATTGTATGGCGGAGCGAAAGACAGCCAGATTGCGAAGCTGCGCGCCTTCGGGTTGGCGATTGGCCTGGCCTTTCAGATCGTGGACGATGTGCTTGACGTGACCCAGACGTCGGAGCAACTGGGAAAGACGGCAGGAAAAGATACCGCTTCGGAGAAGGCGACGTACCCAGCCCTGTTCGGGATTGAAGCGTCGGTGAGTAAGGCGGATGCGCTGGTGAACGAAGCATTCGCAGAGTTGGACAGCTTCGGCGAAGCAGCGGAGCCGCTGAAGGAGCTGGCGCGGTTTTTGGTGGAGCGGAAAAACTAGACAGTCGTCGGACCTGAGACCTCAGACCCACCACCTCTGTGTCCTCCGCGTCCTCTGTGGTAAAAAATGTGTTACGAATTAACTACGGCGATGGAGTTCGCCACAACCGCCTGCTCATGGACTGCAGGCTGATGACTCCTACAGAATAGAATCCAGTTTTGTAGGAGCGCGATCGTGAAAGATTTCCTCGCTATATCCGTCGCTGCCGTTGTCGGCGCCAACCTGCGGTATCTGCTGAGCCGTCTAGCTGCCAGAGAGTTCGGCCCCATCTTTCCCTACGGAACGCTTGCCATCAACGTCGCTGGCAGCTTCATCGTAGGCTTCTTCGTCATCTGGACCACGGAACGAGTTCTGTTGGATCCACGCTGGCGGCTGCTGGTGGTGGTGGGCTTCTGCGGCTCGTTCACCACTTTTTCCAGCTACGCGTTCGAGTCCATGTCGTATTTCGAGCAGGGCCAATGGGGACTCATGCTGGCCAACGTCCTCAGTAACAACCTGCTCTGCCTGGGCAGTGCGCTGGCGGGCATGGCGCTGGCGCGGGTGCTGTAAAATGGCGGACGCGATGGCAGTTCAAGTCACCATGTACCTGAACGAAGGGGACCAGTGGCATCACCGGCCGCTGCACATGGAGATTCTCACCTACCTGCGCAAAGAGAAAGTCTACGCGGCGACGGTGATTCATGCCGTGGCGGGATTCCTCGGGCGCCACCAGGTGGAGACGGCTCATCTGGTGGAAGCCGGCGGCAAGCTGCCGGTGATCATCATTTTTGTCGACACCGACGAGCACGTGAGCCGCGTGCTTCCCACGTTGAAAGAAATGGCGGCGCACCGGCTGATCGTGCGCGAGAACGTGGTGCTGGAGCAAGGAAATCTCGACTGACATGGCTTCCCTCCCCTTAAGTCCATCCCCGGACATCCAATCTCTCGACATCCTGGCCATCGCCGCGCACCGCGACGACGTCGAGCAAACCTGCGGCGGAACTCTGCTGAAGGCGGCGCAGCGCGGGCAGCGCACCGGCATTCTCGACCTGACGCAGGGTGAAATGGGAACGCGAGGCACGGCGGAAAATCGCGCGCACGAGGCGGCCGACGCCGCGAAGATTCTGGGCGTGCAGTGGCGGCGGGCGCTCGACATTCCCGACGGCCGCGTCGAGAACACGTGGGAGAACCGGTTGAAGGTGGCCAGCGTGATTCGGGAGACGCGGCCGCGGGTCATCATTCTGCCCTACTGGAAGGGACGGCATCCCGACCACTACACCGCTTCGGTGCTGGGATATGAGGCTTGCTTTCTGGCGGGGCTGGCGAAGTTAGCTCTCAGCTCTCAGCCGTCAGCCTCCTCCAGCGATCTGAGGGCGGGACGCCCGCAGGACAGCCGGCAGGGTGCCGGCGCGACTGCGCTTGCCCCGCATCGTCCCTTCAAGATTATCTACGCGACACTTTATTACGACATTCGGCCTTCGTTTGTGGTCGATATCGGCGAGCAGTTCGAGGGAAAGTTTGCCTCGATTCTGGCATATACATCGCAGTTCAGCGACCAGGAAGCGGGGAAAGACCTCTTCCCTGCCCGCGACGAGATTCGCTCCCGCGTAGAATCCATGGCGCGCTTTTACGGCATGCTGGGCGGCGTGAGCCACGCGGAACCCTTCCTGCAGAAGGAAGTTGGCCTGGTCGAGGACTTGTTGAATATTCCGGTCAAGTCCATTTAGCATTGCTGCACTCAATTCCATTCCCACGGAGAACTCACAATATGAATCGCTTTATCTTCATCCTCATCGCCGCACTGGCCATGGCCGCCACCGCCGCAGCCCAGGCCGGAACCTGGCAGATCGATCCCAATCACACCGCGGCGCAGTTTTCCGTGCGGCACCTGGGCGTGTCCACGGTGCGGGGCGCTTTCACGAAAGTGAGCGGTTCAGCCAAGTATGACCCTGCGGACCCGTCGAAGGATTCTCTGGAGGCTACAATCGACGCAAATTCGGTGGATACGCGCGTGGAAATGCGCGACAACGATTTGCGCAGCGATCACTTCCTCGACGTGCAGAAGTTTCCGACCATCACCTTTCACTCCAAGCAATCCAAAGCGGGAGGGTCGGGCAAGCTGCTGATCACCGGGGACCTGACGATTCACGGCGTGACCAAGGAAGTCGTGCTCGAGGTGGATGGGCCGTCGGCGCCGATCAAGGATCCGTGGGGCAACCAGCGCATTGGCACATCGGCAACCACCAAAATCGTGCGCCAGGATTTTGGGATCAGCTATCTGCCGGGCGTGGTGGGAGACGAGATCACCATCACGATTGACGCAGAATTGATCCAGCCGCCAGCGAAGTAAAGCGCGAGTCGTTGTCGCCGTAATCGCACCCCGCTATCCTGCTGACTGTGGCGGTGGCGGCGGGACGCAGCCATGACAACCGCCGGGGGAGCAGCGCTATTTTGACAGCTATTTCTTGACTGCCACGGCCAGGCCATCGCGGATGGGCAGAATTGTGGTGTAGAACTCTGTCGCGTCATAGAGTTTGCGATTGAACTCGAGGATGGCCTTGGTCCTGGCATCTGTGGCACTCTTGTCGGCGACCCGGCCGCTCCACAGCACATTGTCGGTGATGAACAATCCGCCCTTGCGCAGGCGCGGCGCCACCAGGCGCAGGACGCGAGGGTAGTCTTCCTTGTCGACGTCGTTGAAGATAATGTCGAACTCCTGCTTCTGCTCCGACAGGTATTCCAAGGCGTCCCCGGTGTGCAAGGTGACGCGGCTCGAGACTCCAGCGCGTTTAAAGTAGCCGCGAGCCCGTTCGGCATTCTTCGCATCGCCGTCGGTGTAGATCACTCGTCCCTTGTCGCCTACAGCCTGCGCCCACCAGATCGTCGAATAGCCGATGGCGGAGCCCAGTTCGAACACGGTGCGGGCGTTGATCATCAAGGCCAGTTGCTGTAAAACGCGCGCCACGGCCGGGCCTACGATGGGCACCTTGTGCGCGGTGGCATAGTCCTCCATTTCGGCCAGCACCTCGTCGCGCTTGGGCAGCATGGAATAAAGGTAGTCGTCCACCGGGCCTGCGGTGGTGAAGTTATAGTGCCGCCAACTGGCTCTGTCGTCTTTCTTCTTGCTCTGGGTCACATGCTCTCCTGTCAAAAGTGCTGGTCTTCAACCGCCAATGGTCACGCCTGGCTTCAGATCGACGATCTCGACGCCGGGAACGAGTTTCCTCAAGGCGCCGGGAGTTCCCGTAAGCACCGGAAACGTGCCAAAGTGCATGGGGATCACGCTCTTCGGCTTCAGCAGGTTGATCGCGTACGCCGCTTCGCGCGGTCCCATGGTGAACAGATCGCCCATGGGCAGCATAACGATCTCGGGAGCGTACAGTTCACGAATGATCGCCATATCGCCGAATACGTTAGTGTCGCCCGCGTGATAAAGCTTCACCCCATTCTCAAACTCGACTACGTAGCCGCAGGCCTCGCCGCCGTAGATGATCTCATCGCCATCCTGAATGCCGCACGAGTGATCGGCGTGAACCATGGTCACTCTGATGTCGTCAACCGTCTGCGTTCCTCCCTTGTTCATGGGAGAAATTTGCTTGGCGCCCTTTTTCGCCAGCCACAGGCAAAGCTCATAGATCCCAATCACAACCGGGTTGTGCCGTTTGACGATCTCGACTGCGTCGCCAATGTGGTCTCCGTGACCGTGAGTGCAAAGCAGGATGTCGGCTTTCTTTACTTTCTTGTCGGCATCGGGGCACATGGGATTGCCCATGATCCAGGGATCGATGAAGATGGTCTTCCCGCCCGGAGTCTCGATGCGGAAAGTCGAGTGGCCCAACCACGTGAGTTTAATGCCTTTGAGATTCATGCGCCTATAGCTCCTAGCTGCTAGCTGCTAGCTACTAGCTACTAGCTCAGCTCATAGCGTTCAGCATTGTTGCTGGAAGTCTCGACTGCCCAGGCAACGGACCGCTGAGTGCTGACTGCTGAGTGCTTTTCCATTAATCGGCCCACCTAGTTTAATATGAAACGCCATGGCAGAACTCAAGGTGCTGATTTCGCGGCAGGACATCGCCAAGCGGGTGAGCGAGTTGGGCGCGCAGATTTCGAAGGACTTCGCGGGCCAGTCGATCATTTTCGTCGGCGTGCTCAAAGGCGCGGCCATCTTTCTCTCGGACCTGGCGCGGCAGGTCGATCTGGATTCTACGTTCGATTTCATTGGAGTCTCCAGCTACGGCAACCGCCCCAGCCCCACCCAGGAACTCAAGAGCGGGTGGGACTCGACCGGAGAAGTGAAGTTGACCAAGGATGTGGACCAGTCCATGAAAGACAAGAACGTCATCGTGGTGGAAGACATTCTGGACACGGGCCTGACGCTCACGGTGCTCAAAAAGCTGCTCCTGGCGCACCAGCCGCGGACGTTGAAGATCGCAGCGCTGCTCGACAAGCCCTCGCGCCGCAAGCTTCCACTCGAAGGCGACTATGTCGGCTTCAAGATTCCTGATGAATTCGTGGTGGGCTATGGGCTGGATTACGCGGAGAAGTATCGCAACCTCGCTGACATTTGCATTGTGCCCAGAGAATAGTGACAACTCGACTGGCGAGCCGATGATCCTTCCTGGGAAGGGGCACGGGGAACGCGGCTGCTATCATACCAACGAATGGGTTCTGTCCTTTCCAAACCGGATCGTCTGCCGGTCGAGTCGCTGCTGCTCGACGTAGCCGACGTGTTGGCCACATCGCTGGACCTGGATACGACCGTGCGCCGGGTCGCCGAGGTGGTCCGCAAAGTTATCGACTACGAAATTTTCGCGATTCTGCTGCTCAACGAAAAAACCCAGGAGCTGCGTTTTCGTTTTCAGGTGGGCTATCCCCCGGAATTTGCCGAGCGCAGCCGGATTAAGGTCGGCGAGGGAGTAACCGGGCAGGCGGCCCAGCTGCGGCAGGCCGTCCTGATTGACGATGTGACCAAGGATCCGCGCTACATCGAAGCGGTTCCTAACGTCCGCTCCGAGCTCGCCGTACCGCTCATCACCAAGAACCGCGTAATTGGTGTAATTGACATCGAGGCGCGCGAACCCGGCTACTTCAATGAAGAACATGTGCGGGTGCTGACGCTGGTGGCGTCGCGCATGGCGGCCGGCATCGAGAATGCCCAGCTCTACACGCGCACCACGAAGCAGGCGCGCATTCTGCTGCTGCTGAACGAGATTGCACGCGAACTAACGTCGATTCTGAACCTGGACGAGTTGCTCGGCCGGATCGCGGAATTGGTGCGGCGTCTGATTGACTACCAGATGTTCAGCATCCTTTTGCTCGATGCCTCGGGCGAGAAACTACAGCATCGCTTCTCCCTGCGCTTCAACGAGAATATTCATCTGAAACATGAAATTCCGCTGGGGCGCGGCTTGGTGGGCGCCGCGGCGGAAAGCAAGCTGGCTGTGCTCGTGCCCGACGTCACCAAAGATCCACGCTACGTCGAGGCCAATCCCGAGACGCGCTCTGAACTGGTGGTACCGCTGATCTACAAGGGCAAGGTGATTGGCGTGCTCGATCTGGAACACACCCGGCGCGGATTCTTTACCGAAGAACACCAGCGCACGATGACCACTCTGGCAGCGCAAATTGCGATTGCGGTTGAAAACGCCCGCTTGTACGAAGAAATCGAACGCCAGGAGCGGCGGTTGGAGCGCGATCTGGCGCTAGCGCGGGAGTTGCAGGGACGGCTGCTGCCCCAATCCAGCCCGAAACTGGCCCACCTGGATGTGGCCGCGAAGTTCGTTCCCGCCCGGGCCATCGGCGGCGACTTATATGACTTCATCCCCTATTCGATGTCGCGGTTGGGCATTGTCATTGGCGACGTCAGCGGGAAGGGCGCCCCGGCGGCCATCTACGCGGCGCTGGTCAGCGGCATCATCCGGTCGCACGCTCCCATTGAACCCGGGTCAGCGGAAATGCTCTCTGCCGTGAATCTATCGCTGGCGGAGCGCCGCATCGAAGCGCAGTTTGTCTCCATCATTTACGCCGTCTGGGACGATGAGCATCGCACCCTGACCGTCGCCAATTCCGGACTGCCCCGCCCGATTTTTGTGCATGGCGGCAAGAACGAAGTGATCGAGGCGACCGGCCTGCCTCTCGGCCTGTTCGACGAGGCCGACTACGATGAATTCAAGTTCCGCATGAAGCCGGGAGACATGTTCGTGTTCTTCAGCGACGGTATTCTGGATGCCCGCAACCGCAAGGGCGAACTGTTCGGGCGCGGCCGAGTCGAGAAAATCGTGGCCGAGTGCGCCGGAAAGTCGGCAGAGTGCGTCGTGGAGTCACTGTTCAAGGCAGCCGCCGAACACTCGGCAGGCGTGGAAACCTTCGATGACCAGACCGTGGTCGCCATCCGGGTGCGCAGCGGCGCCCAGACACCTCACAAGAAAAAATGACGCCCCGTAGTCAGAGACCCGCAGCGCGTCCCCCTGGATTTGTCTATCGCGAGACGAAACGCGGCCTGATGCGGCGGGGCGGACAGACGGTCCTGCATTGCGAAGAGGTGGCCCTGCACCAAACTGGCCGAGCAATACGGTACGCCGCTCTATGTCTACTCGGCGGCGATGATCCGCGAGCGCTATGACGCGTTTGAGGCTGCGTTTCGGGACGTGCCGCATACCATCTGCTACTCGGTCAAAGCCAATTCGAACCTGACGATTCTGCGCATGCTGGCCAGGAAAGGCTGCGGGTTTGACGTGGTTTCCGGCGGAGAACTCGAACGGGTGCTCACCGCGGACCGCAAGGCCGCGAAGAAAGTGGTGTTCTCCGGTGTGGGCAAGACACGCGCAGAACTGACTGCGGCATTAAAAGCAGGCATCATGCTTTTCAACGTCGAGAGCGAGTCGGAGTTGTGGGCGCTCGCCGAGTGCGCCGGCCGCCTGCGCAAGACGGCGCCGGTGGCGCTGCGGGTGAATCCGGACGTCGCCGCCGAGACGCATCCCTACATCTCTACCGGCTTGCACAAGCACAAGTTCGGGGTGCCCATCGCTGATGCGCGGGCGCTTTACGCCAAGGCGTCGGGTGCGCGCTATCTCAAGGTGCGCGGGGTAAGCGTTCACATCGGCTCCCAGATCACGGATGTGACTCCATTTGGCGAGGCGGTGGCTCGGGTGGGGGATCTGGTCCGCGAACTGCGCGGAGACGGCCACCGCATCGACTACATCGACGCGGGTGGCGGCCTGGGCATCGCCTACGAAAAGCCGAATGCACTCGAGTTTTCTGCCCAAGTGAGGGCGTATGCGCAGGCGCTCGCCGCCCCCCTGCAAACTCTTGACGTGCGGCTGCTTTTGGAGCCCGGACGCTCCATCATCGGTCCTGCAGGCGTTCTCGTCACTTCCGTGGTGTATCGCAAGAGAAATGACGGCAAACGATTTCTGGTGGTGGACGCCGCGATGAACGACCTGATCCGGCCCGCGCTCTATGGCGCTTATCACGAAATCGTGCCGGTCACGCTGAGTGCGAGCCCGGCGGCGAAATCCGAAGTCACCGATATCGTGGGCCCGGTATGCGAGACCGGAGACTTCTTCGCACGCGACCGCGAGTTGCCGGCGGTCGACGAAGGAGATCGGCTGGCGATTCTGGATGCCGGCGCCTACGGCATGGTGCTGGCGTCGAACTACAACACGCGTCCCCGTCCGGCGGAAGTGCTGGTTGCGGGAAAATCGGTTAAGGTGATCCGGCGGCGAGAAAAAGTCTCGGACTTATGGCGCGCGGAATTGTGAACACGCTTTAGTTTTGCCGTTCTCCCCACTTCAGCTTGGTGCGGAGTACCTGGAAAAAGTCCGTCCCGGTGCGGAAGAGATTCACTTGATGCTCGGAGCGGCGGCAGCGCACGCGATCGCCGTCGCGCAGGTCGAGGCCGGGTTGCCCGTCCAGGCTCAAGTAGGCAACTTCCTCCTCACTGCGCAGCAGGATTTCAATCTCTGCCGAATCCGGCACGACCAGCGGACGATGCGTAAGCGAATGCGGCGCAACCGGGGTAATCACGAAAGCATTGACCGTGGGCATCAGCACCGGTCCGCCGGCTGAGAGGGAGTACGCCGTCGAACCGGTAGGCGTGGCCACGATCATGCCGTCGGCCCGATAGCTGGAAACGAAGACCTTGTCGATGTAGAGGTCGTAGGTATTGAGGCGGGCCAGGGCGGTCTTGTTCACCACCGCATCATTGAAGACCAGGTAGTTGCCGCGAACCGTCGTCTCCGCGCAACAACTGGCACTCCATCAGCGAGCGATGTTCGACGGCGGCGCGCCCCTGCGCGATCGCTTCCAGCATGGAATAGAGCGACTGCAGCGGGACGTCGGTGAGAAATCCGAGCGACCCCAGGTTGACGCCCAGCAGCGGCACATCGACGGCGGCCGTAACTCTTGCGGCCGACAACAGGGTTCCGTCGCCGCCGAGCACGACCACGAGATCGAGCGCTTTCGACGCCATTTGCGCCCGCGGCACCACTTCCTGTCCCGCGATGTATTTCGCCGTCTCCGAATCGATGATGACTTTGTAGCCGTGCTCCGCAAGCCAGGTGAGAAGCCCGGGAAGAATCTGCGCGACTTCAGGACGATCGGGCCGCGAAATGATGGCAGCGGTTTTTGGGGAGGACGCTTGCGGACTGGCCATAAGGAAAAGGAGATTGTACAGAAACTTCACGGACTTAACCACAGAGGACACGGAGAACACAGAGGATTAGAGCAACGCCGTAGAGCAGAAACTCGCGATTGCCTTCGGCTCCAAGGATGGGTGATTCGATCGCGTCGGTTGTGCACGGCGCCCAGACTTTGCAGTGCGGTTCTGCACTTTCTCCACGGCTGCGAGTTGTGCAGCCTCGTCGCGCACGATGCCTCCTTTCCCCACATGTTCTCTGCCCGCTTCGAACTGGGGCTTCACCAGGACGATGATCTGACGTCCGCGGCGTGCGTCCGGGGACTCGGGAAAGGCGGCGCCAATCACGGCAGGAAGAACCAGGGTTGCAGAAATGAAGGAAACATCCATCGCGATGAGATCCACAGCAAGGCCGACCGCTTCGCGCGTCAGGTAGCGCGCGTTGGTTTTTTCTAGAAGCCGGACTCGCGCATCCTGGCGAAGTCTGAAGTCCATCTGGCCGTAGCCGGTGTCGACCGCGATCACTTGGGCGGCACCACGCTGCAGCAGGCAGTCGGTGAACCCTCCGGTGGAGGCACCCACATCGAGACAGACTTTGCCGGTGACGGCGATATTCCAATGTTCGAGGGCTCGTTCCAACTTCAGCCCGCCGCGGCTGACGTACTTGAGATCCTCGCCGAGGAGGCGGACCACACCGTCCGCGGAGACCTGCGCGCCCGACTTTCTCGACTTTCTGATCGTCGACCAGCACCTTGCCCGCAAGAATGAGAGCCTGGGCCCGCTCGCGTGAAGCGGCCAGCCCACGGTCCACAAGAAGTTTGTCGAGTCCTAACTTTCAAAACTTATTTTTGCCCGCGAGTCCCACCACGAAAGTGCCAGCACTCGCTCCAGTGCAAAGTGTTGAAGCATCTCTATGGTGAATCACTTACGAAGATACTTTGCGTCGTTTTCCACAGAATTTTCCACGAACATGTTGAAAACTTCGGCCCGCGGAATGGGGCGGCTGCATTGATCGGCCAAGAACAAAAGCCGCCCGAAACCAGGGCGGCTCTTCGATGTTGACGGTTGATCTTCGCTGCGGCAAAACTATCCGGCGACTTCTTCCAACGTTTTCTGATCGATGTCGAAATTCGAGTGGACGTTCTGCACGTCGTCCTGATCTTCAAGCGCTTCCATCAGGCGGATCATGGTGTTGGCCGCAGCGCCCTCCAGTTTGATGTAGTTCTGCGGAATCATGGCGACGCTGGAGGATGCGGGCTCAATTCCAGCCTTCTTCACGGCTTCGAGCACGGTTTCGTAGGCGTGAGGATCGGTAAGGATTTCCCAGTTGTCGCCATCGTCATTCAGGTCCTCCCCACCGGATTCGAGAACGATGTTCATCAGGTCGTCCTCTTTCGCGGCGGTTTTGGGAATGATGATGTCGCCCTTCTTGTGGAACATCCAGGAGACGGCGCCGGCATCGGCCATGTTGCCGCCGTTCTTGCCGAAGACGTGACGAATCTCGCTGACCGTGCGGTTGCGATTGTCGGTGTTGATGTCGAGCAACACGGCAACCCCGCCGGGCCCGTAGCCTTCAAGGGAAAATTCCTCGTAGTTGGCGCCGGGCAATTCGCCCGTACCCCGCTGGATGGCCCGCTTGATGTTGTCAGCGGGCATGTTCTCCGCCTTGGCCGCCACGATGGCGCCGCGCAGGCGCGGGTTGGTATCAGGATCGCCGCCGCCGTTCTTTGCGGCAATGCTGATTTCCTTGATAAGTCGGGTAAAGATCTTGCCGCGCTTGGCGTCGAGCGCGCCCTTCTTGTGCTTGATTGTGGCCCATTTTGAATGGCCGGACATGGTTAGACCTCGTGTCTAAATATCTGCTTTAAAGAGCTATGGATGGCGCAGGATTCGCCTTCAGAGGAGATCACAGGATTGCCTCGGTTTGGATGCAGGCGAACTCGAATTATAGCATGGACATGCGTCCAGACAGTACCGCATATTGATGCTCGGAGGCGCCGGCAACTTCGGGCCTGCCGCAACCGTCCAGCGGCCTTGACTGCGTTCCCCAACGCTCCTACCATGCCCATGCAACGCGCGCTCGTGTAATTACCTATGACTGGCCAGTTGGTGGGGCACTACCGGGTCCTCGAAAAAATTGGTGCGGGAGGGATGGGCGAAGTTTTTCGCGCGCGCGACGAAAGGCTGGGACGCGATGTCGCCTTGAAGCTGATCCGTCCTGCCTCCAGCGAAAACCCCGACCACCTGCGCCGCTTCGAACAGGAAGCGCGAGCCGCGGCAGCCCTCAACCATCCCAACATTCTTGCCATCTATGACGTGGGTTTCGAGGGCACAGTACCCTACATTGTCTCAGAACTGCTGGAAGGGAAAAATCTGCGCCAGCGGTTGTCCGAGGGGCCCATCCCGATGCGCGAAGCGGCGGACTACGCTCTCCAAATCGCGCAAGGCCTGACCGCGGCGCATGATCGGATGATTGTTCATCGCGACCTCAAGCCGGAAAATCTGTTTCTGACCAATGACGGCCGCGTCAAGATTCTGGATTTCGGCGTAGCCAAACTCCAGGCTCCGCCATCCGGTGATCGTTCCATCGAAAGCCTGACCACGGTGACCAAGCATGGCGCCGTGATTGGCACGGTCGCTTACATGTCGCCCGAGCAACTCCGGGGCAAACCCGTCGATCACCGCAGCGACATCTTCAGCTTCGGCGCGATTCTTTACGAAATGATGGCAGGGTGTCGCGCGTTTCGTGGCGAAACGGAAGTCGACACCATGACGGCGGTTCTGCGCGAGGAACCGGCCGGGATCAACCTGGACGAGGCTGCGATCCCGCCGGGATATCAGGACATCGTCAAACATTGCCTGGAAAAGGATCCGGAAAACCGTTTCCAGTCCGCCAGAGATCTGGTGTTCGCGTTGCAAACTCTCGCGGGATCGGCGTCCTTTCCCGTTCCCTTCCGGCGGAAAACTGGAACCACCACTGCCCTGCCTTGGGCGCTGGCAGCGGTGCTGGGCGCGGCCACGGTGCTGCTGGTGGCTGCGCAACTGCTACGCCCGCCAGCACCACGGCCAGCGTACCGCCGCTTGACCTTCGAAGCGGGCACGGTCTATGCGGCGCGCTTCGCGTCCGACGGCCAGTCCATCGTGTACAGCGCCGCCTGGAACGGCAAGCCGGTGCAGCTTTTCTCCACGGTGGGGAATTCCCTTTTGACCCAGCCGCTAAATCTGACCGATGCCAATTTGCTGGCCATTTCTCACAGCAACGAGCTGGCAGTCGTGCTGCACGGCACTCATACCGGACAACTGGAAACCGTGGACGGGATGCTGGCTCGCGCCCCTCTGGCGGGAGGATCTCCCAAGGAGCTTCTGGCAGACGTTCGCTGGGCGGACTGGGACGGGCGGGGCAATCTAGCGGTAGCGGCATCGGTCGACGGTCACAGCCGTCTGGAATATCCCATCGGCAAGGTGCTTTACCAAAGCAGTGGATGGATCAGCAATATTCGCTTCTCTCCCCAGGCCGACAAGATCGCCTTCATGGATCACCCCGCGCTCTGGGACAATCGCGGGGCGGTCTGCGTCGTTGACTTGGCGGGTCATGTCCGGACGCTCACGGGAGAATGGGAGTCTGAGCAGGGAGTTGCGTGGCACCCGGACGGGAACGAAATCTGGTTCACCGCAATCGAGAAAGGCAATAGCCTTAATCTGATGGCGGTCAGCTTGACCGGCAAAGTTCGCACCGTGCTCGACTTGCCGACGGGAATTATGCTGCAGGATATAGCCTCCGACGGCCGCGTCTTGGTCGCGATGAACTCCAAGCACCTGGCCATGGCGTTCACGACCCTGGGCAGCAAGGAAGATGTGGAACTTTCCTGGCACGACTGGAACGTCGCCAAAGATATTTCGCGCGACGGGCAGTTTGTGCTGTTTGAAGATGCCAGCGAGCCGACAGGCCCGGGCTACGCCGTGGCCATGCGCAAGCTGGACGGCACCCTGCCGGTGCGTCTGGGAGACGGCAGCGCGGGCGGACTTTCGCCCGATGGGAAGTGGGCAATCTCCATCTCCACCGGACACCCGGAGCAGGTGACGCTGCTGCCAATCGGCGCGGGCCAGCCCCGTCCCGTGGAGATCCGAGGGCTGGAACACATCCAGAGCGGTTGGGCGCGCTTTCTGGCGGATGGGCAACGGCTTACCGCCAACGGCAACGAGCAGGGTCACTCGACCCGGTGCTATGTGTTGGATCTGAACGGCGGGAAACCCAAACCCGTGACCCCGGAAGGAATTGTGTGCGGCCCCTCGTCGCCCGACAGCCGCTTCGTGGTAGGAGTCGGACCGAATGCCGCCGTGGCCATCTACCCGGTGGGAGACGGTCCTCCGCGAATGATCCCCGGACTGCAAGCCGGCTTCCTGCCGGTGCAATGGTCGAATGACGGTTCCGTGCTCTACGGTTATCACACGGGCGAACTTCCCAGCAGGATCTACAAGGTCGCCATCGCCACCGGTACGCAGACCGTCGTGCAGGAATTGCGGCCAGGAGTTCCGGCGGGGGTTGTAATGGTGGCGCCGGTGGTGGTGAGCCGGGACGGAACCCGATTTGCGTACAGCTACAATCAGTGCTTGTCAGTCTTATATCTGATTTCCGGCCTGCACTAGCGCGGCCAAAACCTGTTCCCTCAATCCAAGGACCCGGCAAAATCCGCTCCCACATAGTGGAAGAAGATCGAAGTCGACGTTTGTCCCTCGCCGAGAACACCGCGGTAGTGGGGCAACCGAGTTCCCCGGTAGGCAAGTCCATCTCCCAGCGCCTGGTAGACCGTGACCGTGCTCGTGGGGGTGTCGAGTTGAATGGGCCAGGGAGTCTCCAGAACGGGCTCGGGAGAAAAATCCAGGCAGAGAGTGACGCTGAACTCACATTGTTCCCGGTCGGTGTGTTTCTTCAGCTCTGCTCCACTCAGGTACGAGGCCAGATAGACATAGGAGGGTTTAAGCACCTCCCCCGCCACGGCGCTCAGCGTCGCCGCGATGTCCTGGTGGAAGAAGCGCGCCACGGGCTCGTTGTAGGCCACATAACGACGGGGGCTTTGGCCATCGCCCAGCGGGATCGCGCCGGTACGAATCAGGTAGCGATAATAGCGGCGCAGGGCGGCAATATGAAATGGGTGGATCAAGTTCGCGAGCGGCGCATAGCCTTTCTCGCGAAACAGTGGAGACGCTTTTTGGACCATCTGTTCGCGCTCCCGTTGGCGGTTGCAGGCACGATCTTCAGGCAGCAGGATCTCCGCTGCCGCTAGAAGGCGCCGCGCGCCATTCGGCACTGACGGGGGCGCCGGTTCATTCGGACGCAGACCTTGCACCACGGTCTCCAGTTGCGGTCCCAGCCAGAAAGGAAGCAGGGCTCCCGTGGCTGGATTTCGCACCCACGCCATCGTTCCCTGCAAGGCAAATCCTGCGAACAGTTCCTTCCGGAGGGCAAGTTCATCCGGCAGTTGCCCCCCCGTGCATACGATGCAGTCAGGATTCAGGTAAAGAGGTTGAGACTGATCGTCTCGACTGTGCAACAACTTGAGCACGCGCTGTGGAAT
Source organism: uncultured Acidobacteriota bacterium (assembly GCA_963709865.1). Taxonomy (GTDB): domain Bacteria; phylum Acidobacteriota; class Terriglobia; order Terriglobales; family Acidobacteriaceae; genus Sulfotelmatobacter. The sequence goes on from CAVPXW010000002.1 coordinate 26,253, forward strand.
CAAGTGCAGAGGCAGTTCATCCAGCAGGCAATAGAAACGATCGGGAGGGAGGGTCGCGGCATGGGTGTGCCGCGACCCTCCTCCCATCAGGCGTTCCATCCACTCCATCCAGGGCGCGTTGTTTATCGACGAAGCCATCCGTTTAGAGTGAAGCGGCTGTCGGCGAACAGCTGTGAGGCGCAGTTCACCGGAGTGATTTCGTGCAGCAGTTCGCACGGGAAAAAGACGATCTGGTTCTGCTGTGGGACGATCGTTTGGTAACTGCCGGAGCTGACGTAAGTGCCTGCCTCCAGGCGCGCGTCGTGAACCCGCAATTCACCTCCTTCGAATTGCCGGGGCTCGCGATGGAAGAAATAGACAAACGTCAGGTGGCGCGAGGCCACGCGGTCGCTGCCATTGTCGCTGTGGAAGTGGAAGAAGTCGCCGTCATTGCTGGCGGTGACCTGGGCCTCGACCCCGGAGATGGAGAATTCCTCCATGCCGAGCGCATCCAGGACTTGCGGCAACACGGCCTTGATGCGATCCAGCATCACGTCCTGGTGCTGAGCCAGGTCCATCAGGACGCGGGAGCGGCGGTGTTCGTAGTTGACGACGCCGCCACCGGCGCTGGGAGAGACGACTTCGCTGGTACTGAAATCGCCTTCGTGTTCCAGGGTGAAGCGCATCAGTTCCTCAAGTTCCTGGGGCGCCAGGAACTCGTCGAGGACCACGCATTGCGCCGGCAAGACCGGCGGCCTTTCGGCGACCGCCGCGCTGGTTTCAGAAACCACCGTGGTGCGGACGGAACTGGGCGGCTGTGGCTCTTTCGGGGACGGCACAACCGGAGTATCGCGCAGCGGGCCTTGCGGCGCGCGAACGCCGGGCGGGTGCGGCTGTCCCGATGGCGGCTGGGGTTCCGATGGGGTGCGCAACGGCGCACTCGGCGGTTGTGGCTCTTTCGGCGGTACCGGAGTGTCGCGCTGCGGCCGGTGCGGCGCTTTGTGGGGCTCTCGAACGCCCGGCGGATGCGGCTGTCCCGAAGGGGGTTGGGGTTCCGAGGGAGTTCGCAGCGGTGCCCTGGGCGGTTGCGGCTCTTTCGGAGTCTTCGATGCAGCGAAGATGTCGCCTGCCGTCCTCTCTGGGTCACTCAGCGGCAATGCGCTGGTCTCCAGGATGCGTTCGACAATGCTTCCGCCGAGCACGGCGAAGGCACGCTGCGCTACGGTTTCGCCGACGGCCGACGCAATGACCGCCCGGACCGCTCTCTGCGTCTCCTGGCTCTCGCCCGCCGCAGCCTTGGCATGGTGCAGCAGAGTGGCAACCAGCGCGCGTTCTTGCGCGCTGAGAATCCGCTCGTCCCGTACTAATGTTTCTGAAAAAGAATCCAGAATTTGCTTCGGTGTCATCAGAGACACGCCTCCCCGCGTGCATGCATAACAGAATTAGGTTTGGGGGCCCGCGCTACAGGGGAAGAAGCACAGACGATATACCGGAAGCCTGTTGATCGCCAAGAAAAATCTGCAACTCCGGTTTCCAAGGGGTGGACTAGGACTACCGGTCCGCCATGGCGCCAACCATCGACTGGAATACTTTCAATCCATCGGTGCAGCCCAGTTCCGGCTCGGCTGAACGCTCCGGGTGCGGCATCATGCCCACGACATTGCCCCCGGGGCTGCAGATTCCGGCGATGTTGTCCAAAGATCCGTTGGGATTGGCCGAGGCAGTGATTTCGCCGCCGGATGAGCAATAGCGGAACACGACGCGGTTGTCGCGGTGCAACTCGTCGAGAGTTGCGGGATCGCAGAAGTAGTTGCCCTCCATGTGGCCGATCGGGATGGTCAACACCTCCCCCTTCGCACAGGCATTCGTAAAGGGCGTCTCGACATTCTCCACCCGCACTTGTACCGGCTTGCAAACATACTTGAGACCGACGTTGCGCATTAACGCGCCGGGCAGCAGGCCTGACTCGCAGAGAATCTGAAAACCGTTGCAGATGCCCAGCACGAATCCGCCACCGTCGGCGAACTTGCGGACCGACTCCATCACGGGCGAAAACTTGGCAATCGCGCCGGTTCGCAGGTAGTCGCCAAAAGCGAAGCCTCCCGGCACGATCACGGCATCACAGTTCTCCAGGTCGTGCGATTCATGCCAGAGGAATGTGACGGGTTGCTTGGCGACGTGTTGAATCGTCCAGTAGGCATCGTGATCGCAGTTCGACCCGGGAAAGATGATGACGCCGAATTTCATCGCTGTCCTCAGTTGCAGGAATTTGAGGTTAGTCTAGCACGCTCGCCGAATGGATATACCCTCTGCCCGTGCGCATCAGGGTTCGGGACCCACTGGCGAGCCCTGTTGCGGCAAGCCTAAGGCGCTGGGCGTTCCTTAAACCGGGCGCTACCCTGGATTTACGGATGGTTCTGCGGAAGCGACACCGGGGCCGAGTTCTGGGGCGCCGCCAGAGCCGGGGACAATGCGGGCGGGATCGTTGTGGGCTCAACCGATACTGGCCCATTCGTTTGCGCCGTCGTCTGCGGCATACTATGGGCATAACTCTGCGGAGGATACCCTCTCGCTTGCACGATCGCCCAGTGCCAGTCCTCGTCGGGAGCAAGTTCCAGGTTCAGGGGCGCGCTGAAAACGGTGGTAGTCGAAGGAAGCGCGGCCGCTCGCATTCTATAAATCACGGTCACATCGGGCTTCTTCTCGGGACGGACTTCAGGCTCCTGAGGCAAGCTGCCCGCCACGGCCGGCAATAACTTCACCCCATCGTTGAGCGCAGCACTATCGGGCAGGTACGCGGCGCGAGGCTCGTTCCTCTTGACCACGGTCAGGGCGACCGCCACCTCGCTGACGTGCCAGTCCGTTCGGTTGTAGACGGCAACGATCAGCGTATCTCCTTCGATCGTCGCTGGTCCCTCAAGTTTGACTACCTCGGCGGGCGGAAGCTCCATCTGGGCGTATTGGCTGGAGAGCAACGACTTCACATTCGCGGTAAACGAGAGACTGCAGGTGACATCGGGTGCGGCCACCTGAAACCCTTTGCTCTCTCCCGCCATCAGGAACCTCAGCGCGGAGCCGGGTGCATGACGGCTCTCCGCCTGCTCCATCACTTTCGTCAGGTTATCGTCGTCGATCACGTCCTGGGATGGCGGAGTTTTCTTGCGCAGGGTGCGGGCAACGTCTCCCAGCGGCACGTCGTTCGGATCGTCCTGCGCGGCCAGCCACACCGGCATCAGGACCGCCAGCAGCGCAGGCAGCGCGAACATCACCCGCAATCTTGGACGGCGCAGCATATCAACTCAGATCGGTTCGCGGACCCGCTTCCGCGAGCGTCCCTGAGCCAATTGTATGGAGAGATGGAAGAAACCGGGATGATGCGGGCAAACCTTGGTAACAGTACTTCAGGCAGAGAGGCGGGAAGCAGTGGGCGCGCGCTGACGAAATGGAGGCGCAACGGGGCGCGCGCCCAAGCCCGAAAAACCGTTCTACAGAAGGCCCTGCGACCGAAACCGCGTGACTGGGTCTACGACCGGCATTGCTTGCCGCCGGAAAATCCAGCGGGCCACCGCAAAGCCTATTGCCGCATAGCACAGATGCATCATTCGCATAGATACCCCCCAATCAGGATCGAAACGGTTGATCCTCAGGGGAGGAACCAACATCAGACTCTATCGGCACAATAGCAACCCGTCTGCATGCGAACAAGGCACAACCGTGCCATGGAAGTGGCACGGAAGTAATAGAAGTAACTCAAGGAGTCAACCAGCTGAAACGCCTATGCCGCAAGGCGTTTCAGCCGTCGACGGTTGGTGGAACAACGCGCGACCGATCGCGATCAGTGCGCCGGCACCGCCTCGTCGTCGAGCGGCCCGGCGGTGGGACCACGACCGTCGACAGGCTGCCTTCGGCCGCAAGCTTCTGAAACGCGGCCAGATCCCGGCGCTGCAGGTCTTCCCAGCGCGCGACCAGTTCCCCGCTCTGCCGCTTCAGCTTCTCGAATTGCCGCTGCTCGGCTTCGGTGGGCGCGGAATCGGCGGTGCCCACGTCCATGGCAAGGTAGGCCAGCTTCGCATCCAGTTGCGGAGGATAGGCCAGCGAGTCTTCGTTGGCACTGATCGTCAGGTTGATGAGGTCTTCCCGGACGGCGACCAGTTTCTTCTCCAGATCGTCCGCCGCAGAGACGATCGTCTTCGTGCTGGCGTTTTCCGGCAGCCGCCGCTTCAGGCCGGACAGCTGCGAACGCACATCCTGGATCTGATTGACCGTGTCGTAGACGCGGCTCAGCTCGTCGCGCGTCTGCAGCAGCAGATTGAATTGCTGCTCCAGATCGGCCTGGCTGACTTGAACCCGCGGGTCGAGTTTCAAATCGAAAGCCGCCGTCTGGCTCTGACTTCCCACCGTGAGCCGAACCTGGTAATGGCCGGGCACCGCCACCGGACCCCGCGCTCCGCTGCCGTATTCCCAGAGATAGTAGCCGGGCACATGACGCGCTTCTTCATAGCGCAAGTCCCACACGAAACGATTCAATCCGGCCTCCGGCTTGAGCTGCTTCTCGGGCTTCTTGTCATCGGGATCGAGCGGCTCTTCCAGCGTGGTGAATTCCGCGCTCGAATACTTGCGAATCACTTTTCCGGAAGCGTCGAGAATTTCGATCTTGGTTTCGGTGTCTCGCCTTCGGAGCATCTTTCAGGAAGTAATAGATCACGGCGCCCGCCGGAGGATTCTGCCCCGTTCGCTTGGAAGGATGCCGTTCCCCACTGGCTCCCGCCTGAATCCGGTACGCGGTCGCGGGCGTGTACAGGAAAGCGTCTTTCTTCACGATGTCGTCGCTGTACTGGCGGAGAGGAGAGAGATCGTCGAGAATCCAGAAGGCGCGGCCGTGCGTTGCGACCACCAGGTCGTTGTCTTTGACCACCAGGTCATGAACCGGCGTAGTCGGCAGATTCAACTTCAGCGGACGCCAGTTCGCGCCGTCGTTGAACGACACGAAGACGCCCTGCTCGGTTCCGGCATAGAGCAGCCCGCGCTTTTTCGGATCTTCGCGCACCACGCGGACAAACGTGGTGTCGGGAATCCCCTGCGTCAGCTTCGTCCAGGTCTTGCCGTAGTCGCTGGTCTTGTAAATGTAGGGATGCAGGTCGTCGAACTGGTGACGATCGACCGCCACATAGGCGGTCCGGCATCGAACGGCGAAGGATCGATCTGGCTGACGCGGCTCCACTCCGGCATATCTTTGGGAGTGATGTTGGTCCAGGTTTTGCCTTCATCCTGGGTGAGTTGAATCAGCCCATCGTCGGTGCCGACCCAGAGCAGGCCCTTGGTGATCGGCGATTCCGCCAGCGCAAAGATGGTGTCGTAGTACTCCGTGCCGGAGTCGTCGAGCGTGATGTCGCCGCCCGAAACTTTCTGCTTCTCCTTGTCATTGCGCGTCAGGTCCGGACTGATGGCCTGCCAGTGCACGCCGCCGTCGGTGGTCTTAAACAAGCGCTCCCCGCCGTGGTAAAGCGTGTTGGGATCGTGCGGAGAAAGCATGACCGGAGCGGTCCACTGGAAGCGGTGCTCCAGGTTCGCGGCCCCATGCGCGTCGGAAAGTTCGGGCTGCTCGGTGATCGCCTTCACTTGTCCGATGTGCCGGTCGTAGCGCGTGATGTTTCCCTGATAGTCGGCCGCGTAAACAATATTCGGATCGCGCGGGTCGGGCGCAATGTAGCCGGCCTCGCCGCCGCCCACGTCGTACCAGTCGCTGCGATCGATGGAACCGTCGTCGCTGCGGCTGGCGATCGCGACCGTGCCGCTGTCCTGCTGCGGTCCGTACACGCGGTAAGGCGTCGCCGTGTCGGTGATGACGTGGTAGAACTGCGCGGTCGGCTGGTTGTCCTGGCGCGTCCAGTTCTTGCCGCCGTCGAGCGTCACGGTCACTCCGCCATCGTTGGAGGCGATCATGCGCCGGGTATTCATGCGGATCGATCCACAGCCCGTGATTGTCGCCGTGCGGAATCTTGACCTTGTTGAACAGGTGTCCGCCGTCGGTCGATTTGTAGGCGTCCACATCCATGATGTAGAGCACGTTCTCGTCGCGCGGATCGGCGATCACGTGCATGTAGTACCACGGCCGCTGCCACAGGCTGTGGCTCGGGGTTCACCAGTTGCCACGACTCGCCGCCATCATCGGAGCGGTAGAGGCCGCCGTCCGGATTGTGGGCCTCGATCAGCGCATACACGCGCTCCGAGTTCGCCGCGACCGCGACGCCGATCTTTCCGTACGGTCCCTTGGGCAGGCCGTGCTCTTCGAGGCGCTTCCAGGTCGTGCCTCCATCGTTCGAGCGGTAGAGGCCGCTGCCCGGGCCGCCGCTCGCCATGCTCCAGGAAGTCCGCCGCGCCTGCCACAGCGCGGCAAACAGAATGTTGGGATTATGGGGATCGAACGCGACGTCGATGCCGCCGGTGTTCTCGTCTTTGTAGAGAACCTTCTCCCAGGTCTTGCCGCCGTCGGTGGTGCGGAAAATCCCGCGCTCCGGGTTCGGGCCATAAGGATGGCCGAGCGCCGCCACGAACACAATATCGGGATTCGTGGGATTGATAATGACTTTGCCGATGGCGCGCGAATCGCGCAGGCCCACGTTCTTCCAGGTCTTGCCGCCGTCCAGCGACTTGTAGACGCCGTCGCCGTGCGAGATGTTGCCGCGAATGCAGGCTTCGCCCGTCCCCACATAGAGGACGTTGTGATTGGAATTCGCCACCGCGATGCTGCCGATCGAGGACGTCCCTTCTTTGTCGAATACGGACGACCACGTCATGGCGCCGTCGGTGGACTTCCAGACGCCGCCGCCGGTGCTGCCGAAATAGTAAGTCGTCGGATCGCCCGGGATTCCGGCAGCGGTCAGCGACCGCCCGCCGCGGAAGGGCCCGATCAGGCGGTACTTCATCCCTTTGAAAGCCTTCTCCTCGGGCTTGGAAGATTCTGCAGTTTCGGCATCGCCTGTCATCAGGTGCCGCGGGCTGCGCAGGCTCGGTTGTTCTGCAGCTGGCTTGACCGCCTTCGATTGCCTTTCTGGTTTGGCTTGCGCAGTGTGCGCGCGATGGCAACAGGGCTGAGAATGTGACAGTCAAAACCAACCGCGCTGCAAGAGCGACGCATTCGTACGAAAGCTGTGTGGGCACTATGTGCAAGATATCTCCGGGGAAAGAAATGGACAATCTGCTTATGGTAATCCCGCCGGAGGCTTGCTGCAAAGGGCAGCGCATACCGAATGTTCGCCCTTCCGCGCAACTGACTTCGGGTCACCCTGACGGCTCGCGTCACTTCTTTCGATAAGGATTTTCTTCGCCGCTTCCAGCTCTTTCCGCTTCGCCTCTTCGACCTTGGGATACGCCAGGTCCAGAGACTCCAGTGTGTCGACGACGACGGTGGACACCACCAGCCGCGTGAACCACTTGTTATCCGCCGGCACGACGTACCACGGCGCATGTTCCGTCGCGGTGTTGCTGATCATCTCCTCGTAGGCCTTCTGATAATCGTCCCAACACTGGCGCTCGCGAATGTCGCCGGCCGAGAACTTCCAGTTCTTCTCTGGCTCCTCCAGCCGCTCCAGGAAACGCCGCTTCTGCTCCTTCTTCGAAACGTTCAGGAAGAACTTGCGGATGACAGTCCCGCTCCGCGCACATGTGCCGCTCAAAACTGCGAATGTCTTCGAAGCGTTCGTCCCACACATTCTTGCCGATCAGCGAAGCCGGGGTCTTCTGGCTCTTGAGAATCTCGGGATGCACTCGAACCACCAGCACCTCTTCGTAGTACGAACGGTTGAAGATGCCGATATGTCCGCGCTCGGGCAGGCAGCGCGTTGTCCGCCACAGAAAATCGTGCTGCAGTTCGAGTTCCGAGGGCGCCTTGAAGGAATACACCTGGCAGCCCTGCGGATTGACTCCCGACATCACGTGCTTGATGATGCCGTCCTTTCCGGCGGCGTCCATGGCTTGAAAGATCAGACAGCAGCGCCCAGTTGTCCTGGGCATAGAGCTTGTCCTGCAACTCTGCCGTGCGAACAATGCCCTGCTGCAAAGCCTGCTCGGCATGCTCCTTGGAGCGCCAATGCCCGGTGTCCGCCGGATCGAAATCTTTCAGCCGGAAATGTTTGCCGCCTTCCACACGGTAGATCTTGGCTAATTTGTCAGGCTTCATCTGGAGTAGCTCCCTGCACTTGAACGATTAGCATCCGAACGACAACCATACCAACTCCCGGAGAAGTTATCTCACAAAATGCTTTAGCTGAACGCGCTCCAACAAAAGCAAATGCCAGCCTGATCCGCGGTCTGAAGGCGGTTTGTTCGAACCGGCAGCACCGGTTGGTGATAGGATCACTGGGCAGGCCTCTAGTCCTGCGTGCTCGCGCCGATAGGCGGAAAGCCAGCACGTAACCTGGTTCCTTTGATCGGAGTATCCCATGAAAGCTCTTCCCCTTGTCGGAGTCTTGCTGTTGGTGTTGGGAGTGCTGGCGTTTGTCGTGCCGGTTCCTCACCGCGAAAATCACGGTATGAAGATCGGGGACGCCAAAATCAGCGTGGAGACCGAAAACAGCGAAAAACTGCCGCCCGCGGCGGGTATTGTTCTTCTGGCTGGCGGAGTCGTCGCCCTGGTCCTCGGATTGCGTAAAACCTAGGAGCGGCAGGTTGCAGGTGCCGATTTCCGGCGGTACAGTAAGCCCCTTTCTTTCTTTGACTTCGACCTGCTTCCTTACATGAGTGTACGTACAGCACTGTCACACAAATGTTCCTGCAGGAACATTTTTTCCACAGGCTGCCCTCAGACCCCAACTGGTTTCGCGCTCACGGTAGGCAGCTTGGCCTGCTGCCAGGCGTCGAATCCTCCGATCACATTGATCACGTGCTTGAACCCCGCGCGTTGCAGCAGGCTGCTGGCGATCATGCTGCGATATCCACTCTTGCAATGCACAGCCAAGGGCGCGTCGTGATCAATCTCGGGTGGAGAGACTCTGAAATTGTCCAGCGGCCACCAGGTCGCGCTCTCAATGTGCGCGGCATCCCACTCGGGCTCGCGACGCACGTCGAGCACCTGCAATTGCCGTGACTGCAGGCGCAAGTTCAGTCCTCCGCCGTGATCTGCGCCATGGTCGCTACCGGAAGCCCGGCTTGCTTCCAGGCGGCAACGCCTCCGTGAAGATATCCATCCAGAACTTCGATGCCGACGCGCGTCAGCCTGAGGCGAGCCTCTTCCAACTGCGCGTCCGATTCCGCAATCAGCACGGGATGCGCCGACAATCCCAGCACTGTCCCCGCCCACGAGGCAAACTGGCCCGACAGTGCGATGTTCACCGAGCCCGGCACATGCCCGGCGGCAAACTCGTCACCGGGACGCACGTCGAGGGCGATTTCACCGGCGCTCAACATGGCCTTCAACTCGCCCGGTGCGATGGCCCGCAGCGGCGGCAGGTCCGACAAGGCCGCGGCGCCCGTGCGGTTGATCTCAGCATCTTTGAGGAAATATTCCGGCCGCGCGGGAAGGTTGCTGGTCAACTGCGTGACGAATTCTTCTCTGCTCTTGATCTGCAGCGCGTAGTTGGTCAGGCGCTCGGTGCCGATCGTGGACGAACGCTCGGCCCGCATGTTCTTGCCGCACAGAGAACCGGCGCCGTGTGCCGGGTAGACGAGCACGTTGTCGGCGAGCGTCAGCAACTTGTTGTGCAGGCTGTCGTAGAGCATGCCCGCGAGTTGCGCCGGCGTGTGTCGCGGCGACAAGTCGGGGCGGCCCACGTCGCCAATGAACAGTGTGTCCCCGGTCAGAACCGCCCAGGGCGCAGGAGATTTCTCCTCGTCGGTCACGACCAGGCAGATGCTCTCCGGAGTATGTCCTGGCGTCTCCAGCACGCGGATCGACGCCTTGCCAAACTTCAGTTCAAAGCCGTCGCGCACCGGCACGTGAGGAAACGTCGCTCCAGCCTGCGCGCCCATGTAGATCTTCGCGCCCGTGCGGGCAGCCAATTCCTTGTGTCCGGAAACGAAGTCGGCGTGCAGATGACTTTCAAAAATGTGCCGGATCGTGACCCCGTGCTCCGCGGCGGCCTTCAGGTACAACTCCACGTCCCGTTGCGGATCCACTACCACCGCTTCGCCTTCCGAAGCCAGCATGTAGGAAGCGTGCGCCAGGCATCCCAGATAGAACTGTTCGAAGTACATCGGACTGTCTCCCCATGTTCTTCCAGATGCTAGACCAAATCGGCTGGCAATGCCACGGAAGAGACGAGGGGGAGGGCCGGAATCACGCGGGTAGAGGCGTGATGAATTCCAGGCCAAAGCAGAAGCCGTTGCGGGAGCGAACAATGGCAGGCAGCCGCGAGGGGGTGGGGGTGTCGAACTCGATCTCCAGCAAATCCCCTGGGTTCAGCAGGATTCCCGCGTACAACACCATGCCGCCTTCACTCATTTCGGTGCCGCGCCCCGCCACCACGGTCGTCGAAAAGCCCTTGGACGTGACCACGCGCACGGGCATGTCGACGGGCAGGCGGGGCCAACGGCGCGTGTTTTCAGAATTCGCCATGTTGGCCATCATCATTCTTGCGGCCGGTGGCTGGCAAATTACTAAGGTGAAATGAGCTGGCGTGCAACGGTACAGCGGGAATGGTCAGGGCGAGACCGTTACTGGGTATCCGCGAGGACCCGGCGATTCCGCCCGGGTCCTGTACAATTTGCGTGTGAATTTGCGTACGAAAATATGTCTGGCTGCGGTCTGGATTTTGGCGCTGGGCATATCGACGTGGGCAGAGCAGGTTTCACAACTGCAGCCCACCGGCTACGTCAATGATTTCGCGCACGTTCTGGACCAGAAGACGATCGCGCAGATCACGGATATCTGCCAGCAGATCGACGAAAAGGCTCACGCCCAAATCGCGCTGGTGACCATCAATTCCCTCGATGGCTCCGACATCGAGACCTATGCCGTCGATCTCTTCAAGAAATGGGGCATCGGCAGCAAATCCACAAACCGGGGAGTGCTGATCCTGTACGCCATCCGGGATCGCCGGGCTCGCATTGAAGTGGGCTACGGGCTGGAACCGATTCTGCCCGATGGCAAGGTAGGCGGCTTTCAGCGGGAGGCCATCCCGCTGATGCGGAGCGAGGACTACAACGACGCGCTGCTGCTGGTGACCAGCCGGGTTGCCGACGTGATTGCAGACGATGCGGGAGTCCAGCTCACAAATTCGCAGCCGCGGGCTCCGACGCGGCCTGTGGGACAGCCTGACGGCGGCTTGTCGTTCGGCAGGATCATCTTAATTATTGTCGTGGTATTGATCATCCTGTTTACCCCCTTGCGCAGCATCTTTTTCTGGCTGCTTTTTTCCCAGATTTTCGGCGGGACGCGGGGGAGGTTTCGGGGGACGGTGGTGGGGGCTTTGGCGGAGGAGGCGGGTTCGGGGGCTTTGGGGGCGGTAGTTCCGGTGGTGGTGGGGCAAGCAGCAGTTGGTAGCATGTGAGGGCGCGATGGTTCCTGAAGAGAAGATCCACGACTTTGTAAAGAAGGTCCGCGAGGCGGCCGGATCGAACCTGGAGAGCGTAATCCTGTTTGGCTCGGCAGTGTCCGGCGATTTTCATCCTGGGCTGTCGAACCTGAACCTGCTGTGTGTGTTGCGCGACTGTTCGTACGCGGGGTTGCAGGCCATGGCCCCGGTCGCGCAGTGGTGGGACCGCCAGAAGCAACCTCCGCCGCTGTGCATCACGCGCCAGGAACTGGAGCGGTCCACAGATGTGTTCACCATCGAACTGTTGGACATGCAGCAGCATCACCGCGTGCTTTTCGGCGAGGACCTGGTGCAGGGTTTACGGATTCCGATGGACCTTCACCGGGTGCAGGTCGAATATGAACTGCGGGAAAAACTGATGTTGCTTCGCCAGCAAATGCTGTTGGCGTCGGGGAACAATTCACGATTGTGGGACCTGCTGCTGCATTCGGTGTCATCGTTCGGCACGTTGTTTCGCCACGCGCTGATCGCGCTGGCGGACAGCTCGCCTCCGGGGAGGCGGGAAGCCCTACAAGCCTTATCGAAGAAGGTGGGATTCGATCCGTCGGCTATGGAGCAGGTCCTGGATGTTCGCGAACACAAAGCGGAACCGAAGAAAATGGATATCAACGATCTCGCGGCCCGCTACCTGGCAACGATTCAGAAAGTTACTGCCGCGGTCGATGAGGCGTTAGACTCAAACGCATCCGGCCCGGCGTAACGGCGTCACATTCAGGTTCTTAGGAGGAGTGTTATGGGCAAAGGTTTAATTGCAGTGATCGTGATTGTCGTCCTGCTGGTGGTCGCGCTGGCTGTCTTCGGGCAATACGTGGGCGTGAAGAACACGCTGGTGACCAAAAATGAAGCGGTGAAAGCGGCCTGGTCGCAGGTTGACGTCGTGCTGCAACGGCGCGCCGACCTGATCCCGAACCTGGTGGAGACGGTAAAGGGATACGCGCAACAGGAGCAAACCGTGTTTGGCGACATCGCCAAAGCCCGCTCGGCGCTGCTGTCGGCGGGAACCCCACAAGAGAAGATCGCCGCCAACGGGCAACTGGATGGAGCTCTCGGCCGCCTGCTGCTGATCGTGGAGAATTATCCGCAACTGAAGTCCAACGAAAACTTCCTGCGGCTGCAAGACGAACTGGCGGGCACCGAGAACCGCATTGCCGTCGAGCGCAAGCGCTATAACGACACTCTGCAGGACTACAACACCTACGTCCAGCAATTTCCCAACAGCATTTTTGCGGGGTGGGCGGGGTTCAAAGCGAACGAAGCCTACTTCACTGCGTCGGAGGGAGCTCGGCAGGTTCCCAAAGTGAATTTTGCGAATCCGAGCACGTCGGCGCCGCCGGCGAATCCTCAGCCTGCACCGGCACGGTAGAGAGCAAAATTATGAATATGTCTCGATGAGGGCGGCGATCGGTGTGTTGGTGGAAAGGCGCACCGGAGTGCGCAGCGGACGATTGGAGACGATGGTTCGCACCAAGCGATCCTGCACCCGCCACCAACCTTCGAACATGGCCGTACCGGAATAACGAACGCGCAGGGGACGCCAGCCATCCGGATTAGTGGTGAGCGGCCATTCCTCATCCAGGGTGACGCACATACGAGCGGGTGTCAAGGCGAAGGCCCAGGCGCAGTGCTTTGAGGGCGCTCTCCTTCCCGCTCCAGAGCAGGGCGAGAAGCTGGGGTCGCTCTTCCTGCGGGGTGCGCTGAATGAGCGCTTCCTCGATGGGCGTGAAGTAGTCGGCGATGAAGGCATTACGAGCGCGGCTCGATCGTCTCCAGATCACACCCGAAGGTGGTTGCGGGCGGCGCGACGGTGCAGAGGGCTGTCCCCGCGCTGTGACTGAGCGAGATCGCGATGTCGGCCTGCTGGTCATAGAGGAACACTTCTGGCGCGCCCGACGGTGCGGCGCGTATCTCCAGGTTGGCCAGGGCGTGAAGGTCGGTGGGCAGGTGCAGGCGAGCCGCCAAGGCGTGCTTCGCGGTCCAGCGCCCGAGGCGCCAGTCAGTGCGTCGTTTGGCAAAGCGCAGGGTGTTGAGGTGAAGCATTTCGCGCGGGCCGAGCCATTGATTCCCGGTCGGTAGTTCCGCTTCGGTTTGCTCTAACCAGTAGAGGTCCATGTGAAATTTTCCAGTTGAACGTGGCCGAGAGCTGGTGCCGTTTCTACGAGACTCGCGAACCGTTTCGCCGCTCTCGCTACCCACGGCTTGCGCCGAGGGCTGTGATCTTTCGCCGTTTCGCGGCTTGGAACGTGCCGCACTCTCCACTTGCGCTAAGCCCAGCGACCACGCACCTATGTAACTCGGGTACAGGGACACACACGGAGCTGCGCTCTTCTGCAGGCGGTCAGGCTGCTTCCACGATCTCGAGGTCTCCTTTTTGGAGAGCTTGCTCTTCGCGCCGGATGCCGCGTTCCACGGCATCGATAAGATAGGAGCGAAGGTTCTTAGGCGGAATGATGTGATGCAGAGCGCCAACGCTCAGAGCACGGAACACGCTGTGCACGCGGTCAAATTCCGCGGCCATCTCGCCTAACTTTTCAGAATAGACGACGTTGTAGAGTTCATTCGCACTGGGCGCGCAGCCGGCCCTTTTCTGCGGCGTCGGCCAGGAGCATGGCCTGATTCAAGGCCTGAAGACGCTCGTCTTTGCGAGTGCGGGCGTCCACCTCTCCGGCAAAGACCACGGCCGCGGCAGGAGCGCCGCCAATGACGGAGGCGTAGGTCCCTTCCAAGGCTGCGATTTCAAGTTGCTCGTTCAACGCCCGCGAGAAGACGACGTAAGCGCCGCCGTGATATCGCGAGATCACGCAGAACACGATGGGGCCTTTGAAGTTCACGACGGCCCGCCCGATCTCTGCGCCGTATTCGAGTTGCAAGCGGCGCATCGACTCGGGCGAACCATCAAAGCCGGACAGATTGGCCAGGACGACCACGGGGCGATTGGCGCTGGCCGCATTCACGGCGCGCGCCACTTTCTTGGAGGACTGGGGGAAGAGGGTTCCGGCCGACCACTGGTCCGGCCCGTCGGCCGGGACAAATCCCATCCGCTGGCACCGAGCGGGATTCGATGCCGATGAGGCAAACGGGATAGCCGCCCAGGTGAGCATCCCATACGACGGCGGTTTCCGCGGCTCGCATCCCTGCCCAGCGCTCCAGCGGGGGATGGTCCTGGTCAATGGCGGCCATCATGACTCTGCGAATGTCGAACGGCTTCTTGCGGCCGGGATTGGTCTCGTCCGACAGAATCTCGCCCACCAGCGCGAACCCGTCCTCGCCATTTTCATGGTGCGGATAGCTCTGCACATCGCGTTCGATGGGATCGGTGGTCGTGGCCGGCCGGGGAAAGCGTTCTCCGGGCAGGACGTAGGTGTGATCGTAATGGCGGAAGAGAATATGGCAGGCCTCATTGATATCGCGTGCCCAGTACTGGGCCTGGCCATTGACTCCCATGATGCGGTCGTACCCGCCAATTCCCTGATTGTCCTCGGCAGAAATGCCGCCCGAGTAATCGAGGGCGCGCTTGCCGGTGAGCACCATGGCTGCCTTCGGCGTCATGACCAGGATGCCCCGGGTGTGCATGAGCATGGTGGCTTCGGCGTTCCAATAAGGTTGGGCGCCGACGTTGATGCCGTTGATCAGGAGATTCACTTCTCCGCCCGCCTGGGTGAACTCCACCAGGCGGCGGAGGACGCGGGCAATCCAGTCCATATTCTCGACGCCGCTCTGCATGGAGATCTTGGCCCCGGCTGAGATCGGGAACCATTCCACCGGAATGCTCTTCTCCTCGAGCGAGCTCGAGCGCGCCACTGATGAGCCGGCACTCGGTTTCGGCCAGCGCTCCCAGGTCTTTGCTGGGATCTCCGAGCAGCAGGACGCGCGTCATGCCCTCGGGATATCGAGTGGTGAAGTTGCGAATCACTCCGACGATAATGTTGGCGCGGTTCTTGCCGTAGGGGCGATCGACGGGAGCCAGCCGCCCGGCGGCGTCGAGATCGTACTCCACGAAGTCGCCCGGAGGAAATTCGCTGCGTGCGTCCTCCCGCGCGGGAGTGAGCATCTTGATGATCTCGTAGGGGTAGACCTGTCCCCGCTGGCGGACGCGCACGACTTTCTGATCGTATTCGGATAACGGTTTGAGTGCGAGCAGCTTGTCGGCAGGACGGAAGGTGATGAGCAGACCGCTACCGACCGGGCTGGAGATGCGCACCACCAGATCGCGCAACTCTCCCGTGGCGGGATTGGGAATGCGGGCGCGGACCACGACCTGTTCCAGGCCCAGACCTTCCGTTGCGGGTATGAGGCGGCGCACGATGTCGCGCAATTCGTCGGCCTTCAGATTGAGCGGAGGCCAGACATACAAGAAGACGCGGTTCCAATAGAGGCGCTCCTGGGGCCGTCGCCGCGACTGAAACAGGCGGATCGCGGCCAAGCGCTTCCATCAGCATGCGCTCCAGATGGGGCAATTGCACGATGCGTCCCGCTTCATCGCGCACGGGAGTCACATCGCGCACTTCGGCGGCGGCAAACAGGCGCTCATCTTTGGGATTGTCGCGGGCCAACAGCGTGCAGGAGATAGACGTCCTCGACGGAGGGCAGGCGATCGATCTTGAAATTGCTCAGCCGCCAGAGATGCAGGCGCTTGCCCATCATGGGGTGCAATCCGCGGTAAAACTGCGCTTCCTCGTACCCATTCCCGCCGGGCTGGTAAGTGAAGTGCTGCAGGGGCTCAGGCGAGCGCCCTGGCTCACTCCCGCGGCTGACACCACGATGCGCTGGAGGGGACGAGGAAAGGCAACCTGGTTGAGCATCGACTGGATTTCCTGCTGGGTGGCGTCGGGATCGCTGAGCTTGCCGCGAATGGCAGATGTGAAAATCCATGACGATGTCGTCATCCGCCGGGACTGCCGCGATCACGGGAAGCATGGCTTGTGCGCGCCGCTGGGAGGCTGTGATATGCGGCATAGACGGCGAACACATGAACGTGCTTGCCTTCATCGTCATATTCTGCCGAGAAATAACAGTGCCCGTCCGCCAACGACGTACTCGGGTTCTGCAGCGTACAAATGCGGTAATACCTCCAGGTGAGAATTTCCAGCATGGTGCGTGCGCAAGGCGGGGTCGGCGGAGGGGAAGCGGCCGGCAAACAGGCCCGCCAGCAACTGGGGACATTCGATCAGAGTCGTGCACTCTGGCGCGGCGGTCGGCAGCGTCAGGATGTGGCGGCGAGATAGTCGAGATGGTTTTCTGCTTCCTCGTAGACCTGAGTCTCGCGCGCCTTCAAACAGCGGCTGATCGAAACAGCGGTAGCGTGCTTCGCGGGCAAGATCACTGACCGAAGGATAGAGCCCGTGAGTGATGGCGATGATGCGATCCAACAGGGTGCGGAAAGAGCTTGCTGGCGGGCGCTTCCGGGGTTTTGACACGTCGCAGACGACGTTCGAGGATGTCGAGAATGGATGCGATCTGACGCTCCATGCGCTGATGCGACTTGCAGATCCAGAGCAGAGCTCTCTTTCAGTTCGGGCGAGCTATCGAGCGCACGGCACGCCATAATGCGCCAAAGCGCTGCGCAGTGCGTCGACAAAGGCTGAGCGGAAGTCCTTCTCCGTTGGTCTCAACCATGCGCAAATAGGAAAAGAGGTAGGACTCGGCGCTGGGCTCTTCCCCGGACGCACGATGGTTCACTTCGGGCTCGCGATGGAACAGAGAGCAGATGTCCACAAAGATGCTGAGAATCTCGTCCTCGTGCTGCGTGATTTCGTCGCTCCGGGCGGGGCAGGTCTGGCTCCAGGCCGCGAGCTGGCGGGCGTAGTCTGCCGGGTCCAGGTCAAAACCCAGCATGACTTGGCGGAGGTCCTTGAGGGTCTCGCGGGCAGGTGGCTTCTCGCGTTTCGTGCCAGGGTTTGGGATTCGCCAAAGACCACGCGCTCCTGCGGGCCGATCGCGTCGTCGCCACCAGTGGCTTCGATTTGCAGGAGTGGAGCGCCGGCATCGACCTGCACGTTGGGCATGATCATCACTTTCCGGACTTTGCCGGAAAATGGTGCGACTACTTGCGTCTCCATTTTCATGGCTTCGAGCACGGCCAGCCGGTCTCCGACAGCGACGGTGTCGCCCACCTTCACGGCGATGGACACGACCACGGACGGGGCCGGGGCATGCACCACGCCGCCATCGTCTCGATCCACCTGGTGCGACACACCATCCACTTCAATGCGGGAGCGCACTCCCTGGCTGATCGAGACGATATGAAACCGGCGCCCGAAGACCGTCAGCCAACACTCAAACTGGTCGAGACGATCGATGCGAGCCTCGATGCGGAATCCGTCGACTTCGATGCGGTATTCTTGCGGACCGAGGCGGTGGGTCTTCATCGAGTACATGCGGCCGCGATAACGCAGCGCCAGGACGCGGCCAATCTCACTGCGCACCAGGGGGCGGCCGCGGGCGGCGGACGCGTAGAATTGTGCCGCTCCACCGACAACTCGGCGTCGTAAGCATCGATCGCCGCCTGGACCAGAGCCACGTCGGCATACTTCCGGGAAAGATGACTGCCGTCGGCGGAAATGCGGTCGAGCCAGCCGACATCCACGTTGCCACGCCTGCACTTCTTCACGGCCCAGCATTTCCATGAGAAACGCTTTGTTGGTCGAGCCGCCCTTAACCACGATGACGCTTTCGCCCAGAGCGCGCCGGAGCCGCGACAGTGCCTCTTTGCGGCTCTGACCGTAACCGATCACTTTGGCGATCATGGAGTCGAACTCAGAAGGAATACTGTCGCCCTCGCTGACCCCGGTATCCACACGCACCCCGGGACCAGTCACCATGCGGAAACGTTCGAGGACGCCAGGGGCGGCGGCAAAACCATTGTCGGGGTCTTCCGCATTCAGCCGCACCTCAATGGCGTGACCGGTGGTGCGCGGGGGATCGCCTTCCAGACGACCGCCTCGCGCAACGTGGATCTGGAGTTTCACGAGATCGAGCCCCGTGGTGCATTCCGTGACGGGGTGCTCTACCTGCAACCGGGTATTCACCTCCATGAAAAAGAACTGGCGGGTTTGCGGTTCGTAGAGAAATTCCACCGTGCCGGCATTGCAGTAGCCCGCGGCCTTGCTCAGGCGAACTGCGGCTGCGCGCAGGTCCTCGTCCTGCTGGGGAGAAAGGACGGGGGAAGGCGCTTCTTCGAGCACCTTCTGATGGCGGCGCTGGATGGTGCAATCGCGCACTCCGACAGCCCAGGTGGTTCCGAAGTGGTCGGCGATGACCTGAACTTCGATGTGGCGCGCGCCCACGACCAGGCGCTCCATAAAAACCGTAGGGTCGCCGAAGGCCTTGAAGGCTTCGGCACGGGCGCGCTCAAAAGCATGCGGCAGTTGGGCCGCCGAGTGCACCAGGCGAATTCCGTGACCCCCTCCACCTGCGGTGGCTTTGATGAGGAGAGGAAAACCCAGACGCTCGGCCTGAGACACGGCGTCCAGCGATGGTTTCCACCGCTCCACCGCTCCAGGGGGCAACTGAAATCTGCGATTGCTCGGCCAGACGTTTGGCGGCGATCTTGTCGCCGAGCTGGCGCATCAGATCACCGGATGGTCCGATGAAAACGATTCCCATTTCGCGGCAGAGATCGGCGAATGCGGCGTGTTCCGCGACGAAGCCCCAGCCGACCCAGGCAGCATCGGCACGCGCCGCTGCCATGCGCCTGTTCCAGGCGCTTGTAGTCGAGGTAGCTGCTTTTGGGACGCTGGGTCTCGGGATCGAGGAACTGGGCGGCGCCGAGAGAGATGGCCTCGTCGGCTTCGCGGACGAACATGGCATGACGGTCGGGCTCGGTGAAGAGCGCGATGGTGCGCAGCGGCACGCCGTGCTCATGACTGAACTCGCGGGCCGCATGGATGAAGCGCATCGCGGGTTCACCGCGATTGACAATCGCAACGCGCTGGAATTCGTTCTGCATAGGTACCCCGATTCCGACGGTTTTGGGTTCATCCGTCTGCGTGGCTTACGCCACCAGGACGGCTTCGCCTGCCATGATCTCCTGCAGCACTTTCAGACGTTCCGCGTCAACGCCATTCGGGAGCGCCACCGTCTGGTAGCCAGTCAGACGCAGATAGCAATTCCCTTTCGTGTCGAGCACTTCAGCATCGAAGCTTCCCTGCCCTGGGTCAGGAGCGATCACGGCAAACAGCCGGCCATCGGCCAGACTGGGCGCACGGTAGAGGGAAACCTGACGAACGTGCTGCGGCAGGCCCATGCTGCCCTGCACGCCCAGCTCCCAGACGCCGGCGGTTTGGAAGCAAAGCTCAATCAGCCGCGGAGCCATGATCGTGGACAGTTCGGAAGGATGGTGATTGGGTGGCAGATCCTTCGCCATCAGACCCACCACACGCTTGCCATCCCACCATGCCTTCTCCACAACCTGGTAGGCGGGGCCGTGGAAGTAGAGTCGATAGATGTCGGCGGCTTCGACGCACTTGCCCCTGGGGTGTGCCCAGCGGGCGGACCACCGGCACTTGCGCGGGTTGTTTCACCAGTCGCACGCGAGCGGTGAAGTGGGTCGTGCGTTGCGGCTCGGTCTGATTGGGCAGGGACCGGCGGCCGATCAGCCGGCAGTCTGCCAGCAACTGGTCTCCGTGAGGATGAATGCGGGTTTCAATCTGTAGCGCCCGGGGTTCGCCGCGATAGAACTTGAAAGGCGCGAGGAAGTTCACGTCCTCGACGGCTTCGACGTGCCATCCGGGAAGCACGCAGAGAGCAGCTTCTGCAAAGGCCTCAATGCCCATCACCCCGGGCAGTACAGGAGTACCTTCGATCTGATGGTCGTGCAGGAATGGTTGATCGTGCGGATCGAGAGTGGTCTCGACGGTGTAGCCCTCGGACAGGCTGAGGGACACGATGCTGCCGGTGATGGGGCCTGTGGGCGACGAGAACTTCATGGAGGTCTTTGTCGTTGACGTATCCAGGCCGCCGGTTGAGTCGAGTTCCTTCAGCAAAATGCCGAGGCGTTGGCCGATCACAATCTCGCCGCGGGTGGCTCCGGCGGTGAGTTCGCGCCGGATCAGCGGAATGCCCGCCTCCGGCGGCAGCATGTCGATCCCGGCGAGTTCCATGACCTTGGGGATGGAGCCGCGCGTGGCCATGCCGATTCCGCCCCACGCCGTCCAATCGATCGCGATGCCGCGCGTGGCAGGACGAGTCGTGCGGAAGCTCGATGTGATCTTGCAGAGCAGGTCGTTGGCGGAGCAGTAATCGGTCTGGCCGTCGTTGCCGAAGCGTCCGGCAATCGAGCTGAACGCCACGGTCGCACCCAGCGGCATTTCGCCGATGGCATGCAGCAGGTTGAAGAAGCCGTCAGCCTTGACGTCGAACACCAGGTCGAACTCCCGCGGATCCTTATCGGGCAGGGAGTGGCTTCGCTCAATACCGGCGGCATGCAGCAGGACATCGATGCGGCCATGGCGCTGGCGCACCTGGTCGATCACTTTGGCGACGGCCTCCGCATCGGCGAGGTTGACGCTGAAATAATGTGGCGTGCCGCCTGCGGCGCGCACGGCATCGATGGCGGTCTGGGCGGCATTCGCCCGCTCCAGGCCGGCCAGTTCTTTTTCGACGAGAGCGGGAGTGGCGCGCTCGCCGCGAGCCTGGATGCGCGCAAACAGGTCACGTTTCAGATTTTCCTTGTCGGTGACAAAACGCTTCAGGTCAGGATTGTCCGGATCGGGCTTGGGCACCAGATCGAGCAGGTAGAAAGTGCCGCCAGATGCGGCAGCCAAATCGGCCGTGATGGCAGAGACGATGCTTCCGGCCGCGCCGGTGATGACGAAGACGGTGTTCTTGTCGAGGACCATGCCGGGTTGGCCATCGGCGGCGGGTTGTTCCTCGAGGCCGACGGTCCAGCGCTGCTCTCCGGTGTATCCGATCTCGACCGCGCCGGGATCGCGCAGGGTCTCTTCGATCAGCAGGTCGGCGACTTCGGCAGCGATCACGATTCGGTTCAAAGTCGACTGCCTTGACCAGTGATTCCGGGCGTTCCCGCTTGTACGTCTTGGCAAAGCCGGTTACAGCACCGCCGAGCGGGGCCACCGCTCCAGCGTCGTCGTAGCCGTGATGTCCACCGAGCTGCGTTGCCGTTACCAGGAATGTTCCCGGGCGACCGACCTGCTCATACAAGGCGCGCATGGTGATGTACAGCGATTTCACCCGCACCCGCAGGGCGCTCGTGCCAGGCAGCGGAGTCGAGTTGGCGAAGGTCTCCTTCATTGTCGAGCGCAGGCAGCCAGTAGACGCCTTGGATCGGACCCGCCGCGGTCCAAGTTTTGAGGAGAGCGGTCAGCGTCGTCGGCGGCGGAGTGCCGTCGATGCGGAGCACTTCGACTCCGAGTCGCACTGGAGACGTTTCGTCAGTGCCTGTCCCACGCCGCCCTTGTCGCGCATAAGTACGACGCGGCTGTTGCGGTCGAGTTTCACGCCGGTTGCTTTGCAGAAAGTGAGCGGAGGACGCAAGACTGGCACGGGCACGCGCCGTGGAATGCGATTCGCGGCATCGAGGCTGGCGAGCACAGGACGCGCAGGCTGGATCGAAACCGGCGCAGGACGCGCTGGCTTCGGTTCCGCTGAGCTCCGCTTTCACGGAAGGCACGGGAACGGCCGTCGCGAGCGCGGACCTGTCGTGCGCAAACTTGATCACATGAGCCAGAGTGGGAAAATCGCGCAGCTTGAGATTTTCGTCGCGTGGAATGTTGTATGCCGCTCGCACCGCCGCGAACATCTCCGCTTGTTTGACGGTGTCGACGCCGAGGTCGGCTTCCAGGTCAAGATCCAGGTCCAACATGTCTTCCGGATAGCCGGTCTTCTCAGCCACGATCTGCAGGACCTTCTTCTTGATGGCGTCATCGGAAGTATCTGGGGAGTCCTGGCGTCACGAGCGGTGCCGGAGCAGGCGCGAGCGCCTCGCGTAGTCGGCGTGACTGAGACCGGCAAGATGAAACCGGTGTGGATGACACGGCCGCAGGCGCCGCCGCCAAGTCCGGCCGCTTCTCGTAGACGAATCGAATCACATGCGCCAGCGTGGGGTAGTCGCGGAGTTTGCGGTTTTCGTCGCGCGGAATGCTGTAGATCTCGCGGATGGCCGCGAACATCTCCGCCTGCTTGACGGTATCGACGCCGAGGTCGGCTTCCAGGTCGAGATCCAGGTCCAGCATGTCTTGCGGGTATCCGGTCTTCTCGACCATCAGGCGAGGATGCGTTCCTTCACGGCGTCGGTGTCTTTGGTAGCGATGGGGGCGGGTGCGGGCGGCATGGCTTTGACCGTGGGTGCTTCCTTCACCGCGATTGGCGGTGCGGGTTTTGCAGCAGCAAGGTCGGGCCGCTTCTCGTACACGAATCGAATGACATGCGCCAGCGTCGGGTAGTCGCGAAGCTTGCGGTTTTCGTCGCGCGGAATGCTGTAGATCTCGCGGATGGCCGCGAACATCTCCGCCTGCTTGACGGTGTCGACGCCGAGGTCGGCTTCCAGGTCGAGATCCAGGTCCAGCATGTCTTGCGGGTATCCGGTCTTCTCGACCATCAGGGCGAGGATGCGTTCCTTCACGGCGTCGGTGTCTTTGGTGGCGATGGCTGCGGGCGCAGGCGGAGCGGCTTTGACTTCGTGCTCCGCCTGAGCCACTGCCGGTGGCACGGCGTTTCGCTTCCGGTGTGGGCGCGGGTTGCGCAGCACGAAGCTCGGGGCGCCGGTCGTGCACGAACTGAATGACGCGAGCGAGCGTGGGGAAGTCTCGTAATTTGATGGTGTCGTCGCGGACAATGCCGTAGGCTTCGCGAATGTGGCCATCACCTCGGCTTGCTTCACGGTGTCGATGCCCAAGTCGGCCTCGAGATCGAGATCCAGATCGAGCATGTCCACCGGATAGCCGGTCTTCTCCGCCACCAGGGCGAGTACCCGCTCCTTGACCGGATCGCCAGTTCACAGCAGGCTTCGGTGGCGCTGGCGGTGCGGGCGGAGGCGTTTTGGTTTCGACCTTCGGCGCGACGACCACTTCGGCAGCGACGCGGGTGGCGACATCGGGCACTGGAGCGCGGCAGCCTTTGGAGACTGGGAGCCGGCGCCGGCTGCGACTTCTGCGTTACTTCTGCGATCCGAGCGGCGGGCCTTTGATCGCGCACCCGCAGCGTGCGGTGCACCACTTCCAGATCGGCGGTGGGATAGCCTGCGATCTGGCTGAGCCAGGCTTTCCAGCAGTCTTCGTCGACGATGCGATAGGCATAGCCCAGATCACTGGGCCGGCGGCGGACGCCGTCCTTGGGTGCGATCCAATGCAGCAGCGTCATGCTGATTTGCGAACCGAATCCGGCGCCCAGGCGGATCGGCGTATTCGATGGGATATCCGCCACCCTTGGACAAATTCAAGGTGCCGAGCTCGGGATCAACCTCTTTGAAGTTGGCCACAGGCGGGACCACACCAGTTTCCAGAGCTTTTACCGCGACGACATCTTCGATTCCAGTACCCATCGCGTGGCCGGTCATGCCTTTCGTGTTGGCGATCACGATCTGATCGGCGGCTTCTCCGAATACGTGGCGCAGGGCGTGAATTTCGGCCGAGGCACTGCCCCCGCGCGCGGGCGTGTAGGTCTCGTGAGAGACGAAGACCGTGTGGGGCGCGATCTGCTGACGGGAAATGCCGCTGTGGGTTTCGGCCTGGGAGATCAGGTTCTCCATCATCTGGCCGATGTGCTGCACGTCGAGGCGCGTGCCGTGGAAAGCGCTGTTGGCGGTGACCGTGCTCAGCACTTCGCAGATGGGTTGAATGCCGCGTTCGCGGGCAGCCTCGGCGCTCTCGACCACAAGGCCGGCGGCGCCCATGCCGACGATCAGGCCGTGACGGCGGCGATCAAAGGGAGTGGCGGCTTCTTCCACCACTTCGTCGGTGGCGGCCGCGCCGCTGGCCAGGAACCCGGCGCCGAACCATTCGATGGAATGATCGGAAGTGACGTCGTCGGCCGAGATAACGATTACGCGGCGGCAACGTCCGGCCCGGATCCAGTCTTCCGCCAGCGCTACAGCTTGCGTCGTGCTGGCGCAGGCGGAATTGATTTGCGTGTTGGGGCCACGGGCGCCGATGAATTCGGCAAACTGCGAATGCCCCATGGACAAGGTTCGGAGCAGGAAGCGGCGGTCGAAGACGTAGGGCTCTTTCTCGATGGCATCCCGCAAGTCTTCCGTGCGGCGCTCAATTTCCTGCTCGAGGACGGAGTCGCCATTGGATTTCGCGCCGCGCGCCAGCAGGCTTTCCAGCAGGCCCAACTGCTCGCGGCGGGAATGATCGGTGTAATAGCGTCCCATTTCATCGGCGAACGAGTCGCAGCCCGGGAAGGCAGAGGCGAAGATCACGCCGGTATCGTCGCGCAGGGCTTCGGGCAGAGCCCAGCGATCCTGCAACTGCGTGCCCTTGCGTCGTGGTCTTGTAGCGCATGACCAGCGGGATGCCGGCATCGCGCAGGGCGTCGAGGCCAACGGCAATCGCGAGTTGGGTGACGCGGTCGAGGGCGGCGCGGCGGTCGGCGGAAATGCCGAATTCATTTTCCAGATCGAAGGCGCCTCCGCGGCCTGCCAGCTTGATGACATCGGCGACGTTGTTGATGGTCTCGAAGGTTGGTCCGCCGTTGTCGCTCTTGACCAGGCGGGTGATGTGCTTGTCGAGCATGGCCTTGCGCAAGCGCGTGGGGATGAGATCGATGAATTGATCGCCGCGCAGAATGCGGGCGAGATTGGCGTCGTCGAAAATGTGGTCGGTTCCGGGCAGGCCCAGGGCAGCGCCGGTGATGACGACGGGAATATTGTTCGTGGCAGAGTCCTGGCCGCGATGGATCTGCCAGCCGCGCTCGAGAACCTCGGCAAAGAAGTGGCCGAGTTCGGTGTAGTGATCGGGTCCAGTGTGGGCGACGTCCCCTCAGGAGCTGAAGCCTTGATAGAAGCAGAGGAAGGCCCTATCGCAGCGCTGGAAGCGCTGCGCCACCCAAACGCGGGCTCGGCACGGCTGAGAAGCTGCCGCCGAAATGGTTGCTGGTTTCTCGGTTGAGACCGCCGGGGTCCCGCGGCCCAGTCCTGCCGCGTAGAGGCCGCACAGCGCCTGGTTGAACGATGCGATGTCGCCGAACTTCGGATGATTGGTGAAGAACGAGAGCACATCGCCGCGCTCGCCGAGGACATCCTCAGCGAAGCCTTGCAGCGCTTTCTTAGGGCCAACTTCAACGAAGATGCGCGCGCCCGCTTCGTACAGAGTCTGCAGGCCTTTGACGAATTGCACGGGAGAAGCGACCTGCCGGGCGAGGAGGTCGCACATCTGAGGCGCGACACCAGGCCCGGTGGGATAAAACTCGCCGTTGACGTTGGCCACGATGGGCAGGCGCGGCGATTCCAGGC
The DNA here is from genome assembly GCA_963709865.1 of uncultured Acidobacteriota bacterium. Lineage (GTDB taxonomy): Bacteria > Acidobacteriota > Terriglobia > Terriglobales > Acidobacteriaceae > Sulfotelmatobacter. Next base: position 52,170 of record CAVPXW010000002.1, read on the forward strand.
GCAGACGCGAGAGTTCCAGCCGAAGGGGTTCGCTGGCGGGCGCCACAATCGAGGTATGGAAAGCGTGGCTGACGGGCAGCGCCGAGACGTCATAGCCGGCTTTCTGTAGAACGTCCATAGCTTGCGTGACGGCATCGGTGGCGCCGCCAATCACGGCCTGGTGTTCGCTGTTGATGATTAGCGATGACCACATAGCCGTTGATGGTCTTCAGGATGCGTTCGACTTCCTGCAGCGGCGCAAAGACGGCGGCCATCTTGCCGGTGTCGGCCACGGCCACGCGAGTCATGCCACGTCCGCGGGCGCTGACGGCAATCAGCGCGTCCTCAAAGGGCAGAGCGCCGGAGGCAACCAGGGCTCCGTATTCGCCCAGGCTGTGTCCCATTGTCATGTCGGGCTGAATGCCATAGGCGGCTAACAGGCGGGTGAGGGCAAGATCAATGGCCAGCACGGCGGGCTGAGTGATGGCGGTCTGGCGCAGATCGTCGTCCGCCTTGGCGACGGCGGCGGGGTCGGACTGATCCACGAACACAAAGTCGGTAAGCGGCTTGCCCAGCAGCGGAGTCATCACCCGGTTCGGCTTCGGCAAAGGTCGCGGCGACAATGGGCTCCGCGGTGTAGAGCGGACGCAGCATATTCACGTACTGCGAGCCTTGGCCGGTATAAAGGAAGGCCAGCTTGGGCGCGGGACCCTGGCCGCGGAAAATGCCTTGCGCACGCAGAGCTTTCCAGACTGCGGGCTGATTTGCGGCAAACGCTTTGAGGGCTTTGGCTGACTTGTCGGCCAGTTCAGCGGCATCGGCGTAGTCGATGGCCAGGCGCTGGGGGGCGCGCAGGTCGGCCTCGGCTGGGGCTGCAGTCGCGGGAGCGTGGCCAGTTTGCGCATCCGTTAATACAGCGCGCAGGCGGTCGGCGAGTGCGGCCTCGGAGGCAGCGCCCATCAAGAGGGCGCCGCGCAGAGGAGCTTTGCACGCAGGAGAAATAGAAGAGGCCGAAGGGGAGGAGGGGACAGCTTTTGCATTCATGACTACCTCTGGGATCGCAGTTTGGGGGAGGCCGACCGCGACGGATCGCTTCCCGTTTCCGGTCAGCCGGTGAGGAATGTGTTCTTCGAGCACGAGATGGAAGTTGGTGCCGCCAAACCCGAAGGCGCTGACGCCGGCGCGGCGGGGAGTATCGCCCGGAACCGTCCACGGCTTCAGTTCAGTGTTGACGTAAAGGGGAGAGTGAGCAAAGTCGATGTCAGGGCTGGGATGTTCACAATGCACGCTGGGCGGCAGAACTTTGTCGCGAAGCGCCAGCACAGTTTTCAGCAACCCGGCCGCGCCGGCCGCGCCTTTGAGATGGCCGATGTTGGACTTGACCGAACCCAGCGCCACCGAATGGGTGGGAAGACTTTCACTCTTGAGCAGATCGGCCATGCACTGCGCTTCCACCACATCCCCCACGCGGGTTGAGGTGCCGTGGCCCTCGATCAAGGTCGCAGTGGCGGGCGACAGGCCGGCATTCTGCCAGGCTCGTTCGAGGCAGAACTTCTGGCCGACCGGGTTGGGTGCGGTGATCCCTTTTCCCTTGCCGTCGCTCGAGGCGCCGATGCCCCGGAGCACGGCGTAGATTTTGTCTCCATCGCGCTCGGCATCGGCCAGGCGCTTCATCACGAAGATCGCGGAGCCTTCGCCCATGACAAAGCCGTCGGCTCCCTCGGCATAGGGGCGAGTGCCGGTGGCCGAGAGCGCGCCGATCTTGCAGAACTTCACGAAGGTCTGAACCCCCATGTTGCGGTCAATGCCGCCGGTGATTACGGCATCGAAATCGTTGGCGACCAGTCCCTCGACCGCCGTGCTCATTGCCGCCATGGCAGAGGCGCAGGCTGCGTCACAAATGAAGTTGGGACCGTGGAAGTTGTAGATGTTGGCGATGCGGCCGGCAATGCAATTGGCCAGTTCGCCGGGCATGCTGTCTTCTGTAATTTCGGGCAGGTGTTTGTCCATGCGATCGTGCAATTCGCGCGTGATGCCGGTGCGAACGGCCTCCGGCAAGGCGGCAAAGCTGGCGATCCCGGCGAGTTCATGGGCATATTCGGGAAAGAACACGCGCAACGCGGTCAGATAATGCTTCTCGCCCGCCATGGCGTTGCCGAGGATCACGGCGACGCGATCCGGGTTCAGGGGTCGCTTGGGGTAGCCGTAGTCTTCCAGGGCTTCGCGCGTGGCCGCGATGGCCCACTTCTGCGCATGATCCATCGCGTCGGTAACCCGCGGTGGAAGCGGCATGTGCCACTTCATCGGATCCCACGAGAACTCGCGCACCCAGCCGCCGATCTTGGAGTATGTCTTGTCGGGCGCTTTGGGATCGGCATCATAATAAAATGCGGGGTCCCAGCGATCCGGAGTGACATCGGTGATGCTGTAGCGGGCGTTCTGCACGTTGTCCCAGAAGGCCGCGACGTTAGGGGCGTCGGGCAGAACGGCTCCCGCTCCCACGATCGCGATGGCTCGATAGGCTGTATCTTCCATGTGGACGCTCCTGTGCAACCCAACCCACAGGTTGCAGGTGAAAAATAGTCAGGCGTCTTGGTCTTTATGCGGCGAGTGCAGACTTGACTGCACGGGCGTAGAGGACGTCGGCTATGAAATCCATGTCAGAAATCAGACCCGCCTGTGCACGGTGCACGGCGGATAACTGCAAGCTCGTTTCAAAGGCGGACATCTCGGCGTCGGTTGACGCCGCCGGCTCCGCATACCCAGCGCAATCCTTCTTCGGCAACTTTGAGCGCGGCGTCGCGGGCAAAGATCCGGCTCAGCGGCCGCGAGCGCCGCCGCATCAAAGCGGCGGTTCGCCTTTTCGTTCAGCTTGTTCTCGGCGAGAAGAGCGGCACGACGCGCCAGAGTGCCCGCACATTCGGCGTACGCGATCCACTCTCCCAGGCGCAGGAGAATGTGCTGATAGCGGGTGAGACGGGCGGTACGCGCTCTTTCCATGAGCTCGGCCAGAGCGTGATGCGCCAGCGCGGCGATATCGGCGCCGACATTCGGGTGGCGCGCATGCAAAGCTTCCAGCTCGCGCGCCTTGTCGTGATAGTGCTGGCCGCGGGTCTTCAGGTGGAGCTGCCAGCGGTCGCGGCTGATGGTCATCTCCATGATTTCGGAGGTGCCTTCGTAGATCGTGGTGATGCGCACGTCGCGGCTGATTTTTTCCACCATGTACTCGTGGGTGTAGCCGTAGCCTCCGAGCGCCTGGATGCTGGCATCGGCGGCCTGATTCCCTGCCTCTGTGGCCATGTACTTCGCGATCGCGCCTTCGGTGTTCAGGCTGCCTTCACCGGCGTCGATGCGCTCGGCAGTCTGCTCGATATAGGCGCGGGCGGCTTCGAGGCGGACCACGTGCGGGACGATCAGCTTGTGGGTGTAGCCTTGCTTTTCCGAGAGCGGCGCTCCGGCCTGGATGCGCTTGGTGGAATAAGGAATCGCGCGATCGAGCGCTGCCCATCCGGCCCCCAGGCCAAAGGCAGCGACCATGAGGCGGGTGTAGCCGAAGACGGCCTGCGCCTGGATCAGGCCCTGGCCTTCGACGCCGCCGAGCAGCCGGTCTGCGTCGACGTAAACATCATTGAAAGCGAGCGCGGCGGTGTTGCTGAGGCGAATGCCGTGCTTGTCCTCGGGCTCGTCGTGAGTGAAACCTTTCGCGTCTTTCTCCACCACAAACCAGCTCGGACCGCTGGGCGTGTTGGCCAGAACCGTGTAGGCGCCAGCCACACCGCCATTGCTGATCCACTGCTTGTTGCCGTTGATCTTGTAGCCAGCGATGCGGCCGTCTTGCATAACGCGGTCGGCCGTAGTGCGGAGCGCGCCCAGATCGCTGCCCGCTTCGGGTTCGGTGGCGCCGTAGGCGAAGAGGAGTCCCTCATCGGCGATGCGGCTGAGCCAAAGTTTCTTCTGCTCGGGGGTTGCGCCAACGGTGATGGGATCGCTGCCCAGAAAAGTCGCCAGCACCGATGTCGCGATGCCGAGATCGATGCGCGCCATTTCCTCGCAAATGCAGTACACATCGAACGTGCCGCCGCCCATGCCTCCGAACTCCTCGGGAATAAATAGGAGTTGGATGCCCAGCTTGTCGGGGCTGCACATGTCGCGGACGATCTCGATGGGGCATTCGTCGCGTTCATCGAGTTCGATGAGGACTTCGTCGGGCAGGCGCTTCTTGGCAAACTCTTTGAGAGACTTCACGCTCAGCTTCAGGGTTTTTTGTGTAAGCATCGGTTCATCCTCACTTGGCGGCAACGCCGCGTAATTCACGAGCTTTGTTGGTCAGTTCGGGAAGGAATTCGAGGAGGTCATCCACGATTCCGACGTCAGCCACCTGGAAGATGGGGGCCTTGGGATTTTTGTTAATGGCGATCAGGAACGGACTTCCTTTAATGCCAGCCAGGTGCTGGAACGCTCCGCTGATGCCGCAGGCCAGGTAGACCTTGGGCTTGACGGTTTTTCCCGAGGAGCCAACCTGGCGGGACTTCTCCATCCACTTGGCATCGACCACGGGCCGCGAGCAACTCACAGCGGCGCCGAGCACCTCGGCCAGCTCCTCGGCAAGACCGACGTTGTCCTTCTCCTGGATGCCGCGGCCGATGGAAACCAGCACGCTATGCTTGGTGATATCCACAGCGCCGGCCTCGGCGACGATGGTCTCGAGATAGCGGCGTCGCGCGGTCAGAGCACCAACCTGGGATGACTTGTCGAGGATGACGCCCGGGGCGGCTACGCCAGGCTCCGGTTTGAAAGCGCCGGGGCGAATGTTGATGACCGCACCGGAGGAAATGTCGCAGCGGACGTGGGCGTTCACCTGTCCGCCGAATTCCTGACGAACAAGTTTCAGGGCGTTTCCTTCAACCCCATCGATCGTGGTGACATCGGAAACGAAGGCGGAATTCAGTTGGATGGAAAGGCCCGGGGAGAGATCGATTCCGAAGTGATCGTGAGAGACCAGCACAATGCTGCCGGGAGGCAGAACGCGACGCAGCGCCTGCCGTACCAGTTCGGCGTTGGGGTACGCCAGGGCCTGGTCAGCGATCTTCCATATCTCGCCGAAGGAGGAAGCGCAGCGAACTGCACGCGGTATCGAGATTCGGTCCCCAACCCGTAAGAATGGCGGTCGGAGAGGCGGCCGGATCGATTCGTTTAGCTGCTGCGATCAGTTCGGCCGCGGAATCATCAGCGACGCCGCCCCGGTGCACGATATAAGCAAAAATGCGAGGCATTATTTCAGCCCTCCCTTCGCTGCTACCAGTTCCAGAACTCGGTCGGCGTTCTCTTCCCTGCTGCCGTGAAGCATCTCGGCGCCCTTGGTCGCGGCCGGCACGAAATAGTCGATGCGCTTAACTTTTGCCGCCGCTTCCCCAATCGCGTTTGGGTCCAGGCCGAGGTCGGACGTTGCCAGACGTGGGGATAGGCACGGAGGCGACCTGGCGGATGCCGCGCATGCCGACATAACGCGGTTCGTTAATGCCCGTCTGGATGGACAGGACGCAGGGCAAATCGATCTCGTTGATCTCGCGATTGCCGCCCTCAATCTCACGGCTGACTTTTAGCTTCCCGTCTTCCAGGGCAATCGAATTCACCAGGGAAGCGAAGGGATAGTCGAGCATTGCGGCCAGCATTCCGCCGACTTGAGCAGCCCCGTCGTCGGCCTGGACTCCGGTGAGGATCAGGTCGTAGTGGCCCTTGTCTACAAAAGCTTTGAGAATGGTGGCGACGCCTTTGCCGTCAGATCCGGTGAAAGCGTCGTCGGAGACCAGCGCTGCCTGGTTCGCGCCCATGGCCAGTTGCCGGCGCAGAACCTCTTCGCCTTCTTCGCTGTCGACGGTGACCACGGTGACGTTGCCGCCGACCCGGTCGCGAATCTGCAGGGCTTCCTCGACGGCGTAGTTGTCGGCCTCGTTGACCGAGTAGACGAGTTCGTCGCGCTCGATGTCGTTTCCGGCGGCATTGAACTCAATCTCGTTCTCCGAGGTATCGGGCACTCTTCGGGCACAAACCAGGATTTCCACGTTTAACCTCCAACTGAAACGGTTTCCAATGTGTCTTTCTTCTCCGGGCAAACTGCGCGAACCATGTGCTGGTCGACCAGTTCGGTCAGGTCCGTCACCGACATCTTGCCTTCCATGCCCGCCACTTTGATCGCATCTTCGATATTCACCATGCAGAACGGGCAGGCGGTAACGATCACGTTGGCCCCGGCCTCGGCGGCCATGCGCACGCGAACCACGCCCATGCGCTGCTCTTCTTTGGGTTCGTAGAACAGCATGAGTCCGCCACCGCCGCAGCAGAAGGAGCGGTCGCGGCAGCGCTGCATCTCGACTCGGTTCAGGCCCGGGATCGAGTCGAGCACGTCGCGCGGATCGTCATAAACCTGGTTGTGGCGTCCCAGATAGCAGGGATCGTGGTAGGTGTAGACGCGGTCTTTATTTTCGAGCCAGTTTTCGACCGAGTTGAAGTGGAGATTTCCGGCCCTGGCTTCACGGGCAAGAACCTGGCTGATGTGCTCGACCGGTGGCACATCCTTGTAGTCGTGTTTGAGAGCGTTGAAGGCATGCGGGTCGGCGGTGACGATGCGCTGGACGCCGGATGACTTAATGGCGTCAGTATTGTGATCGCGCAAGGCCTGGAAGAGCATCTCTTCGCCGAAGCGCCGGACTTCGTGGCCGCTGTCTTTCTCGGCGGCGCCGAGGATGCCGAAGTTGCTTCCCAGCGAATTGAGGATGCGCGCGGTGGCGCGCCCGATGGACTGCATGCGATCGTCGTAGGAGGTGATGCTGTCGACGAAATACAGAGTATCGGCGGCGTTCTTGCCGTCGAGCACCTTGACCATACCGTTCTGCTGGAATTCCGGCGTCTTTGCCCAGTCGGCTCTCTTCTTCTCCATTTTGCCGTAGGGGTTGCCGCGGCTCTCCAACGCTTTCAAAGGCTTTTGCAAGGACTGGGGAACCTGCCCGTCATCGATCATTCCGCGGCGCAGGTCGACGATCTTGTCGATGTACTCGACCAGGAGCGGACATTCTTCTTCACACGCGCCGCAGGTGGTACAGGACCAGATTTCGTCCTCGGAATAGACGTTGCCGATCAGGGGCTTACTGTTGTTCGCCTTGCCGAGGACCGGGTAGTGCTGGAACACGTAGTCCCTGGCCTTGATGGTGAGGAATCGTGGCGCCAGCGGCCGTCCGACCGCATTGGCGGGACAGTTGTCGGCGCAGCGTCCGCAGTCGGCACAGGAATAGAAATCAAGCATGTGCTTCCAGGTGAAATCTTCGAAGGTCTTCACGCCGAAAGACTTCACCTGATCCAAATGCTCGTCGGAAACGCCCCAGCGCACCGGTTTCAGAGTTCCGCGCTCCAGCTTGGAGAAGTAAACGCTGAACAGCGAAGTCTCGACATGGAACTGAATGCCAAAGGGCCGGTAGCACAGGAGGAAATAAAAGGCGATCTCATGGACGAGATAGGCCGTGACGTTGAGGGTCCAGAGCGTGGCCAAAGACATCGGCCCGACGACAAGTTGCAGCATCCAGGGCAGAGAAAGGAAGGCGAGGGTCTCGGCGGGTTGGCTTTGCTGCACAAGACCCGCGGCGCGACTGGCCGCAAAAAGACTGTCGGCGACCATCAGGAGGGCGATGAGTCCCAGGAGAAAGACGGCATCCGCGGTGTGGCCCTTCCCGTAGTTCGCGGGCACCGCGTAGCGGGCAGGCTTGAACACCAGCCGGCGGACCGCGGCGACCACCATACAGAGAAAGACGATAGTCGCGGCGTAGTCCGTGATGAGGTTGTAGATTTCCCCGGTTCTGCCAGAGAGGCCCGGCATCACGAAGTTCTCCGACACCCCGACGATGAGCACGGAGAAGGCGCGAGCCGCGAGAAGAAGGAATCCCGCAAAGATAAGAATATGGAGGGTGCCCGCGAACCGGTAACGCGGATGCTTCCACTGGCCCAGCCAGAACTTCAAGACTCTTCCGAGGCGAACTACGGGCTGATCAAAGCGGGGATCGCTTTGGGCTCGAAGCAGCGGCACCAGCCGCTTCGACACAATGTACATAAAGCAGACCACGCCGAGGACATGGATGGCCAGGAAGAGGTTCCGGCCGGGAACCAGCCAGTCTGCTATGAGCTGGGGTGAATAGGTACCTACCACGGTCTACACCACCCTGAGTGACCGAAATTCGCCTGCGCGACGATGGGCTGAACCAACGCTTTCTTTTTCTTTCAGTCCGTGGCGCGGGTCGTGCTACTTCGAGGGCTTGAACGCCCTGCTTACGCGTAGTCGATCGGATTCTTCTCGAGCCAGTGTTCATCGCGAGTCTGGTTGATTCTCTTCCAGGCACTGGAAGCAACGCTCGCGCTGAACTCGCGGTTCATCCAAATCACGCCGGCGCCAAACCCGATGGCTCCGCCCAGCAAACCGCAGGCGACAGCTCGAGTCGGGGAGCGGCGACCGCTTCCCAGGCTTCCGCCCAATGCGCCCAGAAACACTCCAATCACGGCGGGCGCCAAGGCTTCCCGAGCGGACTCGCCGAGATAGGGAGCCAACGGTTCCTCCTTGAGGAATTCGTCTTCCCCTTCGTGCGCGCCCTCGAGGGCGGAACTCACGAGCTTGCGACCGTACCCTACGCTGGACTTGGACCATTCCAGGAAATTCATGGCTACCTCATGAGACGTGATTACGCTGCTTTTCCCTCTGTCTGTGACTGCACTACGCTTTGCGAACCCATTTGGGATTCGATCAATTCGAGCAATCCCTCGAAGGTCATGCCCTGGTCCAGCATGCCGAGGAGCGTGCGGTCATCGAGCCCAACCTCCCCTGCAGCTTGCACCAGGCGCTCGATAGCTTCGTAAACCGAGACTTCGTGGGATTCGTGCAGGCGGGCGACGAGAACCTCAATGGTGTTGGTGGTTTGTTCGCCGGCAGGCACCGATTGACCTCATTCCCAAAACTGCACTCAAGGTAGAACTCCAGGGAGATGGAGTCAGCAACGCCTGTCACGCCGTTGCGTGACTCGCGTCACACGGTTTCCCCAGGTCCGGAAAAGCGGCCCAGACAGTGCTGGCTCCCCATCTCCACGAGGAGGAAATGCGGCAGGCATCAGAGCGGATGGCAGCCTTCAAGATGTGTGACACGCGGCACGGCCAACCCGCGGGATGCCTGATTCCAGGGGCTCGGGCGGCAATCGGTTCCCTGAAAGAAAATTAACTTGGCTTTCATCCCTGCGTCACAGTCCAAATCTAGGATTCCCTTTCACTTAGATCACTTCATCCCCGAGGCACGCGGAGAGAAACCACCTCTGGCGCGGTGGCAGTTCGACCGGCGCAAGAGGCTCTCCCGAATCAGCCGCGGTTGAGTCACAAGGAGGTAGTCATGAGTGCTGATCACTCCCGTTCGACCACCCTCTCTGTTTTCTTCAGAATCGCACCTGCGCTGGCGCTCGCTGCGCTGTTTCTGCCAGCTGGAGTACCGGCCGCATTCGGGCAGGTGGACCGCTCCGTGCTGGAAGGCACGGTCAGCGATCCCACTGGAGGAGTCATCGTTGGCGCGGAGGTGAAGGTGGTCGCGGTCGAGACCGGCCTGAGCGAGGAGCAGAAGACGAATTCGAAGGGTTATTACCGGTTCCCTGGCTTGGCAGCGGGTGGCTATACGGTAACGATCACGACTTCCGGTTTCAAGACCAAGGTAGTCCAGGACGTCATCTTGCGCGTCGGGCAAACGAGAACGCTGGACGTCGAGCTAGCGGTCGGAGCGATCACCGAGCAGATCGAGGTCAAGGCATCGACGGGGCCGGCAGACCGCAGCTCGGCCGAGGCGTCGACAGTGATTGACGCGAATCAGATCTCAGACCTTCCCAACAACGGGCGCGACTGGGCCAGCTTTACGCTGCTCGCACCGTTCGCGCAAGACGATGGCGGCGGCGATCAGCGTACTATCCGTTTCGCGGGACGCGCTCGCGACGACAACAATTTTTCCTTCGATGGGGTCGACGCCGGCGGCATTCAGGAGCAGGCGCAAAAATCACAAACCCGCCTGCAGATATCTCAGGATGCGATTCAAGAGTATCGCGTCAACAGCGCTTTGTATGACGCGGAGTACGGCACACAGGCTGGCGGACAGATCGACGTGGTCACCAAGTCCGGCACGAACGAATGGCACGGCACAGGGTTCGGCTATCTCAGGAATTCCGTCTTCGACGCGCGAAACTTCAATGACTACAACCTTCAGGGCCTGCCCGCAGTTCCCCCGTTTCGCATGGGCCAGTATGGAATGACCCTGGGTGGGCCGATTAAGAAGGACAAGCTTTTCTTCTTCATTAACTACGAGGGACTACGCCAGTTACAGTCGACGACCCAGCAGTTCCTGGTGCCGTCGGGCTTCTGTTGTGGACAGGCCGCCAACCCCAACTCGAGCGGCCCACCAGCCGTTGCACTCGCGACCTCATTCCTGCAAAACGTTCTGAATACTTCTCCGCAGATGTGCTCCATCATGCAGGGATTTCCCTGGCGAGCCTCCGTCGGAACTATCAACGGGTGCGCCCCACGCTTCACCTATCCGGACACTGCATTTGCGTGGCAGGGGAATTCCCAAAACCTGATTGATCCGAACTCGAACTCTAACTCCGATCTGGTGACCGCCGCGACGCCCACGATTGTCCATGAAGACACTTGGCTGGTAAGGGTTGACTACAAAATCAACGACAGAAACCTGCTCTATGGACGTGCTCAACGGGACATCAGCCTGGTGGATGCCCCGAATGGCGCCAGTCTTCCCGCCGACAAGGTGCAAACCATCAACCATCCGGCAAACTACCTGCTGGCGCTGGAGCATACCTTTACGCCCACTTTATTCAATGAAACCAAGGTCTATATCAATCGATCACCCTTTCACAACCCACAGGCCAGCGCGCTTCCCTTCTCGGTCAGCACCAATACTTTGGTGGGGCTCAACAATGACAATGCTGACATCGAGGTGGGAACCACCTACGGAGTCATCGACAACCTGATTTGGACGCATGGTCGACATGCCTTCAAAACTGGCATGGAGATTCGCCGGGTTCGGCTGAACCAGGGCAAGACCGCCGACAACAATCTGTCTTTCACCGACAATTCCGGCAATCTCGAAACGGCCTTCACGACCGCTACGCTCTACCAGATTAACTTTACCGCCCCCTGGTGCTGTCATAAGCTCCGGCGCACGTTCTACATGCCCTATTTCCAGGATGAGTGGAAGGTGACCCCCACCCTCACTCTGAACCTGGGGCTGCGCTGGGAATACTACGGAGTAGCGCATGAGGCCGACAATGCAACCACCGTCTTCGACTTCAACCAGTTTCACGGAGTCTGCCTGGGATCGGGATCGACCAACGGACCTTACCCGACGCCGATTAACACGCCGGCGTGTCCCAAGAATCCCGCTTTATATAACCCGGACTACAAGAATTTCGATCCCCGGGTGAGCATGGCATGGGCTCCGAGCGCATTGCATGGAAAAACCGTGTTTCGATTGGGTTTTGGCATTTATCACGGTGCGGCCCAGAACGATGACCTCAATGCCGGTCTGGAGAGCGATCGCTACACGGCGTACTTACATCTCGATCCGGGCGGGTTGGGCACACCCCTGTTACCGGCGTATCAGCAGACCGTACCCGACTTAAGTGGACTCCCCGTGGGCATTCAACAGCAGCCGCGCGCTTTACAACGCCAGGGCCGCCGCGACCTCTACGCGGAGACCTGGGGGCTGACCATCGACCACGAACTGCCCGCGAATTTTCTGGTGTCGGCACAGTATCTCGGGTCGCACGGGGTGCGATTGTTTTCTCGGGGAGGGGTTAACTTCTGTACGACCAAACCAGACATCAACGGAAACTGCGCTCGTGGACTCGACCAGTACTACCCTGGCGGAGATCCCTACGGCTCGGTGGATTACAAGTCCGATATCGGCTCGAGCTCTTACAATGCGCTGGGTCTGAGCCTGGAACGCCGCTTTAGCGCGGGCTTGTCGTTCCAGTCCCGTTACACCTGGTCTCATTCCATCAACGATGGATCGGTGGGCGGCGGAGAGTCCAATGGGCCGGAGAACGTAAATTGCCTTGCCTGTGACAGGGGGCCGAGCGTATTCGACATTCGCCAGAATATCGCCGCCAATGGCGTGTACGACCTGCCCTTTGGAGCCGGCAAACGCTTCCTCAACCAACATGGAGTTATGGACAAGTTCGTCGGCGGCTGGGCTCTCAGCAGTATTGGTCTGTGGCACACCGGCCACCCGCTGACGATCACGATGGGTATCTCGAACACACAATTGCCCGACGGCAACGACCAAACGACCCAGAGGCCAGACCTCGTTCCCGGAGTGCCTGTGATGCTGCCGGGGGGGCTGCAGCCGAACCATACCCTACCCATCAATCCCGCCGCCTTTGCACCGCCACCGCTGGATCCGACAGGAGTCATTACTGGTTTTGACAGCAACAGCAATCCCATCTGCGTCAACTCGTGCGGTCTGATCAGCCGGTTTGGCAGCGCACCGAACGGGATCATTCGCGCGCTGAACTCATGGCAGATCGATCTGGCGCTGCTGAAAACCACCAAAATCACGGAGCGCGTATCCACCGAGTTCGGGATCCAGGCATTTAACATCTTCAATCACGTACAACTGGGAGACCCGAACGGCGGCAACCTAACGCTTAACTATGTCCAGCAGGGCAGCACGTATGTGCTTCAACCCGCTGGAAACCTGGGCCAAATCACCAGCACAAACAACTTCAACAACAACAACGACAACGCCGCTTCCCCCAACACCGGGACCGGGCTGCCGCGGCAGATTCAGTTCATGCTTCGCGTTATGTTCTGACCGGTTTGTGCTTTCCGACAGCTTTCAGGGACGTTCACGGCCGAGAATAGACAATTCGAAGTGCTGGTCGTGGGACAATTAGGACTCTGATTCGAGGCGGAGTCTTTGCTATGAGTTCGCGACGCACACTTCTCTCGCCAACACCAGTCGTTTTGATCGCGACCGCGATAGCGCTCGCGCTCGCCTGCTGCACGCTGATCGGCTGTACCAGCAAGTCGAGCGCGCAGACATCCACGATTGATTTGCGGCTCGAGGTGAAGACTCCATTTCGCTTCGTGGCCTATGGAGACACGCGCTTCCACGATCCCAAAGACACGGAGGCGGCGAATCCCCCGGTGCGGGTGGCGCTGGTGCAGGCCATCGCGGAGGCCAACCCGGCATTTATCTGCTTCACGGGAGACATCGTTTACAACGGGTACGATGGAAACGACTGGAAGGTCTGGGACAGCGAGACCAGCGTCTGGCGCGAGAAGAGAATCCCGATCTTCCCGGCGTTGGGCAACCATGACCTGCATGGTGATGCGGCCGTCGCGCTGGGCAACTATTTTCAGCGTTTTCCCGACTTGAAGAACAGCCGGTTCTACACGGTGCGCGCGGCCAATGCGTTGATTCTGGTGCTCGACAGCTCTTTGGAGGAAGCCGGCGGTCCGCAGGGCCAATGGCTGGCCTATAAACTCGATCATGTCCCCGCGGACGTGGACTTTGTGTTCCTCATGTTCCACCATCCGCCCTACACCAGTTCCTCCGAAGCAAAGGCATTGGGCGGAGGGCACTCGGCGCGCGCCCCTGAACAGATATTGGCAAAGATGCTGGAGGCGCGCCAGACTCACGCTCATTTCCGCATCGTGGTCTTCTCGGGACACGTCCACAATTACGAGCGCCATGAGCACGGCGGCGTCACTTATTTCGTCTCCGGCGGGGGAGCGGCTCACGCCTATCCGATTGAGCGGGCCCCGGACGATCCTTTTCAGAGCAAGGAAGTGAACTATCACTACCTGCTCGTCGAGGTGGACCAGCGGCAGGTGAAAGTCACGATGAACCGCCTGGACCTGACCAGCGGCAAGGCAGTCTGGACGCAGCCTGACACGGTGAAGATTGCGGTTCCAGGGGCAACTGCCGCGCAGGCGAATGCGCGCTAGCTTCTGCGGAACTTTGTACACCCCAAATTCGTCGGGCGTGGATCTGCCAAAGATATTGTTAACAGCTCGGCTGGGTGCCCCATTCTAAATTTCGCGTTCTTTATTTCGCGTCCTTTGCGAAATTTAGAGTGGGGATTTTCGTCGGGGCTTTGTCTTGTTCTGGCCCTTGAGATTGAGCGACACGGCAGCGCGGATGAGATCCTTCAAGGCCGCCTCATTGATCTTGTCGCCTTCATGGATATCGATGGCGCGCCTGACATTCCCGTCGAGGCTGGAGTTGAATAGTCCTTTAGGGTCCTGCAACGCGGCTCCCTTGGCAAAGGTCATCTTGACGACGTTCTTGTACGTCTCTCCCGTGCAGACGATGCCGCCGCGGGACCAGACGGGAGTCCCCGGCGATTTCGGCTTGGCCCACTTCCACTCTTCGAGGATCTCAGGGTCTGCCTCGTGCACGATTGTGCGCACTTTCGCCAGCATCTTCCCGCGCCAGTCGGCAAGTTCCTTGATCTTCTCGTCGATAAATGCAGAGGCAGGTTCCATCGGGTCGCGTCCTTTCAACTTAGCTCCAACACTGGCAAATAATTTAGCTGCGCTCCGCGTAGCCTGCAACCTCCCGTGAACGTCCCATGTTTCCAGGTGATTATTGTCACGCCGCACAGTGCGACTAGTCACGGACGCTTTTTGTGGCGGGGACTATTCTACGAACGAATTCAATCCCCCAAAACGAGGCCCCAGGTTATGAAACGATTCCTGTGCCTAACAGTCGTCATTTGTGGGTTTGCTTTGTCAGCCAGCGGGCAGACCCTGGCGCACCTGCCAAAAAGATCCAATCCCCCTGCGACTCCAACCGGTGGAGCATCTTCTACACGCGCACCTGCCTCTTCATCGACCTATGCCCTGGTGGCATGGACGGAGTTGGGCATGCACTGCATCGATGGCAAGGATTACTCCATTTTTTCCGTCCTGCCACCCTACAACGTGATTCACGCTCAGCTTATACAAAGAACTGAACCTCCCGTCCTCATCACCAGCGGCGTCACCATCACCTACCAGGCAACCGCAGATACAAAAGGTTCGATCGACAGTTCCAGTTCCACCAAAACCGATTTCTGGAATTATGCTCGCCTGCTGTTCCTGAACAGCGTTCCACCGGAGACCGGGTTAGCTGGATATAAGACGCAAGGCACCACACCCCAGCCAATGACCTACAACACCACCGAGGGATATTGGGAAGCGGTAGGAGTCCCCACCGTTCCCTACGACGACAAGTCGAAGTTCAATCCATTCCCGATGGCCAAACTGGTGGCCAAGGATCCCGCGGGAAAACTCCTGGCAACCGCCAGCATCGTGCTTTCGGTGAGTGACGAAATGAGCTGCAAGACCTGTCACGCATCGGACAGCGACAGGAATGCAATGCCCGCCAGCGGATGGGTCAACAACTCCGATCCAGCAAAGGATACGAAGCTGAATATCCTCAAGAAGCACGACGATCGCTGGCCGATTTCGCAGTACCTCACCCAACTGCAGACCAATGGTTGGACTTACCAGTCAAGCTTGTACCAGACCGCGACTTCAGGAACTCCCGTGCTCTGCGCCGCCTGTCACAGCGACAATGCGCTCGGCCTGCCGGGTCTCTCCGGTGTAAAACCGCTTACCACCGACATGCACACGCTGCACGGAGCACAGATTCTTCTAGTCACCGGCAAAACTCTCGACGTGAACAGCGCGACCAGCGATCTCAATTCGTGCTACCTGTGCCACCCCGGTCCCGTCACATTATGCAAGCGCGGCGCGATGAACACGCAGCTCTGCTCCGCTTGCCACGGCAATCTCACCAGGGTTGGAGACCCCACTCGCACCGGATGGCTCGACGTGCCCTCGTGCCAGATGTGCCACAACAACAGCCTGCGATACACCTCAACCTTTGGCAAGGGAGTGTGGCGACAAACGAAAGACCTAACCTTTGCCACCAATGCGAACGTGCCGCTAACCGGCAAGAGCCTGTATCGCTACAGTTCGGGGCATGGTGCGGTATTCTGCTCCGGCTGCCATGGCTCGCCGCATGCGGAATATCCCAGCCTGCAAGCGAACGACAATGTATACCCGACCGCGCTGCAGGGCTACGTTGGCAAGATCACAGAATGCACGGTTTGCCACACGAACGTGGCTGTCAGTCCCACTGGCGGTCCGCACGGCGTGCACACTCTAGGACAATCATGGGTCGATGAAGGCGGGCATCGGAATTACGCCGACAGCTACGGATATCAGTCCTGTGCCTATTGTCACGGATTGAAATACAACGGATCATTCCTGTCGCAGGCAAAAGTACAAAGAACGTTCACTCTGGAAGACGGGAGAGTGAAAACCTTCCCTGCGCTCCATCAATTCAACTGCTACGACTGCCACAACGGACCCAATGGAGGGTAAGTTGACCTGCGTGCGAGGACGGCATTCCCTGTCGTCCTCGCTCTTTGCTGTTCTCCGGTTCTTCCTGCTACCAGGCTTGGCCGAACGGTGAGTCATTTCTTGCTGCGTACTTGGTCGACTACCTGCCGCGCCGCGGTGACTACTGCTTCGGGCGCTTCCGCCATGTCGTGGTCCGCATCCACGATTACTTGCCGACCACGTGTTGACAAGCGCACTAGGCTTGCCTGTAGCTGATGAACCCAAATCTCGTGATACTCCGCTGCTTCCTTTTCGAAACCGGGAGGAGCCCAGTACCGCCCGGCGGTCAGCACGAAAAGTGGGCGGTCACCCAAGCTGCCAGCGTTCCGTGCAGCGTTGTCGATATCGGGGTTTCCGCCGCCTTCTCTCGGAACGATTCTGCCCCCGTCGGTTGCTGCACAGGCCTGCTCGGCGTCTGTCTCAAACGCCTTCGGCTGTGCTTCGAGCGTAGCTAATATCTTGGCTTGCTCTGTACCATATGAAAATGGGCGACGTTCTCTGCTCGCCACGAACCGAATTATGCCAAATCGTGTCATTGCCGGCAGGGCGATACAAATCAGGTGTCTCGTCCGGCCTGGTAGGCGATTCATCGGAGAGAGCAGGAAGTCAGGTTCATGTTGGTCTGGAACCGTCGAATCAACTAAGACCAGACCTGCTACGTCGGCAGGATAACGGCCCGTGTAAACGCGGATGTATTCGCCACCCACCGACCCACCGACCATCACGTAGGGTGGCAGCACTCCAGCGTGCCGTAGCGTTTCGTGCAGGTCGCTCGCAACACTGGCACTCGTTCGTGGAGACGATGGGGGATCACTCCAACCCACTCCAGCGCGGTCGTACCAACACGCGCGGGTGAACGCAGCGATCTTGGACTGCAGCGACGACGCGGCGTAACCGGGCTCGTTGCCTCCTCCTTCGAAAATCACGGTCGGAGTACCCTGACCCGAGCAGTAGAGGTTCAGAGTGCGTCCACCAACGTCAACCGCTTGTCCAACTCGTGGAGGCAGTTGACTGGCATCCCTGGCTCGCCCGATCTGTTCATAGGCAAAGCCCCCCAGAAGGGCCAGCACCAGCAGAGTCAGAACTACGAACGAGATTCTCCGAACCCACTTTCTCATGTGCCCGACCTCCTCATAAGAAATGACCGACTCACAGTTCGGCGCTATGTGCGGGGATGAACCTACACACTCATTACGAGGCATCTGAGTTACGGGTGCATATGCCAGTCGAATAAAAAGCTTCCAAATCCGATAAGGAGCGGCACGACGCCGGCGATCCCCCCGAGTACCCACTTCCACATTCCCGACCGCACGAGCCACTGCCGCAGCAGGGAGATGACGGCGTCATAGAGGAGCGGCACCGCGCCTGATGCGTCGCTGGATTCGTCGAATATCCAAAGAAGTTCTTGCTCAAACCGCAGGCGGAAGGCGGGTGGATGTAAGCCAATGAGCCAACGATACAAGGTGCGGGTCATCATGCCCTCTCGGGACGGATTTTGATATGTAGTCTGGCTTCGCGGACCACGCCTTCGAGTCTCGTAATCTCCCGATCCAAGAGTCCACGGCCAAAGCGGGACAGGCGATAATAACGGCGCCTGGGATCGTCGTCGTCGGAGCGGGGAGCGCGCTCTTCCACGATGCCTTGATCGAGCAGTCTTTGCAGATTGTCGTACAACGTGCCGGGACCCAACTTGTAGCGGCCGTCCGACTGACGGGCCACCTCCCGCATGATCCCATATCCATGACGATCTTCACTTGCGAGTGCGAGCAGGATATGCAGCGCGGCAGGGGAAAGAGGCAGGAATTGATCGAAATCTTCCTTCATAGTCGGATTCCGTTATATCGGACTCCGACTACTGGAGTCAAGTCCTATTTCCTGATCACGCCGCGGGTGGCCCACTCCAGCCCGGTTTTGGATGGAGTGGGGATGTTCGCAGGTCGCACACTTAGTAGGAGTACTAGAGTTCCAGAAACTCCTGCATCTGCTGCAAGGCCTCGTCCAGCGCCAGCTGAAAGGCGCCGCCGCGTGGCCTAGGGCCGGCGAAGCCCAGCTCGTGCTGCAGCCGGCCATCGATCACCTTCAGATTGGCCCAGCCCAGGATTTGCTCGCCCCATAGCATGGGCATCGCGTAATGGCCCATGCGGCGCTTGTGGGCGGGCACATAGGCCTCCAGCTTGTATTCCCATCCCCAGAACAACTGGAAGCGCCGACGGTCCCAGACCACGGGGTCGAAGGGCGCGAGGAAGCGCAGCCGGTCGTCGACCTGGTGCCGGGCAGCCACGGGGTTCTCGCCCTGCGGCCAGAACCACAGCAGGCCGTCGACCTGGGCATGGGCATAGCGGGATTTGGCGTGCTCCTGGATCTGCCGCACCTCGGCGGCAAGGTGCGGCACTCCATAGCGCAGCAGTCCGCACAGATAGCCCAGGGTGGCCGCAGGCAGCGGCGCGTAGAGCTGCACCACGATGTCGAGCAACTGGCCGGCGCGCGCCAGCCGGGCCTCGGGGCTGTCGTCCTGCGGCGGGCGCTCGATCGCCTGGTAGACCCGGGTGCCGGCCTCGCGCCGCGCCACGCGCAGCAGCCCGCGATAGTGCAGGCCCTCCAGCAGATGCTTGCTGACATTCAGGTCGCCGCCCCAGCGCTTCATGCGGCCATGGTCGAAATGCGCCTGCACGTCCTTGGGGAGAGTGCGACCATGCTGGCGCACAAAGGCCAGCACGTCCTGGGCGCGCGCCTGCATCGTGGCGTCCCACGCGTCCCAGGCGCGCGGCGCGCCGCGCGGATGAAGCAAGGCCAGGGTCTGGCGCGGCAGGAAACCGTAGTTGATGAAGAAGGCCTCTTCGATCGCCAGGCGCGGGTAGCGGCGCTCCAGCTCGCCGGCGCGATAGTCCTTAACGCGCTGCGCCAGGATCAGATCCTGGGCGCGAGCGGGCGCCCGCATCGGGTCGGCCTGGACAAAACCCAGGCGCGCCATGGCCCGCGGCAGGCTGGCGGCCTTGAAAAGGCTGCGCGCAATCGCGTAGCGGCGAAGCTGCCGGAGATTGGGGGCTTGGAGAGGGCTCACGCGTGGCGTCCGATACCGTCGTGCTGGGACAGTTTCCGGGTGGCCGGAATTGCAGCCATGATTCCGAGAACTGGTTTGTGGCCTTCGTCCACGGCAACATCCTAACATTATTCGCTATTTGTTCGCTATCGAGTTCAGGCCACGACGTAAGCCGCCTGTGTGCGATGCCGAGTGAGTCCATTGCCATCGAGTTGAAGCGACCTGAACCGCAAGTTTCATTCAACCCGTAGCGCCTCTATCGGGTCCAAGCGTGCCGCCCGACGTGCCGGAATCGATAGAGCAAATAGCGCAACCAGGGCCAACAAGACCGGGACTGCAATAAAGACCATCGGATCCCAAGGTCGGACGCCGAAAAGAAACCCGGCCAGGAAACGGGCCAGGAAAGCCGCCGCGGCCAATCCCACAATGACTCCGAGGCCCGCCGTCAACATACCTTTCCCAACGACAAGATTGCGGATACGCGCTCGGTCAGCCCCAAGAGCCATGCGTACGCCAATCTCATGGGTGCGCTGAGCCACGGAATAAGCCATTACACCGTAGATCCCAACCGCAGAGAGCGCCAGCGCTGCCATTGCGAAGACACCAAGCAGAAGCATGCTGAAGTTCTGCCTGGCGATCGAGTCGGACAGGATCTCGTCCATGGTGCGAACCTGTCCCGCGGGCAAGCCTCCGCTCGCTTCTCGCAACTGCTCAGAGACGTTCACACCCACCTGCTGTGGCTCAAGGCGGGTACGGATGAGCCAGAAGATCGGGCCAAACTGTAACCCGAGACGCGTCATGCCATCCGGTTCTTGCGCCAACGGGATGACCATCGTGGACTCAGCTGGTTGACTCAAATCGTGCTCGCGCGTGTCGGCGACAATGCCGATGATCTGGCGTGGTCTGTCTGCAAAATCGGGTCCAATGCCTCGACCGATTTCAATGGTCTGACCGATTGGATCCTGGCCTGCCCAATAGCGTTTGGCCATCGTCTCATTGATCAGCACGACACCTGGCGCGCCTTTTCCGTCTTGTTCATGGAAATCTCGACCACGAAAGACGGCGATCTTCAGAACCGCGAAGTAGCCCGGCGATACCGACATCCATTCCGCATCGCCGCGACTGCCCGAATTGCCGGACGGAGTTCCGATTACGGCGAAGGGCAAACCCATCCTGTTGGCAAACGGCGGGCTGCAAGTCGCGGCTGCAATTTCAACTCCGGCAATGCCTGCCAGCCGCTGTCGAGCGTCCTCAACCAGACGCGCGACATTGGCTGTGGTTGCGAATTGAGATCCGTGCAACGACATTTCCATAAGAAGCACGTTATGCCGGTCGAAGCCCGGATTCACGCCCCGCAAGGCGACGAAGGTGCGTATGAGCAGCGCCGCCCCAATCAGCAGTACAACCGACAGGGCAACCTCGCTTAAGACAATCAGAGACCGCATCTTGCTGTGGCTTGAACCGGATCCCAGCCGCTGGTTCCCTTCGTTGAGTGATTGGTTCAGGGATGGGCCGCATACCCGCAGTGCCGGAACAATTCCGAAGACAATGCCAACCAACAACGAGATCCCGAGTGTGAACGCCAGTACGCGCCAGTCAAGTCCTACTGCAGCACCCCCCGCGCCAATGCGCGGAATGTTGCCAGGACTTATCGAAAGCAGTGCGTGGACGCCGAGTGATCCGATCACCAGACCGACTCCACCGCCGCATGTAGACAGCAGCACGCTCTCGGTCGCAAACTGGCGAAGCAGCCGTCCTCGACCTGCCCCTATGGCGGCGCGAATTGCGAACTCGCGCTGGCGAACGGTCGCGCGACCAAGCAACAAATTCGCGACGTTCGCGCAAGCGATCAGCAGCACCAGACCCACAGCAGCCTGCATTAACAACAGCGATGCTCGCGCATCTCTGACAATGTCATCGCGGAACAGTTCCAGCACAAAGGCGTATTCAGGGTCGGGCAGCAAGCCCTGGCGCTGTGCGGCTTGCGAGGCCAATCTCAACTGCGCATTTGCCTGAGACAATGAGAGCCCCGGTTTCAGACGCGCGGCTACTCCGAAGGAATGCAGTTGGTTGTCACTGCTCAGATTGATCTGGAACGGAATCCACAAATCCGCTTCCGGATCGGTGCGAAAGCTCTCGCCCGTGACACCAACCACGGTGTACGGCTCTTTTTCCAGCGAGATTGCCTTGCCGACTATCTGCGGATCTCCGCCGAATCTTCGTTTCCACAGCCCGTAGCTCAGGACGACAACCTCGGCTGATCCTGCCCGGTCCTCATCCGCACTGAACGCCCGTCCAAGCACAAGCGGCGCACCGAACAGACGGAAGTAGTTGGCAGTGACGTGGATTCCGTGAACCTGTTCCGGTATGGCGCTGGTCAGGCCGAGCACGCCTTGGCCAAGATCGTACGCCGAGATATCGTCAACTGCCTCGGCGTGCTGCAGCCAAAAACGAAGATCGGGAATCGATGCTCCCGGTACTGATCCATCCGTTGATTTCAACCGGAATTGGACGATGCGATCAGGGTCCGGATAGCTGAGGGGCTTTAGCAGCACGGTGTTGACGACGGAAAAGACGGCTGTGTTCGCGCCAATTCCTAAAGCAAGCGTCAGAATTGCGGCTACGCTGAAGCCCGGCGAACGGAGCAGCGAACGGCCTGCGTGCCGAATATCCTGCAGACTTTGAGACAGCCAGCGAAAAGAACGTTCCTCGCGATGTGCCTGCATGACCTGCTCCACGCCGCCACAAGCGATCCTAGCCTGCCGGTGGGCTTCAATCGGTGACAGACCCCGACGAAGAAACTCGTCTTCGAGATACAGCAGATGCGTCGCGATTTCCTTCGCTAGCTCCTCTTCGACCTTGCTGTTTCTGAAGAGGCCCCGAAACTTCGCAACGGCTCGTGATAGATGTTTGATCACGCGCGGGTTCCTTCCACCAGCAGGCGCTCAATCACCTGCGACGTCCGTCTCCAATGCTTGGTCTCGGCGCGCAATGCTTTCTGTCCGACGACAGTGATTGCATAGAATCTCGCCTCACGACCACTCTCCGTTTTGCTCCAACTACCCTTGATCCAACCGTATTGCTCGAGCCTTACCAGGGCGGGATAAAGCGTGCCCTGGTTCAGGTTGCGCAGCCCGTCGGAGATTTGCTGGAGGCGCGTCGCGATCTGGTAGGCGTGCTGGGGTCCAATCGCCGCTAAATTGTGCAGGACGATCAAATCCAGCGTTCCTTGAAACACTCGATGGGGCTTCTTGTCTTTACTAGACATCCAAGTGGACTCTGCACGGGATCAGTCTCTGCTGACTACACTAGAATGTCAAGTGCAAGCAGGCGGCACCAGAAAAAGGTCGAGAGCCCCAGACTCTGCCTCTGTGCGATGCCTCACTTAAAGCAAGGCTCGAGGGGCGCCAGGTGGCCGAACAATTCAAGACAAATCTAGACCCTTAGCGATCCACGGAAGGCCCTGGCGGCGTAGTAAGATTCCGCGCCGTTGTGGTATAGGAAAACAGTGTCGAAGCGGCGATCACAAAAGAGGGCGCCGCCGAGCTTTCTGATCGCAGAAGGTGTTTTCACCCAGCTCGAGGTTTTCGCATCGAAAGTTCCGAGTTTCTGCAACTCTCGATATTGTTCTTCGGTTAAGAGCTCAATGCCCATGGCCGCCGCCATACCGATAGCATTCCCTTTTGGTTTATTTTCTTTCCTTGACTCCAGCGCTTCGGGGTCGTAGCAGAGACTTCTGCGGCCTTTCGGACTTTCCTCTGAACAATCATAGAAAACGGTTTCGCCCGTCTTTTTGTCGTGAGCAACAATATCCGGTTCGCCGCCAGTTCTTTCCATTTCATTCAGCGACCACAGTTTTTCAGTGTGAGCTTCCAGCTTTGCTTGCACTGGGGCCCATTCAAGACCTTTGTGGCGGTTCATGTTTTTCTCAAAACGGGCTTGCAATGTTTCGATCAGGTCTGCACTTTGCTTTTTTGAAAGCGTTATTTTTGACATAGTTTGTCCTTAATGTTCAGAAACGATGGTTCCGTTGCTTACTCCATAGCCGCGCTCGCTGTGACTATGGCCGCCGACATTGCGAGCTTGTGATCGTGGTTCCAGGGCGGGCCGATGGCCGTCCGCACCTGGAGGAAGTGAGCGTCGAGGTTCTCTATACGCAACACCTGACGCGCCGCATCCAATACGGTTTTCGCGTCGTACCAGTGGATGGGCCAGCCCCGTGCCTCGGCCGCGGAGGCCAGGGCCTTGCGGTACATCACCCAATCGGCAACGTTCTGCGCACGGTAGTCGGTGATTCGCTCGGCAATGGTGGGTGGAAGCGGTGGGCACTTGCGAAGGGCGATACCAAGGATACGCGGCACCGCCTTCGTTACAGAGTCCAACGCAAACACCGCGTGCTTTTCCGCCGACAGGCGCACGCGCTCTACTAACTCCACGGCCTGATCGAGCGGGAGGCGCTGGCCTTCGCTGTGGTGCGGAATCTTGGGCAGGCCGTCATCGACGAGCTTCACTCGGCGGCGGTCAAGCAGCGTCCCGTCGCGGGTCACCGTCACCAGCACCGCCCAACCACTATGATCTGATACCCCGATGATGCCACCGTTCTTTGACATGATGTTTCCTCACGCCTAACTTCGCCTGTTTAGGGCTGGAAGCTGGTTGATCAGCTCCGATACAGTGACTCAATAACGCCCGGGCCCTTCCTCCTTCTTACTCCCACGCTTCAACGCTTTGGGGCCTGAGGGGGCCAGTTGAGCAGTTCAACGCCGAACTGCTTGGCGTACTCCGCGTGCAGCCGCTGCCAGCCGCCGAACTTCATGGCCTCGGGGCCGACCATGCGTCCGATGGGAGTTCCGCTGAGAAGGCGATCCAGAACATCGAAACAAATGTGCCACCCGGCTGCACCCATGGCGATGAAGCGGTGTCCGATGTTGGTCCACAGCGTCAGGCGCGTGCCGCCACCGGAGGCTTGGAGTTCCCACCGCATATCGAAGCCACCCCAGGTGTACTCAAGCACCTCGGGAGCGTCGGCTCTCGTCACTATCGTTTCGGTAACGCGCGGCACGGGCGCTCCCACCGTGGTCAGCTTCACCGTGTTGCCAACTGTACCCAGGCTCCCATCAACGTCGAAGGGAGCCCACTCGCGCAGATGCGCTGGGTCGGTAAGAGCCTGCCAGACTTTCTCCGGCGAGTGGCGCAGTTCCCGGACGAGAATGAGCGTCCACTTCTCTTCACCGTTTTGTCCCCGGTCCTTTCGTACCTGAGCCCCGAAGGCGGGACCGGGTGTGTACTCCGCGCGAGCGGCCATCTTCATTCTCCTTAGTGCGAATAGTGTGCCAGCTGGGTGAGCTGAATGATGTTGCCGCAGGTGTCTTTCAGCATCGCAATGGTCGAGCCGGTCACGTCGGTGGGCGGCATGGTGAACTCAGCGCCGTGGCCCTTAATCCGCTCGTAGTCGCCCTTTAGGTCGTCGGTGAAGAACATGATCGCGGGCTGGTTCTGTTGGAAAATCGCCTGCTGATACGCTTTGGCTGCGGGATTGTTGTTCAGCGCCAGCTGCAGCTCAGTGCCGTCCGGCTGCTCGGGCGAGGCCACGGTCAGCCAGCGATAGGGGCCCTGACTGAAATCGGTCTTCTTGGCCAAGCCCAGCACGTCCGTATAGAAGCGCAGGGCTTTGTCCTGGTTGTCCACATATATGCTGGTCACTTTGATTCTCATTTCGTTTCTCCTTTGTTATGTCGCGGTTTGGGCCGCGTCGCCTTCTCGTTTGTCTTGTTTTTCGTCGGTGTTGACTGATTCATGCGGTCGAGGTGGCGTTCGAGAGCATCGATGTGAACGGACCAGAACCGACGGAACTGAGCCAGCCAGTCATCAACCTCCTGAAATGGTTCCGGTTTCAGCCGGTAGAGACGGCGCTGTGCGTCCACGGTGGATTCCACGAAACCGGCCTCGCGCAGCACGCGCAGGTGCTTGGACACGGTCGGCTGCGACATACGAAGCTGACGCTCGATCTCTCCCACCGACTGCTGGGACGAGACTAGGAGGCTCAGGATCGCCCGGCGGTTCGGCTCGGCAATGATTTCGAAAACGGATTCCACGCTCTTTATATACTCTATCTGGTATATACGTGTCAAGGTATATTTACAAACAGGCGACGGTTTCAGTCGGCGTGCGGGGATGGACCGTCGGATGCGTTTTTGGCGGGTACGATTCAGAGGGCTGCGCGCTCCGGACGTTTCAGGGGGAGTGCCCTACGATGCGTTTCCTGGAAGCCGCCTCCGTCCCGGAATAACCTACGATTTGCCCGTTACTCGGGCGGACGGCGATGCTCCTCCGGTGGTTGGAGGTGTCGAAACGCACGCCAGAGAAGAACGTCATAGCCGATCTTCAAGCCTCCTCCTGCAAGCAGAGGAGCAGAGAACGCGATGCCCTGCATGGACACTCCCGCCAGGGAAGAACCGACGGCCCAGCAAACATTTCTGGCCAGATTCGTGATGCCGCTGGCAAAGGTGCGCTCCTCAGGCCGGACGACTGCCGCGACGTAGGACTGCCGCGTGGGCACGTCCATTTCAACCAGAGCTTCCCGCAGTAAGAAGAACAGAATCGCCAGACGGAAGGAGGGCGCGAGGGCCGCGGCCATCAGGAAGAGGCTGGACGGCAGATGCGTAAACACCATGGTATTCAGCAGACCAAATTGTTTCGCCAGCCAGGCTGCGCCTAGATGAGAACCAGCATTCAGCAGGTGAACCGCAAAGAAGAGAAGGCCCAAACTATGCTCCGGAACGCCAAACCGGCGGAAGAACCAGTAGGCGACAAGTGCGTCGGTGAGGAACCCACCACCCAGGCTATCCAGCGAGAACAAAGCGGCCAGCTTGAATACAATGCCCTTGGTCTGCGGAGAAACTGATGGCAGCGCCTGCCGTCGCGCTGTCTGTGCCACCTCTACTTGTTGCGACATGAACAGGTACAAGATTCCGCTCAGCAGGTTGAGCATGGCGTATCCGAAAAAAATGCTTGCGTAGGACGGCGCGCGATCCAGTGCCAGCCAGCGCTGCAACAAGAAAGGCAATCCCGCCGCGAGCGCCCCTACGGCGCTGCCGCCGTCGAGAACGACGTTGTACCAGGAAAGCGCCCAGGTTCGATGCGAGTCGGACACCAATCCCGGCAGGACCGCCTGTTCCAGGACAAAAACCGCGCCCCGATCGGTTCCCGTTCCGTTGAGCATTCCCACAAATGCAATGGCAAGCAGCGCGGAGAAGCCGGGCATAAGCGCCAAGCCGATTCCGCCGAGCGCGGCAAGCAACGAAAGGACCGTGAGCGCCCGGCGCCGTCCCAGCATGTCCCCGTAGAAAGTGATGACGGTTGTCGCTGCTGCACCTCCCGCGATCCCCGTGGCAATGACCAAACCGATTCTCAGCGATGACGCTCCTGCGCGAAACAGCACAATGCCCAGCAATACCCCGAGCAGTCCGATCCCCATGGAGCGCAGCAGCGCCGCCCCGTAAATCAGGAACCGGTCTCGGTTATTACTCATAGCTCGTATCCTTCGCTATGGGTTCTTCGTGCGCGCGTATTCGTAGAGCGCGTCATATACCGGGAACTGCCGCGCAAGGCGTTCTTCATCGGATAAGCCCATGGCAGAGAACCCTTCGGCCAGGGCTCGCAACCCGATGCCTTCGCTCGCGGCGTGTTCCTGTCCTCTGACGTCTGCCGCACGAACGATTAGAGCGAGCCGGTTCAGAGCTGGATCGTGCAACTGAAAGTCTTCAACGATCGCCTCGAAGGTGCAGCGTTCACCTCTGTGATTGAGCTTGACCTCAGAAATTCGAGGTGCATCGAACGGAATCGCCTCCTCACGGTTGGCGGACTCCAGCAGTTGACTTTCGTCCACGAACAAGAATTGGGCATCCGGGTCAACAAAGCGATGAATCAGCCACGGACAAGCGACCCGATCCACCTTGATGTTGCGTCGTGTAATCCATTTCATGGCTTGCCGACCTCATGCCAATGAGTCATACAGCCCCTCAGTCAGGTCCATTCCTCGCTGCAGAAGATCATCATCCGGTAAGTCTTGTTTAGCCCAACCATTCAGCACCTTGTCCAAACCCTGTCCCTCCACCCGGCCGAACTTCTCGTCGCCGAGATCGGCATCGTGAATGATCTGCGCGATGCGCTTCACCCGGCCGTCACGGATCGAGAACTCTTTGCATAGAGTCTCGAATGTGCAGTCTTCTCCCCGATGACCAAAGCCATGCGGGCAAAACATGTCGAAGGGGATCGCATCGGCGTGGGCGCTGGGCTCAGTACCGAAGACGAAGCGAGCTTTCGGGTCGATAAAACGACGAACGAGCCACGCCGATGAAACCCGATCTATGCCCGGCCGCGGGCGGGTCATCCACACGCGGTTGACGTACTCGCCAGACTTCCTGCTGGCCTTGTGCCCAGCCGATTGGGCGTCGGCGTTGTCGGCTTGAGCCAGCAGGTTCTCAACTTTGATGCGCCACGGGGTCCCGAAGAAGTCGATATCTTGAAGTTCAAGGAATCGGCGGCGAATTCGATTCAGGCGCCCGCCAGGTTTTCGTGAGGGAGAAAGTGCAAGAACCTTCTTCGCCTCGTGCAGAAGCTTCTGATAATCACGCGATCGTGCCTCGACGAAAAGCTGTTTTAGGCGCTCCGCAGGCAGATCATCGAAGCCTTGCACTTGAACGACCGAGGCCTGTCCTTTATAGGTGCGAATCGCGGTGGCGAGCCACTCCATCCGCTCCTGGTTTGCGGCGGTATTGGGAAGAACGTAGCCCGAGCTTCGGAGAGCGAGCATTCCGTAACGTTGGAGCTTTCGCCAGATCTGAACACGCTGACTGGCGCTCCGAGCAGGAAGACGGAAGACGAGCAACAGCCACGGAACTTCCTTGGAGACGGGTACACTCATTTCTTTAATGTTATATATATAACATCAACAATTAAGCAGAAGCAACGCCGCCCTCCCAATCGCGCACCCCTCCCTTCGTGATCCGGCTTTCGGGTTTCCAGCTAAGGCGCCCCGTCACCAGCATGGGCGCTGTGACGACACCGACTCAGGGATGTGATTCCCATCACATGTCAACGGGGCATCGGCAAGTAGTATCCTTCTTAAAGACATGACCTGGCGGTTCAAACTCGTCGCCTTAGAGCTCACACTGATTTTGCTGGCAATGCCATTGTCGGCGTTGGGCTCGTGCTGGTGGCAAATGACGGGGGTCGAGCATTGCACACCCCATTGCCCGATGATGAGCGCGCATGCGCCTTCGGTTACTATTCAAGAAGCACCCGCAAATAACTCCTGCTGCCGAGTCTCTGCTGCCAGACCGACTCCCGCTTCAACAGCGCAGGTTCCAGGCTTCAGTGGCTATGTGGCTCCAACATTCACCGCCTCGGTTCTGGATGTCCCCGCAGTTCTGACTAAACGCCGAACCGCCCGATCCGCTCGGCCGAGCACGTGCCCCTCCCTCCAGTCCGTTTTCTGCACTTTCCTGATCTAGCACTGTCCCTTTTGCTCATCCTTCTTAGGCGTAATTGCCTAAGGTTTAAACACGCATTTTCAGCGTCGTCTGAGCAAAAGAGAACATTCTTATGATCAGGAAAATAGTCACTCTGCTATCGTTCGGCTGTTTATGGCCGGGCCTCGGTGCCGCACAACAGGTTCAGGTTCCGGTCACGCGGTCCAAGCAGCTCAGGCCGATACCACCACCCAAACTGCGGGACCCGTCCCCCGTCAGCCTCGAAGATCTGGTTCGCGAAGCGCTGCAAAAGAATCCGGCGATTCAGAGCGCTTTGCATACGTGTCGAAGCGCAGCGGCGGCGGGTGCCACAAGCCAAGACACTGCCTGACCCTATGGTTGGGATCGGATGGGCGGGAAATATCACGCCGTTCAGCGTGCAATCGGGCGACCCTTCCAGCTACCGTGCCGTTACGGCCAGCCAGCAACTGCTCTACCCCGGCAAACTGAAACTACGCGGCGAGATTGCCTCAAAAGAGGCCGATGCCGGGTCTTCGGACCTGGAGGCGGTTCGCCGGCGCGTAACCGCGGACGTGAAGACAGCCTATTTCGAATACTGGTTCTATGACAAAGCGATTCAGACCACTCTGAAGGACAAGGAGTTGTTGACGAAGTTGTCCCAGATCGCCGAAGCCCGTTATCGGGTTGGCAAAGGCATTCAGCAGGACGTTCTCCGATCGCAAGTCGAGATTTCATTACTACTGCAGCGGCTCACGGTGCTGCAACAGCAACGAAATACTTCGCAGGCACGCCTGAACACGCTGCTGGCGCGCAGTCCTGAAGCGCCACTCCCGCCAGCCGAAAATATCGAGCGGTCGCCTCTGAACTACTCGCTTGACGATCTGTACAGGCTGGCGCGGCAGAATGATCCCGGCCTTCACCGCGAGGAGCAGATGATTGAGCGCAACCAACTCGCAGTGAACTTGGCGCAGAAGGACTATTACCCGGATTTGAGCGTCGGGTTCATGTATCAGCAGCGCCCGATGCTGCCCGACATGCACGGGATGACGTTCACCATCAACGTCCCGGTCTTCTACAAGAGCAAACAACGCGAGGAAGTGAGGCAGGCCACCGAAGAGCGGCTCTCCGCCGAGAGCAGCCGCGACAATCGGAAGAACGAGCTGAATTTCGAACTCAAACAGCAATACCTGGCGGCCAAGGCTTCGGATGAACTTTTGCGGTTGTTCTCTCAGGGCGTGGTGCCGCAATCGTCGTTGGCACTGGAGTCCTCGATGTCTGCCTACCAGGTTGGCACAGTGGATTTCCTCAGCGTTCTGGGAAATTTTTCGACAGTTCTGAATTATGAAATCGACTATTACCGCGAGCTCGCGAATTACCAATCTTCGTTGGCGCGCATGGAGAGCATGGTGGGCGTGGACCTGACTTCGACGGCCGCGCAACCGGGCAACCAGCACCCGCCGGGAGGGGAGTAAAGCAATGTTTTACAAAGTTCTACGAATTTCGGCACTGGTCGCAGCAGTCGCGTTGGCGGTAGGAGTGACTTTCGGCGGAAGGGTTTCAGCCTCTTCCAAGGCCAACAGCCGCTTCGCAGACGACCGCAACGCGGAAGCGAACGCAAGGTTCTCTATTGGTATGACGCGATGAGCCCGCAGCATCACTACAACAAACCCGGAAAAGCGCCGGACGGAATGGACCTCGTGCCTCAATACGCGGAGGACAACACTTCTCAGAGGTGCAGTGGAGAACGGAAGATCCTCGTGGTATGACCGATGACCGGCTACAAGTCGACGCCGGGATGCCCGTGCATGAACGGCCTCAGTCGCAGTAACGGCAGATGCCCGCTGGCACGTCAAATCGCCGGAGAAGCAGCAACTGATCGGCGTAAGGACTGCGACTGTCGAGCGGCAGTCTCTGGTGCGCACCGTGCGCACAACTGGTCAGCTCACAAGCGATGAGACGAAGCTTGCGCATATCCATGTGAAGGTCACCGGGTACATCGACAAGAGTTACGTCGATTTCATCGGGCAACTCGTCAAGAAGGGCCAACCGCTATTCACGCTCTACAGCCCGGACCTTGTGGCCACCGAAGAGGAATACCTGATCGCCAAGCGCGGCGCGAAGGAGATGGGCGCCTCGCAATTCCCCGACGTTGCGCAGGGATCGCAGTCGCTGCTGCGTTCGACGCGTGAACGCCTCAAACTGTGGGACATCAGCGACGAGCAAATCAAGAAGCTCGATGAAACCGGCGAGGTCACGAAAACTTTGACTTTCTACTCACCCGTCAGTGGCTTCGTGACCGACCGCAAGGCCTTTCCGCAAACCGCCGTCACCCCGGATATGGATCTGTATGACATCAGCGATCTATCAACAATCTGGGTGAATGCAGACGTGTACGAGTACGAGGTGCCGTTTGTGAAGGTGGGCCAGACGGCGGACATGCAACTGAGCTATTACGCCGGCAAGACCTACACCGGGAAAATCACCTACATCTACCCGACTGTCGATCCCGTCTCCCACACGGTAAAAGCGCGCATCGAGTTTGCGAACCCGAATTTCGACTTGAAGCCACAGATGTTCGCCAATGTGCAGTTGAAGATCAACTACGGCAAGCAGATTGTCGTACCCCAGGAAGCAATCATGGATTCCGGAGACAGGCAGTACGTGTTTGTCGTCCACGATGGCGGCGTGTTCGAACCGCGCGTGATCCAGATGGGCGCGAAGCTCGAAGGCAACGTGGTCGTTCTGTCTGGCCTGAACGCAGGAGAGACCATCGTGACCTCTGGGAACTTCCTGATTGATTCCGAGAGCCGTCTGAAGAGCGCAATGGCCGGGATGCAGCACTAAGGAGATTCGCTATGGCAAAGAGAGCTTCCATCTATTCAGCAATCGTCCTGATCGTAGTCGCAGGCTTGTTCGCCGGCGGCTACTTGCTGATGGACCGCCGCTCGCAGATGGAATGCGGATTCTGCCAGCGCCACATCAATCCGAAAGCCCATGTAGTGGCGGAAGTCGGCGGGAGGCGGCGCAACGTTTGCTGTGCGCACTGTGCGGTTACCGAGGCACGACAGGAGAAGAAGCCCCTGCGGCTGATCGAAGTGACGGACTATCCCACGGGAAAGATGGTAAGCCCAGAAGGGGCGTGGTTTGTCGAGGATAGCCGCGTGATCGCCTGCGAACACGACATGTCCAAAATGGATGAATCCAAGCACGCGGAACAGTTGGCCTTCGATCGCTGCTCGCCCGGCACATTCGCGTTCAGCGACCGAAAAGCAGCAGAAGACATTCGTGGCCCAGAACGGTGGCGTTTTGCGGAGCCTGCCTGAAGTGCTGGCGGAGGCCCGATCGCAATGATTAACCGAATTATCGATATCTGTGCGAAGAACAAATTCCTCGTTCTTCTCTTCATCGGCGTGGGCGTGCTCGTTGGCTGGCATTCGATGAAGAACACGAAGCTGGATGCGATTCCCGACCTGTCGGACACGCAGGTGATTGTGTATTCCAAGTGGGACCGCAGCCCCGACATCATGGAAGATCAGGTCACGTATCCGATCACCTCGGCGTTGCTGGGCTTGCCCAAGGTGAAGGACATCCGCGGCTTCTCGGATTTCGGGTACTCCTACGTCTACATCATCTTTGAGGAAGGCACGGACATTTACTGGGCACGCTCGCGAACGCTTGAGTATCTGAATTCCGTGGTCCCACGCTTGCCGAAAGGTGTGGAGGTGGAGTTAGCGAAGGATGCGACCGCCGTTGGTTGGGTCTATCAGTACGCGCTGGTCGATACCACCGGGCAATACAGCATTGAGAAGATACGGAGCTACCAGGACTGGTATTTGCGCTATGCGCTGCAGTCGGTGCCTGGCGTCGCCGAAGTGGCGCCCTTGGGCGGCTTCGTGCGGCAGTACCAGGTCAATATCGATCCCAACAAGCTGCTGGGCTACAAGATCCCGATCAACATGGTCGTGGACGCCATTGGGAAGAGCAACAACGATGTCGGCGCCCGGCTGGTCGAGATGTCCGGTCGCGAGTATATGGTGCGAGGACGCGGCTACATCAAATCGCTCGATGACATTGGCAACATCGTTGTAATGTCGAACCCGCAGACCGGCACGCCCGTGCTGGTGAAGAACGTGGCCACAGTGACCTTCGGGCCCGACATGCGGCGTGGCGTCGGTGAACTGGATGGCCAAGGGGAAGCGGTCGGTGGTGTCGTCATCATGCGGTTTGGCGAGGACGCGCAGAAAGTCATCGAGCGCGTGAAGCAAAGGATCACGGATATTGAGCCCACACTTCCGAAGGGGATGAAGATCGTCACCACCTATGACCGTTCGGACCTGATCGACCGCTCAGTCGATAACCTGAAGCACACGCTCATTGAAGAACTGATCATCGTCAGCCTGGTGATCATGATTTTCTTGTGGCACTTCCCCAGTGCCATCATTCCGATCATCACGATTCCGATCACGGTGATCCTGGCGTTTATTCCGATTCAGATGAGCGGCATGTCGGCCAATATCATGTCGCTCGGCGGAATCGCTATCGCTATCGGAGCCATGATTGATGCGGCCGTCGTAGTTGTCGAGCAGACGCACAAGAAGCTTGAGCACTGGAATGCGGAAGGGCGGCCTGGCGACTATCACCAAGTCGTGATCTCGGCCGTGAAGGAAGTCGGGGGAGCCAGCTTCTTCGCGCTGCTCGTCATCGCCGTCGCCTTCCTGCCGGTGTTCACGCTCGAAGCGCAGGAAGGCCGCCTGTTCAAGCCGCTGGCGTTCACCAAGACTTTTGCCATGGCGATCGCGGGAGTGCTGGCCATCACGCTCGATCCCGCCATGCGGTTGTTGTTCACTCGCATGGATAAGTTCAAGTTCCGTCCGCGATGGCTGGCAGCAATCGTAAACAGTGTGCTGGTTGGCACGATCCACAGCGAGGACAACCACCCCATCAGCCGCCCGCTGATGAAGCTCTATCACCCAGTAGTCGAGTTCGTGCTCGAACACAAGTGGAAGACGATTGCCGCTGCTGTCATTGCCATGGTGCTGACCGTGCCGGTGTTCTTCAAGCTCGGCTCGGAGTTCATGCCGCCGCTCGATGAGGGCACTCTCCTGTACATGCCTACGACTTTGCCCGGCATGTCCGTAACCGAAGCCTCACGGCTGTTGCAGGTGCAAGACAAGATCATCAAGAGCTTCCCTGAGGTCTACCGCGTGTTCGGTAAGGCCGGGCGTGTGGAGAGTGCCACCGATCCCGCGCCCTACTCGATGATGGAGACCGTCATCATCCTAAAGCCCCAAACGGACTGGCCGAAGCGCGAACGCTGGTACTCGAAGTGGGCTCCCAACTGGTTACGCAGCACGCTCGGTCGCTTCTGGCCGGAACACGGGACCACTCAGGAACTGATCTATGGCCCCGGAGGTCTGAACGAAGCGCTGACGATGCCAGGCATCGCGAATGCCTGGACCATGCCGATCAAGGCGCGTATCGACATGCTCACCACCGGTGTGCGCACGCCGCTTGGCATCAAGGTCCTCGGCTCCGACCTGAGCGAAATCGAGAAAGTCGGCGGGCAGATCGAGATGGCGTTGAAGGACATCCCCGGTACAACCAGCGTGTTTGCGGAACGAACGACTGGCGGCTACTTCCTGGACTTCGATCTGAAACGAGATCAACTCGCCCGCTACGGGCTGACCGTGGACGATGCCAATGACGTTCTGATGTCGGCCGTGGGCGGTGAACCGGTCACCACCACGATCGAGGGCCGCGAGCGGTACTCAGTCAATGTCCGCTACTTGCGCGATTACCGCAGCGACATCGACGCGCTGCAGCGAGTGCTGGTCAACACGCCTTCCGGCGCGCAGATCCCGCTAGGTCAGATTGCCGACATCTCGCTAAAGACCGGCCCCGGCATGATCCGCGATGAAAATGGCCGCCTCAGTGGATATGTCTACGTCGATGTCTCGGGACGCGACATCGGCAGCTATGTCACGGACGCGAAGAAGGTCGTCGCCGAAAAGGTCAGCGTCCCCGCAGGCTATCAGCTGGTCTGGAGCGGCCAGTACGAATCGATGGAGCGCGTAAAAGAGCGCCTGAAGATCGTGGTGCCGATCACGCTTTTCATCGTGTTCCTGTTGCTGTACCTCAATACCAAGTCCACCGTAAAGACTTTCATCATCCTTCTCGCTGTGCCCTTCTCAGCGATCGGCGCCATCTGGTTCCTCTACCTCTTGAACTACAACATGAGCATTGCAGTATGGGTTGGGCTGATCGCGCTGCTCGGAGTGGATGCCGAGACCGCTGTCTTCATGCTGCTGTACCTGGATCTTGCCTACCACGACGCCATCAGCAAGGGACGAATGAACAGCTGGGATGATCTGCGGGAAGCCATCGTAGTGGGCGCGGTCAAACGTCTCCGCCCGAAGGTGATGACGGTGGCCTGCATGCTGTTCGGGCTGCTGCCAATCATGTGGTCTGTGGGCGCGGGCGGTGACGTAATGAAGCGAATTGCTGCTCCCATGATCGGCGGGATCATCACCTCGTTCCTGATGGAACTCATTATTTATCCGCCGGTCTTCGCAATCTGGAAGTGGAACTTCGAGGTAAAACCGAAACTGAAACAGCAAGGACCCAAGGAACTTGAACCGAGGAATGTTGGGGAGCCGGTACATGCTTAGACTCAAGAGCCCAATCAACGCCCTGGTCATGTTGTTTGCGCTCACATTGCCCGCCTGGTCGCAGACGCAACGTTACACTGTCCCGGCCGCTTCGGTCGCAGATGATTTTGCGGCCTACAGCCAGGCCCTGGACAATGCAGCCGACTCGGCTTTGACGAATGTGGTGCGGGAGGCAGCAGCGAGTAGTCAGATCGTTGAAGCCGGAGCCGGGACTACACCCCTGTCCAATGCGAATGTTCTGCACCAGTTCGCGGAGCGATATTGGAACGGCAACGATGAAGCCGTGCGTCACGCCGTTGCGAGAGTTACGGAACTCAGACCAGTCTTAGCTCCCATCTTGCAGGATGAAGGTGTTCCAGAGGAAATTGCGGCCCTCGTATTCGTAGAAAGCGGTGGGCAGCCGACCGCTCTCTCCCCCAAAGGCGCACGGGGGATTTGGCAGTTCATGCCGGACACCGGGCGTCGTTTTGGTCTCACCATTAATAGCGAGACCGATGACCGCCTGGACATCTCGAAATCAACACGGGCTGCAGCGCGTTACCTCCGCGATTTGCACCTGCAGTTCGGAGACTGGGCACTCGCTCTCGCGGCATATAACGCAGGCGAGATGGTCGTGCAGAGAGCCGTTTCGAGGTCTGGCAGCAAAGACTTCGCGCTTATGAGCAGCCGGCGGCTGATTCCAGCTGAGACGAGAGCATACGTTCCCGCGGTAATAGCCGCGTCGAACTTGTTTGCCCCCAACGGCCTGCTCGGTGGCAGCCACACCCCAACTCTTCGGAGCCCAGCGATACTGTATGCACAACCAACAACTGGGCCTCAGCAATAAACTCGGGGTTTTCAGCGATGCACCGAAGTTTTGTCGTTAGCGACTGGTGAACAACAGCAGAGGTGGGACAACAAATGGAATACCTGATTGGCTTGGTCTTGTCTTTGGTTGTGGCTGGTCTTGCCATCATTGTCGGCTTTGACCGCGACCGTTCCTTTTATCCGACCGTGCTCATCGTAATCGCCTCATATTATGTGTTGTTTGCTGTGATGGGCGCTTCCGGGCGGACACTGGTAATTGAGATCTTGGCTGCCAGTGGATTTCTCCTATTTGCCATACTCGGCTTCAAAACAAATCTTTGGTTGGTTGTCGCTGCCATTGTTGGGCACGGAGTTTTTGCTTCGTCCATCAGTTGTTCGTTGTGAATACGGGGTATCGCTTGGTGGCCTGGATTCTGCTTAGCATTTGATGTGATTTTTGGCGGATCGTTGGCCGTGCGGCTAATGAGGCGAGCTAAACTTTTGCGCGAACCGGACGCGCAGGATCGGCGCACAGGCTAACTCAAGCGCTCAACGCGATCCCTCTTCGTCCACTTGTTGTACCGCTGGCAAACCTAATCCAATGAGCGTTGTTTGGAACCGTTCTTGGGTGGGACCGTTTGGGACCGTTCTCGGGTGGGACCATTCTCGTCCGGCGCTTATCGTCCCCCAACATCCCCTGATTTGCTGAACGTTAGGGTTGCAAGTGCTTGAAAAGAATGGCGGGGACGACGGGACTCGAACCCGCGGCCTCTGCCGTGACAGGGCAGCGTTCTAACCAACTGAACTACGTCCCCACTCGCCAAATCAACAATATGCGCTGAACGAAACGACCACCAAGACGTGAGCGATTCTTCAGCACTGAAATATCCTAACAGCTTCTCTCAGAACACGAAAGAGCATGGGGGTTCTGCGCTACTTTTTCGATGAGTCCTTGTCACCAAGCGGGCAGACCGGACTTGGATTGCCCGACCCATGGTCCGTGCTGCGCAATTTCCCGTTACTCGCCAGGCACGTCGTCTTCGTGTATCTCACCGGTGCAAACTTCCTTCGGGGCATCGCGTTCTCTGGAATCTCCGGTGCCCGACACAACGCCTGTCTCGAATGCATCCTTTAGCAATTCGTCAGCACTCTCGGAATCGACACTCTCGACGTTCGATAAGCCCTCCAGATCTCCCAATTGCAATCCCCAAGGATTCCCGCTCGTCACTGCAGCGAACGCTCCGGAGGCGAGTGGTGCGGTTGGCTTCGCGCTACCGGTCCGCGGAGCGTTATAGAACGGCGGATCGACTGACCCGGCGCAAAGCGATAATCGCGGCAGCGATTGCCACGCATCCGTATTCCAACAGCATTATCCAACCAGGAAGCGCTCCCCACGGACGCCCAAGTGCGCGCAAGTGCCATTGGATGTATGTGGGGATAATGCTCACAGTCCAGATGATGATCAGCAGCGTCGAGGCCGACATCAGAAATGGCAGCAGCCAGAGAAGATACCAGGGGAATACGGCGGGCGCGCACAAAAGAGTTGCTGCCATGGGCCAAGCAAACATGGAGCAGGCAAATGCGTCCGGCGACCACTCAGGCGCTGCGCGTCTTATTCTTTGCCAGGTCGCAGTCACTAATCCGACGAGCACTGCCAGCCCAGCCAGCAACTGCGGAGGCGCCACTCGATCGAGCGCCGCAAACACGGGACCATTAAAGCGAAAAGTCTGCACGTACGTACCAAGTGAGCCGATCGGAATGCGCCCGTGATCAAGAAATGGCACGCACAGGAGTGCGACCACGACCGCCGCCAGCACAGCATCGCGAATGCGAACCCGCTTCCAGTAAAGAGGCAAGAGCACGACCGGCAGGAATTTCACTGCGATCGCGAGCCCGAGTGCGACGGCCGCAGTGGTCCGCCATCGGCGGACTAGCGCAGCGGCGGACACCGCCAACAATAGCGCGCCAACAATATCGATGTGACCGCTTCCCGCCACCTCAATGGCCAACAATGGATTCCAGGCAAACGCCAGAACCAGGTGCGCTCCCTGCCGCGTACAACGCAAGATATCGAGCAAGACGAAAACAATTGCCACCTCGCAAAGCACGAATGCTATTTTCAGCGCAAATGTGGACTCCTGAATCGCGGTGACTGCGCGAAAAAAAAGCTGCGCTCCTGGTGGATACGGGCTGGGTAGATCCGGGTTGTTCAAGTTGAGGGTTTCCGGGGTATGCAGCCCCTTCATGGCCGGATCGCTGGGAACGACAAGATAGGGGTTGTAGCCGAGCCTCTGCAGGTGGCCATCCCAAACATATCGATGGATATCATCATCGGGCCCCGCGGGCAGCCGAAGAAATTCAATGTGCCACGCCGCTGCCAGGGCCAGTCCGAGCACGACGACGCGTCCGGACAATCTTCGCTCAGAGTTCGGCGTGGCGAAAAACTCACGGATCGCTAAGAGGTAGGCGACTCCCGCAAGCGTCAAAGATGCCATGAAGTATGGTCCACCCTTGTCGCCGAAGTTGCGCGAGCAGATCGTTAGCGCCACGCACAGTGTGGCACCGAGTGCGTACACTCTCCACTCGGAGGTGATGTTCACTATTACAGTTCTCCTGTGCCTTTCGTGATTGTGCCGCCACAAGGGTTCTATGTGGAGCGGGCAGGAGTGCCGCTAGCTCTTGCCACCGCGAGCAAAGCGGGCAGGAGTGCCCGCTCCACAAAATCTCTCCCACTCTTTAAGCCACGCCGCTGTACATGGCGCCCTTGCCGGAGCCAGACGCAACTCCTCTGCCAACCGAGTCAGGTCGTCAGCGACGTCAATGTCGTAAAAAGGATCTGCGAAGCCTACAGAAAGCTCAAGAGCTCGTGCGCGCGCTAGGAGTCTTTCCAGCGCACTGCTTGTGCCCATTCCGTCGTTTGCGAAAAGCGTAGGATGAGAAGCCTTTGCCCCGACGAGATAGTAGCCTCCGTCGTGCGTTGGACCCACGACTACGTCATGTGCGGCCAGCGTTTCGAACGCGTCTTCCAGAACGGAGCGTGGCAGGTGTGGGCTGTCGCTGTTGAAGGCGATGACGCGTGGTTGATGGTCTCCCTCGAAGTGCGCAAACACTGACGTGAGGCCTGCAGCAAGACCCTCGCCCTTCTGGGCAAGGACGCTCACTTCCCTGCCCGCCAATTGCGCCAACTCGTTGACGTCCGAGTCCGGACACATGATGGCAACTTCCACATCGCTCAATGACCGCGCCAGCGCCAAGGTGTCGTCCAAGAGACAGCGATAGAAAGCAGTAACGGTCGCGGGAGAAAGGCTGGGAGTCAGACGGGTCTTGACCGCGCCTGGCCTCGGTGCTTTCGCCATGATGACCAGCACACGGTCCCTGCCAGACGAACGCACGACGGTCTCGCTGTAAGAATTCATAGATTGTTGGGGCAATAATATACGACGAGTGGCCCACTTAAGCCCGGTTTTGACCTGTGTGGGCCACCCGACCCGCGGGCAATCTGCAGACCTACTCTGGCCGTGGTCTCCCGGCTTTTCGCCGCCGGAAATAATAGCGCACGATCAAGCTGAGAATGAACCAGCCGGCACCGACCGTGCCCTTCAGCGTGCCGCTGATCTTCGATTTCCCGATACGCGGGTAGTAGCTCACCGGGACTTCAACCACGCGGAATCCGGCCAGGGCGCCTTTGAGGATCATCTCCACCGCCCAGCCATACGTGGTCTCTTCGAGCGCGAGCGCGCGTAGCGCATCTGCGCGGCCAGCGCGAAACGGGCCGAGATCAGTGATGTCTAATCCATAAAGAAGCCTGATCAGGCTGGCGGCGAGACGATTCCCAAACGCCTGATGCCAAGGCAACGCCCCGGCAGACTGCCTCTGCAGGCGGGAACCGAGCGTGATGTCCGCGCGCCCCTCAGTGATTGGCGCTAAGAGAATTGGCAGTTCGGAGGGGCGATCGCTGTAGTCGCCATCCAGGAACACAACCACGTCAGGAGAATCTGCCATGGCCAGGCCCGTGAGGCACGCTCGCCCGTAGCCGCGACGGGGTTCCTGCACCACGCGGGCTCCCATGCGTGCGGCGATTTCGGGTGTCCCGTCATTCGAGTTGCTGTCGACAACGATGACCTCCGTCGTGAGGTCGGACGGGAGATCCGCTAAGACGCGCGCAATCGCTTGCGCTTCATTATGGGTAGGGATGATGACGGACACTCTCACGTGATCGTGATTCAAGTGGACCTTATTCAAATGAACCTGGCCCAATCACCACAACGGAGAAGATGGCCACCGCTGCGACAGCCAGGCGTCAACGCCCCATCTCCGGCCGGCGCTTCCGATCGCGAGCCCGAGCGATGCCATCACCGGAACCAGCAATTCCCATATCCACGCCGTACCCCACTCCGAAATCCAAAGGCTGCCGAGATAAAGAAACGCCACAAATGCGGCCGGTCGGGTAAGCAGACCGATGACGAGCAGGATACCAAGAGAGATCTCGGTCAGTGCCTGCATGGGAGCCGCCATCGCAGCGTGGCTTGCCGCCAAGCCCATCACCGCCTTCCAGGCAGCCGGGGAGTGGCTGGCCTTGATGTAGTAATGGATCAGACCTGCGTAACCCGCCGGCGTGTAGAGACCTTTCCCCAGATTCTCGAAAAAGACCCACACTAGCATCGCGCCGATTGTCACTCGCACGATGGCCAGGCCGCTGGCTGCTTGCGGTTGGCGGGCCACTGACGTTACGTCACTTCGCAGAAAGGTTGCGTTCGCTGTCATGGTGAACCTCGTTCAGTGAATGCGATACCAGTTTGGAAATATTCGAGTACGCCCGCCCTACGTTTATTGTGCTTTCATCCAGGTATCCGACCCTGTGAGCTTGACCGACACATCCGAAATGAAGATGTGCAGGGGCTTGCCGTCGGCGGTGCCGCGATGCTCGGTTGAGAACAGAATTGGACCGGCCTTTTTATAGCCTGCCCACGTTGCGAAGACGCGGCTCGGCGGCTTGGCTCCGCCGCGGTGGTAGACAAAGTACACGACGCGGTTATCTTTACCGACGTAGAGATCCCAGGTGTCGCCGGGCGTGTAACCGCCATCTGCGGGATACTTCACCGGGACCAGTTCGGCCATGCCGGGGCCCACTGGCAGGTTAAACTTGCCCTGATCGATCGCGCTGGCGCTCTTGTCCCAGTAAGCATGGAAGGGAAACAGAGTCCAATAATTGTCGTTGATGAAACTCGGGTCGATCTGATTTTTCACGGTATCAGACTGGCTGCCGAGGTCGGTGCGTACATAGGAAACGTTGACCGGCTTGCCGTCTTTATCCGTCCCCTCAAAAGTGACCTTGCCGGTCTTAGGCTCCCACTCCCACTTGTGCGCAGCTTTGAAGAGCCCGGTAATTTCTCCGTTCCAGGTGTAACGGATCGCCTGAACTTGATCCCACGAATCAATACCGTAGGTCTTGGCAATCTGTTCGAGAATGGGAGCGCGCTCCTGTGCCCACGAGTTTGGAGCAAGGGCCAGCGTCCCAAGAAATAGGCACCAGATCGTTATTGAACCGGCCAGCTTTGTCATTGAGGGTCCTCCTTTGGCACCTGTGGTGTGAGCTCTCGCAGTGTAGGTTACTTCTTCGCTTGCAGTGCGGTGAGATTCTATTGCGTACGCGAGTTGAATCATTGGAAATTCCCTTCTGGTGAACCGTCCGATTGCTCGGTCACTTTCAGACGGTATGACAGTTGCGATTAGGCCATAACTGAAGACAGGAGTGTATTGGACGAAGGTATTGGTCGACACCTTGGTAGGGGCCGGGTCGAGTTGCTGATCCGCGCCTCTGGCTGGCAACCGAAGAGGCTCGCGATCGCCCACGAATTCCCCATCCGTCCGTGAACCGCCGTTCCGTGCCGTCTCATCCTTAATGGATCTCCTTCAGACCTGAATGGTCTCGAACTCCAGGGGCACCTCGCTGGCGAAACTGGGGACATGTCGATTATTTTTCTCTCGAGGCATTGCGACAGGTTCGAATCTTATCGCAGCGAAGCTCTGGGGTACAAACTATCGC
Organism: uncultured Acidobacteriota bacterium; assembly: GCA_963709865.1. GTDB lineage: Bacteria > Acidobacteriota > Terriglobia > Terriglobales > Acidobacteriaceae > Sulfotelmatobacter. The sequence continues at coordinate 94,659 of CAVPXW010000002.1, forward strand.
AAGGCGTTCCTCCGCAGCCGTGACAGCTCGCGTTGGCTGCTGGTAAAATCTCGATCCAAGTCCGCCGGTTAAGGAGTGTTTCCGTGAAGATGGGAATTCTCTCGTCGTTGCCTCTGCTCTTTTTTCCGGCCTGCCGGTTGGCCGTCCAAGCCACTTCGAATGCCCGGGAATTCGGCCCGCCAACCCGCGCGGACAATCCGAGTTCGATCCTGTAGATCTATGGATAGTAGGAGCAATCATGACTCATGACGCAGCCGTTGTGAAAGCCCGCGAGATCGCCAGTCGCGTGCTGGCGCCATCCGCAGGGCAAAACGACAAGGCGGGACGATTCTCTACCGAGGCTGTCGTGTCGCTGGGTGAGTCCGGAATGCTGGGGCTGCTGCTACCCGTGGATGTTGGCGGTTCAGGGTTAGGTCCCTGCACCCTTGCGGCTGTAACGGCGACGCTCGCCGAGGCAGACGCGTCAGTCGCCATGGTTTATCTGATGCACGTCCTCGGCGCCGCGACGATTTCGGCGGCGCGTCCAAGCGCGACTCAGGCGGTCGCGCCCATACTGCAAGAGATCTCTGCGGGTCGCCACTTATCCACTCTGGCTTTCAGTGAAGCGGGCTCGCGCAGCCATTTCTGGGCGCCCGTATCCCGCGCACATCGCAATGGTAACGGCGTGCGAATCAGCGCCAAGAAATCATGGGTGACCAGTGCGGGTCATGCGCAGAGCTATGTGGTTTCTGCGCTTGCTCCTGAGGGAACAGGGCCCACCGATTCGACCCTATATCTCCTTGGAGCGGACACTCGCGGCCTTTCCGTGGCGGGGCCCTGGGACGGATTGGGACTTCGGGCCAACGCTTCTTCGCCGGTTGCGCTGGACGACTGCCAAGTCCCAGCCGATTTTCAGCTTACTGATGACGGCGCAGGCTTTCCGGCCATGCTAAACGTGGTTCTCCCGCTGTTTTGTCTGGGGACGGCAGCAGTGGCCCTGGGATTGTGCCGAGCGGCAGTCGCTGGAACCGCCTCGCACCTCAAGAGCGCGAAATTCGAGCATCTCGGCCAGAGCCTCGGCGAGAGCCTGCCTACGTTACGGGCGCAGCTCGCAGTGATGCAGATCGATACCGACGGTTTGTCGGCGCGCATCGACGATCTTGTTGAGCATCTTGAGAAGCCGCGCGAAATGACCATGCTGCGCGTGCTGGAGACCAAAGCGGCCGCAGGCGACGTCGCTATCAGCGTTACCTCGGCAGCCATGCGCGCTTGCGGCGGTGCGGCGTTCTCCAAGCATTTGAACATCGAACGCCTGTTCCGCGATGCACACGCGGGCGCTGTGATGGCGCCAACAGGTGATGTGCTGCGCGAGTTCATTGGAAAGTCGCTGTTGGGAATGCCGCTGTTCTGAAACGCAAGGTCCCTCGACTCGCGCAAAGAACGTGCTCGCTCGGGATGGCAATTAATTGAACCGCCGCTGACAAAGAACTGTGGGGAGATATGAGCAGAACAATCTGGTTGGGAGCCGTTGCATACCATCCTAAGGTGGTTACGATTTGGGAGGGGATGCGCCGCTATTTTCATGAGGAGGCGCATCTTCCCGTTGAGGTCATACTATTTCAGAGCTACGAAGCGCAGGTCATGGCGCTCCTTGCCCAACCCGGCGACGCAGTGCCACGTATCGACATTGCCTGGAATACAAACCTCGCCTACCTGCAGGCGGATGAGTGGAGCGGCCACGCCTGCCGCGCGGTTGCTATGCGCGATACCGATCTTGGCTGGATGACCAAGATCGTCGCGGTCACCGGAGGCTCCATTTCTACGCTCGCGGACTTGAAAGATCGGACGCTCGCACTGGGCAGCCGCGACAGCGGACACGCGGCGATTCTTCCCGTTCACTTTTTGGAGCAGCAAGGCATGATCGAGGGAAGAGACTATCGGACACTCCGCTTCGATAGCGACGTAGGCAAGCATGGTGATACTGGCACCAGCGAGGTGGAAGTGGTGCGCGCCGTCCTCGACGGGCGGGCCGACGCCGGCGCAATCGGCAGCCCCTTCTGGAACACGGTTCGCGGCGAGCACCTGGTGCCCGAAGGCGGTCTTCGCGAGATATGGTCCTCTCCGGCCTACAACCATTGCATGTTCACGGCACGGCCTGATCTCGACCCAGAGCGGGAGCGCCGGTTCGCCGACGCACTCGCAACGATGAGCTACGACAACCCGGTTCATCGCCCTATACTCGACGCCGAAGGACTTCAGCGCTGGCTGCCGCCTCACGTGGATGGTTACGCCGCACTGCGGCAGGCCGCTGCCCAACAGGGATTCTTCGAGCAAGTATTGGCGAAATCGGCGTAGAGAGATTGAGGCGATCTGGTTGGCGCGGCTTCCAGGCAGGGTGCCCCATTTCTCGCCGGGTTTGCGAGAAGTGGGGCTTTTCACCCTCGTTAGATCCTCTTTTGAGAGCGTAAACGACGATTACGGATTTTGACTCCGACTTCCACCAATCCACTTATTGCGGACCGTTGACATGGAGCAAAAGTGGACCGCTTGGGAGTCGCCGGTTCTCCACACTCTGTCCATGACCACGAAAACGATCCCGGCATACCTAGAGGACGAGCGCCAAAAAGATTGCGCCGCTCAGCTGCGGATGGAAGAGGAAGCCGCACGTATCCAACCGCTGAACCATGGCCATCATCGCACTGAAAACAGCCTGCGCTGTTAGGCCGGTCCGTCAGGCCAAGACTGCACGTTGGCGAAATGGATCGAATTTTGTGCCGCCTGCGCCGTTCAGATGGAATTATTGGCAGCACACCCTTTTCATTTCGGAAATGAGTCACTCGAGTTCGATCTTCGCGAGCCCATAAATGCTCACCTCATCCAGGTCGAGCATCAACATCTGACGGCCCGCGCTAATCACCGTTTTGTACTTCACGGGTTTCATCTCGGCGAGTGTTCCACTCCAGGTAACGCTGCGCGCCGTCTTTCCGCGAGGAATCGCGACTTGCACCTTTAGGTCCCGTGCAGGCGTGATCGTGCCGTCCACTGTCACGTCGTAATTCACGACGTGGAGCAGCATCCATCGGTCGGCCTTTTCGGTCATCGTTGTGATTTCGACAAACGGAGATGCAGAGGTGAGGCGTGTCAGGCGCGGGCCGAGACTCTCCTGCACTTTGCCGGCGACTCGCTCCAGAAGTTTGCGCAAGTCGGGGTCGATGCGGTTCCGGGTATAGCCCTCTGGAATGTCAGCGAAGACATCGGCCATCGTCGGACCAAACGTCGTATAGTCTCCGTGCGACTTCATCGGAATCAAGAAGCGGGATGGCGGAATCTGGACAGGGACGAACAACACCTTCCCTCGGCCTATCTTCCGCGTAATCTCGGCGGCAGGATATTTTCCGTCGCCTAGTGATTGAGCTAAAGGGATCTGCGCCTGCGCAAGGCCGTATTGATCTTTGCTGCCGCTGGCACCTAGAACAAGCAGTGTGCCACCGGCCTTGGCGTAACGCGCGAGCGCTTGCTGATTTTCTGAGCTCATCAGCGGAAGATATGGAACGATCACGATGTCGAACTGGTTGATCATCGGGTTCGATAGGTCGTCTTCGGTCAGCATGACGTGAGCGATTCCGTTGTCCGCCAGCACGCGCGAAGCGCTAAACGCAAAGCTCAACTCATCCGCGAGATACTGTCGCAATGAGGCGATCACTGCGACGTTTGCGTGCATGCGTACGTTGCGCAGACTCTCCTCATTCGCCGCCAGAAACCGATACATCTGAGTAGCGCCCGCGGGCGTCAATCGCTTCTCCCGAAAGACAGCGTGATTCGCCACGGCTTCCGCGATGTTGATTTGAGACATCGCATTCAGGCAGGCTTCAGTGGGATGAGGGAAAATCGGCGGAGTGATCTCCGTCGCATACACGATCACCGGTTTGCCATGCGTGGCTGCAGCCAGGAACTTGAATGCCGGACTATTCGTGATTTTCGTACCCTGTTCGTCCTTGCGTGGCGCCGAGTCGAGGAATTCCTGTACCTCGGAGTAGACGAAGTCGTCATACCCGTCGCGGCCAAGCATTTCCATATTGCCGGCCGCGTCATAGCTGATCGGACCGTAGCCGAATCCTCCAAACACATTTCCTGAAATCATGAAATTGGGGTTGTACTTCCGGGCGACTTCGCGCAGGCGATGATGGAATTCGGCTACAGAATAACCACGGAAGGTATTCCATTCTGTCCAGAATGGTTCACCGCGCTTCTTGGGCAGCGCGATGTTGTCATAGTCATCCGCGCCATACTTGGCCTGCGCCACTTTCGCGGGAAGGTTCTTCTTCAGATACGCAGCGAAATTCCTTTTGCAGTACCCGCAATAGCACGTTCCTCCCGCGATCTGCGTCCAGTCGATGTAGGAGCCATCGATCCCGGTTTCCGCCTGCGCACGTATCCGGCCCTCCATCAAACGAGTGAAGTGCGGATTGTTGGGGCAGCCCCAGGTTTCGAACTCATTCGTCGTTTCCTGGCCGTAGGGGGCATAGCGGTAGTGAGGAAAACTGCCATCCGGCCGAACCGTGATCCACGTCGTCGGGTCTTCTGCCGGCTTGGGACCCAGGTAATCCTCATAGTCGTTCCAGCCTTCGCGCCAGAATTGCAGCATCCGGATCTGATCTTTTTGCGGTTCGTCTTTGTTCGACGCCGAACGCCCATGGAGCGAACTCGTGAGGTATCGAAGAACGATGTAGCCTTTGTCGTGCAACGCGCGATTGTTTGCCTTCGCTTGCTCCATCCCGCGATTGAACTCTTCGCGAGTCACGTCCTCAAAGCTGGGCGCGCCGCTTCCGAACGTGATGGTCATGTTGTTCGTCTTCAGGAATTCCAGGTCCGCCTTCTGTCCCAGTCGCCAATGCCCCCAGTCAGTGTCGGGCTTCCATGTCCCAGGCTTTTCCTGCGCGAACGTGACCATCAACGCCGTAACTGCAAGAAGTGCGTATCGGATAAGAAGCTTTGATCGCATACTGACTCCTATGATTGTTTTCGTGAACCGAAGATCATGCCGGTGCGCAAGACCTGGTACGCAAGACAAAGAACTCGCGAATCGATCCCAACTCCCGAGCGACGGTTATGCGCTGCGGACTCGTTCAACGGTGCGTATCCAGGAAATAGAGAATCAGTTCTGATTCTTTCGTGAAAGGTGGGAGTTCCAGCTCATACGTCCGGCCGATGTTTGTTATTTTCAAATCCTGGCCGCCCAGTGTCGCTCGACGCAATTGCCGGTCTGATCGCAGGCTAACCTGCGGCGCTTCCGGGCTTGGCGCGGCGAGTCGCAATGCCAACGTGCCCGCGCTTTTCATTCACTGCGAGGATCGGCAGGTTTGCACGCGTGAGATGAAATCCGGGGGTCGATACCTTCACTAGTTCAATCCGGCGGTCCGAGCGCACGAACCCTTTGATGTGACCGTCGTTGCTATCCCACTCCTGCCAATCGGCATTCAGTGCGATAGCCGGCTCCGCGACTGCAATCGCGAATCTGGCTTTTGATTTCGCCTTTACATTGAAGGCCAATCCGCTTGGCGTCGGCGTCGCCTCGGTCATCAGCTTCGACACGTAAGTCAGATGAGGTGCGCTCGTTGGTTGTGCGCCCAGCTTGATTGTGATGGTGTGCTTCTTGCCCGGTGCGAGATTCGGCAGAATCAACAGCCGGTCATCAAAGGCAGGATGCACGCGTCCATCGATCAGAACCGACTGGATGAACTTCCGGGTGTTCTCAACACGGACTCCCATGCCACCCAACGATTCCGCAGTATCAGTTCGGCGCAGACTCGAGAGGTCGAGCGTCATCTCGATGGCGTCGTCCGATGCCTTCCACGAATAATTCCATTGCGCCATCGCGCGTAGTTTTTGCGCGAGTTCCTGCGGTTCCGGGCAATAGATCGGAAGCGTGCCAAACTTCGTTTTCATTGCCTCGTAGAACGGAAAGTTATTCTCATTCGTGATGCGCTTGTCCTTGCCTTCATTGACGGGCGCGGACGAAATCGAGTAGTCGTGCCACATCTCGTTGAAGATCACACCACGCCCGACATTGTGGAACATGTGGTCGAAGATGGCTTCTTCGTTGGCGGTAATCTGAGCTGTCGTATAGCTCCATGTGGGGTCATAGAACCACTGGTAGTCGGGGTGAGGAGAATTCTCGAGCAGGACGAAGTCTTTGTTCGCACCGGTAAACCAGGTCATGTTGCCAAAACCTAGTGGCACGCTTTGCTCCAGGCCATGGGTCATGTAGAACGAGAAGCGGGCTGCTACTTCCCCGTAGTCTTCCATCGGGATCGTGTCGCCCGGGTTGATCATGGACTGAATCTTGCGTATCGGAAAACCCTGCGCCCGCATGTTCTGCTCGATTTCCTCGACCGACCCGTCGAGTTCCTCGCGCCAGCGATCGGGAGTCATCTTGCGATCGATTTCGTGGAACTTGCTATGAGTTCCGATCTCGCCCCCGAGATCCTCGAGACGCTTGCCGAGCGGCGCAAGTTTGTCCCATCCTGCCTTCTTCACGAAGCTGGATACCCAGGTGTAGAGCGGCACTACTCCGGTATCCTGCGCTACGCCGGTAAGAAAATTGAGCGTCTTGAGTTGGTAGTTGAGGTCGCCGCTGTTGTCTCCATCGAAGCGCACAACCGCGGTCAGGTTGGCGTTGGAGATCTGCGGAGCAGGAAACGGGACGTCCACATCGCCATAGGTGGCCCATTGAACCGCGCGGATCATCGCGTTCCAGAGCTGGTTCGCATAAGCGACTTGCGGAGGGTCATTACGGAAAAAAGTTCCTGCGCCTGCTGAGGTTCCAAAGTCGCTCACGAGAACAACACGGCTACTCCCCCGCGTTGCGCAGGAAAGGTAAGGAAAACTCTGCTGGCCATCGGTCGAGACCAGTAGCACCGCTCCGCCGGATTTCGGCTGCAGCACATTCGTGGCGGACGCGAGCACCGGCGTTAGGAACTGCGACACCTCGAATCCACGCGTCACATAATGATCGTTTGAAGCGACTCGAATCCGGTATTCGGTTCCGCCCAGCAGTCCTTTGTATTCCAGCCCGAGCAGATCATCGAGAGCCTGGTGATCGCGCTCTTTCTCGTTCTCGTCTTTGGTGGCGAGTGGCCCGTCGAGGATCAGGCTGTGGTTGCCCGCGAGATAGGCGCGCAGGCGATGCACGATCTGTGAGTACGTCGCGTCATCCACCAGCGTCGCCTGGGCAAACACGAGTGTGGAGTACTTCGACAGTTCCTGGTCACCGGGCATTTCCTCTACAAAGAGCGTGTCGTAAGGAATACCCGCCAGCGTCGCGATGCCGACCCAGCCGTGTCCGGCCAACTGACTCGTTTCCCAGTCGTGGTGGTAGCTGGTTTTGCTCAGGAAGATTGCCAGCCGGGGCTGCGTGAACGACGCGGTCGAAGCAAACGCCACTCCGCACAGAAGCAGTAGGACTGCACTGAACCGTAACTTCTTCATCGCCTACTCCTCGGGCAAGGAGTCGCCCGTTCCGCACTTTATTGCGGCCGCACTTCCAGAAGCAGAGGTTTTTCGAACTCAACCGTCAGGCGGGCAGTGTGTCCCGATACGGTGCCAAGTTTCGTTCCGTTGACCTATTTTTCAAATACCGATTGTCGCCCGATTGCGCAACCGCCTTCCCAGTCGGAGACATAGAACACCCGCTCGTCTGCCACCGCTCACACCTTCTGGTGCAGATGACTCCCATCTTCGCCACCGTCTCCTCCTAATTCTGGACGGCATTTCAATGTGCGAGTGGCAACGTTAAGCAGGCTGCTTTACTGAGCACGCGTGTTCATGCGGTGGTAATTCCCTTGTCGTCGCCGCAAGCTGCTCGCGTCGAGGTGGATCTTCTGGTATCCCGCCACCACACAATCGTGCAGGAGCGCGCAAGCTTTACTTAATGCGGAAACCGAAGCCTCCTGCCGCCATGGAAAGGGACCAACGCGATCCCCGCCGAGCACGACTCGCTCGACTGGTAGTCCGGCGCTTCTTGCAGCGGAATGGACGAACTCCGCGAACTGGCCAGGTGTCAGACCGGTATAGCCGCCGAACTTGTTGACTTGGCTGGAGGTCGACTCCACAGCAGTACCGAACCATCTTCTAACGATTGCTGGACGGCGGCTTCGTTCACTGCAGGATGAGCGGAGCACGCAAGCACATATTCCGCCTGTCCCGGACTGGCGATTGCTACGCAAAACGTCCCATAGCTGGGTGCTTGAATTCTCGAGTTGCTGGTTCAGGGTCAATTTTTACGGACCATCGGAAAATGTTGTCACGACATCCACCCCAGATTAAGGAGGGCAACCGTAACCAATCGTAATATAGCGAAAGTATTGGAAAGTCAAGAGCTTTTTGGTCTTCGGCCGCTGCTACGGTCGGCGCGTAGCAATTCTTCAACTGCGCTGGACGATCATTGGGTGTTACCGCACTGAAGACTTTCTATCGGCTGCCGTCGGCTGTTGGCTTTGACTGCTCGGTATCATCTCGCAAATCGACGATTGTGGATGAGTGGTCGGTCCGATAGCCCGAAAGAAGGGGAAAGTCGTCTTGCGATTTGATTACCCTGATTCGCGAAGAGGTTGCGCTGCGATAGCGGGGGCCTGGCGTGCAAACGTAATGAGGAGATTGAATGCAAAACAAGTTCCAGACTCCGAGAAAGGTTCCCGGAAGCAGCATGAACACCAGGCCTGTGCCGAGGTAGAGCATCAGCACGCGGGACAGCGTCCTCTCCCGCGCGCCAGTGATCCTAACGATTTCGCTCGCCGCCAGCCGCCTGCCACCTTCCCTTTCGATACGCGTTGGGAGAGTGGACATCCGAATTCGATTCCCTTTAAGTTACGCTCTCCGTTCAGGCTCGCTGCCCTGGGGGTCCAGTTCCCATTCGATCCAGTCCTCCCCGAACAGCTCGACCGGGTGCTGAGTTCTAATAGTTCCGTTTCCGCAGCGAAGATCATTAGCCGCGTACAACTTCTCGCACCCCCAGCAAAGACGCTCAGGGTATTTCGGATTCAGCGCTATTCTAGGCTTACTCATGGTACGTAAATCCGGTGAATGGCTCACATTCTGATATTAGGTTGCCGCCTGACAGTAAAACGACGACTTTTGTCACAGACGCAGCAGACTGTGGGCGGTCGCGGAATACCACACATCCTTTTCCTCTACGACCGGATCATGGTCAGCACCATCTTGAAGCGTGTGGTCGCCTTCACCGCATGCGGCTTTTCACAAGCGGCACGACTCCTAGGAGGTTGTTGAAAAAGCACTGCCAATGCGCTGCGGAAGCGTGATAAGAAACAGGAATGCGAGGAGACGATCAGCAACTGCAAACGGGGATGTTCAGTTATGTGTCGTTGGAAGAACGGATACCAGCGGATCATCCGCTGCGCGGAGTGAGGAAGCTGGTGGACACGGTCTTGGGCGGGATGTCCACGGAGTTCGATGGACTGTATTCCCAGGTGGGACGGCCATCGATTGCGCCGGAGCGGTTACTACGGGCATTGCTGTTGCAGGTGTTTTATTCGGTGCGCAGCGAGCGGCTGCTGATGGAGCAGCTCAACTACAACTTGCTGTTCCGTTGGTTCGTGGGCTTGGAGATCGACGATGCGGTGTGGAATCACGCAGTGTTCAGCAAGAATCGCGAGCGGCTGTTGAACCAGGATCTGGCGCAGAAGTTTTTCGTCCAGGTCAAAGAGCAGGCGGCGGGGTTGATGTCGGACGAGCACTTCACGGTGGATGGGACGCTGATCGAAGCCTGGGCGGGACAGAAGAGCTTTCGCCGCAAGGACGGCGGCGGGTCCGGGAGCGGAGGAGATTTTCACGGCGAGCCGCGCCGCAACCAGACGCACGCCTCGCGCACCGACCCGGAATCGCGGCTCTACAAGAAGTCGGCAGGCCAGGAAGCCAAGCTGAGCTATCTGGGACATACCTTGGTGGAGAACCGGAACGGGTTGATTGCGGCGGCGATGACCACGCAAGCCGATGGCAGGGCGGAAAGCGATGCGGCTTTATTAATGTTGCACGAGTTGACCGAGAAACGCAGAGGCCAGATCACGGCGGGAGCGGACAAAGCCTATGACACGCGCGACTTCGTCGATACGGTGCGCGAGTTGGGTGTGACACCGCACGTAGCCCGGCGACAACACGGCGCGATCGATGAACGAACCAGCCGGCATCCGGGTTACGCGATCAGTTTGAGTAAACGCTGGTTGGTGGAAAAGCCTTTCGGATGGCTGAAGCAAATCGGGCCCTTAAGGAAGGTGAAACTGCGCGGCCTAGCGAAGGTGGACTGGTTGTTCGTGTTCAGTTGCGCGGCCTTCAACCTGATCCGTATCCCGAAACTGCGGGCGCAGAGCGCGTAATCAGCGGCCCCGACCCTCGGTTGCTGCCGATGGCGGCCGAGCGGAATCCAAAACAACAAAGCGTGCGGCTCTTACAACGATCCACACGCTGCGTAAAACGATATTTTCAACAAGCTCCTAGAGCTCAGCCGTGGATCTGGACTGCTACTGGCCGAGCTAGGATTCCTCGCGAACGAATGTGCGCAGCCGGTCAGCAATTTGATCTCGCACTTCTCGAAAGACTGCGAGCTGCCGATCCGCCGGGGCAGCGGCAGGGTCTTCAAAACTATGATGGAGCCGCTTCCCGCCACCGGGAAATATCGGGCACGATTCCTTTGCGCTGTCGCAGACGGTGAAGACATATTCGAACTGTTGGCCGGCGAATTCATCTACCGACTTCGAACGGCTTCCGGCGATGTTGATTCCGATCTCAGACATCGCCGTGACGGCATTCGGGTTGAGTCCGACGGGACGCGTACCCGCGCTGAATACCTCGAACTGATCGCCAGCGAAATGCCGTAGCAACCCCTCCGCCATTTGGCTGCGAGCGGAATTGCCTGTGCAGAGGAAGAGAACTCTTTGACGTTTAGTCATTGTCATCTAGCGATTCCTAGTGCTCGATTCCTACGTATTCCGCGTAGCCCGACCGGGGTTGCTCTAGCGCCGCTTTGCAGGTGCCACACAGCAACAGCCTAGCCTTCTTGGGAAGAACTACCGTTTGTACAATTGGAACACTACCGGTAACCGGATCGTCGACCACACAGATGTGTTCCGCGCATAGCGCAGCGGAACAATGGTGGCAAATTCCGACTGCATCGCGGGTTTCACCCGCCTGTAAACATTCGTAGCAGTGCACAGATTCCTCCCTTACCCAGCCTGCTCTGGTCGACCCACAGCCTGTGCGGCAGGAAACCAATGTCGAGTACGATTGCAAACGTTGCACACTGACAGCATGACCGGCACCTCCACCAGTACTCCCACTACCGTCGCTAAAGCTGCGCCGGAGCCGGGGCCAAACAGCGCGATCGCGGTTGCGACCGCAAGTTCGAAGAAGTTACTCGCACCGATGAGGGCTCCTGGCGCGGCAACGGAGTGTTCAACACGCAGCAATCTCATCAATCCGTACGTCAGTGTGGAATTAAAGTAGACCTGGATCAGAATAGGGACTGCGATCAGCACCACGTGCAGGTACTTGCCGGTAATGTTCTCTGCTTGGAACGCGAAGATGAATACCAATGTCACCAGCAGAGCCAGTACCGTCACCGGGCTGAGCTTCGGCAGAAATTCCTGCTCGAACCAGTTCTTGCCTCGGGTACGGGTGAGCCAGATACGGAGCGTCATTCCAACTGCGAGAGGAATCACTATAAAGGCGATGACGGAGTACAACAGCACCATGAATGGAACCGTCAAGGACGAAGCACCGCTGACTAGAAAGCGCACGATGGGAGCGAATAGGAACAGCATGATCAAATCATTAACGGATACCTGTACGAGTGTGTAGGCGGGATCGCCATCGGTCAGATAGCTCCAGACAAAGACCATGGCCGTACACGGTGCGGCAGCCAGAATAATCACACCCGCGATGTACTGGTCGGCCTCCGCTGGACTGATCCACGCGCTGAATACATGGCGGAAGAATACCCAGCCGATCAGAGCCATGGAGAATGGCTTCACCAGCCAATTCACGAACAGCGTGACAAGCAACCCCCGTGGTCGCTGGCGGACGTTCAGGATGGCGCTGAAATCCACCTTCATCATCATGGGAATGATCATCAGCCAGATGAGCACGGCAATTGGGACATTGACCTGGCTCCCCTTGCCGAATTCCATGCTTCGAAGAGCTTGCACTGCCGAAGGCGCCCATTTGCCGAGCGCGAGGCCCGCAAGCATGCAGAGCCCGACCCAAAGAGTCAGATACCTTTCGAAGACATTCAGCCGCTTGGGCGCAACCGTTGTCGGCGTTCTCTGCGCTATCGTTCCCATTAGTGCATCCCTCGTTTAGTCTCCTAGAGTGCGATCCGACCGCTACAAGCTGGTCCTGCTGCCCGCCCTTGAGCGGTGCAACGCGGCGTAGGGACGCCATTCCGTACGCGTGCAGGAGCCGTGTTGAATGGCCTCTTTGAGGTTCCGGGTGTCTTCTTCAAAGGGCTCTTCGTTCTTAAAGGCCTGTTGCAGGAACTCGAATAAATGCTTCTTTGCTCCCTGTGTCGGCTCTGCAAGACGATAGAAAATTCGGAAGCCATCTCTCCGATCAAGCACGAGCCCCGAATTCTTCAGGTACTGCAAATGGCGTGAAATGTTTGGCTGTGACGTATTCAGAACGTATTGGATGTCGCAACCGCACAACTCGCCATGGAGCAGCAGGTTGAGAATGCGAAGCCGATTACTGTCGGCGATACCCTTGCAATATTGTTCCAGTTCCTTCATTCGGAGCGCCTCCCACACTACGATTCATTGTCAGACTGCCTGCATTGTTTCCGATGGTGCGGCGCCCAGAGGCGACTCCGCTTGCCATGGGATCAACGCAGTTCTGCTGGACAGCTTGTGCTGTACTTCATCTATGAAGCGAGCCTCTAGAGAACCGCGCTCGGCGAGCACGGGGTCATGAGTCCCCGCAGCGTAGAAGCTCTGGTTAATAATCCATGCATAAGGCGTAATGTTCGCACGCTTGAGGTCATCCTGGAGGCGAGCGCTTCGTGTACCGGCGTTGCTTCCGGCAAGGTCACAATCAGGATCTTGGTGAAATCCGGATCACGGAGTTGCGGGAGCAATCGCCGCACACTGTCGGGGATGTAGCTCAAGTTTCGCTCGACGTCGCGATGGTAAGCGTTTGCCGCATCCAGTAGCAGCAGGGTGTGTCCCGTCGGCGCAGTATCGATCACTACAAAACCGTGGTTGCCTTGGTCCACCTTGTGAGCGAAGGCACGAAATACGGCGATCTCTTCTGTACATGGAGACCGCAGATCCTCTTCCAGCAGCGCACGGCCCTTATCGTCGAGGTTCTTGCCGGATTCTGCCAAGACTTCTTCGGTGTAGGCGCGTATTTCCGCCGCGGGATCAATGCGGCTGACTTCCAGTCCGGGAACGGTGCCGCCGAGCGCTGATGCGTGACCGGCCGGATCAGTCGTAGTCAGATGGACCGAGTATCCCAAACGGGCCAACGCATCGGCGATTGCCGCGGCAACGGTGGTCTTGCCCACGCCGCCCTTTCCCATGGTCATGATCACGCCTTTGCCTCGCCGCGCGATTTCGGGAATGAGCTCTGAAAGTGGGGCCGGCAACCGGGTCAGCCTTTGCGTGTGCACCCAGCTATTGGTGCCGTTGTAATCGCCATGCACTAGACGACGGAGCGCTTCTACGCCGATTAGCGCCCGCGGGACAAGCGGCACGTCGGTACGCTGAAGTCGCTTCAATCCAGCAGGTATCGCTTCGAGTGCGTCGCGGCCCCGCAGTTCAAGCGCCTTGGAAATTGGATCATGGTCAACCCGCGCCCGGAAGAAACCATTCACGATCAAACGCTGGTTTCTCAGTCCTAATGCCTCCAACTCATTGCGTGTGCGCTCCGCTTCGGCCAATGCTGACCCCTCAGGCCGAGCGACGAGGAATACAGTGGTGGATGCGGCATCACCTAGAGCTCGAACTGTATTTGCATAAAGTTCGCGTTGAGCCTGCAAACCCGCCAGAGGACCGAGGCATGAAGTTCCGCCTGCGCTGCTTTCAATAAACCCCGACCAAGCAGCCGGCAGTTGTAATAGCCGGAGCGTGTGACCAGTCGGAGCAGTGTCGAATATGACATGATCGAAATCCGCTGTCGCACACGGGTCACCCAATAGCTTCGCGAACTCGTCAAAGGCAGCAATCTCGACCGTGCAGGCGCCGGACAGCTGCTCTTCGATGCTCTTAACTGCAACTTCGGGCAAGAGCTGGCGATAGGGCCCAACGACTCGTTCTCGATACTGGCGTGCTGCCTCTTCAGGATCGACGTTCATCCCGAACAGACCCTTGACCTCGTCGACTGCCGTGGGCTGGACACCAAGTTTTGTGGAAAGCACCTCGTCCAGGTTCGACGCCGGATCCGTGCTAACCAACAGAACCCGCTTGCCCTCCTCCGCAAGGCGTACAGCTGCTGCACAAGCGATCGAAGTCTTGCCGACGCCCCCCTTGCCGGTGAACAACAACGTCCGAGTCACCTTGCCAAGTAATTTCACCGTTCGCCTTCTTTCACTTGTGCTTTGCTTGGAGTGATGCCAACCAAATCCGCCTTCTTCGACTTGAAGATCGGTCCCGGCTCAAACGCGATGCCTGTGTGTCCTGCAAGCTGCTCTCGACTCGGGTACCCGCCCGTCGTAATGACCTGCCCATCTAGTACAAGCAGAGGGAGACATTTCATTCCATGTGCGTTGAGTGCTTTCTTGAGTGTCAGATTATGTACGAATGCGCCCGGATCTCGAGCAAGATTAGTCCTGTTGATTTCGATACCCTTGCTCTTTAGCCAGTCCAGGTCGGCCGCAAAGCGGGCAAGCTTCGGATCGACGCTTGGACCACACACGCCAGTCGAACAACACATTGGTGGATCAAATACCTCTAGCTTGTGCATTTGCCTCCTCCTTTTGCCGGGGCCGAACTCTTGCTTATTGTCGTCTATTCGCCTACACGTATAGATATATGCTAGCATCTTTCGCGAGTCATACTGTGATTTCCATCACTACATTGCGTGACCCGAAAGGATCATCATCATGCCTTCAGGAAAACCAAAAGCACTTTTTCTGTGCACGGGAAATTCAGCGCGCAGCCAAATGGCGGAGGGCTATCTCCGCCATGCGGCCGGAGATCATTTCGAGCCACTCAGTGCCGGGATTGAGCCCAAGGGTGTCAACCCGCTTGCGATCGAGGCGATGCATGAGATCGGAATCGACATTTCTCATCAGAAATCGAAGCACGTCGCGAGCTTCTTAGGTCAATACATTCCCTACATCGTGACGGTGTGCGACAACGCGAGAGAGCGCTGCCCCATCTTCCCTCGCACCTTCAAGTTCCTCCATTGGAGCTTCGAAGACCCCGCCGCCGCGAAGGGCTCGCACGAAGAACAACTGGTTGTGTTCCGACGAGTTCGAGACGAGATTGCACAAAAGATCGACAAAGAGCTCATCGCCGCCGTAGTGGAAGAACGCTCCGGGACATGATTGCCAATATCCACGACCGCCTGCTGACGTTGTTTCTTCTGGGAAGGGTCGCATTAGTCGCCAGCTTCACGGAGAGCTGTGAGAAATGACAACCCAAGACCGCGTATGCAACGAAAAAGACTGGCCTTCGGGTTCGTTGAGCATGCTGAACACTGCTAGATGATGCCCAGCGTGATGTACGGAGCAGTGCGCTTGAGGAGTTCTGAGGCAATACTCCCAATCAAAGTCAGTAAGCTGGCGGTTCTCCGCAACGAACGAAACGCGCGCTAAATCAGGTCGGCGCAATCGCAGAAGATCATTGCCATGATCCTGCAGTCGCTCACAAGGTCAATTGCAGCAGGTCGGACCACAGCAATTCGTTGCGCCGCCCATTGGCTTCACTGCTCGAATGAACGCGCTCATGAATTTTCCGTCCACCTGCGGGGCGATTGCTTCGATGTCGATGCCCTCACGAAGCAACGTTTCCCGCGCGTCTTCCGCCCGATAGACGCGTGTCGGTTCCACTTCAATCTGCTCAAATCCGGCTGCCTTCAGCTTGCTTCGATATTCGTTTTCCTCCAAAGCACCGGCAATACAGCCCACCCAAGCCAGCACGCTCTGGCGAATCTCGGGCAGGATTTCTCCGCGGGTCACAACGTCAGACACAGCAAAGCGTCCACCTGGTTTCAAAACGCGAAACGCCTCCTCTAGTACGCGATCTTTGTCCGCCGAGAGATTAATCACGCAATTGGAAATGATCACGTCAACGGAGTTGTCAGGCAACGGAATGTTCTCAATCTCGCCCTTGAGAAATTCAATATTCTCCACCCCTGCCTTGCGTTTGTTGTCGTTCGCCAGCGCAAGCATTTCATTCGTCATGTCGAGACCGTAAGCTTTACCCGTAGGGCCGACTCGCTTTGCAGATAGCAGTACATCAATACCACCGCCGGAGCCAAGATCAAGCACCGTCTCGCCGCGACGAAGCTGCGCCAACGCTGTAGGGTTTCCACATCCGAGCGACGCAAGAAGGGCCTCTTGCGGAATCTCGCCGGCCTGCAAAGGATCGTACAGGTTGGCCGTAATCGGGTCACCGCCGCCGCACGCGCTATTGGCAGTAGAAGGTGTTCCACAACAAGACGCGGCGCCGCCGTTCTTGACCTGTAAGGCTGCCTGTCCGTATCTTTCCCTAACCGCTTCCTTAATGTCCACGTTGCTCATTTCCTGACTCCTATCGGGTAATTTGCACAATGCTTTCGGGTTTAACTGCCTGGTTCCGTGTGCAGCACTCGGAATACAAAAAGCTCAAGAGCTCTTGTAGCGATTCGGTATTGGCGCTGTAGCGCAAGAAAGTGCTTTCCCGCTGCACTCGTACGAGTTCCTCGTTCTTTAGTTTTTCGAGGTGGTGGGAGAGAGTCGAACTCGGGATGTCGAGCTCGTGTTGAATGTCGGCTACGACCAGGCCATCAGGGTGCGCAGAAAGCAAAAGCCGCATGATTCGTAGGCGCGGCTCCGTGCCCATGGCCGACAGCATGTCTGCGTATTTCGGGATTCGGTCCAGAGCCTGCTTGGATTGGCCGGCCATAGTTCGATACTTGCAGAAATATAGGGCGCTGTCAAGAGGCGATCATCAGTCAATGAGCATTATTGCGATGTTGCAACAGCCATCGCCACTCCCAGCCCAAGTCTCTCCGCGGTGGGGAATGTGTGTTGGAACAACTGGATGCTACTCAGCCTTCGCCTTTTTTGGGACAAGTTCCACGGGCATGTGGCTCAGCTTGCTATAAATCCGACTCCGTCGCAGGAGAGGCCACCAATCGTACAGATAGATCTGCATCGGTCGCCACATGGCGACCCATCCGGCAATGGTAAGGCCCTCTCGTACGACGGCGGCCCAAGCGCCCGCCTGATGACCTAACAAGATCTCGCTGAGAAGTAGGCAAGAAGCCAGGAACAGCAGCCCGATGAAAAGAGTGGTGCGACCTTGCCTCAGCAGTCGCTTGAACTCCAAGTCAGTAATTTGGGCGCTATGAGCAAAGTGGTTGTGGATGGCAGTCCTGATCAGCTCTTTAGGGTCTTCGCCAGCTGGCCACTGGTCCAAGTAAATGCGCAATTTGAGCAAAGCGTTAGGGGGGAATTCTTGGGCCCAGCTGACGATGAACTCTTCCGCGTCGTCGTCGAGATCCTTTTCAATGAATGGAGAAGGGTCCATCGAATTGAAGAGTTGGTTCACGTCGCGCAGTTTCAGACTTATGGTGTGCGGATGCCCCCTGTCCGTAGCTGCAGTGAAAACACGCATGCGAAAATCGCTGCTATCTTCCCTTCTACCAAGTATCGGCCAAAAAATACGTCCCCTTTCACTCAACGCCTCATAGCTAGTGCGATTGATCCGGGCTCCTTAGAATAATCCGTACGATTTCTCCTCGTTTCCACGGCTTCCTGTCACCAAGATCACTCCAGGCTGTCGGCCGCGATGTGCTCCGAATCACTCGTTTGCGTGACAGGCACCACTCAGACCGTTCGCGGAAACATGGCGGGTTCTCCCGTCACGTCGGCCTGTGATTGAGTGCACATCGCGGTGAGGCAGCCCTAGTCATGCTTAAAGACTGGGGGAGTAGGGTTGGCGCAGCCGGTTTTCGTGTTTCCAGAAGATGTGAGACAGATTCCGATCCATAGTTTACCCACATCTCGAGCTAGCCGTTGGAGTGACGAGGGCAGAATTCATGAACATTGCTGAGCTTTTCATCAAGCGTCCAGTCATGACTACATTGGTCATGATGGCCATTCTGCTCTTTGGCTGGATCGGCTACGTTCTGCTCCCCGTCAGCGATCTTCCCAACGTCGATTTCCCGACCATCGTTGTCAGTGCCGGACTGCCGGGCGCGAGTCCGAAGACGATGTCCACCGCGGTTGCCATGCCGCTCGAGCGCGAATTCTCCACGATTGCCGGCGTCGATTCGATGACTTCCGTCAGTTCGCGGGGTTCAACCACCATCACTCTGCAGTTCAGCTTGACTCGAAATATTGACGCTGCCGCGCTGGACGTGCAGACCATGATTGCCAAGGCAGGGCATGACCTGCCACGCGACCTACCCGCGCCGCCCTCCCTACGGAAAGTGAATCCGGCCGATCAGCCAGTTCTGTATCTGTCCTTAAGTTCTTCTACGCTGCGGCTTTCGCAAGTGAACGAGTACGCAGACACGATCCTGGCACAGCAGATATCGACCATCAACGGCGTGGCCCAGGTTGATATTTACGGAGCACAGAAATATGCCGTTCGAGTCCAGCTCAATCCCCTGGCGCTAGCCGCACGCCGCATTGGCATCGACGAGGTCACGAACGCCATTGCTGCGGGAAATACGAATCAGCCCGTCGGCGTTCTCTACGGCAACGACGAATCCGTCACCGTCGAGACCAATGGACAGCTCGTACAGGCAGCCGAATACCAGCCCCTCGTCGTCGCCTATCGCCACGGTGCACCGGTAAGGCTTTCGGAAGTAAGCAAGGTGATCGACGGGGTAGAAAACGATAAAGTTGCCGCCTGGATCAACACCCCAGATGCCAGCACCCGTTCCATCACACTGGCTATATTGCGGCAGCCCGGCACCAATACCGTCGAGGTCGTCAACTCCATACGTTCGATGTTGCCCAAGTTCCGCGAGCAAATTCCACCGTCGGTAAGCCTTGAGATTCTTTTCGACCGATCGGAATCGATTCGTGCTTCGGTGAACGAGGTGAAATTCACGCTGAAGCTGACGGTCATACTGGTTGTACTGGTGATTTTCCTCTTCTTGCGCAATCTCTCCGCGACGGTGATTCCCAGCCTGGCGCTCCCGATGTCGATTATCGGCACATTCGCGGTGATGTACCTAGCCGGATTCAATCTCGACAACATGTCGATGATGGCATTGACACTCTCCGTCGGATTTGTGGTCGACGATGCCATCGTGATGCTGGAAAACATTGTGCGCCACATGGAACGAGGCGAGACCCCGCTGCACGCCTCGCTCATCGGAGCGCGCGAGATTGGATTCACGATCGTGTCGATGACGCTGTCGCTGGCAGCCGTATTCATCCCCGTGCTATTTATGGGCGGCATTCTGGGTCGCCTGCTGCACGAGTTCGCCGTGACGATCACCGCCGCCATTCTGGTATCCGGCGTAGTGTCACTGAGTCTTACGCCGATGCTGGCCAGCCGCTTCCTGCGTCCGCCCCGCACCGTACGGCATGGAATCTTCTATTCCACTTGCGAGCGCTTTTTCAACGGAATGCTCGGCGTCTATGACCGCACTTTGAGAGGGGTGATGCGGCATCGTTTCGCCACGCTTATGCTTTCCGTCCTGATCCTGGCAGCAACGGTGTACATGTTCTATGTCATTCCGAAAGGCTTTCTGCCCAGCGAAGATACCGGGCAGATGATCGTGATGACGGAGGGCTCGCAGGGCATTGGCTTTGACTCGCTGGTTCGACATCAGCAGATGCTTACCGACATTGTGAGAAAAAGTCCGCACGTGGAGCGGTTTATGTCCGCGGCCGGAACCGGAACGGGCAACATGGGACGCATGATGATACGCCTGCGCCCACGCGGTCAGAGACCGCACGTCGACCAGGTCATCCAGGAGCTGCGCGGTCCCCTGAACGCCGTGCCCGGCATCCGGGCATTTCCGCAAAACCCGCCTCCCATCCGCATCGGCGGCATGATGACGAAAAGCCAATACCAGTTCACGCTGCAGTCGCCCGACACGAATCAACTGTATGAAAGCGCCCAGCAGTTGGAGGACAAGCTACAGGAACTGCCCGCCCTGCAAGACGTGACCAGCGACCTGCAACTCAAAAACCCACAACTGAAAGTGCAGATCTCCCGTGACCGCGCGGCGGCTCTGGGAATCACGGCGGGCCAGATTGAGGATGCGCTGAACAGCTCGTACGGAGCACGCCAGGTTTCTACCATCTACGCTCCCAACAATGCTTACAGAGTCATCGTGGAACTCGCGGACGAGTATCAAATGGATCCGGACGCTCTGTCCATGCTATACGTTCGATCCAATAGCGGGTCGCTCGTCCCACTGAATGTGCTGGCCAGTTTCACGCGTACCACCGGCCCGCTGACCGTCAATCACCTGGGCCAGTTGCCATCGGTGACAATTTCGTTCAATCCCAAACCCGGCGTCGCACTCGGACAGGCGGTGGAGCAGGTAAGCAGGATTGCCCGCGAAACTTTGCCCGGCTCCGTCACGACCAGCTTCCAAGGAACAGCACAGGCCTTTCAATCTTCCGTCCGAGGTTTGGGTCTCCTTTTAGTGGCGGCGATTTTGGTGATCTACATTGTTCTCGGAATCCTCTACGAGAGCTTCATCCACCCGCTCACGATCTTGTCCGGCCTACCCTCAGCAGGGTTCGGTGCGCTTCTCACTCTGATGCTGTTCAAAATGGAGCTGGACGTTTATGCGTTTGTGGGTGTCATCATGCTGGTCGGGATCGTGAAGAAGAACGCCATCATGATGATCGACTTTGCCCTGGATGCGCAGCGCAAAGAAGGCAAGAGCGCCGAAGACGCCATCTACAGCGGGTGTCTCATCCGCTTTCGTCCCATCATGATGACCACCATGGCTGCGCTCATGGGAACATTGCCGATCGCACTCGGCATGGGAGCCGGTTCAGAATCGCGCCGCCCCTTGGGAGTAGCGGTCGTCGGAGGTCTGGTGTTCTCGCAGTTGATGACCCTCTATATCACGCCCGTGGTGTACACGTATCTGGAATCGGTGCAGCAATGGGCGCGCAGACGCTTCCACACCGGACGGATCACCATGGAAGAGGTAGAGCGCGAGGAGGCCGAACTAGTCGGCATGAAGCGCTGACGAACGCTGTAGGAACGAATAAGATCTGAACAGCAGAACGGCTCGGAGTTACAAGATGAAAGCATCAAACCCCGCGAACGGCACGATATCTTTGAAAAGCGTTCTGTTCGCCACGGATTTCTCAATCGCGTCGATGCAAGCTTTGTACGCCAAAGCCATTGCGCAGCGGCTTCACATCATACCCTTTCATTCTGAGGCACATCCGTAAACCCGAACCACCTGCTGTGATACACGATCACCTTACGGCCGAGGTTGCTCTTCGCGTCTATCCCGGCCAGTCCCTATCCGGTGGCTAGGTCTGTTTCATCCATTGGACTCGAAGGCGATTTGCCAGCGGAAAGGTCGGAGCAAACGGGAGAGTTCGAAGATCGTCCATCCTGCTCAGCTTCCACGAGAAGCAGTTTGGCTGCGCCTTCAATGAGTTAAGACCAGAAGCCTTGTCGTCAGGTGCTACGACGTGAGCTGTAAACAATCGGCATAGCCCAGCCCGGAAGGGTTCCCTCGTCATTCGCACGTATGCCATCCAGCACCGATGGTCGGCTGAAGCTCGACAACCTTCTGGTAGCAACCGACTTCGCGTCGGCGTCCAAGCTGGCGATGTCCTACGCGCTCTCAATCGCCCGTCGCATGGGTCGAAGTTGCTCATCGCTCATGTGGTCAACTCCCAATCGGGGAGGACGATCATGGACAAGTGGCGTACCGGACAAACCGAATGACGGAGCATCCGTCAAAATCGCCTCGACGGCACGAGCATGAATTCCTCGTGAGATCTGGCGAGGTCTGGTCGGTCCTCCGGAGAGGCTCTCAGAGCGTTGCGTCGACCCTTGGTTGAAACATCCAAGTTTGGGACCGTTACAAATTACCGGATCCCGTTATTAATCCTGTATTTTCCCCCGCCATTCTGTCTAGGAAGGCGCCTCATAGAACGCTACCTCTTGGCCTTCTCGTCAGCCGGAGGATGGTGAAACATGAAGGAGGAAAACACACGCGGTTTGATCGCCAGTGGCGGGCTCAGTCCAACGCCTTGTGGAACCGGAACACACTCAGAGTCAGCAGGACTATTCCGAGTACGGCCATCGCGAGCATCTGCGGCGCGAGAATCGCGAAACCCACACCCTTCAGGTAGACCCCGCGCAGCACCACAAGAAAATAGCGGAGGGGATCGAGGTAAGTCAGCCACTGCAGCCACTGCGGCATGGTGCTGATCGGAAAGCCGAATCCCGAGAAACGTAATAGCCGGCATGATGAAGAAAAACGCCGTAACCATCGCTTGTTGCTGAGTCGAGGAAACGGTTGAGATCAGCAGGCCCACACCCAGCATGCACAGCAGAAACAGCACCGTGCCGGTGAGCAGCACCAGAAGTGATCCCCGGAAAGGCACCTGAAACCAGAAGGTGCCCACGGTTGCGATGAGGCCCACGTCCACCAACCCGATCAGAAAGAACGGAAGCGTCTTACCCAGGATGAATTCCCATGGGCGAATCGGTGTGACCATGATCTGCTCAAGAGTACCGATCTCGCGCTCGCGGACAACCGCAAACGCCGTGAGGGTCGTCACCAGCACCAGTGTCAGGCTGCCGATTACTCCGGGAACAAAGAACCAGCGGCTCTTCAGATCGGTGTTGTACCAGGGCCGCTGATGCAATTCGACGCTTGGCACAAGTTTGACGAACTGGGGAGCAGTCCTCTGCATCCGATCGCGCTGATAATCCTGCGCAAAGCCCTGCGCGATCTGCGTAACGTAGCCGGAAGCGATGAGCGCCGTATTGGAGTTGGTGCCGTCGAGGATGGCCTGCAGCGATGCGGTCTGCCCTTTCCGCAGATTCTCCGCGAAGCCAGGTTGAATCTGCAGCGCGATGACTACCTCGCCCCGATCGATGAGGTCAACGATCTGGTTGCGGTCGGTCAGTTGGCGGCGGACGTCGAAATAAGGACTCGAGGAGAAACGTGAGACCAACTCTCGGCTCTCTTGCGAGTGGTCAAGGTCGAGTATCGCGGTGGCAACGTGGTGGACTTCGAAATTCGCTGCGTACCCGAAAACCAGCATCTGGATGATGGGCGGGCCAAACAGGATGGCCCTCGTGCGCTTGTCGCGCAACGCCTGGATGAACTCCTTGATCAGCATCTGTTTCAGGCGTGCCAGCATCGCATCCCTCTCAAGCGAGCTTCTTCTTGAATGCCCGCGTAGCCAGCAGCATTAGCACCAGCGCGAACACCGCGAGCGGCAGTAGATCCGCGTACAGCATTTCCAGCGGTGTACCCTTCAGGAAGATATTCTTTAGGGCCGAGACGTAGTAGCGCGCCGGCAGCACCCGCGTCACGTACTGGATGAATACCGGCATCTGCTCGATGGCGAACAGAAATCCCGAAAGCAGAAATGCCGGCAGAAACGTAACGATGAGCGCGATCTGACTCGCCGCAAGCTGCGTCTTCGCAATTACGGAGATGAAGAATCCCAGCAAGAGCATGACGATCAGGAAGAGCGCCGAACTGAGAAACAGTGTGGCTATGGTTCCGCGAAATGGAACTCGAAACCAGTAGACGGCCAGGCCGGTGGACAATCCCACGTCAACCATGCCGATCACGAAGTAGGGCAGCAGCTTGCCGAGCATGATCTCCAGAGCGGTGACTGGCGTGGAGATCAACTGCTCCATGGTTCCCCGCTCCCACTCCCGCGCCACAGTCAGCGACGTAAGAAAGGCTCCAATCACCGTCATCACCAGCGCGAGCACGCCAGGAACGATGAAGGCGCTGCTTTCAAGGTCTTCGTTGAACCAGGTGCGAACCTCCGTGGAGAGCGGCACAGACTGTCGCGGAAGTCCACGCCTTTCCCTCCATTCCACCTGCAGGTCCGAGGAGTAGCCTTGCAGCACACCCTGCGCATATCCCACCGCCAGATTCGCCGTGTTGTCATCGCTGGCATCAACAAGGGCCTGGATCTCCACCGGGCCTCCATCATGCAGCCGTTCCGAAAAATCGTGGGGAATGATGATCGCCAGGGTCGCTTTGCCGCTATCGATGGCTTGCGCGAGTTCAGGATAGGAATTGGCCACTTTCGCAATCCTGAAATAGTTGCTTGACTGGAAGCGCTTCAGTAGGTCCTGGCTCGCCTGGCTCCCGTCGCGATCGAAGACGTAAACCGGCAAATGCTTCAGGTCAAGACTCACGCCATAGCCAAACAGCAGAACCAGGATGGCAGGCATCAGGACAACGATGATGAGGCTGCGCACATCGCGCCGGATATGAATGATCTCTTTCGTCGCAATCGCAGCCAGCCGATTGGGATTCATGCCTGCACCGCCAGATTTCTTGAGGGATCATGCTCGCTGGTAAGTGAGACGAACACATCCTCCAGGCTCGGCTGAATCTTCTCGACGTCAATCACGTTGATTTCACGTTTGCGCAGGAACTCCGTGATTGCAGGAATCGCCGTCTCCGCGTTGCCAACCACCAGGTGAATCGCATTGCCGAAGACGGCGGCATCGACGACGTCCGGCGCGGATCCCAGGGCTTCGACTGCTGGGCCCAGAGGCTCGCACTCGACAAGCAAAAGTTCTCCCTTCATGTACTTCTGTTTCAGCTCGGTCGGTGTACCCAGGGCGACCATCCTGCCGCGGTAAATCATGGCAAGGCGGTTACAGTACTCCGCCTCTTCCATGTAATGGGTTGTGACAAAGACAGTGACACCTTCGCCACTCATGCGGTGAATCAAGTCCCAGAATTGGCGGCGCGAGATCGGGTCAACGCCAGACGTCGGTTCGTCGAGAAAGATAATGGTCGGACGGTGCAGTAGCGCACAGCCCAGTGCCAGTCGTTGTTTCCATCCTCCCGGCAGAGTGCCGGTGATCAGCTTTTCCTGGCCCCTGAGGTTGGCCATCTCCAGCGCCCAAGCAATGCGCTCTTCCACCAGATTTCGCGGAACGTCGTATAGACCTGCAAATAGTCGCAGGTTCTCGATCACCCGCAGATCGTTGTACAGCGAGAACCGTTGCGACATGTATCCGATGTTTTGCCGCACCGATTCGGGATCATGCGCCACGTCGTAGCCGGCGACAATGGCGCGGCCCGAGGTCGGAGTCAGCAACCCACAGAGCATGCGGATGGTCGTAGACTTGCCGGCTCCGTTGGGCCCGAGGAAGCCGAAGATCTCCCCCTTTCGCGTCTCCAGGTTGATGTGATCGACGGCGGTAAAGTCGCCGAACCGCTTGACCAGCTCTTCCACCACCACGGACCGGGCATCGTTGTTCATCCCTGCTCCCCACTGCGGCCGCTCGTCACGGCATCGACAAACAGGTCTTCGATTGTGGGCACCACCTGGCGCATCTCGCTGAATGGAACTTGCGCAGAGACGAGTTGCGCCTTGATCTGCGGTATTCGACGGACGGGATCTTCGATGACCACGTGTACTCCATCGCCCGTAAGCACCAGGCTGGAGATACCCTCAATTCTTTCCAACTCCTCCTTCATCCGCCGGGCATCTGAAGAGAGAATTGCCAGCACACCTTTGGAGAATCCCGACTTCAGTTTGGCTGGCGTGTCCAGGAAGAGCAGCTTGCCCTGGTGCATAAGCGCTACCCGATGGCAGCGTTCCGCTTCGTCGAGGTAGGCGGTGGAGGTCAGAATGGCGACACCCTCAGCGATCAGGTTGTAGAGGATGCGCCAGAAGTCACGGCGCGATACGGGATCCACCCCGGTCGTGGGCTCGTCGAGCAGAATCACTTTTGGGTGGTGAATCAGCGCGCAGACCAGGCCGAGCTTCTGCTTCATACCGCCGGAGAGTTTTCCCGCCAGCCGCTTGCGGAACTCGCTCATGCCGGCAGCGTCCAACAGTTGGGCCGAGCGCGTCCGCCGCTCATTCGCGTCTTACGCCGAACAAGTCGCCGTAGAAGCGGATGTTTTCGTCAACCGTCAGGTCCTCATACAGGCCAAAGCGCTGCGGCATGTAACTCAGATCATGTTTGGCGGCTTCCGGATCGTGCACGACGTCGGAGCCGGCCACCGTCGCCGAACCTTGGTCGGGCGGCATTACGCCCGCGAGCATTCGCAGAGTCGTGGTCTTGCCTGCCCCATCGGGGCCCACGAGTCCGAAGATCTCTCCCGGGTAAACGTCGAACGACACACCATCCACGGCGCGAATCCCCGGAAAGGTCTTGGTCAGTCCGCGGATTGTGAGCGCGGGTTGTACTGCCGCTGTCATTGTGTCGAAGTGCTGCTCGAATTCAACGGGATCTCCGCGTCGGCGGGCATCCCAGGTTTGAGCTCGTGGTTGGGATTCTCAGCGTCGATCTTGATGCGATAGACGAGCGTGACACGCTCCTTGAAGGTCTGCACGCTTTTCGGAGTGAACTCAGCCTTGTCGGAGATGAACGAGACTCGCCCACGATAGGTCTTGCCCGGGTAAGTATCTGTGCGGATCACCGCTGGCTGTCCGAAGTGAATACGGCCTAAGTCGGTCTCGCTGACATACGCGCGTAACCACACGTTGTTCAGATCTCCGAGCGTTACAACTGGAGTGTTAGGCGCCACAACTTCGCCCTGTTCCGCCTGGCGCACCAGGACGACGCCTGACTTGGGAGCACGCAGCGTGGTGTAATCCAGGTTGATCTTCGAGAGGCGCAGCTTCTGTTCGGCTTGCACCAAGGAAGCGCGTGATACGGCCAGTTCCTCTTTGCGAGTGCCTTCTTGTGCCTGGTCATATTCCTGCTGCGCACGCTCGAAAATGGCTTGGGCCCGCTTCAAATTGGTTTCTGCCTGGTCGCGCGTGTCCTGCGGACCTACGCCCTCGCGGTAGAGACTGTCAGCACGCTTGAAATCGATCTGCTTCTGAACGAAGTCCGCCTTGGCATCGTCAAGCACCCTTTCGGCGACCCGCAGCTGCTGCGGCCGCGTGCCCGCGAGCCCTAATTCCAGTTGGCTGCGCTGCACGCCCACGCTGGCTTCGTCCATCGCCACCTGCTGGCGGTAGTCGTCGTTGTCCAGCTTGGCCAGCAGCGTGCCCTGCTCCACCCACTGGCCTTCTTCGACCGGTAGCTCGACGATTCGGCCCTGCACTTTGAAACCCACCACGCTCTCGTGCGTCTCGACATTGCCGGAAAGCTTCAGGACATTGACGTCGCTGGACTTGGTCGTCCAGCGCGGACGCAAGTAGAAGAAGTAGCCACCCGCTAGCGCTGCGGCGAGCACGAGGAGAATTGGAAGTCTGCGTTTCATTGCAGATTCTCCGCTCGATCCGAGCCGGCCTTGATCCCTGACCAGTAAATCTCGAAAGTTGTATCGATCCGTCGTGACAAGTTTGAGGGGGTATCAAGGCTCCATAACATCAACGTCCCAATTGTGCTTTGCTGAAAGTTCCGCGCCATGGCGCTAGCCGGCAGGTCACGGCGCACCTCGCCTCGTTCTTGACCGAGCGTCAGAATCCGTTCGAGATGGCTCCGCCCACGCGTCAGGGTGCCTACAAGAAGCTTTCGAATGTCCTCATTGGTGAAAACCGTTGCCAGCAGCCCGCGCGCCACCAATTGGCTGCGTCCCGGCTCCTCAGCGATGTTCTGCATGAATTGCCGAAGCACGTCGTGAATCGGCAGATCGCCGGTTTTCGCCTCGGCTTCGGCGTGCAACACCTTGCTGAGCTGCACCTCGTGCATCATGCCGAAAACGTGTTCCTTGCTGGGGAAGTAGCTGAAGAAGGTTCCCTTGCCAACATCCGCAGCCTCGGTGATGTCTTCGACCGTGGTGCCGAAGAAGCCCCGCTCGGCAAAGAGCCTCAGCGCAGCAAGAAAGATTCGCTCGCGCGTTTCACTCTTCCGGCGCTCCCGCCTGCCGGGGGCAGAGGCAGATTCAATATTAGGACTAATAGTCATATTCGACTGATAGTCAATTATTGCTCCAAGGTCCGGTGCTGTGTCAAGCGGCGGGCACCCGCATGGGAGAGACGCACGGTAAAGACGAGATCTTGAGGCACGTCGAGATGCTGAGCGAACGCGATGCATTTACCTGTACGGCGTGAGAATACATTTCCCGAAACGGCTGCCGCTCCCAGCTTTTACTCGCCGGTGGGTTGTGGAGTTTGCGGCGTGCTCTTCGGTAGTTCCGGTGCTTTGACGTAGCTCGCCGGGATCTGTCCCGTCAGCGAGTCCATCCAGGCTTCAATCGACTTGACCTGGGCGTCCGTGAGAGTTACTCCACGCTGGTGAACCGCCATGTTGCGGATCGCCTGATCCAGCGTCGCAACCGAGCCGTCATGGAAGTACGGTCCGGTCTTTTTGATGTTCCGCAGCGAGGGAACCTTGAAGACCATCTTGTCCATGTCGTCCTTGGTCAACTGGTAGACTCCCTGATCGGTTTGGTTGGGCCACGGTTTCACAACGCCGAGCTTCTGATACGCCGACCCACCGACATAAGGACCGGAGTGGCACCATTGACACCCAGTTGCGGCAAATGTGTTGAAGCCGGATTTTTGGGCATCCGTCAGGGCCGATTGGTCCCCTTGGATGAAGGCATCCCAAGCCGACGGAGTCACGAGTCCGCGCTCGAACGCTCCAATCGCCAAGGCCATGTTGTTGTAGGTAATCGGATCCGTCTCTTTTGGAAAGGCTACCTGGAAAAGCGCAACGTAGTCGGGCATGGACTTGATCACTTCGACGGCCGCGGCATTGGAGGGCATCGCCATCTCAACTGGGTTGGTGATCGGGCCTTTCGCCTGCTCCTCGACGGTGGGGGCCCGGCCATCCCAGAACTGCACAAAGTGTCCCGGCGGCGTTGTACACGGTTGGCGCGTTACGCTTCCCCTGCTGGTTCTTGAAGCCGGTGGAGACGCTCTTGGATTCGGCACCATAGGCATCGAGCGGATGGCAGGTATTGCAGGAAATCTTCTGGTTGGCCGAAAGGCGAGGATCGTAGTACAGGATTCTGCCCAGCGTCACTTTCGCGTCCGTAACCGGATTGTCGGGCGAGCTCATCACCGCCGGAAGTGGCGCAAAGAGCTGTAATGCCTCGGCGTTCACCTGCACCTTGCCGGATGCCGACAGAAGGTAGGTGACAGGGATGAGGACGAGCGCGACTAGCAAAACAAACCATCTAACTTGGCGAGAACTTAGGTTTGGCATAAGAGCCCCCTCGAGGGATGCCCAACTGCTGGTGGGTAGAAACCGGGCACTTTATTCATATTTACAGGGAGCATCAGAATGCTCAAGGACATCAATCACGTTGGCGTGTGAACACGGTCACACTCGGCGAAAGGGATCCAGAAAAGAGGGAATCATGGGAACTGCATTCATAATGTCATCAGCGCCCGGTTTGCGCACCTCTTGCATCACACTCGTGTTTCGCTCTTTGTACCGGCTAGTGCCGAGAAAGGCCGCCACTCGTCACGGGTACACAAGCCGGTCTATCGATTCTTTCAGCTTGCGCGTGTCCTCTTGAAGAATTTCCTCTCCTTTGAAAGCCCGTTGGAGAAACTCAAAGAGCTGCTTCGTCGTGCCAAACCCGGCCTCTGCGAGGCGGTAGAAGATGCGAGGGCCGTCACGCCGGTCCGACACCAGCCCACAATTCTTGAGATAGGTTAAGTGTCGCGATACATTCGGCTGAGACATGTCCAAAACATAACGGATATCGCATCCGCACAGCTCTCCGTGCAACAACAGGTTAAGCACCCGCAAGCGAGTTACGTCGGCTAGCCCCTTGAAGTATGCTTCGAGCTTCATGCTTTGTTTACACCTCACAAGATTTCGACCGCAATTTTATTTCCCCATCTGCGGCACGTTTATCCGTCTGTCGTAGCTGCGGACACCGCGAGCCATCCTTTGACCTCGTCTTCTTTGGGAATACGCCCTGAGACTTTGACAACTCCATCGACCGTCACCGCCGGGGTGAGCAACACACCCGCCTTTGCCATCCCCTGCGGATCATTCACCTTTTGCACCTCTGCCGTGATACGCATCTGCTCTACGACGTGGCGTACCACTCTTTCCGTTTCCACGCACCTCGAACAACCAGGACCATAAACAACAATGTTCAGCATCGTTTCCTCACTTCAGCGATCTAAAGCCGACACATGTTCCTCCGTGCCTTTTTCGCTAATGACAATTTCGGGCTCCACAATGATTTCCGACTTCACCGAATTTGCGACCAAGCTGTATTTCTGTGCGGCTTGGAGTGCCCGGTGAACCCTGTTTTCTACTACCTCCCGCAGACTCCTCCCCGCAGGCGACACGAATTACCGGACGAAAGTACAACCGCGTGAAGAGTTCGGTCCGGTCAAGCTCGATCACCTTGGTACCTTCGGTGCGGCACTTATACGACAATAAGTTCAGATGGAACCGCTCGGCCGCCCAGATGAACATCAGCATCACACAGGTGTTCGCCGACGCAACAAAGCCGTCTTCCGGAGTGAATACGCTTGCATGTCCCTGTGAATCTGGCGGCGCCGAGAACTTCATCTCGGGGCCGTTTCCCATTGTCAGGTGGCCCCAGTGCTCCCCTGTCCACCGAACCGTAGTGTGATATGTGGCAGTGCGGCTCATCGTGATTCCTCGCGGGCACAAAACGCCGCGTACTCGCGGACGATGGCCTCGCGGTAACTCGCCTCCGCTTCCGGCGGAACGTAGTTGTAGATCTTCACGTTTTGGAGCAGATCTTCCCCGGCAGCCTCCGGCGCGCGTCCCTTCTCTCGGCAGTGCTGAAAGATCAGTGGCAGCGCCAGCAGTTCGACGCTTTCTCCTGCAATCAAAACCTTGTTGACCGCAACCCCAGATCCGCAGGAGCAGGTGGCTATCTTGGCTTCGCTCGGTTGCAGTACGGTTGACTCGGTAACCTGTTCGGGACCATCTTGCTTCCCGACGAATTGATCGACCAGTTCCGCCAATCTCCTGGCAGTCACGTCCACAGCTTGCTTGCCGGCCTCATTCAGGCGACGCCGTCCCTCGATTTTGCCTACCCCCCGCTCTGCTGCGAGTTCGTTGACCACGATGCTTGCCGCGGGCTTCCCGGAATACATTTCGGTACCCCGCGCGGCGCAGCGAAGCTCGCATCCATCGACCGTGATCGTCGGATGAAAGCGGGCGAACGCCCGATCTCCTTCGCTCCCTGCAAGAAATAGCGGCAAACAGATGGTCACGGTGTTCGCAGGTCGTAACTCGTGCAGCACTTTAAGAGCCGCAAGTCGAGTCACCGTGCCCTCAGCCAATTCTTCGCCCGAACAAGCGACGATCCCAGCTTTTCGTTGCGGAAGATTAGGCATGGGCCCCTCCTTCGGCGATCTCATCAATATCCACTGCAATCTCCTCGGCTAGTGCGCGGGCGAGTTGCTTGCCCTCTGCGTTCAGCTCGGCGATGCCTTCCGGCTTCAGTCCCTTGTAGCGGCGAAACACCTCGAACACGGCCACCTCGCGGGCGATCGTACCTCCGCTGTGCCTCACCAACTTTGCGGCACACATCTGCTTGCAGCCGTCTATGGTCACGGCAGGATTGTTTCGCACCCGCTCCCGCGCCTGTTCTTCGCCTAGTACCAGCTTCGAGAGGGCGACCAGCTGCGTGCGATCTGGACGTAACGTCTCGCAAAGCTCGTAGGCAGCCTCACGGCTCACCGAGCCAAGCGCCTTGCCGATGCCGCTGCACGGGATGACTACCACTTCCTTGCGGCTCATGATTTCAGCTCCTCCTCGGCTTGTGATTGCATGACGACCAAGTACGCATTCGCGTCGAGCAGCTTGGCACGGTCCCTTTCCCAATTCGTGGTCTCAATTTCGGCCAGCCACCCTTTGCCATATGGGTCTTCGTTGATGGTTTCGGGCTTGAGAGTGAAGGCCTCATTGATCTGAACGATTGTGCCCGCGACGGGTGAGGCAACGCCGATCGTTACCTTCATCGTCTCGATGTCCGCGAATTCGTCGCCGACCTTGATTGCAGTTCCCGTAGGCTTAAGAGAGACAAAGGCCACATCGCCGTTGTGCTGTTGCATGAAATCGCTGACGCCAAGCCGGACCCGGTTCATGCCCTGTAGCTGGATCCAAAGAGCCCATGCTCCCTCAGTCGTGTACAGGCGGTCGGTCGCTACCAGAAATGTGAACTTGTCGATGGTGGTGCGAAGAAACTCAGGCATGGTTTGCATCTTTCCGACCACCTTCAGGGACCATAAGATATGCGTATACATGTATACGCATAAGCTAGGACTGACGCTGTGATCTGCGTCATGGTCCTATGTGATTAGCCCACACGAGAGCGACGCTTTGTTGTAACAAAATCCGTGTTTTCTGCATTCTTTCTCCAGAGGCCGAAAACAAAAACCGTGACCGAGACTCTGGGTGATTTCGTCCGCTATGGCTACGTAGCCCTGCCACTCTGGGTGTTCGCCGAGCAGATCGGCGTTCCGATACCGGCTGCACCAATCCTGCTGGCGGCGGGCGCCATAGCCAGCACGGGCCGAATGAACCTGTTTTTCCTCACCGCATTGGCCTTGGCCGGGGCGCTTACCGCCGATCTGATTTGGTATCGCGCCGGGTACGCCCACGGCTCGCGGGCGCTTGGCCGGCTCTGTCGGGTATGCCTGGAGCCAGATTCTTGCGTCCGTCGGGTCAAGAATCTTGTGGAGAAACATGGGTTGCGTTCGCTCCTGATCGCCAAGTTCGTGCCGGGCCTGAATGCGATGGCAGCACCCGTCGCGGGCACTATTCGCATACCGTGGTGGCAGTTTGTGGCTGTGGATAGCCTGGGCATCATTATCTGGGCCTTGACATTTGAATTGTTGGGGCTTGTCTTCTCGAAGCAACTGGAAAGACTTGCTGTCTACGCATGGCGGATGAGTGCATTCTTGGTGGTCGTTTTAGTCGTCGCTGCACTAGTTGCACATTTGTTCCGCAAGCATGCGCGGCGGAAGAGGTTTCTTCAAGAACTGCACATGGCCCGCATCAGTCCGGAAGAGCTAAAGCAAAAGCTGGACCGGCATGAAGCGGTCACGGTGATTGACCTCCGACATTCTCTCGATTTCCTGCCCGAGCCCTACACGATTCCGGGGGCGCTTCGGATTCCCATGGAAGACTTGGACAAGCGCAACCACGAGATTCCCAGAGGGGAGGAAGTGGTCTTGTACTGTACCTGCCCGAATGAAGCCAGCAGCGCCATGACTGCGGTCAAACTACGGAAATACGGCGTTAGTAAGGTTCATCCATTGCACGGGGGCTTCCACACGTGGCGTCGACTTGGATTTCCTCTGGAGTCCGAGTTTGGGCCGGTGCCTCCGACCATAGGACAGGCTGCTCGCTGTGCGACGTGTGAGGAAAGCGCTACTCCATAGATATCGGGAGACGGCGCAAACTTGTTTGATGTGTGGTCATTCAGGATATGAACTGAGGCGAGCACTATGTCATTTCAACCAGGAAACGCGTTCGTAGCAATGGGCCGCGAAGATCTATTGCTGGCACTGGAAATGTTCGCCAAGAACTGGCTCGCCCACGATGGCTGCTGGTTCCTTGCGGCAGAAGAACGTTTCGACATGGAAACGGCCATCGAACTGGACGCGCGCTCCTGGAAGCGCTTCGCTTCCGCGGAGGCCCGCCGCATCATGACCACATTCAACATTCCGGCTGGTGGTGGGCTTGAAGCCCTCGAAAGAGCCCTGAGTCTGCGCCTCTACGCCGTCATAAACTCTCAACGGACCGAATGGTCCGACGACCGCAAGCGTCTGCGCTTCTTCATGGATGTCTGTCGAGTGCAGGAGGCCCGGCGCCGCAAGGGCCTGCCGGATTTTCCTTGCAAAAGCGTCGGCATCATTGAGTTCGAAACGTTCGCTGCGACTATCGATCCGCGAATTCGTACGGCCTGCTTGCAATGTCCTCCCGACGCAACTCCCGGCCAGTATTGTGGTTGGGAGTTCACGATTGCGTGAGCGGCTCCCATCCCGTAACCCCGCTAACACTGGGGATACTGACGCTCATCGCCGCGTGATCCCGGTCACCAACGGCGAGCGGTGAGTCAGTTACATTGATCTCAGATGATTAGGCCAAGCATCGGGCATTGGATCGCCGTACACGTGAATTGATGTCAGGGAGCTCGATAGTGTTCACCTTAGAGAAAGTTGAGCCCATTCTGTAACAAATTCCGTAGCGTCTGCATTTCTTGTTATGAAGGAAGTGAAACATGAATACTAGCTACAGCTTTGAATCGTCGGCTCGTTGGACGGGCGGCCAGCAAGGCGTGGTCGCGGGACATGAAGTCAAGCCACTGATTAACTTTTCCGCTCCGCCGGAATTTCACGGCCAAGCAGGGGTCTGGACGCCTGAACACTTCTTCACCTCCG
>CAVPXW010000003.1:0-512748 GCA_963709865.1 uncultured Acidobacteriota bacterium
AAGGTCAGTCTGAAGCGCAGCAATATCCGCAGCAGTTGCATGCGTTCCATTGGCAACATTCTGAAGCGCAGTATTCAGAGTGTTGGACTCGGAAACGAACTAACTCCAGAAGTTAGTCTGTGCCTGATTGTCCTGGAAGTGAGTGATTGTGCCAGTGAGATATCCTGGCTGACTGGCGAAGCCTCCATTGTGACTGACGTTGCCGCCGTTACCTGCCGCCGCATTAAGCGCCGCATCACCCTGGACAATATCAATCATGTCCAAGATGTTGTCGTTGGTGCCGCGCGCTCCAACTGTTGTACCAAGCTGATGATCAAACTGATTAAGCTGAAGGTTAGCTTGGTTCTCCAATGTTTGTAGATGGATAGTTGTCAAGGCCGCATCGGCAGGTGCTTGTCCCTGTTCGATTTGGGCAAGAGCCGCTGGATTGTTGAGGATATTCTGGATTCCGTGCGCGACAGGTAGGCTGTGAATTGGCCTATTCTAATGACTCAGACCACCAACAGCCAAGTTAGCGGCATTATTAAAGACGGCACCAATTTGTGCAGGTTGCCGTGTGCGGCATCGCCGGGGACCGCATCGACGGGCGCGGCAAGAGCCTGGAATGGATTGTCCGTTGCTCCTGTGTTTGCTGTGTAAGCAGCACCATGAAGAGCGTTAGCGAGAGGGGTATCGCCGTTAATCTCGTTGAGAATGGCGGTCTGCGTATCGTGGAGAACGGCTTGGGCCTGTCCTGCATTTGCACCAATGGAGTTTGGTGCTGCGTTCAAGAGCGTCGTAAGCTGCGTTTGAACTTTGTTGAGAAGAGCCGTATCCGTTTGCGATAGCTGAGCAGGCGCGCCATTGATGGTAGCGCCGGTAGCGCCATTGGCGAGGGCGCTGGTTAAGTCATTTTGGACAGCGGTGATGTCCCCCAATACATGTCAAGATAGTTCATTTGATTGGTATTGTCGGCTGGTTCATTTCACAAGCCGCCGTCAGAAAGACGAGTAGCATCGTTGAAGACTGCACCAGCTTGTGCAAGATCATTCGTGGTATTTAAGGCGCTAGCTGCGCCAGGTCTTGCGAGATTTACTGCCATTTGGTTTTTCCCTTCACATCAAACTTAAGGAAGACGCGGTATAGACGATTTTAAAAGCTTGTCAATTCACCACCCACTTTCTTAGTTTATCGAGCTGTTCTTTCTTTGCCTGATAAAGTTCTTCAATAGAAAGAACTCCACTACTAGCGTTTTGGCTCTTGCCAGTGAAAATCGTTAACTTGGTCAAATTAAGATCGATTAGACTTGATCCAAATATCACACGGCGGGAGCAGCGTCAGGGACTCTGCCGAAAGCGTTGAAACTTCAGGATGTCGCGAAGACTTTTTGCCACGTCCTACAATGGGTTCAAATATTTGCGATCAAGGTCAGCGCGCTCGTCGGTCCTGAATGATGCCCCAATCGCTATTGACCGGGGCCTTTGCAGCCTTTCGCGACAGCCTTTCTGCTGCCAGCTTGTGCTGTGGGTGCAGCTGCTGCTTCCATAGGCATTGCCTGCTCAGCCGTGGGAGGGTGCAATCGATTCTTCAGTGTTCGATGGCCGTGCTCACTCGACAGTCGAGAAGCACTGCTGGTGAGATGGGGGGGCCATCTACAGATTTGGCGAATTTGGGATCGGAAGCGCGGAGTTGGCTGTTTTGGAATGAGGGCTGGTCTCGAAGGTGAAGCAGCCCACATATTCTCATCCCGAGACTTACCGCTTTCGACCCTATGCGGGCGAAACGAAATAGATGCTTTTTTATGTCCACATAGGGCACTCCAGAACCAACGCAACAGGCCGGGAGCGGCCATTTTGGGTTATTGGCGGGGATGTCCCTTGCCGGAGTAGGACCGGGCGTGCCTGACGCTTCCTTTCAGACTGCCCTATTCTTTGATCGCGTCGTGCTCACCACTTCATGATTTCCGACGAGACTTGGGACCTCTATCGGGAGCGGTGGGCAGAAGGTATCCCGGGAAGAATATCGCTACACCGGAATTTTTCACACTTGGGCCGCAGCGGTAATCTGTTATTTATTATTTAAATTTTCTCTGTGCATTTGCTTCGCACCTCCTTGCTCCAGGCTTGATCGCACAGTGTACCGCCAAAGCTTTCATGGGAGGCGCAAGCACAAGCGAGGTGCGTATGGATATTCCGTCAAGTCAAGCGTCCTTGGCCGACTTGCGAGACCTCTTTACATCTCCCACCCCGTTGACCTCGACCCTGTGCGGATTGCTAACCCTGATCGCGGTGGGCGCTGTTTATGCTGCCTTCCATCTGCTTCGCGACCGCGGTACCGGTTGCGCTTCAACCTGATGGCGCCTAGGGGCGGCCCCAGAGCAGTTTCCGCCCAAGCCATTTTGATGATCCGGCAACCGTTTCGTTTCCGCTGAATGAAAGGCTTCAGGGGATGATCCTCCCACCGGCGACAGAAATCGGCTGTTCCATACGGAACATGCGGCTCGGCTGCTTTTGCATCATGATTACGAACCAAATTCGGGGTGGGCTATGTACCGAGCATCGGGTTCGCCTATCTTTTTTCTTTTGGTTGATGCGTTCGCTGCGTAATCTGAAATTCTCCTCATGGCGCAAGCATCCGGAAACATCCGAGTTAACAAATGAGTAGCATTCTTGATGACACTGCGGTGGTGTTTTCCTGCGATGAGAATTTCTTCGGCCTCGCAAAAGGCCTGGTATTGAGCTTGCGGCAAGAGCGCAGCGATCTCAGTCCTAAAAATATTTATTTCCTTGATATAGGCGCCTCTAATAACACTCTACAATGGCTCGAGGCGCAGGGCGTGAGTGTTATCAGAGATGTGAAGAAATTTTGCTTGCCAGAGCAGGTCTCAGAAGCCGGGCGCACTTATCGTGTAGCGCAGTTATTGCGGCCAGAGTTACCAAGAATTATAGCAGGGTATGATTATTATATGTGGATAGATCTCGGACGTATGGTTGCAAGACTTATCTAGCCTGAAAGTTTTTCGTAGTGCGGCCGAGACCAAGCACGGCGCAGCAGTTGTTGTACCTACTATTGATTGTACATATGGCATTTTACTTGAGGATTGTACCAGGTTTACGACGTATGCTCAGGAGTGGTACGAACCGCTCTACGGGCCGGCGATAGCGAAAGAGTTTAGCAGGAAGACAATTTTCAACTCAGGGATGTTCTGTATGGCGGCATCATCTCAGCTTTGGGATGCGTGGCGCCATGAACTAGGTAAAGTGCGTTACGGCGAGATAAAAAATGATTTTTCCAAACACCTCGCGGAGCAAACCTGTTTCAACTATTTGTTACACACGACTAAGAACTACTCTGTACTTGATGCGACATTTAATTACAATTTACATTTAGGATGCGCCCGGAGAAATCCAGATACCGGTAAAGTCACTACTATTCAAGAAATAGAGCGTGAGATTTTAGTCGTGCATCTAACCTATTCAAGTAAGTTCATCGCGCGCTATCTTAATGAGGGGCTACTGTTCGAGGCCGGCGATTATCTTCTAAAATCAGAGCGACAGACACTCCTGCAGCTTGATCATTACTCGATATAGGACAACGCCTACTCATTCGATCTCGTTCCGCGCGGGTTCGCCCATGTGACAGTGCCTTGCGCGAATTGCGCGGCAATGAATCCTCGCGAGTGGCGCCCGGGCCGGATCCGCGGATACCGGCTGCGCTTCAACCTGATGGCGCCTAGGGGCAAGATGGCCTATGCCAATGTGTGCGCCGATCCGGGTGCGGAGGTCTGAAGCGTCCTTTACAGGATCACCCGCCGCAACCTCGTTCGTCTGGAGGCCACCGAGG
Organism: uncultured Acidobacteriota bacterium; assembly: GCA_963709865.1. GTDB lineage: Bacteria > Acidobacteriota > Terriglobia > Terriglobales > Acidobacteriaceae > Sulfotelmatobacter. The sequence continues at coordinate 3,823 of CAVPXW010000003.1, forward strand.
CGTTCCGTGGGGAGGATATCGCCGCATTGGCCCAATGCCGAGGACATAAGCGGCACGGTGCTTCAGGCCGCAACTCTTATGGCCCGCGGCCATGATGACGACCGCACCTCCTCGCTTCGATATCTTACGCTGTAGCGGGAGGGCGCACGAGCGCATGGCTTGCCCGCGCATTGCATCCATTTCCTGGAACAGGTCGAGCACGGAGTAGCCAGTGAGCTTGGTCTGCATGAGCCGGTTTTCTTGCGACGAAGGCAATGTCTGCATTCGGAGGTATTACGTGCCCTCCAATTTTGCCGTGCGATCTCCGCTTTCGACCCAAAACAAAATCCCTTCTGAGAGAGATAACCGCAAACGCCCCGGCTTTCTATGCCGGAATGTTTGCTTTAGCGCTTCTGGACGTGATTTTTCGGCTGGTCTCGAAGAGTTTATGCAGTCAAATGTTTACATAAGGCAACATCGCCACGTCACACAGCTTCAAAAAATACCATCAACTTAGGTAATTATTGTAGTATCTCTTGAAATATGTTAATAATAGTTTGGACAAGAGTATTATTTTCATAAATTAATCTAAGTAATACATGGTTATGATTCTGAGAATATATGATATTGGGCGCAAGAAGGAGGTATTTCCTTCGTTAGGACGCCTTCTCATCAACGCCGCTGTGATGTTGCCGACTTTTTGCACAGCAGATTTCAATGTTATGTTCAAGCTGACGCTTCTCGCTTTCTTTGCCCTCGCTGAGAGCCCGAAGAGGCACTAATGGGAACCGATGTCGCCGAACGTATCGCCAAGCATAAGGCTTCGAAGTCGCCTGCACTCACGCGGAAAGAGAAGCAGGCTAATCGAGAGGCGGTAAAAGAGTTAGCCGCAAAGCATATGGAAGCGGCGATCAAGAAGCTTTCCGAGATCGTCACAGACAAAAACGCGCCAGCTTCAGCAAAAGTTGCTGCGGCCACTCAACTGCTTGACAGAGTAGCTGGAAAGCCGAAGTTTGCGGATGAGAGAGAGACTGAACAAAGCCAGCTTGATAGAATGCCAGGCATAGAACTACTTCAATACATCTGTGACAATATTTCTGGCTTATCGACACAAGCAAGGGCTGCCATCGCTCAATCTTTGCTCGCAGCCGAGAAGGGCTTCAGCGTCGATGTCAGGGACATTGTGGACGAGGACTTCAGCGAGAGTGCCGCACTGAGAGCCGAGAACGAGCCTGAAGGATTGCCGCCGCTCACAAGCGAGCCTAAGAAAAAGAAAGAGCCAAGACGATGATCACTGAGAACAGTGGCCATAACAGTGATTTTGCCCTGGTAACAGGCATGATAACAGGGGCGCTAGCATCGATTTCAATGGCCGAAAACCCTGTTTTAACTGGTCAAATACAGGGGCCAAGGTCCGACTTGTGGATGAATATTCACGCCCCAGCGCCCTCGCCTTCGGAAATTCTAAAACGCCGCGCAAACCGCATCCGAGGCCCGCACTGACATGACGACTGTGAGGGAACGTTTAAACGCTTTCATGAAGCGCCGCAACGTCACGAGGAGCCAGCTAGCCGACGCTTTCTCCACGCCGGTCAAAACCATGGATAGCTGGCGTTATTCAGGTACGACGCCGCCAGCCGTCATGCTCAGCATGCTCGACTTGATCGAGGGCGATCCACGCGTGCAGCAATACGGAACCGGAACCAAGGGCGGCGCAGGGGCACCATCGTCGGAGTCGGCGACGCCATGGGCCACCATCCACGCGGCGGCGCAGCCCGCCGCCGAACCCGTGGCCGGATCTTCGCCGTTGTAGAACAGCATCCGGGCATGTAAACGCGCCGCCGCGATCGACCGTCTCCCGCGCCACGAAGTAGAAGAATTTTCCGCCGGTCTTCTCCAGGTACTCGTCGGCGCGCCCGAGGTCGACCCGCAATTTCTGGATCACGGCCAGTGATTTTATCGGCGTGATCGTGTACGGCAGTCCCGTCGACACGGTCTCGATGGGCAGCGTAGAGTCGAAGTCCTCGATGCGTAATCCTGTGGCGCGCGCGACCGCTTCCCGCTCATGCTGGACCCCGAACACAGGATCGACTTGCGTCATCTCTGCAAACGTCGGCTGGCCCGGTGTCTCTTCAAAGCGTACGGGAACTTTCCCCACTTTCAAGTCGAGCGCGATCTCCTTTGCCCCGGAATCGCCACGCAATGCGAACGCGGTTCCCAGCGTCGGATGGCCTGCAAACGGCAGTTCCTCCTGCACGGTGAAAATTCTCACCCGCACGCCGCGGTCGCGCTCGGCCTCGGGATCGCGTGGAAGGATGAAAGTCGTCTCCGAGAGATTCATCTCCTTGGCGATCGACTGCATTTCCGCATCGCTGAGCCCGCGGCCATCAGAAAATACCGCCAAGGAGTTTCCTTCCAGAGCCCTGGCAGAGAATACGTCCCACTGCGCCACGCTCATCCGCCGCGCCGGTTTGCCCATGAACGCCCCCTGGAAACGGGTGAATTGCCGTACCAGAGACTAAAGATGCGCTTGGTCCCGGGGCGATGCAGAAAAGATGGGCGAGGGCTTTCGGCCAGCGGTGACGTTTGACAGTGGAAGTCGGCGCTTCTATCCTAGCAACATGTTTTTTCCTTCTCCCGCCAGTGCCACGGGTTGTTGTCGACCAGCGCCGGCGTGTGGGTAGGGAATCAGCGAGATTCTTCCCAGCCCACCCGGTGAAGCGGGTGGGTTTCGTTTTCATCCGCTTTGACCAAGTCTGGAAGCCGGGCGGGCCAACTTTCCGAATCTCGAGTACTTGAATTCACCAAGGAGATGAACCATGACGACCGCGACCGAAACTTACAGCGTTCCCCGGATCAACGACACGGCCCCCGATTTCACCGCTGAGACCACGCAGGGGACGATCCATTTCCACCAGTGGATCGGCGACGGCTGGGCCATTCTGTTCTCGCATCCCAAGGACTTCACGCCTGTCTGCACCACCGAACTCGGCTACATGGCCAAGCTGCAGCCGGAATTCGCCAAGCGTAACGTCAAGATCATCGGCCTGAGCGTCGATCCCGTAAGCAACCATGGCAAGTGGGCGGCCGACATCGAAGAGACGCAGGGGGCGAAAGTAAATTATCCGATGATCGGCGATCCGCAACTTAAGATCGCCAAGCTCTACGGCATGCTGCCCGGCGATGCCGGGGAAACCTGCGAAGGCCGCACCGCCGCCGATAATGCCACGGTCCGCACAGTCTTCATCGTCGGCCCCGACAAGAAGGTCAAACTGCAGCTCAGCTATCCCATGACCACCGGCCGGAACTTCGACGAAATCCTGCGCGTCATCGATTCCATGCAACTCACCGCCAAACACAAAGTGGCGACGCCGGTGAACTGGAAACCGGGCGACGACGTCATCATCACTGGCGCAGTTTCAAACGAGGAAGCTCAGCAGAAGTTCCCCGGCTTCAAGACGATTAAGCCGTATCTGCGAGTCACAGCTCAGCCGAAATAGGGCGAGAAGAGCTGTACTGAATTGACCACGGATTTGCGCGGATCAACACGGATCCTGTTCGCAATGTTTTGCTCGGTTTCTGATCCGTGAGAATCCGCGCAGATCCGTGGCGTTTTTTGTTTTACGGAAGCGCATGCGGTCCGGTGATCGTCCCGGTCTTCAAAACCGGCGGGTGGCAGGCAATCCTGTCACCGGTGGGTTCGACCCCCACTCGCTTCCGCCATTTTTCAACAACCTGCAGACTACGAAATCACTTCGAAATCAGTTTGCCTTCGCCAAGGCCGCCGAAACGACCTTGTGGTGGGCATGGCTGGAAATTCTAGCAGAATGGGGATGGCTGGAACGCTGCCCTGTCACCGACTTCGACTCCCCTCCACAGCGTTGACCATATCGACGCTTTCAGGTCCCGATCACTCGCAGACCAACTTCTGCTGATTGAGACTGATGATCGTTTTCTCGGTGAGACCAGGCTGAAAACGCTCATACACGACTGAATACGCATCCGTGTTGTCTCCTTCCTTGCTGGTGCTTCCAGTCACGGTAACGGCGATTGTTCCACTGGCGTTGTAGAACGTATCTTGCGATCGATTGGTCGCATAGGCGTGCGTTTTCTTGAAGCTCGGCAGGTGAGCGTCGTACCATGCAAGCGCCGCATCCACCTTGGAGTCATAAACGGAATAGAAATCGGCCTGCATTGTACTTTTGCAGACGCTCGAACCCGGTAAGCGGACGGGTTCATTTCCCAAGTGGAGGCGTGAATCCGTTGCGGGATAGACGGGAAGCCCTGTCAATGGGTCCGTAGTCAGCAGTTTCGTTCCGCCGCGCGCGAAGAGAGCGAAACTCAAGACAAGCATGGCAGCAAGACCTCCGGATGACGTTCCCGTTCTCATTGGCCACCTCTCGCCGTATTCATCACGTGGACTTGGGTCATCATTCTTGCGAGAGTTGCGTCAAGCGCCGATCGGTTATCTCGGGCAGCGCCAGACTTGGTCGTGAATGCCGAGGATGCGCCATAGACGATCACCGATACATCGCTCCGCGAGTCGTACCACCAAGCTCCGACCACGTGAAGCGTCAGATCGTGAAAAGGCAAAAGCCGGTTCTTCCACTTCTCCGCGGGCGGCATGCCCATGTGCTTCGCGAGCGGGGTGTCGGCGGTGCCAAGGTCGCTATGACTCTTCATATCGAATGAGCACGTTGTTCGTTTCGAGCCGGCTATGGCAGTTGTGGTGAAATGCGGACTTGTCTCGTTTTGGGCAAGCGGGCTCGGATCGCCCATGGCCTGCAGCCAGGAGCGCTGGTCGTATTCGGCGAGCTTTGCGAATGCCTGGCAGCCGTCATGCTCGTTCCCGGTTCCGAAGGCTGCCTTTCCATCTCCAATCACATACACTCCAAACCATGCCTGATAGAGTGGGGAATCCGGGTCGCTGCGAGCGGCAAACTCGTGACCCGTTTGTGGCCCACCGTACCCGTAGTAGTTCACACCTTTGTACCCAAGGGGCTCCCAGATCGGATCCATAACGTTTTGTTCCGTCACCCACTCGGGCGCCAGTGGAGCAAACGATACGCTGATATGCCTCGCGAGAACCTCGCCCGTCGGCGCTTGCGCCGGCGTTACGACTGAGGGGTGGGGCGGTTGTTCTTGCGCCCAAGCTGACGTCGTAAGAAGCGCGATTGCGAGCGTGATAGTTGCAAACCGAAGGATCTTCTTCTGCGTATCTATTTGCATGCAGCCTCCGTATCTTCTTGTAATCCAACACGATGGTTTGTTTTTTGCCTTTGGCACCCATGTCCACCTCCACTTCCTGCTGTAAAACCAGGGCCCTTAGTTGTTGAAATCCACAGCCTGCCGTCGGCTATTCCCAGACGCGATTTCATGACATCGCTGTAAAGGCTGAGCGCCTCTCCATTCAGAGTTTCATCACGCAGATACTTGCACGATTCGCGATTAGGACATCGGCCGCAATCTTCCCCTGTGCTTTAACTTTTTGAGGTACACGGTTTGCGCCAGCTATTGACAGACTATTTTTCCCTGAGTCAGGGAAGTGATCGTTCTCTCGGAGAGGCCGGGCTGATAGCGTTCATAGGCGACGGAGTATGCGTTCGTGTTCTCGGGCTGAGCACCCGAGTCTCCCGTCACAATAACCACAATCGTTCCATCCGATTTGTAGAACGCGGTTTGCGAACGCTGGGATTCAAACCCGCTCACCTTCTTAAAGCCGGTGAGATGCGAGGAATACCACGCAACGGTTGCGTCCACTCTAATGTTGTAAAGAAGATAAAAATTGGCCTGCATTTTGCTCTTGCAGACTTGGCCATCTGGCATTTTTGTGGGGTCGTTGTACGTGTACGGCAGGTTGGCGATATGCTTTCCTGAATCCGTTGCCGGAATCAGTGGAAGGTCTGTCGGCGGATCTTTCGTAAGCAACTTTCCCTGGCCCAGTGCGTTCGTTATGCAGAGAACCAGCATCGTTGCCACCAGTAGAGTGGTTTTCATTGAGTTTCTCCATTCTGTGAAATGCGAACCAGAAAGTCTGTTAGTCAAGCGCTAGTTCCACACGGCGGTTGCGCGCTCGACCTTCCAGGGTGTCATTAGTGTCGATTGGATCGGAGTCGCCGTGTCCGGCGGCCGAGAGCCGGTTCGCATCCACGTGATAGCGCTCGACCAGCGCTTTCTTGACCGAAGCGGACCGTCGCTGCGATAGTTCCTGGTTGTATTTGTGGCCGCCAATGTTGTCCGTGTGCCCGGCGATCGTCAGTTTCCAGTCGGGCTTGTCAAGCATGGCCTGCGCGATCTCCTTCAGGACCGGTTCCGATACCGGCCGAATCACATCGCTGTTGAAATCAAAATTGATTCCCCACGTGATCGCTTTTCGGCTCTTCGCGAGTTGCTGCTCGATGGTGGGCCGGTCGCCGGGATAGGTGACGCGAACGAGTTGCACGCGAAACGCATCATCCTGTTTCAGGTCTTGGCCGAACATCCACGACAGCATGACCGGCGTATTGGGGTCGTCGAGGATATAGGCATCCGCCGGCTGGTCGCGCGGGCCAAATCGCCCCGCACTCTCGAGGACGGTCATGTTGCCACGAACGTGAATCGCGGGCACGTCGACGCGCTCGTCGTTGATGATCAGCGGAAAGGGAACATCATTCGGCTCAATCCGGGTCAACGTGCCTTTCCAGGCGAGTAATTCCCATTCGGTCAGCGCATCAAAGTAGTCGTAATAGGCAAAAACCAGTTTTGTGGCGCCAGTTGACTTCAGTTCGTTGAATTTTGTAGCAGGCAAGAGATTGCGGGACACTCCCGGATACAAGCCAGGGGCAATCGGTTCTTTGATCGATTTAAACGCCCACCCGGTGGAGTACCCTTCGCCCTCGACAACATCTTTTCCGCAGACCGTGTTGCTGAGAATCGTGTGAGTCTTGAGGCTCATATCCAGGCCCAGCGCGACAATGCCGTTGTAATCAAAAACGTAAGCCGCAGGCGAGACCGATTGAATGTCGCTATCGCTCTCGGCATCCGCCAGAGGAAGCGACCACGACTCGGTCAGCACAGTTCCCGGCTTGATCCGAATCCTGCCGTTCGCCAGCTTCGCGGGATCGATCCCGCCTCCGGTCGGGCAGGGCAGAGGGCTGGTAAGCGTGGAATACGGCATGTCGCGAACAAGATCCGGCGGCAATCCTGGATTCTTGGCCCCAAGGTCTTCGAAAATACTCTTTGCCATGTTGCCCATCGGAGTTGTGCTGTCGCTGCCCTGTAGTTTTCCCAGGACAGAAGAAAGCGGATTGTCGCTGTTGTCGCCTGACTTGCCATCGTTGCCGCTGCCGGAATGAGTACCGTCGGAGCCGGCGGAAGTGGCCTTGTGGTTGCTCCCGTTTGAGCCGTTGTTTGTTTCTTCCAGCTTGTTCAATGTCGCGCCGGCTTTCTGCTTGATCCGGTAGCCGACGTAGACGACTCCGCCCACCGCCGCGATTCCGCCCAGGAGAATGACGGCAAGGATCGCAATCAGAATCTTCTTGCTGGAGCTCTTCGCGGGAGGCCGCGATTGCGCGTTGAGCGCCGCAAGCTTTTGCAGCGCCGCTTCGCTGTTGCTTGGAGAGGCGCCGGCGCTCGAAACCTGCGGGGGCTGCTCCTGCAGGTTCGAAGCCTGCGGTGATCCCGCCGCCGCAAACGGTGTGCCGCAAACGGCGCAGAACCTTTGATCGCCGGAGAGCTGAGTTCCACAATTGGCGCAGTAGCTCATGCGTTAGCCTTCCCCCTGCTTGGGCGTCGCACAAGCCGCCGGGATTTGAGTGTCGCCATGGAATAGCCGGTCCGACGGCCCTTTCAAAATCGTCCCCACGCGGTCGATTTGATATTTTGTAAACAGGGAGAGCAGATCATTGATTACCTTCACGACGAAGCCAGGCAGGGAGTAGCCGACACCCGAATCCATGAAAACTTGGATCGTCGACGCTCTGCAAGCAAGCGCGATGTCGGGCGCGCGAAGCAGCGTTCCCTCGAACCGCATGCCGATGAACACGCCCGTGTTGAACCCGAATGCGCCAATGCCGACCATGGCTCGAATGGAGGCCGCCATCACCAGCGAATTGATTCCAACGGAGACTCCCTGGATGGAGCGTCCCATGTCCGTTCGCGCCGTTACATCGGACACGGGGTTTAACTGCCACCCACCTGCGGCCTTGTAGCCGGCCCAGAGTCCGCCTTTGTACGTGTAGTTGCCTTCCGCGGTAAGAATGGATTGTTTGGCGCTGAAGCCGGTGTTGACGTCCAGCATCATGTTGAACGTCACGCTGAATGGAATGCCGGCCATGTTACCCAGCCCGATCGGAATCGTGAGATCGATCGGCACCCACCATTTCTTATGGAGATTGACCTGGAAATCTTTAGTGGTGTGGGAGTCCATATGCAGCGTGACTCCGAGAGCCCCGCCCAGATCCATCCCGCAGGTCACGATCTTGCCGCCAACAATGTCGAGTGAGAAATGCAAATGGAGGTCATTAACATTCATCAGCGCTTCGGCAAATACGGCGAGGCCGCCCGGCGTGCCCTTCGAATAGAACTGAACCCCGATATAAGAGGGATTCATTACGCCTACCGTTCGAATGTCGTTCACATCCACGGTCGGCGGAGTGCCGGCAGTCTTGGCCGGGAGCTGTGGCACAAATGGCACCTCGGGAAACTGCGGAAACTGCATTCCAGGAACGCCTGGTACTTGCTGAATAGCGGCAATCCTCTGGAGATGCCTGAATGGCTTCAACTGCAGAGACGGATCCATACGTGCCACGGCGAACTGCGGCATTGCCCACCGGTTTCCCAACTTTTGAAAAGTGTCGCGATGGCCGTCAGAGTAGCTTTCTGCCACGGACATCGGCGTCCAGACGCCACCTTGTATTCGTGACACGACCACGGCGCGTTCGACTTGTTGCCCGGCGCCCGGATTGTTAGAACTCTTCTTGTCCTCGGGATGCGCCTCTGGTTCTTGCGGAAAATCCGGGGCAACGTACGAAATCATGTTGTCCGCAGTGATCGGCGAATCCATTTTGAACTTGCCGCTCTTGATGACGTCTGTGAGCTGAATTGGCCCGAGTATGGCCTTGACCGAACCACCCTCCTTCTTGAGGCTGATAACGCGGCCGACCGCGCGGCCCGTTGCAAAAACAATCTTTCCTTCCTGAAATTCGCTGACGTGTTCGGCGTTCGCGTCAAATTCCCACTCCATGCCATTGCCGGAAATGGAGCGGATCGCTTTGTCGCCGTGCTCCATTACGATTACCTCCGGTTGATACTCGACCGCACTCGATCGCTTGGGCGCGATACCGTATTTCATCTCGGTGTCAGAAAGGGATCGGAGATCAATCGGCTGCAGCGCCGTCGCCCCAGGCACAGCATCGGGTCCGAAGATATCCTGTGGCAGGTAAGAAGTGTCGACCGGGCCTTTGTGTGATTCACTCGCAGCTGCCGGTGGAGCGGGCGACTCCTCCTTCTTCTTGCAGGCGGTGGCGAAAGCCAGCGCAAGAATCACAAACGTCGAGAGTGTGCGCCGGGCGGTCAGCAGAATGCGGTCAGCTTTTCCCGGCAGTGGTTTCGTGTCACGCATTCTTCCCTCACGCCCGTCTACAGCGCGTCTGCGATTTCCTTGGCCAAGGGCTTCACGGCGTCTGTATTGCACGGGCAGGCGATGAACATGATGCGGACGAAATTCTTCCCCTTGCGCATCATGATCACGCCGTCTGCCGACACAAACGCCTGATCGCCGATACCAGGCAGGCCTTCCTGGTCTCCCATGACGCCGAGCACCTTGGCGTTCAGGCGCATCTGTTCCTCCGCAGCGTTTTGATCAACCGAGAAAGAGAACACCGGCACTTCACCCGAATTGTCCTGCTCCGATGCGGGCTGTTCGCTCTGAAAGATCTTGAACATGCCTCCCGCAAACTTCTGGATCGTCTGTTGCGTCTGTTTGTCAGCACCGCGGGCGGCCGTCATTGCAGTGGCGTGTTTTGCGAGCATGTCCGCCTTATCGCCCTTTGCGATGTAAGAACACGAATTGTCCCCAGGTTGCGTGCGGGCGATCTCGACCCCAACCGCGCGGCCAACATCTTCTTTACTCAACAGGCGGCAGACGTCGCCCATGGTTCGGCTTTTGGAAGCTACCCCGCCACTATCAGAGCGGCTGCCCGAATCCGAACTCGATCCGATGAGTCCATCGGTGGCCTGGTGGATTTTTTGGCTTACGCGATGCGCAACGTAATAAACTCCTCCGGCCGCGAGCGCGCCCCCGACAAACAAAAACGCGACTGCCGCGATTCCAAGTTTCACCAGCGGGCTCATCTTCTGGTTAGTGACCGGGGACGGAACGGTTGCGGATGCCGGCGTGGCAACCAGGGCCGGGACGGCTTCCGGCGCCGCGGTCCCCACACTTTGCTGTACCGGCGCCTTAGGTGCGGGAGTCGTAGATTGACGCATGTCCGCGCCGCACTTTACGCAGAATGGACCCGTCAGTGGCGATCCGCATTTCGTACAAAAGTGGGCCATACTTAGCTCCCTTCATGGGTCTTTTGCAGAGACATCGTTAGAACATGCTTTCGCTCACATCGGCGGTTTCACATTGCTGTACTCGTAGCGTGCCGAAAGGTGGCTCTTCCCCATCGCACCACCGTAGTCCACATCAACTTCTTTCCGTAACGCGCGGCCAGTCGCCTTGGAAATCCACATCTGCCCGTCTTCTTTCCCGGTCTCGGTTTCACGTCGCATGGAATAAACCGCTGCAGGCTCGCCGTTGACGGATTCGTCACGCAGAAATTGGCACGTCGCTTTGCTGCTCGTGCGGTTTTCTATTTCCTGCTGCAAAACATCATTCGGGGTCACGGGGCTCAGCCACCACTTGCCCTTCACAATCATGTAGGTCTTCCCCTGGACATAGATGGTCTCGGTGCTGCGTGGCTTGCCATTCACGACTCCAGTGGAATAGCTATGGCTGGGGGTGGTGACAATGTTTGTGATGGCGTCGAACACCGGCTGGCAGGAGTCGGCCGCCATGGCATAATGCGAAGCCATCGAGGCAGGTATTAACAACACGCAAATGAAGAAAGCATTCCGGAACATCGCGATTCTCCTTCCAGGACAGATTCCCCGATTGTCGATATGGGGCATTTGAGTTACGGCTCTACTTTGTAGAGCGTCACCATTCCGGCATCCATGTGGTCGTCGATGTGGCAATGGAACATCCAAATACCGGGATTGTCGGGGACCATGTCTGCGGTCTCCATTTGTGCCTGCATGAGGGGAACGACATCGGTACGTTTGCCGTCGTGCAAAACCACGTTGCCATGCCAGTGGGGCGTGTGCACGCTGAACTGCTCTCCGAGTGCAACCAGATACCAGCGGACACGCTCGCCTTTCTTCATCGTCATCATCGGACCGGTCCCGTAGATGTAGCCGTTAATGGCAAATTTGGCGTTGGCGATGGTGAATCCCGAACCGACACCAGAGAAGTTGCCTTCGTTGTCGACGGGTGCGAATTCGAGTTTGTTCACGCCCTTCGGATCGGTTGTAAACGTCTGGATGTTGTGGTCGAGATACCAGCTCGCGTTCTCGTCGAACAGCAGATACAGGCAAACAAATTCACGATCCACATCCTTCGGTTTGCCGTCCGCATCTGCCATGCCCCGTCGCGTGATGATCATCGCGCCCACCAAACCGCTCTCCACGTCCTTCAACTCATTCGTGTGAGAGTGATAGAGCCAGACGATTGAGCTAGGGTCGTTCGGTCCGGGTCCAGCACGCTCGGGAACTTCCCACGTGTAGAGGTGGGTCTTGCCGGGAGGAACGGCGTCGTCCGCTTTGTCGGCTCCGGATGTACCGTCGTCGTACGGTGCGCCCTCCGAATCCTTCCGGTAGAACACGCCGTGCGGGTGCATGCTGTATGGGCGGGTTGCATTGTTCTTAAAGAGGATGCGAATGGTATCGCCGACTTCGGCACGCAAGATCGGACCAAGAATCCCGGTGTGTTCCCACTCCAGGGCACGGGGCTTGAGCCGGGTGAAGGTGTCATCTGTGTATTCACGGTAAAGGGCTTTGCGATAAACGGTTCCAATTCTGTGCGGTCCCCGTTCGATGAATAATGTTGAGTAGCCCTCGAACTTCATGCCCATCATCTTGTTGACTCCGCCAGGGGCATAGTCCCAGTCGACTTCGTCGGCGGCGATGTAGTGAGTCCGGACCTTGCCGATTGCCTCCGAAGCGGAATGAGATCCCCATAGTGAGGGGCACAGCAAGCCAAGACACAGAAGTTCGAGAATCAAAATCTTCGGCGACTTGTTACCTAAGACCCAGCATCGAACCATTTCGTCACGACCTCTCTTCTGACTCAGTATTCATTTGTGAGCGTGTGTGCTCAACGGGAGATCGCAGTCCCAGGCGCTTCAATCTGAGCGGCCTTCGCCGGCGCGCGATTCGCAGGTCTGGGACGAACGCGTGGCTTGCTCGGCCCCGCATTGCTCGGGAAGCGGTATCGTCCCCAACCCACCGCCGACGATTCTGGAGCTCCGAAGAGTTCGGGATGCAGATAAGTGCCGTGCTCATCCTTAGGCTTGAGTTCTTCGACAGGGATACGATGCGCGTTGGCCCAGGCGTCCTGGCGAGTTCCCGTAACCTGCCATGACACTTTCATTCCCGGCTTACCGCCGCCGATCTTGAACTGATTGTTGGCCATTTCCTCGGCGATGTAGACCGGGGCGAAACCCCCGATGCAAGTCAACTGGTAGCGGAAGTCGCGATTGAGTGCGCCGAACCATTCCGGCATCGGCACCACGGCTTCGCCGCCGGCGTCGAGCGTGACCACTCCGTCGTAAATGTTTTTCATGTCGGGAGATTCCACGAAGGAGTGGTAGAGATACTTGTTCGACGGATCGAGAGGGTGATCAATCTTGAATGATCCGCCGTTCTTGGAGAGGTTACCGTTGACCCAAACATCGCCATCGAATCGTCCGGCATAGCTCCCACTGACGAGTTGCCGACCATAGACGCCGATTCCCCCAGAAGCGTCGTTGATCCCGGCGACGCCCGCACCCGCCGATCCGTGCGAGATTCCATGGACCGCGTCGGGGCCGGCGCCGTTGGCTGGACTCGTGGCCGAGTTCTCGGCCCAAAGGGCCTGGCCCGCAGCCGCCTGCTGTACTGCAAAAACTGCATAGGAACCCGAAACATCCGCATCTCCGAAAATCCCCGCATCCCCCGCAGCCGACGTGATTCCGACGACGGCACTAAAGTTATCGGAGACCGCGTAGACACCCGCGCCGTTGACGCTGAACGCGTTGATCGCATCGTCCGCAGCGTTATTGGTGACCGTCACGGTTGGACCACTGCCAGGGGTACCAAAAGCCGCCGACTGTCCTTCGACCGCTCCGCTGGCGTAGATGCCACCAGTGACCGATTGACTGGCAGTGAAAGTGTTACTGGCGTTCAGTTGCGGAACCTTGCTGGTGTCGAGGTTCAACGTGACGCTGCCGCTGGTTCCACCACCGGTGAGGTCCGTGCCGGCGGTCACTCCGGTGATGGTTCCTTTGCCCGTCCCCGGAAAGGTCTGTCCGGGGGCGAAAGTGATCAGGCCGTTGTGGCCAAGTTTCAGTCCGGTTTCCGCGAAGGTTCCCGTCCCCTGAGCAAACAGAAGATTCAGGCTGCCGGTTGCGGTGGTCGTGTTGTTGCCGAGGGGTTCGGCCTGCCAGCGAAAGTTCTCGTTCACCGGCGTCGTGGAACTTCTATTGAAGACCGATGCGGTGAAAGTGATGGGCTGCGAGTTCTTACCGGCTGTGGTTGTGGCCGTGCCCGTCGCGGGCAAGCTTACATTTCCGCGCACCGTGGCTGTGCCTTTCACGTCCAGTGTGGTGGCAGGGGTCGTCGTCCCGATGCCGATCTTCGCCGTCGCTCCGCTTCCGGTTTGCGTCACCACCGAGTTCTGGATGTTGGTCGTGGTAGTGAACAGCGGAATCGTATTAACCGTCCCGCCCGTCGTGGTGACATTCGACGATGCCGGCGGAGCGCCCGAAGCCGAGGTCGAGCTTGTCGTGGGGCTCGCACTCACGCTCGCGCCGCTAGTCGGCGGCGCCGCCAACACAAAGGCCGAAGGCGGCAGCCCGCCAATGGTCTCCGCGTCTGCAGCCTTCATGGCATAAGGCACACTCAACAGCAGCACACGCGGCTGCTCCGCCTGACCCTCCGCCTGGACGCCGAGCCAGCGTGCTTCACCGGAGGCAAAGAGCGCGGTCGGCAAGCCTTCGCTGGAGGTGGAACCTAGAGTTACCGTGTAACGACCGGCCTTGTCGGGTCTGACGTTTTGGACCTCCATCCAAAGCGGAACCCCGCCTTGCTGGTCTTTGTAAAGCGACAACGTGACACCAACCACGCCGGCCAGAGGCTTGCCGTTCACATCAGTGAGAACGCCGCTAAAACTAGTAAGCGTGGGCACAACTCGGTCTGCTGTGGCCTGCGCGGCGGCTATTGAGGCACAGCCGAGCAGTGCCAGAAATATGCTTCGTTGCAGCGCGCTGCGGATCATAAATTCTCCTTGCTGGTTACGGCTTGGCCGTTGCGGTTTGTGTGGCGATGCCGGATTGCCGGGGCCTGGTCTTGTTCTGGCGCGTTTCATGGAGGCGCTTCATCATCTCGGGGTGGCGGGCCCACGCGATGCTTGCCTCTTCGGGCGCACCAAAAAGCTCAGGATGAAGATAATGTCCCGCTTCGCGGGCGCTCTTCTGCGTCTCCACTGGAATACGGTGCGAGTTAGCCCAGGCATCCTGGCGAATGCCGGTTACCTGCCAGGAGACTTCGACGTTCGGTTTGTCCGTCTTGATGGTGAAGGCGTGGTTGGCGATCTTAGAAGCGATCCACGCCTGTGCCGGCTCGCCAATCGCCGTGAGCTGATAGCGGAAGTCGCGATTCAGAGCCTCAAACCATTCCGGCAGTTCGACCACTGCCTGGCCGCTGGCGTCTGTGGTCACATTGCCGTCATAGATGTTCTTCATGTCGGACGATTCGACGGAAGAGTGCGTGAGGTATTTGTTGGCTGGATCCAGCGGATGGTCGATGTACATCGCAGAAGAAGGCTGCCAGATGCCATTCTTTACGAAAACGCTCCCTTGGAAATCACCGGCATAATTAAGGGCGCCACAAATAGGGATACAGACTTCTGTGCCGCCGAAGACCACAATGCCCTCGCCGGTCAGTCCGGAGGCGCCGGCACCTCCACCGCTAAAGAAGCCACCCGTTCCGCCGTTCCCAGATCCATCGCCGCTGTTGCCATAGGCATCAATGCCGTCACTCCCGTTCTGTCCGGAACCGCCCGCCGCCGCGCCGCCTTGAGTGAAGATTGAAGCATAGCCATTTGAGGCGGAGTCCACCTCCAGTTGCGCGGTCGGATGAGTTGCCCCAATGCCGACTCGTCCGTCCTGAAGGATGGAGAGTCGCGGCGCAAACTCGGTGAACAATTGCAGACCAAACGCGTTGATGCCGCCGACGCGGTTGGAGGAGATGCCTTCACCGCTCGAGCCTCCGCCAAAACGCAGCCCCGGAGTTACGGCGCCGGTGTTCTGCCCGAAGGCGTCCGCGTCAATGATTGCGCTGCCGGCAGTATTGGTTGCCGCCAGCGTCGCAGCACTCACGCCTCCAGTGGCGGTCAGGTTGGCGGTGTTCGTATTTCCTTCCAGCCAGATGGTGCTCTTGCCGGTCAAATCGGTGATGCCCAGATTGCCCGCGCCTTCAGCATTTCCGCTGCCAGCCGAGATGATGTTCCAGGTATGCCCTCCGGTGCTGGTGTTCGCGAGAGCAAGCCAGGTGCCGAAGGTGGTCGCGCCGCCGACGGAGAGTGGCGTGTAGCTAGTCCCACTCGGAGCAACGCCGACTCCGGTGTTGCCCTTGAACTGTTCCGTCCCGGAAAAAATGTTGTTCATTCCCAGTTCTGGGACTTTGGTTGTATCGAGGTTCAGGGTGACAGTTCCGGCGCTACCGCCGCCAGTCAGGCCGGTGCCGGGTAAAACACCCGTGATCGTTCCCTTGCCCGTCCCCGGAAATGTTTGGCCCGTCGCGAATGTGATGACGCCTTTGTTATTTATTTTCAGCCCCGTCTCCGACGGAGCGGTCGTGCCGGATCCGTAGAGCAGGTTGAGCGTGCCGAATGGCGCGGCGGTGTTGTTGCCCGCGGCCTCAGCTTGCAGCTGGAACGTTTGCGCAACCGCTGCGGCCGAACTGCTGTTGAATGCTGAAGCCACGAAGTCTTCCGGCCGCGAGCCTTTGCCGGCCGTCGCGGTTGCCGTGCCATTCGCGGGCAGGTTCAGCTTGCCTGCAACGTTGATGGCGGCGGCGGCGGTCTGCGTCAGGATTGAGTTCTGAATGTTGGTCGCACTGGTGAACAACGGAATCGCGTTAACCGTCCCGCCCGTCGTGGTGACGTCGGACACGGCCGGAGGCGGCGCCGTTACCGCCGTTAGCAGAGAGGAAGACGGGCTGGTGGCTGATGGCGTGCTGTTTGCCGCCGGCCCTGCCGTCATGAAGGCGGAGGGCGGCAGTCCTCCGAGCGTTGCAGCATCTCCGGCCTTCATGGCGTAGGGAACAGCCAACAACATTATGCGCGGCTGTTCAGCCTGACCGGACACCTGCGCGCCTACCCAACGCGCCTGTCCAGAACTGAATAGGTCATTGGGCAGTCCATCGGGTTTACTCGCGCCCAGCAGCACGCTGTAGCGCCCGTTCCCACCCAATTGGACATTCTGGGTTTCCAGCCAAAGGGCGGGGCCTCCCGTTTCCAGCTCGTACAAAGCAAAAGTGATTCCGACGAGGCCGGACAGAGGTTTGCCGTCGGCGTCGGCCGCACGCCCATCGAAGCGGACGAGGTTCGGCAGGACACCGGCTGCCGAGGCTTGCGACCCTGTCTGCGCGACTTGCGCGCTAGCGCAGAACAATAAGGAGAAAATGCTGAGCAGGATAGCTAGCACACGGGTGTAGGACAGAATCTGCCGTTGCGTGGAACATCGGTCACGGTGTTGCGTCATAGAATCCTCTTTCTGAGCCAACGCTAAGGAGTTTTCCTGGGTCCCCATGCATTTCTGAATTGCCCCACAAGAAACCCCGTCTGCGAGCGTCAATTTGAGCGAATCTGGTGCGGCGGTCAATGAAACTGCGCTTTAACTCTTCCTTAACCAGGAAATTGCTGCGCTGCAGTGGTTTGCAGGTCCGGCTTAACTCCGTTGTGCTAACATCTGGGGCCACTGGGGAATCAACTTTGCCCGGCCTCTACCGTTTTGGTCCCTACGAACTCGATCCTGAAGCAGGTACGCTTACGCGCAACGGGGATCGGGTAAAGCTGCAGGAGCAGCCTTACCGACTGCTCCTCATGCTGGTGGAGCAGCCCGGAGTTGTCCTCAGTCGCGAGGCCGTACGCCAACGGCTTTGGCCGCAAAACACCTTTGTCGAGTTTGATAACAGCCTGGGAGTGGCGGTCCGGAAGATCCGTGATGCACTCGGAGACAATGCGGACGCACCCTGTTATGTGGAAACGGTACCGCGGCGAGGCTACCGGTTCGTGGCGCCGGTCACTACCACTACGGAAGCGGAAGATCTGCTTCGGTCGGCTACGGGGGAAGCTGCGAGACCCCAGTCTTCATTGTTCGGCGCAGGAAAGCATCCCGTTATTTCAGGCCGAAGACTACGTTATGTCGCGCTGGCCGCATTCATTGTGCTTGTGATCGGCGGCGTCGCTTATCGATTTCGCCTTCTGCATGTTCGGAGAGAAACCCAGGCTGCTGGCGAGACCAACCTTCCTCCGGTATACGTGCGACGGTCTGTAGCCGTAATGGGCTTTCGCAACCTGCCTGGACGTCCCGAGGACAACTGGTTGTCACCAGCGTTTGCGGAAATGCTCAGCACCGAACTTGCTGCTGACAGCGCTTTACGCATGGTCTCAGGTGAAGACGTAGCGCGTGCTAAACGAGAACTTCCATTGAGCGACGAGGACAGCCTGGCGAAAGACACCCTTGAGCGGCTCCATACGAATCCTGGAGCAGACGTGGTCATAGTTGGCTCATATACGCCATTGCCCGGAACGGGAGGCAGGCGGATTCGTCTCGACGTTCGGCTCCAAGACACCGTACGCGGCGAAACCATTGCAGAGCAGGCTTTTGTAGGAAGTGAAGATGACCTTTTCGAACTTGTAGGTCAGGCCGGAGCGTCCCTTCGGCAGAGCTTGGGTGCCACTCTAGTTTCGGAAGAAGTCGCAGCGCAAACCAGAGCTGCCCTGCCGGTGAAGCCATTGGCCGTACGACTGTACACGGAGGGCCGGGCTCATCTGTGGGCGTTCGACTTCATCCACGCCCGCGATTTGCTCGTCCAGGCGATCGCAGTCGAACCAGAGTTTCCTCTGGCACACTCCGCTTTGTCCGATGCGTGGGATCATCTGGGATACGACTTGAAGGCTCGCGACGAGGCCGAGCATGCGCTTGGGCTTTCTGGGCATCTAGGCGCCGAAGAACGTCTGCAAATTGAAGGGCAGTATTATTCGTCCCTGCAGGATACAAAGAAGGCGATTGAGGTGTACCAGAAGCTTTTTGCCAAGTTTCCAGACAACCTCAATTACGGGCTTCGGTTGGCGGACGAGCAACGCCTTGTGAGTTCTGAAGATGCGTTGAAGACTCTGGCGGCCCTTCGGCGCCTGCCTAGCCCGGCTGCTAACGATCCACGGATTGACATGATCGAAGCACGCGCCTGGATGAACAACGACTTCGCGAAAGCACGGGCGGCGGGACGGCGGGCTGTTGAAAAGGGTACCGCACAAGGGGCTCATTTGCTGGTCGCACGCGCCTATGGAATTCTTTGCCAGACCATGGGAAGTGATTCTTCCACCGAGCAGGATATCCGAGACTGCCAGAACGCGCGCCAAAGCTTTGCAGCGGCCGGCGATCGCAACAATGAAGCGCGCACGTTGAATGACTTTGCTGGACTCTACTATCAACTGGGCCAGATCGATAAGGCGGAAAGCATGTTTCGCGAGGCCCTAGGAATATTTCGCGAAATCGGCAATATCTACGGAATCACAACGGTCTCCAGCAATCTCGGCGATGTCTTTCTCTCGCGCGGGAATCTCGGCAGCGCGGAAACTGCCCTTTCCGAAGCGCTTCCCGGCTACAAAGAAATGGGCGATCAGGATGGCGTAGCCCTTATGCTAAACGATCTTGGGGAAGTTGCTCACCGTCGAGGAGAGCTAGACAAGGCCTTAAGAACCTTCGAGCAAGCCAAGACAGTAGCTCAAGGAGCTGATGATAAAAGGGCGATGGCGTATATCCTTTCTGGAAGTGGAGATGTGCTCACGGATCGAGGTGATTTGGTCGGTGCTCGTAAATCCTATGAGGAAGCGCTGGCGATTCGTAGACAAACTGGCGAGAAGCAAATGGCGGCAGAAACTGAACTTTCCCTTGCACGCCTGGCCATTGACGAAGGTCACGCTGCGGACGCCGAAACAGTGATCCGTAAATGCAAAGAGCAGTTTCATCAAGACCAACAGGCTGACGACGAACTGGCCGCCAGCATTGTGCTGATCGATGCCCTCCTGTCCGAGTCTAAGTCTTCTGAAGCCCAGGGAGAGACGGGACAAGCTAAATCATTGGCTAATAAGAGTGCGAATACGCTGCTCCGTTTGCAGTTTGAAATGATGTCCGCGCGCGTAGGAGCGTTGTCTGGGAATTTCCCGGCAGCGCGTGCACAGCTAGAAAAGACACTTCAAAGCGCTCATGCGCATCAATTTTTGGAGCTAGAGTTTGAGGCCCGGCTGGCTTTGGCACAGTTGAGAAACAGAGCAGGACAGTCAGTCGCAGCGCTCACAGAGTCGTTGAGCTTAGAGAATGCTGCTCGTAAGAATGGATTCGGCCTAATAGCGAGCAAGGCTCAGTCCGTTCGCAGTAGTCGCAATGAAATTCAGTGAATGAATGAAGGGAGAAGTACCTAGCGATCGCGATGACCATCCGAGCCGAGTGGCTGATGGACCGCTCAAGGGCAGGGCCGCTCGGCAGAGGTGCGGTGAGCAGGTCCCCCGTTCTACGAAATGCGAGTCGCCAACGGCATGCTGCCAGCCATGGCGCGCCTGACGCTGGCACGCAAGATGGCGGCGATTGCACTGATTCTGTGGAAGAGAGGAGAGACGTTCGCAGCGGAACATCTGAACTTACAAGCAAGCATAAGCGCGCACCACCACCAAGTCCGGAAGCTGTAACCCTGATTTTCGAAGGTTTGAAAGCTGCGCGCACCGGCAGGAGCTGGATGCCAAGAAAAACAAAACCTCCCTGCGAAGGGTAAAGTGTTTTTACTTGACATCCCCTTTTACAGAATCCGCCCCTCGCGCATTACGACGCCAGCCGGACGTCGAATTCAATTCTCACTTCGTCTTTGGCTCTAACGCCCGCTTTTCCAGGAGGCTTGATCCCGAAGTCAGTCTGCTTCACAGTGGTCTCGCCAACGTAGCGGCCATCCTTTAGGGTCACCGTCACGGTGACAGGTCGCGTTTGCCCGCGCAGCGTCAGATTCCCATGCACCGTCCACCGCCCTTGACCGGCAGGCTCCGCGCCTGTGGATTTGAAAACGATCTCCTGATGATGCTCGCTATCGAGCACCTCCGCCCCTAGCATCGTTTTCTGCACTTCGGCGCGATCGCTCTCGGATTCGCCCTTGTCGATTACGAGCAGCGCCCGCGCATCCACGTGTATCTCAACCGCAGGATGCGAGCCTGTGTCTGCCGTGCCGCTGCGAATCGGCGCCTGAACTTCGTGCTCATGTCCCAGCCCCGAGAATACTCCCGTCTTGCCGACGTGGATCGTTAACGTGGATTTCTGCGTGTCAATGTTATGTTGTTGGGCGCTCACGCTTAGCACGCACATCAAGCTCATTGCCGCCAGGAAAACGGTTCGCCTCATCGCTCGTCTTTCAAACCCGGGTTTGCGTTTAGCTCCAACAGTAACGGTTCCGGCCGACTGGCCACGTCAGGGGCGCCACCTTCATCATCCATCCGCGACACAGCCTCTTCATCTAACAGCCGCTGAGTGGATGAAAAGGATTCAGAGGCGCTTTTCTCTCTTCGCCAAGAGATGGTCAACAGCAAGGCACTCTCTTCCAGCGCTTCGACGTCATGCAATACTCCGCAGTCGAGCACCAACAAATGGCCCGCCGACACATCCACCTTTCGATCAGTCAGATGTATACAGACTTGCCCCTTCAACTGCTGAATGGATATCCTCCCCTCTGCTCTGTGCTGGGGCATTCGTGTACCGCTTTTCATCAGGATCAGAACGATTCGGAAATCTGGATATTTCGCAAGTGTTTTTGAACTCCGCCCAGTTTCCCGCTGCCAGGAGTCTTCTCGCCGGAGTTGCTGCAACTCACGATCCAAGTCGATTTGCAGCAGAGGTTCCGCTAATCCGGGCAATCGATTCAATGCTTCAATGCCTTCACCGGGATGGCAAGTGCTGAGATTCGCAGCCATGATGAACACCTTCCTCCTGTGCGTCTCCGTCTATCTATGTGCGAGCCACTAGATGCTCAGTGCATACCTGAAAGCTTCGGAGACCCTAGAAGACGATGATCGACGATAGGTTGCGGCAAAACTGGTCAACATTGCACAGCGCTCGATAGATCTCACGATGCGGCATTCCGCCAAAGCGGCTCGACGACCAACTCGTGAAAGGCCAAGGCGTGGGGAATTCTGGATATAGCGGCTGCAGTTTCAGAGACCGAATGTCACAGCCTCCTGCCGCGGCGTAGGCAAACGCGAGTCTTGCAAGTCGTCTGAACACTGACAGGCAAGGACTGACCGTTTGACGAATCACAGCCTAAAGGTCCAGTGGCTTCACTTTCCGTCGAGCGGCCATTTCGTTTGCAATGGCGGTTTTATCAGCAACAGACAACAGCCGCTTTGCAAGAGGAAAAACCAAATCGTCCTCGATACCAATGTGTTGCTCGTATATGGAAACAAGACTGGCAATCGCTTTTCGGAACGCATCGACGCCGGTGGATTCCAAGCTTCCCACTGTGAGGTACCGCTGTCCTAACTCTTCCATCTCTGCGTGCAAATATCCGGCCAAAAGATGGTCGTGTTCGAGCGGTTCTAGCCTTTTAATCGCGGCTTCCACATTCGGATCGCACTTTTGACGCATTCTAGGAAACAGAGACTCTTCCTCATCTGCAGTATGCTTGGGTGCAGCCTCTCGAAAGTAGCGCAATGCGGAGTGGAGTGCGGCGCGAGTCTCGTCGGTCAACGGGCGATCGATGACCGAGGCAACTTCCTCAAGCGTTCTGAGGAACATTTCGATGCGACGGTGACAGTCCGACAAAAGGCCGGTGGGGTCGGAAAAGGGATGGGCCTTAGCTCCAATCTGAACGGGCATCCTCAATCCACCTCAATTCGCCTCTCAACCAGATTACAAGACCTTTAAAACGTCTTCTGGCACAGGCTGCACAACTAGCAAAGACTCGCTTGCGCTTGACTCGGCCGTTATATCCCGCAGGATGTACGCATTGACGATTACTCCACACTCCTCGTGGCACCGATGACAGTATCGAGCTGCGCACGGAAGCTTATTCCTTTTTCGATTTTCGCGCAGATCGTCGCTGCCCTGACTCTGTTCGGGTTTGACCCCATGTTTTTGCACTTTGTTTGTGTCGCGCGATCCGAGTTCGCATCTTCTCGACGATAGATTACGCTGACACAAGATTGACAGACCTGTCACAGTCTGCATGTGACTAATGTCACGGGGAAAATTAGAGCGGTGGAAAATCCCAAGAAACACGAACAAACGGAGTTAACGGCTGTGGTTAGAACCGCGAACCTCCGAATCGACGCGATCGACAAAGGCGTAGAGGCCCAGGCAGATCAGAAACAGCACTCCGGAGAATATCGCGGCCGGCAGCGCACTGTGATGATTTCCGCTGAGAAAGGACTCCAGCGCGGCGCTCAATAGCCAGATTTGCACGATCAGAAGAACAGTGATCAATGACATCGCTCCCGCGATAGCGGTCAGGCCACGATTTTGGGGAGGCCGGTCGTTTGAAGTTGGCATTTTGCGTTAACCCTTCACCTCGACAGCAATCAATTGCTCGCCGCGCGCTTCGAGAACAATACGCGGCAGAGGGCGCGAGGGGGGCCCTTGCAAGACGGCACCATCTTTGATCGAGAAGAAGCCCTTGTGACACGGGCATTCGAGTCTGTCCTCAGCCTGAGAATAATACACCGCGCATGACAGATGAGTGCATTTCTGGCTGTAGCTTACATATTTGTCTTCAGCGGTGCGGATCATGATGCAATGGTCGTCTTTTGTCGGATAACTGAATAGCTTTACTCCGCCGACCGGAATTTCGCCGAGTTGAGCAACTGCTTGCTGCGGATAGATCGGGGCCTTGTAGAAGATCGAACGGATCAGAATCCAGATATTCCCGACGAACATCCCGAGGCTGGTCAGGACAAGAAATTTGGTGAGTTGCCGGCGCGTGACGTAGCGTTCGTCCGCGGTGTGAACCGAGAACTCTTCCTTCCAGAGCGGTTCGCTAGGCGTTCCTCCGCTAGTCCCTCGCCGCAACCAATTCATGGTTCTCCTCCCACATGTAATCCACAACATCGAGGGCGATGGCCTCTCGTTCGGCTGGGGCCATCATGTAAACCTTGGTCGTGATCTTCTGGTTGCCGAAATAGAAGATATTCGTCGGCTTCTCGCGACGGCTGGCAATCTCCTCGGGCCTGACGTAGGAAAGCGCCTGGCTTGGACAAACCGTCGCGCACATGGGCCTCTTGCCGATCGAAGTGCGGTCATAGCACATGTCGCACTTCATCATCTGTTGCTCGGGAATCATCATCTTCGGGATGCCGAAGGGGCAGGCCAGGACGCAGCTGTTGCAGGCGATACAGCGCGGTTTGAGAGAGGAATGGACAATTCCATCCTCGCCCTTCTTGATTGCATCCGCTGGACACACTTGCGCACAAGTGGGTTCGTCACAATGCCAACACACGTACGCGGCGGAGCGGATGCTCTCTTTCCGCTCGATAAAGTCGAAGTTGATCATCGACTTCCCCCGGTGGGTGTCGCATTCCTCGCAAGCCTGCAAGCAGGAGCGGCAGCCAATGCAGCGAGAGGGGTCGACATAAAACTCGTACCCAAACACTACGCGCCTCCCCGCGATGCGCCGTTCTTGTGCGCGCCACGATCATCCGCAGACTCGTCAGGGCCCTTGGCTCGCGCAATCCGGCACGCGGAAACCTTGAATTCCGGGATTTTGCTGCGAGGATCAAGTGTCCGATGAGTCAGCCGGTTTGCACTGCGAATGCCAGCCCAGTGATACGGAATGAAGACCGTGTCGGGGCGGATGGTCTTTACCACCATGACCCGAACCGTGAGATCGTCACGCCGTGTTGTCACCGCAATCCAGTCGCCGTCTTTGATCTGAAATTGTTCGGCTAATCGTGGATGAATCTCCGCCCGAGGTTCCGGATTCTGGTCCACCAGCGCACCAATACGCCGGGTTTGCGTTCCTGACAGGTACTGGCTGACGACTCGCCCTGTCGTCAAGAACAGAGGGTATTCTTCATTGATCGGGTCGCCGCTGGGACGCCATTCGGTCACGTTGAAATGCGCCTTTCCGTCATGCGTATAAAACTTCTTATCGACGAAAAGTCGTGGCGTTCCGGGGTGATCGAGTGAAGGGCAAGGCCAAAAAATGCCCATCTGTTTATCTACTCTCTCGTAGGTGATGCCGTAGTAATCCGCTACACCGCCCCGTGACGCCACCCGTAGTTCCTCAAGAATGTCCGCGGGATTCTTGAAGGGAAAGAACTGCCCGCGTCCCAGGCGGTGAGCCAGCTCGATGATGATGTCGGAGTCGCATCTCGCCTCACCCGGAGGTTTGATGCTTTTCTGCCAGTGAATTACGCGCCCTTCGGCACTGCACCCGAGCCCGTCCTCCTCCTCATGCAGGCTACCCGCGAGTACCACATCCGCATGATGAGCAGTTTCCGAAAGAAAGAAATCAATCACACCGAAGAATTCCAACTTCGACAATGCCTCGCGGGTGAAGTTCGCATCCGGAAGGGACACAAGGGGGTTGAAGCACATGGAGAGCAATCCCTTGATTTCGCCGCTGTGGATAGCGTTCATGATTTCTTGCGCGCTGTAGCCTGGCTGGGGAAGTTCTTCGGGCTTGATCCCCCAGACGCCGGCAACATATTCGCGAGCGGCCGGGTCCGCGAGGGATCGTTGCCCTGGAAGTTGGTCGCATTTTTGCCCATGCTCACGTCCGCCCTGGCCGTTTCCCTGGCCCGTGATCATCGTGGGACCGGCGCCCTCTCGTCCAACATTTCCCGTAGCAAGAGCGATGTTGAGCACCGCCAAACAATTCTCCACGCCTTTGGATTGGTGCTCCAGTCCCCGAGCGTGCATCATAATGGCCCGCTTCGATTTGCCGATCCAACGCGCTGCCTTCTCGATAGACTCCGGTGGCACGCCCGTCATCTCACTTACTTTGCGCAGATCCCACTGCTTGGCAGATTCGGCGACCGCCTCAAAGCCCGTGGTGTATTGGTCGATGAATTCCCGATCCTCCAAACCATCCCGCAAGATGACGTGCAGCATTCCCATCAGCAGGGCGAGATCAGTTCCCGGACGCAACGGGAGATAGAGATCGGCGTTTCGGGTAATGGGGGTCATCCTGGGATCGGCGACGATCAGCTTCCCGCCCTTGTCGCGACAGCGCCAGATGTAGTCGGTCGTGATCGGGGCGCAGTCGCCAATGTTCGCGCCGATCACAAACAGGACTTCCGCTTTGGGGATCTCGCTCCACGGAATCGGGCTTCGGTCGACGCCGAAAGCGAGTTTGTAGGCCGTTCCGGCAGACACCATGCACAGGCGCCCGTTGTAGTCGATGTGACGAGTGCCCAGCGCAACGCGGGCGAACTTACCCAATAGGTAGGATTTCTCGGTCGAGAGCGATGCTCCGCCGTAGACGGCAACGGCGTCCTTGCCATACTTCTCCTGGATTTCGCGCATCCGGCTCACAGCGAAGCTCAAAGACTCATCCCAGGACGCGGGACGAAATCCCATGTCGCTGCGCATCAACGGGGCAAGCAGGCGGTCAGGATGATTGCCCTGCAGATAGCGCTTCACCCCCTTTGGACAGAGCATACCGCGGTTGAACGGGAACTCCTCCCATGGCTCAAACCCGATCACACGGTTTTCGCGAACCTTTAGCTGAATACCGCATTGCTGCCCACAAAAGCAACAGTGTGTCTTAACAAGCTTCTCAGCCGGATGGACCGACTCATCATTCCATCCTCCCGGCGGCTTGTAATTCAGATGTGGCCCGAACTCTTGTTTGAGGATTTCTTCTGAGACAGGGGCCTTAGCCATTCGCTTCCTCTTTCAGTCTCAACTGCGCAAGGGAAAGTGACTTGCGCTTGCAGGCGGGACACAGTTCTTGCCAATTGCCCACCGGCCCCGACATCGAGTAGTTGAATCCCACTTGCGGCAGCACAAGTTTCAGATCTTCGACATGCATGAGAGATGCGTAGCGCTCGCCGCAACGGGCGCAGATCGCGCCCTCGCCTTCCTCACCGACGCGTTGGTAAAGCTTCACGCCCAACTGCGCCGGCCTCTGGAAAATGTGAAAGAACTTCCCGAATGGTAGGTAGAGTAATGCCGCAACCACGGTGATCGCGTGCAAAATGGCAATGAAGTCGTAGAAGCTCCCACCGAGCCACTCTTGCGAAACCGTGAGGGCCAAGCCCGTGATCGATATGGCAAAGAGCAAAATCAGTGGCCAGAAGTCCATGACGAGGGTCTGCACCGCGCGTGCGCCTTCATCTCGCATGCGGCGCCACAGCGAAAGCGCAATTCCGCCGAGAACCAGGAACGCTGAAATATCAAGGCCGTGAAATAGGAGCAGTGCCGTAAACGTATGCAGATGGAACCTGCCGGCTGGAAATCCGAACAAGTGCGTGACATATGTCATCTGATCGTCGGGCGCGCTGGTGAAGTTAATCCATCCGAATACCAAGGGGAAAGTGATCATTGCCGCCAGGATGCATCCCCAAAAGATCATCTGATGCATCGCCCAGCGGAGTCTGGAGCGTTTCGCGATAAATGTCTGGGCAAGCAGATGAGTTCCTGCCTGTGTTACGACCTGGCCGGAGGTTCGAATCAATCCTCTTTCCTTGAACAGTTGCCATCCGCGCTGCCAGTACACATAGGTTGGAGGTTTTCGTATCCAGACGGAGTAGTGGTAAACGACGCCCCAAGTCGCAAAAATGATCGCGAAGGTATAGATCACGAGTGCAGCGTCGAAGTTCTGGAGGTTGCGTGAGCCGAGCACAATGGCGGTGATTAGAATCGCGGTCCACAACGTGGCCCAAGCTCCCGCGCGTACTTTGTCCGCTGTACGCCTTAGAGCCGGAGGAAGCTTCTCTGCAACCGCTTCTTCCCGCTGCAAGAAGACGCGGCCATTCATCCACCAAAGAACACAGGCCACTGCGGACAACAGAAGGAACCCTGGCCAAATCACCCCGAGCCGGTCGCGAAACGCGCCTAGGAGCAACGGTGGAAAAAATCCGCCCATTCCACCCATTGCACCTACGAGGCCCGTCACGGTGGCTCTCTGGGTCGGAAAATATCGCGGTACAAGTTGAAATACTGCACCGTTGCCGATGCCGAGCAAGGCAGCGCAACCCAGTGCTCCAACTGTAAATGGCAGCATCGATTGCACGCCGAGCAACAGCCCAAAAGCGGCAATGGCCGGCAGAATCCACGAAAGAACTCGTGAGCCTCCAATTCGGTCAGACAGCCATCCACCGAGCGGCCGACATAGCGTGGCGAGCACGACGAATCCGGCCGTTCGGAAACCGGCGTCCGCTGGCTTCAGACCAAATTGATCGCGCAGCAGGGTTGGCAGATAAATTGAGAAGGCGACGAATCCACCAAAGGTCAGAAAATAGAGTGCCGCGAGTGCCCACGCCAGCGGTTCGCGTGCCAGCACGCCAAGCATTTCGGAGAGGCCTTTGGGACGAGCAGCGTGGGGAGCGTTTCGAGCGAAGATGACAAACAGCGCTGCCCAGACCAGGAGGATGACCGACATTCCCCAATAGACGGTGCGAAACCCGTACGCGGCAGCTACCACAGGTCCGAGGAAGACCGCCGCGGACTGGCCAATGTTTCCTAAACCATACACGCCGAGCGCGCTGCCCTGGCTTTCCATGGAAAACCAGCGGGAGACATAACCGACACCAACGGCAAATGAAGACCCCGCCATTCCCAGAAGGAATGCCACGATTAGCAAATTCTGGTAGCTGGTAGCGGCCGGTACTAGAGCTACCGGCAGGGCAACAAAGAACATCAGAACGGCGAAAACAACACGGCCTCCAAAGCGGTCGGCCAGCATTCCTATTGGAATGCGAGCCAAAGCACCAAGCAGAACTGGTACTGCTACCAGAAAGGCGGTTTGTGTCGCTGTGAGATGAAACTGCTGGCGAAAATGCGGGGCGAAGGCACTGATAAGGCCCCATGCCGCGAAGCAAACCGTAAACGAGACGGTTCCGAGAAGCAGATGCCGCTTTTGCGAATCTGTGGAACGCTCCACTTCTATGCTCCCGACCAGTCTTTTTTAAGAATTCTACGCTCAGCACTCAGCATTGCAGTTGTGGTTGGGGCATTTGCAGATCCTGGACTGCAGACACGCCTATTATATCGTCTTACGAATCGGCATGTGCGCGGAGGGAGGGCGCTGTGCGAAGGTGTCAAGAAGATTGGCGGCAAATAGTGTCACTGCAGTCATCTCAGTGATAGCGGAAACTGGCAGCCACGACCAAGCGGAACGGAGCCAAGCCCTGATAAGCGAGAATTTCTGAACTGACGCGCAGGAGACATCCAATGGCGAGGAATAGGGCCGCGATGAACATGAGCTTCGTGCTGAACAGCAAGCGCATCCCGGAGAAGGCTGGTAGTACCCGCTGGCCGATTGCAAATACCATTGTGGCCAGAAACCCGACGGTCAAAGCGTGCCGTGAAGCGCCCCAGATACCGCGCGAGTTCTGAACTGCGGCCGCCCAGATCCCAAGCGTGCCCGCAACGAAAGCCCAGATGTAGGCTATGCGGACGAAGACTGGAAAGCTTGTGTGTACTCCTTTGACCTTGGCAGGACGCGCCGCCGGTTCAAGTACTCGTAGCGCATACACTGCCGTGATCAGGCCGGCGACCAGCACGAGGCTTGCAGCCATCATCCAACCCGCCAAGGCGGCCAAGACGCCGGTTGAGTTTAGCGCGACCGCCAGCAAAAGAACGCGTCCGCGCAGGGGCCGCAGTCCGAGAAAAATGGGAAGCCACTTGGCACTGAATCCCCAGACAAATGGAACCAAGAATCCCCAAGTTTGAAGAACTAGAAAACGCTGGTCGAAATCCGCCGGTATTTCTGGCGACGTTCCTCGCATCGCCAGAATCAGCGTAATTCCAAAGTTGACCAAAAGTGTGAGGAGCAGGCCCACCGAGCCCGCGATAACCACAAAGACCCAGTCTTCCAGTTTGGCCTTGCCCGCATCTTGAGGACGGTGACCGGAAACAGTGCGAAAGAAAATCACAAAGGCTGCGAGTTCGAGTGCCGCCGAAAGCGGCAACAGGGTCCTCCACTGCCACTGGTAGACGCTAACCAGCCATCGCAGCGTAACGCCGCTGGTCCATAGAGCCCACGATGACCACACCGCCGATAACGCGAACGAATTCAGTCGCCTCAGCTTGGGAATGGAATAGAAGCCGATGCCCAGGATGAATGTCCCGATCCAACCAAAGATCTGAGCATGCCCGTGCGCTTGAATCCATGCGGGGGATACGGAATCCGCAGCCCGATGGCTGCTGATCGCCAACAGATTCCATACCCCCAGAAACGTTCCTGGCAGAAGCATGAACACAAGCCCGGTGCTGATGTAGAGCATCAGCAGCCGCGACAACGTCGTTTCTCGCGCCGCGCTTATGTCAAAAATCTGCAGCGGCGTGAGCGGCCGGCCAGCTTCTTTCTCAATGCGAGTTGCCAGTGCAGGCATGGTGGTTTCCCCCTTAGTGCGCCTTTTCCATCGCAATCGCACGGGGAAACAGAATGTTGTTTTCCAGGTGAATGTGCTGGTGAAGATCCGCTTCAAAGTCCGCCAGTGCCCCGTACAGCGTTTGGTAGCTGATGCAAGCATCGCCCGGAGGAGTGTAGCCACAACTGGCTTCGCGCATGGCGCGCAATGCGTTGCCAGCGGAATCGTGCTCGTGTTCCATCATTGACACTGGGTTTTGCACGCTGCCGAACGGCGGCGGTAGAACAGGCTCCTTCTGAATAACGGCCTCCTCCATCCTCACGATGTAGGGAAACAGGACCCGCTCTTCTTTCATCATGTGCGTAGTCAGTTCCTGGACCAAGCCCTGAAAACTGGTGCGGACCTGTTGCAGTTCAGGATGGTTCTTCCCGTGAACGGAGCAGACCTTATCCAGGAGGGGAACGAGACGAGACATTTCCTCACGCGTGTACTTATGGTGCGTGTTTTTGATGTGTGCAACTAAATCCGCGAGGGGTTCAAGCTGCCAGTTCCGATCCTTCTGGGCGGCATGCGCGGCTTCCTCAGCCATCTCCAACGAATCGATCACCTGATCGATCGAGAGATTCGAGGCTCGGCAGGCTTCTTCCAGCGACTTGTTGCCTCCGCAGCAGTAGTCAATGCCTAGCTTTTCAAAAACTCTGGTGGCGGATGTATTCTCCAGCGCGAATTCACGGACGGTTTTTTCGGCGGTTATGTTCATTGCAATCTCCTCACGACGCGGCTCGATGCCTACAGGCCGCGGCTTGATGTTCTGAAGTTAACGGAGATGGGAGCCGCTGCCGATGACTTTTGTCACGGAGGACAAAGTCGGACTAGAAGGTGCAGAATCTGGGGGATCAGAAGAATGTGAGTATGAGTTCAGATTTATTCCGGTGAATCGGTTTCCGCTTCCAACGCTTTTAGATTGGAGATCGTCACCGTCCGACCATCGATCTGAAGCATCCCCTCTGCCTGGAGACGAGAAAGATTGCGGGAGACGAGCTCGCGGACCGTACCAATGTGCGATGCCAGTTCCTGATTGCTGGCGGGTAACGTGAT
This sequence comes from uncultured Acidobacteriota bacterium, assembly GCA_963709865.1. Classification (GTDB taxonomy): domain Bacteria; phylum Acidobacteriota; class Terriglobia; order Terriglobales; family Acidobacteriaceae; genus Sulfotelmatobacter. Next base: position 34,976 of record CAVPXW010000003.1, read on the forward strand.
CTCCACTCCTGCGGCGGAACGCTTGCCTTCCTTATGCGCGAGACGCAACAGGAACGAAGCCAGGCGATGACGCACTGTGGTGAACGAGAGTTCTTCGATGATCCCAACCAGTCGCCGCAACCGAGAACCAACGACCCGCAGGACCTTCAGCGCCACCTGGGGATGGGCAAGGCACAATGCCTGAAAATCCTGCTTGCTGACGAAGAGCAGCTTGGCCTCGTCGATAGCCGTTACGGACGCGGGGTAGTTCCCGCCATCGAAGACAGGAAGTTCGGCGATGGAACTACCCGGACCATCAATACTGAGTACCTGTTCGCGTCCATTCGATGAGCTCTTAAAGATCCGTACATGGCCAGATTCGACGACATAGAGTCCAGAGCAAGGCTCGCCTTCGCCGAACACGCTCTGCCCCGCGGAATAACTGTGTGGCACCGCACGTTGCGCGAGAAAGCTCAATTCGCCTTCGGTCAGCCCGGAGAAAATAGGGACTTTGGCGAGGGTTTGGCCAACGGCAATAGTCGGTTCCGGCACGATGGCTATTGTATCGGAGCACGGTGTTGGGAGACGTGTGTTCCCGGTCAAAGCATCTCTGGCAAGGCCGCACAACCTCGATGCGATTCTTCTCTTTGTGGGTGTTGGGGTTTGGCTCTTACTTCCTGCCAGTGGTCGACAAAGCCGACAAGGGGTAGCGAACGAGCCCGGCGTCGAAGACTGTGCGACGATTCATGCTAAAATCCGCGACCTGGGGCTTCATCGTTTCCAATCATTGTATGTCCGCTAACGCGAACCAGACGAACGGTTTGAACCCGTGGGCGGAAGGAGACGGAGAAGATGAAGGCATCCGTCCTGTTCGGGGTGGGTTGGGAGAACGATTCCGTAGAGGTGCTGTGGCGAGATGCCTACGCGGCAACCCAGCTCAGGCTATTATTCTGAAATGTGATTGAAAAGCCAGACGCACACTCCAAGATACCGCTTCGCAACGGTCTTATCCGATCCTTTATTCGATGGCTTGCCATCGGTGCTGTGCTGGTTTGGTCGCTTGCCGCGCTGATCCTTTTGGCCGCCCGGTGGATCGACCCACCGTCAACCGCGGTGCACATCCAGCGCCGCTTGCAGGCTTGGATGCACCACACTCCGTATCACGAACGCTACAAATTCATTCCGCTCAACCAAATCTCACCCGAGCTCCAGCACGCTGTGGTCGCCGCGGAGGACGCGCGTTTCTATCAGCACCATGGGTTCGATTGGCACGAGATTCAAATCGCGGCCGAAGACGATTTGGAAGGCGGTCGGACTCGCGGAGCTTCAACCATCACGCAGCAACTTGTGAAGAATCTGTTTTTCGGTACGGGCCGCTCGGTCCTCCGCAAGGGTGCGGAGTTCACGCTGGTACCGGTGGCCGAATTCGCCCTCGGCAAGCGGCGCATTCTGGAGATCTACCTCAACGTAGTCGAATGGGGCCCTGGTATTTATGGTGCTGAGTCGGCGTGCCGTTACTACGACGGAACCGCGGCCCGGAATATCGGCCGGGAAGAGGCGGCACGGCTCGCCGCGATTCTGCCGGCTCCCCTGAAGCGACGGCCCGAGCGCATGAATAACTACAGCGCGCTCATCCTTGAGCGGATGCGCCAAATGGGTTGGTAATCGCAAGCAACTGCAATGGAGATGCTCAGCGCCATTTCCATGACTGCTTCCACACCAGCACGAGTTGTCTGCATCTGCTTGCGAGCTAAAACCTTCGACCTGGCGGAATGCCCACTGGTGCCAAGTCCTGGCACTCACGGGCCATTCTTTCCTCCCTGCCCAGGACCTATGCTGTGTTTGAGCAGCACTCGGGGGAGGGCTGATCAACAAACGCCCACGACTCAAATTGAGTCTGGGGCGTTTTGTTTTGCTCTCGCCATCACCACAGCCGTGCCTGGACCTCTGGGTTCGGTACTTCCTGCGCGCATTCCGGAACGTCGTTTTGCGCCTGGTTGACCAGCGAACTCACCGCGTATCGCTTCATGAGGCTCGCGGGGAAAGGCACCAGCAGGTCCGCCAGCCTTTCCGCCTCCGCCGCAGGCGCAGTCAGCCAGAGTTCGTAATGCCGCTGCGGAAGGATCACGGGCATCCGGTCATGCACGTCGGCGAGCAATTCGCTGGGACTGGTGGTCAGGATTGCGCACGACTCCAGCACGTGGCCACTGGGTGATTTCCAGCGATCCCAAACGCCGGCGAACGCGAATAGCGAATCGTCTTTCATGCCAAAATGAAACGGCTGTTTTTCCCTGCCCGCCTTCCTCCACTCGTAAAAGCCATCCGCGGGGATCAGGCACCGGCGCGTGCGGAAGGAATCCCGGAAAGCGGGTTTTTCAAGAACGGTCTCGCTGCGGCCATTGATCAGCCGGTTGCCAATCGAGATGTCGCTGGCCCACGACGGAACCAGGCCCCACCTCATGGTGGAAAGAATTCGGCTCGTCCCGACCTGCCGAACCGTTGCCACGGGCTGCGTTGGAGCGATGTTGTAGCGGGGACTCCACTCTTCCTCCTCCCCGGCGCTCTCGAAGTATTCTTCCACCACCTGCTTTCTCCGTGACAGTCGATAGCGTCCGCACATGAGGAGATTATGCCAGAGGAAACCAGGTGCCCATCCCCTTCTCGAACGAAAAGAAGACGGTCGGCCTCCGGGAAGATAGTTTTCTCCGAGCCGCGGTATACTCGCCCTTCGGTCCCATGGCCAACATCCTCTATGGAGTGAACGGCGAAGGCGCGGGCCACTCCACCCGCGCCAAAGAAGTGATCTCTCATCTGGTCTCCCGAGGCCACGTCGTTCACGTTGCTTCCTTTGACCGCGGCCTGCAAAATCTGAAAACCCATTTCGACGTGACCGAGATTTATGGCTTTCGCTTCGCTTACCTTAACAATCGCGTGCGCTACCAGCGCACCATCGCCAGGAATCTGATCACCGTCCCACAAGCCGCGAGGAGTCTTTCCCGGCTGAAAGACCTGGTCGACCAATGGAAGACCGACCTCGTCATCACCGACTTCGAGCCGCTCACTTGTCACGTGGGACACAAGAAAAATCTTCCCATCATTTCCATCGACAATCAGCACTGCCTCACCAACGCCGTGGTGTCTTACCCTAAACAGTACCGGCGCGACGCCGCGGCGGCCAAGATCGTGACCCGCCTGATGACCCCGCGCGCTGATGCCTATCTTGTCATTTCGTTTTTCGCTGCTCCCGTCCGCAAGCGCAACACATTCCTGTTTCCTCCACTGCTGCGGCAGGAGATCCTCGACGCGGCTCCCGTGGAAGGCGACCACGTCTTGGTCTATGTGACTTCGCCCGCGCCGGCGCTGGCCAAATTGTTGCATTCCGTCCGCTGCCGCTTCATTGCTTACGGTTTTGGCCGCGAAGGGGAAGACGGGAACATCCTTTATAAGAAGCCTTCTCTCGACGGGTTCTTCGCCGATCTGACCAGCGCCCGTGCCATCGTGGCCAACTCCGGGTTTTCGCTCGTTACCGAGGCCCTGCATCTGGGCAAGCCCTACCTGGCCGTCCCGGTGAGCCACCAGTTCGAGCAGATCTTTAACGCCTATTGGCTGGAGAGGTCGGGCTACGGAGCGTACTGGGAGGAATTAAACAAAGAGCGGGTCGAGGCCTTCCTCTATAACCTGCCGCACTATCGGGAGGCGCTGACGGACTATCCGCGACAGGGCAACGGTGCCCTCCTCGAAAAACTGGATGCCCTGATCACCCGCCATACCGCTGTTTAGAGCCCCGGTCAGCACTGGTACGAACGTAACCTACGGATCGTCCCACCTTCGCCCTACCATGGTCCGAGCACGTCGCAAGCAGCGATTTGCAGCCGGAGGTTCCTTCATGCGGACGCGGAGAATTTTGCTTTCACTTGCAGCCAGCACCGCGGTGTGCGCGTGCCTGGCGTACGGCCAGGATTCGCCATCTCTCGGAGATGTGGCACGCCAGGCCCGTCTGCAAAAGCAGCAGAAAGACGTCCCGGCCAAAGACGCTGCCGCAAAAGGGGCGTCGAATAAGAATGGGCAAGCCAACGACGTCAGTACAAAAGATGCGGCAACGACCAAGTCCACCCACGTCATCACCAACGACGAGATTCCGTCTCACGCCGGGTCGACCGTAACTTCTACAGGCAGTTCTAAGTCTTCCGGCACGCCCGACGCCCCGCAGAAGTCGCTCAGCCCAGACGCTGGGGCCGAACAATGGAAGTCTCAGATTCTGGCACAGAAGAATGCCATCGCCACCTTGCAGCACGAACTCGCCAGCCTCAGCGATTCCATCCACTATGCCGGGGGAAACTGCGTGGCCAACTGCGTTCAGTGGAATGAGCGCCAGAAGCAGAAGGAAGACCAGGTGGAATCCATGAAGGCGCAACTGGAAGAACTGCAAAAGCACCTGGAAGACATGCAGGATTCCGCCCGCAAACAGGGCTTTGGAAACTCCGTCTACGATCCGTAGAACGAGCGCCTGCACGAAAAGCGTCGCACCCTCTTCTCGCGCGGTGCAAGGCCGGCTGGAGCGGAGTCGAGCGCAGGGCTCCGGCCTCGTTTTCTTTCACGACCAGAGTGCGGTTATTCGGTCTTCCTGGCCGGGTAGGGATTCGGATACTTCAACACGGTCGACAAATCGATTCCCCGAATAATATTGACCGAGTGATACAGCAGTCCCCACGAATCGATGGTGGAATTGTCAGGAAATATGCAGGTTTCCAGCGTCCTGTCGATTCCGCCCTTCGAGACCCACGCGCCGCCCGCGAAGTCGGTTGCACCGATTTCGGCCCCACCGAGCTGGCTGCAATAGAACGAGGCCGGATTACCACTGCCCTTGCCGTTCCACGGCACTTGCGCGTAGTAGGCCAGCGCTGCCAGAGTGGGCCGAGTCTGGGTCAGAGTTTCCAGCGAGAGATGAATCCTCGACCCGTCCGAGGCGGTGTACTGGCAAAAATCCTCCTCCGCGCCCAACCACAGCCAGTTCTGCTGCGCATTGTTTGTGCCGTACACCGCGTGTCGCACTTCCACCAGGCCGCCCGTCACCCTGCAGTAAGGTGCTTTGGGTTCGATCGCCGACGACTTGGCGGGTTTTGACTTCGTGGTTTGTGCTACCAAAGCTGCCCCACTCAGCACCAGGATCATTGCAACTCTGACGACTCCATGCTTGGCGCGCATATAATCTCCCTTGACGTCCGTTTTGACCAGCACCCCACCAGCCGCGAGAGTCTACCACGGAGTCGAGCCCCGCGCTGTGGCATTCCGCCCAGGGCTACTCAGATCCTGCGTCCGGCGGGCCTTTTGATTACTTTATGTGACCGTGGGGCAGGCTCTGTCTTGGTTCCTTCGGAAAGCCTGCGCGCCTGTGTTCTTTTTGCATTCCCTAAAACCGTCCAGCCATGCGAAATTAGATTATGAGTCTAGTCGTTCGTCCTTCGCCCATTCATTCCGTCGGTGTCTATACCTCGAAGCCCATCCGCAAGGGAGCCCGCGTGGTGGAATACGCTGGTGAGCGCATCACTCCGGAAGAAGCGGACCGCCGTTACGATGGCGTCTCCCGCACGTACCTCTATGGACTGGATGATGGCAAGACGGTGATTGATGGCGAGGGGCTGGGCGCCTATCTGAATCATTCCTGCGATCCCAACTGCGAAGTCGACGAGATCAAAGGGCGCGTCTGGCTGTTCGCTCTCCGTGACATTGCCCCGGGCGAAGAGTTGGTGTGGGACTACAACCTCTACGACGACGAGGACCCGGCCCCCTGCCACTGCGGCTCGCGCAAATGTCGCGGCACCATGTACTCCCGAGAATGGATGGCCAAGATGCGCCGGAAAGAGGCACGGAAGAAGAAGAAACTCCAATCCCCTGAAACCGGGAAGGACACCACTTCAAGTCGTGCCAATTCCGTATCCTTGAGTGACTGCCCGGCTTTAGCCGCTGTGGCCATGCACTCGCTCCAACCTACCGATGCTCCGGCGCCTTCCCGTGCTCCCGCCATCCCTCAATAATCAAATACAACACCGGGATAAAGAATAGATTCAGCACCGTCGACATGATCATCCCGCCAAACACGGTCGTGCCCACCGAATGCCGCCCGTTCTCTCCCGCGCCCGTCGCCACCACCAGCGGCACCACGCCCAAAATAAACGCCAGCGAAGTCATCAAGATCGGCCGCAGACGAATCGTCGCCGCCTGCACCGCCGCTTCCACCAGCGGCACCCCGCGCTCGCGCAACTGCTCGGCGAATTCCACGATCAGAATCGCATTCTTGCTCGCCAGCCCGACCAGCATCACCAGTCCCGACCTGGCAGAACACGTCATTCTGCAGCCCGCGCAGCCACTGCGCGCCCAGCGCTCCCAGCAGCGCCATCGGCACCGCCAGCAACACAATGAAGGGCAGCACAAAACTTTCATACTGCGCCGAAAGCGTCAGGTACACGACCAGCGTGCCCAGCCCGAACAGAATCAGCGAAGTCCCTCCCGCCTGCAACTCCTCCAGCGAGAGCCCCGTCCAACTGTAGGAGAATCCTTGCGGCATCTTCGCCGCCATCTGTTCCATCGCCGCGATCGCCTGCCCCGAACTGTAACCCGGAGCCGGTGACCCATCGATTTCTGCCGACCGGAACAGGTTGTAGTGGCTGATCACCTGCGGCGTCGTCGTCTGCGAGATGCTGATCAAGTTATCCAGCGGCACCATCGCCCCGCTATCCGATCGCACGTAGAACTGCTTCATGTCTCTGCGCTTCCGCCCGGAATTGCTTGTCCGCCTGCACATACACCCGGTACGACCGGTTGTTGAAATCGAAATCGTTCACATACGCCGAGCCCATGATACACGCCCAGCGTGTCCGTGATCTGCGACAGCGGCACATGTAGACTCTTCGCCTTCTCGCGGTCAATGGTGACCAGATATTGCGGATCATTCGCGGTAAACGGTGAATACAATCCCACGAGTTCCTTATGCTCGCGAGATTGCCGCATCAGAAGCCCTGCGCCGTGCCCGCCAGTTCTTCGAGTTTGTGCGCCGCCAGGTCCTGCACCACGAACTGGAATCCGCCAAACTGTCCCAAGCCTTGAATGGGCGGCGGCAGCGTCGCAAACACGATCGCTCCCTGCACGCCGAACAGCATCGGACGCACCCGGTTCACGATCGCCGTCGCCGAATGCACCTCGCCCTTGCGCTGCGAATACGGCTTCAGCGGCACGAAAATCAATCCCTGGTTCGCCGCCGCCCCCGCAAAACTGAAGCCGGCTACCGAGAATGTTCCTTCGGCTTCCTGCACGCCCGCCAGCATGCCCGATACCTGCTTTCCGATCGCCTTCGTATATTCCAGCGACGCCCCCGACGGCGCCTGGATCACGATGATGAAATATCCCTGGTCTTCGTCGGGCACGAACCCTGTCGGCACGCGCAGGAACACCAGGTAAGTGAGCCCCAGGCCGGCGAAAAACAGCATCGCCATCGCCAGCTTGTATTCCAGCAAGTAATGCAGCAGGCGACGGTACCCACGGGTGAGGGCAACGATGCCGTCGTCAAACTTTTGCAGCCACCACCACTTCTTCCGGTGGCCGCCGCTCAAAAAAATCGCCGCCAGCACCGGAGCCAGGGTGAGCGCGTTGAAGGCGGAAATCGAAATGGAAAACGCAATGGTCAGCGCGAACTGGCGAAACAGAATGCCGGTCGTCCCGGGAAAAAACGCCACCGGCACAAACACCGCCACCAGCACCAGCGAAGTGGCGATGACCGCGCTGGTAATCTCGGCGGTGGCTGCCGCCGCCGCTTTGCGCGAGTCGTGTTCGCCCTCCGCCATATGGCGCTCAATGTTTTCAATCACGACAATCGCGTCGTCGACGACCAGGCCGGTAGCGAGCGTGATGCCGAACAACGTCAGCGTGTTGATGGAGAAACCCAGTAACTTCACAAAGATGAAGGTGCCGATCAGCGAAACCGGAGTGGCGATAAAGTGAATCATCGTCGTCCTCCAGTCGCCGAGAAAGATAAAGATCACCAGGATGACCAGCAGGATCGCCGAACCGATCGTGAAGACCACATCGCGAATCGATTCGCTCACCGCGTCCGTCGTATCGAACGCCAGTTTGTAGTGCATGCCCGGAGGAAAAGCTCTTCGACAGCCGGTCCAGCTCGGCAATCGCGCGCCGGTCCACATCGAGCGCGTTCGCCGTCGACAGCTGCGTAACCGCAATCCCCACTGCATCCTGCCCGTTGAATTGCAGGTCGGAGGAGTAGCTTTCCGCGCCCAGTTCGGCATGCCCCACATCTTTCAACCGCACCAGCGTCCCATCCGCATTCGTTTTCAGAATGATGTTGTCGAACTGCGCCGGCTCGCTTAGCCGCCCTACCGCCCGAACGCTGACCTGGTACTGCTGTCCCGCGACCGACGGCTGCTGGCCGACCTGCCCGGCCGCGACTTCCACGTTCTGCTCCGACAGCGCGTTCACCACGTCGGGCGCGGTGAGCCCGCGTCCCGCCAGCTGCACCGGATCCAGCCACAGACGCATCGAGTACTTGCGCTCGCCGAAAATGATCACGTCCGCCACGCCCGGAATGCGCTTCAGGGCATCCCGCACGTACACGTCGAGATAGTTGCTCATGAACAGCGTGTAGTATTTGTTGTTATCGGAGGTGACGGCCGCGCCAAAGACGAAGTTCTGCGAAGTCTTCTGCGTCGTGATGCCAACCGCCTTCACCGCGCCCGGCAGCCGTCCCTGCGCCGTGTTCACGCGGTTCTGAATGTCCACCGTGGCCAGGTCCGGATCGCGGTTCAGATCAAACGTGACGATGACGTTGCTGGTCCCGTCGTTGCCGCTGGTGGAAGTGATGTACTTCATCCCCTCCGCGCCGTTGATCTGCTGCTCGATGGGGATCGTGACGGCGCTCTCCACCGTCTGCGCGCTGGCCCCGATGTAGAAGCTGGTGACGCCCACCTGCGGCGGCGCCAGCGTCGGAAATTGCGCGATCGGCAGCGTCGGCATCACCGCCGCGCCTGCCAGCACAATCAGCAGCGCGCACACCGAGGCAAACACCGGACGCTTGAATAAAGAAGTTAACAAACATAAGGAATCCCGTGTGCAGCCTTCGGCCTCAGCCTGCAAATTTGTCTGAATGCTGTGAAACTCGATGACGACACCGAACGGGCTCGGAACCATCGCTCCAAGCTGACCCCTAGCTCTGCGGAATCACCGGCACTCCGTCCACCAGAAATTGCGTCCCGGAAATAATCACCTTATCTCCGGGCTTGATGCCGTCCTGCACTTCGTAATTGTTGCCCACCGTCTGTCCGATCTTCAGCGGTTTCTGCCGCGCCACGAACGACCCGCCGTTCTGCGGCTTCGGCCACAAATGCAAAATACTGTCCCGCCAGCCGCGACACCGCCAGGATCGGGACTCTGCGGATTCTTGTGCGTTCCCCACACCACTCGGGCCCGAATGAACTGCGACTGCCGCAGCGCGTCGTTCCCGTTGGCAATGCGGCGCCTTCACCAGCACCGTCTGCGTCGTGTTATCCACCTGCGGAGAAATAAAACTGACCCTCGAATCCGCCAGCACCTTGCCGTCGCTGGCCAGTACCTGCACCGGCAAATTCATCTTGAGCTGCGACGATCGCTCGATCGGCACATAGACATACGCCTCCAGGCTCCCGGGCTGGTCGACCGTCGTCAGCTGGGTCGTGGTCGCGACCCGGTCTCCGACATGCACCGGAATATCCCCCACGATCCCGCTGCGCGGCGCGACCACCTTGTAATAATGCAGTTGCACCTGCTGCTCTTTCACCTGCGCATCGAGCGCTTCCAACTGGGACTGGGCCGCGTCCAGAGCCGATTTCGCCTGGTCCAGATCCTGCTTGCTCACCACTCCCGCGCCCGCCAGTCCCTGCGTGCGCTCATACTGCTTCTTCGCCCAACTCAGCTGCGCTTCCTGCGCCGCCCGCGCGCCCTCCTGGCTCTTCACCGTGGCCTGCTGCTTCAGCGGGTCGATCTCAATCATCGGACTGCCCGCCTCCACCCGCTCGCCCGAGTGCACGAAAATCTGCGTGATCTGCCCCTCCACCTGCGGCATAATCACGGCCGAGTCCCGCGATTTTAGTGTCGCCACGTACTCCGACGCATCGTTGACCGGGACCGCCTGCGCCTCCAGCACTTTGACCGGCATCGCCCCGAACCCACCGGCTTGCGGATTGCGTGCCGGCTTGCCAGAGCAGCCAACCGCAATCGCGCACGCCGCTAAACCTGCGGCCAGCAAGCTGCGTGCCGTCAACTCCTGAAAGTTATTTGCCATAAGTCAAAAATTCGTTCGTACTAATGTAACTCGAAACCGTCCCAGACTCACGGAATCGAACCGAAACCGCCGGCCGGGGTTCCTCTGTGTCCTCAGTGTCCTCTGTGGCTGAAAAGCGGTCCTCACCCAGCAATCATCTTCCCCAAAATCTCCTTCAAAATCTTCGCCGCCACCGTCGCCGTCACTCCCGCAACATCCTGCACCGGGTTGTACTCCACGATATCCGCCCCCACGATCTCGCCCTCGATGGCATGCAGATGGGCAATCGCCTCCCGAACCGACATCCCGCCCGGTTCACGATGCGAGACTCCCGGCGCAAACGCCGGGTCCAGCACATCCATATCGAACGTGATATATACCGGCCCCGCTGCCTTCAGCTTCTCGTAAGCCGGCAGCGCCCGCATCTCGACTACCTCCACACCAAACCTCTGCGCCTGTTCCCGCTGATGCCGGTTGAGGGTGCGAATCCCCACCTGCACCAGTCGCTTCGCCAGCCCCGCTTCCATGATTCGCGCGAACGGGCAAGCATGCGACAGCCGGTTCCCCTCGAACTCCTCATACAAATCCGGATGCGCATCAAAATGAAAAATCGTCAGCTCCGGATGCCGCCGCCCGACCGCCTTCACAATGGGATACGTAATCGAATGATCCCCGCCCAGCGACACCGGCCGTTTCCCCGCCTCGATCAATGCCTCCCACTCCCGCCTCAATCGCGGCGAACGCGTCCTTTCTCCGCAAACGCCAGATCCCCCGCATCCCCATACACCCCCGCCGCGCCCAAGTCCACGCCCGACTCCGACCATGTGTTGGAGGCATCACAGCCCAGCGCCTCCCGGATTTTCGGCGGAGCCTCCCCCGCCCCCCGCAGATAAGAGGAGTAAGCATCAAAAGGAATCCCCAGCAAAGTTGGCACGCCCGCGGTCTTCATAAGTTTCTCGCGAGAATCATAAACGCTGCGACCGCCGGGTGGACCATTCCTCGCGTACGTTGCAAGAGGTGAGACCTTTTCGCGCTTGCCGCTCGATAGAGTAAGCCGCTATCTTCCTTGGCTCACTCCCCTGCCTGTGCAAACCTCGTAACTTGGCCTTTACCTTCTTCCCACCCATCCGCTCTTCTCAAGCAATCCGCCCATTTCGCCCAACCCTCGCGGCAGAATCACTGTGAATTTCTTTTGATCTGCATTTCATCTCCGCGTCACCTTTCCGTAACCGCGTCCCGGCTACCTTCTCCTCTGCAGTTCTCTTTCAGGAGGAAAAATCATGCGCGCATCACGTTTCCTGGCAACCGCCAGACAGCACCTTGCCGTTGGCACAAGTCTGGTTGCGCTCGTCGCCAATCTCGGAGCACCGCTTCCCGCTGCCGCTGAAGATCACCACCGACATTCCACCGCCACACCCATCCAGCACGTGATCGTCATCATTGGAGAAAATCGCACCTTTGATCACGTGTTCGCTACCTACAAACCGCGCCATGGCCAGAGCGTTTCCAACCTGCGCTCCAAGGGCATCGTCAACGAGGATGGAACCCCGGGCCCCAACTTCTCTCTGGCCAGCCAGGCAACGGCCAACGACTCCAGCACGGACGGGTATCTGCTGAATCCGTCGGGCAACGTTCCCTACTCGGTGCTGCCGCCGGTGCTTGCCGGTGGATATTCCAGCGCGCCGTTCCTGGATGTCGCCACCGCCCAGAAATATGAGAACGGGCTGCCGAAAGACTATTACGTCTACCTGACCACGGGCGGCACCGGACTATCGCATGGTGACGTCGACACTCGCATCCCCAACGCGACCACCCTGCCCAATGGCCCCTTCCAGCTCACCTCCAAGACACACCCGTACGACGCCTACGACAACAGCCCCGTGCATCGCTTCTACCAGATGTGGCAGCAGTTCGATTGCAATGCGGCGAATGCCACCGCATGGAATCCCAGCGGATGCCAGTCCGACCTGTTTCCCTGGGTCGAAGACACGATCGGTGCCGGCAACAACGGACTCGCTCAGCCCGCCGGATTCACCGATACCAGCACCAAAGAAGGCTCAACCGCGATGGGTTTCTACAACGTGCTGGCGGGCGACGCGCCTTACTTCAAGTCTCTGGCCGACCACTACGCGATGAGCGACAACTTCCACCAGGCCGTGATGGGCGGAACCGGCGCCAACCACGTCATGCTGGGCACTGGCGACGCGATCTGGTTCAGCGATGGCAACGGGAATCCCGCTCAGCCTCCGCACAACCAGTTGGTGGCCGCAGGCACGCCCAACGCCGGCGTCGTCGACGAAATCGAGGACCCGAATCCTCAGGCCGGCACGAACAACTGGTACAACGAAGATGGTTACGGCGGCGGCTCCTACGGCTCCCCCTCCTACGGTGGCGGAACCTATACCAACTGTTCCGACACGACCCGGCAGGAGGTCACGCAAATCACCAACTACCTGAGCTCGCTGAGCCGACCCATCAATCCCAAGTGCGAATCCAACCACTTCTACCTGCTGAATAACTACAACCCCGGATACTACGGCGATGGATCGAGCGCCTACGCCGACATCGGCAATCCGAACGAGACCGTCTTCACGATTCCGCCATCGCCGCTTCGCAGCATCGGCGATGCGCTGAGCGAGAAGAATATCTCCTGGGCCTATTTCGGCGACCAGTGGAGCACCTATCTGGCCAATCCCTACAACAACTATGTGACCCCAGACAACACCTACTGCAACATCTGCAACCCGTTCCTGTACTCCACCTCCATCATGACGAGTAAGTCAGGCCGGTCGCACAACCAGGACACCACTGCCCTGTATCACGCAATCAGGAACGGTTCGTTGCCGGCCGTTTCCTTCGTTAAACCCGACGGCTGGCTCGACGGCCACCCGGCTTCTTCGAAACTTAATTTGTTCGAAGGGTTCGTAAAGAAGATCGTGGACGAAGTCCAGGCCAACGAGGAATTGTGGGAAAGCACCGCCATTATCGTCACTTTCGACGAGGGCGGCGGCTACTATGACTCCGGCTACATTCAGCCTCTGGACTACTTTGGGGACGGCACCAGGATCCCCACCCTGGTGGTTTCTCCTTACACCCAGGCCGGCCACATCTCGCACACCTACGCCGACCATGTTTCGATCCTGAAGTTCATCGAAGCGAACTGGGGACTGGCTCCGCTTACAAGTCGCAGCCGTGACAACTTCCCCAATCCGATCACCAGCAAGAAGAATCCCTACGTGCCATTGAACAGTCCCGCCCTTGGCGATCTGATGGACCTGTTCAACTTTGACAACCACGGAAGGTGATGACCAGCCGGACGCCCCACCCTCGTCGCGCGTGTTGCGACAGGGTGGGGCTTTTGACTTATAGCATTCGTAGAAAGGGTTCCCTACAAGGGGAACAATCCCGGCCATTTTCTAAGATCGCTCCAGGCACGGACCCGGCGTATTTTCTACAGCCATCCCTTGGTCCGCGCGATGCGCGCGGCTTCGACGCGATTGCTCGCCCCCAGCTTGCTGATCGCTTCGGAGAGATAGTTTCGCACCGTGCCGTCGGAGAGGCCCAACTCGCCGGCAATGTCACCGCTGGCCATGCCTTCACCGGCCAGTCTTAAGACCTGCCGCTCGCGATCAGTCAGCGGATCCATCTCAGCCCACGCTTCCGTCGCAAGTTCGGGATGAATGACCCGCAAACCCTGATGAACACGGCGCACGGCATCCGCGAGTTCCTCGGCGCGCATGTCTTTCAGCAGATAGCCGGATGCTCCGGCTTCGAGCGCGCGACGAAGATATCCCGAGCGCGCAAAAGTGGTGACGATGACGACGCGCGTGCCAGTCCGGCGCCGCCTTAATTCCGCAGCGACGTCGAGGCCGCTCATATGCGGCATTTCAATGTCGGTGATGAACACGTCGGGCTTGTGCGCGAGCACGGCTTCGAGAGCTTCTTTTCCGTTGCGCGCCTGAGCAACTACGGATATGTCGCCCTCGATCTCCAGCAGGGCGGCCAGCGCGCCCAACACCATCCCCTGATCTTCGGCGAGAACCACGCGAATCGTCTTGCGTCCGTCTTTGCTCGGAGGATTCAATTCCGGTGGCCTTGGTCGTCGGGCTCGACTTCTTTCAGAGGCAGGGTGATGGTCAACGTGGTGCCGGCTTCGGTGCTGCGATGCAGGGTACCGCCCAGCATTTCGACGCGTTCGCGCATGCCCCGCAAGCCGTTGCCTTCTCCGTTGGAACCGCCCAGGCCGTCGTCGTGAATTTCCAGGCGGCAACTGCCGTTCTGTTGGTCCAGACGCATGCGGCACGTGCGGGCCTGCGCGTGGCGCACAACATTGGTCACGGCTTCGCGAACGGCAAGAGAGAGCACGCTCTCCTGCAGGGCGGGTAGTGTGACCGTGGTGGCGGCGTCACACTGCACGACAAGGCCGGCGGTTTCCAGGGTCGACTTCGCCTGCGCCAGCTCGGCGGCGATTCCCTTAGCCCTGTATCCGCGGATCGCATCGCGCACGTCGGAAAGGGCCTGGCGTGAAATCTCCTCGACTTCACCGATCTCCTTCCCTGCCCGTTGCGGATCACGATCGATCAGTTTGCCGGCCAGTTCTGATTTCAAAGTGATCACCGAGAGCGTGTGCCCAAGCACATCATGCAGATCACGCGCAATGCGCTCGCGCTCGGCGACTTTGGCCAAATGCTCAATCTCCTCGTGGGCCCGCAGCAACTTCTTGTTCGTCCGATTGCGCTGTGCAAAATGGATGTTGCTGGCCCCCACCACAAATGCCAGGCCGTTGGCGAACAACAGGAACCACCCATCCAGATGCAGAGCCCACCAGGTCAGCCCCGCCGCCACCTCAACCGCCACCAAAATCTTGATGCCGTCGGATTCGTTATCGACGATGAAAGGGGCGCAGGCTGCGGCGAAGATGAAGAAAGTCGTTGCTCCGCCGTTGAACTTCGCAAAAGCGACGCCCATCAGCACCAAGGCCGCAATGTGCAGCAGGCCCTGCCGGCGGCTGACCCAGAACAACCCGAAGTACAAAACCAGGAAGACGACGGTCCCCACTATGTCAAAGAACCACATCTTTGCGCTGGCGTGGCCTACGATTGGATCGATGAAAAAGAAGCCGAAGTACAGGACGGAATAGAGCGTCCAGCCGTATTCGCTTGCGACGCTTTTGGGCAGGAGTCTCATAAAGTCACCGCGCCCTTGGCCCCGTTCCGGAACACCGGCGACGGTCCACGCTGGCACAGCCGTCTTCTGATTCTTTCGCCATTCCCTTATTATGATCCACCCTCAGTCAACTCCGGCTTTTCCTGAACAACGCGCCTGTCGAGGCGTACCACACCAACAACAGCGGCGGGAATCAACAGCAGCAGCCAGAGCGCGCCACCATACAGCGCCAGCACGCCCAGGATCAGCAGAATCATGGTCGATCCGTACCCTTTCTTGGCTTCTGCGCTCATGGTCCTTATCTTTCTTCGGGGATGCGGTTGCGATGACATTGCCGACCACTGCGCTCCCCTAGCCGTACAGTTTTCCCTGGTCGCGCTGGAAGCCAATGCGGGCCACGCCCAGACAGATCATGGTGAAGGCCAGCAGCACTTCCCAGTGGGTCGCGTTGGACTCGTGGCGCCCCGCCCCTACAATCCCCAGCGCCAGCTGCGACAGATGATAAGGCGGCAGCACGAGCGCAAAATCGCGCACGACTTTGGGCAGGAACATGAAGGGCACCCACAAGCCGCTGCAGAACGACATGGGCAAATAGATCAGGTTGATCGTCGCGGGCGCCGAGTTCGGCCCCGTGAAATATCCGAGTGCCAAACCCATGGCGGAGAAAGGGCAGCGAACCCGCCACCAAGGTTCCCAACAGCTTGGCGAAATCGGCGAGCGGCATGCGCACGCCGCCCAGAGCGAATCCCAGCGCGAAGAGAGCGAGCACGATGATCGCGCTGAAAATCATGCTGGTGACCACCTTGGCCGCGAAGTAGGCGAACGGCGGCATGGGGCTGGCGCGCTTCACCTGCAGCCATCCCAGGCCGCGGTCGGAAGCCAGGCCTGCTGCCGTTCCAAACAGCGAGGCGCCCATCACACCGAATGTCCCGTAGGTAGCGATCAGATATGTGGGAATGCGTGTAGCTCCAATCGCCTGTTTCGAGTTCAGCACCAGCCCGAACAGGACGTAGAACATGATGGGGAAGCTGAGCACCGATGCGGTGTACATGCGGAGACGAAGGTTTTTCAGAAATTCGTACTTCGCTTCCTTCAGATAGATGGTCGCCGTGTGCCGCGGCGAACGCTGAATTTGCGGGCTGCTCAGTGCCATGGTTGCGGTGCTCATTGCGTCTCCTCCGTTGCGCTGGGTAGCTCAGTTGGATTGATTTCCTTCGCTTGTCGTGTCCTGGGTCAAAGCCAGGAACGCCTCTTCCAGGCCAGCGCTGGTGATCTCAAGGCCGGACAGTCGCGCATCGCGCGCCAGGAATTCGCGGACGATGGGCTCTGCCTCTACGGCATGAATCTCCACCGCTTCCCGATCTTCTTTCACCTCAGTGACTCCCGGAATCTGGCGGAGGGTGTTCAGGCTCAGGCTCGTGATGCAGCGAATCCGCTTGCCCGCGGTCTTCGCTTTGATCTCCGCCGGGCTTCCCTCGGCAATGATCTCGCCCTGATTGATGACGGCAACGCGGTCGGCCAGGGCGTCGGCCTCCTGCAGGTAATGGGTGGTCAGCAGCACGGTTTTGCCGCGCGCGACCATCCGGCGAATTTCGTCCCACAACATGCGCCGTGCTTCCACGTCGAGTCCAACGGTGGGCTCGTCGAGAAACAGCAGGTCTGGGTCACCGCAGATCGCCAGGGCGAACAGCACGCGCTGCCTCTGGCCTCCGGAGAGATCGCCAAACTTGCGGTCGCTCAGCTTCTCCAGTCCGGCGGCCGCCAGGACTTCGGCGCACGCCATGGGTTTCTGGTAATACGAGGAAAACAGATCGATGTGCTCGCGGACGCGCAACGTTTCCGGAACTCGTCCCACCTGCAACATGGCGCCCGTGCGCATCCGGTTTTCAGGATTCGTCGGATCGCCGCCGAAAACGCGTGCTTTCCCCGCATTCGGCTGCAGCAATCCCAGCAGCAATTTCACGGCGGTCGTCTTGCCTGCGCCATTCGGCCCCAGCAGCGCCACCAGCTCTCCCGCGCGCACTCGGAAATCGACGCCGCGCAGCGCCCGAACATTATCGTAGTTCTTGTTTACGCCTTCCAGACTGGCGACGATCAGATCGGAGTTCACCCCGCAACCGCGCTCGGCTGGTTGCATCGTTGTGGTCATCTTCAATCCTCCCCGCGCCCTTGGCGCGTCCCGGCACTCTTGGCGTCCAGTGATGGCATCATCGCGGACCGGGAGCGCACGCACCAGTGCCATCCATCACGCGACAGGCGTGACAAATGTCATCCCTGCCTTTCTGTGGGCATATCAGGCTTCAGGACGATGCGGACCGGAGCCTGGGGTGAGAGCACGGGGAACTCCCTACGCCTGGGCAAGGCTGTTACGAATTCCGAACAGCAACAGTAAATTCACAGGGCGGGACCAGAGGCGGAGTCCGCGCTGTCGAATGCGGAGGACCTTCGATTCTGCACGCTGGACAAGGCCTGGCGCGTGTTCGGAATTCGTAACAGCCGCGCGGCGTAAAGATTTTTCACAATTCTCCGCCACAATGCCTCTCGCCTTTGATATGATTCCCCAACTTTCATTGGAGGCGTACCCATGCTACCGGCGGGAAAAAGCCTTCGTACCCTGCGCGAGAAACTCGGCCTGACCATGCGTGACGTGGAGAGCTCCAGCGCGCGCGTTGCCGAGAAATATCGCAATGAAGAATTCTCCATTCCTCCCAGCCGCCTTTCCGACATCGAGACGAAAGGCATTTTGCCCAGCATCTACCGGCTTTACACGCTCTCGGTAATCTATCGCCGCGATCTGCGCGAATTGATGTCCTGGTACGGCGTTGACCTGAACAACCTGGCTGCCGACCTGGGCTTGGTTTCTCCGCCAAAATCGCACGTTTCCGATGCTCTGGCCGGCCTCTCGTCGGTGCAGGTTCCGGTGCGCATGGATCCCGGCTTTGACGAGCGCCGCACCACCAACCTGGGCCGCATGGTCGAGCAGTGGGGACTGGTTCCGATCGCCTACCTCGCGCAGTTTGCCAACAGCGATTTCACTTATGGCTACGTCGGTACGCAGGATTTCACCATGTATCCCATCCTGCCGCCCGGCAGTTTCATTCAGGTGGACGAATCCAGAAATAGAGTAGTGGAAGGTTCGTGGCGCTCGGAATACGAACGTCCCATCTATTTCGTGGAGACTCGCGAAGGCCACACCTGCTGCTGGTGCAGCATGCGCCGCGAGGAAATCATTCTGCAGCCGCATCCGCTGTCTCCCGTCCCGGTTCGTATCCTGCGGCACCCGCAAGAAGCCGAGGTGCTCGGTCAGGTCGTGGGAGTGGCTATGAAGTTGACCGAGTGGCACGCCCTCGATTCTTCTCCAGGCTCGAAAGCGCCAGCAGCACTGAATTAAGGTGAGCGGCGGCCGGTGACTCCGGGCGCTCGCCCGGGAGCAAATCTTCGAAGCGTTCGCGCATGGCCTCTACATAAGAGTGGGCCGCCACCCCGGCGCCACGACTGGATTCCTCCAGATCCTCGACCAGCTCCGCTAACGGCGTTCGCAGAACCCCGGCCACGATCTCGGCATGAGCCGTCCTCCAGGCGCGCTCGGACGATTCCGGCCCGTGGACGAGATCCATCCCCCAGTGTTCGTAGCGGCCTTGCGCGCGCCGCAAGGAGGCCAGATAGGCGAGTTTCCCCAGCAGCCCCGAGACGGCCGCCAGCGTCGTTTCCTTCACGTCCTGGAGAGCGGATTTCAGCGTCATCTTGTTACGAATTCCGAACGCTCGAAGGTTTGCGAACCCATTGCGCGCCGCGTTGCGCCCATGAAACTATCACGGTCCAATTCGCAGTCACAAGGAGAAAACAACCGTGAAACGTGTGCTACTCGTCCTCGGAGCAGCCGTACTTTTTCTCAACACTTTGGTCCTTCCAACCGTAGCTCGCGCCGACGGCGGACCCACTGGTACTAATTGTGGCAATACTTTGTGCAAGCCGTAACTGAAAGCTTGCCCGTCTTACGAAAACGGAACAAGAATCACGACCACGTTGCCGCCTGCAGCTAGTCGCGGTATAGTGCCTTGCTACCGCTATGCTGCAGGCGCACTCATTTCTTTGGCATTACCTTTGGCTCGCGCCGAACGTGTTGCTGCTTGGTGCTTGGCTTCCTGATCTGGAAGCGGGGGCTGCACAAGCAGCTTCCCCGCTTTCTTCGCCTTCGCTATATTAAGTCCCCTTGGCCAGTTTGCGCTTTACCTGGCCGATGTGGTGCCTTCGGTTACGGCTCAGACTTTCTGGCGGGTCGATTGGGCCAGTTTACTGATCGAAGGACCGTTGAAGTTCGTGCTCATCGGAGAAGTGTTCGCGCATGTATTTGGCTCGTACCCTGCTTTGGCACGACTGGGGAGAATGCTGATCCGCGCCATCGGCATCATGCTGGTCCTGACCGCCGCAGTGGCCGCCGCTTATGCCCCGAAGGATAGTCTGTTTGGAATCGTCTCGGGAGCGCACTTCCTCGAGCAAACAATCTATTTGATTGAGTGCGGATTCCTGGTCTTCATCTTCTTATTTGCGGCATACTTCCGGCTTCGGCCGGTTCGGCCCGTTCTTGGAATTGCGCTTGGTCTTGCGATTTCCGCCTGCGTGCATCTTGCGACTTGGGCGATTATCGCCAATGGGGGCTTGAGCAATTCAATCCGTTCTCGCCTCGACTTCGTCAGGATGGCCTCGTACCACATCTGCGTCCTGATCTGGTTTTACTACTTGCTCGTTCCCCAAAGGGCCACCGTGAGCAGCGCAATTCCGCTGCCCGAAAACAATCTCGCCGTCTGGAACCGGGAACTGGAGCGTCTGGTGCACCAATGACTCTAGCTATCATTCTCGTCGTCGTCGCCACTCTGGCGCTGGTTTTCATTCTTCGCGTCACGCTCTCCCGAAGCCTGCAGGTTTCCGACCGCACCGGCCTCGCGGCGCAAATTCAGCCCATCGATGTCGAGGCCTTTCGCAATCTCGTCGATCCGGCGGAGGACGAATATCTGCGCCGCCGCTTGTCCGCCTCGGAGTTTCGCCCGGTCCGTCGGGAACGCCTGCGCGCCATGGCCGCCTACATTCAAATTGCTGGACAGAAACGCCGCCGTCCTGGTACGCATCGGACAAGCCGCTCTCCCCGCAAGCGATGCACGAACCGCGGAAGCAGCGCGGCAACTGGTGGACAACGCACTCCTGCTGCGCCGCAACGCCGCCTTCGCGCTGCTTCGCATCTATGTTGCTCTGGCATGGCCGAATCCGGACTGGCGGCGGCGCCTGTCCTGCACGGCTACGAGCGGTTGAATGGCTCCGCCATGCTGCTGGGCAGGCTGCAGAATCCTGCGGCCCCGGTTCGCATTTCGGCCACGTTGTGATTCCAATCACAAATCGGTAGACCCAACCTGCACCCGCTGTCTTGCTGTGCCCTGCCGTGCACACCGGCGCCTTCAAGAAACTGAACCGGGGTTACTCGGAAACGACCTGCTGATTCCTGACTTGTTTTCGGGCATCGTTCTGTTATAAAACCACCGGGATTCATTCGTCCAAACCACTTCGTGAGTACATCGGCAATCTGCCGCGGGAATGTGTCCCGTCGTCTGCTCGCCTTCGCGAGTTCAAGGGAGAACCTTATGATCCGCACTGTGCAAGCTGTCACCTTGTGCGTTCTTCTTCCTGCTGCTTTCCGCCCTGGCTTTTGGCCAGGGCGGCGCTGCCACCGGCGATCTGCACGTCACCGTGAAAGATCCCAAGGGGCAACCTGGTCACCAATGCGACCGTGACCGTGCGGGACGTCGCCAAGGGCCTGGAACGCACCGCCACCAGCGACGGCCAGGGCGGCTATAGCGCGCAGCTGCTGCCTCCCGGACGTACACGGTCACGGTCGAGGCCGCGGGATTCACCAAGGTGGACAATACCGGTGTCGCCATCACCGTCGGCGGGATCGGTGGAACTGCCGGTCGCTCTCACCGTCTCCGGCGGCAAAGAAGTGGTGGAGGTCAGCTCGCAGGCCGAACTAATCTGGAGACCTCGCGCAGCTCGACGACCGACACCATCGGCCAACGCCGCATCGACAATCTTCCCATCAACGGCCGCAACTACATCAACTTCACGCTGACCGATTCGCAGGTCGTGCGCGACAACGCGCCCAACACCGGCGCGGCGCCCACCTCCGGCCTCAACATGAGCGGCCAGCGCGCGCGCTCGAACCTGGTCAATGTCGACGGCGCCGACGCCACCGACAATTCCGTCAACGGCGTGCGCTCCACCGTCTCGCAGGAAGCCGTGCAGGAATTCCAGATCATCACCAACAATTATGCGGCGGAATACGGCCGCGCCGCCGGTGGCGTGGTCAACATCATCACGCGTTCCGGATCGAACGACTTCCACGGCGACGTTTTCGGCTATCTGCGCAATCGCAACTTCCAGGCGGTGAATCCGTTCAGCACCGTTCCCAATCCGGCCTACACGCGCGTGCAGGCGGGCGTGGCGTTCGGCGGGCCGATCAAGAAAGACAAGACGTACTACTACTTCGCTTACGAAATCACGCGCCGGCATGAGACCGGATTTTCCAGCATCGGGCAAGACTGCGCGACGAGCGGCGGCCAGACCTGTTTCGGACTCAGCCCGTTCGATGCTTCGGCATATTTCGGCGCTCCTGCCAATAGCGTTGTCCTGCCGCTCACGCCCGACCAGGCGTCATTCCTGACCAACCCCGCCGTTCAGTTCACAGCGGCAAGCTAATCCAGCCACCTACGCGGTGAGAAGTCGCCACTTACACCGGACTTGTTGGCGCGTCTTCCGGGCATGGCAGTGAATCGGCGCGTGGCCAGTCGGTCTGACCGGAGGCTTTCCCGGAGCTCGGCAGGTTTTCCGACCAGCTGCAATCCGCCAGGAACGCTGCTTCGTTCCGGGCTCCTACCAGACGCTGACCTCGCAAATCGGCAACTTCCCGGTCTTTGAGGGCACCAGCCTCTACTCGCTGCGCCTCGACCACAACATCAGCACCAACAACCGTCTGACGCTGCGCGGCAACGTCAGCCCCAGCACCGTCACCGGCATCGAAGTCAGCGGCCAGGACCAGCCCGTTCGGACAAAACGCCTACTCACGGACTTCGCAGCAAACCTACCGCGACGTTGCCGGGGCTTTGCAGGACACCTGGACCATCGGCAACAACAAGGTCAACGAGTTCCGCTTCCAGTATGCCCGCCGCGGACTTTCCTACTTCTACAACACCAAGATTCCGGGCGGCTCCGATCCGGCCGTCAATATTCCCGGCTTCGCTTATTTCGGCCGCGAGCCTTACTCCTACATTCAGCGCGTCGAACAGCGCTACCAGTTCACCGACAACTTCTCCTGGACGCGTCGGCCGCCACAACATGAAGTTCGGCGGCGACTTCAACTATCTTCCGCTCACCGCCACCTTCACCGTGAACTATGGCGGCGTCTACGACTTCGGCGCTTTCAGTGCTGCCGCCCTGGGCTTTATCAATCCGGCGCCCGGCCCCGGTGGGCTCCCCGATTTCCCCGCTCTTTCCCCGGTGCAGTCCTACGGCGCGGGCCTTCCCGGCGACTTCATTCAGGGCATCGGCAGTCCCAGCGACTCGTTCAAGAACATTCCCATTGGAGTGTTCTGGCAGGATTCGTGGCGCGTCAGTCCAACACTCACGCTGAATTATGGCGTGCGCTACGACGTGGAGATTCCGCCCAAGTTCAAGCCGCCCCAAGGACTGGCTCTTCCCGCCTACAACCTGCTGGGGTTGCAAAAAGGAATCCAGACCGACAAGAACAACATTCAGCCGCGCATCGGCGTGGCATGGGATCCGAAGGGCGACGGCAAGACGGTGGTCCGTGCGTCGTACGGAATGTTCTATGACCACCCGCTGCTGGGCCTCTACTTCCTCGGCGATGCCTCCGACGGTTCCTCCAGCGGACAGTTGGCCTTTGCCGGCACCGTCCGCCTGCACCGGCCCGGGCAATCCCGGCGAATCTGAACGCGATCACGATTTTCCAGGGGCTGCCGATCAACCAGCCGAGTCTGCGCCAATCCTTGCGCGGCCACGCTTAACCCAGGCAACAGCCGCAGCTCTTGGATTTCTGCCCAACCAGCAGCAGTTCCAGGCTCTGAACTTTCCCCAATCGGTCTTCCTGAACCAGAACTACCTGAACCCGCTCCACCTTCCTGCCGCTCGGCTTCCAGCCCTTCGGCTATCCCGCAGGCCAAGAATTTCGTCTACGCCTATTCGCAGCAGGCAAACATCACTCTGGAACGCGACCTCGGCCACGGCTATCGCTCTCAGTCTTGCTTACAACTTCAACGGCGGACGCCACTGAACCGTCCCATCAACGCCAATACGATTCGCGGCGACTTGATGGTCGCCAACTTCAACGCGGCGGTCGCCGACGCGATGCACTTCAATAAGTCCTTGATCTCCCAGTTCCAGCCAGTCCGTTCACGGTCAGCGGCTGCAACCCAGCGCAGGCGGCCCCTTGGGCCACTTCCCGTACGTCGACTCCTCGCTGATGAATTTCTTCCGCCCCGGCGGACTGAATCCGTCGATCGCGGGTCTGTATCTGAGCCCCGCGGTCAGGGAGCGGCCGCTTGCGTGGCCTCGCAGGCGACAGCTGCAGGTCCAGACTCGCAGCCGGGCTTCAACGCGAACTGTGATCCACACCACCGGGTTTCACCGGCTGCGTCCCCTTCGGCGACATGGACGCCAACTACTCCAACGGCAGTTCGATCTATCACGGCTTCACCGCCAACCTGCGCAAACGCTTCAGCAGCCACTACGAATTCCTCGCTTCCTACACCTGGTCGCATGCCATCGACGACTCCACCGACCTGCAATCGACGCTCACGCCGCAGGACAGCTATTACCCCGGCCTGGATCGTTCCACGTCGCTGTTTGACCAGCGTCATCGCTTCGTACTTCAGCGGCGTGTATCAGAGTGGAAAGGTCGGGGCAACGGCTTCGCCGGCAAGGTCTTCAGCGACTGGACCTTCGCTCCGCTGCTCGAAGTCTCCTCCGGACGTCCGTTCAACATCGTCACCGGCAACGGCGACAACTTCAGCTGTCGTCTCTGACCGGCCGTCCCAACACCGACGGTCGAATCCCGCCTGCGGCCCGGTTTATAACTCGAAGTACTCGCCCACGGGCTCGCTGCAGGAGCCTTGCATCCACGGGTTCGTCGCTGACTGGAACCAACCCGACCCTGCTGCAACTCGACGGCAACCTGGGCCGCAACGCGGGAATCACTCCCTGGACGGTTTTCAACGACATGCGCGTCTCCAAGCGCATCAACTTCGGCGAGCGCTTCAGCATGGACCTGATCGTCGACATGTTCAACATCGCCAACAAGGTAAACGTGGCCGCCGTGAGCCCGCTCTGCAGTAGTTCCTCCTGCAACGCCGGCCAGCCCACGGCGGCCTACGACATGCGCCAATTCCAGTTCGCCATGAAGCTGAACTGGTAGACGTGCTTGGGACGCACCCTGGGAAGCGTGCTTTGAATGCGCCGCGGCAGCGTTGCGTGAGGTCCCGTAGGGACCGAATGACAATAGCCCGCCAGTTTCACTGGCGGGTCGCAGCCTCAGATTCTAGAAGCTCGTGCCCTAGGCACGATTGAAGGATCCCAACCAGAGCACGCGTTTCAGGCGTCCTTCCCGGACGCAGCTCCGTCTTTTGCCGCGACTACCCGGCGTTGAAAACGCCGGGCTATTTTCAGATGTCCTTGCGGACAATGACCCGCGAACTTCCTGCCGCCCCATTGCGTACCCTCGGTAGAATGATCTTCGCGTTCTGAAAGGCGACGCAAATAATGTCCGATCAGGAAATTCTTCCCCCGACGGAACCGACCGTCGTGCCCGCTGCGACTCAGCCGCAACCTCCGAACACGGTCTTCCGCGGGCCGAACGGCATCCGCGCCGGCTGGCGGGTGCTGATCTTCCTGGCGCTGGTGGCGGCCACTTCGCTGGTCATCGCGATCGCGTTTGCGCTGGTGCGCCTGCTGAGTAAAGGAGGAGCGGGAGCCCACGCCGGCATTGGCGTCTCTGGCCTCACTCCTCTCGGCCTCAGTATCTCGGAAGGACTGCTCTTCCTCGTCCCTTCGATCGCGGCGCTGATTATGGCGCGGATCGAGCACCGCAAATATGGCGACTATGGCCTGCCGGCCCGGTCCGCATTCCGAAAAGATTTCTGGATCGGCATACTCGTCGGGTTCTCGTCGATCAGCGGCTGCCTGCTGGGAATCTTCGCGTTTCATGGCTTCCATCTCACCGGCCTGGCGATTCATGGGAGCACCATCGCATCCGCGACGGCCGCCTGGGGCGCTACGTTTGTGCTCGTCGGCCTGGCCGAAGAATTTTCTTTTCGCGGATACCTGCAGTTCACGCTGACCACCGGCATGGGATTCTGGCCCTCGGCGATTCTGCTGTCCGCGCTGTTCGGTTTCGCGCATGCCGGCAATCCCGGCGAGAGCAAGGCTGGCCTGCTCTCGGTGGTGCTGTTCGGCTTGCTGTTCTGCCTGTTCCTGCGCCGCACCGGCAATCTGTGGTGGGCCGTCGGATTTCATGCCGGATGGGATTGGGGCCAGACGTTCTTCTACGGCGTGCCCGATAGCGGCATCGCCCCGTATCACAATCTGTTCGGCTCCACTTTCGACGGACCACGCTGGCTCACCGGCGGCAGCGTCGGTCCCGAAGCCAGCGTGTTCACTCCGATTGTGCTGGTGATCGTCGCCGTTCTATTCACGCGCGTCTATCGCGAAAATCGCTATCAACTGCAAATCGCGGACCTTCGACCTCAGACCTCGGCTTAAGACGAAAATGCGTGGCCTGAGGTCTTAGGTCTGAGGTCTGACTCCGGGTGTTACACTTTTTGTTTACCCATCCTTGGCGCTTGCCCGGAGTTCGTTCCCCAATGTCTGAAACTCAAATGCCTACCGCGCGCACCCGTGTGGTCCGCGAAGCCGATCGCGCTGTCTACGATCGCGAAACCGTGTACCGCATCCTCGACGAAGGATTTCTCTGCCACGTCGGTTTCGTCGTCGACGGCCAGCCGTTCGTGATCCCGACCTCCTACGGCCGCAAGGACGCGAGCCTGTACATTCACGGCTCGGCCGCCAGCCGCATGCTGCGCCAGATGAAAGAAGGCGTGCCGGTCTGCATCACCGTCACTTTGCTCGACGGACTCGTGCTGGCCCGCTCCATTTTCAATCACTCCATGAACTACCGCTCGGTGGTGATTCTGGGGAAGGCGACGCTGGTGGACGATCCGGCAGAAAAGCTCGCGGCGCTGCGAATTCTGTCGGAACACATTCTGCCCGGCCGCTGGGATGACTCACGCCAGCCCAACGAGCGCGAACTCAAAGCCACATCGGTACTGCGCGTGCCGATAGAAGAATTTTCCGCGAAAGTCCGCCAGGGCCCGGCAATCGACGACGAGGAAGACTACGCGTTCCCCACATGGGCGGGGGTCATGCCGCTGGAGATGGTCGCGGGCGGGCCGATTGACGATGCGAGGCTACTGCCGGGGAAGGAAGTGCCCGAATATGTGGGTGGCTACACCCGCAAGCGCTGACCACCGAAGGATTATGTGGGAACAGCAGGATTATGTAGGGACAGCCGCCCTCGGCTGTCCGCCGGGCGCAGCCCGGCAGCTCTTGACGTTTCCTCTTGACGAGGCCTGCACAGATCAATCCCCGGGGGCACGCAAGGCCGAACTTCTCTCGGCGGACATGCCGAGGCGGCTGTCGCTCCACATGCTCGTCCCCACCGTGCGGTCCCCGCATGAGGTGTCCTACGGAATCAGCAGCAACTTTCCCGCGACCTTCCGCGCTTCCATGTCGCGATGCGCCTGCGGCGCTTCCGCCAGCGGATACGTCTTCGCGATCCGCAACTTGAGCTTGCCCTCGGCGATCATTGCGAACAGCGCGCCCGTGCGCGCCAGCAGTTCTTCGCGCGTGGCGGTGAAGTGGGCCAGCGTGGTGCGCGCCATGTAGAGCGAGCCTTTCTCCGACAGCCTCGCCGGATCGACCGGTGGCACCGGGCCGCTCGACATGCCATAGAGCACGAGCATCCCGCGCAAGCGCATCACGTTCAGATTCTTCTCGAACGTCGCCTTGCCCACGCCGTCGTACACCACTTCGACGCCTTTGCCGCCGGTCAGGCGCTTGACCTCGGCTTCAAAATCCTGCTGCGTGAAGACGATCACTTCATCCGCGCCGGCTTCGCGCGCCAGCTGGGCTTTCTCCTGGCTCGAAGCCGTGCCGATCACCCGCGCCCCGATCGCGCGCGCCATCTGCACCAGCAGCAATCCGACACCGCCCGCAGCCGCGTGGACCAGCGCCGTCTCGCCCGCTTTCAGTTTGTGCGCATCGTTCACCAGATAGTGCGCGGTCAGCCCGTGCATCATGGCCGCGGCGGCTTGCTCATCGGTCACCGTGGCCGGCACCGGCACCAGGCTGTCTGCGGCGCCGCCACATACTCGGCGTACGAGCCCAGCGCGCCGCTCCACGCCACGCGGTCGCCGACCTTCACCGTTTTCGCCTGCGCGCCCACCGCCGACACCACCCCTGCGCCTTCCTGTCCGGGGATAAATGGCAGCGGCGTCCGCAAACTTCCGTCGCGGAAGTGGCCGTCAATCGAGTTCACTCCGGCAACGAGACTTTCACCACGGCTTCGGCCGGCTTCGGTTCGGGGGCGGGGACCTCGACCAGTTCCATCACTTCGGGCCCGCCGGTGTGCTGCACGCGAATTGCTTTCATGGATTGTTCCGTAGATCTTCGTATCAGGGCGCGGCTCTCAGCCGTGCCACACCGGCCACAGCAGAATACTCCGGCTTTAGCCGCTGGATTACAAACGCAGCGGCTGAAGCCGGCCAACCTCGCCGTGCAGACGGCAGCGCTAAAGCGATGCCCTGATACGAATCTTGAGTCTCCCGCCGCCCAAACTGCCGGCACAAAACACCGACCGACACAACGCAGAGACCCACCCTTCCGCGCTACGGTATCAGCAGCAACTTCCCCGTCGTCTTTCGTCCTTCCAGATCGCGATGCGCCCGCTGCGCCTCGGCCAGCGGATACGTATGCTCGATCCGCAGCTTGAGTTTGCCAGCCGCCATCATGCCAAACACTGCACCTGATCGCGCCACTAACTCTTCGCGCGTCGCAATGTAATGTGCCAGCGTCGGACGAGTCACGTAAAGCGATCCTTTCTGCGATAGCGCAATCAGATCAAACGGAGGCACCGCCCCGCTTGATCCGCCAAACAGCACCATCATCCCCCGCGGCCGCAAGACATTCAGTCCTTTGTCGAACGTTGTCTTGCCGACCGAGTCGTACACCACGTCCACACCCTTGCCGCCGGTGAGCCGTTTGGTCTCGGCTTCAAAATCAGCCTGCGTGTAGAGAATGATTTCGTCCGCTCCGGCCTCGCGCGCCAGCTTCGCCTTCTCCTCGGTCGAGACCGTGGCGATCACGCGAGCGCCAATGTGGTGCGCCATCTGCACCAGCAGCAATCCCACGCCTCCAGCCGCAGCGTGCACCAGCGCCGTCTCGCCGCGCTTCAGCGGATAAGTGTCATGCGAAAGATAGTGCGCCGTCATGCCCTGCAACATAGCTGCTGCGGCCTGCTGGTCCGTCACTCCGGAGGGAATCGGCACCAGCTTGTCGGCGGGGACGGCCGCATATTCGGCGTACGATCCCAGCAGCCCGGTCCAGGCCACGCGATCGCCGGGCTTCACCGACTTCACATCGGCGCCCACGGCCGTGACCACGCCCGCGCCTTCCTGCCCCAGCACAAAGGGCAGCGGCGATTTGTAGCGCCCTTCGCGGAAATACACGTCAATAAAGTTCACGCCCGAAGCGGCCAGCTTCACGACCGCCTCATTCGCCTTGGGCTGCGGAACCGGCAATTCCACCAGTTCCATCGCCTCGGGCCCGCCGGGTTGTTTGACTTGAATGGCTTTCATGGGAATGCTTGGATTCGCGATTTGTCCGGATGGATTCCGGCAACAGGCGATTCTACATGCCGCCGCTGGATGTCGTCTCAAAGGCCTTCCAACGCAGACTGACGCTGTTGCAGAAAGCGGCGACGCCGGGCGATTTGGGCACTGGGGCGGACGGCGCTGGGCTCCTTCGTGATACTTCGTGCCCCTTGGTGGTTCACGGTTTTGTCTATTGGGGGACATCTCTGGACGCTTTACCGCCGAAGCGCCTCGTCTTTCGAGCCGCGTTCTTTCGAAGGTGTTTCCGGATCACTCGGTTCCAGACCTGCCGCCGCCATGATGGCCCGCCCTAACTCTTCAGCAGAAACTGCGAATCCTTCCCCGGTTTCAGAAATTGCGCCCGCCGCATCCCCAGCCACGCTAATTGCAGCCACGAAGCGATAGCCCCTTCCGACTACGGTCTGCAGATACTGCGGCTGGGCCGAATCGTCTTCCAGGGCCAGGCGAACCTTGCGGATCGCGGTATTGATTCCCTGTTCGACATCCACGAAGACATCCTTCCCCCATAGTGCGTCGGCAATCTGCTCGCGCGTCACCAGTTGGCCCTGTTTTTCAATCAGAAACATCAGCAGTTGCAGGGGAAGGCCTTCCAGGCGGACGGGGAGTCCGCCGCGGTACAGCTGAAAGCGGCCAAAGTCCAGTTCGAATTCGGCGAAGCGAACCTTCTTCTCGGGCATCGACAATAGCCCCTGCAATAGCAGCAATTCTTGTCTGGCCCGGGAGTCCTGTCAAGCTTTTGCCCGATTCTTCAGATCAATTGATACCGCTTCAGACTGCCTCCATGGACGTTTTTTCCGTTCGGAGGCATGATCGCAATCGCTTCCCTACAAAAGAACAAATCCTTGGAGGTGCTTTATGAAATACGTGACCCGGATGTTCGCACTGGCACTGACGATGCTCCCGCTTCTGGCGACGGCCCAGATGGGCAGCAGCGAGAAAATTACGGCGCAGGTGCCATTTGAGTTCGTAGTGGGGAGCAAGGTCGTCCCTTCTGGCGAATGGATCGTACAACCAGTCACTCCGGACGCGAAGACACTCGTGATTCGGAATACGGCCGCGGCGGTTAGCATGTTTTCCTCCGCCGCTCTGCTGGACGCCAAGACCGCAGCTGGCAACTACGCGCTGGTCTTCCACAAATATGGAAACAGCTATTTCCTGGCTGGAGTCAAGATCGCAGGCACCCGAACCGGCTATCGGCTTCCCGAGAGCAAGGGCGAAGCCGAACTGCGCGCCCAAAACCGGAGCGCCTCAGAAGAGACCGTGCTGGCCTCTCTGAAGTAGGTCGGGAACTCACCCGATGGAAGGGTACTGGATTATGGGGGAAGATTCGGTACCCTTCCATAGCCTGGCTTTCGATCAGGACTCGCATCGCCGCCTTCGCCTGATTAATACAACGTCCGTACCTGAAATGTCCGCCCGTATCCCACCTGTCTGCCGATTCCAAGCGGAAAGCTGGCTGACGCTCTCCCATCACCTCCCAGATTTCTTCCTGATGAGGGGCTTAGGCGGTTCTTACTCCCGGTTCGGAGAGTCTTGCTTTGTGCTGCGCCCGAACTCTGCTACACTGGCACGTCTTTTCCGCAAGGAGGCCTTCATGGCCGAAACAAAACCGCAAACCCTGGCGAACCACACGCGCCTGGATCCGCCGTTTCATTTCTTCCTTCTTCCCGTCTTCGGGCTGGGGCTGATCCTGAGCCTGGTCCACTTCTTTGCTCATATCACCCACGGCGATCTTCGCGATCACATCCACGCGTTCCTGCTGATTTTGCTGGCGGTCGCCTTCGTGGCCTAATGCTCAAAATGCGTCTCTACTCGCTCAGGGTGCAGGATCGCGTTATCCGCCTGGAAGAACGGCTGCGGCTGAGCCAGCTTCTGTCGGAGCCATTGCGTTCCCGCATTCCTGAGCTGACGGAAGATCAACTTATCGGACTGCGTTTCGCGTCCGACGCCGAAGTCCCAAGCTGGTGGAGCGCACGTTAAAAGAGAAGCTGTCCCGCGCCGACATCAAGAAGGCAATCCAGAACTGGCGTCCGGATTACTGGCGGGTGTGAAATGGACCTCGAGAGGCGGCCTCGGACCTCAGACTCATGGACGTTAGCAAATACCTTGGCCTTCTGAATGAGATTAGGCATTAGCACCGACAACCGCGGCAGAGAGCCGTCATCCAACTTCTAAGGTCTGAGGTTTGACGCCCGGCTTTCCTGGTAACCCTCTGGGTCGGTGCCGAAAGTAACCACGGCGGTGCCTTTTCGGCGATTGACCGGAGCGAGACCACCCGCGTACGATTTTGATAGAATTCACCGGACGTTCACCAGGGAGAAGCGCGCAACTCATAGAGAAATATGCGATTTGCCAACCTCTATGTCCGGACCGCTGTGCTGGCCTCGCTGATTCTGGCGGCCTGTGCGTGCCAGACTGCGCAGAGGCCGGTCTCGCTTCTGCCTCCTGGGAGCGCACCGGCACTTCCGGCTGCGGCACGACCTGCTGCTGCGGCGCCCGTTCGACGAACCCATCCGGCGGGCCCCACGCAACACCCCAAGCGGAAGAAACTCCACAGAAGCCCGCATCTCCCGAAGCCCAGCTCTCCGGCGCAGTCCGCCGCTCCCGCCTCGGACCCAGTCGCGGATTTGATCGCCCGGGCCGAGAAGGAATATCAGGCTGGGGCTCGCCAACTATCAGGCGGGCAAGACCGACGAAGCCAAGCAGAATTTCGACAACGCGCTGAACGCCCTGCTGAGCAGCAATCTGGACGTCCGCTCCGACGATCGTCTGCAAAAGGAATTCGACCGCGTCGTTGCCGGCGTGAACGAACTGTATCCGGGCGGCACCTCCGCCGACGCTGAGGCGCAGCAGAAATCCGAGCCGGCGCCCATCGACGAGACCAACGGCATCACGCCCGCCGCCGATGCCGGCATCAAGGCCAAGGCCGAAGCCGAGATCAAGAACACGCGTTCCGACCTGCCGCTGATGATGACCGACCAGGTCGCCGGCTACATCACCTACTTCTCGGGTCGCGGACGCGGCGTGTTCGAGCGCGCGTTTGCCCGCTCGGGCCGCTACCACGACATGATCGTCTCGACGTTGAAGGAGGAAGGCGTCCCGCAGGATCTGATTTATCTCGCGCAGGCCGAGTCGGGATTCCATCCGCTGGCCGTGTCGCGCGTCGGCGCTCGCGGCATCTGGCAGTTCATGGCCAGCCGCGCCCGCGGATACGGCCTGTACCACAACATGTGGGTGGACGACCGCCAGGATCCCGAGAAATCCACCCGCGCCGCCGCCCGCCACCTGAAAGATCTCTACAACCAGTTCGGCGACTGGTATCTCGCCATGGCCGCCTACAACTCCGGCCCGGGCACGGTGCAGGCTGCCGTGAAGCGCACCGGCTACGCCGATTTCTGGGAACTCTACCGCCGCAACGTTCTGCCCAAAGAGACGCGCAACTACGTGCCCATCATTCTGGCCGTGACCATCATGACCAAGAATCCGTCGCAGTACGGGCTGGACGACGTCGCGATGGATCATCCGGCCGATTACGACACGGTCACGATCAACTATCCCGTGGACCTGCGCCTGGTGGCCGAGTGCGTCGAACTCCACGTCCAGCGAACTGCAGGATCTGAATCCCAGCCTGTTGCGCCTGACCACTCCGCGCGAAGGCAGGTTTGAGCTGCACCTGCCCGCGGGGACCAAAGAGCAGTACGAAACCGCGATCGCCTCGATTCCGCCCGACATGCGGCTGTGGTGGCGCTATCACACGGTTCATTCCGGCGACACGCTGGCGTCGCTGGCCCGGAACTATCACACCACGGCCAAGTCGATCGCAGAAGCCAACCATCTCGAGGGCACGGAACTCGAAGCCGACGCCAAGCTGGTCATTCCGGTCGCGCCCGGGCAAGCATCCTCTGAGCGACACCGCGACCTACGCCCGCCGCATCACCCGCTACAAAGTGCACGCCGGAGACACGGTCGAAAGCGTCGCCGAAAACTTCGGCGTTTCGCCGCAGATGCTGCGCCGCTGGAACGGCATCCGCGGCAACAGCCTCCGCGGACGCAGAGTGCTCGCCCTGCACCTGCCGGTTTCGCCGAGCGCGCACGATGCCGAAGTGGCGTCGACGCGGTCAAGAACGAAGCATCCGGGCGTCGAAGCGAAACCACCGAGACGGCAGCTACGAAGCCTCCGGCCACCAAGTCCGCGCAGATCGAGCGGGAAACCGAAGCCGCCGCGGTCGTTCACCACAAAGTGAAGACCGGCGAGACCCTCTACTCGATCGCCAACGCCTACCGAACCACCGTCGCCGCCCTCAAGCGCGACAACCGCAACGTCGCGGTCCTCCACCCGGGCATGATTCTGATCGTGCAATCGCCCCGGTAAGAGGGCGGACCGCAGGCCCGCGTCAGCAATCCTCCTTCGAAATATCCCTTGAAGGGACGGACGCATCGACTCCGCCCGGTTCGCGGCGTTACAATTCGTTTCGACTCTCGGGCCCCTATCATCCCAACTTCCGGAAGGAGAATTCATGCGAATCAGCAAAATGCTGGTCGTGCTTCTCGTCATCGCCTTGTTGCATCTTTCGCGTTACCCGCGTTCGCGCAGGACGGTGCTGCCACTTACAAAGCCAAGTGCGCCAGTTGCCATGGCCCTGAAGGACAGGGCAAGGTCGGTCCGGCGCTGAAGGGGACCAGCCTGACCGCCGATCAGATCAGCGACCTGCTCACCAAGGGCAACGATGCCAAAAAGCCGCCACACAAGAAAGCGCTCGCCAGCACTTTCTGCCGACGACGCCAAGGCCGTGGCCGCCTTCGTGAAGACGTTGAAGTAAGGGCGCCGCTTCACTGCTTCAGCAAAACGCCTTCGATGAGATCTCAAGGGCCAACGTACTCCACCAGCATGCCCTGGGTATCGACCCCGGCGCCCTGCAAGCCGTACAAAAGGAAGGCGCCGAGGTCCTGCCCGGCCTGCCCTTCCCGGGGAAGAAATAGCCGCTGGGCGCCCCATCCTTGCCGAGTTCTGTGCGACAGATGCCTGCCCGAGCGAAGCCGAAGGGGTGGGGGGGTGTCTCTGCAAAACTCAAAAGCGCGAGAAGGGTGGGGCACCTAATCTTCGACTTCCCTTGTTTTTACTCCCTTGTTTTTCCTCTTCCCTTCCCCCGTCCCGCTGTGATAACAGGATAGCGAGCAGTCTGTATCTGCAGTCCTTGCAGGCTGCACCGAACGTCGTGCTATAATCGCGCGCCGTTCCAGCAGAAGTTTCCGGTGGTCTTTTAAATTCTTCGTGCCCGCAGCCAGGCGCGCTGTCCGCACCCGGCCGCCACTGAATCAGGAGGAGCAATGACGTTTTACGATCCCACGCTCTATGGACGTGATGAAGAAGAAGAATTCGGCGACAGCGGCGCTTACAGCGAGTCGCTGGAAGAAGATTTCGAGGAAGAGGAGGAGGAAGAAGAATCCGGCTTGCCCGCTCCCGAATCGATCGAGCCGGAACCGGTAGCCATTCCGGCGCCTCCACCCCCCAGGCCCGCACCCGCTGCCCCGAGCGGTGGAGGCGGCAAGCCCAAGGCGAAAAAGAAAGCGGCCAAGAAGGCTGCCAAGAAAAAACCGGCTGCGAAGAAGAAACCCGCCAAGAAGAAGCCAGCGAAGAAAAAAGCCGCCAAAAAACCGGCCAAGAAAAAAGCTGCGAAAAAGCCCGCGAAAAAGAGCTAAGAAGAAAGGCAAGAAGCGCCGTTAAGAGGGCGGCTGGCCGCGAGCGCCTCCCCATCCGCAACGTTTCAGAACCGCGCCCTGTACGGGGCGCGGTTTTTTCTTGCCCCCCTTGTATAATTTCCGCGCCCTCGGAAAGGCCGTCATGCAAAGCAAACGCCTTCTGCCGATTTCTATCTCATTCTGCGTATTGGCCCTCTCCTCCTTCGCCCAGAATGCGTCTATCCCGAAGCCTCCCGACGCGCCCAAACACCTCGTCACCGATGAGTATCAAGGTGTCAAAGTCACCGACGACTACCGCTGGCTGGAGAACTGGGATGATCCCGCGGTCAAGCAGTGGAGCGCGGCCCAGAATGCCCGCACGCGCGAATATCTCGATCACCTGCCCGCACGGCCCGCCGATCAAGGAGCGCCTGAAGCAACTGATCGCGGCCAGTTCCGCGGCCTACTATGATCTGCAGTATCCGTGCTGGAATGCTGTTCGCGGAGAAATACCAGCCGCCCCAGCAGCAGCCGATGCTGGTCGTGATGCGCTCGGCGGACGATCCCGCCAGCGCGAAGGTCATCTTCGATCCCA
The DNA here is from genome assembly GCA_963709865.1 of uncultured Acidobacteriota bacterium. GTDB lineage: Bacteria > Acidobacteriota > Terriglobia > Terriglobales > Acidobacteriaceae > Sulfotelmatobacter. The sequence continues at coordinate 70,704 of CAVPXW010000003.1, forward strand.
ATACGGCCAGCGCCAAGGGATCGGTCGCGGTAGATTTCTACGTACCCTCTTTCGGTGGCAAGTACATTGCGGCCGCTCTTTCGGAAAACGGATCGGAAGACGCCTCGGCTCACGTTTTCGAAGTCGCCACGGGCAAGGAACTGGCTGACGTGGTGCCGCGCGTAAACTTTGCTACCGCGGGCGGCAGCATCGCATGGAAGGCCGACAGTTCCGGCTTCTACTACACGCGCTACCCGCAAGGCAGCGAGCGTCCCCCCGAGGACGCCAACTTCTACCAGCAGGTCTACTTTCACAAACTCGGCACCGAGCTCCAAGGAAGACACCTACATCATCGGCAAGGATTTCCCCCGCATCGCCGAGATTCAGCTTCAGCACCAGCGACGATGGGCGCTGGCTGCTCGCCGCCGTCGCCAACGGCGATGGCGGCCAGTTCGCGCACTATCGTCATGGATTCCGACGGCAAGTGGACCCAGATCAGTCACTTCGAGGACGGAATCGTCTCGGTCAAGTTCGGCGTGGATCCGGCGCTCTACCTGCTCTCGCGCAAGGATCGCGCCCCGCGGCCAGATTCTCCGGTTGCCGCTGGCACACCTGGATCTCGCGCAAGCCAAGGTTGTGGTTCCGCAGACCTCAGGCACAGGTTCCGACGAAGGCAGCGCGCGCCTCCATCGAAGAGCTTCGTGCCCGCATGGAACCATCTCTATGTGGTCGACATCATGGGCGGACCATCGCGGGTGCGCGTGTTCAGCGCGAAGGCTCAGGATCGCGGACCTGGCGCATCCACTCCCATCCTCGAGCCAACCGGCGAATTGCCCGTGCCGGCAGTTTCCGCGGTTGGGCAGGTCGTGTCCATCGGCGGGGGCGATGTGCTGTTCAACGCCTCGACCTACATCGAACCGCCCGCCTGGTACCACTTCGATGCCGCCAGCGGGAAAGCCGCGCGCACCGCGCTGTTCGAAACTTCTCCCGTGACGTTCGACGACGCTGAGGTGGTACGCGACTTCGCCATCTCGAAAGACGGCACGCGCGTTCCGGTCAACATCATTCGCCGCAAGGGGACCAAACTCGACGGCACGAATCCCACGCTGTTGTACGGATACGGCGGTTACAGCATCAGCGAGAAACCCTTTTTCGGCGGAACGTTTTTCCGGCTATGGCTGGATCAGGGCGGCGTGTTTGTCGACGCGAACCTCCGCGGCGGCGCCGAATACGGCGAGGAATGGCACAAAGGCGGCAACCTCACGCACAAGCAGAATGTCTTCGATGATTTTCTGGCTTGCGCGCAATATGCTGATCGACCAGAAATACACGTCTCCGGCTCACCTCGCGATCATGGGCGGCAGCAACGGAGGCCTGCTCATGGGGGCGGCGTTCACGCAGCGTCCCGACCTGTTTCGCGCGGTTGTTTCCGAGGTGGGTATCTACGATATGCTGCGCGTGGAACTCGATCCCAACGGGGCCTTCAACATCACTGAGTTCGGCACGGTGAAAGATCCCGGCCAGTTCAAGGCGCTTTACGCCTACTCGCCCTATCATCACGTGAAGAACGGCACGGCCTATCCCGCGATTTACATGTCCACGGGGGAAAACGATCACCGCGTCAACCCCATGCAGTCACGCAAGATGATCGCGCGCCTGCAGGCGGCCGACAGTTCCGGTCATCCCATCCTGCTGCGGACAACATCGAGCGCCGGCCACGGCATCGGCACCGCCCTCGACGAGCAGATCGAGCAGGATGCCGACATGTTCAGCTTTTTGTTTGCTCAGTTGGGGGTTCAGTACCAGGCGGCCGGGCAGACGAAGTAGCATTGACGCTGATGAACTCGTAGTGCAGTTCCAGCGAGATCAGCTACCCGGCACTCGCTTCTCGTTACTTCTTCCCGCCTACCGCGCCCAGGCATTTTCCGTACAACTCGAGCAGATGAGCGGCGTAGTCTTCCGGCTTGGCCGCGGAGCCCGTGCCTTGAAATCCCACACCCGACGAGGCGGTTCGCCCGTAGCCGGTGGTCATGGCGATGAATTTCATCAGATCGAGTGCGATATCTTCATTGCGGCGCGCGGCGCCCGAGCTGTAGCCGGAGTTTCTTCCATGAGTCCTTCTCCTCTTCCGGAAAGAATGGGTATCTCTTCGTCTTCAAAATCTTCGTCGTCGAGGTATTCCATGGTGCGAAATGACTCCGCCAGCGATGATAGCAGGGTCAGCAGCGTAGCGTCCGGCACTGGGTGCGGGTCGGGTGTCAGGTCGTGGGTCTTCGGTCCGAGTTGCGAAGTCTGAAGTCGGTGCTAGCTAATTTTCCAAGGCCGAAGACCTAAGCCCAAGACCTTGCTATGCGTCGTGCGCCGTCTGGCGCAGGCGCACCATCAGCCACACGGATCCAATCAAGCAGAAATGGCGAAGAATAAAACCTGGCGCCGGACGCGGGAAACGTCACCGACGCCACGGTGTGGCCCAGAATGGTTGCCGACCGTGTGCCCTATGGCGTTGAGAAGGTGGATCACAGCGTAAAGCCAGGCGAACGGGCGCAACCAGCGCACGCCTTGCGCGGCCAGCGGCGTCAGCGCAAAACAAAACACAACTGCCACAATCAGACCCACCAGCCACTCGCGAAACTCAAACGTCGGCATGGGAAACCATCCCCAGCGCGAACGCAGGGCCATCACGGTGGGATTGTAGATGGCAAGAAATCCGGTGGCGGCCTCGTCGAAGACGTGCAGCGCGAAGGCGACCGTCAGGGCAAACCAGGCACGGCCGAAACCCGATGTTCGCTTCTTGTTCCATGGTGCACGCCTCTGGTTCTTAATGCCTAGGGTCCTCGACGGTCCGGAGAGGTCCGGTCTGAAGTCGAGGTCTACTTCGCGACTTCACTCATCAATCCCATCAGATTCCCCTCCGAGTCGCGGAAGACCACCATCCACAAATCATGATCGGGCATTCTGGCAATCAAGTGCGGTTCGTCTTCGAAATTGACGCCGTTCTCTTTCATCTTGGCGTGAGCGGCCTGAATGTCGGGCACAGCAAAATACAAGATCGAGGTGGGATGATCGAACTCGGGCTTGTCCGGCCGGGTCAGCATCAGGCGCACTCCGCCACAGTCGAAGAACGCGAGCCCTGGCGGGGCTTTGAACAGCAGCTTCAGGCCCAGCGCATCCTGATAGAAAGCGGCGGCACGCTCCACGTCGTGCGCGTTGATGGCGATCTGCCCGATCCGCGAAATTCCGATTCCCAGTGGCAGTCATATCGATCTCTGACCTCCCGAATCATATCTCGCCGAGGATGGCCAAGGCTGTGGAAATCCTCCCAAGGCTGCTCCAACACTGGCTCCAATCTCGGTTTGGCGGTAATCAGAGGCGGGTACTATGGTCAGGTGAAGAATTCCGCGCATTGCGGGATACTGGTGGGTCTTGGGGTCTCAGTTGAAGTGTGTCGTCAAGACGCTGGCAGATAGCCGAGCCAATCGCATTCCGGTTCGGTTCCTCCCTACGACACTATCTGTAAGAATTGCCGCTCCATAGAGAGGACCACATTGTCACGTACGCGCATCGTCGTAGCCGTTACTGCCCTGTTGTGGCTGGCGCACGCCGGTGTGGTCGCCGTCTGGGGACCAAGACTCCGGGCGGCTTCTGTCGGACCTGATCCAGTTCACCCTGGGGGTTGTGCTGATCTACGCCGTGCGTCGAGGCCAGCCGGCGCTCCGAGGGTTTGGCGCGTTCTTTCTGGCGTCTGACGGCGGTGGCCTACTCCCTGTGGCTGATCGCGCAAGGTCTCAGCGTCTATAACGACCTGGCTGCAGTCCCCTTCGTTTCCTGGATCAACAATCTACTGTTCTGCTTCTGGTTCGTGCCCCTGGCGATGGCCATGTTCCTCGACCCGGAGCACGAGGCCGGGCATCTCGACGCGCTGGTCGCTCTCGACTTCGTGCAGGCCGTGCTGGTCTGCGTGGCGGCGTACTTGTATTTCTTCTACCTGCCGCAAGGCGGAGTCGCCCAGCGAACTGGCGCACTCGGTTTGGACCCCGTACTTCGCCGGCTACGCGTTTGTCGCGGGAGCTTTCGTGGTGCGTGCCGCCGTCACCCGCTCGCGGGACTCGCGTGCGCTTGTTCGGCCGCATGGGAGTCTTCCTGGCCCTATCCGGTTGCGTGGATGCCCTGTACTACTACGGGCCGGGACGCGGTCTGAGCACGGGCGCGTGGTTTGATCTGCTCTGGAGTGCGTTGCTGGTTGTTCCCATCCTCATCGCCACCACCTGGAAGCAGGCGGAGTCTCCGGAACTCTCGTTCGATCCGCCGCGGCGCGAGAAGCGGATTTATACGGAGATATTCTTTTTGCTGTACCCGTTGCTGGTGCTGTTCATGTCGTTGCGCATTGCGCGCGAGCGCCTGGGATTAGCGGCCGCGGTCGTGCTGCTGTCGTTTGTGTGTTCCAGCGCGCGCCTGCTGGTTACGCAGAACCGTCTGTTGCTGGCCCGGGAAGCGTTACGCCGGGAAGCTTCGCGCGACGGCCTGACCAGCCTGTGGAACCGTAAAGCGATACTGGCGATTCTGGAGCGCGACCTGCTGCGCGCCGAACGCGACCATGAACCGGTGGGCCTGATCATGATCGACGTCGATCACTTCAAAGCCATTAACGACAGCCGCGGACATGCCGCCGGCGACACGGTCCTGCGCATCATTGCCAGCGGCATCGCGGCGGTGGTCCGCCCCTATGACTCGGTCGGACGCTGCGGCGGAGAAGAGTTCCTCATCGTCGCTCCCGGCTGCGGCCTGGCCGAAACCTGGGAACTGGCGGAACGCGTGCGCAGCCACGTTGCGGGCTGCAGCATCATCGTGGGAGGGTCGAGTGTCCAGGTCAGCCTGAGCCTGGGCGTGGCCACGGGCCAGAGTGCCGCGGAGATGGAGAAATTGCTGCACGCAGCGGACACCGCGCTGTACCAGGCCAAGAATGCCGGACGCAACCGCGTCGAACCCAGCATGGGCCGGGCCGCCAGCGCGGGCCAGGGCCCATCAGCCGCTCCGGTTCGCGACTTCTGGCTGTAGCCTGCCTGCAAACGATACCCACAGAGCCGCATCGCCGCTCGATGAGCGTTACGCTCCCCCACTTTTCTGATTCCCGCGATGCGCTCCCATTCTGATTCCTTCGGTACACCTTGGTTCGCGTCCAACCGGGTTTCGGACTTCGAGCGCCCAAGGAGATACACTGTTGGTTGATCCTAAGAAGTATTTCGTCAGGAATCATTCGTTCCATACGGAAAGATCGTTTCAAAAATGTTCAGATCCCCTTTGATTAGCGCCAAGCGTGGGGCGCGGGAAGCGAGGGCTGCTCTTGATGACAGCCGTCTGCTGTTTGGTATGTGCCGTCAGCGTGGCGCAACAAACCCAATCGGGAGCGCCACCCGATGCCCCTTCCGCCAGCTCGCCAGCGCAGACCGCGAAGCAGGGGACCAACCCGCTGAAAAGTGGGGCGGGCTTCGTCCAACTGCTGTCACGGAAGTCGGTGGTCTTTCCTGACCTCGCGACGGACAAGGAACGGCTCAGCAGTTGGGAGAAATTCAAGCTGGCCGCGAACAACAGCGTGTCGGTGTCGACCATCGGCTCTAATCTGCTTGGGGCAGCGTACGGCCAGGCGATCAATGACCCCTCTGGGTATGGCCAGGGCGGGTCAGGATATGGCAAGCGCTTTGGGTCGGGCATGGCACGCGCTGCTTCGGACCAGATGTTTGGAACTTACATGCTTGCGTCCGCCCTGCACGAAGACCCGCGCTTCTATGTAAAGAGGGATCTCACTTTCAAACAGGCAGTGAAATACAGCGCGGTCCGGGTGTTTATCACGAGCAACGACTCCGGGGAGCAGGTGGTCAACTATGCCGGACTGCTAGGCCCGGCTGCGGGCGAAGCTCTGGCCAATACGTACTGGCCACAGCAGAATCGTAGCATCGGCAGCACTCTAGCGCGCTACGCTGCCGACGAGGGCTGGAAGTTCGGCGGAAACCTGATGCGCCAGTACTGGCCAAAAATCAATCGCAAGCTGCGGCTGGCGCCGCCCGCCGCCGAGCTGGCGCCCCCCGCGTCGAATAAGCCCTGACGCGTCGGATCTTGTTCGCTGGGTCGAACGGCAGCGGCTGAAGCCGGGCGGGCTCTGCGTGCCGGCGCGGCATGCCTGAAGGCATACCCTGATACGAACCTTCTCCTCGGATACGAACCTTCTCTGCGGATGCGAGCCTTCCTCTCGGATACGGACCTTCTCTGCGGATGCGAACCTTCCTCTCGGATAGGAACCTTCCTCTCAAACTGCACGACTGCCGTCCTCATCGATGGGTTGACGAGCGGGATGCCAGATGGGTTACTATTCCGGCCAGTCCCACGGAGTACCACGGGGCTGTGTCTGTTCCACCGGGAACAAGGGGGAAAGATGCATTCATCTGCTTCTACTGCTCAGTCCAAGTCTCACCGCTTTCTAGCCAGATTGATGGTCGCAACGGTGATTGCAATTCCTGCCCTGCTTTTCGGCCAAGCCTACTTCGGCACTGTCAGCGGTGTGCTGACCGATACCACGGGAGCCGTGGTGCAAGGGGCCAAGGTCGTTCTTACCGATCAACAGAAGGGCTACGCGTTCAACACGACTTCGGACAGCGACGGACGGTACTTGTTCCGCTCGATTCCGCCGGGCACTTACTCCGTATCGGCGGAGGCCTCGGGGTTTGGGAAAACCCTGAGCAACAGGTTCAAATTGGACATCAATCAGAACACCACGACGAACCTGACGCTGAAGGTTGCCGGGGCCAGCCAGACCATACAGGTGACCGCGGACGCGCAGGCCATTCAAACCAACGACGCCGAGACCGGCCAAGTCGTCAATCGCAGGTTCATCAATGACTTGCCGTTGATCGATCGCAACGTGATTGAACTGACCGCGCTGGCGCCGGGCGTCACCCAGATGGATGACCAGTGTGACGTCACCTGCACCGGGACGAACTTCGTTTCCAACGGCAGCCGCGGGGCCACGGCTGACGTACTGACCGATGGCGCTTCGGTCACCAACTCTGAGCCGAACGGCGGCATCACGGCAGTGACCTATCTTCCGTCTCCGGAGGCGGTCGAAGAATTTAAGGTGGAGCAGACGAACTTCAGCGCGGAGTATGGCTTTTCCGGGGCGTCCGTCGTCAACATGATCACGCGCTCGGGCACAAACAAGTTTCACGGCAGCGTGTATGACTTCGTGCGCAACCAGATTTTCGACGCCAACACCTGGTTCAACGATCACTACGGGCAACCCATCGCGCCGCTGAGCCGCAACAACTACGGCGGCACCATCGGCGGACCGATCATCAAGAACAAGACGTTTTTCTTCTTTGACTACGACGCGTACCGGCAGACCACGCAGGGCTCGGCCCAGGCCGGAGTGCCCACCGACCTCATGCGGGCCGGTAACTTCAGCGAGGTATGCACGCAACAAGGCGGAACGTTCGACAACACCGGAATGTGCAGCGTTCCGGCTGGGCAGATTTGGGACCCCTACTCCGGCAGTTACGATCCCAATGTTGGCGGGGCGGTGCGGAGCACGTTCATTCCTAACAACAACGTTGGGACCTACATCAGTCCGGGAAGTCCCAATCTGCCTTCAAATCTCCAACCGACGCCCGGCCTGGCCGGCAATCTGATCGATCCTGTGGCGCTGAAGATGTTCAGTTACTTCCCAAAGCCGAATATCACCTCAACGAACGGTATCTACCAGAACTGGTACGGATCCGGGGCAAACCACGGCTACAACTACCAATTCGACGTTAAAATCGACCACCGCTTCAACGAAAAGAATTTACTGAGCGGGAGGTACTCGCAACAATGGAGCCACGGCAACGGCTTCAACTGTTTCAAGAATTTCACCGACCCATGTCAAGGCGGCCCGAACCCCACCAACGCCCACCTGTTTGCCATCAACGACACCCATACATTCAGTCCAACTTTGTTGTTGAATACGACGCTAGGCTTTACGCGCGGCGCGTGGCACATTGATGCCTACAACCCGCAAGGTGTCAACGACCCGCTCGGCACGCTGGGCTTCCCTTCGTATTTGCAAAGCAACGGCTTTCCGGGCGTCCCGGCTATTTTTCTCAACACCTATTATTCCGCTGGTTACACCAACCAGGGAACCGACCCTTACGGCAACTACCGGCTGGGGCAGGACACGGGACAACTGACGGTCACCGTCGACAAGGTTCACGGCCCACACGAGTTGAAGTTCGGCTTCGACGGGCGGCTGCACCAAATGAACTATATCCAGACCAACGCGCCCGTCGGCATCTTCAGTTTCGATGAAAGCGGTTCGAATGGCTGTCCCACGGGTTTGGACGCGTGCGGTGGCGATTCGATGGCCAGCTTCCTGATGGGCCAAATGACCCAAAACAACAATGGGACGTACTATGAAATCCAGTTTCGGCCCGCCACCACAAACTACCAGTACGGCGTCTTTGCCCAGGACAACTGGAAGGTCAGCCCAAAGCTGACGCTGAACTTGGGCCTGCGCTACGACGTAACACTACCCCGCACCGACCGCTATAACCGGCAGAACTGGTTTAATCCGAATGCCACGAGCCCGTTGAACGGCGGCAGCCTGTCGTACACTGACCAGTTCAATGGCCCAGTGACACTCCAATTACTTGGCGGCGAAGTTTTTGCATCTCCCAGCCAGCGAACTAACTACGTGACCGACTGGCACGACCTTCAGCCGCGCTTCGGTTTCGCCTTCCAGTTTGCCCCGAAGATGGTGGTTCGCGGCGGCTATGGAATTTATTTTGGGCAGTCTCGGTCGGGAGTCACGGGCGTCGTGCCTTATGGCGGCCAGGGCTTTAACCAGTACACCAGCGCGATCACGACCTACCAAAACGATGGCGCGACGCCCTACCTCCACCTGAACAATCCGTATCCCAATGGATTGATCCAGCCCGCCGGGAATGCGCTCGGCCTGATGAACGATGTTGGTTTCAGCGGGAACGGCCCGCTCCGCACCGCCGTCGCGAATCGCACGCCCTATGAACAGAGCTGGAGCCTCGGGATCGAGCGGGAGCTGCGCGGCAATATCGTGATCAATGCGGAATACATCGGGAAGAAAGGAACCGACCTGCCGTTCAGCGGCTCCAACCAGTTAAACATCCTCGGACCCGGGATCGAGAGTCCTGACCGCGAACATCAACGGGCTCCTCACCTACGTGAACAATCCGTTTTCCTCGTCCAATGGCGGGCCCATCAGCGATCCCAACAGCGTCCTGTCCGTCACCACAGGTGCAGGAATTTCAGTTGCAGCTTCCGTTTACTCAGTTCACCGGCCTCGCCACCGACGTCCAGTTGATTGCGAATTCCATTTACCACGGACTGCAGTTGAGCGCGGAAAAGCGCTATTCCAACGGGTTGCAGTTCCTGGTGACCTATGTCTGGTCGAAATCGATCGATGACTCGTCCCAGGCGGATGACAACGTGACCTGGCTGGGGAGCTTTACCAGCCTGCAGGATCCCAACAAGCCTTGGCTGGAGCGCAGCCTCTCGACTTTCGACATTCCGCAGGTGCTGCAGTTCAGCTATACCTACGATCTTCCTTTTGGGCGTGGCCGGCCGCTGCTGGGCAACATGCCCCGCGTGCTCGAAGCCATCGTGGGAGGATGGAAGACCAACGGGCTGTGGCGCATGTCCGCTGGCCGGCCTTTGGCCATGACTCTCGCCGATGGAACGTCACTGCCCACCTACGGCGCACAGCGGCCGAACATCGTGGGGACGCCCAAGCGCAATCACGGGACCGATTGGATTGATAACTTCTTTGTGGACCCCACGGTTTTCCAGAAGCCGCCTCAGTTCACGCTCGGCAATGCACCGCGCGCCATTGGAAGCGTGCGAACACCCTGGGCATTTGGAGTCGATCTGTCGCTTTCGAAGCAGTTTGTGGTGCACGAGGAAATGAATCTGGAGGTTCGGATGGAGGCGCGCAATGCGTTCAATCACCCGGTCTTCGGCACGCCCAACACGTCGGTGGACGACCCCGCCTTTGGGACCATCGGCTATACGTCCAACACGCCTCGCGAGTTGCAGTTGGCGTTGAAGTTCAACTTCTAGCAGGTGCTGAAAAACTCTTTTTCGGACCTTACAATTCCCTTGGCGGCTACAGCCGCTATTGATTTTGTTGCACTTACGGCGCGGCTTGAAGCCGCGCCCTTTCAAAACAAGACAGAATCGTGAGTTTTTTCGCAGCCTGTTTCAAGCGATGGCGCCAGAGGACGTAAGCGTTTAGCGGCTTCAGCCTCTGGGGCATGCGGAGCCGGGACGGCAGCGGCTAAAGCCGGGCGTGTGCTGCTTGCCGGTGCGGCATGCCTGAAGGCATACCCTGATACGAAGCTTCCTCTCGGATGCCAACCTTCTTCTCGGATGCGAACCTTCCTGTCGGATGCGAACCTACTTCTCGGATACGAACCTTCCTCTCAAACTGCACGACTGCCGGCCATCACCGATGGGTTGACGAGCGGGATGGCGGATGGGTTGTTCGTTTTTCGTAACAAATCTCTTGCCGTGCTTGATCTGGCCCGCATTCGGGCTAAAATTCGCCCGACTTCTTCCCCTCAGGAAACTCAGTGACCAACGTTCGCGCCACTACAGGGCTGCGAGCGACCGGACCCTTTTTCACAATTAGTGCGAATCCTGAACTCTCGCCAAAGGAGACTCCTCATGGCTGTGAAGAAACTTGATCGTGCACCGGATGCGCGGATGGGCGTGACCATGCGATCGGACCCGACGCGCATCGATCCTCGCAAACTCAAACTGGGCAAAAGCATGGCGCGGCACGATCCGCGCACCCTGCTGCTGGCCTCTTACGTGACCCGGGCGCTGCCCCCTCCGCCTGCAAGTTTCGATCTGACGTCGAAGGTGAGTTCGTGGGGGATGATGGACAACGACCAGATCGGCGACTGCACCTGTGCGGCCGCGGGGCACCTGCTGATGGAGTGGACGGCGAATGCAGGGAAAAAAATGTTCACGCCCACCGACAAGCAGATCGTCGCGGCCTACTCGGCTATCACCGGGTACAACCCTGTGACCGGGGCCAATGACAATGGTGCGAATGAGGTCGATGTATTGAATTACTGGCGGCAAACCGGGATCGCGGGACACAAGATCGGCGCCTATGTCGCACTGGAACCGTCGAACCACAACCACATCATGGATTCGGTGTACATGTTTGAAGGCTGCTACATCGGCATGCAGTTGCCCATCAGCGCGCAGGCCCAGGTGCAGAATCATCAGCCGTGGTCGGTGCCGCCGGGAGGGCCGACTGGCGATGGCAAGCCGGGTTCGTGGGGAGGACATGCCATCCCGGTGGTCGCTTACGACGCCCGCGGGGTCACGGTGGTGACGTGGGGAGCGTTGCAGATGATGACGTGGTCGTTCTGGGCAACGTACTGCGACGAAGCGTATGCGATCTTGAGTCCTGACTACTTGGACGGGAAACAGCAGGCGCCGCAAGGGTTCAGCCTGCAGCAGTTGCAGGCGGATTTAGCGGACTTGAAGTGAGCAGAAAACGGCCACCAAAGCCGCCAGTGCGGGTCACTTCCAATCACGAAGGGAGCATTCCATGGGCGCTCTCACGATCGCATTCGACACCACCATCGTGGGAGCGCTCGCGCTTCCCTGGGTGCTGCTCGTGATTCACCTGTTCTTTTTCGAAGGCGAGAACCGGCTGGGAGACGTTCTGGACTGGGTGAAGTCGCAAGAGCAGCCGGCGGTGGCAGGGGTTCTGTTATTCGCCATGACCTATACGATGGGATCGGCCGTATCCCGCACTGCGCAAGATTTTTTCAATGACGATGATCTTTACCTGCAGGTGGGTGGGCACTTGCTCCGCCTGGGCATGACCGAAGATCGCATTCTCACCCGCGTCTATTGCGACAGTGATGACAACCATCTGTTGCGGGCTGGGCAGGAAAGCCCGGTGCTCGCAGACGAGATCAGCACGTTCCAGACTTTCCCAGAGAAGAAGGCGCTGTGCTGGCTGACGATGAAGTGGTGGGTGCGCTACACCTACCGCCGGAAGGACGATGAATTGGGCGAAACCGCGGCGAATATTGTCGGGCTTCAGGAAAACGCTTTGATGGTCAAGGGCGGGGACTACACGCTTGCGGCTCCGCCAGATCCACGACCAGATCATGGTTCTGCGCGGCGCGGCGTTTAACGGAATGATCGGGTTTACGCTGTGCGTGTTCGCCTGGGGCGCGAGGCTGCGGCGAGAAAAGAATGGCTCCTGGCTGCACCTGGCGCTCATACCGGCGCCTGCCCTGTACTTTGCGGTAGGGCTGGTCGCAACGATTCACCATTATAGCGAAGGCGTGCCCGCTGATCCGCCCTACATGGAATGCTTGTTGCTGCTGCTGGCGGTGGCGGGAGCATGGCTGGTCTGGAAGCCGCAGTCATCGCCGAAGGCGGAAGAAGCTCGGGCGAAGGAAACCGTCACCGGAAAAGAAACCGGAAAGAAATGTTTCTGGCAGAACGAGCACTGGGCGCGGCTGGTGTTGCTGTCTGCGATTCTCACCGCTGCAGCGGTTCTGGGATGGTGGTCGACGGAAGTGTTCTACAGCCAGCAAGTGCTCTACTCTTACGACTCGCAGGTGGCAGCAGCGACGCAAAAATGAGTTCGCTGGGCGGCGGAGACGTAGCAGCTACGTCTCTACGACGAGGTTTTTACGCTTCCAATCCTACGTGACAGACGCGGCCGACGAGGTAATCGGCGGCGGTCTTGCCGTCTTCCATGGTGACGACTTCGATGGGAGAGGACTGGTTGTGGGGGCGCAGGATTAGATGATTTCCGGCCACTTCGACGTATCTCACCGTGCAAGTATCGTTTTTCAGAACAGCGTACATATTGAATTCGCCTTTGCGATAGGGCTTGAGTGAGTTGTAATGGCGGTCGATCAAGAGCGTTGCTCCGGGCATGAGCCGTGGATACATACTCATGGCTTCCTTGGCATCGACCTTGATCAGCACGAAGCGCTGCCAGCCGGAGCGATCGCCTTCGGTTTCGGCTTTCAGCTTGCGCAGAAAGCTCTTCTTGAACTTGAGGATCTCTTTCACGTGCATGCTGGTGATCAGAGGCTGGGTGGCAGCGGTGGAGGCGTCGGTGAGCAGGACGTTTTCGAATTCGTCGCCGCTGGGAGGCAGGATGGAGGCGCGCTTGTTGACCTCGGAGGGATCGAGCAGATCGAGCACCGAGAGATGCTGCACGGCGAGCACTTTGTCCATGCCTTCGAGGCTGAGGCCACGCTTCCGGTTGAGGAAGTTGGAGATGTGGGCCTGCTTGAATCCGGTTTGCTGGGCGAGCCGGAGTCCGGTCAGTTCGCCTGCTTCGATGCGCTCCCACAAGGACCTTGCGAAGATTATCTTGCAGGATTTTGAACTTCATGGGCGGAGTATAGCACCGGACTATAGCATGGCGCTAAGTCGGAAAGATTTCCACAGGCAGGGTTGGTGTATCCAACCTTGACTGAGAAAATTCACAGCGATAGGATCGCGGCATCCTAGAGGCCACTATGCTCGACGGTAGAAAGCAATGACGAGTCACCCCGATAACTCGAATGAAGAGAAGAACTTCGGCGAGTTTCGCAGGAAAGTGAAGTCGGCCGAGGTGCTATCGGCATCGATGGAGCACCTGCTGTTGTCGCTGCGCTTCACGGGCGAGTGAGCGTGGTGATGCAAAACGGGCGCGTGCTCAAGTCGGGCTACGAAGAAGGCTATTTCCACCAACACCGTGGTGGGGGCGCAGACGACGAGAGCGCGCACAAACTAGTGTAGAAGGGGAGGGCGTTAGCGGCAAACACAAAGAAAGTAAGCGACAAGGAGGCCATTTTCATAGAACTCCATAAAAACTAAATAGCCCAAGCAGGTCATCGTAAGAAAAACGAGCCCTGCGTTTCGGTTCCCGCAAATTGCGGGGATCGGCGCAGGGCTTTTTTTTTGGCTTTCAGTTTTTGGCTTCTGCCTTTCGACCTCCGGCTTGCGAGTTGCGGGAAGGGGGACGAGGAGCAGTCAAGATTTTAATCAAATATCTGGAGGAGTGATGAGAAGCGATCATGAAGGGACGAGAAGAACGAAGTAGGGGTGGAATTGAAGTACTGCGAGCACTGTGGAGGCTTGTGGGTGCGGGAGCGTGGGGCAGGATGTCTACTGCGACAAGTGCCAGCCCAAAGTGGCGGACTTACCGAAACTCACGAAGAAAGCGGAGCGAAGATGATCCTGCCGGTGCGGCCTCACACGGCGGTCGAAGACTACGAGTTCGAAATCGACGATGAAGACATGACAGACTTTGAGGCGGCGGGAGGTGTGGCATGAGCGACATGATTGCGTGGATTGCGGCCGAGGCGGAGCGTCCGGAGATGGGGACGAGCGCTGGATTTCCGCGGCGGAAGCGACACCTGGATGAGGAACCGGCAACGCAATCCGTGCCGGCGCACCAGGCCTGCGGCGCACCAGTTCCCTGCGAACGAGCGAGGTGGCGCAGGAAATCGTGGACGCGAGTGTGGATGCCGCGCAGCAACGGCAGTGGAGGAGGATCACGAACGGGAACGGCGAATCTATCGGGGACGGACGGTTGCGATGTTGCGGCGGTACATGCGTTACTCGATCGAAACCGGGCGGCTGCCATCGTTGCTGGGAGGGGAGTTTTTTCGGGCGAAGGTGACTTCGTACACGGTCGTGACTTTTGAGGACCGCGTGATCTTCGTGCACGACATGGAGAAGTGCCTGGATCGGCTGGATGAGTTTTCGCGGCAGCTCATCGCGCGGCATATTTTGCAGGAGCATGACCGCTGGGCCACGGCGAAACTGCTGCACTGCAATGAGAAGACAGTGCGGCGTTATACTCCGATGGTTTTGGACATGTTGAGTGAGATTCTGATCGATGTGGGGCTGATGGAACGACTGGACTCGATCCAGGGAAAATTCTTGTCAAGAGGGGGAAAGCGACCAAATCGCCGCAAGTGACTGTGAAGATGGGGAATATAAAGTTTGAAAAATGTCCAGTTTACCCTTAGCAATTTGATATTCTGGAAATAGAGAGTAAGAAAAAAGAAAATCTCTGGCAGAGGGCGCGCCTTAGGGCGCGCCCTCGGTGTTTTGGGGGAAAGTTGAAAAACCCAAGGGAGTCCGAGTACGGGGCAATGACGAAGAAAAAGGCGAAGGGAAAACGGCAGCGAAGAAAACGGCAAAGAAGAAACCCGCGAAGAAGGCCGAGAACCAATTCAATCCCGCCGAAGTGCGGAAGAACATTGCCATCATGGTGGAGTCGGAGGCCGAAGAGATGGCCAAGCGGTGATTGACGAGGGAAAGAAAGGACAACTGGCCCCGGTGAGGTATTTGCTTGAGGTGGCGACGATTTATCCGCCGCCGACGGACGGAAGTCAGGTCAGACCAAAGACGAAGAATGCCTGGCACAAACTCTGCTGCGCCGGCTGGACATTCCGGACGAACCGATCGTGCTGGATGAAGAGGACGGATCCGTAGATTCCCGGCAAGGCAGCGCGGTGGAAGAAGGCGGCGAAGGATGCAACGAAGAGTGTTCCGAGCCGGAGAGTTCAGACCCGGAGACGGCGGGCAGGGTGGACAAGGTAGTCCCCGTGCTGGTGTGAGTGCGACACAAGGAACAGTGGAATCCCCACTTCTCGCAAAGTACGCGAGAAATGGCGTACCCGGCGGAAATCTTGATTTCTCGCAATGAACGCGAGAAATGCACCCCGGCGGGAATCTTCACTTCTCGCAAAGGGCGCGGGAATGGGCATCCGGCCGTTCCAGTGGAAGAGGCATCGAGAACCCGGCTATACCGTAGAATGAGGCGGAGAGTGCGACGAGAACCAACTGGTGGCGGTATGGGTGGGGGCGAAGAAGATCAAAGTTCCCACCCTTCGGCTGGCCCAAGGGCAGGCTGCCGCCAAAAACGCGACGCAGAGTGGGGCACCCGGAAACGCCCGTCACAGGACGGGGATGGATATTACATGGCTGACCGACCGGATCGCGGTCGGGGGCGGGATCTGGAACTCGGAGAACATGGCGAAGGTGGCGAGGGAAGGGATTACGCACATCATCGACATGCAGATCGAGTTCGATGACACGCCGCTGGCAAAGGATCACGGCATCGAAGTGTTGTGGAATCCGACGGATGATGATTTTGAGCCGAAGCCGGCAGGGTTGTTCCGGCGAGGGGTGAGTTTGCGCAGGCGGCGCTGGAAGGAGCGGATGCGAAGGTGTTCATCCATTGCGCGGCGGGAGTGCACCGGGCGCCGATGATGGCGCTGGCGGTTTTGGGATCGATGGGATGGAACCTGGAGGACGCGATGGAGTTGATTGAGGGGCGGCGTCCGGTGGCGGACTTTGCCGAGGTGTATGTGCGGAGCGTGGAGGAGTTTCTGGAGGGGAGCGCGGTCTAGGTGTACGCGAGAATTTGTGCCGGTCCCGCAGGAGTCTGCGTTGTATTTTCTTTCGCTCCTGCGGGGCTCGGTCATTTGCGACTCTCCACCCAGGGCTTACGCCCCTTCGGCAAGCTCAGGGCAAGCTGTGGGCTGCATTCTTTCGCCGCTTGGCGGCTTGAGTTTGGCGCCTCCAGGCTGGAGGTGGTGGACGTCGGCTTCAGGATCGCAGACGAGAGAAATGGCGTTGAGGTTGGGCGAGCGGCAGTGAATCAGTTCTGATCGGTGGTTGTGGGATAAATGATAGCGTTGGGAGATGGGAGTCCAAATGGGCTCCCATCATTTTTTGGGAGTAGTTTCGATACGCGCAGGAAAGGCAGCGGACAAGAGTGTCCGCTCCACACCGGGATTTGATGGAGGAGACGATGTTTGACACGGGCCGCCGCCCTATGGGGCGGCATTTTTATTGGGTGCTGGCGGTGGTGATGATCAGCGGCTTTGGACTGCCGGCATCGGGAGCGGCACCTGTTCCGCAGAATGGACCCGCAAGTACCACGGTAGCCGACACCGTCTATATGGCGGATGGAAGCACCGCACAAGGAAACCTGATCATCCGTGGCCGGCGTTCGTAACGGCGGGCGGGACAGCGGTGGCTGGAGGGACGACGAACGTGAAGCTGGGAGGGAACGGCGCGCTCAGCATAGCGCTGGTGCCGAATGCAGGGGCGAGTCCGCCGGGAGTGTATTACACGGTCGTATACCAACTGGGGCCGGGCGAGGCAAGAACCGAGTATTGGGTGGTGCCGACGACGTCTCCGGCAAACCTGGCGACGGTGCGGATGACGCCAGGGTCGGGCGTGGCGGGGCAGCCGGTCTCGATGCAGTACGTGAATTCCGAGCTGGCGACGAAGGCGGATGACAGTGCAGTAGTGCATCTCAGTGGACTGGAGACGATCAGCGGTACCAAAACGTTTGCCAGCGCGCCAAATGTTCCCGCGCCGACAGGTACGGGACAGGTTGCGAACAAAGCATACGTGGATCAAGCCATCACGAATGTGGGAGCGGGAAATTATCTGTCGACCGCGGGCGGAACGATGACTGGTCCGATTACGCTGCCGGGAAGTCCGAGCGCGGCGCTGCAGGCAGCTACGAAGCAGTATGTGGACCTGGGGTTTGCGGTGAAGGCGGACTTGATTTCCGGGCTGGTTCCGGCGAACGAACTAGGGACGGGCGCCGCGACCGCGGGAAGTTGTCTGCTGGGCAACGGAACGTGGGGAGCATGTGGCAGCGGGGGAGGGGCAGGAAACGTTTCAACGACACCGGCGGCAAGCCAGAACGTAACCCAGCCAGCGGGTACGCAATTCTCCGCCAACAACCTGGCGAACATTCGATATGTGACGCCGAGCTGGAACTGGGTGCAAACGCCGACGGACAGCCTTACGACTGCCGGCAGCAACACACTTCACCTGAGTCCGTGTCCGCTGGGCATCGACGCGAGTCACAACGTGAACCGTCCTTACTATGTCTATATCGCAGGGACGGGAACAGCCGAAGCGGCGCTGGTAACGGGAGGAACGTGCGCCGGGGGAATGCCGTCGGGAACCGTGTTGGTCACGACCGTGAACACGCACGCCGCGGGGTTCACAGCAGGTTCGGCGACATCGGGAATCCAGGAAGCCCTCAACGACGCAGGTCCGCTGGGCGCGGGGATTGTGATTCCGCCGACCGGGGCGAATGGCAACGCTCTGCCCGTCTACGCCACGATCTACGTGCAGGGCAATAAGAGTTCGGTACGCGGCGAAGGCAAGCCGACGTTGCTATGCAAGACCCGCTCGACCTGCATGTTTATTGGAGACCGGGTCAACACCAACAATTTCGGAGGAATCGAAGTCAGCGGGATCCGGTTTGCGGCCGGTAGTAGCTTCGACGGGATTCCGGTGACCAACACGGCATGCGCCGCAAGCGTATCAACGATCACGCTGAACAACACGGGGGCGAACGCGGTGCAGGCCGGCGACTCTGTGGACATCAACTGGACATTCAACCAGCACTATTACGGCATTCACCAGGTGACGGGCGCGTCGGCGACGCAGTTCACGTATGCTGACCCGAACTGCGGAGGGCTGACCAGCATTGCGTCGCAGGCGAGCGCGGGATTTGCGTCTTTGGAAAACGCGGCAATTGAAGACAACGGCAATGGGACTGCTCTGCACGACATTTATATGGCAGATAGGGTGTCATTCGGATCGTGGGGATTCTGGCAGAACCAGATCGTGGTGGACAACGACCAGGCATTCAAGCTCGACACGATGAATGTAGACGAAGGAACGCATTGCACGGCCAACTACTGCGGACAAGCGATCTACTTCCCGGGACCGTTCAGCAGCAACGCAGGGCTGGCGTGGTTGAGCCATCTGAACCTCGGACTGGGGTGCGGGGGGAACGGGATCACGGATTGGGCTGGGAACACTCTCCGGATTCAGAACTCGGTGATTCAGGCGTATGCGCAGTGGGGCGTCTTCACGGGGACAAATCGAGGTGGGTTTGGACCGGGACAGTTTGATGACGTATATGAGGAAGTGGGAGGCTGTGCGAATCCGATGTATCCGGGAACTGGGGCGCAGAAGCTGGGAATGGCAGGGTTGCTGAACAGCGGAGGCGCGAACTCGATCCGGGGAGGGGAGTTTCCCATCGGTTCGCTGCCGCAATTCGCCGGCTCGGGAAATCAAGGGACACGGTACAACTACTGTTTTGTGGTGCGTGACACGAGCGAGGGCGCCTCGAAATGTCTAACCTTCGGCTACGCGTTGGTGGATAGCGTGAGCCCTTCGGGAAATATCGTAGTGTCATGGCCTCGGGTGCAGGGGACGGGCACGGTCAGCTATGACGTGGTGAGGTACCCAGGGGCAGGGTATGCGGCGGTCGCACCGTACCCGGGCAGTTGTGGGGGCGGCTCGACCACAGCTTGCGGATCCGTGGTGGTGTCGCAAGCGCAGTGCTCCACTTCGTTGTGCAGCACGACCGACACGGCGAGCTTGAATACGAGCAGCTATACGGTGCCGGCACCGAGCTATGTACCTGGAATCTTCTGGCTTCCGGGAGGGATTGTGACGCTAAATGCGTCGGACGCGGTAACGTTCGGGACGGCAGCAACATTTCTGGATGACACTGCGGTGGTGACGGGAGTGTCGCCGATCACGACGGAGGCTGGGTTAATGTCTCCGCAGGTGTTCGCGCAGCGCTGCAGCAGTCCGAGCGGAAACGAGTGGGTGTCGTGCCTGGCGGGAAACTCCAACGGGAACAATGGGATGCCCGATGCCACGGTGCTGCAGTACGGCCTGACCAGTGGAGGACCGACTCCGAACTTGAAGGGGCGGCTGAATTTCACGAGTTCGCAAAGCAGCATGATGCACAGCGGTGAGATAGTGACGCTGGTCGATTCCAATCCGGCGAAGACGCTGGCGACTCCCGGCAATCGTCCTGCACAAGATGCCAGCGACACATTCCTGGGAACCGATACGGGAAGCGTGACCTATGCCAATGTAGGACTGGCGATGGGCGCTCCGGTCTCGATTTCGTCGTATATCAATGCGATCCCCAGTGGATCGAATTACCTGGAACGGCTGACGGGGACGCGAAAGACCTTCAATGTTCCAGTGTTGGTAAACGGGAATCTGACGGTAGCGGGCGGGAGCGTGACCTTGCCGATCACGGGATCGGGGGCGCAATGTCTGCATGTCAGTGCGACGGGAGTGCTGACGGGGACGGGAGCGGATTGCGGGAGCGGGGGTGGCGGATCGGGGACGGTGAACAGTGGTATAGCATCGCAGCTGGCGATGTACTCGGGGAACGGCGCAGCGGTGAGCGGGGATAGTGCGCTGACGGACAGTGGGAGCGTCCTGACCTACGGCGGAGCAGGTGGGATTGCGGCGGCGACAGGAGCGTTCAGTGGGAACTTGACGGTCGGTGGCCAGCTCATCCTGACTGGCCCATGGATGGTGGACACACCGATACCGGGGTCGGCGATGGCGGCAGCCGCGGCCGGAACAAGCTCCATGGGTATTTCCAACGACGGCAACTTCTACATCTCAGCGAATGGCGGGACTCCGCAGGAGATTACAACGGGAGGCAGTGCGGTAGCTTCGGTCTTGGGGCGAACGGGCACGGTTACGGCGCAGAGCGGCGACTACTCTGTGGCGCAGGTAACGGGGGCAGCGCCGCTGGCCTCGCCAACATTTACGGGGACAGTGACTGCACCTGTGCCCACGCTACCGAGTCAGACGGCGAACTCGTTCTTTGCAGCTCCCAACGGTAGTGCGGGGACGCCGGGTTTCCGGGCGATTGTAGCTGCGGACGTACCCACCCTGAACCAGAGTACGACGGGGACGGCGACGAACCTGAGTGGCACTCCGGCCCTTCCGAACGGCACGACGGCAACGACGCAGAGCGCGGGGGACAGCAGCACGAAGCTGGCGACAACGGCGTTCGCTACTGTCAATTTCGCGGCGATGAGCGTTGTGGGAGCGACGGGAGATTACCCGAGGATTAACAGCGGGTCGCCAGCGCCATCGATTAATGACAGCGGGGTGCTGGCGGGGCCGTATCCGGTTCCATGGATCACGGCGGTGCGCGGTGGAGGGACGGCGACATTCGTGCAGAACGTGGTGAAGATGTGGGGAGTTGTACTGACCTATCCGCTGTTGACGAGCACGGTTGCGTACTCGTCGACGGCCGATAACACGTCGAACATGTACGACATTGGCATTGCCGATTACACGGGCGCGATTGTGCTGAACATTGGAGCCACCGCGGGGACGACGTTTTCTCCGTCGGCGGGAACGAGAACTCTGAACTGGAGTCAGGGGACGAAGACTCTGCAGCCAGGGAAGTACTTTGTGGTGTTGACGACGAACTGCGCATCATCGTGCGCGTCCGTGACCGCGGGTGGAAGTACTGTGGATATTACGTTTCAGAACGCGGCCACTGCGGGCACGACCTCTGGCGGAGCGCTGGCTAATTTCACGCGTCCGTCGGATGTGTGGAGTTGGGGTGCGAACGTACCGGCATTCGCTGTGAAATAAGTCAGCAGGAAAACCCAGCAAAAAAGAGAGAGGGTTATGCGCAATCGGATCTTATTGGCGCTCGCGGCTATGTGTGCCCAGTGCTGGGCGGCGACGTATTACGTGTCGAACGCGGGGACGGATGCACCGGGCTGCACGACGGCGGCGACTGCGTGTAAGACGCTGGCCTACGTGGACAGTTCGATCGTGCTGTATGCGGGAGACAGTGTGTTGCTGCAGCGGGGCGGGGTGTGGAACGAGCAACTGGTTGCGCCCGCCAGCGGAACGAGTGGAGGTCCAATCACGTATGACGCGTACGGCACGGGGCCGGCGCCAGTGATTACGGCGGCGGCGCCGATACTGCCGTGGATCATCGGCACGGGAACACCCTGGTCCTATGTGTCAGGAAGTACGTGGAAGGCCACGGTGGCTACGACGATCGCATCGGCCACGATAAACATGGTGCAGTTCGGCGCGCTGTATGGACGGAAGCAACCCTACGGAAGTGGGTGCGCAAGTTCGATCGTGAGCAAGTATGACTGGTGCCTGTCGTGGCCGTACCTGTATGTGTACTCCGCGGCGGGAGTGAATCCAGTTACGACCTATGCCACAGATGGTGCGATCGTCCCGATCTTCGCGACCAGCAGTGGGCTGGCGATGATCGCGGTGGCCGGAAGGAACTGGCTCACGTTCCAGCACATTAAGGTGCAGAGCTTTGACTACATGGGCGTGAGCGTGACCGGCGGGGCGGACAACCTGGTGTTTGCGAACATGGAAGTGGATGGGATGGTTCCGCGAGGGGCGACCCCGCTGGGGTTTTACGTAAACGCGACGAATCCAGGGAACATCCAGTTCCTGAATGATGAGGGACTTTTCGGCGGCAAGTCGGGCGCAGAGAAAAAGGACGCCGCGATGTCTTTTCTGGAAAGCGCGCTGGCAACCGTGGATGCGGTGGCTGCGCGGGAGATTATTGAGCCGGTGAAGTTCAGGGAAGGGATCTCTAAGATTATTGACGGGACAGTGGAGTGCTTGAATGCTTCTACCTGGACGAAGGGTAGCCCTCAAGCTTCAGCCGGTCCTCAGCAGTAGAGGGAACGCCGGGACACAAGACCAGGCAAATTCGTGCCACAGAGGACAGAGAGGACACGGAGTTGAAGAGGCTACCCCGGTATGACGAGATGAAGTCTCGTTTCTATCCGACTTCTTCGCTCCAAGTCTGCAGAGTCTTCTTCACCAGGGCCATGAACTGGTCGGCAACGGCGCCGTCGATGAGGCGATGATCGTAGCCGAGGGTCAGGTGAACGACGGAGCGAATGGCAATGGAGTCGGTACCATCCTTGTCGGTGATCACCATGGGTTGTTTGGTGATTCCGCCAACGCCCATGATGGCCGAGTTCGGCTGGTTGATGATGGGCAGGCCGAAAACAGCGCCGAACTGGCCGGGGTTGGTGACGGTGAAGGTAGAGCCTTCGACGTCTTCGGGCTTGAGTTTCTTGGTACGGGCACGCTCGCCGAGATCGGTGATGCCGCGCTGCAGGCCGAGGAAGTTCAGGTCTCCCGCGTTCTTGAGGACGGGAACGATGAGTCCCCAGTCGAGCGCGACGGCGATGCCCATGTTGATCTGGCGGTGATAGTGAATATTGTCACCCTCGAGTGTGGCGTTGATGATCGGCCACTGCTGGAGGGCGATGACGGCGGCACGCACGAAGAAGGGCATGAACGTAAGGCGCGCACCGTGACGCTGCTCGAATCCGGCTTTGTGCTTGTTGCGAAGGCTGACGATGCGGGTGAAGTCGACTTCGTACATGCAGTGGACGTGGGCGCTGGTGCGGCGCGACTCGATCATGCGCTGGGCGATGATCTTGCGCATGTTCGTCAGGGGCACAAGGTCGCCGGGGTATGGAGCGGGAGCGGCGGGACGCGGCGCGGGACTTGGCGGCGGCGAATGGGTGAGGGCCCCGGCTCGCTTCGCTCGGCGGGACGGACGAATGCGTCTGTCCCCACGCGAGCGGGTTGTGATCCCTGACTCTCGATGAAGGACAGGATGTCCTGCTTGGTGATGCGGCCGCCAAGTCCGGTGCCGGAGACCTGGGAGAGACTGACTCCGTGTTCGCGCGCGATCTTGCGGACCAGCGGCGAGGAACGCGCTTCTTCTTCCTCTTCGTGAGCAGCGGGGGCAGCGGGTTCCGCAGGAGCCGCTTGAGAGCGGGGGCGAGAGCCCGCGACAGCCGGCAGAACGCTGCGCTTCTGTTCTTAGCCTCCGGAGCCTTCTCGGCTGCGGGCACCGGGGCGGCGGGCTTGGCGGCGGCTTCACCGTCGACGGCGATGGTTCCGACGACTGTGTTCACGCCACCGTCGTGCCTTCGGTGACTTTGATTTCCTGCAGAACGCCGGAGGCGGGGGCGGGGATTTCGGCGTCGACTTTGTCGGTGGAGATCTCGAAAAGGGGTTCGTCGCGTTGAACCTTGTCGCCGGGCTTCTTCAACCACTTGGTAATAGTGCCCTCAACGATGGATTCGCCCATCTGGGGCATGATGATGTCAGTTGGCATGATTTCCTTCCACGCGGGCCCACGGTTTGGGACAGGGGGCCGGACGCAAACGAATATTATAGCGTTTGGGAGAGATGATGCGAGGGCGTGGGACACATCGATCGCTGAAGAGCTGATCTCAGGAGTCTCATGGATTCCCTCAGCGGGTAAAGCTGAGACTGATTTGATATGCACTTCGGGCACGACTTGAAGAGGTTGCTGGGAAACTCGGCAAAGCAGGCTGCAGCGCCAGAAAGGCGTGATTGATTAGCGAGGACTTACGCTAACCTGAAGGCAAAGCCTGATATGAACTTGAGTACTTACGCAGCTCGCCAGGAGTCGTGCCCTTCCCGTTCTTCTCCCGAGCTGTCCTAGTGGTGGTCGTGCATCTCTTCGCCTTCCTTCTTTTCGTCGCTGACGGGTGGGGCAACGCCGAAGTTGGTCTTCCAGTATTCCTGCACGGCGGGTGGGAGTTTATCGAGGTGAGAGAGCAGCATCGTGATCTTCCACATGTCCTGTTCGCTGAGGGTTTTGTCCCAAGCGGGCATGCCGGTGTAACGCACGCCGGTGCGGATGGTGTAGAAGATGTGCCACTCGGGATCGTCGGGCGGGTCGGAGATGAGATTCGGGGGCGGCGGATAAAACGAAGTGGCCAGCGTGGAGGGCTTGCGATCGAGGCCTCCGTGGCAGAGGGCGCAGTTCATGGTGTAGAGCTTCATGCCGTCTTCAAGATTCTGATCGGTGGGCGTCAGCGGGTTGGTGACACGGGGAGCGTGGCGGTCCATGGAGGCATCGACGGCGCCCATGGCCAGGCGGCGTTCGAGGTGCGGAGGCTCGACGTTGGCCGCCGTCGGGAAGAAACCGAGCATGGCGAAGCCGAGGCCGCCTAATACCAGCACGAGGAGCGTAACGATCACACCGAGAGTGAACTTTCCCATGAGGCCTCCGAAGTATCTATTGTGGCAGATCGGGCGGGTGGCGCGCTATTCCGAACGGTCGAGCTTCGCTCGACGGACAGCCGAGGGCGGCTGTCCCCACATTCAGTCATGGCTGCGGACGAATGCGTCTCCGCTACGCGAGTTCAATAAGCTTTCAGGCGGCGTGATTCGCGGACCACGTCTTCCACCTTCGGCAGGTAGTGATGTTCCTGCGGCGGGGAGAACGGGACGGCGGAGTCCAAGCCGGCGATGCGGACGATGGGGCCGTCGAGATCGTCGAACGCTTCTTCATTGATGATGGCGGCGATTTCTCCGGCGAGGCCTCCGGTGCGGGAGTGCTCGTGCAGGATGATGACCTTGTTCGTCTTCTTCACGGTCTCGCGCGATGGCTTCGCGATCGAGCGGCGAGACGGTGCGCAGGTCGAGGATTTCGAGATCAATTCCCTCTTTGCTCAGAATCTCGGCGGCTTCGAGGGCGGTGTGGACCATGGCGGCGTAGGTGATGATGCTGAGGTCGCGGCCTTCGCGGGCGATGCGCGCCTTGCCGATGGGGACGACGTAATCTTCCGCGGGGACTTCTTCTTTGATGCGGCGGTAGAGATATTTGTGCTCGAAGAAGATGCAGGGGTTGTTGTCGCGGATGGCGGCTTTGATCAGGCCTTTGGCGTCGTAGGGCGTGGCCGGGCAGATGACTTTCAGGCCGGGATTGTGGACGAACCACATCTCGGGATTCTGCGAGTGGAAGGGGCCGCCGTGGACGTATCCGCCGCTGGGGCCGCGCAGGACGAGCGGGGCGGGCGCTCCCCAGAGGTAGTGCGTCTTGGCGACCATGTTGCTGATCTGGTTGAAGGCGCAGCCGATGAAGTCCATGAACTGAAATTCGGCGACGGGGCGCATGCCGGTGAGCGACGCTCCGAAGGCCGCGCCCACGATGGCGGACTCGGCGATGGGCGTGTCGATGACGCGCTCGGGGCCGAAGCGGTCGATGAAACCGTCGGTGACTTTGAAGGCGCCGCCGTAAATGCCGATGTCTTCGCCGAGGCAGAAGACGGTGGGGTCGCGGTCCATTTCTTCCCAGATTCCCTGGCGGATGGCTTCGAGATAGGTGAGTTGCATAGGGTCAAGTTCTTTCGCCACGGATTTACACGGATCAACACGGATACGTCTACTTCAAGTGCACTGCCGCTTCGGTTTCCTTGTAGCTGCCGGTTCCCTTCTTTACTTTCGGCATGCCGTATTTCGGTTTGATCTCGTGGCAGCCGTCTTCGCAGAAGACGCCGCCTTCGGCTGATTCTGGCGTTGGCATCGGGGAGTTCACCGCGATCTCTCGTTCTGCTTCGATGACTTCTTCTACTTCCGCGATCAGGGCTTCATTCTCTTTCGGCGTCAGCCACTTCTTTTCTTTCACCAGGTAATTCTCGAAGCGGGCGATCGGGTCGCGCTTTTTCCAGAAGTCGAACATCGGCTTTCGGCACGTAGCTGGCGGCGTCGTGGATGGCGTGGCCTTTCATGCGCATCATCTTGGCTTCGATCAGCGTGGGGCCTTCGCCGCGGTGGGCGCGTTCGACGGCTTCGTGGGCGGCGTCGTAGACCTGGCAGGCGTCGGTGCCGTCGACGATCACGCCGGGGATGCCGTATCCGATGGCGCGTTCGGCGAGGTCTTTGCAGCGGTACTGCATTTCCGATGGCGTGGAGTAGGCCCAGAGATTGCTCTCGACGAAGAGCACGAGGCCGAGATTCTGCACGGCGGCGAAGTTGATGCCTTCGTAGGTGACGCCGGTGGACTGGCCTCCGTCGCCGATGTAGGTCATGACGGCGAGGTTGCGTCCTTGCAGACGCGCGCCGAGAGCGACGCCGGCCATCACGGGGATGAGATCGCCGAGCATGGAGATGGGCGAGACCATGTTGCGCTTTTCGATGTCGCCGAAGTGCGAGGTGCCGTCGCGGCCCTTGGTGGGCGAGTCGGCCTTGGCCATGTACTGCATCATGGTGTCGGTGGCGCGGAAGCCGCGGACGAGGAGCGATCCCTGGTTGCGGATCATGGGCGCGAACCAGTCGTCTTTGTCGAGCGCGTAGGCGGAGGCGCAGGAGCAGGCTTCCTGGCCGAGTCCGAAGTAAACTCCGCCGACGACTTTGCCTTGCTTGTAGAGATTTTCGAGCGCGACTTCCATTTTGCGGTTGAGCAGCATGTAGCGGTAGATCTCGATGGCACTGCTGCTTGTCGAGATACTTGGAGTCGCGGATGGGCGGGACGGGAGCGTCGAGATTGCCTTCGACTTCGTAGCGGACGTGCTCGTGGCCTTGGCGGTCTTTTTCTACGCGTTGGCGGACGGTGAAGTCGGGGTGTTCGAGGCGGTAGTCGGGGATGGAGTAGGTGCGGAGATCGGTCGAGTTACGCGCGGCGTGGGCCGGACGAATGCGTCCGCCGCTACGTGGTTCTTGCCGGCGTGCACGGCCGTTGCGCGGACGATTGCCGTTGGAGTTTGCTTTGGACTTCGTTTTCTTGTTCCCCATGTAAGGCGGCGCTTTGGGCGCGATGTATTGATGGTATCGCGAGAGCGGGGGATTGGGCTAGTTCGCGCGCCCGGTGCCGTCGCGGGCGGGGGCGCCCGCTCCAGCATGCGGCTATGCCCAGGTCGTGTCGTCTTCTTTGTGGAGGTGGCGGAGTTCGGTGGGGCGCTGCATCGGTACGCCGACTGCGTGGCCCAGGAGGGCGTCGAGGGTTTCGACCCAGAGGATCTGGCTGGAGAAGACGGTGCCGAAGTTGCGGGAGATGGATTCGGCGACGGCGTTGAGGTCGAGTGGCTTGCCGAGTTCTTGCTGCATGGAGGTTACGGGCTTGGTGGTGATGCCGCAGGGGACGATCAGGTTGAAGTAGCTGAGGTCGGTGTTCACGTTGAGGGCGAAGCCGTGGGAGGTGACGAAGCGGGAGATGTGGACGCCGATGGCGGCGAGTTTGGCTTCGGGTCGTTGCTCGGAGCGCCTCGCTTCGCTTCGGCGGACAGCCGAGGCGGCTGTCGCTACATGAGCATCGCTGGCCTCGGGATCCGTCCAGACGCCGGTCAGGCCGGGGACTCGCTTGGTGGGGATGGCGAAATCGGCGCAGGTGCGGATCAGGACTTCTTCGAGGCGGCGGACGAATTCGATTACGCCCAGAGTCTTGCGCTTGCCATCGGGCGTGGCAAATCCGCGCAGGTCGAAGATGGGATAGCCGACGATCTGGCCGGGGCCGTGGAAGGTGACGTCGCCGCCGCGGTCGCATTCGAAGAGCTCGACGCCGCGCTGGGCGAGGAGTTCGGGTGAGGCGACGACGTTGGCGGCTTTCGCGTTTCGGCCCAGCGTGATAACTGGCGAGTGTTCGAGCAGGAGGAGGACGTCGCCGATTTTTTCTTCTTTGCGCAGGGCGACGAGCTGCTGCTGCAGGCGGAGCCCTGTGGCGTAGTCGACGGTGCCGAGTTGGAGGATAGAGATCAAAGGCGTTCTCGCCGCGGATTTTACGCGGATTTGCACGGATCAAAATCAAAACTTTTCACCACAGAGGACACGGAGGACAGAGGAGTTGCATTGGTCCTTCGCGCAAAAGACGCGCTCAGGATGACATCGGTTCTTCGGCCTTTCTTTTATCCGTGTTCAATCCGTGTATCCGTGGCCTCGAAGTTCATGCGTTGATCGCGATTCCGTAGACGCTGTTGGACGCATCCAGCATGGCTTCCGCCAAGGTCGGATGCGCGTGAATCGTCCACATCAAGTCTTCTACCGTGGCTTCGAGTTCCATGGCGGCGACAGCTTCGGCGATCAACTCGGTGGCCTGCGGGCCGATGATGTGCACGCCCAGAATCTCGCCGTAGTCGGCGTCGGAGACGATCTTGATGAAGCCTTCGTGCTGGCCGACGATCGAGGCGCGCGAGTTGGCGGTGAAGGGGAACTTGCCGATTTTTACGTTGTATCCAGCTTCGCGGGCCTTGGTTTCGGTGAGGCCGACGCTGCCGATTTCGGGATGGCAGTACGTCGCGCCGGGAATGTGCTCGGGGTTGATCGGCTTGCCGGGCTTGCCGGCGATTTTGGCGACCGCGACGAGCGCTTCCATGGCGCCGACGTGGGCGAGTTGCGGCGTGCCGAGCACGATGTCGCCAACGGCGTAGACGCCGGGCTCGGCGGTCTGCATCCAGGAATCGGTTTTGATGAATTCGCGGTCGGGCTTGATTTTCGTGCGCTCGAGGCCAATGTTCTGCGGTGCGCGGCTTGCGGCCGACGGCGATCAGGATTTTTTCGGCTTCGATCTTCTGCTGCTTGCCGTCGACGGTGATGGTGACGGCGATGCCCGCCTTCGTTTTCTCGACCTTGTCGACCTTCGCGCTGGTGTGGAAGTTGATGCCGCGCTTGCGGTAGACGCGCGCGAGTTCCTTGGAAACTTCTTCGTCTTCGACCGGAACCAGGCGCGGCAGCATTTCGACGATCGTGACTTCCGTAATCGAACGAGCGGTAGATCGAGGCGAACTCGACGCCCACCGCTCCGGCGCCGACGATGACGAGCGATTTCGGAAGTTCTTTCAGGCTGAGGATTTCGATGTTGGTGAGAACGCGGTCGTTGGCTTCGAGGCCGGGCAGCATGCGGGCTTCGGAGCCGGTGGCCAGAATGACATTCTTCGCTTTGAGTTGGCTGGCCTTGCCGTCGTTGGTGACTTCGACGGTGAGCACGCCATTTTGCGCCGGGCCGGTGAGTTTGCCGTAGCCTTTCACGGTCTCGACTTTGTTTTTCTTCATCAGGAATTCGAGGCCCTTGGCGTGTTTGGCGACGATCTTTCCTTTGCGATCCTGGATCGCGGCCCAGTTGAGCTTGCGCGCGTCTACGCCTTCGATGCCGAATTCTTTGGCTTCTTTCAGGTGGTCCCAGAGTTCGGCGTTGAACAGCAGCGCTTTGGTCGGGATGCAGCCGACGTGCAGGCAGGTGCCGCCGAGGAATCCGTCTTTTTCGATGAGCGCGGTCTTCAGGCCGTACTGGCCGGCGCGAATCGCGGCCGTGTATCCGGCAGGTCCGCTGCCGATGATGGCTACGTCGTAGATGGTTTCGGGCAATGGAGTAGTCCTCAATAAGAAGAGATGACTAAGGCAAACGAATGATTCTAGAACAGGGCGGCGGAGCGGCCAAACTGCGAAGACCAAGAGCTTTAACCACTGAAGGACTCGAAGGTACACGATAGCGAACCGGACCTTCGACACGTAAAAAGGCCGCCTTCGCGGGCGGCTCTTCACTCGATTACAGTTTCTTTGAATGACCTAGTTGTTTTCGTTGCTGGCGCGCTTCCAGGAGATCAGCTCGCCGATGGTCGAACTGGTGCTGGAAACCGGCTGCTTGTAGGCTTCCACTTCCGAGCGCGAGGCTTCTTCGCCCACGGCGCGGATGCTGAGTCCGACCTTCTTCTCTTCCGGATTCATCTTGATGATCTTGAAGTCGTGCTCGAGGCCCGGCTCCAAGATGAAGCGGCTGGCCGTTCTCGTCGGTCGCTTCGGACTTATGGCACAGGCCTTCCACGCCCTCCGCGATTTCGACAAACGCGCCGAACGCGGCCACGCGCAGCACTTTGCCGTGAACCACATCGCCGACGTGATGGGTCTGGAAGAACGATTCCCAGACATCCGGCTGAAGCTGCTTCACGCCCAGCGACAAGCGCCGCTTGTCGGGCTCGATCGCGAGAACAACCGCCTTCACGCGGTCGCCCTTCTTCAGGACTTCCGAAGGATGCTTCACCCGCTTGGTCCAGCTCAGGTTGCTGACATGGACCAGGCCGTCAATGCCGTCTTCAATTTCAATGAAGGCGCCGAAGTCGGTCAGGTTGCGGACGCGTCCTTCCACCGTCATGCCGACGGGGAACTTCTCGTGCAGCGAATCCCACGGATTGGCCGCCAGTTGCCGCATTCCGAGCGAAATGCGGCGCTCGGTCGGGTTCACGTTCAGCACCACGCACTCCACCTGATCGCCGACGTTGACCAGCTTCGACGGATGCTTCATGCGCTTCGACCACGTCATCTCGCTGACGTGGACCAGGCCTTCAATGCCCTGCTCCAGTTCGACGAACGCGCCGTAGTCGGTCACGCTGATCACGCGTCCGCCGACGTGCGCGCCCTCGGGATAACGATGCTCGGCATCGAGCCACGGATCAGGCGTCAGTTGCTTGAATCCCAGCGAAACGCGCTGCTTCTCTTTGTCGTACTTCAGGACCTTGACCTGAATCTGATCGCCGACGTTTACCAGGTCTTTGGGGTGAGTCAGGCGTCCCCACGACATATCGGTGATGTGCAGCAAGCCATCGAGCCCGCCCAGATCGACGAACGCGCCGTACTCGGTCAGGTTCTTGACCACTCCCGTGAGCACCGATCCTTCTTCCAGGTGCTCCAGGGTCTTGGAGCGCTTTTCATTCTGCTCGCCTTCGAGCAGATCCTTGCGCGAGACCACGATGTTGCCGCGCTTCTTGTTCAGTTTGATGACGGCGACTTCGAGCGTCTGGCCCTTCATGCCGTCCAGATTGCGGATCGGCCGCAGGTCGACCTGCGAGCCCGGCAGGAAAGCGTGCGCACCGAGGATGTCGACGGTCAGGCCGCCCTTGATGCGGTCGATCACCACGGCCTTGATCGGCTTCTTCTCGTTGTACGCCTTCTCGATTTCTTCCCAGGCGTGAATGCGCTGCGCCTTCTGGTGCGAGAGGTTGATGTAGCCTTCCTCGGCCGGGCCCTTGTCGCGCATCACGTCGATCTCATCGCCGGGCTTGAACTTGGGCTTGCCTTCGTGATCGAGCACTTCCGCCAGCGGCAGCATGCCTTCCGACTTGGCGCCGATATCGACGACCACGTGCGTCCCGGTCAGCTTCAGCACCGTGCCCTTGATGACGCGGTCTTCACTCACCGCCTCTTCGGCTTCGGTGGTGAAATTCTCCAGCACGGAGGCGAAGTCCTCGCTGGCGGCGGTCTTATCGTCCGCAGCGGCGGTTGCCTGCGTCTCGGTGGAAGCGTCGGTGGTGGCGGCAGCCTGAGACGGTTCGGGCTGGTGCTGCTGTTCTGTCGTCGGTTCGGCTTCAGTTGCGACAGTGGAGTTGGATTCGGAGTTGTGGGCGGTGGTCTCGTCGAACAAGGTTATGCCTCTCTGATGACCGGATGCGGGGCCTGCTTTGCGGACTGCTGGACGAGTCGTTTGGTTGTGGTGGGCCCACCCTGGCGAGTGAGCTTGGACAATCCCAGCTGTCGGACGTTTTACAGAGAACCCGCGTCCAATGGGAACTCTTCGACTATAGCAACGGCGCGCGAACAGTGTCAAACGCAAATCGGGCCTAATGTTACAGCCAGGTTTCAGCGTTACGATTTTGGAACAAGATGGAGCGCCGGCATCCTGCCGGCTGGCCCGAGGGCCTGGCCCTGGGCTTGCCGAAGGGGGGCTCGCCCTCGCCGTCGATGGAGCAACACACTCACGCAGTTTTGCGCCGATCTATCTGCTAACCTGCCCTGCTATGGATTACCTCTGGACCCCGTGGCGTTATGCATATGTCTCCTCCACGGAAAAGACCGCGGGATGCGTCTTTTGCGATGCGCCGAAGGAAGATGATGCCAAGGTGCACATCGTGCATCGCGGCCAGCATTGCTTCGTCATCCTGAACACCTATCCCTACACGCCCGGCCACGTGATGATCGTCCCCTACGCGCATTTGGACGAGTTGCGCAGACTCCCCGTCGAAGCTGCCCAAGAGATGATGACGCTTTCGCCAGCGGATGGAGTCGGTGCTGCGCGAACTCTACCACCCCGACGGCATCAATCTGGGGATGAACATCGGTAAGGCTGCCGGGGCGGGCATCGCAGGACACATTCACATGCATGTCTTGCCGCGCTGGGTGGCGGATGCGAATTTTGTGTCGGTGATCGGGGAGACGCGGGTGCTGCCGGAGACGCTGGAGGTGACGTGGGGGAGGATGCGGGAGGCGATGGGGAAAGGGTAAGAAGCGCGTCGGACTAGTCTTAGAGTTATCTGCTCGGCAATGCGAGGTTGACCAAAGCGATATCAGCGTGACGATGGATCGTGAGAATATACGACCCTCTACGAAGCCGAAATAGCGTGCCCAATGCGATTCACTGACGATCATCACGAGAATATCACTGAGACCCTCAGTACGAATGCACGCTTAGAATCGACCCTTCAAGCCGGACTGCCTGCCAACTGCACCATCTCTTGCTCGTCGATCACGGCCACCCCTAGTTCCTTCGCTTTGTCTCAGCTTCGACCCCGGCGTCGGCGCCGGCCACGACGTAGTCCGTTTCTTGCTGACTGAACCAGTGACTTTTCCGCCCGCGTCTTCGATCAATCTTCTTGGCTTCGTCGCGCGTGTATTTCGCCAGCGTTCCCGTGAGAACAAACGTCTTCCCCGCGAGTTTCGTGCCACGTTCCTTCTTTTTGCCCTTGAACGCGAGCCCGGCCTCGCCAAGGCGATCGACCAGTTTGCGATTGGCGGCAATGCTGAAGAACTCCACGATGCTCTCGGCGATGCGCGGGCCGACTCTCGTCACATTCTGCAAGTTCTTCGACGCTCGCCTGCTCCAGAGCTTCCATCGATCCGAAATGTTCGGCCAGGAATTGCGCGGTGCGCTCGCCGACCATGCGGATGCCGAGACCGTAGAATCACGCGGATCCAGCGGCAGCTTCGAATTCTCGATCTCGTCGAGGATGTTTGTGCGAAAGTTCTGCGTTTGCTGCCCGACTTGTCGCCCATCGCTCCAGGCTGAGCAGATCGTTTTTGTCAGCTTGTAAATGTCGGCACACGTTCTTGACCAGCCCGCGCTCGGTCAGTTGGGTCACCAGCGCGTCGCCCATGCCGTCGATGTTCATCACTCCGCGCGAGGCGAAGTGCAGAATCGTCTCGCGCAGCTTGGCGGGACAGTTGGCGTTCACGCAGCGGTAGTCGACTTCGCCCTCGGTGCGGACGACTTTCGTGCCGCACACCGGACAGTTCTCCGGCATGTGAAACGTCTTATGCCCGCGCGGATGATCCTTATCGTCGATCACCTTTGCGACCTTCGGAATCACATCGCCGCCGCGCTCCACCTGCACCCAGTCGCCAATCTTCACGCCCAGGCGCTCGATCTCGTCCATGTTGTGCAGCGTGGCGTTGCGGACGGTCGTCCCACCGATCAACACTGGCGCCAGCATGGCCACCGGCGTAAGCTTTCCCGTGCGCCCGACCTGCACGCGAATGTCTTCCAGCTTCGTGATCCCCGCCCGCGCCGCGTACTTGTAGGCAATCGCCCAGCGCGGAGCTTTGCCGGTAAAGCCGAGTTCATCCTGCAAGGCGGTGCGGTCGACTTTCACCACGATGCCGTCGATTTCATACGGCAGCGAATCGCGCTTTTCCTCCCACTGCTGGATAAACGCCCAGACTTCGTCCATCGAGTGCACAAGCTTGCGATTTTGATTGACTTTGAATCCGGCGGAGGTCGAGGGCTGCCAGAGTTTTCGAATGACGATCAAAATAGGTGCGGCCGTCCTGCAACAGAATGTAGGGGAAATAGTCGAGACGGCGTTCCGCCGTGATGTTGGAATCAAGCTGCCGGACGGTGCCGGCGGTGAAATTGCGAGGGTTGGCAAAGGTTGGCAGGCCGTTGCGTTCGCGTTCTTCATTCATTTTCTTGAACGAAGCGGTGGGCATGAGCAACTCACCGCGCACTTCGAAGTCGGCCGGAATGCCCGCCTTCTTCAGCCGCTCTTTCGGAATCGACAGCGGCACCGAGCGCACCGTGCGTACGTTGAGCGTAACGTCTTCGCCGACCGATCCATCGCCGCGAGTCACGCCCCGGGCCAACTTGCCGTCTTCATACACCAGCGCCAGCGACATGCCATCGAGCTTCAGTTCGCAAACATAGTCCACATCGCTGCGTCCGCTGAGTTCGTGGACCCGCCGTTCCCAGTCGCGCAGTTCTTCTTCGTTGTAGGTGTTGTCGAGCGACAGCATGGGCGAGGAGTGCGGCACCTTGACGAATCCTTCGCGCGGCTTGCCGCCCACGCGCTGGGTAGGCGAATCCGGCGTGACCAGCGACGGATGCTCGGTCTCCAGATCCTTCAGTTGCTGCATCAGCTTGTCGAAGTCGGCGTCGCTGATCGCAGGATTGTCGAGAACGTAATAGAGGTGCTCGTGGTGGCGAATCTTCTCGCGCAGAGCTTCGATCTTTTTTTCGACGTCTTTCGAGGCGGGCATCGGGAAGATTATAGTCAAATGATCGGTTTCCTTAGAATCGGGTAGGCTTCCGCGAACGAGAGGACCGACGCAGCGTGCAAATCCTGGAAACACCGCGGCTGATTCTGCGCGAGTTCCGCACAGGCGACCTGAACGCCCTGGCGCTGATCCTCTCCGACGCAGAAACTATGCGCTTCTACCCCGCGCCCTTCGACCGAGCCGGAGTCGAAGATTGGATTTCCCGCAACCTCCGCCGCTATCGGGAGCAGGGTCATGGACTGTGGGCGATGATTCTCAAGTCCTGCGGCGAATTGGTCGGCGACTGCGGCCTCACCGTACAGGACGTGGAGGACGTAAACGAAATTGAGATTGGCTACCATGTGCGTCGCGATCTGTGGGGACAAGGTTTGGCCACGGAAGCGGCCCGTGCCTGCCGCGATCTGGGGTTCGCGAGGCTGCCCGTCGAGCGCCTTATTTCGCTCATCCGTCCCGAGAATCTGCAGTCATGCCGGGTTGCGGAGAAGAACGGTATGACCGTTTGGAAGGAACTGATTTGGCGAGCTCTGCCCCACTTGGTGTATGCGATTCGTCGAGAAGAGGCCGTTGCCAAATGAATGGCCAGCGCCCGCACACGCCTCGCTGCGCTTGGCGGGACAGCCGAAGGCGGCTGTCCCCACATGAACCTAACCAAGGGCTGGCTGGCGCCAGCCCTGAATCTACGAATCGTCCTTACACCAGGTCATCCAGCTTCAGCGCTTGCGGCCCCGCCTTTCCACGACGCTTCGAATTGCTTCTGCACGAAGCCGGCGTCGTAGTCGCGCTTCTGCTGCAGCAAGGCCTGGCGTAATCCCCACAGCGACCGGGGATTGCGCGGGTTGCGGTCGAGATCTTCGCGGAAGACTTTCTCCGCGCCGGCCGCATCTCCGCTCATCAGCAACGCTGCCCCCAGCGACTCGCGTACGGGAAAGAACCAGTCGGGCGGTTCGCCGTATTTCAGCGTGTCCTGAATGGCGACGGCCTCCCGCAGCACTGCGATCGCCGCGCTGGTGTCCTTCTTCGCCATGGCCATCTTCGCGCCCAGGACGTCTTCGGCGATCTTCATGATGTCTTTGGCCTTGTTGTTGATCGGCATCTGGAAGATGACATCCGGCGGAGTTGCCGCCTCGGCATCGGACACGATCTTGTACTCCGCTTCTGCCTCCGTCAACTTGCCGGTCCCGGCCAAAGCCAGTCCGCGGCCGAAGTGCCAGAACACGGTCGCGGTCTTCATGGATGGATCCGGCGCCGGCATCTTCAGAATTTCGTTCCAGTGATGGAAGCGAACCTCCACCGCCATCGGGATGGTCATGAATCCCTCGAGCGGCGGCATATCCTTCACGTGCGGGCCCGACGTTTGCGGCGAGCAGGTCGGCATTCTTCCGCGCCTCGGCATAGCGGCCGTTCATGGCCCCGCACATGGCGACGAAGTGCAGGTTGTGGCTGTAGTACATCATCGGGTAAATGCCCTGCTCGCCGGTCGCCTTGAGGTAGGCGCGATCGACTTCCGCCGCCTGCTCGTTGGTCTTGACCGCGGCCTCGTAGTCGCCGGTGCGGATGTAGATGTGCGCCGGCATGTGCACAATGTGTCCGGCCCCAGGTGCGAGCGCGGCCAGCCGGTTTGCGCCCGCCAGCGCGCGCTCGGGATTGTTCGAAGCCTCCACGGCATGGATGTAGTAGTGGACCGCGCCCAGATGATTGGGATCGCGCTTCATCACCGATTCCAGCGTCGCCACGATTTCGTCCGTGCCGGCCTCGGGCGTGCCATCCTGATGCCAGAGTCCCCAGGGATGCAGGTTCATCCCGGCTTCGGCAAACAGAGTGGCCGCATCCAGGTCGTCGGGGAATTCCGCCGCGACTTGGCGCATGGCGTCGTGATATTCCTCAGCGGCTTTCTTCAAATCGGAATTAGGATCCGCCGGAAACCGCTTGGCCATCGCCTGGATGTAGGCCTGCTCGCTGGGCGAAGCTCCCGCGGACAAGTCCACGGCTTTCTGCACGGCATCGTGCGCATGCTTGTAACGGTCGGGATCGGCGGGATCGTTGTAGTTCGGTCCCACGGCCTCGGCGACACCCCAGTAGGCCATCGCCAGCTTGGGATCGAGTTCCGCGGCGTGCTGGAACGAGCGCGCCGCCTCGTCATGGTTGAAGGCATAAATAAAGCGCAGTCCCTGATCAAAGAACTGCTGCGCCTGCGGATTGTGAGTGGAAACCGGGTGATGGAGATCGCCCAACCCCGTCACCAGCGTGACCGGGTGGGTCTGCCCATGCGAGGCATGATCTTGCGCCGTCGCGCCCAGACAGAGCAAAGCACCGCACAGCACCTGCGCCAGAATTTTCATCTGGTCAATCCTCCTGAATTCAATTTTGGAATTCGAGCCCCAAACAACCGAGAACTGGCTGTGGAAAACACCCCTTGCAAGTGCGCCAAGCTTATGCCAAATTGAATCGCTTGCCAAGTCATATGCGAGTGAACTCATGCCGAAAAACCCTTCCCTCAAAGACGGTGCCACTGACCAGAAGTACTTGGACCGACTGCCGGAAGCATTGCTCAACGCTTTCAGCACCAATGACCGCATCAATCGCTACTTGATCGAAAATCTTCCACCGGCAGCCTGGAAGGCCAAGCCGCCGGACGGCAAGGGCCGCAGCATTGCCGCGATTGCCGCCCACATGCACAACGTGCGGGTGATGTGGCTGAAAGCCGCGAAGGCAGAAGAGATTCCCGCCCAACTCGATCGCGCCACGGTGACTCCGGCACAGGCCTTGCGCGCGCTTGAAACCAGCCGTCACGCCTCTGAGCGTTGTTATCAGCCACGCCTTACAGACTGACGGTCGCGTCAAAGGCTTTCGCCCCGATGTTGCCGGATTTCTCGGCTACCTGATCGCGCACGACGCCCACCACCGCGGCCAGATCACCATGCTCGCCCGCCAGGTTGGCCATCCCCTGCCCCAGAAAGCCATGTTCGGCATGTGGGAGTGGGGCACCCGCTGATCACGACTTTGATCGTCCGCGCCTCAGGTACAATCCAGCTTCGACCACGCTATGCGCAAGGCGGCGTTGCTGTACAACCCGGATTCCGGCGGCAGCAGGCGGCGCCAGCGGGAACTGGAGTCCGCTCTCGCCGTGCTCAGAAGCGGAGGCGTGGAAGCGGACCTGATTCCCACGCAGTCCCGCGATCATGCCGGGGACGAGACCCGGCAGGCCATCGACTCCGGTTGCGACACCGTTTTCGCCTGCGGGGGCGACGGCACGATCCACAACATCGCACAAGTCCTCGCCAACTCGCCGGTCGCCCTGGCCATTCTGCCCATGGGAACCGCCAACGCGCTGGCGCACGACCTCGGCCTTCCCCTCAATGTGGCAGCCGCGGCCAAAGCCGTCTCTTCGACGCCACGCCCCGTCGCATCGCGCTCGGGCGCGTGACATACGTCGACGCCCAGGGCGATCCGGGCATGCGGTATTTCGTGATCGCCGCTGGCGTGGGAGTCGATGCTCATCTGTTCTACAAACTCCACAGCGGGACCAAGCAGCGCATGGGGATGGCCGCCTACTACGCCAAGGCCTGGCACCTGTGGTTCACCTATCCCATGACGCGCTTTGTCGCGGAATACATCCGAAACCGGCTCGGACACCCCCCAACGCGCCGAAGTCACCGAACTGATGGCCGTCCGCATCCGCAACTTCGGCGGAGTTATCCAGGAACTGGCCCCAGGAGCCACTCTCAACCGGGACGACATGCGGCTGGTCGTCTGCCGCACGGCCAGCCGGTTGACGTATCTCGCTTACGTGACGCGCGGCCTGCTGCGGCTGCGCTGGACGATTCCGGGCATTGACCTGGCCCATAGCACGAGGGTCTCCTGCCAGTACGGAGCGGCCTCCGCCACGTCTGCAGAGCAGCGCAAGATCTATGTCGAAGCCGACGGCGAACTCCTGGGCACGCTCCCGGCCGAAATCACGGTCGTGCCGGACGCCCTGACCTTGCTGGCGCCCTCCCGTTGAGCGGGTTCGCCCAGGAAAATTACTTTGCGTCTTCTTCGCGGATTCTGGCGTCAAATTAACTTCGCTGAGTCTCCCGACGCGTCTTCGGTGGCGCATCTCAGTCCGGCGCAATAAAATTCCTCGAACCGCTTGGAACCCATCACTCATTTCCTGACCGGCGCCTGCATGGGACGTGCCGGACTCAACCGCAAGACCGCGCTGGCCACGCTCACGCTGACGCTTGCCGCTGAGGCTCCTGACCTGGACATGATCGGCAGGTTTCGCGGCCCGGCATTCGGCTTCGCTCACCACCGCGGATTCACCCATTCATTCCTCGGGGTTCCCCTTGACGCGCTCCTTGTAGTCGGTTTCGTGTATTTGCTGTGGCGCCTCCGCGGCCGCAAAATCAAAGATCCCAATCTGCCCCCCCGCTGGGGCCTGCTCTTCCTCTACGCCTGTCTGGCCGGGCTCAGCCACATCCTGCTGGACTTCACCAACAACTACGGCGTACGCCCCTTCTGGCCCTTCTCCGAGAAGTGGTATTCGTGGGACATCGTCTTCATCATCGAGCCAGTCATGCTCGCCTTCCTGATTCTGGGATTGGTCGTTCCGTCGCTGTTCGGCCTGATCGACAAGGAAATCGGTGCACGCCACCGCGGTCCCCGTGGCCGGGTTGCAGCCACCCTCGCGCTTGCCGGAGTCGTGCTGCTGTGGGGACTGCGCGACTACGAACACCGCCGCGCCGTCAACGCCCTCGAAGCCCGCACCTACGACGGGGTCGACCCCCTGCGGGCCTCGGCCTATCCCAAATGGATCGATCCCTTCCACTGGTACGGCGTTGTGGAGACTCCCGCATTCTTCGCGCTAGCGCCCGGTGGATTCTCTTGGCCCCGAGGTCGATCCCGAAGGCCGCATGGAGATCCATTACAAGCCGGAAGAGACTCCTATCACTTTGGCCGCGAAGAAATCCTATGCTGGACGTGTGTTTCTGGATTGGGCGCAATATCCCATCACCGAGACGGAAACCCTCCAACCGCCGCAGGAGGGCTACATCGTCCTTTTCCAGGACCTGCGGTTATGCTGGGATTCCGAGCTCGTCGGCCGGCGGAGTCGCCGCGCTCTGACCCGGGCCGTGAAAATTGACAAGAACCTGAAGGTAGTCGGCGATGTCTACGACACCGGAAAAGGGCCGGCGGTCGTCCCCGAACCCGACTAGGGTTAGCGGCACTGCGATTGCCGGCTGGAAGAACAAATCCTCAGGCTCGGCCATCCTGAAGAATCAAACTGTCTCCCGGCGCCCGGATCCCCTTGACGCCAGCCTCTCCAGCGCCCAGAATAAGATTTCGTCTCCGAGGTGATCATGCTGGCATACCTATTTGTTCTCTTCGCGCGTAGCCGTTCCGGTTCATGCCCCATCCCGCTGGCATTCACGCCTGTGGGAGCGGCTCTTCTGTTCTTCGGCGCGCGCGGACCGCGCCGCCAGATGTGGGTCCCGCTGGTGCTGCTGGCCGCATCCGACGTCGTCCTCACCACCTTGGTCTACCGCTATCCCTTTAGCTGGGACCACTTCGTCACCTGGGCGTGGTATGCCGGGATGCTATGGCTGGGCACCAATCTGAAGCAGAATGCGGGGCATTCCGGATTCTCGGCTCTGCCCTGGCAGGATCGGTCTCGTTCTTTGTGGTGAGTAATTTCGCGGTCTGGGCCGCCTGGGACATGTATCCCCGGACCTTCGCTGGCCTGATGACCTGCTACGACGCGGGGCTGCCCTTCTTCCGCCATGCGGTCGTTGGAGACCTGCTCTTCACCACAGCGATGTTCGGGGCTCCAGTCCTGTTCCACGCCGTTGCCGGATGGCTGCACAAGTCCGGCGACCACACCGCGGCCGCCTAGATTTACAGGACGCGCTTGGGATAAGGCAGCCGCGACGGACGGCGTTGCGTCCCGGCTGTCGGACGAGCCATCGATGGGCGAGCTGTCGCCGTCAGCGATGACTATCGGTTATTCGCCAACTCCCTAGGGCGCGGCTCTTCTCCGCCGCAGCACTAACCACAGGCAAACTCCGGCGGCGACTGCTCCCAAAACAGCCAGCCAATGCTGCTTCAGCACCCCGCCAAACAGTCCCACAATCTGCGGCCCGAACCAGAGCACCAGCACCGACAGCACCAGAAACCGCACGAACCTTCCCAGGAAAATCGCCCCCAGGAAGTCGCGGAACCGCATTTCGAATACGGCCGCGCCCAGCACGAAGATCTTGAAGGGCATGGGCGGCGGCAGCATCCCGGGAAACATCAGCGCCCAGAATTCGTGCTCCTCAAACGATCGATGAATCTTAAGAAATCGCTCTTCCGAAATCCGCTTGCGCAGCACCTTCTCCCCGCCGAGATACCCGATGATGTACAGCGGAATGCTGCCCAGCGCCGAACCCAGCGACGCCATCGCGACATAAAGCAGAAGCCGCCTGCGATCCTGATACACATACGTCGCGACGACAAAATCCACCGGCATGCCCAGCAGGGCGCTGTCGGCAAACGCGATCACAAACGGCCCCCAGATCCCGAGCACCTTCATCAGCCCCAGGATCCACGCCGTATAGCGCGCCAGAATGTGTCCAATGTTCTTCAAGGAAACAGTTAGTGTACGTGATCGAAGCGCAGGTGTCAGTAAGACTTCGGTGGAGAGGGACGCCTTCGTCCGTTCGAGCCGCGATGGTTTTCTGTCGCGTCTGCCCGCCACACGTGCCTCGAACGTTACGAGGCCCTGCTATCATCGCTTCCTTCGGAGCCCCCATGCGCAACTGATTCCTCTCTCTCTGCCTTCTCGCGGTCGCAACCACGCTCGTTGCCGCCCAACAATACGATCTGGTGCTCGAAGGTGGCCGCGTCATGGACCCGGAGACCGGCCTCGACGCCGTCCGCAACGTCGGCATCCGCGACGGAAAGATCGCCCGCATCTCCGCCGAGCCGCTCGCCGGACGCCGCGTCATCCACGCCGCCGGCCTCGTCGTCGCTCCCGGCTTCATCGACCTGCACCAGCATGGCCAGGATCTCGCCAGCCAGCGCGTGAAGGCCTTCGACGGCGTGACCACAGCGCTCGAAATGGAGATCGGCGCCCCCGACGTCGCCCAGTTTCTGAAGTCGAAAGAAGGACACTCGCTGATCCACTACGGCACCACCGCCAGCCACGTCGCGGCACGCGCCCTGATCTTCGGCGCGCCCTCCCCCGTCTGCCCCGAGCGGAACCGATCCTGCCGAAGAGCGGACCCGCCACCGACCAACCCGCCACGCCCGAGCAGATCAAGCAGGATTCAGCAGCGGCTGCGCGACGAACTCGACGCCGGCGCGCTCGGCATCGGCATGGGCATTCAGTACACTCCCGGCGCGACGCGGCTGGAAGTCATCGACATGTTCCGCGTCGCCGCCGAGCGCAAGTTGCCGGTCTACACCCACATGCGCAGCGCGGCCGCGTCGAGCCCGGCTCCGCCATCGAATCCGTCGAAGAAGTGATCGGCGCGGCCGCGATCACCGGCGCGTCTCTCCACATCGTTCACATCAACAGCACGTGCCTTCGCGACTCGCTCGAATGCATTTCGCTGATCGAAGGAGCCCGCGCCCGCGGCCTCGACGTCACCACCGAAGCCTATCCTTACATCGCCGGCATGACCGCCATCAATTCCGCGCTGTTCAATCCCGGCTGGCGCGAGAAACTGGGCATCGACTACAGCAATCTCGTCCTGCCCGACACCGGCGAGCACCTCACCAAAGAGCGCTTCGACGAACTGCACAATTCCAGCAAACAGCAATGGGTGCTGGTCTTCGCCAACACGCAGGAGATGGTGGATGCCGTCATCCCCAACCCGCTGATCATGATCGCCAGCGACGGAGCCGAAGGCCATCCGCGCAACGCCGGCACCTACTCGCGCGTCCTGGCGCAATATGTGCGCGAGAAGAAGACGCTCACCTTGATGGAAGCTCTCCGCAAGATGACTCTCATGCCCGCGCAAATGCTGGAGCGTTCCACTCCCGCCGCCCGCCAAAAGGGACGCCTGCAGGAAGGCGCCGACGCCGACGTGGTGGTCTTCGACCCGCAGACCATCACCGACCGCTCCACTTTCGAAAAGCCCATGGAACCGAGCGTAGGCGTGCGCTATCTTGCTGGTCGGAGGGACACCACTGATCGACGAAGGCAAGCTGGTCCCTGATGTGTTCCCCGGCCGAGCGCTATTGGGGCCAGGAAAGCAGCCCGAGGACAAGATCATTAAGCTGAAGGCACTGCCGCGAGGAAGCCGTTGCGGCCTGGACGGGCGAAGGCGCCCGTCGCCACGTTGCAGTCACTGTTACTTATGCTCCGTCTTCCCGCTCAACAACTCAATCGCATGGGGGACAAGCGCAGCCACAGCCTCCAACGACTCCACCGCCCCCGCAGGACTTCCCGGCAAATTCAGAATCAGCGCCTTCCCCCGCACCCCGCACACTCCCCGGCTCAGCGCAGCAAACGGAGTCTTCTTGCTCCCCTCACTCCGCATCCGCTCGGCCACGCCGTCCAGAAGCCGGTCACACACCGCCACGGTGGCCTCCGGCGTCACGTCGCGCGCAGCAATCCCCGTTCCGCCGGTAGTCACGACGAAGCGCACCTCGCGCGCCAGACGAATCAGCAGATTCTGAATCTGGATGAGATCGTCCGGAACAACTTCGCGCGCGGTCACCGAGAAATGAAGTTTCTGCAGAAGTTGCGCCACCGCCGGCCCCGATAGATCCTCGCGTTCTCCGCGAGCGCAGGAATCGCTGACCGTCACCACCGCCGCCGTGAATCCTCGCGGCTCAGCCATCGAGGAGGACATCTTCCTCTTCTTCCCTTCGGCCTCTGCCTGCGGCGGCGGGAGGTGCAGAAGGGACGCTCGGAGGCGCGGCAGCCGCGGCGGGCGCGGCCTCAGGCTCCGGTTCTCCACCGCCATCGCGGGAGGATTCGTCGAGCAACCGCAAGCCTTCCATCAGCAGGCCCTGGGTATTGAGTTGCGTGGTTTCTTTGTCGGTCTTGCCTTCGAAGTCGAGCTGGAAATTTCCGCCGGTCCAGCGCAGCACTTTGAACACGGCCTCGTCGCCTACCAGCGCTCCATAGGTCGCGTGTTTCACCTGGCCTTCGGCAAAAAACACTTCGCAGCTTTCGCCTTCATTGCTCAGCGAGAGCTGGCAGCTCTTGCGCCCC
Source organism: uncultured Acidobacteriota bacterium (assembly GCA_963709865.1). Classification (GTDB taxonomy): domain Bacteria; phylum Acidobacteriota; class Terriglobia; order Terriglobales; family Acidobacteriaceae; genus Sulfotelmatobacter. The sequence goes on from CAVPXW010000003.1 coordinate 115,081, forward strand.
ATCTCGAGCGACTGCATCAGGTCGATCACGTTCATCTGCGCCAGACTCCCGCGCACCACTCCATCCTTGGGCGCAGTCTTCGCCATCTTCTCGAGCGCAATGCGGTCCATCATGCGCTTGATGCGGCGCGTGGCATCCTTCAGGAAAAACGGCTTCTCCAGATAGTCATCCGCCGCGTCCTGCGGCGAAAGCCGCTCCGCGATGTCCGCCTTGCTGGCCATCAACACCGTGGAAAAATTCGCGGTGGCGGGCCGGCTCTTCAGCTTCTCGACCAGCTGCCGCCCGTCCATCCCCGGCATGCGGTAGTCGCACACCAGCAGGTCCGGAACATCGTCGACCGCCTTCAACAGCGCGTCCGCAGCGTCGGTTGCGGTCGTGACCTGCGCCAGCGGAGCCAACGCCTGCTGCAACATCGCCAGCACCATCGGATTGTCGTCCACCACCAGCAGCTTGACGTTATTCGCCATGAAATTCGCAGGTGTTACTTCGCCCGCCGGTACTCCCCGCTCTTCCCGCCGCTCTTCCGCTCCAGCACAATCTCCCGAATCTCAATTTCTTTTCCGCCGCCCTTGAGCATGTCGTAAATCGTCAGCGCGGAAACGCTGGCGGCGACCAGGGCCTCCATCTCCACGCCGGTCTCGGCAGTGGTCGCGACTTTGGAGGTAATAGCGACGCCATTCTCGCACAGCCGCACATCGACATCAACGAGCGCGAGGGGGAGCGGATGGCACATGGGGATCAGTTCCGCGGTCCGCTTCGCTGCCATGATGCCGGCAATGCGCGCTACTTCCAGCGGATCGCCTTTGGGATTGTTGGGCAGCGCCGCGAGCACTTCGGGATTCATCGCGACAAAAGCGCTGGCTTCGGCTTCGCGGCTGCGTTGCAGGTTTGCCGGAAACATCGACCATCCGGGCGCGGCCCGCGCGGTCGTAATGGGAGAGTTTCTTCGCCATGCGATAGCTCTATCTTACATGGAGAGCGCAGTCGTCGAGACGTTGGTTGCTACGCCTTGTCCTTGGCACGATTACCGCATCATCACCGCGAACCAATCGCCTGCCGGAATGTGCTCGCGGTCCGGGGGAATGACGATGTAGCAATTTGCGCGCGCGGTCGCGGCAATGTCGCCGGATCCCTGCCACGCGACCAGCTCCACCTCCGAGTCTTCGAACTCGCCGGAAAGGATCGCGGGAAGAAAACGCTTGAGCCCGGTCTTGATGCGGATCTCCGTCTTCAGCCGCGCATGAAGAAATAGCAGCTTGCGCGGAGACTGCCCCGCTAACGCCTCAAGCATGGGGCGCGCGAAGAGTTCGAACGTCACCATGGTCGAGACCGGATTCCCAGGCGAGGCCGAAGAAGTAGGTACCGGCTGCGGCGCTGAGCTTCGGCGCGGCAGGAGTGCCCGCGCCACACTTGCCGAACACGACCGGGCGTCCCGGCTGGATTTTTGCTCCGGTAAAGAAGAATTCGGCTTGCATCTCTGCCAGCACCTGCTCGACCAGATCGTAGCGGCCCATGGAGACTCCGCCGGTCAGGAGCAGCAGGTCGGACTGCAGGCCTTCTTCGATCAGGCGGCGCAGTCCTTGCGGTTCGTCGGGCGCAACGGGCAGCAGCACCGGTTCACCGCCCGCGCGGCGAATCTGCGCCGCGAGCGAATAGCTGTTCGAATTGCGAATCTGGGTCGGGCCGGGAGCGGCTTCGATGTCCACAATCTCGTCCCCCGTGGTCAGCACGGCAACTCGCGGACGCTTGTACACCTGCAACTGGGATTTGCCCACGGATGCGGCCAGCGCGATGGCCGCCTCGTTCAGCCGGAGACCGCGATCGAGCAACGGGGCGCCCTGCCGCGCTTCGGCGCCGCGCGGAACAATGTTCTCTCCCGGCACCACGCTCCTGGTGATCTCGACCTGTTTGCCATGCTGCGACGTGTACTCGACCATCACCACCGCGTCCGCACCGGCGGGGACCGGGGCGCCGGTCATGATGGACACGGTTTGCTCCGCTGCCGATGTGGGCTGGGATTCTGTCGAGCGTCTCGCCCGCTTTGATTTCGCCGATCACATCGAGCGTCGCGGGGAGTTGGGACAAGTCTGCGGATCGCACAGCATAGCCATCGCGAGTGGATCGCGGAAACGGAGGAAGGTCGCGATCCGCCGCGACAGGCTCGGCCAGCGACGCGGCCTGCCGCGGCGAGCAGATCAACGGATTCCGTTCCGCTGGCCTGAACCAGCGCCGCCTGCTCCTCGACCACGCGGCGCGCATCTTCAAAGCTCAGGACAGTGGAATTGACGGGCGGGGCGGACATGGAGAGATGATACGACAGGGAAAGGAGTGCGGCGTCGAGGGTGCGGCGTTGGAAATCTTACCGCGCCAGTTCCTGGCCCAGAACCGCCGGATTGCTGGCGAAGGAGAGGCCGGTTTCGAGATCGACCACGCGGTCCTGCACCAGTTGTGCGATCTCGCCGTCGAAATGCTGCATGCCTTCGGAGGCGCCGGCCTTCATGGCGTCGAGAAGAGTCTTGTTTTCGCGCTCGCCTTTTTCGATGCACTCGCGGGTGCGGGCATTGGCTTTGAGGATTTCGAAGGCGGCCACGCGCCCGCTGCGATCGGCTTTCGACATCAGTCGCTGGCAGATGATGTAGCGGAACGACTTGGCAAAACGCTCGCGCACCGACTGCTGCTCCGCAGGCGAGAACGAACTGACGACGCGCTCCACGGTCTTCGAGGCATCCATCGTGTTCAGACTGGAGAACACCAGATGTCCGGTCTCGGCCGCTTCGAGCACGATTTCGATGGTCTCGCGGTCGCGCATTTCGCCGACCAGAATGACTTTCGGGGCCTGCCGCATCGCCGAACGCAGGGCATGGGCAAAACTCGGGCGTGTCGCTGTGCAGTTCCCGCTGATGAATCGTGGAGCATTTGTGATTGTGCAGAAACTCGATGGGATCTTCGATGGTGATGATGTGGTAGTACTTCTCGCGGTTGATGCTGTCGAGCAGCACCGCCAGCGTGGAGGACTTGCCGGACCCGGCCGCCCCGGTCACGAGCACAATTCCATCGCTGCAGCTTGGTCACTTCCGACAACTGCTGCGGCAGGCGCAGGGACGCAAAGTCGGGAATGGCGGTGGGAATGACGCGCATCACCACGGCGCAACTGCCGCGCTGAATGAAAATGTTGACGCGGAACCGCGCCAGGCCGGGCAGTCCGAAGGAAATGTCGCAAGCCCCATGCTCGCGCAGGGTCGTGATCGCCTGCTTGTTGTCGCCAATCAGGTCGGCGGCGATGTGGCGCGTGTCGTCAGGCGTGAGCAAGGTGAGCCCGGGCACCTGCACCGGAATCATCTGCCCGTAGACCTGGACCTGCGGCGGACGTCCGGGAGAGAAGATCAGGTCGCTGATCTTCTCGGCGGCACGCAGCATGGCGCCCAGCAGAGCCGGAGTCGCGACTCGGCCGCTTCCAGAGAAACCTTCTAACGCAACAGAAATTGGAGCAATGGTTGGTGCTGCCATTCGTCCTCACACCTCAGGAATCGCACGCACCACAGAACTGGAAGAAAACTCAGATAGTTAACTGTACCGCGCAGCGGGCCGGGCGCGAAGGACAGCAAGTACATAGCCCTTCGTAACCTGCGGACGGAAGCGACAGAAGGGCGGCTCCTGGAGCCGCCCCTCTGATGCCTGCAAGTGGTTGTATCTAGACAGGATAATCTACTTCTTCGGCGGCTTCTTCTTGTTGCCGAAGCTGGTCTCCACCGACGACCCGATGCTGGTCAGCATCTGTTTGGCCGCATCCGCATAGGTGCCGGTGGGCTGCAGTTCCAGATACTTCTGAAACGCATCGGCGGTTCCGGGAGGCGCCACCATCTTGTCGCCCTGCAGGGTGGCTTTGCCGATCATGTTCACGCCCTTCCAATAGTAGGCATCGGCTCGATTGGGATCGGCGGCAATCACCTTGTCGAAAGCTGCGAGGGCATCGTCGACCTTGCCGGCATTGGTAAGCACGGCCCCGGTATTGAAGTAGTACTGCCCGGCATTGGTCGGATCAGCCTGGGCGGCCAGTTCGTAGGTCTTGACCGCGTCATCCACTTTGTTGGCCTTGGCATAGGCTTCCGCCAGGTTGTTGTAGTAGGCGGCGAGGTTCTTGGCCGCATTGGGGTCTTTATCGTTGGTGGCGGACTTCTTGAGATCGATCGCCTTCTGATAGGCCTCGATGGCCGAGGCGTAACGCTTTTGCTTTTCCGCCGGATCGGTCTGCTTGGGCGCCGACAAGCGGTAATAGTCGGCCAGTTTGAACCAGACCAGATCGCGGCCTGGGTCCACCTGGTTGGCTTCGTTCAGGGCCGCGATCGCGGTGTCAAGTCGCCGGCGTCGGCGGCAGTCTTGGCCGCGTTCAGCTTCTCGTTGAGAGCTTTGACGGTGTTGGTTTCCTTGGCTGCCTTGGCCTGCTGCTCCTGCATCTGCTTCAACTGCTCGGGAGTGAGCCCCTGCCCCTTGGCGCTGCTTTCCTGTTCCTTCTTGAGGTCGAAATCCAGCGTATTCTCGTCGAGTTGAACCGGGAAGCCGTTCTGGTGGAACATTTCCTTGCCCGCCTTCAGATCGTCGGCGCTCTTGTACAGCGTGACGTTGTACTTGCCAGGGGAGAGTCCCAGCGAAAAATATTCGCCTTTCTTGTTGGTCTTGAGATTGTATTTCTGACCATTGTCCTGATTGGCCCAGACCACCACTCCGTCCGACGATGGGGTTGCCCTGGGCGTCTTTCACACGCCCTTGACCGTTCCCGAAGCCTGGGCGAAGACCGGAGGCACGCACAGTCCCAGCGCCAGTACTACGAATAGAAAGATTGCGAAATACTTTTTCATTTTGCCTCCCGGCAAATTCGAATTTTGCTGGCCGAATCCTAAAGAAGTCGATTGACGAAAACTTTACCGTCAGAAAATCTACCAACCCAATATCTATCGCGCCGCGTACGGAATCGGATCCGGCGCTCCCGCCGCTGCAAAGGCGCGCAGGCGCAACACACAACTGTCGCAGATCCCGCAGGCCCGATCCTCGCGGCTGTAACATGACCAAGTTAAATCGAAGGGCGCACCCAGTTCAAGGCCAAGGCGCACAATCTCGGCTTTTCGCATGGCGATCAGCGGAGTGACAATTTCAATCTGGCCTTCCTTCGTGCCCTGCTTTACCACTTCATTGAACGCCTTGTAGTACGCGGGACGGCAATCCGGATAGCCCGAACTGTCGGGCTCAACCGCGCCAATGTACACCTTTTCCGCACCCAGCACCTCGGCCCAACTCACCGCGACAGCCAGGAAATGCGCATTGCGGAAAGGGACATAGGTGACGGGAACCGTGTGGCCGGCTTGCTCGGCCGTGGGCACCGCAATGGCGTCGTCGGTGAGCGCCGAGCCGCCAATGGCCCGCAGGGCCTCGTTGCGGACCATGAGCTTGTCGTGAATGCTTCAGACGCTGGCAGATGGCGAGAAACGACTGCCGCTCGCGCTCCTCGGTGCGCTGGCCGTAGCTGATGTGAACGGCCGCCGCGTCGTGGTCGCGCGCCGCCAGGGCCGCGCAAACGCAGGAATCCATGCCTCCGCTGAGCAGGACAACGGCGCGCGATTTCTTCGAGCTTGGCATCATGACGATTGCTGATTGCTGATTGCTGATTGTTGACTTCAAGTCCCAGAATCGATTGCGATCTGGTTTTCAATCAACCATCAGAACACAACAATCAGCAATTCCTCAAACTCCCTTCACCGCCGGGTCCCAGATGAACTTGTGCAACTGCAGGCCGAGCCGGGCGGGAACATTGTCGGCGAGCATCCACTCCGCCAGTTCCTGGGGATCGAGCAGGCAGTGCGAACTGTCGCGCGCGCCGGTCGCGTCTTTGCGGAATGCAGGCGAAAACAGGACCGCGTTCACCCGCTCGGCGAGATTGTGCCGCTGGGTAAAGTCGCGGGCAAAGTCGTAATCGGCGCGGCTGCTCAGGACGAACTTGATTTCGTCGTGCGGGGTCAGGGCCTCCAGATTCTCCATGCGAAACGTGTCGGCCTCGCCCGAGTTCGGGCACTTCACGTCGACGATCTTGATGACACTGGCCGGAACCCGCTCCAGTGGCCGCTCTCCGCTGGTTTCGAGCAGCACTTGTAGCCGTCGTCGAGCAGTTGCTGCATCAGGGGCACGACCTCCCGCTCCTGCAGCATGGGCTCGCCGCCGGTGATCTCGACCAGGCCGCCAGCCGGACTCAGGCGCGAGACTTCGTCCAGCACTTCTTCGACCGTCATCTTGCGCCCGCCCTGGAAGGTGTACTCACTGTCGCACCAGGAGCAGCGCAGATTGCATCCCGTCAGGCGCACGAAGACACACGGCAACCCCGCATGCGTCGACTCGCCCTGCAGCGATTTGTAGATTTCGGTGATCTGCATAGTAGCGCTGCCGTCCCGGCGGCTGAGGTGCGGCGTCCCGCCCGCACTGGTGACTGGCAACTGTTATTCCGAGTATTTCGCCGTGGTCGTGTCGGTCTCGAACACGGTCACATCCTTCACTCGCACGCGGCCGTTGGTCACGCTCTGCAGCCGGGTATTCGACTCATCGTAGAAATACTTCGCCAGATTCTCGGCCGACGGATTGATCACAGTGAACGGCTCGATCTCGTTGATCATCTGGTGGTCGAGGCGCTCGATGACGTGCTTCATCACTTCGCGCAGGTCTTTGAAATCGAGCAGCAAGCCCGCCTTGTCCAGTTCGGCGCCGGCCAGCGTCACCCGGATCTTGTAGTTGTGGCCGTGCGGATTCTCGCACTTGCCCTTGTAGTTGCGCAGGTAGTGACCCGCGGCAAACGTGTCTTCGACCGTGACTTCGAACATGCTCCCCCAGCAGCTCGGGCGTGAATACAGGCCGGCTGCGCTCTATGGCGAAACATCTATTGTACCGCCGGAATGGCGCTGCGGGAGCAATCCGCTTGACTCGATTCCCCGGCCGAATGTAGCTTGCCTAATTGCTATTACATCCCAAGGAGCACGCATGCTGCGTCGGAAATCCTCGATGCTGTTGCTGTTTACCCTGACTGTGACGGCAGGTCTTTTCGCTCAGAACCGTCCCGACGCGCCGGACTTCGACGTCAAAGAGCACTACACGAAGTATGAATACAGGATCCCGATGCGCGACGGCGTGCACCTGTTCACCTCCGTCTACGTGCCGAAGGACAGCTCACGCCCTTATCCGTTCCTGATCGACCGCACGCCCTATAGCGTCGGCCCTTACGGCGTCGACCTATACCGCACGCAACTCGGTCCTTCGCCGGACTTCGACAAGGCGGGATACATCTTCGTGTTTCAGGACGTCCGCGGCCGCTACATGTCGGAGGGCCAATTCCTCGAGATGCGCCCGCACATCGACAACAAGAAGTCGAACCAGGACGTGGACGACAGCAGCGACCTCTACGACACCATCGACTGGCTGCTCAAGAACGTGCCGAACAACAACGGCAATGCTGGGATCTGGGGAATCTCGTATCCGGGATTCTTCACGTCGGCCAGCATCATCGATTCGCATCCGGCGCTGAAGGCCGCTTCGCCGCAGGCTCCCATGACCGACCTTTTCATGGGCGACGACGCCTACCACGGCGGCGCGTTCATGCTGGCGGCGAACTTCGGTTTCTACAGTCATTCAAGCCTCAGGAGAACCCGCAGCTCCCGCCGAAAACATTCGTGCCCTTCGATTGGGGAACCAAAGACGCCTACGAGTTCTATCTGAACGCCGGCCCCCTGTCGAATTTGCGGAAGTATTTCGAAGGCAAGAGCGCGCTTTGGGACGACCAGGTCAAGCACGACACCTACGACGACTTACTGGAAAGCGCGCAATCTGGCGCCGCACATGAAGAACATTCACTGCGCCGTGCTCACCGTGGGCGGCTGGTTCGACGCCGAGGACTTGCAGGGCCCGTTCTCAACCTTTCATTCGATCGACAAGAACAATCCCGGGATCTTCAACGCACTCGTCGTCGGCCCCTGGGTGCACGGCGGTTGGGCGCGATATGACGGCGACCATCTGGGACGGGTGGAATTCGCCTCGAACACCGGCGAGTATTACCGGAAGAACATTCTCTTCCCGTTCTTCGAGCAGTACCTCAAAGGCGCGGGAGACGCCAAGCTTCCGAAAGCCTATGTCTTCGAAACCGGGACGAACGTCTGGCGGCAATATTCTGCCTGGCCGCCAAAGAATGCTGAACCGAAAACTCTCTACCTCCAGCCTGGCGGCGGTCTTTCGTTCGATGCGCCCGCAGCGGAGACTGCGGCATTCGATGAATACGTCAGCGATCCGGCCAAGCCCGTGCCGTTTGTGAATTACGCTGCGCTGAATGTGCCTCAGGAATACATGCTCTCGGACCAGCGCTTCGCCGACAGCCGCACCGACGTCTTGGTCTACGAGACGCCGGTGCTGCAGGAAGACGTGACCATCGCCGGGCCGATCTCGCCTCGCCTTTTCGTTTCGACCAGCGGCACAGATTCCGACTGGGACGTGAAGCTGATCGACGTCTATCCGCCCGATTATCCCGACAGCAAGCAGGACGCACCTCGACCCGAAGATCGCGACAAGCCCCGAAAGGACGTGCCCGCGCCGGCGTTCACCATGGGGGGATATCAGCAACTGGTGCGCGGCGAGCCTTTCCGCGGAAAGTTCCGCCACAGCTTTGAAAAGCCCGAACCGTTCACGCCCGGAAAGGTGGAAGAGATCAACTTCACCATGCAGGACATCAACCATACCTTCCGCCGCGGACACCGCATCATGGTGCAGATCCAAAGCTCATGGTTCCCGCTCACCGACCGCAATCCGCAGACCTTCGTGAACATCCCCGACGCCAAGCCGTCTGACTTCGTGAAAGCAACCGAGCGCGTGTATCACACCAAGGCGGAGCCGTCGGGAATTGTGGTGCAGGTGGTGCCGGCGACAGGAGAGGCTGCAGCGGAGGGAAGAAAATAGTATTTAGTTGACTATGGAATACTTACTATAATGTAAGGAATTGAGACAGTAAGTAAGGAGTTCCAATGGCGTCGGCCACCGATTACCTCCAAAGGGCAAATTACCATGCCTGTCAAGGTTCGAGAGGCTCTGGGTCGGGACCCAGGCGACCGAGATCGAGTTTGTAGAAACCGAGAAGAAGGAGTTCGCCATCGTGCCAGCCACCGGGTCGGTACGCGAACTGAAGGGACTGTTTCGGGGCAGGAGATGCAAGCCGGTATCTCTTGAAGAGATGGAACGGGCAATCGCGAAAGGCGCTTCACGTTCTCGATGATCGGTCTCGACACAAATATTCTGTGTCCGCTATGTCAGCGCAAGACCATCCTGCGCAAGCCGCAGCAGCGGTGAAGGTCATGGATTCACTGTCTTCCGAGTCACCGGGGCTTTCTCTCCCTGGTGGTCATTCCGGAATTGGTGTGGGTGCTGCACTTCTCCTACCGATTCAACAAACATCGGAGCTTGAGCACGTCCTGGAGAGATTGCTGCGGAGCCGGGAGTTGACTATTGAACGTGCCGAGATAGTCTCCCAAGCGTTGCTCAAGTTTCACGTCAGTCGCGCAAATTTCTCGACTGTTTGATCGAGCGCTGCGGACACGCGGACGAATGCCAATATGGCCTTAGCTTCGATAAAGCTGCCGCTGCCGCGGGAATGAGGCTGCTGCACGAGCTCGAGGAATTATCCTCCCACTCCGAAGAATTCTTCCACCACCCGCATTTCGGTCGTCTTCTTGTAATTCGGCAGGCTCTCGATGAAGACGCGCCCGTACTGCTTCTTCAGAATCCGGTTATCGAGCAGCACCAGCAGTCCGCGATCGTGCAGCGAGCGGATCAGGCGTCCGAAGCCTTGTTTCAACGTGATCACCGCGGCCGGCACCTGATATTGAAAGAACGCATTGCCGCCGTCGGCGTCAATCGCCTTCACCCGTGCCGCGACGACCGGATCGCTGGGCACGGCAAAAGGCAGGCGGTCAATGATCACGCAACTCAGTTGCTCGCCCTGCACGTCCACGCCCTGCCAGAACGACGACGTCGCAAACAGCACCGCATTCGGGGTCAGCCGAAACTCCTCGAGCAGCGCGCTTTTCGGCGCATCGCCCTGCCGCAGCATGGGGAACTCCACTTCGCCCAGCAGTCGCTGATAAATGTCATTCATCTGCGCGTAGCTGGTGAAGAGGACGAAAGCGCGCCCGCGCGTGATCTCGAGCAGCTTGCGAATGCGCTCTGCCGCTTTGGCCGTAAATTGCGGCGTGCGCGGATCAGGCAGGTCCGGCGGCACATACAACAGCGCCTGGCTCTCATAGTCGAAATGCGAAGGCAGCACCGACTCGCGCGCATGCTCCATGCCCAGCCGCTGCCGGATGTACTCAAACCCTCCGCCCACGGCCAGCGTCGCGGAAGTCAGCACGGCGCACTCCAGCTTCGACCACAGGCATTCGCGCAGGATGGGGCCAACATCAATCGGCGTCGCCTGCAGAAACACATTTTGTCGTCCGCGCGTGGATCCTTCAGACCACCTGCGAAGCCGCGCCCCGCGGTCCCCAGCGCCCTCCCCGCCGCTCGATCCAGAAGACTGTGTTGCGATCTTCGGATTCCAGCGCAAATCCGAGCTGCACCTGAATCTCCTGCGCCCGGCGGACGAAGTTGAATATCTCTTCCGGCTTTTGCGGCAGGCCTTCCAGTTCTCCCGCCAGCCGGGTCAGCGCCTGATTCAGCGCCACAAATTCGTCTCCGTTTTCCTCCAGAAATTCGCGGCGGGTCTCGAACGCAAACCGTCCATCCCCGGGCGGCAGCAGCGAGAAGAAGAATTGCGACCGCTCCCGCAAACTCCCCAGTGCTCCCGACAGCGATGCCGAAAGCATGCGGTTGTGCTGCATCGAATTCTCGACATCCCGCGCCAGTTCCTCCACCCGCAGATTGCTGACCGAAATGCCAAAATAGTTTCCCGCCACATCCTCCAGTTCATGCGCCTCATCGAAAATCACCGCAGCCGCCTCTGGCAGAATGCCCGCATCCGGCGCTCCTTCGGCCTGCAGCTTGATCGCGAGATCGGCAAAGAACAGGTGATGGTTGACGATGATGATGTCGCTCTCCATCGCCTGCCGCCGCATTTCGGTGATGAAGCAGCGCTCCCACTCGCTGCACTTCTGACCGGTGCAGGCATCGGCGCGCGCGTCGAGTTTGTGCCACAGCAGGCTCGCCTCGGGCAGTTCCGCCAGTTCGGCGCGATCGCCCGTTGCAGTGGTCTTCTCCCACGCGGCGATGGCGCGATATTGCTCGATCTCTTCCAGGCCGCTCAGCACGGGCTGATCGGTCAGGTCGTACAGTTTCTTGCGGCACAAATAGTTGTTGCGGCCCTTCATGTAGCAGACGGAGAGCCGCGAGCTCGGACGTTTCTCCATACAGCGCCTGCTCGAGAAACGGCACGTCTTTGTAGAAAAGCTGCTCCTGCAGATTCTTCGTCCCGGTCGAGATGATCACGCGCTTCCCCGACCGGATCACCGGCATCAGGTACGCCAGCGTCTTGCCTGTGCCCGTGCCCGCTTCCACGATCAGGTGGCGCTTTTCTTCCAGCGCCTGCTCGACGGCCTGCGCCATCTGCAGCTGCCCGCGGCGGAATTCATACGCCGGATGCGTGCGCGACAGCACTCCACCGGGGGCGAAGAATTGGTGCAGCGAAGCGTCCTTGCCGCTGGGGGCGGAGCGGTTCGGCGAGGCGGAGGACGCGGGCTGGGAACTCAAAGCCACAGGAGTCTCTATAATAGCGACTTCAGCCGCTCGCAGCGACACAGCTCATGTGGGGACAGTCGCCATCGGCTGTCCTGAACCGCAGCCTCAATGGTCTGGCAGTCGTGACGGCGCCGCCGACTCTACGAGGCGGCCGGACAGCCGAGGGCGGCTGTCCCCACATTAAGACCTCACTTTGACCCAGCCTACTTACAACTCGACCAGCACTCTCGCCACCACCGCCGCCGGCATTCCCACAGTCGCCATCGTGGGACGCCCCAACGTAGGCAAGTCCACGCTCTTCAACCGCATCGTGGGCTCGCGCCGCGCCATCGTCGGCGACGAGCCCGGCATCACGCGCGACCGCCTCTATGGCGACGCGGAATGGGGCGGCCGGCAACTGCGCATCGTCGATACCGGCGGCATTCTGCCGGAAGAAAAAGATTTGATCCCGTCAGAGATCTACCGCCAGGCCCGCGTCGCGCTCGACGAGGCCGCCGCCATCATCATGGTCGATCGACGGACGCACCGAACTCGCCGGCCCTGACCTTGAACTGGTGCGCCTGCTGCGCAAGGCCAACCGGCCGCTGTTCCTCGCCGTCAACAAGGTCGACAGCGAAAAGCAATCGTCGCTGATCGACGATTTTCATCGCCTCGGCGTGCAGCAGATGTTCCCCGATCTCCGCCGAGCACGGCCGCGGCATCGACGATTTGCTCGACGCGGTTGTCGAGAGTCTGCCAGCTCCAGAAGCCTTGAACCACAGAGGACACAGAGGATTCCGTCGAGAACCGCAAGAGCCGACTTCCGAAGCCGAAGCACGCGTCCACGAAATCAAAGTCGCCATCATCGGCCATCCCAACGTGGGCAAGTCGACGCTGCTGAATTGCCTGACCTCTTCCGACCGCGCCATCGTCTCGCCCATCCCCGGCACCACGCGCGATGCGGTCGACGAAATCGTCGAGCACAACGGACGCCGCTTCCGCTTCATCGACACCGCCGGCATCCGCCGCAAAGGCAAGACGCACCTGATGGCCGAAAAGCTTTCGGTCGTGATGGCGCGCAAGCATCTCGAAGGCGCCGACATTGCGCTGCTCGTCATCGACGCCACCGAAGGCGTCAGCCAACTCGACGCCTCCATCGCGGGATACGCCCACGAGAGTGGCCGCTCCATCATCATCGTCGTCAACAAATGGGATCTGGTGATCAGCGGCAAAGAGAAGGCCGCGCGCCCCACCAAGGCCGAACGCATGCGCGAAAGCAAGCGCCCCGGCGACCGCGACGCCTACGAGCAGCGCCTGCGCTACGAACTGAAGTTCCTGAACTACGCGCCCATCGTCTTCATCTCCGCCCAGAGCGGCAAAGGCACCGAGAAGATCTTCCCGCTGCTCGAAGAAGTTGCCACCGAGCGCCGCAAGCGCGTGACCACATCGCAAATGAACCGCTTCATCGAGCGCGTGGACTTCGAGCGCGCCTCCGTCCCCATGCGCCAGCGCGTGAAGATTCTCTACATGACGCAGGCCTCAGTCGCGCCGCCCACGTTCGTGCTCTTCACCAACCGCGCCGTGAAGCTGCACTTCTCCTACCAGCGATTCCTGGAAAATCAGATCCGCGAAGCCTTCGGCTTTGTCGGCACGCCGATCTGGATCAAGAACAGAGCAAGGGATTCGTAGAGGCGAAAGGACTCGATGTGGGGACAGCCGCCTCGGCTGTCCGATTCGGACGAAGCCCTCGCCGGCTATTGTGTGACGGATCGGAATGGCGCTGATCGACCAGAAATGCGACTCTGATGATCCCGGAGGAACGCACGCCGTCCAGCACCAGCTTACGGCTGCCCCACGTCGGCGCGCATGTCCGCGACGATGTAAACCTTGCGTTCGACGGCCGCGATCCTTCAAGCACTCTCGCAATCTTTCCCGGCAAGTAACTGGCCGATGCGACTCTGGTCGGTCCCGAAATAAACGTGGCCGTCGCGCGTGACTGTGATCTTGCATCGCAGTCTTCTCTCAGTGCGCCCGGCATTGAGACTGGATGCAAGGCCTTGGGCAGGTCGGCGCTCGCTCCGTGGAGGTATGGTGAGGCATCGTCATGAATACAAGCAGCATGACGAACACGACCATCGCCATGATTCACTCGCGAACTGCAGCGTGTTGAACTCTCTGAAGAGTTTTGCCCGATGTTCAAGATTTCGGTAGCATAGCGCGCACCCGTTTCTGACTCCATTTCAGCACACTGTACAGGCAACGAAAGGTCACCGCCGTAACTTTCGCTGGATGCGCACGGCTGAGCTGGAAATCACTCCCCCTCCACCATCCGATCCTGCGTCAGCAACCCGATCCGCTGCACGCCCGCGTGATGCGCCAGATCGATCACGTCGGCTACATACTGAAAATCCACATCAGCATCGCCGCGCACGAACGCCACTTTCTCCGCGCGCTTCAGATAAATCTGCGCCAGTCGCGACTCAAGATCTTCCCACCGCACATCTTCCTGATTAATCTTCACCGTGGGTGGCTGTATCCTTCGCCGTCCACACGACCTGGATCACCATCGTGCGCGGCGGAGGTGCGGCCGTTGCATCCTTTTGATCCGGCTGTGGAATCTGCGCCTTTTCTCCTGGCACTCTTGTCCATCGACACCACCAGCATGAACATGATGATCAGCGTCAGCAGCACGTCAATCAGCGGTGTGACGTTAATCTGCGGACCGGACGGACCCCCGCCTGCCATTGAGAACGCCATTGAGTTGCTCCTCTCAGGCACGCGCGTGTCTGCAACATCAGACACCTTCGCCACCGCAGAGTTCCCTCGTTCGCGGCATTCAGATGGCAGTCTGCTCGTCCTATCCCAGCCATCGCACGACAAGCGATGTCAACGGCCTCGTGTCTTGCATCTTCCCGAAAATGACCGTGCATCATTGGACCGCAGACGGTCGCGCGCAGGAACGAGCGGCCGCTGCGCAAGTCATTCAGGCATGACCCGTTGGACCCATGACTCAATTCGCGATCGCATCCTCATCGCTCTTCGCCACCGCCTTCCTCGTCTCCACTCGCCCGCGCGCAGGACAATTACGAAATTCAGGTCTATGGCTCCGAAACCGTTGCGCCGCGATCCACCATGGTCGAGATCCACTCCAATTTCACGGTTGACGGCAGCAAGACCGTGCAAGACGGCATGTTTCCCACAAACCACGCCATGCACGAAACGCTGGAAATCACGCAAGGAATCAACGACTGGTCTGAGGTTGGCTTTTACGTTTTTTCGAGCATCCAGCCCGACGGCGGATGGCAATGGGTGGGCGATCACATTCGCCCGCGCGTGCGCGTTCCAGAGAAATGGCATTGGCCGGTAGGAGTGAGCCTGTCCACGGAGATCGGCTACCAGCGCGCCGCATTTTCGCCCGACACGTGGACGTGGGAAATCCGCCCCATCATCGACAAGAAGATCGGTCCCTGGTATTTGGCTTTTAATCCCGCGCTGGATCGCTCGTTTCACGGCCCAGGCGTGAACCAGGGCGTGACGTTCTCCCCCAACGTGAAAGTCAGTTACGACTTCACCAAAAAGATCGCCGGCGGACTGGAGTATTACGCCGCTTACGGATCGTTGTCGGGCTTTGACGCGCTCCGAGATCAGCAGCAGCAATTCTTCCCCTCGATCGACGTGGATTTCGCCCCCGAGTGGGAGTTCAACTTCGGAGTGGGCATCGGCGCGACGCGCTCGACCGATCACCTGATCGTGAAATGCATCGTCGGCCGCCGATTCTCCTGGCCGCACGGAAAAACTGCGAAGCTCAAGCCTGCGCAACCGTGAATCGGAAGGGCCGAGCGGCTGTCGCTCTCTGATCTACTCGTATCGCAGTGCTTCCACCGGATCGAGCTTCGACGCCCGCATCGCCGGCACCAGGCCGCTGATCACACCAACCACGCAGCAACACTGCGGTGGAAAGGATGACGGTCATCATCGAGATTCGCAGATGAATGTCGCCCTGCCCGGAATCGTCTTCAAACAACGGCCCCATCATGGGCAGCGTGCCCACGGCCCACGCGATGAAATAGGACAGCAGCACGCCGATCGCGCCGCCGATGCAGCATGATCAGAAGCGTCTCCGCCAGGAATTGCAGCTTGATATGACGCTTGCGCGCTCCCAGCGCGCGCCGCAATCCAATCTCGCGAATGCGCTCGTCCACCGAAACCAGCATGATGTTCATCACGCCTACGCCGCCGATTCCGAGCGTCAACGTTCCAATGAACGTCAGCAGCACCTGCAGCCCAATCGTCAGCGCGTCAATGACCGGACGAAATTCATCCCGCCCGAACATCTGGAATGCCTTGGGATCGGTGGGCGAAAAATTCTGCCGCGTCGCCACCGCCGCCAGCACCTGCGCCATCGCCTTCTTTTCAAACTGGGGCGCGATCGGCTCAAACACCATCACCGCCGCATAGCGGGTATTCCACAAATCGCCCGCCGCCGAATACGGAATCCACGAGGATTCGTCGTCGCTGGAAAAATAATTGCTGAGCTGAATTTTTCGCGCCATCACGCCGACTACCGTGAAGCGCACGCCGGAAACCTGCACCGTTTCGCCCACCGCCGGACGCCCGCTGAAAAATTTCTCCTTCAGCCGTCCGCCCAGAAAGATCACGCGCCGCCGTTCCAGTTCATCCTCGGCATTAATCCAACGGCCTTCCGATGGAACTTCATTCCGCATCTCGCCATACTCCGGACAAACTCCGCGCACCGGCGCCGTCCCCACCATGCGGTCGCCATAAGCGATTCCCGGGCGCCGCACCGTTTCGAGGCAAACATGCTTCACCAGCGGAGCCGTCTGCCTTCACCATGTCCAGATCCGCCTGCTCCAGAACAACTTTCTTTCCGGCGCTCTGTCCGCCCGGCTGCTCGCTGGTCTGCTGCGGCCAGCAAATCACCACGCTCTTGCCGAATGCATCAAATCCATGCACCAGCACACTGCGGAAACTGCTGCCATACGCGATCAACAGCGTCACCGTCGCAATGCCCCACACAATCCCCAGCATGGTGAGGAAGCTGCGCGTCACGTTGCGCTTCAGCGCGATCCAGGCTTCGAGAATGATTTCAATCAGCATGCCTATGAATTCTAAGCCACAGGGGACGAAGTACCACGAACTCGCAAGCCAAATCTTCCTTCGTGAACCTTCGTGTCCTTCAGTGGTTCAACCTCTTATCCGCCCGCCTCATACCGCAACGCCTCAATCGGATCAATCGACGCCGCCCGCCGCGCCGGATACAGCGCCGCTCCCACCGCAATCGCTCCCAGCAGTCCGGCCGCGATCAAACCCGAACTCCAACTCGGCATCAGTCCCGCAAAAAAGTCCGGCATGGGCAGCATGTTCACCAGCGCGCAAAATCCAAACGCCACGCCCAGCCCAATTCCTCCGCTCAACAGGGCGATGATCAGCGCCTCAATAAAGAACTGCCGCAGAATCGTTCCTGCCGGAGCGCCAATCGCCTTGCGCACGCCAATCTCGCGGGTCCGCTCCCGCACCGCGACCAGCATCACGTTCATCACGCCGATGCCGCCCAGCAGCAGCGTCACAATCCCCACCGCTCCCAAGAAAGAATTTCATCCCGTCGGTCATCGTCTTGAAGGCCTGCGCCTCCTGCACCGTATCCCAGATCGGACACGCTTCCTTGTCGTTGGGATCGTAGCGATGCATGCGCGCCAGCGCCGCCCGCACCTCATGCTTGCAGGCCTCATGCTGCTCGACCGACTTCGGCGTCACCAGCAACTGGTCGAACGTCGTATTTGTCCCCGGAGGCTTGTCCGGAAAATCACGCCGCATCGCCGCAAACGGCAACGAAGACTTTGTTCACGTCCCAGCCGTCATAGCTGGAGTCCTGCTTCTTCTTCGCCATCACGCCAATCACGGTGTAAGGAAAGTCGTTCAGATAGATCGTGTCGCCCACCGGATTGCGCCCGGGAAACAACTGCTTGGCCGCGTCCGACCCGAGAAACGCCACGCGCCGAGCCTCGCGCATGTCGTCCCAATCGTAGAAACGCCCTGCGCCCACATCGAGGCTGCGAATGTAGCCAAACTGGCGGATACGATCCCGTCACGGTGAAAGCCGCGTTGTTGAAGTTGGAGTGCGTACGCACCGTGTCCTGCTCGAGTTCCGGAATCGCGTACTCGCAGTCCGGCGACTCCGCCTGCACCACCGCTACATCCTGATCTTCCCAGTGCACGACCCGTCCCGCGTGGGTTCCGCCAGCCTGCAGGCTGGTGCGGCCGTGGAAGACGATCATCACATCCTTGCCCAGATTCCGCGCCTGCTCTGCCTGCCCCTTGCGCAGGCCTTCCCCGGCTGCCACCATGAGCACAATCGAGACGATGCCCCAGGCAATCCCGAACATGGTGAGAAATGCGCGCAGCTTGTGCGACCACAAGGTCCGCAGGACATCGAAAATGAGATCGCGCACCGTCATGACACTGGGTTGGACGCGGCCGGCAAGAGAAAGTAATCCCCGGGCTGCCTTACCGTTAGATACGTAACGGGCGGAGCTTTTGTTGCAGAAAAAGAGTGGGCGGAAAGGTCATTGCGAGCGGCCGTTGGCTCGCCGGTGCGCGAGTTGGTCGCCTCTCCGGAACCTCAAACGGCGAACGCGGAATCAGCCGAGCACGTTCCATCCACCGGTCGAACTCTTGCAGCGCCAGCTCACATTGCAGGCGATGCCGCTCCTTGCGATCGCGAATCTTCTTCTCCAGCGGCGGAAGGAGATCAAACGTAATATTCGCCGGCTGAAAGTTCTTCGCATCCGCGTGCGTCACATAGTGCGTGAGCGATCCGAACGCCGAAGCCCGCGGGGCAGGAGCCATTTCGGCCCCGGAAACCAGTGCGGCGGCGTGCATCCCCGCCAACAACCCAGTCGCGATCGACTCCACATAGCCTTCGACCCCGCAAATCTGTCCGGCAAAAAACACCCGCGGATGCGCCTTCATCTGCAGCGTCTCCCGCAACAAAGTCGGCGCATTGATGTAGGTATTGCGGTGAATCTGCCCGTAGCGCAGGAATCGCGCATTCTCCAGCCCCGGAATCAGCCGCAGCACGCGCGCCTGCTCGCCAAACTTCAAATGATTCTGGAATCCCACCAGGTTGTAGGAATCAGCCCGCAGATTCTCCTGCCGCAATTGCACCACCGCATAGGGCATCTTGCCGGTGCGCGGATTGATCAGCCCCACCGGCTTCATCGGACCGAAGCGCAGAGTATCCCGCCCGCGCCGCGCGATCTCCTCAATCGGCAGGCAGCCCTCGAAGTAGTTCAGCTTCTCCCAATCGCGCTCCTCGACGGATTGCGCTGCCAGAAGCGCATCGTAAAAGCGGCCGTATTCTTCTGGCGTCATCGGGCAGTTGATGTAGTCCGCCGATCCCTTGTCATACCGCGCCGCCATGTACACGCGCGACATGTCGATCGAATCCGCCTCCACAATCGGGCTGATCGAATCGTAGAAATACAGATGCGGGATTATGTGGAGCGGGCGCCCCCGCCCGCTCAGGTGTCGAGTTCTCTGTCCCTTCACTCAGCCGCCCAATTTCGGAAGCCAGCGCCTCCGAGGTCAGCGGCCCAGTAGCGATGATGGTGACGTCGCTCCGACTCATCCACTGCCGTCACTTCTTCGCGCCGCACCGTAATTCGCGGCTCGCGTGAAATTGCTTCGGTCACCCGCGCGGCAAACGTCACGCGATCGACCGCCAACGCATGCCCCGCCGGAACCGCGCATTCCCGAGCAATCTCCAGCAGCAGCGATCCGGCGCGCCGCATCTCTTCCTTCAGCAGCCACGGAGCCGTGTTCTCACTGTCGGATTTCAGCGAGTTCGAGCACACCAGTTCCGCAAAGTCCGCCGTCTGATGAGCCGGCGTCGAGCATACCGGGCGCATTTCGAACAGTTCCACGTCCAGTCCCCTCCGCGCACACTGCCATGCCGCCTCCGACCCGGCCAGCCCCGCCCCGATAATCTTGATGATTGCCATTCGGCCTATTTCGATTCCCGCCGCGTTTTCCGCGGCTCGTGAATTCTCTCGTTCCGCTCCAGCATCTCGACAAACTCCCGAATCTTCCTGGCTCGCGTCTCGGCCTTTCCTGAGTACGCAAATTACGCGGCCCATTGCTCGCCTGGCAATGCCGCATTGTTCTTTTCCTCGGTTGCTCACCATGCCTTCTCCGCCAGTCGCCGAAGAGCTTCGTCGGTGAGAAGCACCGGCCTCCACTGATCGCGAAACGTCGCCACCCAGCGCTCGGTAGAACTCGATCGCTTTCTCGTTCCAGTCGAGCACTTCCCAGTGTATGCCGTAACAGTGCTCCTCAACCGCAATGCGCGCCACTGCCGCCAGCAGCGCCTTCCCAATGCCGCGACTGCGAAACGCCTCCCGCACGAACAAATCTTCCAGGAACAATCCGCGGCCCGCCCACGTCGAAAAGTATCCAAAAAAGAGCGTATCCCGCTGGATGTCCGTCCCACTCGGCGATGAATGCGCGGAAACCCGGGTTCTCCCCAAATCCATCCCGCGCCAGATCTTCCTCGCGGATGGTCACTAGTTCGAGTTGGCGCTCGTACTCCGCCAATTCGCGAATCATCGTCCGCAGCAGCGCCGCATCATGAAGGGTGGCAGGGCGAATGTGAAGCATCGGCAGGTGAAACTATTCTATCGTGGCTCAGTGCTGAACGGGCGTGGCGTCGGTACCGATGCACACCCAGGTTCCGTGCTTCAACAGCCACGTATCCACAAAGCGTTCGTGCCGGGTGTAGGGCTTGCCGCCTTCAACGCCTTTCACGCGCATGACTCCGGTCGCAATCGCCACGTTTCCGAATACATGAACGTTGAATGACTCGGGCGCGACTTGCTGCTGTTGACCGCCGGCTTGAGGAACGGGTGATTTCACGCTTGCCAGGAATTCGGCTTTGGTCTGCACCGAGCCATCATCATTCACCAAAACGATCGCGTCGTCGAGAATGGAATCCAGCGCCTTGGTGTCGCCCGATTTGTAAGCCTGGTTCCACAATTGTTCCAGCGCAACGATTTTCGACTTCGTGGCCGCTTCGGTGTCGTCTTGCGCCAGGACCCAAGGCGCTGCCGCAAGGACCAGGATTATCCCCAAAGTTAGTTTCACGAACCCTCCCCTATTCTGGTTAAACAAATCCGTCTCCGCCTCAGTGCAGGATCAGTGTCGACTGGCTCGACACGCACACCCAGGTCCGGTCTCGATATACCCACGTGTCCGTGAATCGACCGCGACGCTGGTAGGGCTTACCATTTCGTTCACCCTTTTCGCGATATATGCCCGTTACCACTGCACTGTCGCTGTAGACATGCGCCGTCATCGATTCGTTGACGATTTGCTCGGGATGTAGCGACGGAGCCTTCACGCTGGCGATGAACTGCGCCTTGTCCATCATCGAACCGTCGTAGTCGACATAGACCAGCGTGGAATCGAGCAAGCTGTCCAGTGCTTTGACGTCTTTGTGTTCCTCCGCCTGGTTCCACGCGTTCTCCAGCGCCAGAATTTTCGTCTGTTCGGCATCAGGCTGTGGCGCGCCTTGAGGCACTACCCAAAACAGCAGGAACAAGGAAAGCAGGATATTCATTGCGGACGACTCCTAACCCCGCACTCTAAAAGCAAGGCTACGTTGTCGCAAGTATCTCTTTCTATGCGGTTCGGCCGCGCAGCGAGGCTTTGCTGGCCCGCTTGACTGCATCTTACGAGAGGCGCAGGCAGAAGGTAGGCGAGATCTTCGAGAGGGTGAGCGCGAAGGAAACGGCAGCGACGGCCTTTCGATCACTTTGCACGGATGCCGCCGCTTGCCGGATCAATCCCTGGCGGCTTTTGAAGGACTCCTGCACAAAATCATCTGATCTGCGATGATGAAGACCATTGATCCCACCCTCAATCTTGGAGAATTCGATGGCGCGCATCAGCCTGATCGGCCTTGAATCGGCAACCGCCGAAGTGAAGGAAATCTACGAGAAGACTCTTCGCGGCAAGCCCGGCAACGCGCAGAAGGCCCTGGCGCATCGCCCGGAGATGCTTAAGAATTTTCTCAGCTTCTACGCCAGCGTGGGGCGCTCCCTGGACCGAAAGCTTTACGAACTCATCTACCTGCGCGTCTCGTTCATCAACGGATGCCACTACTGCACCCAGCACCACGTCGCATCGTCGAAGCGGGTGGGACTGACCGCGGAAGACTGGGCAGCGCTTAAGAGCGGAGATTATTCCCGCTACAGCGAGAAAGAGCGTGCTGCACTCATCTACGTCGAAAAACTGACGCGCACGCCACACGACGTCTCCGACGCAGACTTCGCGCCTCTGAGCAAGCACTTCTCGGAACCTGAAATCGTCGACATCCACCTGCTGACGGGCCTCGCGAACCTCACCAATCGTTTCACTGATCCGCTGGGACTGGAAGTAGAATTCCCGGAGGAAAAGATCTAGCTTCTTCGCTGTGAATGCACACGGAATTTCCAACGCATCAGCGAAAACCATCCAGAGTGACGCAGATCCGTTTTTACCGGTGGCTATAGAATTTCGCGCGCATCCCCTACCCGCTTCGTCACCCGCTCCCGGTCCAGATATTCGAGCAGAGGGATGGCGTACTTGCGGCTGACTCCCGTCAGTTCTTTGAATTTCGCCACATCCATCTTCGGCGATTTGGCCTTCTGCGCGGCCATCAACCGCCGCAACTGTTCGAGCGCGCTGCGGTGAAATACCAGTTCGTCGGAAATCTTCACCAGCAACTTGTCCCGCAGCAGCAGCGTGACAATTTTTTGCGCACGAGCCTTATCCACCTTGAGCCCCGCGATCACTTCGTGGAGCGCGGGAACTTTCAATCCTGCCGCCGCAAAGGCGTCTTCGATCTTCTGCTTCGACTCGGCTTCTTCGTCCTTCATCACCACACCGTGCCCGGATAGCCGCACCAAATCGCCAGTCACTTCGATCTTCTTGTCACGAACCAGCATGCTGAGGACTGCATCAAACACTTCGACGGACGCTCCACTTCCTCGCGCAGACGTTCCTTGGCGATGCCGCCCACCAGAGGATTCCTGCGGTGAAAGTCCTGGACCGTGCTCACCACGAATCGCTGAAGCCCGAAAATCGCTGGAGCATGTACGAATCAATCGCCAATCCGCAAGACGCGACTTTGTTGCAGGGCTTCAGCGAGCTGGGTCTCGATTCCATTCTTCCCAGAGCCGGTCTCAGCAATAAGCTTCGAGATCGAGATTCCCTCCTGAGCCGTCGCGCGATGCGCATTTCCAGCATTGCTTGTGTATTGCTACCGGCTAAAATCTGCAGAAAGCTTTCGTGTCCCGGCATTCGCGGCATCGGAACCGGATCCAGCACCACGCCTCCGCCGATAGTCACGATCGGCGAAAACTGGCGGATGATGAACCGGTCTCCGGGCAACAAAAGCGCTGCCTCCGGAAGCTTCAGGCGCGCAAACACCTCGGAGCCGGGAGCAAGTTGCTTCAGGCCATGGAGCGCGATCTCCGCCACCGTTTCCATCGTGCTGGAATGAAAGTGCACCTGGGTACGGGATTTCAGCGGGCGTGGGGCGGAGGTTAAAAGCCGCAGCCGCACATCCACCCGGCGTGTCGGGACAAACGTCGCGACGGTGCCAGCGTCATGCCGCGCGCTAGGTCCTCCGTGCTCGCTCCCGCCAGGTTCAGCGCAGTCCGCTGCCCCGCAACCGCCGCCTCGGCATCTCGTCCGTGCACCTGCACTCCGCGTACGCGAACGCGCCTCCCGCCGGGGAAGACTTCCATCTCATCTTCGCGTCGAATCGTGCCTGCTACCAGCGTTCCGGTCACCACCGTCCCAAATCCCTTCATGGTGAACACGCGATCGATCGGCAACCGGGCGAGAGCACGCGAATCCCGCGGCTGCACTTTTGCCGCGGCCGCGACCATCGCCCGCTTCAGATCATCCAGCCCAGCGCCCGTCAGTGAACTCACGGCCACGAGGGGAGACTTCGGCGTCTCCAGAAATGTTCCGCGCAGAAACTCTTCCACCTCCAACCGCACCACATCGAGGGTCTCGGCGTCCACAGCATCCGACTTTGTGAGCACCGTGATGCCGCGCTGCACGCCGAGCAATTGCAGGATGTCGAAGTGCTCCCGGGTTTGCGGCTTAATCGATTCGTCGGCCGCAATGACCAGCAGCACCAGGTCGATGCCGCCCACCCCGGCCAGCATATTGCGCACAAAGCGCTCGTGGCCTGGGACATCCACAAAGCCCAGGTGCAGCGTTTCTCCGTCCGCACCCGCCAGGTCCATGTGCGCAAAGCCCAGGTCAATGGTGATGCCGCGCCGTTTCTCTTCCTCCAGCCGGTCGGCATCGATCCCAGTCAACGCCTTCACCAGCGCCGTTTTCCCGTGATCGATATGGCCAGCCGTGCCTACAATGATCGATTTCATGGATTCCCTGAGATCTTACCGGAAAGCAACCGCGAACGATCCCACGTCGAACAGTTCCTGCTTGCTCACCCTGCCGCGGCCTTTGCCCTGCGGTAAAGGTCACCGAGACGGCACGAGTCGAGAAATGCTCCTCGCCCAATGGCCGTGATGGTCCTACCCATTCGCTCCGCCAAATGCGACAATAGAAGCTCTTCCCATGGCCACTTCCTTAACCTCTGCCATTTCTCCGGAGACCCTCCGGCAGCACGGCCTCACGCCCGATGAGTACGAGAAAATCAAGCAACTTCTCGGCCGGCGCGAGCCTACCCTCACCGAACTCGGCATCTTCAGCGTGATGTGGAGCGAGCACTGCTCCTACAAGTCCTCGCGCGTGCACCTCAAACGCCTGCCCACGCGCAGCAAGCTCGTGCTGCAGGGGCCCGGGGAGAACGCCGGCATCATCGACATCGGCGACGGCTGGGCCTGCGCGTTCAAGATCGAATCCCACAATCATCCCTCGTTCATCGAACCCTTTCAGGGCGCGACCACCGGCGTGGGCGGGATCCTCCGCGACATTTTCACGATGGGCGCCAGGCCGGTCGCGGTCATGGATTCGCTGCGGTTTGGACCGGTCCGCGTGGGCGCTGGCGACTCGCCCGCGCATGGCGCTGTGACCCAGAAAGAACTCCACAAGAATCATTCCGTCCTCGAGGGCGTGGTCAGCGGCGTCGCTTCCTACGGTAACTGTTTCGGCGTCCCCAACCTCGGCGGCGAGACGAAGTTTGAGCCCTGCTACTCGGGAAATCCGCTGGTCAACGCCTTCGCCCTGGGCCTGGTTCGAAAGAACGAAATCTTCTATGCGAAGGCGGCCGGCGAAGGCAATCCCGTGATCTACGTGGGCGCGAAGACCGGACGCGACGGCATCCACGGCGCCACCATGGCCAGCGAAGAGTTCAGCGAAGCCTCGGAAGCGAAGCGCCCCAATGTCCAGGTCGGCGATCCGTTCCTGGAAAAGCTTCTGCTCGAAGCCTGCCTGGAAGCCATGCAGACCGGCGCGATCGTCGGCATTCAGGACATGGGCGCTGCGGGTCTGACCTGCTCGACCTGCGAAATGGGCGGCCGCGGCGGCGTGGGCATCGAGATCGAACTCGACCGCGTGCCGCAGCGTGAAACCGGCATGACTCCCTACGAGATCATGCTCAGCGAATCGCAGGAGCGCATGCTGCTGGTGGCGCAAAAAGGCCGCGAGGATGAGGTCTTCCGCGTCTTCGAAAAATGGGGACTCGATGCGGTCGAAGTCGGCAAGGTCACGACCGACAACAAGCTGCGCGTGCTGGAGCACGGCAAAGTCGTGGCGGAGATTCCGAATCCGGCGCTGACCGACGATGCTCCCCTGTACAATCGTCCGCTGGCTCGATGGGAGCCACCTGTGCTGCGCGAGATGCCGGAACACGTCAGACTTGGCGGGGCCGGCGATTTCACCCCGCATCTGAAGCAGATGCTGGCCAGCCCGAACATCTGCGGCAAGCGCTGGGTGTGGCAGCAGTACGACCACATGGTGCAGACCAACACAGTCGAAGCGCCGGGCGCAGGCGATGCGGGCGTGATTCGCATCAAAGGCTCGCAGCGCGGGCTGGCGATGGCGCTCGATGGCAACGGCCGCTGGTGCTATCTCGATCCGCGACTGGGCGCGATGCACGCAGTCGCCGAGGCAGCGCGCAAGGTCGCGTGCTCCGGAGCGACTCCGGTGGCCGCTACGAACTGCCTCAACTTCGGCAATCCCGAGAAGCCGCACATCATGTGGCAGTTCTCGCAAACGATTGATGGGATCACGAAAGCCTGTGAAGAGTTGGAGATTCCCATCACCGGCGGCAACGTCAGCTTCTACAACGAGACCCTCGGCGAGGGCATTTATCCCACGCCTGTGCTGGGAGTCGTGGGGATCCTGGAGGACGTTCACAAAACCGCGAAAATGCATTTCCCCGCTCCCGGAAGCACGATCGTGCTATTGCGCGCCGGAGAAGCGGGGGATATCACCGATGCAGAGAGCGAGTTTGGGTCGTCGGAATACGCCAAGGAGATTCTGGGAGCGGTATGGGGATATCCGCCGGAACTGGATCTGGAGAAGGAAGCCGGGCTGCAGAAGGCGGTCGTTGAACTGATTCAGCATGACCTGGTGGACTCGACGCACGACTGCGCGGATGGTGGCATGGCGGTCGCGTTGGCGGAGAAAGCGCTTCCCAAGGGCGTGGGCGCACGGGTGAACCTGGAATCTGGCGGGCTTTTCGCCGAGTTTGCGCTGTTTGGGGAGGACGCGAGCCGGATCCTGATCACTTGCGACCCGGGGAACGTGGCGCGAATCAAAGAAGTAGCGGGAAAGCACGGAACGGCCGCAGAGGTGATTGGAGAAACGATTCCGGAGCGCCTGGAAATCTCGCTCGATGGTAGGGTCGTCATTTCGGCGGCGGTGGCGGAGTTGAACGAGGCTTACGAAGGCGCATTGGAGTCGGCGCTGCGGACGGATCCAGAGTTAGTGGCGGCTGGTTAGATTTCAGGGGCTTGGAGCCGAGCTTGGCTCGGCCGGGCCGTCGCGGTGGTCACCCTCACGGAGCCTAGGGGTGGATTTGCTAAAAGCTAAAGGCTAAGAGCCAGAGGCTTAAGAGCCAAGAGCTATTAGGAGCTGAATGTCTTCCGACAAATTTCATGACGAGTGCGGTGTGGTGGCAATCTTTGCCCATCCTGAGGCGGAGAAACTGGCTTACCTGGGGCTGCACGCGCTGCAGCATCGCGGCCAGGAATCGGCAGGCATCGTCACTTCCGATGGTCTGACGTCCCGCGCTCACAAGGCCATGGGCTCGGTGGCCGACATCTTCACCGAAGATGTGCTTTTGAGAATGCGCGGCACCCTGGCCATCGGCCATACCCGCTACTCCACGGCTGGAGACTCCGCGCTGTTGAATGCCCAACCCATCCTGGTGCAATCGAACAAGGGGTCGATTGCCGTGGCTCACAACGGCAACCTGGTCAACGCCGTGCAGGTGCGCGCCCGGCTGGAGAGTCAGGGCTCGATTTTTCAGACCAACAGCGATACCGAAGTCATCGTTCACCTGATCGCCCTTTCCAAGGAGCATACCCTGCCGGAAGCGATGGCCGATGCGCTGCGGCGGGTGGAAGGAGCCTTCTCGCTGGTAATGATGAGCAATGACCGCGTCTTCGCCGTCCGCGATCCGCGCGGCTTCCGGCCGCTGGCCATGGGCCGCATCGCAGCGCTCGAGGGTCAGAAAAACGACACCATCGTTTTTGCCTCGGAGACTTGCGCGTTCGACCTGATCGGCGCCGAATACATTCGCGACGTGAAACCCGGCGAACTGATCGTGGTGGGGCCGGAAGGAGTCAGTTCGCGGTTTTATTCGACGGCCGCGCCGCAGTCGAGCTGCATCTTCGAGCACGTATATTTTTCGCGTCCCGACAGCATCGTCTTCGGCCGCGCGGTGCAGACCAGCCGCGAGGAACTGGGGCGCCAACTGGCGCGGGAAGCCGGTGTGGACGCCGATCTTGTGGTTCCCGTGCCGGATTCGGGGGTGACCGCGGCGGTCGGCTATGCCGCCGAGAGCGGGCTTCCCTTTCGCTTTGCCTTGATCCGCAACCACTACGTCGGACGCACTTTCATCGAGCCCAGCCAGAGCGTGCGCGACTTTGGCGTGAAGCTGAAGCTCAATCCCGTGCGCTCGCTGCTGCAAGGCAAGCGCGTGGTGCTGATCGATGACTCGATCGTGCGCGGCACCACCAGCCGGAAGATCGTGCGCATGATTCGCAGCGCGGGAGCGAAAGAAGTGCACATGCGCGTCTCGTGCCCGCCCACGATTTCGCCCTGCTATTACGGCGTGGATACTCCCTCGAAGAAGCAACTCATCGCCGCCAACAAGTCGGTGGAGGAGATTCGCGATTACATTGGCGCGGATTCCCTGGCTTATCTTTCGCTGGAGGGCCTCAAGAAAGCTTGCGGCGAGGGCGAGAAAATATCCTACTGCTCGGCTTGTTATACGGGAAAGTATCCAACCGAGATCATTGACGTTGAGGAGATTCAGCCAGCAGCAGTGCGACGCTAGGCGCCGGCATCGGACCTTGGCAGAATTCCTCTCTGCGGGAATGGTGCAATCGGCATAGGGGGAGTGGTCACCCACTCTCCCCTGCCACACCACCGTACATGCGGGTCCGCATACGGCGGTTCAGTTCGGTTGAGCTAGAGCGCGTCCAACAACCGAGGAAGACCGAGCGCGTCGAAGTAAGCAATCGGAAGTGCGGACTGCAAAGCCGGACTGTTGGCCAAGCGCCAGGGGCCATGGGGACTGCCGGCGGTTTGGGCCGCGAGGTCATGTCCGATGTTTCGCTGGCGTAGCCGAACATACCGCACCTTGCTGCGCTTCCATTGCTTCCAGATCACGGAGCGCAACCTGCGTCGCATCCATTCCTCTAGCTTTCGCAGCACCGAGGGCGTCTGGCTGAAGCCGAAGTAACTCTTCCATCCGCGTACATAGGTGGCGAGTTCCTTCGTCATCTGCTCCAGACTGATGCCCCGTGTTCGTCGCGTCAGTTCCCGGACTCTTTGCTTGCAGCGGAGCAGCGCCTTGGGCGCGATGCGCCGTTTCGGTCTGGTCCCGCTCGTAAAGCTAAAGCCGAGAAACTTGCGCTCCTGCGGTCGTGCCACCGCGCTCTTCGACTCGTTCACCTTGAGCTTGAGTCGCCGTCGCAGGAAACTGGTCACGCTTTGCATGACGCGCTTTCCTGCCCGCTCGCTCGCCACGTAGATATTGCAATCATCCGCGTATCGCACGAAACGGTGCTGGCGCCGCTCTAACTCGCGGTCGAGTTCGTCGAGCACGAGATTCGACAGCAGCGGTGACAAAGGCCCTCCTTGCGGAGTTCCTTCCTCCACCGCACTCACCAGCCCGTTCTCCATCACGCCCGACTCCAGGAACGCTCGGATCAACTTGAGCATCCTCTTGTCGCTCACCCGCCGCGCCACCGCCGCCATCAGCTTGTCGTGATTGACTCGATCGAAGAACTTTTCCAGATCGAGATCCACCACCCAGCGGTTGCCTGCGACGATATACTGCTGCGCCTTGGCCACCGCCTGATGCGCCGAACGCTGCGGACGAAAACCGTGACTGTGTTCGGAAAACGTCGGGTCCCATCTGCGCTGCAGAACCTGCATCACCGCCTGCTGGATAAATCGATCCAGCACCGTCGGAATGCCCAGCTTGCGCACTCCTCCGTCCGGCTTCGCGATCTCTACTCGCCTCACCGGTTGTGGCCGATACGTTCCGCTCATCAGCTGTTCCCGAATCGCTGGCCAGTGCTGCTTCAGGTAGCCCGGCAACTCCGACACTTTCATGCCGTCGATCCCCGGACTCCCCTTGTTGGCCTTCACTCGTCGTAAAGCCTGCTGACAGTTTTCCCGTCCGCAGACCTCTTCCGTCAGTTGCTCTTCTCTAGCCGGACTTTCGGTTTCGCATTTCGCCGTGAACGCTTCGGTCCCTTCCCGCGGAGCCCTCGGAGCTTCACTCCTCCCCTCCCCGGTAAAGGCCAGCACCATCTGTAACTGGTTCTTCTGCCGCTTGTCGTTCATCGAGTCCTGCGTCCTACTCGCCGCTCCTTGCTGTTCGGGCCTTCGACCTTGCGGCCTACTATGCCCTCTGCTGACTCCCGCCCCACGGTCAGAATGGATCGCTCCACCCTCAGTCACGATGCCGTGACGTGCGGCGGGTCTCCCGAAGTAAGTTCGACCGCCTTCGACGCGCAACCGCCGGATTTACCACCAGTGTGCTTGGTGGACCTGGGCTTCGCTGTCCTTTGCCAGCTCGCCCCACACCGTAGGCCTCATCATCCGGTTCTTGTTCATCGGCTCGCGCCTTTGATCCACGCTTCTTTCAGACCCCGCCTCGCGACGACGCCCTTGCGCTTCTCTAGCCCTTCACCTCCACCAGATTGGGCAGGGGACTTTCACCCCCAAGCTGTCGAACATGTTCGGCACACAAAGCAATCGGGGCGGCCTTGCGGCCGCCCCGAAAGTTTGGCTCAGGAAACAGTTAGTGCATCGAGTGCACGACTGCATCGGGGTTGCCTCGGTTCGTCTGGGTCTGGAAAGCGCCGACGAAGCCCGAGTTTTGGTTGAGGAAGTCACTGGTCAACTGGTCGTAGTCGCCCATGTAGATGGGGTTGATGAAGACGTCGTTGCCGTGCGTCGGAGCGAAGCAGTTCATGCCGATGTCGGCATCGCTGAAGTGCGCCTCCGTTGACCGATTCGCCGCAGTGACGCCGAATGGCGAAGTTCTCGGAATCGGCGCGCCGATCGTACCAGCAAACGCCAACCGTGCCATGTCTTGTCGACCGCAATTCCGGCCTGGTAGTGGTCGTGCCCACTGCCCAGCCGGGACTGGATGTCGCTGTTCACCTTGCTGGGAGCCGAAGCCCCAAGTTTGTCCGCCGTCGAAGGACGCGCGGGCGAGAACATCGTCATAGGCGTAGCAGCCCTGAAACCCAGAACATCGGGAACGATCTTGTTGCGCCCATCCGCCCAGGTGATGTAGAGAGCGCCGTCCGAAGCTGTCCCGGAATGGTCAATGGCCATCGCCATATCCAGGAAGTCACGGAATTCACCCTGCAGGAAGTAGGAGTCGCCGCCCGGCATGCACGCTCGGCTCGACCGTAACCGGAGCCGACAACTTGCCACCCGAAAAGCTGGAGATCTGGATGGCGCGTGGGCCAAGCGGGAAGTTGCTGCCCAAGTTCACCCATGAAATGTACAGCGTGCCATTGGAACTGACGGCCATTTGCGATCCCTGCACCGCCGCGTTGCCGCAGACTTCGATGGCCACGATGGGGGCCGACCACGTCACTCCGCCGTCATCGGATTCCACGAACTCTTCGGCGGTCGCGGAAATCGTCGGGGCAAGCCGTGCTCGAGAAGGTGAAGTCGAAATCGGTGTAGGAAACGAAGATGCGCTTTGGATTGGAAGGATCGATCGTAGACCAAGGTTTGTCGAGGGAGTGAGAGAAGCCGTCCTTGGCGATGGCCGCGACCGGGTCGCCCCAAGTCTTGCCGCCGTCCGTGGATTTGTTGACGGAAATAGCTGCAAAAGGATTGAAGCTGCTGTCGTAGTAGTCAAAAATCTGCGAGTAGTAGAAGGTGTTGGCATCGGCGCAGTTCACCCCAGGATCGCCGCCCAGGAAGTTGACGTCGCCGGGACCAGGATTGATCGGGCCCACCGTCGGTAAATGAGGCGCCGCCGTTGGTGGAGTATGCGGCGCCGCTGAAAGCCTGGCCGCCCGTGCCCGTGAAGAAGAACGGAGTCTCAAACACGCTGCCGGAGTCGTTGAAGCCGACAACGACGCTGTTGCCGCAACGCGCTGTCGAGGTTTCGCTCTGGGTGAATCCCCGAATGAGGAGAAGGCAATATCACCTGCCGGATTCGAAGCAGCGACGACGCCTGCTCCTGGAGGAAGAGCTGCCGCCGGGCGATTCATCTTGGCACGCGCCGATGAAGGATGGATCGGTGAGCCGCATGCCATGTGTCTGCCAGACATCGGCCAGATGGATGATATTGCGATAACCATCGAGCATCCTCTGATGTCTGGCATCCAGCTTTTGTAAGCTGGCCTTGACGTGTTGCAGAATTTTATTGGTGGCGGCGACTTTCTCCACTGACATTTGCGCTGCCGCAAACGAGGAAGCGAGCACTGCCGTGGCGAAAGCACCGGCTACAAAGCGTGAGAACCTGGGTGACTTCATCAACTTTGTCTCCTTGAATAGCCGCATTGACTACTTTTGTGATTGGTGAACGAGTTGAACAGAGTGTTAACGCAAAGGTCTAGTACTAATAGGGATAGTAGTAAGCCATCGTGGATGGTCTGCCGTCAAGCGAAAACGTCGCAACAAAATCGAAAAACAGTGAAGCGCAAAATTTTGCATACCGCGAAATGGCTTGCGCGATGCGGCTTTTACGATCTCGGGTTACCCGCGCAGCACCGCTCCGCGCTTTCCGCGCCCTGCGCCACGCGTGGTATGGACTGCAGATCAGGCATGATGCGAACGCTCGTCCCAGCGGTCAAGAAGTCGCTCGACCCGGCCCGCAATCGTGCCGCTGATTTCCAGGACGAGCCACCCCCCGGGACGCAGTACCGCATGAGCCTGCGGAATCAGGCGGGCGATGATTTCAACTCCGGTCGGCCCCGCAAACACCGCGTTGCGCGGCTCGAATTTGCGGACCTCCAGTTGAACCTGATCTTCTTCCGACTCGCCGACATAGGGCGGGTTGGACACGACGAAGTCCAAGTCCGCGAAGTTGAATCCTTCGAGCAGGTCCGCTTGGTAGAACCTGGATGCGGTGCTCGAGTTGATGGCGGGCTGCGTTGGCGCGGGCGATTTCGAGCGCCGCGGCAGAAATATCGGTGGCGTGGATTTCGGCGTCGGGAAATTCTTTGGCCAAAGCCAGAGCAATGCAGCCCGAGCCAGTTCCAACGTCGAGAATACGAGGTAGTGTGCGGCGGGCACTCTGGCCCGAGGTCGGTCCCGTCCTCACGCCAGCGAGTTCCAGCACGGTTTCGATCACGTGCTCGGTCTCGGGGCGCGGGATGAGGACCGCGGGAGTGACGATAAGATCCATGCCCCAGAATTCCTGATGTCCAGTGATGTATTGCGCCGGCACGCCGCGCGCGCGTTCGCGCCAGAGCAGCTTCGTATCGGGATTGTTCCTCCGCAGTCAGTTCGCGCTCGGGATGCGCGAAAAGGTAGGCGCGGTCACAGTTCAGCGTGAACATCAGGAGCAACTCAGCGTTCAGGCGCGGGGATGGAACCTGGTCTGCGCTGAGGCGGGCGATGGCCGAGGCGAGAGCTTCGCGGAGTTGCATGATTTGTGTCATTTCACCGCAAAGGCGCTAAGGCACCGACAAAACCGCACTCGGACGGTCGAATTCTCACTTCGAATTTGTGCCGGTCTGCTGCCACTGGTGCACCAGATAGATCATCTGGCCGATGTGGTGCTGCATGTGGGCGGCGCACTGCACGACCATGTCGAGCCGATTCCGTGGCGGTCGCGCCGCACCCTGAATACTCTCTCGCCCAATCCTCGGCCGATTGCGCGCGGATGGTCTGCACTGCACCATGGCGACTGCATCATCGAAGCTTTGCAGGGCCTCCTCTTTCGACGGAGGATTCGGTTCGCTGAATTCGCGCGGGCGGTCGCGGACGTATCCCGTCCTGGCGATCTGCGCGCCGATGTAGTAGTTCAGATTGCCGGTCAGGTGCAGGACCAGATGGCCGAAGCTGTTTCCGTAGGGAAACGGCTTTTGCCAGAACTGGCTCTTCGGTGAGCGGCGCTGCCAGTTCGCGGACTCGGGCCGCATTCGTGGCATAGCGGTCGGCGAGAACAGACGCAAGCGTCGATGCAAATCAGACATATTCCTCCCTTCGCGGTCATGCCACAGTTCTCAGCCAGCCGAAGCGGCTGTTACGACGTACTTTCTAAACCACGCTCGCGGCTTCCTGCTTCAGCTTTTCCGCCTGGTAGTGCGTGGTCAGCGCTTCGATCAGCGGCTGGAGTTTCCCGTCCATCACCGCTTCCAGTTGGTGGATCGTGAAGCCGATGCGGTGGTCGGTGAGCCGGTTCTGCGGAAAGTTGTAGGTGCGGATCTTTTCGCTGCGGTCGCCGGAGCCCACCATCGCCTTGCGTTCTTTGGCCAGCGCCTGCTGCTGCTTCTCCATTTCGATTTCGTAGAGTCGGGAGCGCAGCACGCGCATGCCTTTTTCGCGATTCTTGATCTGCGACTTTTCGTCCTGGCAACTGACCACCGTATTGGTCGGAATGTGCGTGATGCGCACCGCCGAGTAAGTCGTGTTCACCGACTGCCCGCCCGGACCGGACGAGCAGAAAGTGTCGATGCGCAGGTCCTTGGCTTCGATCTTGATGTCCACGTCTTCGGCTTCCGGCAGCACCGCGACCGTAACCGCCGAGGTGTGGACGCGTCCTTGTTGCTCGGTGGCCGGCACGCGCTGCACGCGGTGCACTCCGCTTTCGTACTTGAGCTGGGAGTAGACCCGGTTGCCTTCGATGATGGCGATGACTTCCTT
This sequence comes from uncultured Acidobacteriota bacterium, assembly GCA_963709865.1. Lineage (GTDB taxonomy): Bacteria > Acidobacteriota > Terriglobia > Terriglobales > Acidobacteriaceae > Sulfotelmatobacter. The sequence continues at coordinate 149,368 of CAVPXW010000003.1, forward strand.
CAGCCCGCCCGCGGAAGACTCCGACGACGACAGTACTTCGACCTTCCAGCGCTGAGTCTCCGCGTAGCGGGTGTACATGCGGAAAATTTCGGCCGCGAACAGCGTCGCTTCGTCTCCGCCGGTGCCCGCGCGGATTTCCAGAATGATGTTCTTCTCGTCGTTCGGATCCTTGGGCAGCAGAAGAACTTTCAGTTCCTCCTCAACCGCCCTTGACGCGGCGCTTCCAGTTGGTTGAGTTCATCCTGAGCATAGGCGCGCATCTCGGGATCTTTTTCGTCGACGAGCATCGCCTTGCTCTCCGCAATCCCCTTGGTCAGATCTTTGTACTCGCGGTACTTCTCCACGATGGGCGCGATTTCGCGTGCGCTTTGGCGGTCTTCTGGTATTTCGCCGAGTCGTTGACGATCTCCGGCGACGCGAGAGCGTTCGTCAGTTCTTCGTAGCGGGCTTCGATTTGGTCGAGTCGTTCAAACATGGCAGTCGACTTCCGTAGAGACGTAGCTTGCTACGTCTCGGTTCGGCCGCGAGCCCAGTCGACAACGGGCGAGACGTAACGGCTACGTCTCTACGGCATTGTAGTGTTGTGAGGAGGCAGAGAGAAAGTATTCGCGGCGGGACCGCTAGGCAATCACCAATTCGCCCCCGCGTTCTTTTTCGAGCAGACATGGCCTGATCGAGTGCGGTGATGGCGCACTGGGCCTGCTCGTCGGACGGAGGCTTGGTGGTGATGCGCTGCAGCCACAGGCCGGGAGCCGTCATCAACGCAAACAGCGATCCGCGGTGCTTGGCCGCGAAGCGGATGATCTCGTAAGAAACTCCGGCGATGACCGGCAGCAGCGCGATGCGCGACGCAAAGCGCGCCCAGAACGTGGTGAACGGGACCAGCATGTAGAAGCCGATCGAGATCAGCATCACCGTCATCAGGAAACTGGTGCCGCAGCGCGGATGATACGTCGAATACTTCTGCACCGCCGCCGTGTTCAGCGGGTCCCCATTTTCAAAAGCAAAAACCGTTTTGTGCTCGGCCCCGTGGTACTCGTAGACCCGGCGAATATCTTTCCACAGCGAAACTCCCCAAATAAACAGCAGGAACAGCACCAGGCGGATGCCGCCGTCGATCAGGTTGAAAACAATCCGGCCGCCCAGCGCCGGGTCAATCTTCTTGAGTTCCGTCGCCGCCAGCAGCGGAACGTACTTGTACATGAAGATGAAGAAAGCCAGCGAGATCACGATATTGACCGGCGGCCAGCCAGTTGCTGATGGTGGCGGCCTTCTCGCGGGTCTCAGGATTTCGAGCGAGTCCGCCGGCGCTTCGCGCTGGCGGGACAGCCGCGGCGACGCTGTCGCCACTCAGTCCTCGCCTTCCTGCATCATGTCTTCGATGGCGACATTCGCCGAGAACCGCAGGGCGCGGTAGCCGAGATTCATGGCATAGCCGAGCGTCATCACGCCGCGCACGATCGGCCAAGCCATCCACTTATGTTTTTCCGAGGGGCGCTCCAGCGGTTCGCTCATGGTGACGACTTCGCCCGAGGGCTTGCGGCAGGCGATCGCCCAGGCGTGCGGGGAGCGCATCATCACTCCCTCCAGCACGGCTTGTCCGCCGACCAGAGGTCTCTTCCCCGCTTTCAAGGGCGGGCAGAAGCTGGACGGCGGCGAGAAATCGCAGGTAATTTCGTAGGATACGCACGACTATTGGATGCTCCTCAAAGGGACACGACGCATCTTCTAGGGTAACACAGGCCTGGAGTCGTTTAGGATTGGGCTGGTCGGAGCGGCTAAGTCGCAAGTAGGGGAGAAGGAGTTCAGGCGAAGGCGAGCAGCCCTCGCGACAGCCGGCGGGACGTCGGCGTTCCCTACCGAGTTCGAGGAGATTCATGCAGCGGTTGGCCAAGCTTGCGAGGCGATTGCCGGGACCACCAAGAAACTGCTGAAGACCGGCATCGTCGCGGACTATCTGAAGTCGCGCACGACCGATGAAGCGGCCGTGTCGGCGGTGTTCCTTTCGGGGCGGGCGTTTCCTGCCTGGGAAGAAACCACGCTGCAGGTCGGCGGGCGGTCGCTCTGGCAGATCGTGGCGGAGTTGTCGGGGAAAGATGAGGGCGAACTGACGGCCGCCTACCGTCGGCACGGCGACCTGGGAGCGGTCGCCGGCGAAGTCCTTCCCGAACGCGCCGGTCAGGGTCTGAGCGTGCTGGAAGTGGAAGGCGACATTTCGGCAGATCGCCGCGGCGCGCGTGGTCCAGCAGCAAAGGCAGCTATGGTGCGCGATCTGATCTCACGCGGCACGCCGCTCGAAGCCAAGTACATCGTCAAGATCATGACTGGCGATCTGCGGATCGGACTGAAAGAGAGTCTGGTCGAGGAAGCGATTGCCCGGGCCTACGGCAGCATCGCTGGCCGAGGTGCAACGCGCCAACATGCTCCTGGGCGACATCGGCGAAACGCTGCGCTTCGCCGCCGAGGGCAAGGCTGGCCGAAGCAGGATGCGGCTGTTTCATCCGCTGGGATTCATGCTGGCGAGTCCGGTCGAGTCGGCCGAGGAAGGGCTGAGTTACTTCGCCGAAGCCGCGGTGGAGGATAAGTACGACGGCATTCGCGCCCAGGCTCACGTCGCGGACGGCGAGGTGAAATTGTTTTCGCGCACGCGGGATGAAATCACGGAGTCGTTCCCGGAATTGCCGGACGCGCTGGCCGGCCTGCCGCAGGACGCCATTCTCGACGGAGAGATCGTGGCGTGGGATCTATCCGGCAGGCCGGGCCCGGCCCTTCAGCGTTCTGCAGCACGGCTGGGCAGGAAGAAAGTCAGCGACAAGATGCTGCGCGAGATTCCGGTCGCGTTCCTGGTGTTCGACGTTCTATATGCGGGCGGAGAGCTGGTGATGGACCGTCCGCTGCGGGAGCGAGCGCGGATTCTCGACGAGCTGCTAACGACGCCGCGAAGAATCGCTTCACCGCAGAGGACACGGAGTCGCAGCACGAAGAGAGGGCAAGTCCGGAACACTGGCCTTGATTCGGAGAATGAAGAAGAACCGGTCGCTGCAGCCAGCATCATTCGCGCGCCCGTGTTTCGCGCCGCTTCGGCTGAGGACTGGAAGAGCTCTTCGCCGCGGCGCAGGAGCGCGGCAACGAAGGGTTGATGATCAAGGATCTCGACTCCGCATACACGCCGGGCAAGCGCGGCAAGTCATGGCTGAAGATGAAGCGCGAACTGGCCACGCTCGATGTGGTCGTGACCGCGGTCGAGTACGGCCACGGCAAGCGCATGGGCGTGCTCAGCGACTACACGTTCGCCGTCTGGGATCGGACGATCGAGCTCGTCAACATCGGCAAGGCATATTCCGGTCTGACCGATGCCGAGATCGCCGAGATGACAAAGTGGTTCCTCGAACACACGGTGGAAGATCAGGGATTCCGGCGGGTGGTCGAGCCAAAGATCGTGCTGGAAGTGGCGTTCAACAACATGATGCGGTCCGACCGCCACGAGAGCGGCTACGCTCTGCGCTTTCCGAGGATTGTGCGCTTGCGGCCGGATAAGTCGGCGGAAGAAGCGGACACGATTGAAACGCACACGAGATCTACGAGAAGCAGAACTAGGAGCCGTGCTCCGGGTCCTGACTATTTTCGACTGGCTGGCGGCACAAGTGCCGTTCATCCGCAGGTACACCACGTAGCTGGCCGTAGTGGTCGGAGATGTGCCACACCGCGGCGTTCAGGGCCGAGAGCCGGTTCGTCTTAGTGTTCGTGGCTATGATGGTGTTCTTCGCTCTCACCACCGGAATCACGCACCCGTGCGCCACTTCGCACACCACGTGCTCAAACTGAATGGTCGTGTGGTCGATGCGGAAGTCGTGCAGCAGGCGCTCCTTCACGTCGCGCAAAATGCGTTCGCTGACCGACGGAGGGATGTCGGCGATCGAAATGTGGCAGGAAAGCGCGTGGGTTTCCGATCCGATGCTCCAGACGTGGAGATCGTGCACATCATTGACTCCCTCGACCGAGCGGATGGCGGACTCGATCTTCTCCAGCTTCATGCCGCGCGGCGTGCCTTCCAGCAGAATGTTCAGCGTCTCGCGCACGATGCCGAAGCCCGACCACAGGATCAGCACGCCGATGCCGAACGAGAGCGCGGAATCGATCCAATAGTTTCCAGTGACCAGGATGGCCCAGCCTCCGGCAATAACGGCCGCGGTGGAAAGCGTGTCTCCCAACTTCGTGCAGCAGCGCGCTGCGAATGTTGACGTCACCGCCGGAGCGGTAGAGCAGCAGCGCGATCACGCCGTTCATCACCACGCCCGCCGCCGCCACCCACATCATCACGCTGGCCTGTACATGCTCCGGATGCTGCAAGCGGCGAAAGGCCTCGTAGAAAATGAAAAACGAAACCGCGACCAGCGATGTCGCGTTGACCAGCGCCGCCAGCACTCCGGCGCGATGGTAGCCGTAAGTCTTGGTGGAACTGGCGGGCGCGACTGGAAATAGACCGCGACCAGCGAAAGCAGCAGTGCCAGGAAGTCGGAGAGATTATGTCCGGCTTCGGAAAGCAGCGCCAGCGAATGCGCCCGGATGCCGGCCACCACCAGCAGCACGATGTAGGCCAGGGTCACGCCGAGCGATATCTTCAGAACCCGCGTAGGACCGCCCGCGCCATGAACGTGCCCGTGCATCGTTCCAGTGTAAGGGCCTGCGGCGCGGGCTTCAAGCGCTTCTGGTTGCCAAACATTCCGGCAGAAGTCTTGACGTGACCATCGCTTTTGAACTGGCCACGCTTAAGTCTTCTCCTCGAATGCCGATGTGGCGTACAGATAGAGCGCCGAAGCTCTGGCCCGTTGCGCCCTGCCTTGTTCAAGTGAACCGAGTAGGGCCCCGGTCGGTCACGGCTACTGGGTTTGCCTGGCAGAGATGGAAGCCATGGACGAAATCGTTAACGATTTTCTTGTCGAAAGCAACGAGAACCTGGACCGACTGGACCAGGAGCTCGTGAAGTTGGAGAGCGAACCTTCTTCCAAAGAGCTCATGGCTAGCGTTTTCCGGACAATCCACACCATCAAGGGAAGCTGCGGATTCCTGGGGTTTCCCCGGCTGGAAAAGCTGGCCCACACTGGCGAGAGCCTGCTCTCCCTCCTGCGCGACGGCAAGGTTACCCTGAGCGCCGAAATCACCAGCGCATTGCTTGCCCTGGTGGATGCGGTCCGACACATGCTCGCCGCAATCCAGACCACTGGCCAGGACGGCGAGGAGGACTACGCGCCTCTCATCGACCTTCTGGCCTCCTTGCAGGGCAAGCCAGACGCCGACTCCGCGGCTCCGGTTCAGACCCGCCTTCCCGTGGCCCTGCCAGTGGCACCGCCAGAGACCGCCGATAATGCGGCCCATGCAGAGGCAATCCAGAACTTCCCTGATCCATTCCCTGCCGCCGCCAGCAAAGAGGCCAAGAGCGGGGCCACACCCGAGGCCCTTCCCGAAGCGGAGCTGCCAGACCCATCCAGGATTGGAGGGGTACTGGTCGAGCGGGGTCAATTACTCCCCGAGGATCTTGCCCTTGCCTTAGAGGAGCAAAAAAAAGGGCAGCTCAAAATAGGCGAGATTCTTGTGGCGAGGGGAGCGACTCGACCCGAGGATGTGCTCGCGGCTCAGCAGACGCTGGAGTCGCGGAACCCGTTGGCTGCCGGAGAAACCATCCGGGTGGGCCTCAATCTGCTGGACCGCCTGATGAATCTGGTGGGAGAGCTGGTATTGGCACGCAACCAACTGCTGCAGTTTTCCAACAACACCCAGGATGCCGGGTTCCAGGCCGTGTCCCAGCGGATGAATCTGATTGCGACCGAACTGCAGGGCGAAGTAATGAAGACCCGCATGCAGCCGATCGGAAATATCTGGAACAAGTTTCCCCGCACCGTGCGGGACCTCGCCCACGCCTGCGGCAAGCACGTCCGCCTCGAAATGGAGGGCCAGGACACCGAACTCGATCGAACCATCATCGAGGCGGTCAAAGATCCTCTGACCCACCTGGTGCGCAACTCCATCGATCACGGCATTGAGACACCCGAAATCCGCCAACATGCAGGCAAGGACACCACCGGAATCCTGACCTTGCGGGCTTTTCACGAGGGCGGCCAGGTCAACATCGAAATCAGCGACGATGGCGCCGGACTGAACGGCAAACGCATCCGCCAAAAAGCCGTCGAGCGCGGGCTCGTCTCCGAGCAACAGGCCCTCCGCATGCCCGACCGCGACGTATACAACCTGATCTTTCTCCCCGGATTTTCTACCGCCGAGAAAGTCACCAACGTCTCGGGACGCGGCGTTGGCCTGGACGTGGTGAAAACCAACGTGGAGAAAATCGGAGGCACGGTTGACGTTCAGTCCGCGCCGGGCCGGGGCACCACGGTTCGGGTAAAAATCCCGCTGACGCTGGCCATTATTCCGGCTCTGATCGCAACCTGTGGGGGCCAGCGCTTCGCCATCCCGCAGGTCAGCCTGGCAGAGCTGGTGCGATTGGAAGGGGAGGAAAAAGAGACCGGGATTGAGCTGGTTCATGGCGCTCCCGTGTACCGCTTGCGCGGACGTTTGCTTCCCCTCGTATATCTGGATCGCGAGCTGGAGATTATCCGCAGCGGAGCCGACCAAGGCATTCGCCGCCCGGACGTGATCAATATCGTGGTCCTGCAGGCGGAAGACCGGCAGTTCGGCCTGATCGTCGATGAGATCACCGACACCCAGGAAATTGTCGTCAAGCCCCTGGGAAAGCAACTCAAAGGGATCAGCGCTTACTCCGGCGCCACCATCATGGGGGACGGGCGGTTGGCTCTGATCCTGGACGTGCAGGGACTAGCCCGGCGAACCAAGGTAATCGCGGAAGCACGTGAGCAAACGCTTGACCGGGGACACAGCGAAGAGGACATGGCGGAAGTCCGCGAGCACCACGCCCTGCTCCTCGCCGAAAACGGGCTGGAGGGCCGGGTGGCGATTCCGCTGGCCATGGTGGCTCGCCTCGAGGAGTTTCCTCGGACGGTGGTTGAACATGCCGGCGCTCAAGAAGTCATGCAGTACCGCGGGCAGATCATCCCCCTGGTTCGGCTGTCCAACATCATTCCAGCCACCAGTAACGCGGACATGCTGGCCAACGCGAGCTCGATCCAGGTCGTGATCTATTCCGAGGGGAAGCGCACCGTCGGCCTGGTCGTGGACCGCATCGTCGACATCGTCGAGGAGCACTCCTCGGTCGAGTCCCTCGCACCTCGTTCCGGAATCGTCGGCTCGTTTGTGACCCAGCGCCACGTCACCGATCTGCTGGATATGCCCACGATCATGCGCACCGCTGTCCCCGGCGCTGCTCGACGCAGCGGAGCCTGAGGCAGGGAGCCTATAGGAGCAACTTGATGGCGTCTCAACAGTTCTGCACGTTCTTCCTGGAAGGTTATTTTTTTGGGGTGCCCGTGCCCCAGGTGCAGGAAGTCATTCGGTTTCAGCCCATGACACCCGTGCCGCTGGCCCCGCCTTCCGTGGCCGGCATGATGAATCTGCGCGGCCAGATCGTGCTCGCCATCGACCTGCGGCGGAGACTGTCGCTGGCCGAGCGGCCTGCAGGCAGCCTGCCCGTGAATGTGGTTGTGCGGACTCCGGATGGCGCCGTCAGCCTCCTGGTAGACGAGATCGGGGACGTGCTTGAAGTCGAGCAGTCCACCTTTGAATCGCCCCCGGAAACCCTCCGCGAACCGCTGCGCTCGATGATTCTGGGAGTGCACAAGCTGGAGCGCAAATTGTTGCACTTGCTGGACACCGAGAAGGCGTGCCAAGTGCAACTCACTTCGGAAGCGACTCTGCCCTAGGGTGTCGATCCGGTAGCCGAAGGATCGGGCGCGGTGGCTCGCACGATAACGAACTCAAGACGCGTAAGGCGCATCTTTCGCCTGCCGATACCCGTTTGGCCCTCTCCTATTGAGCCGCCCGCCCCACCGGCGCTTCTCGCGAGGGTTGTCGGTTAAAGACTCACGCCTCATTGCCGATGAATCCCTCGTGCGGCTGAGCCCGGGCCGACCATTCTGGCCGTCTTGACCGTTTGGGCAACTAACAAGCATTTGGGCATCGGACCGGGCAGATCTCCTCTGGAGGGAATCACCGTGAACAAGATCAGTCTGACGATGAAGCTGGGGTTGGGGTTCGGTGCCCTGCTTCTCATCGTGGCCATTCTGGCCGTCATTGGCTACACCTCGATCAACAAGCTTTCCGATCTCAGCGATGAGGTCGACCGTCAGATGTACAAAAAACAGCTCTCGACTGAGTTAGACGCCGGAATGGAATTGCAGACCAGTGCCACCCACGCATACGTACTCTCGGGCACGGAAGCCACCCTGCAGCGCCGCGAGGAAGGGATCGCCCAGAGCGACAAGGCCATGGGGGAACTGAATACCCTGCTGCCAGCCCAAAGCGGGAAGGGGTTGAGCGCTCGCATCGAGTCCGACGCGAAAGAATTGCGAGATCTGCAAGGGCGGTCAATCGAATTGCGCCGCGCCGGCCGGACCAAGGAAGCGGCCGACCTGCTTTTGTCCGAGCATTCCACCCAGGTCCGCGGCGAAACCGAAAACAACATCGACGCCCTGACCTCCCTGATCGACAAAATGCGTGAGGCTGCCCAGGCCACGCACGAACAAGTCGAGGTCTCGACCCTTCGCCTGACGGTCATTCTAGCCATCGCCGGCCTTCTGATCGGTTTTGGAGTCTCCATCTTGATCGTGCGTTCGATCCACTCGGCCATCGCGCGTATGGTGGGAGTGATTCAGGAAATCGCGAAGAAGAACTTGAGCATCGCCGACATGGAGATCACCAGTGACGACGAAATTGGCAAGGCCAGCATCGCTCTCAACCAGATGAAGAAGAGCCTGCACGAAGTGATCCGGTCGATCGCGGATAACGCGCAGCATGTGGCCAGCGCGAGCGAGGAGCTCTCCGCTACCAGCCAGCAGATTTCCGCCAACTCGGAGGAAACTTCCGCCCAGGCCGGCACCGTCTCTCAGGCCACCCAGCACGTCAGCGAGAACCTGCAGAGCGTCTCCATCGGCGCCGAGGAGATGACCGCAACCATCCAGTCCATCGCCAACAACGCCCACGAAGCCGCCACCGTTGCTTCCAACGCCGTGCAAACCGCACAGGGCGCCAACGCCACCGTCGCTAAACTGGGTGCCTCCAGCGCCGAGATCGGCGAAGTCATCAAGGTCATCACGTCCATCGCCCAGCAAACCAACCTCCTCGCCCTCAACGCCACCATCGAAGCCGCCCGCGCCGGGGAGGCCGGCAAGGGCTTCGCCGTCGTCGCCAACGAAGTCAAGGAACTGGCCAAGCAGACCGCCAAAGCCACCGAAGACATCAGCCGCAAGATCACCGCCATTCAGACCGACACCAAAGGCGCCGTGGAAGCCATCGGCACCATCACCGGCGTGATCAGCCAGATCAACGACATCTCCGGCACCATCGCCACCGCGGTCGAAGAACAGAGCGCGACCACCAACGAGATGACGCGCAACGTGGCCGATGCGGCCAAGGGATCAGGCGAGATCACCCGCAACATCGAGGGAGTGGCGGAGGCGGCGCGTGGCACCTCCACCAGTGCGCAGGAATCGCAGAAGCGGCCAACGAACTGGCCGAGATGGCGGTGCAACTGCATGGCTTGGTCGGACAATTCAAGATCGACGACATCGGAGTGGGTGCAAGCCGTCGTCGCACACTCACCCGCCAAGCGCATGGCCGCCCACGCTGGAAGATGAGAAAGAATCGACAACGAGGCCGCGCGAATTGCCGGAAGCTATCAAAAAGCGAGTGCTCCTGGTCGATGATGCCGTGGTGGTCCGCCAGGCCCTGTCCCTGGCCATCGCTCAAGAGCGGGATCTTGAGGTCGCCGGCACGGCGGTCAATGGACGCGTTGCGCTCACGAAGTTCCTCGCCCTCAAGCCTGACATTGTCCTCCTCGACTTCGAAATGCCGGAGATGGACGGGTTGGCAACAGTTCGTGAATTGCGCAAGATCGACGCCCGCGTTCCCATCATCATGTTCAGCAGCCTGACGGAGCGCGGGGCTTCGCTCACGCTGGAAGCCCTTTCTCTGGGCGCCACCGATTACGTCACCAAGCCCAGCACTGTAGACATGTCGGCCACGCTCGATGCTATCTCCCGGGAACTCATCCCGAAGATTCGCGCTCTGTGCCGTTTGCCCGAGAACCAGAACCATCTCATTCCCGCGCCCCAGCCCTCAGCGCCGCCGCTCACTCCTCCTGGACGGTTGCTCTGCCCGGTGCAAGTGGTGGCGATTGGAGTTTCCACCGGGGGGCCGGATGCGCTGGCCCGGCTTCTGCCCGTTCTACCCGCGAATTTTCCCGTCCCGGTCGTCATCGCTCAGCACATGCCGCCTATCTTCACTTCGCGACTGGCGGCGCGCCTCACGGCCAAGTCGGCGTTGCCGGTGCGGGAGTGCCTCTCCGTGCAACCCCTCATCGCCGGTTGTGCGGTCATCGCTCCCGGTGATTTTCACATGGTCGTCCGCAAAGAGGATGGAGCCCTTCTCCTCAAAACGCATCAGGGCCCGAAGGAAAATTTCTGCCGTCCCTCGGTGGACGTCCTTTTCCACTCCATCGCCCAGTTCTACGGACGCCATGCCCTGGCTGTGGTTCTCACCGGCATGGGTCGGGACGGGCTGAAGGGATGCGAAGCCCTGCGCCAGTCAGGAGCCCGGATCTATGTGCAGGACGAAGCCAGCAGCGTGGTTTGGGGCATGCCAGGTTTCGTAGCCCGGGCCGGATCTGGCAGATAAGATTCTGCCCCTCGATCAAATTGGCGCGGAGATTGTGCGTGCCACGACCATGCAAATTGCGGCACGAACTCCGTCTTGAAACTTAGGCCACGTCCGAACAGGTTTCACTTCTTGCTCAAACTATCGAGGTAGCGGTTATTGTAGAACGTGGTTGTCTTCTGCACGAATTCAAGAATCTTCAACATCCGCTCGCGGCCTTCCCGGTTCATCTCGCGGAATTGCACGGCAAAGCCGGATCCAGGATCGAGTCTCGCCACCACTCCCGCAGCCGTCAAGCTGGCATCATCCATGGAAAATCCCAGCTTGATTTGACTGCCCGGCGCCAGGATGGTGCTGGTTTCCACGTAGCAGCCGCCCAGGCTCACGTCCGTCAGATTGGCGAACAGCGGAGTGCCTCCCACCTCGGTTTGCAATTCGATCGTAACCCGGCACTTCATGCGCGGGTGGGAACGGCGGTCTTTATAGGAGAGCTGCTTCTGCTTTTCCAGGTACATGCGGCGGTCGGCTTCGGCCAGCAGTTGCTCCGCGTCTTTGCCGTCTTCCGGATACATCGCTCGTCCCACGCTGAGCGAAAGAATGTCTTCGCCACATACTTCACTTCCCGCCTGCCTGGCGAGCGCCCGCATCTGCTCCGCCTTCTTGGCGGCCGCGTCCGCCGCGAGCCCGGGAGCGATGACCACAAATTCGTCCCCACCCATGCGCGCGACGTAGTCGTATTCGCGGCAACTGTCTTTGAGCGCCTGGGCAAACAGGCGCAACACGCGATTGCCCTCCAGGTGGCCGAAGCGGTCGTTAATCTGCTTGAAACCGTCCATGTCAGAGACCATAACGGTCAGCGACGAATTGTCGCGCTTGCAGCGGGCCAGTTCCCGGTCAAGCTGCAGGAAAAGTGAGCGGGCATTGGGCAGACCGGTGAGGTAGTCGGTGGTTGCCGAATCTTCGGCCTGCTGGTACTTGAGCGCGTTTTCGATCGACAGCGCCATCTTGCCGCTCACCGCCAGCAGAATGCGCAGGTGATCGGAAGTAAAGGCGTCACGTTCCGCGCGGTAAAGCGCCAGAACGCCGATGACTCCCGACACTCCCTCCAGCGGCACTGCCAGCGCCGAGCGCAAGGTGCTGAACTTAGAAGGGTCGTTCAGGTATCCCGGCTCCACCGACGGGTTCCCGTTGATGATCGGCTTGCGGTTGTGCGCCACCCACCCGGAAAGCCCCTGACCGATCGGGATGCGCAAGGAAGAAAACAGCCGGTAGTTGTCTCCGTTCACATATTCGGGGACCAGTTCCGCCTCGCGCCGGATGTAGATGGCGATGGCGTCGTAAGGCACCATCGGCTTGAGTTTCACGGAGAAGACGGAAAGTGTCTCCGTCAAGCTGAGCGAAGCGCCCAGATCCTGGCTCAGCTCGAACAATGACTGTGCCTCTTGCCGGGCTGCCGCAATCGACGACAGGAACGTGTTTTCGCGTCCCGCGTAATCCTGTGCCGTGGCATTCTCGAAGCCGGCTGCCGGCTCCAGGCCACGCTCGATCTTGATCGAGGTGGACAGCGGACCGTTCGGATCCTGCGCCGACTTAGCCACCGCAAGCCGTTCCAGGTGCTGATAGCGCTTCTGCAAAATGTCAACCACCTTCGGATCAAACGACTTGCCCGATTCGGTGGCCAGTTTCTGCATCACGTCCCGCAGCGGCAAGGCGCGCCGGTACTGGCGGTCCGACGCCAGCGCGTCAAGATAGTCGACGGCCGAAAGGATGCGCGCTCCGATCGGAATTTCCGCTCCCTTCAATCCCAGCGGGTAGCCCGAGCCGTCCCACTTCTCGTGGTGGGCGCGCACAATGGGCACGACAGGATAGGGAAAGCGTACGCGCTCGAGAATCTCGGCGCCGACCAGGGTATGAATCTTCATTTTCTCGAATTCTTCCGGACTGAGGCGGCCGGGCTTCGAGATAATGTGTTCGGGTACGGCAAGTTTGCCGATGTCGTGCAGCAGCGCCGCAGCGTGCAGAGCTTCCAGTTCCGGTCCCGTTACGCCCAGATCTTTGGCTACTTCAATGGCATAGACTCGGACCCGCTGCAGGTGCTCGTGCGTGGTGTGGTCTTTGGCTTCAATGGCCAGAGCCAAGGCCTCGATGGTCCGCAGATGCAGGTTCGCCATTTCCTCAACGTGGCGTTTCTCGTCCTCCAGTTTTCCCAGGTAGAGACGATACGAGCGGTAGATGAGATACACCGCCGGCACCAGCAGCAGTGACGTTTCCCAGTTGAAAGTCTGGTTCAGCCAGGCAATCGTTCCCGCGATTCCGGCCCCTACCAGGTAGTACGGGAACGACCAGAAGTAACAGTCCACCAGGATCCGCATGAGCGGCCGGCGTTCAGTCAGCGAAATCACGGTCGCGATCGAACCCGCATTAGCGATGAAGTAGACCGTCGCCGCCACTCCCAGCAAAACCGGCCGGTTGCCGATGAGCACATTCGGCAGCGGGTGGTGATAGACCAGGTATGCCAGCGCCGTCGACATCGACCCGGCGCACACGTTGAACGTCACCTGGATCGCCTTGGGACGCTCTGGATACAGGCACTGGGCCAGCATCGAGATCGCGCCCAAGATCAGGGTTTCGCTGAAACTGAGTTCCAGGATGCCGACCAGGATGAACAGGAAATTTACCGACAGCGTACCCGTAATGCCGGGCAGGTTCACTTTCAACCGCGACGCCAGGATGGCGATGCCCACGTAGCAGATGAACTCGGCGATATTCTTACTGCTCTGGTGAATTCCGCCGTACAGCAGCGTGGCCACCCCCGCGATCACGATCAGGCTGATGAACAGCTTGGCGGTGAGCGACAGTCCTCGCCACGAACGCGAGTGCGCGGGCAGACCTATGGCGGCACTGGTTGCACCAGTCATTCGAGTAAGCAACGCTGCGGCCCCCGGGAGGGACGCCAGCCCTTCATGAATATCAACTAACGCGTTTAGAAACAATGATTTGGACGATTTCTTGGAAACTTCAGTAACTTGCGAGAATTACCCGCCCTGCGCATTTTGACCCCATGGAGGGCAGGTACTAGAGTGGGGCTTCGGTAAGTCCAACAGCCGATTAGGCTTCAACCCGCTGGGGCGAATGCGCCTGCATTTCCGTGCCAAAACTGATCGTGACCGGAAATGGTTCGCTTTTCAGACCGAGTGAGAAACATCTTCTTCCGCCACATCCTGATCCGTACTCGCCGTCGAGGCAGCAGCCGAAGACTTCCCGCGCCGCATGGCCACGATTCCGGTCCGCACCATCTCCAGCACACCGTATGGACGCAGCACTTCGAGCAGGCCGTCAATCTTGTCCTCCGCCCCGGTGATTTCAATGGTGAGCGAGTCGGGAGCGACGTCAACCACGCGCGCGCGAAACACGCTGGCCAGTTCCAGCACGTGCGATCGCGCCTCGTGCGTGGCCGCGACCTTGATCATCGCCAGGTCCCGCACGATCGCGGGCTGGTTGGTGATGTTCTCCACCAGCAACACATTCACGAGTTTATAAAGATTGGCCTCGATACGCCGCGCCTGGTCGTGGTCGGCGTCGACCGTGATGGTCATGCGCGAGACTTCAGGCTTCTCCGTGCGTCCCACCGTGAGCGAATCAATATTGAACGCGCGGCGGCGAAACAATGACGCCACCCGCGTCAGCACACCCGGCTTGTTTTCCACGTACACCACGTATGTATTCAGCATGTCTTCTCTATTCGTCGGCCGCCGTCTCGACAATCTTACTGGGACGCCGGATCATCTCGTGCAACGAAGCTCCCGCCGCCACCATGGGATACACCGTATCCTCTTGTTCCACCCGGAAATTGATGAGCACCGGCCCGTCATGTTGCCGCGCCGCCTGCACCGAGGGCACCACCTGCGAACGCTCGGTTACGGTCATACTCCGAATGCCGTAAGCCTCGCCGAGTTTGGCGAAATCCGGATTCAGCAACGGCGTCGCCGCATAGTTGCGCTCGTAGAAAAACTCCTGCCACTGCCGCACCATCCCCAGAAATCCGTTGTTGATGATGGCGATGTTTACCTTTAGCTTCTCCTGCACGATCGTGGCAAGTTCGCACAACGTCATCTGGAAGCCGCCATCGCCTACCACCACCCACACGTCAGCTTCGGGCCGCGCCACCTTGGCGCCAATCGCCGCCGGCAAGGCAAAGCCCATCGTCCCCAAACCTCCAGACGTGATCAGGCTGCGCGCCTTCTCGTGCTTGTAGTATTGCGCCTCCCACATCTGATGCTGGCCCACATCGGTCACCACTACGGTGTCGCGGTCGCGAGTCTCGCGCCACAGATCGTTGATCACGTGCGCCGCGTAGAGATGTCCGCTGTCCGGCAGGTTTTGGATGTCGCGTACTGCGGCATCGCCTTTCAGCTTGTCGATCGAGTCGAGCCACTCGCTGCGGTCAATGGATTCGACATGCGGCAACAGCTCATGCAGCACCTCCCGCAGATCGCCGACCAGTGGAACATCCACCTTCACGTTCTTGTTAATCTCCGCGGGGTCAATTTCGATGTGAATCTTCTTCGCATTGGATGCATACGTCTTCAGGTTGCCGGTCACGCGGTCGTCGAAGCGCATGCCGAATGCCAGCAGCAGGTCGGCTTCCTGAATCGTGTGATTCACCCAAGCCTCGCCGTGCATGCCCATCATGCCCAGATTCAGCGGATGCGACGCCGGAAACGCGCCTAGTCCCAGCAGTGTAAGCGCCACCGGAATGCCCGCGCGTTCGGCAAATTCGCGGACTTCGTTCATCGCTCCCGAAATGATGATGCCGTGCCCGGCCAGGATCACGGGCCGTTTGGCGTTGTGAATCAGCTCCAGCGCCTGCTCGTACTCCTTCGGCTCCGGCGACAGATCCGGACGATACCCTGGCAATTGCGGCTTGGCCGCCTCCCAGTCGAAGTCGCACGTCGTCTGCTGCGCGTCCTTCGTGATATCCACCAGCACCGGACCGGGACGGCCGGAGCGCGCCACATAAAACGCTTCCCGAATCGTTCGCGCCACCTCGCTGGCGTTGGTTACCAGGTAATTGTGCTTGGTGATCGGAAGAGTGACGCCGGTGATGTCGGTCTCCTGAAATGCATCGGACCCGATCAGCTTGCTGCCCACCTGGCCGGTGATGCAGACAATCGGCGACGAATCGAGCATCGCCGTCGCGATCCCGGTGACCATGTTGGTGGCCCCCGGGCCAGAGGTGGCCACGGCAACTCCCACTTGCCCGCTCGCCCGCGCGTAGCCGTCCGCCATGTGCGTCGCGCCTTGCTCGTGGCGAACCAGCACGTGGTGGATCTTGCTGCCCTTCAGCGCGTCATACGCGGGCAGAATCGCTCCGCCGGGATAGCCGAAAACCACTTGCACGCCCTCCCGTTCCAGGCATTCCCAAAGAATGCTGGCGCCAGTCATGGTCTTTGCCACCGTCGATGTCTTGTCTTTCATGCCACCCTTCCTTGCGACCTCTAACTGCCGGGAGCCGAGGTCGAGATTCATATCAGCGCTTCCCTCAAGTCATGCCAAACTGAAGTCGAGATTCGTATCAGGGCATGCCTCAAGTCATGCCAAACCGAAGTCGAGATTCGTGTCAGGGCATGCCTTCAGGTGTAAAGTTCCATGACTGAACAACAGATCGTTATCACAACATCCTTTACACTTTTTCGAGTTCGGCAGCATTCCCGGCCGAGCGAAGCGAGGGAGGGAATGCTGCCGAACTCGACTGCGCCAAGTCGATCTCCCGCACCAGGGTCTGGCAGTAGTACACCAGCACGCGGTGCTCTAGCCGTTCCAGTTTCACCGCTTCGCCCGCCAGTGCCTCACACACTTGCCACCACTTCCCGGCCAGTTTCAATTGCCCATGCGGCCCTAAGCGCTGCACTTCGCTGCCCCGGTCATGTTCCCACTCCGGCGGGTGGGCATCGTAGCGCCGCGCACTGGCGGACCACACGCTGGCTGGCGTTTTCATGCCCAACGCCTCATGCGGACGAACCTGGTTGTACTCCTCACGAAACTCATCCAGCCATGCCTGATGCAACTCCGCTACCGGAAGGCCCCGCCGTCGCCGGGCCTGCTCCAGCGTGCCATGAAACCGCTCCACCTTGCCTTGCGTCTGCGGATGCCGGACTCCGCTGAACAGCAACTCCACTCCCAACTTCATCAACCACACCGTCAGCCGCGTCCAGCCTCGCGGACCCTGCCCGTTCCACCATGGAATCCCGTGGTCCATCAACATCTCCACCGGCATCCCGCAGCTCTGGAACGCGCCCTCCAGTTGCTCCCGCACCGCTTCTGCGCGCGTGCTCCAGGTGCCGTGCAGCACCACCGCATAGCGGCTGCAATCGTCCAGTACCGAGAGCGGACCGACGGCATGATTCCATCCCTTCGGACTCTTGAAGTCCATCTGCCACAACTGATTCGGCTCGGCACGCTCAAACCGCTGCCCGGCCGGCCCATGCCGATCCTGCTCCCGCACCATCCCTCGGCGCAGCAGCACGCGATGAATCGTCACCACCGGCAACTCCACCCCCCGCTCCCGCAGCAACACCTGCAGCTTCCGCGCTCCCCAATCCGGACGCCGCCGCCGCATCTCTACAATCTGCTCCTCTACGACCGCCGCCGTTCGCTCCGGCACCTGCCGCGGACGACGACTCCGCTCGCTCAACCCCGCCACTCCCTGCGCCTGATACCGACGCAACCACAAATATCCCGTCGGCCGCGAGATCCCAAACTCCCGGCATACCCCCGCTAGATTCCCCGGCTTCTGGCTCGCCTGCAGCACAAACCGTACTCGCTGCTCCCACTCGTCCATCGTTCTCCACGGCATCCAGCCCTCTGCTCAGCAGGGCCCCTTTTACTTTCTCGCCCTCGCTTCGCTCGGGCCGGAGTGTAAAGGATGTCGTGATAACGATCTGTAAAGGATGTCATGAGACTTCAGGCATGCCACAAAGAGCCGCAGAAACCACTCGCCTTCAGGCGCTGTATTCCGCAAATCGACTCTCCCCACAGGCTCCTAAAAAGCAAAACCCACCAGGCCAGCGTTTCTGGCGGGGCGGGATTCGGGAGCTTTCAAGATTTCCTGTTTCTCAGCTCACTGGTTCCCTCCACACCGGAGAGGGTATAAAAATCCCTACCCTCAGGACTCCGACACGAATTCGGTGTAGATAGAGGCTCTTCATAACGGGTGCACAGATGGTATCGAAGCCAGAGAGTTGCTGCAAGGGGAAAGTCCGGTCAGTCTGAAGCGGCGCTTCCCGCTCCGGCCCGCGACTTTGGCAGCAGCGCTTTCAACGGGCGTGCCGTCTGCCAAAGTTCGTATAAATACCCGTCGGGGCCGCGAAAATACGCCCAAGCCTCTGATGCGTCACCATCGACATCCGTGACGAACTCGACGCCTCCTGACTCCATTTCCTTCCGGGCCGCCCGCACATCCTCCACTTGAAAAGCCAGAACTGGGCACGCGTGAAGGTGATAGTAACGATTCTCCGAACCGAAAACCTCAAACAACTGCCCCGAAGGCATCTCGAACTGGACCATCCCCCGACCTTCGTGAATCAGGGAAAGGCCGAGGACGTCGGCAAAGAAGCGAGTGGCTGATTTTAGGTCGGCAGTTCGCACGCCTGCCCATGTGTACCCCAGAACGCGCATCGGAATCTCCCTCCTCGTCCCGTAGCGTCACCTCCCGGTTGGCATTCAGTCCTTCCCTATAGCTGAAGGAGCGATTGCTTCACATCCTGAGCAGCTTGCGCTACATTTTCGGGCTTACCAAGGTCACGCCAATAAAATTCGTCCGCACGGAAAGCCAGAATTTTTTCTCCCTGGCCAGCCAGTCGCAGGTACGAGTGAATGATCGAGAAGACACCATCTTCCGCCATCATGGGCAGAAGCCGCGGAGAAATCACATGCACCCCGGAAAATGCCAGCGCCTGGGTTTCCTTCGACGGCCGGACGATTTCTGGCTCCTGATCACGTCCAGCCCGACGTCCGCAGAGTTGCTGCTGTTCGTCGAACAGCAGATATCGCGACGTCTCTCGATCCTGCACCGCCAGCGTCGCGAGCGCTCGGCTCTCTTTATGAAATTCCGCCATGCGACGAAAATCAATGGTGCTGAGCACATCGACGTTGTGCAGAAGAAACGGCTCGTCCGCATGGCTCTCTTCGAGAAAAAACCACGCTGCCTTCTTCAACCCGCCGCCGGTGTCGAGCAAGACGTCTTCCCGCGAGATTTCAATCCGCATCCCGAAGTTGTTGTTCCTCTTCAGGTAATCGATGACCAAGTCGGCGAAGTGATGCACGTTGACGATCACTTCGCGAAGCCCGAACTCGCGCAGGCGCGAGAGTGTAATCTCTAGCAGCGTGCGCCCGGCAACTTCCACCAGGGCTTTGGGACGATCGTCGGTGAGCGGACGCAGCCGCGTGCCCAGCCCCGCGGCCAGAATCATCGCTCTCATTGCCGAGATTTCTCCGGTTCGGCCTTCTCCGGTTTCGCTGTCCCCGACTCCATCTTCTCCAGTTCACGATGCCGCACCACGACCTCAACTCCGTTCCGGGCCCGCAGGTGCCTCGCGAGTTGTTCCGCCAGATACACCGACCGGTGCTGGCCACCGGTGCAGGCGAACGACACCATAAGATTCTTGAAACGGCGTCGCTGAAATTCGCTCACATGCGCGTCCACCAGCGACAGGACGTTCGCCAGAAACTGATGCACGCTCTCCTGCTGATTGAGATAGTCGATCACCGGCCCGTCCTTGCCCGTGAGCATCTTGAAGCGCTCTTCGCGCCCTGGATTAGGCAGGGCGCGGCCGTCGAAAACATACCCGCCCCCGTTTCCGCTCTCGTCTTTCGGTTCGTCTCTGAGACGGGAGAAACTCCAAATCCGCACCGTCAGGTTCTCCGCTTCGGATGCTAATCCCTGCAATTTCTCCGACGCCAGCATGCTTTGGAAAGCTTCCATCAGAGTCGGCACTGCAATCGGCAGTGTGACATTGTGCAACAGCCAACGCAGGTTCTTCAGTGCGTACGGTACGCTCTGCAGGAAATGTGCCTTGCGCTCATAGAAACCGCGAAATCCATACGCCCCCAGCGCCTGCATGATGCGGATGTACACGTACGCGTAGTAGTGCTTCATGAACGCTTCGCGCTTCACCTCCGCAAAGCCGGCCAGCGTCGCGAGATAGTGGTCGAGCAACTTCTGCCGCAATTCAGGAGGCAGATCCGCTTTGGCATCGTACAAAAGAGAAGCGACGTCATACTGCAACGCCCCCTTGCGGCCGCCCTGATAGTCCAGGAAATAGGGCTGCCCTTCGCGCAGCATGATGTTGCGAGACTGGAAATCCCGATACAGAAAATAGTCGCGCCCCGCGCTCAGCAGGAACTTCGTCAGACGGCTGAAATCGTCTTCCAGAGCCTGCTCGCTGAAAGGAATGCCCGCCAGACGCAAAAAGTAATATTTGAAGTAATTCAGGTCCCACGAAATCGATTGCCGGTCGAAACTGCCCCGCGGATAACACACCTTGTAGTTCAAGTCGCGCCCCGCCTCCACCTGAAACCGCGGCAATGTGGCAATGACCCTTCGATACGCTTCCACCACTGGAGCAGAGATCTGTTCGCCGCTCCGATGCTTCGAAAGAAACTCGAAGAGTGAAGTGTCCCCCAGATCTTCTTCGAGATACGCCCCGTGATCCAGATCTTCGGCATAGATCTCCGGCACCGGCAGACCGTGCTTGCGAAAATGTCGCGAGAATTCCAGGAAGGCGGCGTTCTCTTCACGCACGTCGTAGAGAATGCCGATGGCGCTGAGTTTTCCAGCCGCGAGCCGGATGATCTTACGCCCAGACCCGCCGAGTTGCCCCTGCAACGGCTGCGACTGCTCGACCGGCGAGTGAAAGTGCTGCTCAAAGAGATTCTTGAGAATGTCCATGCGGTGTGTCGGGTTGACGATTCACCCACAAAGATACCATCGAAGCGCGCTGACAGTACCACTGGGCATCATCGAACGAAACATCGTGGGCCTCCGTTTTCGACGTGGCCGCGACCAATTTTTATGCGTTCAATGGGAAGGGCCTGGCCTGGCGAACCTCGGTTGAGTGGGAGTAAAAAGCCTGTCCAACGAAAACCAAGAACCGACTTGACTCCGACCGGCCTTCTCATGGAAGGCCATTTCACTGATTCAGGATTTCCGTTCTCGCGCCGATGGTTGCAGGGGCAGGCCTAGCCAACTGCTATTTGATTTGCACCAGTTCGTTCACGGTCGACGCTTCGGGCATCGCCGGCGCGGGGTGCTGCGGGGCGCGCCAGGAATCGAAGATGGAAACCTGGTGCACGCACGAAACTGTGCAGTGCGGGGCGCAGGATTTCTCGGTGAGATATTCGCGGCGGAGGTCGTCGCGGGTATAGGTCGCGAGGGGAACTCCCGGATATCCGCGCTGCTGCGAGCAGTAGTGCACGAGTCCGTCTTCGCAGATGTAGAGATAGCGGCCGCCGGCGCGGCAACGCCAGTCGTTGGGCAGGCCCTTCGCGATGTTGTCCTGAAATGAGTTGATGCGGGTGAAGCTGCTTTTTTCCAGCGCCTGCATTTCGTGATAGATGCGGCGCTCTTCGTCGCCCAGTGGCTGCAGCTGTCCGCTGCCGTCGTGGATGATGCCGATGGTCGAGGTGAATCCGAGTTCGATCGCGCGCTTGCCGATCACGAGCGCATCCTGCGGATGGGAAATGCCGCCGCCGACCACGGAATTAATGTTCACGTGAAAGTCGGCGTGCTCGGCGAGCAGTTGCAATTTCTTGTCGAGAACCTTCAGGCTCTTCTTTGAGACTTCGTCGGGATTCACGTTGTCGATGGAGATCTGCAGCCATTCGAGGCCTGCGCGGTTCAGGCGCTGGATGCGTTCGGCGACCAGCAGGTATCCGTTGGTGATCAGGCCGGCGATCATGCCGTTGGCGCGGATGCGGCGGATCACGTCGTCGAGTTCGGGATGCATGAGCGGCTCGCCGCCGGAGATGGTTACGACTGCGGTGCCCAGCGAACCCAGCTTGTCGATGCGGCGATGCATTTCGTCGATCGGCACGGGTTTGGAGAAATCGTCGAACTCGTTGCAGTAGGTGCAGGCCAAATTGCAGCGGCGCATGGGGATGATGTGCGCCAGCAGCGGGTGGTCGGTGGAGGCGAGCGCGCGGACGGCCATATTGGCCCCGCGCAGGTTGCGGTGCATGGCTTTGGCGCGCCGGCGCAGGGTTGTAAGGACAGAGGGCATGTGGGTGAGTATCTCTATTACAGCACAGGCAGGGGCTCTAGCGCATGCGCGGCAGCAGTGTGCGACAGATTTTCGAGGTCGAGTTGCGATTCTAGGGGGGCAAAGAGTCGGAGACTCGACAAGCCATTCAAAGCTTTGGGTTGAATCCAGCGGCTTGAAGCTCCTTCACTAGCTGCAACTTGATCTCCTCGACCTTTTCATCGAATGGTATGTAGATCAGCCCGTCGATGTCGCTCGGTTGCTCAACAGTCTTTTTCCGAAGAATTGCCACTCGTTTCCCGCCAAGTCTCGCAAGCACCATCCCGAGTTCTAGAACGACGTTCTGCCGTGCCCTGTACTTCTTTTTGTCGGATTCTCCAACCTTGTAACCTTCGTCGTCCGGCGTCACGAGGACGCACCCGTACGCGGCGTTCCCATGTTGCCCAATATATGACTCCAGTTTTTCAATTATGGTGTCTCCTGCCGCGGCCAACGTGGCCAAGATTATTGGGGTCATCCCCATTCGCCGCAGCATTAGCTCGAGTTGGTCTCTTGCTTCCGTGTCATGACCGTAAACAACGAAAATCTCCACCGTTGTGATCTTTTTTGTGTCTGCCGGTGCAAGCGGCGGCTTCGCAGGCCGAAGTCCCGACCCTAGAGATCGAACAAATTCCGAAAGCTCGGTTTTCGTCCCCCCCAACGACCACTTTGCCCGTCTTATAAACGCTGAAAATCTCACCTTGCTCACACCGCAACTGAAGCCCATCCTGAATGGTTTTTCTTCACAGGACACACCTCGTTGACGAAGGATCTCTTTGAGCTCATCGGCTTTCATGTCGTACGCTCTCCTTGACCTCATATACACTTAGCGCGGCAGATGAAGAAGCACATTATTCTCACGACCGACGGTGCGTGCATCGGTAACCCTGGGCCAGGGGGTTGGGCCTGCATCCTGCGTTATAAGGAGCACTATCGTGAGCTATGGGGAAGCGATCCCGCGACGACTAATAACAGGATGGAGCTCAAGGCTGTAATCGAGGGCCTCCGAGCGCTGAAGGAAGGCTGCACGATTACCGTTAGGACGGACTCGCAATATCTGAGTGATGGGATAACCAAGTGGATCCATAACTGGAAGGCACACGGTTGGGTTCACAAGGTGAAGGGTGAAGGGAAACAGCCCGTCAAGAACCGGGATTTGTGGGAGGAGATTGACCAGTTGGTTGAGCGGCACGAAGTTACATGGGTATGGGTCAAGGGACACTCAACAGATAATGACAACAACCGGTGCGACTCGCTGGCTAATGATGCGGCCAAGTGCCTTCTCAGAAGGTCCTAACACTACCTGGCAACATCAGACTAAACAGTGGCCGCCTGATTGGAGAGTATTGATCCCCGATCCCGCGAACTCTTCCTGGATCAACACGTAGTCTGTGTCGTAGGTGGAGATCGCGAAGATGGGGATGTCATTCCTCGAAAGCGGCTCGATGAACGAGAGCAGAACTCCGGTTTGCGAGAAGGGGAACGGCCCCTCGAGCTTCAGGCAGATCCAGCGATGTGGGGAGTTCACATCTGGCGGAAGGTTGCTTGCTGAGCAGACGATGGAGAGTTCCTCGGCGGTGCGGGTGATCGAGGTGAACTCTCCTGGTGTGGCCCAGTCGGGCACGGACGCGTCGGGGGCGAGGCGCACGATCGCGTAGGAGCCGGGCAGTTGGCGGAATTTGAGTTGGTGGCGCTGCACTATTCACCGTTCTTGCTTGGATCGTCCTTGATTTCGACCTGCACAGCCTTGAGCTCGGCGCCGCCGACGTTTTCGACGGTGTGGGGCGGCAACGGTTCTTGCCAGAGCGGGGTGTTGAGTTTCGGTTTGTCCGCAAGTTGCCGGGTGTCGAGCAGGACTTTGCCATGCTGATCGCGGCGAATGAGATCGCTCCAGCTCGCGATGAACAACACACCGGGCAGGCGATGCGTGTGTACCGGTACCGTCTGTCCCGGGGGATGCGGGTCTCGACAACTCGCATCTTTTCGTTCTCCATTAAAAGTATGTGGTAGATGGGAGCGGCGACCAGGGCGTCCAGGGAATCTGGCCAGGGCCAGATGGTGTTTGGTGTGCGCGAAAGGGGCGAGGGCATCGATGCTCCGAGTCGACATTCTACGTCACGCGAGTCGCGGCATGACTTTCGGCCTCCCAACGCCGCCGAGCTGCGCTCGGCGGACAGCCGGGAGCGGCTGTCCCCAAATAGGCACAACCTAAAACGTTCAGCCTTCCACGGCCTTGCGCACGGCGGCGCGGGCGAGAATGCGGGTCGAGTCGAACGTGGGCAGAGGGGAGGATTCGGGCGTCACCAACAACGGTATTTCGGTGCAGCCGAGGACGACGGCGTCGCAGCCCTCGTCCTTGAGGGCACGAATGACTTCGACGTGGTAGGCCAGCGAACGCGGCAGAAACTGGCCGTTGACCAATTCGTCGAAGATGATCTGGTTGATGCGCTCGCGCTGCTCCGGCCCGGGCACGCGGTGCTCGATGCCAACGGCCTTCAGCGTCTCCCGATAAACCGGGCCTTCCATCAGGTAGCGCGTGCCCAGCACGGCAAGGCGTCTGTACTGGCAGCGTTGTGCTTCGCGCGCGACTTCCCGCGCGATGTGCAGCCACGGGCGCGGTGAACGATGCTCCACCAGATCAAATGCCTGGTGAATGGTGTTGTCCGGGCAGATCAGAAAGTCGGCGCCCGCGCGCGCCAGTTTTTCCGCAGATGAGATCATCAGCTGGGCGACGCCCGCCCAGTTGTCGGCAGTGATGCACTTCATGTATTCGGCGAGTGCGTAGGAATGCAGCGAAACCTCGGGATGGTTGTGAGGCCCGAGCATCTGCGCTCCTTCCAGCGAGATCGTCCGGTAGCACAGCGCAGCTCCCTCGGTGCTGCAGGCGACGATGCCGATGTGGAGTGACACAGTTGCGGGTTCTCAGTTGCCAGATTGGACCTAAGACCTAAGACCTGTTCTTGATTGTAGCCGGAGCGGCCGCATAGGGGCTCGCGTCCCGGTAACGCTTTTCGAATTCTTCGCGAGTGCAGATGGTTTTGACATCGACAACGCGGTCGATGGCTAGGATGCCATCGAGATGATCGATCTCATGCTGCAGGAGTTCGGAAAGATTGCGATCGTCTCCGGCGCGGACGACGTGCGCCACGCCCGCGAGATCACAGTACTGGACCGTGATTTCGCGATGGCGTTCCACCTGCATGAAGATCGAGAGGAAACTCAGGCAGGCGTCCCAGACAATAATCTTCTCCTCACTACGTTCGATGATTTCCGGGTTGATGAGCGGCCAGGGATCCTCCCCGGGAAGTCGGAGAAAGATGACGCGCCGCAACACGCCAAGTTGGGGAGCGGCAATGGCACGTCCGTAGCCGGTTGCGGAACGCCAGTGGGCGAGCGTGTCGGCGAGATCGCGGACGAGATCGTGGGATTTCGGGTGCATGCGTCGGATCTGCGACCAGGACAGCTTTTTGCCGCAGGAGCGGGTCGCCGAGTTGGAGGACGGTCTTAATCGACATGGCGGCGAGATGCCAGCGGCTAAACAGTTTGCTGAAAAACGCGCTCTCCGGCTACTGGGTAGCGCGCAGCGGCTGAAGCCGGAATTGATGGCTGCACCTGCGGCATCGCTAAAGCGGTGCCCTGATACGAATCTTAAGTTCAGCATTCTGTAAAGCGGTGCCCTGATACGAATCTTAAGTTTTTCAGCACTGTAAAGCCCTGCGAAAATGTGAAGCTTACCGCAACGCTGAACGCGGTGCACCACCCCAAAGCCGACGCCAAAAAACACGACCGCGAAGGCGGGTGTCGCGGTGGAAATCTTACAACATCTGGCGAGGGTGCGGCCGGGCTTCGCCCTGGCCGGACAGCCGAGGCGGCTGTCTCTACATGAGCTCGGTCGCGGCTCGCGATTACCGGGCTGCGGCGGCGTCGAACAGGCTGAGCAGCTCCAGTTTTTTTTCTGCGGGCAGGAACGATGCTTCGAACGAGTTGCGGGCCAGTTCGCGGAGATGCTCGTCGGTGAATCCGAAAGTTTCCTGGGCGAGCTGATATTCGCGCGACAGCGTAGTGCCGAACAGCGCCGGGTCGTCGGTGTTAAGCGTGATCATGAGGCCCTGGTCGAAATAGTTTTTCGCGGGATGCTCGGCAACCGACTTGCATACTCCAGTGCGGAGATTGCTGGTGATGCACAACTCGACCGGAATCTGGCGCTGACGCGAGTTCTTCGATCAAGTCAGCGTCCTGACTCGCAGTGAACCCGTGGCCAATGCGTTCAGCGCGAAGGTTGAGCGCTCCCCAGATGGACTCCGGAGGTCCGGTCTCGCCCGCGTGGGCCGTCAGGCGCAGTCCGTTGTCGGCGGCGTAGGCATAGACACCGCGAAAAAGTTCCGGCGGCGCCTTCTGTTCGTCGCCGCCAATGCCGACGCCGACGACGCGGCGGTCCTGATAGCGCGCTGCCAGTTCGAAAACTCTTTGCGCTTCTTCGACTCCGAAGTGGCGAGTGGCGTCGAAGATCCACAGCAGCGACACGCCGAAATCGCGCGCGCCGCGGGCGCGCCCGCGTTCCAGGCCCTCGAAGATGGCCGGGAAATCCTGCTTGCGGTAGAGGCAGACGCCGACCGCAACATAGACTTCCGCGTGCAGCACGTTCTCCTCTTTCAGCCGCTGCATCAGGCGGTAAGTGACGAGTTCGTAATCGTCCGGACCTCGCAGGTGGGCGCTGACCGCCTTGAAAGCCATCAGGAAACTCTGAAAGTCGGTGTAACCATAGAGCGCTTCGATCTCGGCGAGCGTAGCGTGATCGCCGTGGCGCTGGCGAAGTTCGAGCAAGGTCGCAGGCTCGACCGCGCCCTCGAGATGCAGGTGCAACTCCGCCTTGGGAAGCTGACGGATGAAGGCATTGGGCGGGCGGTCCGCGGCGGCGGTCATGCATCCGATTGTAGATTCTTGACGGAGGATTTGCGAGGGCGACTGACCTCATTCCGGCGAATCTTTCCGTTACAATTCGCTTTTCTCATACTCAGATTCCGGGAGAGCACATGAACGCGATGATCGTCGGCAGGTTTCTGGTGGTGTGGGCAATGCTGGCTGTGCCGCTGGGCATGCTTGGTGCTACGTCGGGGCCACAGGTGAAAACTGGCGCGGGAGTGGTCGAGGGCAAGGAGGACGGGAGCGTGCGCGCCTTCCTGGGAATTCCCTATGCCGCTTCCCCGGTGGGCGATTTGCGGTGGAAGCCGCCAGCCCCGGTTGCGAAATGGGCTGGCGTACGCGCCGCCACCAAGTTCGGCCCGCATTGCATGCAGGGAAACGTTTTCGGCGATATGACATTCCGCGATTCCGGTGGCAGCGAGGACTGCTTGTCCCTGAATGTCTGGGTACCGGCGAAACCTTCGGTCTCAAAGCTGCCCGTGATGGTGTGGATATACGGTGGAGGATTCGTTGCTGGGGCCACGTCGGAAGGGCGGCAGGATGGCACGCATTTGGCGCAACAGGGAGTCGTGGTCGTCTCCATGAATTACCGTCTGGGCGTGTTTGGCTTCTTTGTGCATCCGGAACTGGCGAAAGAATCGGGGCGAAATTCTGCAGGGAATTACGGACTGCTCGACCAGGTGGCGGCGCTGCAGTGGGTGCACGACAACATTGCGGCGTTCGGGGGTGATCCGGGGAATGTGACCATCTTCGGGGAGAGTGCGGGATCATTTTCGGTGAGCGGGCTGATGGCATCTCCACTGGCGAAGGGGCTCTTCCAAAAGGCGATTGGTGAGAGCGGCGGCGCCGGTGAGCGACCCGACTCGGAGCAGTCTGAAAAATCTCGTGAGATAAAAGACTCGAAGCTGGCCAGCTCAACGCTGGGGGTGCAAACGCTGGCGGAGTTGCGCGCGATACCAGCAGAAAAGCTGCTCAACGCGTTCTTTAAGCCCGGAGGAGAAAACAACTTCGCTTTCGGTCCGGATGTCGACGGTTATTTTCTGCCGGAGCCGGCCTCGGCGATCTTTGCGGCTGGAAAGCAAAACGACGTACCGCTGCTGGCGGGCTGGAACCACGACGAAGGCAGCTTCGATATCGCTTTCTCGCCGCAAAAGCCGGCGGCGGAAAGCCTGAAAGCAACGGCGCAGAAAGAGTTCGGGGCGAAGGCCGATGAGTTCCTGCGCCTTTATCCGGCGGCCACAGACGCCCAGGCCCAGCGCTCCATACTGGATTTTGCGGGCGACCGATTCATTGCCTGGTCGACCTGGTGGTGGATGGAGGCCCAGTCCAAGACCGGCAAACAGCCCATTTATCGCTATCGCTTCGACCTGGGCCCGCCTGCCGATCCGAAGGGGCCGCAGTTGGGTGCGTATCACTCGGCAGAGATTGAGTACGTGTTTGGACAACTTGATTCCAAAGCCGGAGTCGCGTGGCGGGCGGAGGACCGGCAACTAAGCGAGGCGATGCAGAAGTATTGGGCGAACTTCGCGCGCAGCGGCGATCCCAATGGGCCGGGACTGCCGAAGTGGCCGGCGTATTCGGCGGCGGAGGGATGGCCGGTGATGTTTCTGGATGCGAAATCTGGAGCGCACAAGGATGAGTTGCGCGAGCGGTATGTGTTCCTGACGAGCGAGTGGACAAAGTAGAGCGGAGGCCAACTTGCTTTGAAACTCCAATTGGGGCGATCGGTGGCGAAATGAGAGTGCGGGGGTCCTTCACTGCGCAGACCGATTCGCTTCGCTCATCGATCTGCTTCGTTCAGGATGACAATTGTTGTTCTGATGGCTGACAGCTTTAGGCCTGCCTCTTCCGCGCGAACTCGCTGCGGTGGCGGCTGTAGAAGACGTAGATCAGCAGGCCGAGGGCCAGCCAGATCACGAAGCGCAGCCAGGTAATCAGCGTGAGCCCGAACATCAGGCCGCCGCACAGGAGGACCGAAATCAGCGGGAACCACGGCACGAACGGGACGCGGAAGGCACGCTTGCGATCAGGCTGCTTGCGGCGGAGGAAGATCACTCCCAGCGAAACCAGCACGAAGGCAAACAGCGTCCCGATGTTGGCCAGGTCGGCGGCATCTCCAATGTCCACGAGGCCGGCGGGAATTCCTACGGCGAAACAGGCGATCCAGGTGGACCAGTGCGGCGTCTTGATATTTCGGGTGCACGGCGGAGAACAACTTCGGCAACAAGCCGTCGCGGGACATGGCGTACCAGATGCGTGCCTGCCCGTACTGAAACACCAGCAACGAGGAAATCATGCCCGTCAGCGCTCCGATCACGATCACCGAGCGGAAGAACGGGTGCACTCCCAGATACTTCATCGCGTAGGCGACAGGAGCTTCGGCGGCCGCACCGGAAACGAAGGTCGTGTACTTCATCATGCCGAGCAGCACGATGGCGACGCCGACATAGAGCAGCGTGCAGACCATCAGCGACATGATGATGCCGAAGGGCAAGTCTTTTTGCGGATTGCGCGATTCCTCCGCGGCGGTGGAGACCGAATCGAATCCGATGTAGGTAAAGAAAACGATGGCCCCTCCGGTAACGATTCCGGCGAAGCCCGAAGGCGCGAAGGGCGTCCAGTTCGCGGGCTTCACCAGCATTCCACCGACTACCAGGAAGGTCAGGATCGCGCCGATCTTGACCGCGACCATGATGTTGTTGGTCTCCGCCGACTCCTTCACTCCGCGCACCAGCAGCAGCGTGAGAATGAAAACGATGAGGAAGCCGGGGAGATTGAAATAGGCGCCCGTCCATTGCCCGCCGGCCCAGACCGGACTCGCCCATTTGTCCGGCAAGTTGAGGCCGAACACCGCCAGTTGCGCTTTCGTATAACCGGCAAAGCCAACCGCGACCGCGACGTTGCTGACTACGTATTCGAGAATCAGGTCCCAGCCGATGATCCAGGCAAAGATTTCGCCGAGCGTCGCGTACGAGTATGTGTAGGCGCTGCCGGCGATGGGAATCATCGACGCCAGTTCGGCGTAGCACAAGCCGGCAAAACTGCAGGCGATTGCGACCAGGAAAAACGAAATGGCAATGGACGGCCCGGCCGGCGGGCGGCCATGCATGAGCGCTCCCGCCGTGCTGCCGGTGCGCACGAAAATTCACGATCACGTCGAGCGCCTGCGCGTGCAGGATGGAAGGCGCGCTGGAAATATTCTCCGGCGGCGGCCGTGCCGGTGAGCACGAAAATGCCGGAGCCGATGATGGCGCCGATGCCCAGCGCCGTCAGCGACCACGGGCCCAGGGATCTTGCTGAGCCGGTGTTCCGGGTGCTCGGATTCGGAGATCAGCTTGTCGATGGACTTGCAGCAGAAAAGCTGGTTGTCGGAAGTACGGATGACGGCGGCGGGTTCCGTGGTGTTGTGACAAGCGGTTGTGGTCTCCTGAACCGCGCCGTTAGCTGCTGAGCGCATGGCACTCAGCCCGTAACTTGTCGCTTCGCGACGGCGCGGGCAGAGTGCCCGCGCCACACGAGTTCGTCGAGCCTGCTGCTTACCGCTTCGCCTGGCCGCGGGCCAGCTTCTTGACCTTGGGCTTTTTCGATCCGCGCGGATAATCGCGGGGCTTGAGCGGCTTTTCCGCCTTGCGTTTCTTGCGGGCGGTGCGTTTGGCTTTCTTGCGTTCTTCTTTGGTGAGCTTTGATGTGTTTGCCATGAATCCTTTTTGATAATTGTGTAATTTGGTAATTGAGCAATCGAGCAAATATCTGCGACGGCGTGCCTCGGGGACAATTGCCGCAATTACCGAATTTCCCAATTACTCAATGGCTTCTACGCCCTCTCCAGCTGGGCGTACTTCTCCACCAGCTTCTTTAATCCGAAGCGAGGAAATTGTACCGTAATCTTGGCTTCTTCGCCTTCTCCTTCGCGCTGGTAGACCGTGCCTTCGCCATATTTCGGGTGGCGTAACCTTCTGGCCGGGGCGGAATCCGCGCTTGCCCGTGGGTTCTTCGACCGGCGTTTTCGGAAGCGGTGAACTTCTTGCCGCGGCTGGCGAAGAACTCGGCGATGTTCTCGATGGAGTTGTAGGGACGGGCCGGGGGCGTGGGCTTCTGCCGGCTTGGTGCCGCAGTCGCTCCGCGCCGTGCCAGGCTGCGCTCTGGTCTTCGTCTTCGTAGGAGTAGTGCGTGCTCTCGGCAGGTGCGGGGCTTCGCCCCGCTGGACGGGCGAAGCGCCCGTCCGCACACGTCGCACCCACGCGAGCCTTGCTGCGTTCCCAATTCTTCGATCAGCGGCGGCGGGAACTTCTTCCAGGAAGCGCGAGGGGACGCTGGCTTCGGGCAGATCGGTGCCATAGCTGCGGCGGTAGACGGCGCGCGTAGGATGAGTTGGTCCATGGCGCGGGTCATGCCGACGTAGCAGAGGCGGCGCTCTTCTTCGATATCTTCGGGGACCAGCATGGTGCGCGAGTGCGGGAAGAGTCCTTCTTCCAGGCCGCTGAGAAAGACCAGGGGAAATTCCAGGCCCTTGGCGGCGTGCAGGCTCATGAGCGTGATCTGGGCGCGCTCGTCGTAGTCGTCGGCGTCGGCGACGAGGGCGGCGTGGTCGAGGAACTGGTCGAGCGTTTCGCCGCGGTCGCGCGAATCCATGGCGGCGTTGACCAGTTCGCGCAGGTTCTCGATGCGGGAGAAGGCTTCGGGCGTGTCTTCGTCTTCGAGCAGCTTGATGTAGCCGGTGCGGTCGATGAGGAATTTCAGCATGTCGGCGGTGCTGACGGTGGGAGCGGGAAGGAGGCGGGCGTCGAGCCGATTTGCGGATCCGGCGGCCGGTTGGCTCGTAGCGCCGGCGTCCCGCCGGCTGTCGTGGAGGCGTCTCGCCTCCGCCGCGGATCGATCTCAGAGCCGCAGTTCGGAATCCGCCGCGCCGAAGTCGAAGCGAGAAGTTTCCGAATTCGGCGGGATCGAAGGCGGTCGCATCTTCGGTCGATTCGTCGCCTGGAAGGCGGCAGGGCTTCGCCCTGCTGGACAGCCGAGGGCGGCTGTCCCCACATGCGTCGGCGCGGCGCGCCCGCGCCACATCCTGTTCAACATGCTCGGTGAACGTTCCCGCCAGCATGGCTCGCGCGTCTTCGATCAGCTGCTGGAAATTCTTCAGCGACGACAGGGCTCGCTGCGGCAGCAACTGTCGCGGCGGATCGCCTCTCCGATCGCGCCCCACAGCGACAGGCCGGTTTCGAGCGCCAGGCGTTCCAGCGTATCGATCGTGCCTTTGCCGATGCCGCGCGTCGGAGTATTGATGACGCGCAGCAGCGAGATCGAGTCGTCGGATTGTGGATGACTTTGAGGTACGAGATCAGGTCTTTGATCTCGGAGCGCTCGTAGAACGAGAATCCGCCGACCACTTTGATACTTCAGCCCATAGCGGCGCATGGCCTCTTCAAACAATCGCGACTGCGAGTTGGTGCGGTAGAGCACGGCGGCGCGCGGAGTTTCCCCGCGTTCGGTCGCCTCGCGCAGATACTTGGCGATGTGGTCGGCGGCGAACAGCGCTTCGTTCTCGCCGTCGGGCGCTTCGTAGTAGCCGATCTTCGTGCCGCCCTGGCGCGTCGGTCCACAGGTTCTTGCCTTTGCGGCGGATGTTGTTCGCGACCACCGCCGACGCCGCCTGCAGAATGTTCTGCGTGGAGCGGTAGTTCTGCTCCAGGCGGATGATCTTCGCTTCGGGGAAATCCTGCTCGAATTCGAGGATGTTGCGGATGTCGGCGCCGCGCCAGGAATAAATCGACTGGTCTTCGTCGCCGACCGCGCAGACATTGTGGCGCTCGCCCGCGAGCATGCGCATGAGTTCGTACTGCGGACGGTTCGTGTCCTGATATTCGTCGATGAGCAGGTACTGGAAGCGGCGGTTGTAGTAGTCGCGCACCTGCGCGACGGACTTCAGCAGGCGCACGGCTTCGAGCAGCAGATCGTCGAAGTCGAGGGCGTTGGCTTTGCGCAGTTCCTTGCGATACTCCTCGTACAAGTGGGCGATCCGCTCGGTCTTGGGATCGGCCGATTGCAGGTAAAGCTCCTGCGGGTCGAGCATGTGGTTCTTCGCCCAGGAAATGCGGCCCAGAACGGTGCGCGGCGTGAGTTGCTTGTCGTCGAGGCCGAGACGCTTCATCACGCCCTTGACCACGGCTTGCTGGTCGCTTTCGTCATAGATGACGAAGTTCTTCGTGTGCCCGATGGGCGGCTGGCCCGGCACGCTGTCGACGGGATGCGCAGGGCTTCAATGTCGCGCCGCAGGACGCGCACGCAGAACGAATGGAAAGTCGAAATGACGGGCTTGGCGATGCTGAGGCCGCCCACCAGTTTTTCGACGCGCTCGCCCATTTCGGCGGCGGCCTTGTTGGTGAAGGTCATCGCCAGAATGGATTCCGGCATCACGCCTTTGTGCTCGATCAGGTAGGCGATGCGGTAGGTGATGACGCGGGTCTTGCCGCTGCCGGCGCCGGCGAGGATCAGCACCGGGCCTTCGGTGGTTTCGACGGCTTCACGTTGCTGCGGGTTGAGTTGGTCGAGAAAAGACAATGCGGAAGTGGCTCCAGAATCGCTGGTTCAATTTTACAGGGGATTAGCAGCGGGCGGGCTTGCGCGCTGCCGATTTCAGAGCTCGAATGCCCGAAACGAAACCACCACACCTTGTGAGGCGCGCGGGAGTGCGAATTTTGGCCGCAAGGCGGGCGGGCATTTTCGTTCTTTCCAAGGAGTCGAGATGGGCGGTGTGGGCGGGTAAAACCCCCACTTCTCGCAAAGGACGCGAGAAATGGGGCACCCGCGAACGGGGGAGGAGCGTCTATGAAACAGAAAGTTTTCTTGGCGTTGGCGGTACTGGTCATGGTGTCGGGGGGAATGGTGATGGACCAGCGCGAGGCGCGAGCGGGAGAGGTGACCCCGGCGCCAGGCTACAAAGTGTTGGAGCCGATCCGGCATGGCAATCTGACCGTGTTTCCCGTGGTCGCGGCGAAAAGCTATCCGACCGGGGAATTTCTGACTCTGGATGAAGGGCTGCGCTCCGGAGAAGTGGTGGTCACCGAAGCGGGCAATGTGCAGGGATTGATTCGGCGGCATCCGACGCCGGCCATCCGCAACGAGGGCGCGCAGGTGAACCGGCTGGTGCTGGTCAACAATTCCAAGCGGCCGCTGCTGTTGCTGGCAGGGGAAATCGTCACCGGAGGCAAACAGGATCGCGTGATCGGCAAAGACCGCATTGTTCCGGCGGAGAGCGATCCGGTGGACCTGAGCGTGTTCTGCGTGGAGCCGGGGCGATGGGTCGCGACTAGCGAGCATTTTGGTGCGTCCGAAGCGATGTATGGGGCCGCCGCGGGGAAACCGCATGCTTCCGTTCCCATGGCGATGATGGCGCAGCCGTCGGTGCGCGCCAAGGCCATGGGTGACAAGGACCAGAGCCAGGTTTGGGCGGAGGTACGCAAGCAGCAGCAAGCCATGGAAACGGTCGAAGTCGCGGCCGCGGCTCCCGCGGTGGCAACGGAGATTGCGAGGACATCTTCGTACGCCAAGGTGAATGAAAACGAGGAAGTCAAGAAGCAAGTGGACGCGGTGGCCAAGCCGATCGAGCAGAACTATCAAAGCCTGATCCGGCAACTGCGCGATCGCAACGCGGTTGGGGTGGTGGTGGCGGTGAACGGGCGCATCATCTGGGCCGATGTTTTTGCCAGCACGGAGCTGCTGGAGAAATATTGGCCGAAGCTGGTGCGCTCGTATGCCTCGGAGGCAGTGGTCACGCGGGCGAAAGAAGTTGAGGTCAGCGCGAGCCGGGCGCAGGCGTTCCTGGGAGACATGGAAGGAC
The DNA here is from genome assembly GCA_963709865.1 of uncultured Acidobacteriota bacterium. Lineage (GTDB taxonomy): Bacteria > Acidobacteriota > Terriglobia > Terriglobales > Acidobacteriaceae > Sulfotelmatobacter. Next base: position 184,204 of record CAVPXW010000003.1, read on the forward strand.
GCAGGGAAACGATCGAGAGTGAGCCAGGAATCTACCGCCACACGGAAGTCAACGGCGATGGATTCAAGGCGTTCTCGTTGACCTCTCTGCTGCCGAAGACGGGGTTCGACGTGCACGTGGCGAAGATGGCGGACTGAGAAAAGGTATTGTGAGTGGCTGGTGTTCGTCTCTGCGTTCTCCGCGGAGGTCCTTCGCGAACTCTGCGGTTAAAGTGTTTTGGTTAGCGGCAGAAAGCGTTTAACCGCAGAGGCCGCAGAGCAGTGCTGCAGAGGTCGCAGAGAGAAGCGCATTGTGAGTGGCTTGTTCGTCTCTGCGTTCTCCGCGGAGGTCCTTCGCGAACTCTGCGGTTAAAGTGTTTTGGTTAGCGGCAGAAAGCTTTTAACCGCAGAGGCCGCAGAGCAAAGCCGCAGAGGTCGCAGAGCAGAGCCAGGGAACAGTTGTCGTCATTCTGCGCCCACTTATCACTAGTTACTGGCCTTGTGACTCTTGCCGCGCAATTCCTCGACGGCGGGGAAGGAGCGGGGTGGAATCAAGGTGCGGTCTGGAGGCATGGAACCGGCTTTAACGGCTTTCGCCAGGATTTCAAGAGCGATTCCCGCCGCCGGGGCGGTGATGATGGTGGCCCGCAGGAGTCCACGGCGCACCCAGTCCTGACCGGTCCGGGTGACGCCGTCGCAGCCCGTGAAGGGAATACTCAACCAGTGCTCGCGATCCTTCTCGGTCAAATCGACAAAGGCTTTTCTGGCGCCCATCGCCATGGCATCGTTCTGGCAAATCACCGCCCGAATTTCAAGCTGCCGGGAGGACCCCAGCGAAATCCACGACTTCGCCGCCAGGTGCGCGCTGCGCTCGGTCCAATCGCCCTTGAGCATTTTCAACTCGACGGCCGCCGGCTTGGTGGAAAGCATGCCTTTCGTGCGAAGTTGAGTCGCCGTGCTGTTGAAGGGTCCCTCGATATAGAGAACGTTCCCCTCGGGGACGAGGACGCCCAGTTGCTTCCCCTGGATCTTGCCAACCTCGGACTGGTCGGTGCTCACTGAGAAGACGGGAGCGGAGCCGCTGCGACGAAGTTCGGCGATGTATTCGGGATCACTGTTGATGATCCCCCAGCCGATGCCGGCGGCGACTGCCGCTTTCGCGACCTGTGGCATTCCAGTCCCAACCGGTTCGACCAGAATGGCGCTGGGCCGTTGCGTCCGGTCTTGAATGATCTTGATGAGTTGCTGGGTCTGGTTCACGGCATCGTTGTCGGCATAGATGACCTGAATCTGGATGCCGAGTCGCGCGGCCATCTCTGCTACCGCGATTGCCTGTTCAGCCTGGTAATCGTTCTCTCGGGTGGTGAGAGCAACAACTACATTCAGTTTTTCCATGGGGGAGTTGGTTTCCTTTTGGTGCTGGATTGTTCCACAGACTGCAAGCGATTGCGAAAGACTTCTTAAGCCAGAAGCAAGGAGGCTTCTACATCACTCGCTCTTCGCCGTTTCGTACCAACTCCTCCAGACAGCGGGGTCGTTGGGCAAGCGCTGGTGACTGATGTCGCCCAGAGCCTGAAAAGCCCAGGCGTGAGTCTGAGCGTCGAGCGACGGATCGTCGGTATAGCTCAACAATTGCGGGACGGCGGTAAGGCGCTGCTCGTGCGTGAACATGCCCGACTCGGCGAGACTGCAGGCCGCCCTCTCGCGGACACCGGGTGAGGGATCGTCGTGCATGGTCTTGAGGAGGGGCTCGATGGTCTGAGTGGAGCCGGCCAGCGCAAGACCTTCGACGGCCCAGCGCCGCGAATCCTCGTCAGCATCTTTCAGATGGGTGCTTAAGACCTGCACGACTCGGTCGCTTTCGACGCCGCGATTCGCCATCAGACCGAGCGCCCATAGCGCCCAGATCTTTCGCGCGTGATCGGATGCCTCGGCGGTCTTCAACAGGTAATCGAGACTGGCGGAATTCTTCGCCAGCCCGTAGGCCGCGAGTTCGACTTCGATTCCGGACTCACGCACCCGCATATCACTGGAGTTGAGCGCGGCGGTGGTGAGCGTGGCAATCTGCGGATTCCACTTTACCTTTCCCTGCCAGCGATCGACCCGGGATGAAATCTGATCCACCGCGCCGTCTCGATGGCCCACGGCGAGTTCGAGCAAGGCTTCGGCCTGCTTCTGCGGCTTCATGCGATCGAGTTGGCGGGAGTCTTGGGCGGAAGTGGGCACATCCTGGCGCACGGAGAAGAGATTGGCGAACCTCGACCAGGCCGCATGCAGCGCTCCGGGCATTTCCAGCCAAAACCGCGAGGAGCACTCCGATCGCGACGGCAAACACGGGGCCGAAACGCCGCGCATTCGCGGGCTGCCGAATGATCCCCGGGATCGAATCTGGTCCGCCAGCAATATCCGAAACTGGTCCCAGCGTGCCGTAGTCCGGCGTCGGTTGCAGGCGCGGGTCCGCCATGGGCGCGGGATTCGGCTGCGAACCTTGCCCCGAAAAAAGTGGCTGGGATCCATCCATATAAAGAAGAGTCTAGGATCACTGTCGAAATAAGGTAAAGTTACTTCGGTTCGGACCCTGCGGGTTCGATGCCATGACGCTGACCCACGAACCCGGGAAGGGGCCCCGGCATGTGGCGTCCGCGATTCCACGGAGTTACGAGGAGGAAGTGATGCGAATGAAGTTCAAGTGGTTGGTATCCATCATCAGTGTGTCCCTGGCGGCAGTGGCGTTGGCCGCGGCTGGTCCGGGATACCACGTGGTAACGACTTACAAAGTAGGCGGCGAGGGAGGGTGGGACTACCTGACCACTGACTCCGACGCACGGCGACTCTACATGTCTCGCGGCACCCACGTCATGGTGATCGACGCGGATTCCGGCAAGAGCGTGGGCGACATCGCCGATACGCCGGGCGTGCACGGCATCGCTCTGGCGCCGGAACTGGGACGCGGGTTTACCAGCAACGGGCGGGAAGGCACCGTCAGCATTTTCGACATCAAGACGCTGGCCACGAGCAGCAAAGTCAAAGTCGGCGAGAATCCCGACGCCATTCTTTACGATCCGGCGACCAAGCGGGTCTTCACTTTCAACGGACGGAGCCAGGATTCAACCGCGATCGATGCCGCCAGCGGGAAAGTGCTGGGCACGATCAAATTGGACGGCAAGCCGGAGTTCGCGGCCAGCGACGCCAAGGGCGAGATCTTCGTCAACATCGAAGACAAGAGCGAACTGGTGGCGATTGATCCCAACAAGCTGGAAGTCAAGACGAAATGGCCTCTGGCGCCGTGCACCGAGCCCAGCGGGCTGGCGATCGATCGCAAGAACCGCCGCCTGTTCGTGGGCTGTGACAACAAAATGATGGCGGTGGTGGACGCGGACAGCGGCAAGGTCCTGGCTACGCCAGCGATTGGCGAAGGCGTGGACGCGACCGCATTCGATCCCGAGACGGGGCTCGCGTTCGCCTCCTGCGGCGGTGACGGCGTGCTCACGGTGGTGAAAGAGGAGTCGCCGGACAAGTTCAGCGTGGCGGAGACGGTTCCGACCCAGACAGGGAGCGCGCACCATGGCGCTCGATTCCAAGACGCACAACGTGTTCGTGGTGACGGCGCAAGTTCGGACCACGGCCCGCGCCGACGGCGGACAATCCGCGGCCGCGTCCCCCGATGCTTCCGGACAGCTTTGTCGTCATTGTTTTAGGGAAATGAAACGGTCATTTCATTCGGGGAGAGCCCTGCTCTGGCTTGCGGCTGTCTTAGTGTTAGCGCAGGGGAGCGGGGCTTACTCCGTCCTGACCCATGAACAGGTCGTGGATTTGCTGTGGGAAGACCGCCTGCAGCCCATGCTTGAAAGCGCGCTTCCCGGATTTGACCGACAAACAACTCCGGACACCCCGATCGCAACGAAGAGGAAGTCCAAGGACTGGAAGCGTGTCCAGGCGGAACTGCAACAGTTGAAGACTGCGGCAGTCGTGACCAAGGCGAACGGCGGGCCTACCCTGCAAGGTTCTGGAAATAGCGGCACTCTGCGGTGAGCGGATGCAGGCGCTGGGCACGGAGTTCGGGAACAATTCCACCTATGCGTGTAATTTCTTCGAGCTGTTTCTGCGGTGCCTGAAGGATGTGGTTGGAGCGTGTGTCGATCTTCTTCTTGTTCTTCTTATTCTTCAAAGCTACAAGGCGGCCACGTAGAACCTTCAAGAAGCGCCCGGTTCCGGCCAGGATATCGCAACCCCGCTCGACCATACGACCGTTCGGTTGGAATCTTGCGTGCAACCGAGAAGGTCGGGCGTGCGATAAAATAGCGTAATTCCCGCTGAATCGAGCGTCTTTGCGTCCAGTTCTCTGGACGCTTCCAGATTTTTTGACACAGGGTTCAGCGGTTGAGGCACAGAGAGAAGAACGATGACCATTCCCGACGAGAAGTTCTACCGCGCACAAATCACTAAGCGCATCGATTTTGCTCCCGACCTGTGGATGTTCCGCATCCGCAGTGGCGGCGAGTTCCATTTTGTCCCGGGCCAGTACGCGACGCTGGGGGTCGAGGCAAACGGGAAGCGGGTCGAGCGTCCGTATTCGATCGCGTCGGCGCCTTCGGAAAATGAAGTGGAGTTCTTCTTCGAACTGGTGCCGGAAGGTGCGTTGACGCCGCTGCTGCACAAGATGCAACCCGGCGACCCGTTGCTGATGCGCAAGGTCCCCAAGGGAAAGTTTTCCCTGGACACTCAAAATGGCAGGACGAATCATCTGCTGATCTCGACGGTGACCGGGCGTTGCTCCGTTCGTAAGCTACGTTCGCACGCTGTCCAAGGAGTGGAAAGAAGGACGATTCGACGGCACCCACAAACTTTACTTGCTGAATGGCGCGAGCCGGCCGTGGGAGTTTGGATACCTCAATGAACTGAACCAGTTCGACAAGGAATTACCCTGGTTCAAGTATGTGCCGACGGTCAGCCGTCCCTGGGATCACGAAGACTGGCCCGGAGAGATCGGGCGCGCCGATGACATTCTGCGCAAGTATGCGGATCATTGGGAACTGGATGCGACCAACACGGTGGCCTACCTGTGCGGGCATCCGGAGATGATCGAGCACAGCAAGGCAATTCTGAAGCGGCGCGGGTTCGTCGATAAGGGAGCCGTCAAGGAAGAGGTTTACTGGATACCGGCGAAGTAGACCGCCGGCGAGCAGTACCGAGTTGTGAGTCCCGAGTACCGGGACAATTCCGACGGCTTACTTGCCGACGGTCGTACTGCGACGCTCGAGCAGAGTCACATCTCTCCACGCGTCGGCGAGTTTGCCGAGGGAGCGCCGGACACCGACCTTCCGGAATCCGCAGGATTTGTGCAGCGCGATGCTGGCGGCGTTCTCCGGGAAGATACCGGCCTGAAGCGTCCAGATTCCGTTCACTTCTGACTCCTGCACAAGAGCTTGCAACAGCGCTTTGCCCACACCGCGTCTGCGTGCGGCGGCAGCTACGTAGACGGACACTTCGGCGACTCCCGCATAGACGCGGCGGGTTGAGACCGGGCTGAGAGCAGCCCAACCGAGCACGGTACGTTTGTTGAGGGAAACAAGAAGTTCTGCGGCTTCTTCTTCAAGCGGTTCCACGGCGACCAGTCGACAGTTCTTGCGATGGCTGCTGTCCCATTTCTCCCAGTCTGGAAGCTCTGTTTCGAAAGTGGCGTTTCCGGTCGTGATGCCCTGGCGATAGATTTCCCGAACTGCAGGCCAGAGTTCGGGCAGCATGGGCAGGATCGGGTAATGCATAGGTCGTTCACGATCTAGCTTTCCGCGGGCGCGAAGAAGACCAGCACCGCCAATTCCTCGTTCGATGTCGTAGAAGCGGTGTTGGACTTCGGCGGCAACGAAGAGCACGCTGCCGGCAGATACTTCCTGGTCTTCGTCCCCAGCCTGAAAACGCGCCTTTTCCGCGGACGACGTAATACATCTCATCTTCATGATGAGGACGTTGCGGATCGGTGGCTCCCGGCGGGCAGCACGTACAGTCCCGCGCTCATGGCCGGCACACGCAGAAACTCGCGGTACAGTTTGCCGCTCGTGCGTTCGCTCCTGGTCGATCCCGCCGACGCTCCCGAACCACGCCTTCACGCCAGGATTCCCCCGAACAGCAGATCGGTGAACTGCGGGATCAGGTTGTTGGCCTGCAGTTCCCCTTCCGGCTTGTACCACTGGTAAATCCAGTTGATCATGCCGAGCAGGGCGAAGGCGGCGGCGCGCGGGCTGACGGAGCCCTTGCGGCGCGGTCGCGCTCGCTGCACGTCGGCGATCAGGCTTTCGACAAAGTGAACGTATTCCTTCTTGCGCGTGTTGATGCGCTTGCGCAGCGCGGGCGGCAGAGGATGGTTTTCGTGCAGCATGACCGTGATCTCGCGGTCGCGCGGGCTGAGCACGACTTCGATGTGCAGCCGGATCAGGGCGCGCAAACGTTCTACCGGATCGGCGATGCTGCGCACCGGGCCGATGACGCGCTCCTGGGTCATCTCCATGGCATGGTTCATGATCTCGAACAGGATTTCGTCCTTGCTCTGAAAGTGGTGGTAGAGGCCGCCCTTGCTGAGTTTGAGGGCGGCGGCGACATCGTTCATCGAAGTCGCGTCATAGCCGCGCTGCTGGAACAGACGGGCCGCGGTGCGCAGGATCTCCTGCCGGGAATCAACCAGAGTCTCGCGTGGCATCGCGTGACATGGTAAACAGTTGCGGGCCGGAATGCCAATGCGCGCCAGCGAGCAAGGTCGAGCTGCGCCCGACAGACGGTCGAGGTCGGCTCGTCCCCAGCATGAGTCTTGCATGCAGCCTGGGGGCCCGACATTACTTTTCGGGCGGTACAGTTCGGGGACGAAGGTCTGCTCCTGGATCGGCGGTCTCACGTACTTGGTTTTGTCGAAGGGCGGCAGCTTCAGGCGCTCCGGAGTCAGATCCCGGTAAGGGATCAGCGACAACAAGTGGCGGATCAGGTTGAGCCGGGCACATTTCTTGTTCTCCGCGTTCACCACGTACCACGGCACCTGCTTGATGTCGGTGACGGCAAACATCTCGTCTTTCGCCCGCGAGTATTCCGCCCAGCGCCGCCGGGATTCGAGATCCATGGGACTCAGCTTCCAGCGCTTCGTAGGGTCATTCATGCGGTCCTGAAAGCGCCGTTCCTGTTCCTCGTCGCTCACCGAGAACCAGTACTTGATCAGGATGATGCCCGCTCGCACCAGCATCCGCTCAAATTCCGGACAGCTGTGCAGGAACTCCACATACTCGGCCTCGGTGCAGAAGCCCATCACGCGCTCGACGCCGGCCCGGTTATACCAGCTGCGGTCGAACAGCACCATCTCGCCGGCCGCCGGCAGGTGCGCGACATAGCGCTGGAAATACCATTGGGTTTTCTCCCGCTCGGTCGGCGTGCCCAAGCGCCACCACGCGGCAAATGCGGGGATTCAAGGTCTGGCTGATGCGCTGGATGGCCCCGCCCTTGCCCGCGGCGTCGCGCCCTTCGAACAGGATCACCACCTTGAGGCCCTGGTGCCGAATCCACTCATGGAGCTTCACCAATTCGATCTGCAGGCGTCTCAGTTCCTGGTCGTAATCGCAATCCTTGCCCAAGCGCAGCGGTTTGAGCGACTCACTCGCGAGGGAAGCGGCTTCTGTCTTTTTCGGCGACGGGGGCGCGTCGATCTGACCTTTGCCGTTGGCTGGAGCGCGCTTCTCAGCCATTTTCACACCTCCCGCAACTGGAGCCGACGCTGATGACCTTAAAGCGTACGCGCATTCCACGCGGATTAGAACCATGAACCACAATGGAGTCGAAGGTCCACGGACCAAATTGGTTCAAAATCGTGGGACTTTCGCCGGACGCCCGGTTCTGTGCGACCAGGACAAGTCGCTCCCCTTCTCCGGAATCCTGCTTGACACTCGAGGATCGGGAAGCTACTCTTAATGGATACCGACCGACCGGTCGGTATTGCAGCATAGGATTCCTTATTGGCGGATGGGGAATCCATTCCCAACAAGCAAGGTCTTTTCCCTTCGCTTGTGCGCCCAGACACGGTGCAATGAGAGGAGCACGCTGGTGGTTACTATTTTTTACGAACGCGACGCAAAGCCCGAGGCCCTGAAGGGCAAGACGATCGCCATCATCGGCTACGGCAGCCAGGGACACGCCCAGGCGCAGAATCTTCGCGACAGCGGACACAAAGTCATCATTGGGCTCGACCCGAACCGACCAGAGCGCCCAGCAGGCGCGCGCCGATGGCATGGTCGTGGTGGCGCCCGACGAGGCCGCCAAGCGGGCCGACTGGATCCACGTCCTCACTCCCGACGAGACCCAGGCGCGAGACTGTACGAGCAGTTCATCAAGCCGTATCTGCATCCCGGGAAAGGTTCTGGGCGTCTCGCATGGCTTCAGCATTCATTTCAAGACGATCGTCCCGCCCAGCGACGTGGACGTGGTGATGATCGCTCCCAAGAGTCCCGGACATCTGGTGCGGCGCGTGTATACCGAAGGCCGCGGAGTGCCTTCGCTGATCGCGATCCAGCAGGATGCCAGCGGGCACGCGCACGAACTCGCGCTGGCCTATGCGCACGGCATCGGCTCGACGCGGGCGGGCGTTCTGCAGACCACTTTCAAGGAAGAAACCGAGAGCGACCTGTTCGGCGAGCAGGCCGTGCTCTGTGGCGGGCTGACGTCGCTGATCAAGAAGGGATTCGAAACCCTGGTCGAGGCCGGATACGCGCCGGAGATTGCCTACTTCGAGTGCCTGCACGAGGTGAAGCTGATCGTGGACCTGATCTACGAAGGCGGCCTGAGCCGGATGCGCTACTCCATTTCGAACACGGCGGAATACGGCGATCTGACGCGCGGCGAGCAGGTTGTGGGCGATGCCACGCGCGCCGCGATGAAGAAGACGCTGGCCGACATTCAGAGTCGGGCGAGTTCGCGCGGGAATGGATTGCCGAGAACAAGAGCCGGCTGCCCCAACTTCAACGCTCTGCGCGAGAAAGAGAAGCAGCATCCCATCGAGATCGTGGGCGCGCAACTGCGCGGCATGATGAGCTGGCTGCCGAAGGAGGGCAAGAAGCCGGCGGATGCCCCCAAGGACGGCACCAAGAAGGTGGTGAATGCTTAAGGGAGCCGACATCGTTCTGCAGTGCCTGCGCGCCGAAGGGGTGGACCTGGTGTTTGGCTATCCCGGCGGCGCGATCATGCCGCTGTACGACGCGCTGGAAGGCAGCGGCGTGCGGCACATCCTCACGCGGCACGAGCAAGGCGCGGTGTTCGCGGCCGAGGGCTACGCGCGAGTCACGGGCGAGGTTGGCGTCGCCATGGCGACCAGCGGGCCCGGCGCAACGAATCTGGTCACCGGCATTGCGGACGCGAAGATGGATTCGGTTCCCCTGGTCTGCATCACCGGCCAGGTGCGCAGTGCGCTGATCGGCACCGATGCGTTTCAGGAGACCGACGTTTTTGGCGTGACGCTTTCGCTCACCAAGTGGAGCCGCCTGGTCCGGACGATCGACGAAATTCCCGAGGCGATCGCCGAGGGATTCTACTGGGCGCGCAGCGGGCGTCCGGGGCCGGTGGTGATCGATATTCCCACCGACATGCTGAAGGCGAAGAAGGAATTCTCCGGGCCGGTGAAGTTCACGCCGCACGCGCGTCCTGCCGACGCCAAAGCTGAGGGCGGCTTCACCGACACGATCGTGGCCTTGCTGCAGCAGTCCGTCGAAGCCCGTGGCGCTGGTGGGCGCGGGAGCGAAGTTGTCGGGAGCGATTCCGGAATTGCGGCGCTTGCTCGACGATCTGAATATTCCGACATTCGCCACCGTCCACGGGTTGGGCGCGGTTCCGCCGCAGGCGCCGTATTACCTGGGCATGGTGGGCATGCACGGCACGCGCGCCGCGAATATGGCGCTGCACGAGACGGATCTGCTGCTGGTGTTTGGAGCCCGGCTCGATGACCGCGTGACGGGCGATCCGACGCGGTTTGCGCCCCATGCCAAGATCGTTCACTTTGAAATCGATCCGGCGCAACTGGATCGCGTGCGTCCCTGCGATCTGCCGGTGATCGGAAATCTGGCGGATACGATTCCGGCATTCCAGGCGGAATTGCGGCGGCACTCACATCCTGACTTCAGTCAGTGGCGAGCGGTCGCGTGCGGACCGGAGCGGGCAGAACTCGATCCGCGCGGCCTGGCGCAGCCGACGATTCGCTTCCTCGACGAACTCTTCAGCCGGCTGCCGCAGGACAACGTGGTTCTGGCCGACGTGGGTCAGCACCAGATGTGGGCGGCGCAGCGTTACCGGTCTTCGTCCCCGCGAGGGTTCATCACGTCGGGCGGACTCGGGGCCATGGGTTTCGCTTTGCCGGCCGCGGTGGGCGTGCAACTCGCCAAGCCGGACACTTGCGTGCTCTGCGTTTCCGGCGACGGCGGATTTCAGATGAACATCCAGGAACTGGCCACGGTTCACCGGCTCGGCCTGCCGGTGAAGATGGTCATCATCGACAACAAATATCTCGGCATGGTGCGGCAGTGGCAGCAGCTCTTTTACCAGCGCAACTACGCCGAGACCGACTTGAGCGACAACCCGGATTTCGTGGAGATCGCCAAGGCGTACAAGATTCACAGCTTCCGGCTGAACGAAGACGCCATGCGCGAGTTTCCGGTGTCGCAGCGAGACCGGGGATCAGATTGACCGGTTTCTGCGGTCGCCGGAGCCGGAATTGCTGGTGTTTGATTGCGCTCCGGAGGCCAATGTTTTTCCGATGGTTCCGGCGGGCGCGGCGCTTTCGGAGATGTTGCTGGAAGAAGAACCAGCGCAGTAACACGCACGGCGGCGGGCAAGTTGCCCGCCGGACAGCCGGCGAGACGCCGTGCTACCAAACCCGCGGCTACAGGGGAGAAAGCAATGCAAAGCTTTCACATTCGCTATCGCAATACGCAAGGGAACGCTGATGCGCATTCTGAATGCGGCTTCGCGCCGCGCGCTCGATCTGCCTTACGTGCAGGCCGAACCGGCGGAGCACGATCATCAGGTCACGCTGGCGCTCGAGGTGAATCAGAAGCAGGTCGGCCAGCTCTATCGCGAATGGTATGGGATTGCGGACGTCATTAAAGTGAGCTCCGGCGCGGCGCACGCGGCAGAGTGGACGGCGCCGCATCCGCCGGCGGGCGTGGCGATGGAAGAATCGCGCGCCGCAGCTCGGGCGTAGGTTTCGAGTTTTGATAGCTGGGCAAGCATGACGGCTCCTGGGCAGCGTCATGCAACTGGGGGAGCCTGCGCGAGCGGGTTCCCCGTTTTTCGTTTGGCGTCGCGAAGGCAAGGATCGAACAACCTTCGACCACTAAGGACACGAAGGTTCACGAAGGAAACCTTCGAAGTGCGTGGTTTATGCTTTCGGTTCACATCTGCATCTGCGAGTCCTGTAATCTCTGACTATGGATCTCAAGCACATCAGCCGTGGAATCACCGAAGGGCGCGATCGCGCTGGCGCGCGCTCCATGTTCAAGGCCATTGGATTCACCGATGCCGATCTCAGCCGTCCGCTGATCGGCGTGGCCAATACGTGGATCGAAACCATGCCGTGCAACTTTCATCTGCGCCGGCTTGTCGGCCAAGGTGAAAGAAGGGATTCGCGCGGCGGGCGGAACGCCGATGGAGTTCAACACCATCGCGATCTCCGACGGCGAGACGATGGGCACCGAGGGCATGCGGGCTTCGCTGGTGAGCCGCGAACTGATTGCGGACTCGATCGAACTGGTTTGCCGCGGGCAGATGTTCGACGCGGTCGTGTGCGTGGTGGGCTGCGACAAGACGATTCCTGCGGCGGCCATGGCGCTGGCGCGCATGAATCTTCCGGGCATGGTGCTTTATGGCGGCACGATTGCTCCGGGCAGCTATCGCGGAAAAGATGTGACGATTCAGGACGTGTATGAGGCGATCGGCGCGAACGTCGCGGGAAAGATGAGCGACGCAGACCTGCGCGGACTGGAAGATGCGGCGTGTCCGGGCGCGGGCGCATGCGGCGGGCAGTACACGGCGAACACGATGTCGACCGTGATGGAGATGATCGGGCTTTCGCCGATGGGGTTCAACAGCGTGCCGGCGATGGATCCGCAGAAAGACCAGATCTCGTTCGACTGCGGCAAGGTCGTGATGAACGTGCTGCAGAAAGGAATCAAGCCGCGCGACATTCTGACGCGGGAGGCTTTCGAGAATGCGATCGCCTCGGTAGCAGCGACGGGCGGGTCGACCAATGCGGTTCTGCACCTGCTGGCGATTGCGCGCGAGGCGGGCGTCGAACTGGAGATTGATGACTTTCAGACCGTGAGCGCGCGGACTCCGTTGCTCGCCGACCTGAAGCCTTCCGGGCGATTCGTGGCCGCAGACATGCATCGCGCGGGCGGCATACGGCTGCTGGCAAAGCGACTGATGAGCGGCAAGTATCTGCATCCGTCGGCGAAGACCGTCACCGGGCAGACGATTGGCGCCGAGGCTGAGAGCGCGGTCGAGACTCCGGGACAGGAAGTGATCGTTCCGCTCGACAAGCCACTGAAGGCGACTGGTGGCCTCGTGATTCTCAAAGGGAATCTTGCGCCGGAAGGTTGCGTGGCGAAGATCAGCGGGCATGAGCGGCTGGAGCATCGCGGCCCGGCGCGCGTGTTTGAATCCGAGGAAGACGCGATGGCCGCGGTCACGGCGAAGAAGATTCAAGCTGGAGACGTGGTCGTGATTCGCAACGAAGGGCCGAAGGGCGGTCCGGGAATGCGCGAGATGCTGGGCGTGACCGCCGCGATTGTGGGCGAGGGGCTCGGCGGTTCGGTCGCGCTGTTAACCGATGGACGCTTCAGCGGCGCGACTCGCGGGCTGATGGCGGGACACGTTTCTCCCGAGGCGGCGCTGGGAGGTCCGATTGCTGGCGTGCGCGACGGCGACATCATTCGCTTCGATGTTGGCAAGCGCGTGCTGGAAGTCGAACTCAGCGACGACGTATTGCGACAACGCATGGCGCAATGGAAGGCGCCGCAGCCGCGGTATCCCACGGGCGTGTTCGCAAAGTATGCGGCGCTGGTGTCGTCAGCGTCGCAGGGAGCGATCACGACGCCACGGAGTTAAGGGAGCCCCGGGCGCCTTCGTCCGGGATTGCGTCGGCGCGGACGAGGCGTCCGCCGCTCCACAATGTTGCTGATGACGATGAAGAGAACATTATTCGAGAAGATCTGGAACGCTCACCTGGTGGCGCAGCCGGCGGGGCGGTCGCCGATCCTTTATATCGATCTGCATCTGGTGCATGAGGTGACTTCGCCGCAGGCGTTTGACGGGCTGCGCGCTGCCGGGAGGAAGGTGCGGCAACCGTTGCGCACCGTCGCCACGGTGGATCACAACATTCCTACCGAGCCGCGCGGGACTCCGATTACGGATCTGATTGCGGCCAAGCAGATCGCGGCGTTGCAGCAGAACTGCAAGGAGTTCGGCATCCGGCTGTTTGACATGGATTCGCCGGAGCAGGGGATCGTGCACGTGATTGGTCCGGAACTGGGCCTGACGCAGCCGGGAATGACCATTGTGTGCGGCGACAGCCATACCAGCACGCACGGCGCGTTTGGGGCGCTGGCGTTTGGAATTGGAACGTCGGAGGTGGAGCATGTGCTGGCGACGCAGTGCCTGGCGCAGCAGAAGCCGAAGACGATGAAGATCGATGTGCGCGGGCGGCTGGCAGATGGCGTCACGGCGAAGGATCTGGCGCTGGGGATTATCGGACAGATTGGGACCGACGGCGCGACCGGGCACGTGATCGAATACGCGGGGCCCGCGGTGCGGGCGCTCTCGATGGAAGGGCGCATGACGCTGTGCAACATGAGCATCGAGGCCGGAGCGCGGGCCGGGATGGTGGCGCCCGATGAAACCACCATCGCATATGTGAAGGGGAAGAGATTCGCTCCGCGGGATGCGGAGTGGGAGAAGGCCGTCGCGTACTGGCGAAGCCTGCCGACGGATGAAGGCGCGAGTTTCGACAAGGTCGTCGAGATCGATGCGAGCGCAGCTTTGTCCGTTCGTGACCTGGGGAACGAATCCCGGGATGGTGGCTCCGGTGACGGGGCGCGTGCCGGAGAGTCAAAGGTCTGCAGGAATCGGACCGGCGCGCCACGGAACTGGCTCTGCAGTACATGGGGCTGGAGCCCGGGCGAAAAGATCGAGGAGATCGGGATCGATCGCGTGTTCATCGGATCCTGCACGAATTCGCGGATTGAAGATCTGCGGGCAGCGGCGCGAGTGGCCAAGGGACATCACGTGAGCTCGAAGGTACGAGCAATGGTGGTGCCGGGTTCGCAGACCATCAAGCGGGTGGCCGAGCAGGAGGGGCTGCATCGGATTTTTCAGGATGCGGGTTTCGAGTGGCGCGAGTCGGGATGCTCGATGTGCCTGGGGATGAATCCCGATATTTTGCAGCCGGGCGAACGTTGCGCCTCGACCAGCAACCGAAATTTTGAAGGTCGTCAGGGACGCGGAGGGCGGACGCACCTGGTGAGCCCGATGATGGCGGCGGCGGCGGCGATTGCAGGGCATTTCACCGATATTCGGAATTGGAAATTTCAGTAGGTCAATTGCAATCCGCGCCGGATCCCTCGCCCTGCCTGAAGAGCGGCTCCGCTCGGGATCACGCCAATCAGGAAACGTTTCGATTGTGGGAGCGAATACCAGGAACACCGATGAAACCATTTACTGTGCATCGCGGCCGCGTGGCGCCGCTCGACCGGGTCAATGTCGATACCGACCAGATTATTCCCAAGCAGTTCCTGAAGCGGATCGAGAAGACCGGCTTTGGACAGTTTGTGTTTTATGACTGGCGGTTCAGCGCGGACGGAACGAAGAACCCGGATTTCGTGTTGCACGAGCCGCGCTACGAAGGCGCAAGCATCCTGGTCGCGGGAAAGAATTTTGGCTGTGGATCGTCGCGCGAGCACGCGGTGTGGGCGCTGGCCGACTTCGGCTTCCGCGCGGTGATCTCGTCTTCCTTCGCCGACATTTTCGCCAACAACAGCACAAAAATGGATTCCTCGCCGTGCGGTTGAACGAGGACGAAGTTGCGCAGTTCATGCTGCGGGCGCAGGAGATCGACGACTATGCAGGTCACGATCGACCTGGAGAACTGCGAAGTGCGCGACGAGCAGGGATTCCGCGCGAAGTTTGCCATGGACGAATTCGTGCGGCATTGCCTGCTGAACGGCCTCGACGACATTGGGCTCACCTTGCAGCATGAGGCGGAGATTGTGGCGTATGAGACGCGGCATCCTGCCCCGGCCACGCTAAGAACGTCCTGATACGCAAGAGCCTTTGACCGCAGAGGTCGCTAAGAAAGGCGCACAGGACGCAGAGTAAATCGGCGTTGCCCCTCCATGATCCTTGCCGTCTTGGAGTTTTGGTCAAGGGAAGGTCAAAGCGAGTAAAGATTTGTAAAACCTTCGCCCCGGTCTTGACCTGCCCCGGGGCCGCCCTTGATCCTGGTTATGCGCGGTTCTGCCATTGCGACTGCAGTCTGGTTCCTACCTGAGCCACTCTCTGGAGGATGCCCCTCGGCGTAGAAATTTCCTGCCTCTCGGGGTAGAGTTGCCGCAACCGAGCCTACAATGCTTACGTCTAATACTTGTATCTCCTGCCGAGCCCGGGTCAAACAGAAGGGCAACGGACTAACCTGTGAATATGATTGATCCCTCTGAAAGAAGATCCCGCGCGACGGCGGTTCGCGTGGCGCGCGTGATGACACTTGTCGCTATTGCGGCGGCTTGCGCGTTTCTGTTCGGCTGCACCAGCAGCGCCGACTCCAAGCAGCAGAAGGCGCAGGCAGCCGCGCCCCGCGCCGTTTCAGTTGCCACCGCGCAGGTGCAGCGGCAGGATGTGCCCGTCTACCTGTCGGGACTGGGGGCAGTCACGGCGTTCAACACCGCCAACATCAAGAGCCGCGTCGACGGACAGATCATGAAGGTGAACTTCCAGGAGGGACAAAACGTCAAGGAGGGCGACTTGCTGATCCTGATCGACGCTCGTCCTTACCAGGTTCAACTCGATCAAATGCAGGCGCAGTTATTCCGTGATCAGGCACAGCTGCGCGATGCGCAGCTGAATCTCGAACGCTACACGGCGCTGATTCCCTCCGGCAGCATTGCCCAGCAGCAGGTCGACACGCAAAGAGCTCTGGTCGACCAGCTGCAAGGCACGGTTCGCACCGACCAGGCGCAGATCGATAACGCCAAGCTGCAGATCGTCTACTGCCACATCACCGCGCCGTTCAGCGGGCGCGTCGGCCTGCGGCAAGTCGATCCGGGCAACATCGTTCACGCTTCGGACACGAATCCCATGCTGATCTTGACGCAGTTGCAGCCGATCGCGGTGATCTTCACGCTGCCCGAAGACGTATTGCCGAATGTGTCGCAGCACATGAAGCAGGGAACGCTCGAGGTGGATGCGTTCAGCCGGGATGATCAGACCAAGCTGGCCACGGGCAAGTTGCTGACCATCGACAATCAGATTGATCCGACGACCGGCACGGCGAAGCTCAAGGCGGTCTTCAGCAATACCGACAACCAGTTGTGGCCGAACCAGTTCGTAAACGCCGACCTGCTGCTGGAAACGCGCAAGAACAGCACGGTGGTTCCGACCGCCGCGATTCTGCGGGGGCCGCAGGGCACGTTCGTTTATGCGGTGAACGCTGACAAGACGGTGCAGGACCGCGCGGTCACGGTATCGCTGACCCAGGGAGATACCACGGTGGTCACCAGCGGACTGAATCCAGGCGACATCGTGGTCACCGACGGTCAGGACAAACTGCAAAGAGGCAGCCGAATTGAACCGCGCAATTCGACTCCAAGCGGCGGACGCGGTGTAGCGCCGGTCAATGTCGGCAGACATCCGCCGGGTACGGGAATACCAAGTGCGCCGACCCCAGGTTCCAGCACACCAGGTTCATGAGTCCTTCACGGTTATTCATTCTCCGGCCGGTCGCGACCACGCTGCTGATGGTCGGCGTGCTTCTGGTGGGCTGGGTTGCGTTCATGCAACTGCCCGTCTCGGCGCTGCCCGAAGTGGACTACCCAACCATTCAAGTGGTGACGTTCTATCCGGGGGCGGATCCCGACGTGATGGCTTCGTCGGTCACGTCTCCGCTGGAGCGGCAGTTCGGCCAGGTGCCCGGCCTGAGCCAGATGACCTCGACCAGTTCGTTCGGCAGTTCGGTCATCACGCTGCAGTTCGGCCTCGATCAGAACATTGACGTGGAAGAGCAGCAGGTGCAGGCGGCCATCAACTCCGGCTCGACGTACTTGCCGGCCGACCTGCCGAATCCTCCCATCTACAACAAGGTCAATCCGGCTGATGCTCCGATTCTGACGCTGGCGCTGACTTCGGATTCGCTTCCTCTGTCGAAGGTGGAGGATCTCGCGGATACTTCGCTGGCGCAGAAGATTTCGCAACTGCCCGGCGTGGGGCTGGTTTCGATCAGCGGCGGGCAGAAGCCGGCGGTGCGCATTCAGGCCAACCCGACGGCGCTGGCTTCCTACGGACTCAGCCTGGAGGACCTGCGCACCGCGCTGGCACAGGCGAACGTGGATCAGGCCAAAGGAGTGATCGACGGCTCGCGGCAGTCCTACACCATCGGCGCCAACGACCAGCTTTTTTCCAGCGAGCAGTACAAGCCGATCGTGGTTGCCTACCACAACGGCGCGCCGGTGCGGCTGAGCGATGTGGCCAATGTCATCGACGGAACGGAAAATACTCGACTCGCCGCGTGGATGAATCTGACGCCGGCCGTCATCGTCAACATCCAGCGCCAGCCCGGCGCCAACATCATCAGCGTGGTCGACCGCATTAAGAAGCTGCTGCCCCAATTGCAGGCGTCCCTGCCGTTGGCGGTGAAGGTGCAGATTCTTACCGACCGTACCACCACGATCCGCGCCTCGGTGAAGGACGTGGAGTTCGAATTGATGCTGGCCATCGGCCTGGTGGTGCTGGTGGTCTTTCTGTTCCTGCGGAATCTTGCCGCCACGGTGATTCCGAGCGTGGCGGTGCCGCTCTCGTTGATCGGAACGTTCGGCGTGATGTACCTGCTGGGCTACAGCCTGAACAATCTGACGCTCATGGCGCTGACCATCTCCACCGGCTTCGTGGTGGATGACGCCATCGTCATGATCGAGAACATCGACCGCTACCTGGAAGCGGGAGACTCCCCGCTGGACGCGGCGTTGAAAGGATCCGGACAGATCGGGTTCACCATCGTTTCGCTGACAGTTTCACTGATCGCGGTGCTGATCCCTTTGCTGTTCATGGGCGACATCGTGGGACGGCTGTTCCGCGAGTTTGCGGTCACGCTGGCGGTGACGATTCTGGTTTCGGCGGGGGTTTCGCTGACGCTGACGCCGATGATGTGCGCCAAACTGCTGAAGCATCGCAAGGAAGGCGAAAAGGGGCGCTTCTACGAGGCAACCGAGGATTACTACAACCGGATCATCGCATTTTACGGGCGCACCGTGAAAATGGTGCTGAGGCACCAGACCGCGACGCTGCTGGTTACGTTCGGAACCCTGGTGCTCACGCTCTTTTTGTACGTCATCGTGCCCAAGGGATTTTTCCCGGTGCAGGATACGGGCGTGATCCTGGGCGTATCAGAAGCGCCGGATTATATTTCCTTTGAAGCTCTGGCGCAGCGACAGCAGGAACTGGCGAAGATCATTCTGCAGGACAAGGCGGTGGACAGCCTTTCGTCGTTCATCGGAGTGGATGGCACGAATACCACGCCGAACCAAGGCCGGATCCAGATCAATCTGAAGCCAGTCGATGAGCGCTCCGACGATGCTTCCGCGATCATCCGGCGACTGCAGCCGGAACTGGCGAAGGTGGACGGCATCACTCTCTACATGCAGCCAGTGCAGGATCTCACGGTCGAAGATCGCGTGAGCCGCACCCAGTTCCAGTATTCGATCGAAGATGCGGACGCGCAGGAACTGGCCCAGTGGACCCCGAAGCTGGTGGCCAAGCTGCAGAACCTTGCCCGCGTTGACGCGATGTGGCTACCGACCAGCTCAATAACGGTCTCAAGACGAACATCACCATCGACCGGGATACCGCGTCGCGGCTGGGAATCTTTCCTCAGGCCATCGATAACACCCTCTACGACGCTTTCGGACAGCGCCAGGTATCGACCATCTTTACTCAGCTGAACCAGTACCACGTGGTGCTGGAGGTGCTGCCGATCGTTTGCGCAGAATCCCGACGCGCTGAAAGATCATCTACATCCGCCCCAGCACTGGTGACGCCGAACTCGGGCGCCCCCACGGCCAACGGCGCGGCCGTGACCACCAGCGGCGCTCCAGTTCCGATCTCGGCGTTCACAAGAATGCAGTCGAGCAACGCCTCTCTGGCCGTCAACCATCAGGGGCAGTTTCCCGTGGTAACGCTCTCGTTCAACCTTGCGCCGGGAGCATCGCTGGGAGACGCGACCAAGGCGATCCAGCAGGCCGAGAAAGAGATCCAGCTGCCACCCAGTATCCACGCGGCGTTTCAGGGCACGGCCGCGGCGTTTCAGAACTCGCTGGCATCCGAGCCCTATCTGATTCTGGCGGCGGTGATCACGGTCTACATTGTGCTCGGCGTTTTGTATGAGAGCTACATTCATCCGGTGACGATTCTTTCCACTCTGCCTTCGGCGGGCGTGGGCGCGATTCTGGCCCTGATGATCACGGGGAACGACTTAACCGTGGTGGCGCTGATCGGCATCATTCTGCTGATCGGCATTGTGAAGAAGAACGCCATCATGATGATTGACTTCGCGCTGGAGGCCGAACGCGAGGAGCATAAGCCTCCGGAGGAAGCGATTTTTCAGGCGTGCCTGCTGCGTTTCCGGCCCATCATGATGACGACGATGGCGGCGCTGCTGGGCGGACTGCCGCTGGCGCTGGGATCGGGCACGGGCGCGGAACTGCGCCGGCCCCTGGGCATCACGATTGTTGGCGGATTGCTGCTCAGCCAGTTGCTGACGCTGTACACGACGCCGGTGGTGTATTTGTGGTTTGACCGGCTGGCCCATAGGTTCTCGCGTTACCGCATCGGCAATCCGATTCCGCACGAGCCAATGTCGGCGGATTAGTTGTACTGAGCAAACTGATTCGAACCAATGAGTATTTCGGCTCCATTTATCCGGCGTCCGATTGGCACGTCGTTGTTGGCGGCGGCGCTGCTGCTGTCGGGAATTCTCGCCTTCAATTTTCTTCCCGTGGCTTCGCTGCCGAGGGTGGATTTTCCCGTGATCGGCGTGGGCGCGGGCCTGCCGGGCGCGGACCCGCAGACCATGGCGTCGGCGGTGGCAACGCCGCTGGAAAGGCAATTCGGACGCATCTCCGGCGTGAACCAGATGACTTCGTCGAGTCAGCTGGGCACGACCAGTATCACGCTGCAATTTGATCTCAACCGGAATATTGATGCCGCGGCGCGCGATGTCCAGGCCTCCATCAATGCGGCGCGCAGCCAGTTGCCCGCCAACTTGCCGAGCAATCCGGGCTACCGCAAGGCAAACCCGGCGGACGCGCCCATCCTCATTCTGGCGCTGACCTCCGACACCATGACGGTGCCGCAGATGTACGACGCCGCCGATTCCGATCCTCGCCCAGAAGCTGGCGCAGGTGGACGGTGTGGGCCAGGTCTTTGTGGGCGGAGCGGCGCAGCCCGCGGTGCGCGCCGAAGTGAACCCAACCCTGCTGAACAAACTGGGGGTCGGGCTCGACACGGTTCGCAACGCGCTCAATGCCGCGAATGCGAACCGGCCCAAGGGACAGGTGTCGGACAGCACAACGTCTTATTCCTTCAGCGATACCGACCAATTGTTCACCGCGGACCAGTACCGCCCGTTGATCGTTGCCTACCACAACGGCGCGGCGGTGCGACTGGGAGACGTGGCCGAGGTAATGGATTCGGTCTCGGACCGGCGCAACATCGGCCTGGCCAACGGCAAGCCGGGTGTTCTCATCATCGTGTTCCGGCAGCCCGGAGCCAACATCATCGAGACCGTCGACCGGGTGCGGGCGCTGATGCCGTTTCTGCAGTCTTCGATTTCTCCGGCAATCGACCTGTCGATTGCGATGGACCGCACCGTGACCGTGCGGGCCTCGGTCAAAGACATCGAGACCACGCTGATCATTTCGGTCATTCTCGTGATCCTGGTGGTGTTCGCGTTCCTGCGTACCGTGCGGGCGACGATCATTCCCAGCATCGCTGTGCCGCTTTCGCTGGTCGGAACCTTCGGCGGCATGTACCTGCTGGGCTACAGTCTCGACAATCTGTCGTCTGATGGCGCTGGCGATTTCAACCGGATTCGTGGTCGATGACGCGATCGTCGTCCTCGAAAACATTACCCGCTACGTCGAGCATGGCATGGGCGTGGTGCAGGCAGCATTCAAGGGGGCGGCTGAAATTGGATTTACCGTCGTCTCGATGAGCACATCCCTGGTGGCCGTGTTCATTCCGCTGCTGATGATGGGCGGAATTGTGGGCCGGCTTGTTCCGCGAATTCGCGGTGACGTTGAGCATCGCGATCGGCGTGTCTCTGTTGGTCTCGCTGACGACCACGCCCACGATGTGCGCGAAGTTCCTGCGACCCATCGACAAGCAGAAGCACAATTTCTTCTACCGGGGCAGCGAGTGGGTCTTCGACCGGCTTCTGGCCACATACACCCATGCGCTGAAGTGGGTTCTGGCCTATCAGCTCCCAACGTTTATCGTGACCATCCTGGTCGCGGTGCTGAGCGGTTACCTGTATTACATCGTGCCCAAGGGCTTCTTCCCGCAGCAGGATACGGGACGCATCATGGGCGGCGTGATGGCCGCACAGGACATCTCGTTCCAGTCCATGAGCGACAAGATGCATCGCTACGTCGGCATCGTGATGAAGGATCCGGCGGTCGACTCCGTGGTGGGATTTGCCGGCGGCAATACCGCGCTGAACCAGGGCCGCTTCTTCATGATGCTGAAGCCGCTGGACCAGCGCAATGTTTGTCATCCACAGCATTTCTGGCAGCGTTGCCCAGTGGTGACCGCGGACGATGTGATCAACCGTCTTCGCGGCAAACTGGCCGTGGTGCCGGGGGCGACGCTGATTTTGCAATCGGCGCAGGATCTCACCATTGGCGGGCGCTTTGGCAATGCCCAGTACCAGTACACTCTGCAGAGCGCCAACCTCGACGACTTGAATAACTGGTCGCCACGTTTGTTGCAGAAATTGAGGAGCCTGCCGGAACTGCGCGACCAGAATTCGGACCAGCAGGATAAGGGACTGCAGGCCAAACTGGTCATCGATCGCGATACGGCCAGCCGCATGGGGATCACTCCGCAGACTTTGGACAATGCTCTCTATGACGCGTTTGGGCAGCGCCAGGTCTCGACCATGTACCGGCCACTCAACCAGTATCACGTTGTCATGGAGGTGGCGCCGCAATTCCAGCAGACTCCCGAAGCGCTGCAAAACATTTATCTGCGCTCCACCAGCGGAACGCCGGTGCCTTTGGCGGCTTTCACTCACTATGAGGCGTCGAACACGCCTTTGGCCGTCAATCACCAGGGTCAGGTGCCTTCGGTCACGATCTCGTTCAACCTGGCGCCCGGAGTTTCGCTGGGCCAGGCTACGGACGCGATTGAGAAAGCTGAGCGCACGATCGGATTTCCCCCGACGATCCAGGCCAGCTTTCAGGGAACCGCCGCCGCTTTTCAGGATTCGCGTTCCAATATGCTGATTCTGATTATCACCGCGCTGGGCGCTGTCTACATTGTGCTTGGCATGCTTTATGAAAGCTATATTCATCCCATTACGATTCTCTCGACCATCCCGTCGGCCGGTGTAGGAGCGCTGCTGGCGCTGCTGTTGACGCACAACGAGCTCAACGTAATCGGAATGATTGGCATCATCCTGCTGATCGGATTGGTGAAAAAGAACGCCATCATGATGATCGACGTGGCGCTCGACGTCGAGCGCACGCAGGGTAAAAAGCCGGTGGAGGCGATTTACGACGCGTGTATTCTGCGCTTCCGGCCGATCATGATGACGACCATGGCAGCACTGCTGGGCGGGCTCCCACTCGCTTTGGGGACGGGAACCGGCTCTGAATTGCACCGGCCACTGGGGATCACAATAGTCGGCGGGCTCATCGTGAGCCAAATGCTGACCCTGTTCACCACGCCGGTGGTTTACGTGTATCTCGACCGTTTGCGATTGGCTTTGCGGGGTGGAGAACAGACGGCTCTGCCCGCAACTTCATCGTCCGGCACTCCGCGCCCGAGTCCTGCGCACTGAAGGCGTCCTGTAATTTGGAAGAACGTCAAAATCGCGATACAAACGGCGAGCCCTTCATTCCGAGGAAACAACTCGACTACACTAGAAAGTTCGTGCAACCTTGCTGGAGAAATTCTGCATCGCAACAGCCAAAAGGCCGCGTGCTTGCTGCGCAAAAGACAGCTTGTCCCGTATGATAGGAGTTCAGCCATAAGCACCGCTTGAAAAGATACTTTCGTCCCGGGTGCTGCCGGGAGCCAGCGATTTTCCAGTTTTTCGTTTTCAACAACTTCCTTCAGGAGCAACGGATGCTAAAGAAAGCGGCGGCTCTGTTTTTTGTTTGCGCCAGCATAGCCACATGGGTTGGTTGCAGTTCGACCAGCAACCGTTTTGTATACGCGGCGATTCCCGGCGGCGCCGGCGGCGGCCAGATTGTCGTCTATCGCGAAGATCCCAACTCGGGCGTGCTCACGCAGTTGGCGGGAAGTCCAATCGCGGCGGGCCAAGGGGTACAGTCCCTTGCGATCCACCCGTCCAACAAGTTCATGTACGCAGCAAACTCCGGCGAGGGCGACATTTCTCTGTACACGATTTCGAGCACCGGAGGGCTCACGGAAGTCACGCCGCGTACCAGCGTCGCCCCAGGCGGCGTTGCTCCCACGCTGCTCGCCATGGACGCCGCCGGAGGCTTCCTCTACGTAGGTAACTCCGGGTCGAACAATATCTCCGTGTTTTCCATTGCCGCCGGCACGGGCGCACTGACCCCCGTGGGCACCCCCTTTCCGATTGGAATCACTCCGCTCAACATGGCGCTGGCCCCATCGGGAAATGTTCTCTACGTAACCGGCGGAGGATCGGCTGGCGTCCCCGGATTCGTCGAAGCCTTCAGCCTGGTCCAGGGAGTTCCCCAGTCTGCCGGGATTCCGGGCTCACCCTTCAGTGTTGGATCGGGTCCTTACGGGCTGGCCATCAGTCAAAGCGGCTCATTCCTTTACGTCGCCAACACTGTTGATAGCTCCATCTCGGAATTTGCGATCAACCCTGACGGGTCTCTCAGTGTCATTTCTGGATCGCCAATCGGACAACAATTCAAGGACCCGGCTGCGCTTCTGATCGACAAGTCGGCCAAGTATCTGTACGTCGCCAATCAAGGCTCCTCGAATCTGGCGGGGTACTCGATTGGCTCCGATGGCACGCTCGCCCTGCTGACGACTTCGCCGTTTGGGGCGGGAGCGCAGCCCGGCGTGATTGCCACCGATTCGGGTGGGAAATACCTGTTCGTGGGGAACCAGTCGAGCGCGGTGCTTCAGTCGTTCAGTCTCGACAGCGGCACCGGAACCCTGACTTCCGTGGCCTCCTATACAGTTCCGGGCACGCCGACTTCGATCGCGGTATCGCACTAGTTTTACAAACGCAGGAGCGGAATGGACACAACCTTAGCAGTCGAGCAGGCCGCAAGCGCGTCGGAGCGCTATGCCAGGCGCGTGAACCCGGAATGGGTGCGGCTTCTCGACCTGCTGCAGATGAACGTCCGCTACGAGCGATGCGTGGGAGTGGAGCTGTTCACCGACGACGGAAGGCGGATCCTCGATTTCCTCTCCGGATATTGCGTGCACAACGTCGGCCACAACCATCCAGAGGTCGTGCGCGCGCTGGTCAGTGAACTGGAGCGCTGCGGTCCGGCGATGATTCAGACGCACGTCGCGGATCTTGCCGGGGAACTAGCAGAGAAGTTGTGCCAGCGTGCCGGTGGGCGTTTGACGAAGGCCTTCTTCGCTTCTTCGGGGAGCGAGGGAGTCGAGGCGGCCATCAAGTTTGCGCGGGCACATACCCGGCGTGCCGGCATACTCTCTGCCGAACACGCGTTCCACGGACTCACCTGCGGAGCTTTGTCACTGATGAGCGACAAGTTCTGGAGCGAGGGCTTTGGCCCGCTCCTTCCGGAGACTGCTACCATCCCGTTCGGCGATGTGGGTGCCCTGGAGCGCGAACTGAAGACCAAGCGCCACGCGGCGTTTATCGTGGAGCCAATTCAATCGGAAGCTGGGGTCCGCGTTCCGGAGGCCGATTACCTGCGGACCGCCGAGTCCCTGTGCAGGCGCTACGGCACGCTGTTCGTGCTCGATGAAGTGCAGACGGGGATGTACCGCACTGGACCTTTTCTGGCCGCACACCACTTTGGAGTTGAGCCTGACATGGTCATCCTGGCCAAGGCGATGAGTGGAGGTCTGGTGCCCTGCGGCGCAGTGCTGATGTCGGATGCGGTGTGCCATTCGGTCTATTCGTCTTTGCCGCGGGCCTTTGTTCATACCTCCACCTTCAGCGAGAACAGCCCTCGCCATGCGGGCCGCGCTCTCGACTCTGGAGGTTCTGGAGAACGAAGAACTGGGGCCGCGTGCGATCGAAGCGGGCAACTACTTGCAGGCGCGGTTGACCGAAGCGCTGGGCGACTTCGAGATGGTGAAGGAAGTGCGCGGAGCGGGATTGCTGATGGGCATTGAATTCCAGATTCCCAGGCAGCTTCGCCTGCGGCTTCCGTTTCAGGCTTTCTGGGCGGTTCATCCAGCCATGTTTGGCCAGATCGTGGTGATGCGTCTGTTTCGCGATTTCGGATTCCTGACGCAAATCTGCGGAAACAACTTCATGGTTCTGAAGGTCGCTCCGCCCCTGGTGGTCACCGACGCGCAACTCGACGCGTTCGTGCTGGCGGTTCAGGATGTGGTGGAACTCGCCCATTCTCCCGGAGCCTTCTGGTCTGAGGCCCTGGGACTGGCGCGACGGGCGTTTCGCAGTTAGGCCTCGAACTCCTACGCTCGCGGCCTGATTTGACAATCGGGTGACAATTCGACCCGGTGGCATTGGGAAAATACGGTAAACGGCACGTACCACGCGGGTACAACCGCAATCAGCGCCGGATCATCTAAGTCTGCAAGCCACGATGTCCGGCAGGCGATGGCGCTGACCGTGCCGGGATCAGGATCCTCACAAATGAAAATCGCCAGCGCCGCGAGCGCCTTCCCCAAGCATTACTATTCCCAGAAATTCCTGCTGGAAAAACTCCAGGAATACTGGGGCGACCAGTTGAGAAATCCCGCGCTGCTGGCGCGGTTACACCGGAACGTCGCCGTGGAAGGCCGCCATCTGGCGATGCCTCCCGAAAAGTATTACGAGCTCACAACCTGGGGCCAGGCCAATGACGTCTGGATCCAGGTCGCGAAGGAACTGGGAGAGCAAGCGCTCTGCCGCGCGCTGCACCATGCCGGACTCGACCCCGAGCGAACTGGGCGCCCTGTTTTTTACCTCGGTCACTGGCATTTCGAGCCCGTCCATCGATGCTCTGCTGATCAACCGCATGGGACTGTCGTCGAACATTCGACGGGTGCCGATTTTTGGACTGGGATGCGTGGCGGGTGCGGCGGGAATTGCGCGCGCCGCGGACTACGTGCGCGCCTATCCTCGAACAAGCCGCCGCGATCGTTTCGGTCGAGCTTTGCTCCTTGACCATTCAACGCGATGATCTTTCGGTGGCCAATTTGATTTCCTCGGGACTCTTTGCGGATGGCTCGGCGGCGGTCATTGTCACGGGCGACGACCTGAATGCGACTGGACCCGAGATTGTGGCGACCCGATCTGTTTTTTATCCCGACACCGAAGAGATGATGGGATGGAAAGTTACCGAGAAGGGCTTTCGCATCACGCTCTCGCCGGAAGTGCCGGTGCTGATTCGCGAGCACCTGGGGCACGACGTGGACGCGTTCCTCGCCGACCACGGACACAAGCGCGGCGACATCGGAAGTTGGGTGCTGCACACCGGCGGCCCCAAGGTGCTGGAGGCGACAGCAGCAGCGCTCGATCTGCACAACGGGCAACTCGACGCTTCCTGGGATTGCCTGAAGAAAGTCGGAAACCTTTCGTCCGCGTCCGTATTGGTGGTGCTGGAAGATGTGATGAGGAACCGGCGTCCGGAGCCGGGCACGCTGGGCGTGCTGGCGGCGATGGGTCCGGGATTTTGTTCCGAGCTTGTACTCTTGCAGTGGTGAGGTTGGCAGTTGCTGAATTCGACTGATGTCTTCGTAATTGGTGGTGGTCCCGCAGGACTGGCGGCGGCGATTGCGGCGCGGCAGCAGGGATTTCGCGTCATCGTGGCCGATGGCGCACAAGTGCCGATCGACAAACCTTGCGGCGAAGGCCTGATGCCCGACGGTCTTGCGGCACTTGAAAGACTCGGGAGTGTCGGTCGACGCCGCGAACTCCTTCCCTTTCCGCGGCATTCGTTTTCTGAGCGCAGGCCTGGCGGTCGATGCAGCGTTCCCTAACGGGGCATCGGGTATGGGTGTGCGGCGAACCGTATTGCACCGTCTGATTGCGGAGCGCGCCGCCAGCCTGGGAATTGAGTTCTTGTGGCAGACCCCGGTGACCGGTATTTCAGCGGATGGAGTTCACCTGGGAAGCCGCAAGGTGAGCGCCCGATGGATTATTGGAGCCGACGGCGGCAATTCGCGGGTGCGGCGCTGGGCGAGGCTCGATGCTTATCGAAAAAGAGATTGCCGTTATGCGTTTCGGCAGCACTTATCGCGTGGCGCCATGGACAGACCGCATGGAACTGCATTGGGGCCGGCAAGGCGAAATCTATGTCACGCCGGTTTCGAAAGATCAGGTCTGCGTAGCGCTGATTTCTCGCGATCCTAAGTTGCGCCTGCGAGAGGCCCTGCAGCGGTTTCCGGAATTGCAGGCGCGGCTGGCCGGGGCCGAGGCTTCATCTGTCGAGAAAGGCGCGCTGACCGCCACCTGCAAGCTGAAGCGCGTGAGCCGCGGAAACGTTGCCCTGATCGGAGATGCATCCGGCACCGTCGATGCCATCACTGGCGAGGGACTTGTGCCTGGCTTTCAGCCAGGCGATGGTGCTGGCGGATTGCCTGCGAACGGCAGATCTGGCTCGTTATGAGCACGAGCATCGCCGCCTGGCTTTGCGGCCGCTACTGATGGCCCGATTGATGCTCTTGCTCGATGGACGTCCCCGCCTGCAGCGCCGTACACTTCAGGCCTTTCAGAAACGCCCGGAGGTATTCCGGCGATTGCTCGGAGTTGCACGTGGGCGTTCTGTCGCCCTTGCATCTTGCCCTGGATGGGCTGACTCTGGGATGGGGGCTGTTGACGGCATAACGTCATGAACGCAACCACCCAGCTACAAGAGCGTTCCTGGGCACAGATTTGGGTTGGCGGTTCTCACGCTGCTGGCCATATCGGCCCTTTCTAGCGGCCGCCCAGGATACGGCGTTCCAGCTTGATCCCGCGCAAACCTCCGTCAAGTTCACTCTGGGCGATGTGCTCCACACCGTGCACGGTACGTTTCAATTGAAGCACGGAGCCTTGCAGTTCGATCCGGCCTCAGGGAAGATTTCAGGCGAGATTGTGGTCGACGCCAAGAGCGGCGAGAGCGGCAGCGGCATGCGCGACCGCAAGATGCATAAAGAAATTCTGGAGAGCGAGCGCTATCCGGAAATCGCTTTTCGTCCCGACCGGATTGAAGGCGCCGTCGCCAGCCAGGGAAAATCTTCCGTCAAGGTTCATGGCATGTTCAGCATTCACGGAGCCGACCGCGAGATCACCGTTCCCGCCGAGGTGGACGTGTCCGCAGATCATTGGACGGCAACGGTTCACTTCACGGTTCCCTATGCGAAGTGGGGGATGAAGAATCCGAGCACGTTGTTCCTGCGAGTCAACGATTCGGTGGAGATTGATCTGGCGGCGGCCGGGAATGTGGCGAGACGATCTACGGCCAGTTCCGAGTCAGTAGCG
This sequence comes from uncultured Acidobacteriota bacterium, assembly GCA_963709865.1. Taxonomy (GTDB): domain Bacteria; phylum Acidobacteriota; class Terriglobia; order Terriglobales; family Acidobacteriaceae; genus Sulfotelmatobacter. The sequence continues at coordinate 213,295 of CAVPXW010000003.1, forward strand.
ATCCTGCGGGACGATTCCCTTTCCTTCCGTGCACTCGTAGCAGCGGCCCGCCGCGAGATTCTTGTATTCTTCCGTTCGTCCGCTCGGCCAATCGATCACCACGCGTTCGATGCGATCCCGCTTTTCCAGGCCAAAGGTCACCGGAAGTTCGGACTGTGACAAGTAACTGGAGCCGCCTTTCACCATCCGAGACTGCGCCAACCCGCCGGCAAAACACTCGCACCATGGCGCCGATCGCGTCACGGTTCGACTTGGTTCCCACCAGGCGAAAACGGATGCTGCGATTTCCGGCCAGCTGATCGTTGCGATACAGATACGCTGGTCCGTTGTTGGTGGTGAGCAGCAGATCGAGATCGCCGTCGCGATCAAAGTCGCGCATAGGCAAGGCCGCGGCCCACTTTCGGCTGGTCGAAGTCTCCGCCAGCTTCGGCCGCGACATCGCGAAAGATTCCCTTGCCTCCATTGAGAAAAAGTTGCGGCGGCTGCGCGTATCCCACGTTGCCGCGAATGTTGCGCACGGTCTCGTCGATGTGTCCGTTGGCCACGGCGAAGTCGAGCCAGCCATCCAGGTTGACGTCCAGAAAGGCGCAGCCAAAACCCAGGCTGTTTCGGGAGGCGATGCCCACTCCGGATTGCGGGGCGATATCTTCGAAACTCTTGCCGCTCATGCGGTAGAGCCCGATCATCTCGTTGTCGAAGTTCGTGATGGCGACGCCCGGGAGTGCCCGAGTTGTCGAAATCCGCCACGTCGACTCCCATGCCCGCGCGGGCTTTGCCTTCGCTGCTGAAAGCGAGTCCGGCTTCGACCGCTGCATCCTTGAATGTGCCGTTGTGCTGGTTGCGATAGAGCTTGTTGGGCTGGGTGTCGTTGGCCACGAGCAGATCGGGCCAGCCATCGTGGTTGTCGTCGAACAGGGCGACTCCCAGAGACTTGGAACTGCTGTCGAAGATTCCGCTCGCCGCGGTGACATCTTCGAACGTGCCGTCGCCCCGATTGTGAAACAGCCAGCAGGTGGCTCCGCGATACGCTTCCGGCGTGCAGTACGACTTGTGCTTTCCGTCGAGGCTGCAGAAGACGTCGCGTTCCGGCGACCACTTCACGTAGTTGCAGACAAAAAGATCGAGCAGCCCATCGCGATCGTAGTCGAACCACAATGCGGAAGTGCTGAATCCCTCTCGTTTTCCCAGCCCGCTGCTGTTGGTCACATCGACAAACGTGCCTTTGCCGGTATTGCGGAACAGGCGGTTCTGTCCCACGCACGTGATCAGGATGTCAGGGAAGCCGTCGTTGTTGTAGTCGCCGACCGCCACGCCCATGCCGTACATTTCGACATCGAGCCCCGCGCGCGAAGTCACATCGGTGAAGGTGCCATTGCCGTTGTTGTGATAGAGCCGAAGAGTGGAGCGCTGTTTCTTGTGGCCCGGCCAGTCGGCGCCGTTGATCAGCAGAATGTCCTGCCAGCCGTCGCGATCGTAGTCGAGGAAAGCGCAGCCGGACCCGAGAGTTTCGGGCAGGAACTTGCCGCCGAAGGCTCCGCTGTTGTGCTGGAACTGGATTCCCGCCTGAGCTGGTCACATCGGTGAATCGAAAGCCCGGAGAAGCCGAGGCTCCCGCCTGCGCCGTCAGAGCCTGCAAGCGAGGCAGCTGCGACCACGACGCCAGTCCCGCCATTCCCCCAAGGAAACGACCTGCGATTCACGGAACGTTCACCAGCCCGGCGCGAATCGCGTATACCACCAACTCCGCGGTCTTGTGAATTCCCAGCGAGTTCATGATGTTCGCGCGGTGAACCGCGACAGTGTTGGCGCTGAGATCGAGCGCGGTCGCAATCTCCTTGTTCGACTTGCCGTCGACGATCATCTGCAACACTTCCAGTTCCCGCTGCGTGAGCGCGGCGCTGCGCTCGCCCTTCAGAGCCGATGCGCTGTTCGACCTGCGGATCGAATACCGTTTCTCCGGCGGCAACCTTGCGGATGGCCGCTCCGAGTTCCAGGTCCATCGCGTTCTTCAGAACGTATCCCTTGGCCCCGGCTTCAATCGCCTGCCGCACCCACGTGCTCTCCGTATGCATGCTGAGCATGAGAACCGCGGTGTCGGGCGAGTCTTCGATGATCTGCCGCGTGGCCTCGAGGCCGTTCATGCCGGGCAGAGCGCAATCCATGACGACCACCTGGGGATGAAGTTCCTTGGCCAGCTTGATGGATTCCTCGCCGTCGCCCGCTTCGCCAACGACTTCCATGTCGGACTCGTCCTCCAGCATGCGGCGGAACCCGCGCCGCACCAGGCTGTGATCATCCACCAGCAACACTGTGATCTTCTTTTCCATAAGACTCCGCTTTCTCCCTGGGTACGGCCAGATGCACCAGGGTTCCGCCTTCCGGCGGACGCGAAAAAACAATCTGCCCGCCCATCAATTCGGAGCGCTCGCGCATCGCTACCAGACCAATCCCGCGCTTGTTCGGACGCTCCGGCAAACCCGGCTCCATGATCTTCCACTTCCAATTCAAGCATGTCTCGGCAAGAATCGCAAACGCACCCACGCCTGCTTCGCGCCGGAGTGCCGCGCCACATTATTCAGCGCTTCCTGCAGCACGCGGTAGACGTGCACCCCGGCGCCGCCATCCACGGGAAACGGCTCACCCTGCTTCTCATAGGATATGGCAATTCCGGTTTGTCTTTCTACGGTGGGGATGTACCAGTCGAGCGTGCTCTCCAATCCGGCCTCGTCCAGCATCACGGGATGCAGCGCCTGCGAGAGGCTGCGAACGCTCTCCAGCGTAGTCTGCACGATCTGAAGAACTTCCTGCAAATCAGCGCTGCAGCGACGAACCTTCGGGCGCGTGCGTTCCCGCGCGGCGCAGCATGGATCCGACCGCAGTGAGGATCTGGCCGAACTCATCGTGCAGTTCGCGCGAGATGTAGCGCAGCGTGGATTCCTGCGTGGAGATCAGTTTCTGCGCCAGTTCGCTGCGGCGCTCGGAAACCTCGGCCAGGCGCGCGAACAACCGCCGGTTCCAGCGAATTACCGAAAGACCGTTCAGCAGGATCGCCAGCAAGGTGGCGGCCAGAAAGACATAGACCTGCCTCTGCACCCGGTCGTAAATCTGAACGATGCGCTGGCCGGCTTGCTCTTCATTCTCGCTGTTTTGCACCAGCAACCGGGCCACGGCCGTGCTCAGCGCCGCCTGCCGCTCCTGGAGAGACAGCTGGATCTGCTCGCGCGCTTCTTTTTCCTTGCCCTCGCTGCGCCAGGGCGAAAATGCGGTCGACGGCGTCCCAGAACTGGGTAAACGATCTGGCAAGAAACGCGCTCTGCTCGGGAGTTCGGCTGGCTGCGGCAAATCCCGCTTCCAGACGCATGGCGTCGTCCAGATCGGTCCGAATGCGCTGGAACTGCGCCGACCAGGCCGTCAGAGGATAGGGCTCATCCCCGCTGACCATGTCGCGCATGGCGACGGCAAGCAGGTTCAGATCGTTCTGGATTCGCAGCAATTGCAGCGAATCCTTGCGGTTGCGGTCCACCAGTTCCGTCTGCAACTTGCGCAGACCGGTCACCTGCCAGGTGATATAGGCGGAATACGCCACTACCGCGGACAGCGTAATGAGCAGGCCCAGCAACAGGCCCAGGGTCGGCGAACGGTCCGGCGGAGACGGGCGGGACACGCCCCGAGCATACAACGTCTGGACGCGCCCTGTCACAGGGCAGCGCTTCATCCGGCGCTCGACCCGCAGATGTGTGACAATGCAGTAATAATGAAGCGAATCCGGGGCGAACGGAGTCAAACAGTAGATTGAGTTCTCCAGCCAAAGAAGCCGCGAAGCCCCCGAAGATCCAGCGACTGAAGGCGGTTTGGCCGGAAGTCTGGAAGTTGATGCGTCCGCGCCGCGGACTGCTCGCGCTGGGCTTCGTGCTGATGGTGATCAACAAGATCGCCGGATTCGTGCTGCCGTATTCCTCGAAATTCCTGATTGACAACGTGGTCGGCAAGCACCAGACGGGATGCTGCGGCCGTTGGTTTTTTCGGTCTTGCTGGCGACGGTGGTCCAGGGCGTCACTTCTTTTTCTCTGACCCAGTTGCTGTCGAAAGCGGCCCAGCGCCTGATTGCCGACCTTCGCCAGCAAGTGCAGAGCCCACATCTCGCGCCTGCCGGTGGCCTTCTACGATGCCAACAAGACCGGGGCGCTGGTGTCGCGCATCATGAGCGACGTGGAAGGCGTCCGCAATCTGCTGGGAACCGGCCTGGTGGACTTTGCCGGAGGACTTGGTGGCGGCCGGCATTGCGCTCGCATTGCTGCTTCGTATCAGCGCGCCCCTGACGCTGATTGCCGTCGGATCCCTCGGTTGTTTTGCATTTGCGTTGAACCGGGCATTCGCGACGATCCGTCCTATTTTCCGCGAACGCGGCAAGATCAATGCCGAAGTTACCGGACGCCTGACGGAATCGCTGGGCGGCGTTCGGGTCATCAAGGGATATCACGCGGAAGCAGCGGGAAGAGAAGATTTTTGCCGCGGGCGTGCGCCGGTTGCTCGATAACGTCATGCGTACGCTGACGGCTACATCGCTGATGGGTCTTTCGGCCAGCGTGCTGCTGGGCGTGGTCGGCGCCGCCACCATGTACGTCGGGGGACGGCAGATGGTGGCGCACACGCTGAGCCCCGGCAGCTATTTTTCCTACAACTTCCTGCTCGTGTTCCTGGTCGCGCCGGTCATGCAGGTGGTGTCGATCGGCACGCAACTCACCGAAGCGCTGGCTGGTTTGGAGCGAACCCAGGAAATCATGCGGGAACGGCCGGAGGATCAGGACCCGAAGCGCTCCGTCGCAACTGCGCGATATCGTCGGCACGGTTGAGTTCGACGATGTGACTTTCAGTTACGACGGCGCTCACGAAGTTCTGCGCAACATTTCTTTCCGCTCTGAGCCGGGAACGGTGACTGCGCTCGTCGGCTCTTCGGGATCGGGAAAGTCGACGACGATCGGCTTGATCTCGGCTTTCTACGTGCCTTCGAAGGGCACGATCCGCGTGGACGGCGTGGACTTGAGCACCGTGCGGCTCGATTCCTTCCGCACGCGGCTGGGCGTCGTATTGCAGGAATCGTTTTTATTCGACGGGACGATCCGTGAGAATGTCGCTTTCTCGCGGCCAGCTGCCAGCGAGGAGGAAATCATGCGCGCCTGCCGCATCGCGCGCGTCGACGAGTTTGCCGAGTCGTTCGCCGACAAGTACGACACGGTGGTGGGTGAGCGGGGAGTGAAGCTCTCGGGCGGACAGCGGCAGCGAATCTCGATCGCCCGCGCCATTCTGGCGGAGCCGCGCATCCTGATTCTGGACGAAGCCACCTCCAGCCTCGACTCGGAATCGGAACAGATGATCCAGCAGGGCCTCTCCTATCTGATGCAGGGGCGCACCACGTTCGTCATCGCGCACCGGCTTTCGACCATTCGCCGCGCCGACCAGATTATGGTCATGGAACAAGGGCAGATCGTGGAGCGGGGCACGCACGCCCAGCTTTATGCCGCGCGCGGCCGCTACTACGACCTCTACACTCGGCAACATGGAGTGGAGAACAATCTGTTCCTGGCTCCGGGCGAAGGGGATGCGCGTCGCGGTGACAGGCAACGGCGCGGACAACAAGAATGGTGATGAAAAGGCAGGCGACGCGCTGCGCGTGCTGCGAGGAGAAATGCGCTAGCAATTATGACGACAGCCCCCGCAGTTTCTGCCGCGCGCGGCACCGTCGCGATTCGCAGTGAGAATCTTTGCCGGCATTACCGCATGGGCGAGACTGTGATCCGCGCCGTCGATGGCGTTTCGCTCGAAGTTCGCGCCGGAGAGTTTGTCGCGCTCCTCGGCAGTTCCGGATCGGGCAAGTCTTCCGTGCTGAATCTGATTGCAGGACTCGATCGTCCCACGTCGGGAAGCGTCATCGTGCAGGATCGCGATCTCGCAAAACTCTCGCGCGAAGAACTGGCCAAGTACCGGCTGCATGTTGTGGGGATGGTCTTCCAGTCGTTCAATCTGATCGCCAGCATGACGCTGGCGGAGAACGTGGAACTGCCGCTCCGCTTTGCGGAGGTCGATCGCAGCCAGCGTCCAGGTCTGGCTCACCAGGCATTGGAGCGGGTGGGGTTGCGAGCGCGCATGAACCATCGGCCCAGCGAGCTTTCCGGCGGCGAACAGCAGAGGGCAGCGTTGGCGCGCGCGCTGATCAATCGTCCGCAGCTTCTGCTGGCCGACGAACCCACCGGCAATCTCGACAGCCACACCGGGACTGAAATCATGGACATGGTCCGCGAGTTCAACCGCGAATTGGGAATGACGGTGGTGATGGTGACGCACGAGCGCGCCTTGGCGGAACGTTACGCGCAACGCATGATCTTTCTGGCTGACGGCAAGTTGATCGACGACCGGTCAAACGTGCCCGCAGCGCTGGATGCGCGCGACCCGGGAGGAGAGCCGTGAAGATTCCAGATCTGACCGAACTCGCTCTGCGGAATCTGCGCGAATCGTTGCTGCGAAATTCGCTGACCACGATCGGCATTTCGGTCGGCGTAGCCTCGCTGGTGGCGATGCTCTCGCTGGGCATTGGCCTGCAGCAACTGTCCTCGCGCCGGCTGGCGAAATCGGGACTGTTTGACACGGTCGTCGTCACTTCCCGGCGCGACCTGCGCGGGCATGGGCCGCGAGCGCGAGGAAGACCGCAGCGGCCCTACCCCTGGCGAAAGCCGCGTCCTTGACGAGTCCGCCCGCCAGGAAATCGAACGACTGCCCAACGTTCTCGAAGCCTATCCCGACATTCGCTTCATCACGGAACTGCGCTTCGAAGACAAGCCGCATCTGACCATGATCTCGGCGCTGCCCTCGTCCGCGAAATCCAATGATGCCTTCGACGGAATGCAGGGTAACTTCTTTTCTTCGGACACCGCGGCCGAAGTAGTTTTGCAAAAGACATTTGCCGAGGAGTTGCTGGGCAAGACTCCGCCTCGCGGGGGCGACGAGCCGAATGTCGCCGATCTGGCGAAACCGCTGCTGGGCAAGGAATTGACCATGCGCTACGCGCAGCGCGCGGCCAGCCCGGCTCAGCCGTCGCCTCCCAGCGCCGGTGCCGTGAATCCGGCCGACAGCGACCTCGCGGCGGCCGCATATTCCGTGGTTTCGCGCGAACAGAAACTCAAGATTGTCGGCGTCGCCGATCTCGACCCGGAGAGCATGCGCGGTCCCACTCGCGCGAAAGTTTTCCTGCCGCTGAAACTGGCGGAAAGTCTTCACGTGATGCAGCCCACCGACCTGCGTGAAATTTCGCGAGCGGCCAGCGATCAGCCGGTGTATTCCTCGATCAGCGTGCGCGTGAAGAATCCCGCGCAGGTTCAAGTCGTAGAGGACGCCGATCAAGAAAATGGGATTCGGCACGTTCTCGATTCTCGACGCGAGCCGCAGTTTGCAGCCAGTTTTTTGCAGTGCTTGATGCGTTTCTGGGAATCTTCGGCAGCCTCGCGCTGGCACGTCGCGTCGATCGGCATCGTGAACACGCTGGTGATGGCAATTCTCGAACGCCGCCGCGAGATCGGCATCATGAAAGCCATCGGCGCCAGCGACGGCGATGTGAAGAAGCTTTTCTTCGCCGAGGCCGGCGCCATGGGCATTCTGGGCGGCATCGTTGGCGTCGCGTTGGGCTGGGCAATCGGCCAGGTAATCAATCTGGGAACCAACGTCTATCTCAAGCGCCAGTCCCTGCCGCCGGAACATTTCTGGGCAGTCCCGTGGTGGCTGGTCGCCTTCGCCATCGGCTTTGCGTTCGTCGTCAGCCTGGTGTCCGGCTTGTACCCCGCCGGGACGCGCCGCCCGGCTCGATCCCGTGCAGGCGTTGCGTTACGAGTAAACTGACCCGCATGATCCGCGCCTTCAGGCTTGCGCTGTTTCTTCCTTTGGATTGCCGGAGCCTCGGCGACCGCCCAGAGCCGTATCGACTGCAGCGCGCTAAACAGCCGCATCCTCAAGCAGGTCGTCCACTATTGCGTCTATCTGCCCGCAGGCTACGATGCTGGGCGCGCGCAAGCGTCCTCCCACGGCGCTATCCGGTGCTTTATTTTCTGCACGGCCTGGGCGACAACGAACAAACCCTCTTCAACAGCGGCGGCTGGACTTTGCTCGGACGATCTGCGCAACCAGCACAAGATGGGCGACTTTCTGATCGTTGCTCCCGAAGGCCGGCGCAGTTTCTACATCAATTCGGCCGACGGCTCGGTGCGCTACAACGACTTCTTTCTGCAGGAATTCATTCCTCAGATCGAAAGCAAATACCGGATTCGCGCCGGTCGCGCAGGACGCGCCATCAGCGGAATTTCCATGGGCGGCTACGGGGCATTACGCTTCGCGTTCGCGCATCCTGAATTGTTCTCGGCGGTGAGCGCTCAGAGTGCGGCGCTGATCACCGAATCGCCGCAGGCATTGGATTCCGCATCGCAAACGGGAGCACCCTTGGCAGGAGTGCTCGGCGCAGTGTTCGGCAAGCCGATCAACGCTGCCTCACTGGAATGACAACAGTCCGTTTGTGCTGGCGAAACGAAATGCTGCGGCTGTGCGAAGACTAGCCATCTATTTCAACTGTGGCCAGGAGGACAACTACGGCTTCGAAAAAGGAGCGGCGGCCTTGCACGATGAACTGCAAAAGGCGGGCGTGAAGCACGAATATCACGCGTACCCGGGAGACCACAGCCTGGCCTATTTTCTGTCGCACTTCGCCGAGGTCATGGAATTTCATTCCAGGGCATTCGGCCTGCTGCCACAGCACTGAGTTTCGTCCCCTTGTTATAAACTAACGAAGCAACCTGCAGCGCGCGTCTCCTCGGGATCGCGCGATTAACCTGCAGCCGCCGGAGAGGTGGCCGAGTGGTTGATGGCTCCGGTCTTGAAAACCGGCATACCCGAAAGGGTATCGGGGGTTCGAATCCCTCCCTCTCCGCCATTGCTTTTGTTTTTAGCAAGTTATGCACTGGTGATACCTCACATGATTCCGAGTTGAATTGGAGGTGGAACCAGTGGCCAACACCCAATCCAAAGAAGTAAACCTCACCAAACGCGTCCAAACCAGCAAGGGCCCGCGGTATTGCCCCGTCGTCCTGTCTCCAAACGGGCGAGTCAAGCCCGACCTCGTCACCGTAAACGGCCAGCCGGAACGCCATTCTGAAGGCGCTTATTACCTCGAATGGCGCGAGAAAGGCAGACGGATACGCCTGTCCGTGGGAAAGGACCCACAGGATGCCGCCGCTCGCCGCCTGCGCAAGGAAGCCGAACTCAACGCCCTCAACCAGGGTGTCACAGTGGTGCCGGAGAACGGGGACAGCGGGCATCGGTCGGTCGCAACCGCGGTCGCGCGGTTCCTGGAGGAAACCGAGCTCACGAAGAAGCCCAAGACCCTCGCCGCTTACACGACGGCTCTGAACTATTTCACCGAGTCCTGCCCCAAGCTCTACCTGCAAGACATCGAGCGCGCAGACCTGCTCAAGTTCTGCGCCTTCCTGCGTGATAAGAAGAAGCAGGCGCCGCGCAGCGTCTACAACAAGTTTGAGAACGTGATGACGTTTCTGAAGGCGAACGGGATTCGTGGCCTCGTGGGCAAGAACGACTGGCCCCGCTACACCGAAGAAGAACCAGAGATGTATGAGCCGGATGAACTCGATAAGCTATTCAAGGCCTGCGACGCGGAAGAGCGCCTTTGGTACGAGTTTTTTCTGATGACGGGAATGAGAGAGCAGGAAGTGATGTACACGTACTGGTCAGATGTGAATTTCGCGGCCGCCACCGTTCGTGTAAGTCACAAGCCTGATCGCGGATGGACACCGAAGGCGTACAAGGAACGCGAAATCCCCATCCCTGCAAAGCTGGCGAAGAGTCTGAAGGCGTGGAAAGCGAAGGCGGACAAGACCTGTAGCTTGGTATTCCCCACGGCCGGATGCAACCCCAAACTTGACTTCCTCGACTGTCTGAAAGCCGTTGCGGACCGTGCGGAGCTGAACCCTGACGACTTCTGGCTTCACAAGTTCCGCGCAACGTTTGCTACGCGGTGTCTTTGGGCCGGGGTTGATCTGCGCACGGTGCAGCAGTGGTTGGGACATTCCGATATGGAATCGACGATGCGGTATCTGAAGCCTTCCCGTAGTCAGGAAACCCGCGAGAAAGTGAACGAGATTTTCGCCTAGGAACGTGCAGTCACTGTTTAGGCAAATAGTTGCCGACCCGGTGCCTTACGACCCCAAAGCGATCGGCGGTGCGCGCTGTGGCAGAGTTGCCAGCTGATCGTGCAACATCCATTCCAGTTTCGGATTCCCGTTGCTTCGCTGCATAGCCGCGGTTGATCGGGATGGCTACGGACAATGCAGCAGGGGATGACCTGATCCCCTCTTTCGGTACGAAGCTGAGTATGATTTCGGACGAAGGAAACGGTAAGAAACATGTCGCGGAGCAGGCATACGGAAGGCGAGATGGTCGGGGCCTTGAAGCAGTTGGAGGCAGGGCGTAAAGGCGGAGGCCGTGGCGCGGGAAGTGCGGGTATCGAAGCACGCGATTTACGCCTGAAAGGCGAAGTACGGAGGGATGGATGTGAGCCAGGCGCAGGAGGTGAAGCAGTTGCGCGATGAGAATGCGCGGCTGAAGAAGTTGGTGGCGGACCTGAGCCCGGACAACGACGCGCTGCAGTGGGTGATTGAAAAAAACGTTTAGACTCGCGGTCCCTGCTGCTCAAGGGCGGCCACTTCGCCGGTGGATACCCACCTTAGGTTGAGGAAAAGAGAAGACTTCCCGATTCCGCGTTCCCCGTCGATTAGGAAGTGTGTGGGGTTGCCGTGTTTGGTTTGGAAGAGCGTTTTCTCCAGCGCCACGAGCTCGTCATAGCGCCCGGCGAACATGCCAGGATGGACTATCTCGTTGGGACGGAATGGATTGAACTTAAACAGAGCTTCTCCCTATTCATGATGACAGGGTTGTGTTTTCCCGGATAATCATAGCTCCCAACGCGGCTGATACAACAAACTTTTACGCCCAGCTTGCCTACCTCCTAAAACAACACGGGCTCATTGAGAAGTTCGCGCTCGTGGCTCCGTCTGGTTTTACAAAAATGGCCAGACGCGCTGCACGCGAACATGGGCTTGACCTAATTGATTACTACGATTTTAAAACGCGAATTGCGGGGCGTGAGGCCTCAGTCCTGAAGGAGGAGATTCGACTTAAGGCTGAAGACGAACCAAGTGTGAAAGCTGCGATTCGAAAAAAGAGAGTGTTCACGGTGATGCCATTCAGCAAGGAATTCGACGATGTATTCTTCCTCGGAATTCAGGATGTAGGGCACAAGCTTGGACTAGTTGTTGAACGCGCAGATCTGGTGGAGCACAGCGGTGAAATTATGAATCTCATTCTGGAGCGGATACGAAGTGCTGACGCGGTTATAGCTGATATCACGCACGGTAACCCTGGCGAATCCGGCTCGCATACCACCGGGACACTCCAATCCGTGACCGAATGACCGAGGTTGGGACACCGGCGAGCAGCGGTTTTCGGTCATCTATAATTCGCACCGGGGGTCCCAATGAAACACATGTCCGCCGTAGTCCAGCAATTAATGAAGGAACGTCAGCACGTCCAGCAACAACTCCAGCAAATAGACGCAGCGCTCACGGCGCTGGGTAGCAGCTCGAACGGCGCATTACGCAAGATATCCGCAGCCGGTCGGCGGAGAATCAGCCTGGCGCAGAAGGCGAGATGGGCGAAGCAGAGGACAGCCAAGCCGAAGCACACGATCTCGGCGGCGGGCAGGAAGCGCATCGCGGCGGCGCAGAGAGCACGGTGGGCGAAGGTGAAGAGCGCAGCGCAAATGGAGCCAGGCAGACGAGGGCGGCAATGCAGCCTCCTTGGTCCCATCCTCATTTCTTCTATCCATGCGTGACGAATTCACCCTGTTAGACGCAGACCCATTTCCCGCGTGCAACTTCAGCAAAAACGCCATTGCACGTGTTCCCATCATGGTGGAGGGGCGAAGTGCTATCAGCTGAACGCGCCAAGAATGTAACAGTCGGCGACGGTGGTTCATCCAATTTCCCGTAAGTGGACTTCTGGCTCCCTTCCGTCCAAAATCACTCTCGACAGGAAGGTCCCCGCTGGTTTTTGTGACACGTCTAAGAAGTCCGAATTGCATCATCCGAACCGCCTCAGAAGACTAAGGCCAAAAGAACGGCGACATCGATGAGCTTGCCATAATCCGTCCTTGAACGTTGCCGCTACCCAGCAGAATTCTAGCCAGCAAGGAAAGAAGTGTTGTTCGATTGCTTGAGTAGTTCTTAGATTGACATCAACCAGTCTGGGTGCGATTTGGGTTCGGTCTTTGTCGGGACGGTGGATACTTCCGGATTGCCGCCGATTGATTTTGTTGGTCGGGGCGAAGAGATCTGAACTTCCGACCCCCTGCGCCCAATGCAAACTAACCAAAGCTTTGTGATTTGTTCGCTCAGGTAGGCTCTGCGTCTTGCACCTTGGTTTTGTTACGTATTCGGAGGACATTGGACCCAAGTTGGACCCACATCTCGCGGCTTTCTCCGTTGCTCGCGGCAGACTGCCTGGATCCTACGCGTTCAGCCGCGACATTCGCAGCATCGGAAACGTGCGGGGCTATCACCATGCCAAAGCCTTCGATTCAGTCCCGACATCTTACTGCCTAATGCGAATGCTGAGTCGTACTCAAAGTGATCGCCTCCTGCTCGGCCGATGTTGTCGACTTGCAATTCGGCGTTTATTATTTGCCGTAAACAGAAATGATCACGCCGCCGGCGACGATCAGCGCACCGCCTACGAGAACGGGCAGCGTCGGCGCCTGAGCGAACCTTACCCGTGCGACAACCTGAGCCAAGAGAAAAAACAAAACCACATACACGCCGAGCAATTTGCCGAAATCCCAACGTGGAGTATTGACCACCAATCCATAGGCTGCGAGGGAGGCGGCTCCGCTGAGAAAGGCGATCGTCCGACTCATCCCGGATGAACGATACAGAGCTGTCTGAAAGCTGGAGTCGCCATATGCCTCCAGAAAGGCCGCTAGAAGAAGGATTAGGAGAGCCCCACTGCGATGTGTGACGATGTGGTCTAGAAGATTTCTCATAGTTGTGCGGAACGTGTTGTTATTGTAGTGAGAATTGGTAGCCGTCAAACCCGTTCTTCTTCTAAGGACGATAAAAAAAATCAATTGGACGGACGTGAACCCGGGCATTAGCTTTCTGATGGTTGAGATTCAGCCCTTTGCGCCGGGCTGAGCGGGAGTTCGCCTGTTACGCGGCCGCGTATTCTTCACGCTCAGTTATCGGAGGCAATCTCACGGGATGCATCAGATGAAGCTCGCTGGGTTCTTGCTGTTGGTCTCGGGATGGGGGATCGTTGTGGCGACATTGCCATTGCTGCCGTCCTTGCCGGCCCGTGCTGGATTCGCCGTCGCGGGGATGTCCGTGGAACTGATTGGACTGGCTCTGGTCGGCCGCGGTCACTGGGTTCAAAAGGGATAATCGGTTGGCGGCTCCCACTTTTCTTTCCGAAGCTTCCGCAACACTGTGCCTTGCCTTGATTCTGCTCGTCCCCCTGGCGGGTGCCGGGCTAGCGCTGGTCAACACAGGACTCTCTCGGTCGCGCAGTGCCGCGCACGTCATGCTGGCTTCGATCTGCATTTTTGCAGTTGCCGCAATCGCTTATGTCGTCGTCGGATTCTCGTGGCAGGGAGCTCCGGGCCAGCCTGCTCACTTCCTCACGATCGGAGGCAAGGCATGGAACTGGCTTGCGGCCGAGCCTTTTTTTTTGCGCGGAATGCATCTTGACCTGTCTCCTGCGTCACTCGTGTTGCTTTTGCAGATGTTCAGCGTGGGTATTGCCGCGATGATCCCGCTGGGCGCTGGGGCCGAGCGCTGGAGGCTGGGTGCCTCGTGCGCCTGCACGATTTTGCTGGCCGGTTGGACCTACCCTCTGTTTGCGCATTGGGTGTGGAGCGAAGGCTGGCTGTCGCAACTCGGCTCGATGTACGGAGTAGGACACGGCTTCGTAGACAGCGGAGGCGCTAGCACGATTCAAGTGATGGGTGGACTGAGCGCGTTATCCATCGCCTGGACCCTCGGCCCACGCCGCGGAAAATATTCATCCGATGGAGGGCCCGCCGCCATTCCCGCCCACAACGTTGTGCTGGTCCTGGCCGGTTGCCTGCTCGCCTGGGTGGGATGGCTTGGTCTGAATTCCGCCGGTGCGATTCTATTCAATCATCGTGAGATATCGGACGTGGTGTTGATTGCGGTAAACACTACGCTCTCGGCTGCGGCAGCAGGGTTGGCGGCAGTCATCGTTACGCGGTTGCGGTTCGGGCGGCCGGATGCATCCTTGGTTGGCAATGGCTGGATGGCGGGCCTGGTCGCGAGCAGCGCCGCGGCTCCATTCCTGAAGCCTCCGACGGCGATCCTTGCGGGTGCGGTTGCGGGCGCGCTGGTGGTCTTAGCCATCGAGCTGCTTGAGTTTCGCTTCACCATCGACGACCCGGGCGGAGCGATCTCTGTGCATGCGATTGCAGGCCTCTGGGGTCTGCTTTCCGTCGCTCTTCTTTCCGATGCCGGAGCCGGATCCAGCGGGCAATGGCTGGCGCAGTTGATCGGAATTGCGACGCTGATTGGTTTCATTCTCCCTCTCACGCACGGCCTTAACTGGTTGATCGATCGGGTGTACCCGCATCGCGTCGACGCGGAAGGTGAGTGGCAAGGGATGGATCTCTGCGAACTTGGAGCCGGGGCCTATCCTGAATTTGTCGTCCATAGTGACGAGTTCACTCAGAGGTAGCGATCGCGCTTAAAGAGTTTATGGTGCTGTTGTGGGGGAGGGGCACGGCTTTAGCCGCTGAGGGCTCGCACCCCTGCAAGTCGATAATTGTTCTAGGTGTGTTTTGCTACGTAGAGGAGCAGCGCAAAAATCACCACGGGTATGAGGGCCAGCGCGATGTAAAACAGAATCTGTCGGCTGCGTGGCGTGCGGCGATCCTTCCAGTTGTGCAATTCGGGACGCACGGCGACTCCCACCTTGTCTTGATGCTGAAGATCCAAGGCGAAGTCACGGGCTGTGGCGTACCGGTTCTTGGGGTCGCGCTCCATTGCGCGGTAGATGATTTCCTGCAATTCCGGCGTGATGGAAGGGTCAATTTCCCGAGGCGGCACCGGATTATTCAGCAGACGATCATTCATGATCAGGAAGGCATTTTCGCCGGAGAACGGCACTTTGCCCGTCAGCATCTCGTAGAGTATGACGCCCAACGCATAAAGATCGCTGCGAGCATCCCCGCGTTTGCCCTTAACTTGCTCGGGGGAAATATAGTCCGGCGTTCCCATGGTCTGCGACAGCTTGGCGAATGTAAGCCGGCGCGCCTTGGCGTTGGCCGCGATGCCGAAGTCGATCAACTTGATGTTGTCGCTGTTGTCGACCATCACGTTTTCCGGCTTCAGATCTCGATGCACTACGCCGCGCGAGTGAATGTACTCCAGGGTGTCGAGAATGCGCAATGCAAGATGCACCGCGCGCTCCGGCGGCAACTTGTGCGCTTCGTCGAGGATCTTCCGCAGCAGGCGCCCATCCACCCACTCCATGACCATGTAGACGCGGCTTCGCTGTTCGTCAGCAAAGACTTTCATCACGCCGGGGTGATCCAGAAGCTTGCCGATTTCCTCTTCCCGATGGAACCGGTCATACAAGGCGGGATCGCTCTCGACCTCAGGATGGGGAATCTTGATTGCGACCTGTCGTCCGTTTCGCGTGTCCGTGCCTCGATAAATGGAGGCCATGCCGCTGCGGGCGACTAGCGCCTCAATCCGGTAATGATCGAGCTGATCGCCACTATGAAAGGTCATCGTAATCGGAGTGGCGGAGGTCACAGGACCGCAGACGCCAAGGCTCTCAAACGCGGGGACAACTCCATCATGCCAGAAAATCTATAAGGAATGCATAAAAGAATGGTCTGGTAAGCAAATCGCCGTTCAGCGAAGTTTGTAAGGTCGGCCGCGGTACATCCCCATACGTTCCACGCCGCGAATGCGAACCAGTTGAACACTGACATTGTCGCTGCCATCCTTCTGGTTTGCGCTCTTGATGAGTTCCCGCGCCGCGGTTTCCAGGTCGTGATTGCCACCAACCGTAGAGACGATTTCCTCGTCGGCCACCGCACCGTGCAAACCATCGGAACATAGCAACAAGACGTCTTCCGGCTGCAGTTGGACTTCATTGATTTCGACTTTGACGAACAACCCGCTTCCGAGGGACCGGCTCAAGACGTGTCGCGTGGACGCCGAGCCCGCTTCCTGCCGGGAAAGCAGGCCCAGGCGGAGTTGTTCATTGGCGACGGTGTGATCATGGGTGATCACACGCGGCTTCTGGTTCCGAAGCAGATAACATCGCGAATCTCCCACGTGGGCAATCGTGGCGCGATCGAAACGCAAAGCACAAACCACAACAGTGGACGACATGCCCGCGCCCGCTGGACCCGCGAGCGCTTCTGTTTCACAGATGCGGGCATTTGCCGACTGCACCAGGCGGTTCAGCAAAACAGAGTGGGACTCCATGGCCGGGGCTCGCCGAAAGCCGCCAACCACCTCTTCGACTGCTGCGCGTGAGGCTACTTCGCCCTGGCGCTGTCCGCCAACCCCGTCGGCCAAGACAAAAAGCCAGCCGTGGGAGCGGACCTGCGTGGGAGAGGACGGGAGTACGAACCCGAGAAAGTCCTCATTCCGCGGACGAACCGTGCCCACATCCGAAAGTTGCGCGAACTCAACGTCGAGCATATTCAGTTGCACTTACATGCCAAAGCCTGGCAGCATCGCGGCTGCCAGGCTGGCACTACCCAGCTGCTCCGCTGTTTCTCAGGCGGCCGACGACACGCGGCCTTCGATCAGCGTTGTCCTTCCTGTCGCTTTGCTGGCGCGCAGGAAATAAATGCCCCCGTAGATCGCCCAGACCAGCGCGAATCCCAGGGCCAGCAATGGTTCCATCTTTGTGCCGTAGCCCATGAACGGACCGACCAGATAGAACACCATGCATGCCAGGTTGGCCACCAGTCCGAAAACCGGGATCAACAAGATGCCGCACGAAACGGTATTGCGGGTGCTTGTGGAAACACACGATGCATGTAACGCAACTCAGCATATAGAGGAGGAATGTGCCGAAGTTCGAAGCCAACGTCATCGTCAGGAACGAATTCGGCAGCGCCGCCATCCTGTCGTGAGTCAAGTATCCAAAGCTGGACCAGAAGCCATGCGGTAATGCCTGAATCGCCGCGTCCGCCGGAGCCGCCCCGTCGCCAAAGTACATCACAACCGTAATGCATCCAACCACGGCCGAAATCACGGCCAGCAGCCAGATGGCGCGATGCGGGGTCGCATTTTCATGGTGCAGCAGTCCCATGGAATCTGGCAACTCCTTGTCCTTTCCCATGGCGTAGGTCACGCGCGCCCCAGTGTTCATGCATGAAAGCGTGGTGCCGATCAGTGCCAGAAACACCGTCGCCGCCTCCACGAGCATGAAGATTCGGCCTCGTCCCGGGCCGAAAGAGCGTGTCTCCGACCAGAATCATCAGATCCCCGATGGGGGCAGCGGATCCCGCCGCATTGGCCATCGTGTACCCGTTGTTCAGAACATAGTTTGCCGCGAAGTACTCGAACAGATAACAGAAACAGCCCTGCACCAGAAGTGAAGTGATGACCGCAATCGGCACATCGCGTTTGGCATTCTTCGCCTCGCCTCCCATCGAGGTCACGGATTCAAATCCCACCAAAATCAGGATTGCGATTGTGGCTTGTACAAACATCCAGCCGAAGTTGTGCATGCGCACCACGGAGACGGCGTTGGGGTGGGAGACAAAAGCACCGCTGGAGTCATGTTCGGGATAGCTGATATGAAATGGAACGGGCTTGCCCGATGCGTCCAGCTTGGGTTGCGGGACTCCATTCGAGTCGCGCACCACAACGTCGGTCGCTTGCCCATTCAAGACCTGCGAAGTCGTTGCGTACTCATAGCTGTAAGAAGCGCTCGTTTGAGGATCGAATTGGTAGCTGGTACTTCCCGCCGGATGGCTCATGCGGTAATTCAGGGCCACGACGGAGAACAACAGCAGTGCGCTGATCTGAATGATATTGATGGCGATGTTCACCGACGTCGAGCCGTTGACGCCGCGATGCGCGATATAGGCCACCGCAAACGAGAACACAATCGCAACCAGCATCATGAACATCGGACCGGGATTGCTGCTGCTCATAAAATTCGGCCACAACGTTCCCACCAGGTAACCGGAGATGACGCCGATCACGCCCACCATCACTCCGGGATAGATCCAATAGTAGAGATGTGAACCCCAGCCGACGATGAACTTGGCCAGCCGCGCATAGGGCCACGCGGTTTCGTGATTCAGGAAGGATTGCTCCGCAAAGTAATACGAGCTACCCGTCCCGGGATATAACTTGGCCATTTCGGCGTAACATACCGCCGTCGCAAGACACAGCGCGGTTGCGAACACAATGCCGATCCACATTGCCGGACCCGTTGCACCCGCGGCGGACTGCCCTGCAAACGTCAGCCAAAGGAAGGCCCCGGGAGCAATCAGGGCCATGGCATTCATAGTCAAACCAGTCAGCCCTAGGGTTTTCTTCATTTCGGTGTTGGTTTCAGCCATCGGTAGTCTCCTGTGATTTGTTCTCTATTTCCTGAACTCACTTCTCGTCACTTGCGCCTTGCAAACTCTGGCCGTTGAACAAAGAAGGCAAGCCATGCTTCCCAGCATCATCAGCACGCCCAGCAGCGGGTGCTCTGCAAGCTGGAACTCGCCTGCCATCAGGCTTACGAAGCCGGCCAGCAACGCGACCCGCACCCGAAGCGCCCTCATCTGCTCGCGATCCCTTCCTGCTCTTCGACGCGCCGACATATCTGGAGGGGGGCGGCGAGGGCGCTGGCACCAGGGGTTAGTTGGGTTTGAGCCCAAGCCGCCGATCCCCAAATCGCACGCAGCCCAGGTTCTGGCCGCGCCAAAATCAAAACGTTTGCCCCATCAAGTTTCATCGCTACTTGGCCTCTCGCATGTCGAAGCTGACCCTCGTGCATTCAGCTGCGCCCTAAATTTACGGTTTCCTCTCTGTAACATTGCTCCCAAACATGAACCCGAATTCGGCCATCGCTCGCGGCTGGTTTGGGTTCATGCCGGTCTGACTGAAGGCGTCTCCCGGCGTGATATTGCGGGCATGAACATAAGCGAGATCTCCGCGAACGAAGAAGCCGCCGCGCTGGAAGGTTGGCGTTACCGTGATCGAAGTGGCAGCGCTGCCCGGGCCGTATAGCAGATTGACAGCTTGGTCCGTGACGCTCCCAGAACTCGATATATATTCCCAGCGCACCGGTAGCGAGAAGCCGTGTTTAAAGGTGTAACTCGCCAACATCGCGCCCCCGGCCGTGGATGCTCCCTTGACGATGCCGATATTCTGGTTGGTGGGCACCTTGGTGTACTGGAAGTACGGCTGCAGAATCCAGGGACCTTTGGTGTACGTGTAGATCACGTTGTAAATGCTGCTGTTGTTTTGTACTGGTGTGGCGTAGGTCTGAAACGCGGTCTGCCCGTAGTTTCCGCCTCCCACGAATACCAGGCTATGCGGCCCTTTGGCGTAAGTTAAGGAACCCGTAAGCCACGAGTAGCGGTTGGAGTAGAAGCCGTCGTTCCAACTCAGTGAGGCAGTGAACTTGCCCATGACCTGATTCACCTGGATTCCGCGATTGACGGCGTTCTCCTGGTTCCACAAAAGGCCACGATTGACGTTCATGTTCTCGAAGGTGAAGGTGTACTCAGCCCCGATCAGCGTTGGCAGTTCGCCGATCATCAACGAGGTGTTCTTAAAGGGGCTGTTTTTCCCCGGTTGAATCTTCACAAACGCGACCGGCATCGGACCGAAGAGTTCCGTCATCGTTTTGTCGGTTGTCAGGAACGGCGCGCCGAGGGCCGCAATGTTGTACGCTCCCGCTTGCAGGTAGAACTGAAACCAGCCATCGGGTTTCTGAATAAACACCTGGCCGTTACTCAGTGCCGCCTGCGTGCTCTTATCGCTCGCTGTGTAATTCCCCGTCCATATCCCCAGCCCGTCGAGGATGCCGTTCACAGCGATCCTGCCGAAAGGCCCGGCGTCGAAAACGGCTGGAGGAAGTGCACTCAACGGACCCGTAATGGACGGAGTGGGGAGCGTTGACGGCGGATCTGGGGATGCGGCTGGCGCCGGCGCCGGCTGAGAGACAGCATCTTGCGGTGCGGCGGCGGAGGCTGTCGCGTGCGCCAACAGAACCGGGTCCTTGGCATCCTTCGCAGCGGCCGTTGGATCCGCTGGACATGGCCTAGCGGCGTCAGTTTGCGATCCGCAAACTGACGATTCCTTTGCAGCGTTGGTGGAAGGCACAACCTTACTACCTGCCCGTTCCTGCGCACGGCCGAAGGACGTTAGCAGAGAACTTACAACGATCACGACAGCTCCGAGACGGGAGCGATTTCTCATCTGAATGCCTCACTTTCCCCCTGGTGCATGCAACGGATCACTGTGCGTTTCCGCTGCCAGCACGCTGACCTTAGCGACGAGAGCAAAAGGAGTCCAATGCATACTTTTTCTGCATCGCATTGAAAGTTTGCAAAGGCAAAAAGAGTTTTATAGGCGCGATAGAGGAAATTTATCGCTGGCCTTGAAGAGCGCAATTCAACGCGACTCCACGACTCTTACAATGAGCGCGGAAAAAGCGCGCTGCTGGCGCTTTTGCATTGCATAAGGAACCTTTCGAGCACGGCCAGATGAAGGAAAGCTACTCCGCACTCATTTCGCAGTTTTCTTTCATTGCAGGTGCGAACATTCCGTGGGCATATAGGTGCGATAAATATTTTTCATGAGTACAGATATTGGCAGCGGGTGAGCTACAAGATATTCTTTCGCCCATCTCAAGGTCCGAAGGAACTCATCGACCGGGCCGATGAACTAAAGGAGATACATGCCCACTGAACTGCGGAGTTTTTTGGCTCTGTCGTACGACGAACTGGAAGAACTCAATCTCAAGGCCAAGGAACAGCGTAAGAACCGCGTCGCCGCCCACAAGATCCAGGAAGAGCGGATCAAGTACCTCACTGACGAAAAACGCATCAAGGCCGTGACCGTGCTCTTCAGCGATCTTGAAGGCCGGTTGCACATGCTCGACTACGACAAGAAATTTTTGCTGAAGAGCTGGGACAACCTCACCTTCGACGGATCATCGATCCGCGGCTTTACCGCGCAGCGCGAAAGCGATCTGCGCCTGGGCATCGACTGGGCTGCGTTCTACTGGGCTCCCGCCGACGTGTTCGGCTCCGGCAAAGTCCTTGTCTTTGGCGAAGTCATCGACAAGGGCGGAACGCCCTACGCCGGCGATATTCGTGGTGTGCTCAAGGGATATGCCGATGAGCTCCACAAGCAGAAGGGATACACCCTCAACGCGGCCAACGAAATTGAAGGATTCCTCTTTAAAGGGCCCGACGCGGAACGCCACTTCCACGAAACCGGCAAGTTCGAATACGTCAACACCGGCGGCTACTATCATTCGCTGCCCGGCGATCCGCTGCGCGCATTCATCGACACCGCCGCCGAAGTGCAGCGCGCCATGGGCTTCCAGAACGAAAAGGATCACCCGGAGGTTGCGCCTTCGCAGTTCGAAATCAATTACGGCTACGGCGAAGTCGTCGCTGCCGCCGACCAGATTCAACTCTACAAACTGATCTGCCGCCAGGTCGCGACCAACATGGGACTCACCGCCTCGTTCCTGCCCAAGCCCGTCGTCGGCGTCAATGGCAGCGGCATGCACACGAACGTTTCAATCAGCGAAAACGGCAAGAATCTTTTCTGGGACGCGAAAGGCGAAGAAAAACTCAGCAAGATGGGCTGGGCGTTCGTCGACCGCATCCTCACCCATGGCAACGACATTTGCCTGCTGCTCAACGCCAGCGTGAATGCGTATCGCCGCCTCGATCCGCACTTTGAAGCGCCGAACCAGATCAAGGCGTCACCCGTCGATCGTGGCTCGATGATCCGCATTCCGATCGGCAACGAGAAGAGCATGCGCGTCGAAGTCCGCTCGGTCGCGCCCGACGCGAATCCGTACCTGGTCATGCACTCGATCTTCAAGACCGGCCTCGACGGCGAAACCTCGAAGATCAAGAACCTGCGCCAGGCCGAGCGCTACCTACCCGACAACCTCTACGACGCGCTCGACAACTTCCGCAAAGCCGACTGGACGACGACGCTGCTGGGCGAAGACGTCAAGGGCCGCTACGCCGACCTGAAGCAAGCCTCCGCCGACCGCTGCCCGCGCGCCCTAGGAACGTTCGTCAAAGCGCAGGAAGTCCAGTTCCATCACGAGGTGTACAACCAGTTCTTGTGGAATTTGTTCTAGGTGCGGGTGCTGTGAAGAATAAACCAGTGTGGACATAAAACGTGGGGTGGACCCTCGAGGCTTTGCCCCACGTCTTGGCACTCGCGGTGGTTGGAGTTTCGGCACGGGCCAAGGCGCGAGCCACGACGCCGAAGGTGTTCGGCATTGTGATCCAGACGGGCCATCGTTACGATCGGTCCGGAGAGTCTCCGCGTTATTCCGGCCTCTACCCTGTCGAGGTAGCGTTCCTTTCGCACCAGAACCGGAAATCCTTCGTCCCAAGCGGGGGAACAACTTCGCATGAACTTGGAAATTAAATAGGGTCTGAAACTTCGCTGGGTCCGACTAGGGTCCTGTTGTGGACAATTTTGGACCCTCTGAACATCGAACCGACTAAACGGTGACTACGATGGCCGAGTTTCGCTTCTTGAAAGCTGCCGCGTTGCCCGACTATGACTGGCAGACCTAGGTGCAATTAGGGTGCAATAAGACTTTCGAAGTGTTCCTCTGGGCGCTCATACAGGCGATCGGCACCCTGAAATTGTCAAGCAGTTACCAATTAAACATAGGCTGTCAGCAACAGCCTTGAAACCGCCACAGTCCAGAAACGGACTTCTGGGAAGTCGGCATCGTCTCACCCCGCTTCAGAATTGAGACGACAGGGTCTTGGTCTCGAGTTCCCCGGGTTCACCATTCGGGCCCGTCTCCACTGATACCAGTGATACCGTTTTATGCGGAAATGCAGCGAATAACGGAAACTATAGAAACCGTAGACAAAGATCCGATTCACTTGTAAGTCTAATAAATATAGAGTATTATCGCGGAAGTGTAGGATTCGTCGGCATTTGCTGGAAATGGTAGTTAGAGAATTCCTCCCTCTCCGCCAGATTTTCTACGCTTTTATTTCCAACCACTTGCAGCGTAATCCCGAGCTGAAAAGCTCCGCTTACGGATTTCAGGGTATTTCCTCCGAACCTCGGTATTAGGTTCTGCACAGGAAATATGGCGTTGTCGGTGAAGTTGTACAGGGTGGTGGGCAAGGGCAAGGATCGGCGCTACGTTCCGATTGATTTGGGACGGCGGGGGAGGAGATCCAAGGAAGAGGTCACGGATCCGTTCTACCTGCGGTACGGGGTGAAACCTCTCGCGCAAAAGCGACGCATCTCGTGGCTGACGATCCGCCTCGACGTTGATTTGAAGAGGTGCTTCGAACGAAGCCCGTTGATGATCCGAGAACGAATATGGGGCCTAAGAGTTAAAAGAATATACTTATCGGCGTCAGATGCACGTGCGGACCGACTTGATGGGAGCAGGCTATTCTGGTTCTTGAGCGATCAACGGACCTCAGCATGACCGTAGGCTGAATCAGTTACTCGGCGTCAAGGGCGATATCCGTGCCGACCGACGGAAAGCCGAATCGCTACACACCGATTTCGCTCGGCTTGGGTTTTGCTCTAATTGAGCACAATAGGAAACATCGGTGACGGAAACCTCTCCAGAGCGGCATTTGGTCACCCGCCTTCTAAAAGAATGGGGCGGCGGGAATAAAGCGGCTCTGGACGAGTTGATGCCGGTGGTTTACCAGCAGCTTCGGAAACTGGCGTCGATCTGCCTTCGTTCGGAACGTCCCGACCACACGCTGCGAGCTACTGCCCTGGTCCATGAAGCCTATTTACGCCTGGTGGATGCGGACGTCGCATGGCAGGATCGAGTTCATTTTTTTGCGGTTTCTGCGCGTCTCTTGCGCCGTATCCTGGTGGACCACGCAAAGGCGAACAAACGTCAGAAACGTGGCGGCGGGGCGGAGACCATTTCCCTGGACGAAGCCGTCCTGATTTGTCCGCAGACCACCGCTGGCATTGTGGAACTCGATCTGGCCCTGCAACGACTGGCCGAGCACGACCAGCGCAAAAGTGAAATCATCGAACTGCTATGCTTTGGCGGCCTCACCTATGACGAGGCCGCGACAGCACTCAAACTCTCCCCAGCCACGGTGCACCGCGAGTTAAAAATGGGCAAAGCCTGGGTGCATCGCGAACTCAACCGCGAATCTTCCTAAGTTCGCGAATGAAAGATGACGGACTAAAATCACTGTAGAAATGGCCTCCTCGCCGAAATCCAATCGATGGCTCCGTATCGAATATCTGTTCTACGCAGCCCTCGAACTTCAGGACGGCCGGGCTGCTTTTCTTGATGAAGCCTGCGGCGACGATGACGAGTTGCGCAGGGAGGTAGAATCTCTGCTCCATTCTTCGGGGCAGACGATGGGATTCCTTCAAAAACCTGTGCTCGAGGCCGCGAAGCAAATCGCTGCCCAGGAAACCCTTCCTGGAAAGCGCATTGGCGCTTACCAATTACTGCGAGTGCTTGGGGAAGGAGGCATGGGAAAGGTTTATTTGGCGGCCCGCGCCGACGACCTTTATCAGAAGCAAGTGGCCATCAAGACTGTATCGCTCGGGCTCGGCCAAAACCAGGTGCTGTTGTTGCGCTTTGGCAGCGAACGGCAGATCCTGGCAAACCTCGATCACCCAAACATCGCACGCCTTTTAGATGGCGGCGTCACCGAAGATGGCCTTCCCTATCTGGTGATGGAATATGTGGATGGCGTTCGTTTTGATGACTACTGCCGAATTCACCAACTCGGGACGAATCAACGGCTAGAACTATTCTGCACGGTGTGCGCAGCGGTTGAGTACGCGCACAAGAATCTGGTGGTGCATCGCGACCTGAAGCCGGCGAACATTCTCGTCACTGCGGAAGGGATTCCCAAACTGTTGGATTTTGGAATCGCCAAACTTCTGGACCCGCACTCTGGCCAGCTCGCGCAAACGATGACCTCGGAGCGTATGATGACGCCAGAGTATGCCAGCCCCGAGCAAGTGCGCGGCGACCAGATAACCACCTCCACGGACGTGTACGCATTGGGCGTTCTGCTCTACGAATTGCTCGCTGGGAAGCGTCCCTTTCAGCTGGACCCGGCCAATCCCTTGGAAATGGCAAAGATGATTTGCGAGCAAAACCCGGAACCTCCGAGTGTCTCGAGTGCCGTAAATGCAGCGCTGGCCGCTCCAGACGCGGCGCGAACCTTGCGCGGCGACCTCGACAACATTGTATTGATGGCGATGCGCAAGGAACCGGCTCGGCGTTATGTGTCCATATCGGCACTAGCCAACGACGTGCGGGCGTATCTCACCGGGTATCCGGTGCATGCGCGCACCGACACCTGGAAATACCGCTCTGGCAAATTTTTGCGGCGGCATAAAGCTGGCGCCACGGCAGCAGCCATTGTCGCAGTGGCGGTGATCGGCTTCAGCATTGGCATGGGCTTGCTGGCCAAGCGCGCTACCCGGGAAAGGCTGGCGGCGCAACGGGAGTCGCAGTTTCTGGAAGGCATTTTCGAAGCCGCTACTCCGGACCGGGCTCGCGGGCAACAGATTACCGCGCGCGAGTTGCTGGACCAGGGTGCACGGCGCGTGGATCGTGAACTGTCCGGCGATCCTGGGTTGCAGGCCACGATGCTCGACAACATTGGACGCTCTTACATCAGGCTGGGTTTGTACGACCGGGCCGAACCCCTGTTGCAACGTGCCTATGAACTGCGCAAGAAAACGCTCGGTGAGGAGAATGCGGACGTAGCGAGCACCGCGTTTTCCCTGGCAAACTCCATACGGCTCCAAGAGCAGTACAGCCGGGCCGAGCCGCTGTTCCGGGAGTCCCTCGCCATTCGCGAGAAGATTTCCGGTAAAGACGGCGGCGACGTTCAGAACAGCCTCGCTTTTCTCGGCGAATGCTTGTATCTCGAAAATCGCGATGCTGAGGCGGAACCATTGCTGCGGAGGGCTCTCGCTCTTGACCGGCAGAACAGCGATTCCACGTCCAGAAACTATCTCGCGCTGCTACTGGAGCGGAAAGGAAGTTATCAGGAAGCTCTCCAACTGTTGCGTGAAGCAGTCGTAATCCAGCAACGAGTTTCCGGCGGAGACAGTCCGGACTTTGCCATGAGCCTCCACAATCTCGCCGGAGCCTTGATCGATGCAGGCGATCTTATGGGAGCGGAGGCAAGCGAACGGCGGTGCTTGGAGTTACGCCGCAAGATCCTCGGCAACCATCATCCCGACTTGGCCTACTCCCTGAACAACCTTGGATTCTTGCTGCTCGAAAAAGGAGACTGGGAGGCAGCAGAACCCATGCTCCGGGAAAATCTGGAACTCACGCGCGCATCCTTGGGAGAGAGGAGCCCGAGGTATGGATCTGCTCTGAACAATTGGGGTCGAGTGCTTCAAGCGAAGGGAGACTACGCGCAGGCCGAGAGGACATTCAAGCAGGCGCTCGATGTTGTGGCTCAGACGGACGGGCCGGGAGGGTGGTCCGCCGCCAAAATAACTGGCAACTTGGGATTGCTGCAATTCGATCGGGGCGACTATGCGGCCGCTGAACGCTATGGCCGCCATGCCCTAGATATGGATCACAAACTCGGCGGCGAAGAAAGTCCGCAAGCCGCTGCTGCGCTCATCAATCTCGCGGAAGCCCGCGCTTTTCAGGGGGATCTGGCAGGCGCCGAACCGCTGCTTCGGCAAGCGCTGGCGATTCGCAAAAAGGAATTTTCTTCTGGGCACCCAAACTTGGTCGCCGCCGAGGTTCGTTTGGGCGAAGTCCTCACCGCCCAGGGCAAGGCTGCTGAAGCCGAGGCTCTTTTGCGCGAGGCCTTGGCGTCGGCCCGAGCCGCGCCATTCCCGCTGCTGCCCTGGCAAATTGCGGAGGTACAAAGCGCCTTGGGCACCTGCCTCATCGCGCGCAATCGCGCCCCAGAAGGTGAACCCTTGCTAAAGGCCAGTCAAGCCGATCTTCAGAACGATCCCCGCCCTGCTTTCCGCCAAGCACGACTATTGAATCGTCGCTAGGAGTCTCGATCTACTTACTATCGCGTGATGAATCAGATTAGTGGCAGCGAGAGCGCTCTGCCAGCCAGCGGCGGACGGGGCATCGTCCCATCCGCCGTTTTGCGCGAGTTGCTACTGGATCACATGCAGGAGCGTGCCGCTGGTGCTGTAAACGGCGATTGTGTTGTTGACATCATCGGAGATGTAGACTCGCCCACGTGCGTTGTCGATGGCAATGCCGTAAGGGACGAAATCCAGTTGGGTGAAGACGGACGTGGTTAGGCTGGGCGTGAAGATGTTGACGCTGCCGTCGGAGTTGCCGATGTAGACGTACCCGTTGGCGGCGGTAGCCAGGGCGTTGCCGGTGTTATCGCCTCCGTCTACGAACCCCGGGAGTTGGCCTTCCAGCAACGCTACTTGTGGCGGAGAAAAGATGGTCCCATTTGCGTTGGATCCCCAAACCAGCGCTTGCGCGGAAACCGTGATGCCATAGACGGGGTACAGGCTGATGCTTAGAGTGCCGATGAGATTGGAGGGCAGAGCATTGGGGGCCGGAATGGCATACACCGTGATGTGAGTGCCGTCGTTCGAGACCCAGATGTTCCCCATGCCGTCGATGGCGATGGCGGTCGGGCCAATGATGCCGTTGGTGATTGTGGCATTGGTGTTCTGCTTGCCGTTGGTGTACATCGAGATGCTGCCCAATGAGCCTCCATTGCTGGCCTGGAAGTTGGCGACCCAGAGATTGCCGGATGGGTCGAAAGCCACACCGATGGGAAGGTTGAGGCCCGCGGCGATGGTTGCTTTCGGCAGCAGGACGTAGTTCGAATTGAACTTCAGGATGTTGTTGGCTCCGGTGTTGGCGACCCAGAGATTGCCGGCCGCGTCGACGGCGAGTCCGTGGGGAATACTCAGCCCACTAGCGGCGAAGCTGGCCGCGGCGAGTCCAAACGTACAGAACAGGGCGGCGGCAATGCGGGCGATGCTCTTTGCGAATTTCATGGCGATTCTCCTTCGAGTGGTGCGTATGAGTGTTGTTCTGGATTCCTTGCTCATTTCCTAGAGCGACGTTTTGCGATGACTTCCCTCAGAAGTGCTGACTCCAAGCGAGTCGCGCAACCGAAACAGCCACAGCTATTGAATCGTGTGCAATAACAAGCCTGCGATGCTGTAGACCGAAATAGTGTTTGCGGCGCCGTTGGATAGGTAGACGCGTCCCCGCGCTCTGTCGACGGCGATGCCGGCGGGCACGGCGCCCAGGTTCAGGAACAGGGTCGTGGTATCTTTCGCCGGGGTATAGACACTGATGGTGCCATCGATATTGGCCATGTACACGACTCCCTTGGCACCGCTGGCGAGGGCTAGAGTGGTCTTACCGTTGGGCACGGCGAAGGTGCTGGGGGTCTGCACTAATTCCGATTCGATGGCAGTCAATGAGGTCTGGGAAAGGCTGCCCCAGGCAAGCGATCCGCCGACGATCGCGATGCTGTAGACCGGAGTCCCCGGTGTGAACGTCTGGATCAGGGAGGGGTGCGCAGCGTAGGGGGACTTCTCGGCATAAACCGTTACGTTGCTGAACGCGTTGGCGACCCAAATGTTGCCCAGTCCGTCGATGGCAAGTCCAGCGGGATTCACAATCCCGTCGGTGATGGTGGCTGCGGTGTTTTGGACACCATTGACGTACTCGGTGACCTCGCCGTCAACGGAATCGACGACCCAAAGATTGCCCAAGGGATCGAACGCGATGCCCGTGGGAGTATTGATGCCAGCGGTGATCGTCGCTTTCGGCTGGAGCACATAGCTGGCGCTGAACTTCAGGATATTGTTGCCGCCCTGGTTGGCCACCCAGAGATTCCCCTTCGCATCGACCGCGAGCGCAGAGGGATTGTTCAATGAAGTGGCGGCAAAGCTGGCCGATGCGAAAAAGGCGAGGCACAATAGGGTTAACGCAAAGCATCTCATAGACTTCATGGCTGTTCTCCGTAATGGCGTTTCCAAATTTGCAGCTCTTAAAGTTGCTGCTCACTTCTAAGAGCGACGTTTTGCAGACGATTCCCTCATCAATCGAAATAGCAGGATGTTCTGCCGCAAGAAAATGGCGGGCAGGCAATGCCCGTCCGCCATCACAGAGAACATCAACCAGCTACTGAATCAGGTGCAAGAGCGTGCCGGCCGTGCTGTAGGCGGAAATTGAGTGGCTGTTGTAGTTGGAGAAGTAGATCCGTCCGCGCGCATTGTCGATCGCAATGCCGCTGGGAGCGAAGGGCAACCGGAGGAAAATCGAGGTGCTTAGCGAACCGGTAATCCGTTAATGCCCTGTTTCGTCACGGAGATTTGCACGGAACCATCGAGGTTCGCGATGTAAAACCTGCCGCTGGCATCGCTGGCCATTACGGACCCGGTGCTCTCAGTAACGCTCAGGATACGATCCAATTCCCCCAAAAAATGGTAGGACTCGACGAGCTGCCACCGTGTTTGTGGGCGTGCCAACGGCGATCGCATCCGTACCAAACGCCAAGCCGTAGAATAGTTCCTCCGGGGGTGACGGTTTGCACCTCACTCGCTGGTTCGCCCAAAGCAGTGACCGACAGGGGCACATACATGCTCAAGTACGTACCGTTGTTCTGGACCCACAAATCGCCCAAGGGGTCGAACGCTAGCTCCTGAGGACTCGAGACTGCTGCGGTGAGTGTCGCGAACCAAACCCGCGCCTCCGGCGGAGGGAGAAAAATGTCCTTGACATCCCCTTATATAGACCAGGCCAAGTCACAAGCTTGCGCCGTCTGTTCGCCCCAACCGCTGGGCATGCGCATTCAAAGCACGTACATCCGAAGCATCCACCAGACAAGTAATATCGCGACGATGGCCCCCGCGATGTGAACTATCCAGTCGCCAGCTGTTTTCGGTTTCCCAAAATTGAACATGCTGCAATGGTAGCAGGCACCGCGCAGGTGCCGTCACATCGCATAGTACTCATTGACCTTTGCAGGGGTGAGCCTATCGCCGCCTGCTCACTCAAAACCGAGCGCCCCTCATTCGTTGCTTACTTTCCTGGTTCTGCTTTACCGTCGCAGCCATTGTTCGACAGCCCCGGGGCCGAACCGCACGCACGTGCCGATGCGGAACGACGGAATCCTGCCCATCTTCGCCTTTGAGGAATCGATGCTCAAGGGAACCAGCACGGCGGGGCGGACTGTGCCAACCAACCGGGCTGGAATCCTGGTTATCACTTCCCGCACGTTTCTCAGCACCCATCTCGTGAAACCTCCTACAAGCAGAACTCTGGCCCAGGCCTGCGATAGTAACGCCGCGTGCGAGGGCGCGTTTCCGCTGCCAGTTGCCGGTTTAGGCCTGTGATCTCGGTCGTCGGCTCAGGTGTTAGCTATTGAAACTCGCGGTAAGCACCAAATCGGGCGAGACGATCTTCTCCAAGGACCTGGGGAATCGGATCGCAGGGCTCTCCCAGCTTTTCACATATTTGCCGCCACATCCCTGTACGGGTATAGGTCTGATGTATCTTCTGGAATGGAACGGACAAGAGTAGTTGCCGGGCGTTTTGGATTTCGCCTTTGTCGATGAGAAGCTGCACCTCTCGCTCGGCGATCCATTCGTCCTTCAGCGCCCCTACTCTACTGAGCCACCGCTCACGCTCGACCAGAGTTTGCGTTCCCACGGCACGCAGTATTTTGTCCCGTTCGACTACTACTTGCGGGTGCAACTGAAGCCAGGGTTCTTGAATCTTTTCCAAGGCCGCAGCTGCACTCCGGGTATCGCCTTTCGCTTGGTAAAGCCGCGCTAACAGTGCTGCCGCCAAGCCGATCCTAGATGCAGAAAGTACGCGGATCGCATTTTCTGTTTTTCCCGTCCCCGCCAGCCATGCCCCGTAATGAAATCTCCACAAGTCGGCCCGTACATCATGGGAATTTTGGATCGCCCATTCGAAGGCCGGGGCCAGGTCTTCCATACCGGACGGCGCCCAGCGGTTTTCGTCAATCTGAGGAGGATCGGGCACCCTGCCTTTTTTCGCGTGGGCTTCCATCAGTTCATTCCATACTCTGACCTCGTCGGGTCTTGCCCATTCAAACAGGGGAATCTCGCCCACCGCCCTCAGACCATTTTCGGGCAGCGTTAGGGCGTAGATGTTCAAGGGCCTGTCAGTCGGTATCCAGTATTCGATATGCCATCGCGTTTCCTTAGGCGGCAGTTCCAGCTTGATGGACTGATCACCGATGGGCCCCCCTTGGATCTCAATGTATGGCTCCGGGGACGCCGTACTCAGCGTGGCCCATGCGCGGTCGTCGCCGACGCCATAGCTCCACAATTTCATTCCTGGCGAAATGGCTTGATCAGCGACGTGATACAGCCCAGTGCCCAGGGAAGCTGTATAGGCCCCGAATGCATTGGTGTCACGACTCTTCCAGAAATAGCCGGCCATTTCCTTAATGTCAGATTCGCGTTTTGGTCCTTGCCTCTGCCAATCGATGGTGTCAATTCGTGAAGCATGGGACAAGACTTCGCCCTTGGGGAAATGAAATTCGGTGTCGGGGGCTGAGGGCAGCGCCGCGTTGGACCAGGACATCCATGGGTAGGCCGATGTGCCGGGATTGCAGAACAATGCGCGTTCCGTTAAGAAGGCGTCCTGCGGCCCCAGTGAGTATTCGACCGACCACTGCATTCCGAAGCGCAGCTCACGCTCGCCGCATGTTACATAGACTCTGTCCTTGACGCGATCGATTCTATAGAGGACCTTTTCGTTCTGGCTGGGAGAATGAGAGATCGGGAAACTCACTTCAATTCCACCAGCCACAAAATAAAATCTCGGCAAGATGCGTGTCGGTCGTATGACTTGGGGAACATACAAGACCTCCTTGCCCGATCCCTTGTGAACCAGGGAGGTCACTTTTCCACCCATGTCAGGGGAGATCGTAACTTTCATGTGTCTGTTTTCTAGCACAATGAAGGTGTATTTCTGAATAGCTGGCCGGTTGGCGGTCTCGCAATAGCTGACGTATGGATAGACTCCGTTGGGATCGAGAGCTGTGGGGACGGGCCCGCATGCTGTCAGCAGATGGGTGAGGACATAGTCTTCGTATTGAGACAAGACAACTTCGTCCAGCGGCTCGCTCGGTAATAGTCTGGACATTGGGATCGCTCCAGAGAGAGAAGGTTTTTCACCCGACTCATCGCCTGTTTTAGTCTGAAGAACTCATACTGTACACGTCCCGAGCGCACGCCTCCAGCCCGCCAATGGTCGGCCATTGGAAGACGTATCTCTAAATTTGCTCCGCTACGCATCCCGCGAGATCCTTCAACTGTTTTTCTTTCTCGGAATTTGCGGTGCCAAACGGAACGATGTTGATGTAGTACCGTACCTTGCCCTTAAGGACGTGGATCGCGTGGTTGTCGTCCATATAGGCCACATCCCATGTGCCCGCGACCTTCGCTTTGGGGCTTAGCCACAGAGACAGATTGTCGTAGGTTTCCCTGGCTTGCGCTGCCGTACCATCAACGAAAGCGATAAGGATCACTTTGCGGGTCACGCCTTTTTGCGCCGTGTAGTCGCACTCTCGGCCCGCGGGTTGTCCCGGAGCGCTGGCGGGAGCAAGGCTTCGGTCAGACAGTTCAAAGGGCTGGCCGAGGATTCTCTCCAGTTGGGTAGGGGTGAGTAGAGAGCACGCGTCCGGCGGCACCGCTTTCGTACTCTCGGAGACCGATGCGAAAAAGAATACCAGTGCCAGAACCGTGAGCACCACTGCCAAGCGTGATTTCGTTGAGAATACCAGGATTCGCATGGAAGCTCCCTCAGTTCATGGTCTCAGGGACTAGCCTGGCCGGACTTGGAAGCGAGATCTGTTCGTTTCTCCTGCAATCGGGCAAGTGCAGTGTTGGCCAGCATCTTGGTGAGATCATCGGAATCGTGGTAATAGCGGAGATCGATGGTAATGCCGCGATCGCCCTTCCGTGCCGTCACCACATTCCACAGATTGACCCAAGCCTCATCCCCGACGCCGGGATAGGGCATCATCGGAAAAATGTGAGAGTCTATGTCAGCCTTGGTGTAATGCTGGCTGATCATGGACTGGCGCAAGGCCTGGTACGTGTCGCGCTTTGCCTTGACAAGCTTTCGACCGCCCGTCCAGGTCGCTTCCGTTCTCAGCCACAGACGCGGGGCATCTCCTTTGTATGTGCAGCCGGTGGCGTCGGCGTCCGCATGAGTGAAATCGGTGCCCAGTATTGCGGCTCAGCAGACCCCGCAGGTCCACGCGGGCCCGCCGGGCCGCGATCCCCTGCGTCCCTTGTTGGCTCAGTTGAACCAAACCCTCGCTTCATTCGATATCGGTTGGATCGTCAAACAAAACAGTCAGCTTGATGCTGCCGTGCCCGAATTGCGGGAAGCCTTGCGTGTTGCGGTTTCCAGGATCTAAGTTGGAAGCCGTGTCATCGGGAGGAAACAGCACCAGCGTGTTGAGAAATTTCAACAACGCATCCGAATCTTTTGATGGCAGTGCTGCATACGCATCCCGCGAGGTCTGCGACTCTCCGCCGTGGCGCAGGATCACGTCGTCGAGCGTGATGCTGCGTCCATCATGGCCGTACGGCCCGGTAGAGCCGACGCCCCAGAGCGGCCGGGTAAGAAACTGCGTTTGCATCGAGCCGTCATAGTTCCGCTCGTAGAAGTTCGCCCCCAAATCGTGGCGCTTGAAATCGGTGAAGATGTTTTTCACCAGAAACGGTTGAAGTTTGGGAAGCTGTAGCGGCGGGAATCCGTGCCCATCGTCCTTCACCGTGACCAGCGTCGTCGCAGTGGCGAACAGAGTATTGAAGATTCCGTTGGCCGGATCGTAGACAGTTTCCACATCGGCAACCCGGCGATCGCGTTCGATGCGAAGATCGGGCATGTGACACGAGGCGCAGCCGATTTTTTCGAAAACTTTCCGGCCATGCTCAGAAACCGCATCCTGCTTTAGCACGGCGGCCTTGAAGTAATTGAGCAAATAAAACTCGAGATGATCCACCACTGCCGGATCCACTTCGTACTGCCCCGTCTCTATATCCGGAGGTGGAGGCGGGCTGATCTTGTCGGTCCTGCCATCGAGCACCATGCCGGATGGTGTTTCGACTCGCGCTCCGGCACTGGCCTGGGCGAGGACAGGATCATTGATCTCGATTCCCATCTCCTTGTGCATTGCGCCCACCACAAACTCGCGCATGGAGATCGTGCTGCCTTCGGCGAAAAACGGTTTGACGCGCAGGTCTGGATCCACACCCTGCACTTGCGAGGTATCGACCGATCCTGATGGATTGGCGATGATCGCTCCGTAGCAAATTCCCTTGCTCGTCAGCGGTAACGTGACCGGGCGGTGAGATTTCCGGGCCTGATCCCGGGCTTGCTCGCGGATCGCGCGCAGATCGTGCGTGATTTCATCGCCGAGCATTTCCTTCAGACCGAGACCGAACAGATGGGGAGCGTCGCGGCTGTCCGGGCGAGTTGCCACGTTCCCCCCAGAACCGGCGGACCCGCGCGGACGGCCGTGGCACAGCGCGCAGCTGTCGGACAAACCTGCGCCAATGGCGTTGTCAGTGTTAATGTCCCCGCTGCCGTCTCCCTCATTCGGGCCTTGTCCCTGCAAGTGAGTGAACTTGCGCTGGAAGAGCTGGCGCCCGCGGCGCACCGCGCGAAATGGGTCGCGCTTGATAATGAAGATGGAGGAGGCGGGCGTCATGACGTCGCCGCGTCCCGCCCCGATCTCATCCTGGAGCGACTTCGTGATGCCAGCTTTGGCAGTGTTCGGCGCCTGCATTTGATCGGTGAGTTGTGCCTGGGTTGCTGTCGTGAGCAGTAATAAGGTTCCCACCCCAATCGTTTTTGCCATGAAGTTTTTCATAGAGACTATCCTCTGAGATATATTTGAACTGACTTACAGCACGGTGAAGCTTTTCTTGCTTGTCCCTGTCCCCCCTGGAGTCGTCACCGTAATCGGACCACTGCTCGCGCCTGCCGGCACCTTGGCAACAATGAATCCAGAAGCCTTTACTGTGAATGTGGTGGCAACGCCGTTGAAGTGCACCGCCGTCGTCCCCACAAACGACGAGCCGCTGATGGTGACGTTCGCTCCAACCGCTGCCTTGGCCGGAGAAAAACTTGTGACCGCCGGCCATGGTGGAGCAACTCCGGTTGTGAAGCGGTCGATAGCGCCTTGGTTTTGAACACCCTGTGCGTCCTGCCCGCCCCCATAAACCAAGGTGAAATAGAGGTTGCCGTCTCTGCCCTGAAGGGGAACGTCGAGTGGCTGAAAGCCTGTGGTATTGGCATCGAAGTTGGCGAGCAAAGTGATCGCGCCCGCTGTGGTCATCCGGTAGAGTGTTCCGCTGTCGCCAAAGTTGGCCCCGCCCGCCCAGGTTGTCCCATACAAGTTGCCGTCCGAGGCTTGAATGAGCCCGGCCTTGGGTGAGTAGCCATCGTTGCCCGATGTGTTCGTGAAGTCGTAGATTTTCTGGAAACTCCCAGACTTTGAAATGCGAAATACCGTGCCCACGCTATTAGCGCCGCCGCTGTAGCAAGTGCCGTACAGGTTGCCGTTACTGGCTTCGACTAGCGCGCTTTGGGGATATGATCCGTTGCCGTCGGATGTCGAGAAGGAATGCAGTACGGTTACTGCTCCGGAAAACGACATCTTGAATACCGTTCCTGCGCCGTTGACTCCGCCGGCCTGGGTAGTGCCATAGAAATTTCCATCCGAGGCCTGAATCAGTCCGGCCATCGGGTTGGCGCCGTCACCGGTTCTGGCATTACCGGAGAACATGTGGAGGATCTTGTAGGACCCGGAGCGTGAGATCCTGAAAATCGTGCCGCTGTTGAAGATGTCGCCGCCGTCGCCCCCTTGGTTCGTCATGCCGTAGAGATTTCCGTCGCTGCCGAAAATCAGGCGTCCCATAGGAAGCCAACCATCCACCGTGAGAGCGCCGCAGCCAACAACGCCGCAGAATGAGTGCAGTACTGTCAGGGTTCCCGTAGGCGTAAGTTTGAACACAGTTCCGCAACCTGCCCCAGTCATGAAAGGCATGGCGCAATTCTGGACGGTGCCGCCCCAACCGGTAGTGCCATAAAAGTTCCCATCCACTCCTTGCACGAGGCCGCCGAGGGCATCTACTCCATTGGGCGCGGTCTGGTTGCTCGCGTCGTAAGGAAAGCTGTAAAGAAGCGAGAAAGTACCCGTAGGAGTAATTTTGACAACGGCGCCGCATCCCATGGTCACGCCGCCGACTAGTCCAGGGCATCCGCCGGCGCCTCCGAAGGCGGTGATCGCGTAGTAATTGCCGTCGGCTCCCTGGGTGACTTCGGAGGCTGGCTGCTGTCCATCCGGGAAGCTGCTAGTGGAGCTGTCAAATTGAAAGGTATACAGCTTGCTTAGTTGAGCATCGGCGTTGCCGACTGCCGCTGCGCAACCAAGAAGTATCAACCCCACGAAGCCAGCCAAATGCCGGAGCCCCGACCGCAAAGTGTCGAACCTTGCGAGCGACCAAGTGATCGACCACAAATTGAAAGTCATTCGAACCTCCCGTTAGTTCCGAGCTCGATTTGACTGGATGCCCAAGGCACCTCGCCGCTTGCGCGAGATATTTCGCACGCTTCGTTCGCTCACGCAATGGAAAGGGGCTGTTTTGGGGATTAAGAAAAAGTGACCGTCTAACTGATTGAAGGAAAGTGCCTTACTGGCGTGGATCTGGTTTTGACTTCCTGAGTGATGGGACTAGAATTCTGCAAAGTCACGGCTCCGACCATTGTCCAAAGGCGAACAAGCCGTCCTGTTCCGCTTCGGCGATTTCACTGTCCATCGTCGGGAGAGAGCCCTGCGCAGAGACGGCATTCGCCTGAAACTTCACGGTCAGCCTTTCGAGATTCTCCTCCTCTTATTGGAGCACCCCGGGGAAGTAGTAACCCGCGAAGAACTTCAAGCCAAGCTTTGGCGCGGCGATACATTCGTGGATTTTGAAAACGGGCTGAATGTTGCCGTGAAGAAACTCCGCCATACGCTCGGCGATTCCGCCACGACGCCTCGCTATATCGAAACTTTGCCGAAGGTCGGATATCGGTTCCTGATGCCGGTCACGGCGGTTGAACCCGGTGAGGAGGAAGCGTCACGGCCGGTGCTGCTGCAGGAACCTGTGAAAGAGTCCCCAGTTCTCCTTCCGGTCAGACGTCCGCCAAGGTTCTGGTCGTGGCTCATCGCTACTGCTGCGACGCTGGCTTTAATAGGGCTGGGAGTCTGGTGGTACCGCAGGGCGCATCCGCCGGTCGCACTCAGCGAAGCCGACTCTGTCCTGGTGGCCGATTTCGTTAACACCACAGGCGATCCTACCTTCGACGGCACCCTCCGGCGTGCGGTCGCCGTGAAACTCGGTGAATCTCCCCACTTCAATCTCCTAAATGAACCGAACCTCCGGGCGGTTCTCCGCCTCATGGAACGCCCGGCGACCGAGACGCTGGTGCCTCCCATCGACCGTGAGGTCTGCGAGCGGGCTGGGGCAAAGGTTGTGATCGGAGGCTCCATTGTTGCGCTTGGCAACCACTACGTGCTTTCTTTGGGCGCCCGCAATTGCCTCACCGGAGGAGTGGTCGCGCATCAGGAAACACGCGCCACCAGCCGCGATCAGGTCATCCCGGCGCTCGGCGAAATGATCCCTTCGTTCCGTCGGACCCTCGGCGAATCCCTGGCCACGATTCAGAAGTTTGACACCCCCATCGAACAGGCTACGACGCCTTCCCTCTCAGCGTTGAAGGCTTACACGATGGGCGACGAAAAGCGCCTGCAGGACCAGGAACAAGAAAGTATCGGTTTCTACCGAATGGCGATTGAACTGGATCCCGACTTCGCGATCGCTTACGCGCGTCTCGGCGCCATCTACCGCAATCTGTCGCAGGGAGAATTATCGCGCCAGTACATGCAGAAGGCCTTCGACCTGCGCGAGCACGTGAGCGAAAAAGAAAAACTCTATATTGCCGCGCACTATTACACCGACGTTACCCAGGAAATCGATAAAGCGGTTGGAGCCTACGAGCTCTGGACGCAGACCTACCCGCATGACTGGATTGCATACAACAATCTGGCGGATCTTTCCGCTCGGAGCGGTCTGATCGACAAGGCGATCCCCGCCGCCCAGCAAGCCTTGCGCTTGAATTCCAACAGTTGGTTTGCCTATGGAACGCTGGCCAGCGCTTATCTGAAGGGCAGTCGCTTTGCCGAAGCCAAAGCCATCTGCGAGCGGGCGGCTGCCGAAAACCATACTGGGACGACAACCAACACGTTGCTCCGCGCCGCCTATGCGCAAGGAGATCAAACCACCGCCGACCAGGCTCTTGAGTCCGCCAAGGGCAAGCCCAACGAAAGTCTGCTGCTCTCGTTTGCCTCCGTTGCCCGCAGCGGTCTTGGAGAAATTCGGGCCGCCCGCGAGCTTTTCCAGCGCTCGAAGAATTTGGCGCTGCAGCAAGGCTTGCGCGAAGAAGCCTCGAACACTGCTTATGACGAATCCCTGTTTGAAGCTGAAGTCGGTAATGCGGCGCAAGCCAGGGCCTCGGTGGAGCAGGGTTTGCGATGGAATCAAGATCCTGCCTCCAGGGCTTACGCGGCTCTGACCTTGGCACGGATCGGAGATACCGCGGGCGCCGAGAAATATCTGAAGCAAGCCGATGTCAGGCCGCTCGACACCCTGCACAATGTCGTAGTGTTGGCGTCGGTCCGCGCGGCCATTCAACTGGATCGCAATAACGCCAAGCAAGCCATCGAGGAACTAAAGGATGCGCTTCCCTACGACCTCTCCGAACTTTCCGACGGGCAGACCCTGTACCTGCGCGGATCAGCATACTTGCAGGCTGGGCTCCCTAAGGATGCAGAAACGCAATTTCAGAAATTGATCGACAATCACGGAAGCGCCGTAACTGTCTATTGGCCGCTGGCTCACTTGGGATTGGCTCGCGCCTATGCTGAAGACCACGAAGAAGAAAGGTCTGCCGAGGCTTACCGCAATTTTTTCGCATTATGGAAGGATGCCGATCCTGATGTTCCGATTTTGCGACAAGCCCGCGTCGAATACCAGAAGGTGAGCGCTTCCCACTGATCTTTTCGCTATTCGAAACGGCTTGGCCGTCTCATTTCTCATTCCGCCCGCGGGGAAATCGAAGTACCTCCCGCAACTTGCCACGTTCGACAGAAAGATCAGCCAGTCGTGATCCTGTTGGGCTTCACGCAGTCGTCGACTTCATCTTCCGGCGGGCGGGTCGTTCACCACTTTTTCTTTCGGCTCAGCGGCGTGAAGGAACCAGGGTACGTCCCGTCTGAATGAATGCATAAGTGAAATCAAGAAGGGTTCTCTAAGCGGCTACGATGCTGAGACCGGCGAGGAAAGCGCCGGCTCAGAAAGCTCACTCGGAGAACCCCATCCCGTCCTGTTCTCACCCCGTCAAATAGGGCGGGGGATATTATGCATGGAGGGGATTTTGCTACACCCCCCGGGGGCCCTGGATGGAATCCTAGGGGGCTCCATCGGGCCCGTCTCCCCCGTCGCGAGAACCTCGGCTAGTCGCAGCGCAGCGAGGTCAGGGGATCAATTCGAGCGGCGCGTTGTGCTGGGATGTAACTGGCGAGCAGCGCGATCATCGCGAGCAACAGGGAAATCCCGGCAAACGTGATTGGGTCGGTCGCTTCCACGCCGAACAGCAGGCTTCGAATCAGCCGCGTCAGCAGGAAAGCCGCGGCCAAACCAATCGTCACGCCGGAAAAAGCCAGCGCCATCCCCTGCCGGACAACCAGGCTCAGGATGTTGCGCTGCGAAGCGCCCAGCGCGATTCGAATCCCCAATTCTCGAGTTCCCTGATTGACCAGGTACGCCATCACGCCATAGATCCCGATGGTAGCGAGAGCCAGCGCGACGCTGGCGAAAAGTCCCAGGAGCAGCATCGAAAAACGGCGCTGGGCCAGGGATTCGTTCACCCGCTGCTCCATGGTTCGAACGTAGTACATGGGAAGATCGGGATCGAGGTTCCGCAGTTCGTTCCTGGTGGCCGACAGCAGGGCATCGGGATCGGTGCGGCCACGGAAGGCTACCGTCATGGCCCGCGTGGGGAATTGTTTATGGGCCACGTAGAAAGCGATCCGCGGGTCAGAGTCGAGAGAATCCTGCTTCACGCGTCCGACTACGCCAACCACTGTCTGCCAGGGGTCCTTCGACTGGAGTTCGACTATATGAATGCGCTTGCCGATCGGGTCCTGCCCTGGCCAGAGTTGGCCGGCCATGTACTCGTCGACGATGACGGCAACGGGCGTGGTCGCGTCGTCCTGCTCGTTGAAGAATCGTCCCCGCCGCAACGGAATTTCCATGGCTTCGAAATAGTGCCCGCTGACAATCCGCTCATCGGCATTGAGAAATTTCTCGCCGGGAAGCGGGGTGCGCCCCTCGACGGTGATCGGCGTCCAGGCAAAGGCCTGGCTCAGGGGAAGTGACGTGACTCCGCCGGCCGCGATCGCCCCCGGCGTATGTTCGAGCCGGTCCCAAAGTTGCCGGTAGGTATTCAGGATGGTTTGCTTGTCGTTGTATTTTCGGCCGGTCATGGTCAGGTCGAAGGTGAGCACGCCGCGCGGGTTGAACCCGGGCGATACATCCTGCAAGCGAGCGAAACTGCGAATGAGAAGTCCGGCACCGATCAACAGGACTACAGAGAGCGCCAGTTCGGAAATCACGAGCAGCCGCCGAAAATTATTGCCACGACCCCAGACCGCGCTCGTTCCTGCCGAACCACGGCTCGCATCTTTCAGAGTCGAATTCAAATCCAGCCTGGAAACGCGCAAAGCCGGAACAAGGCCGAAGAGAATCCCGGAGGAAACGGAGAGCAGCAGGGTAAACAGGAGCACGCGTCCATCCATCCCCACGTCCTGCAGCCGCGGGATGCTCTTGGTTCCCAGAATGTGGATCAACCTCATGCTGAAAAGGCAGATGAAGATGCCGAGCGCGCCGCCGCAGAGCGAAAGCAGCAGGCTCTCCGTCAATAATTGACGAACAATGCGCCACCGACTTGCCCCTAAGGCGGTCCGCACGGCAATTTCCTGCTGGCGCGCCACGGCCCGCGATAACATGAGGTTGGCGACATTGGCACACGCGATCAGCAGTACAAAACCCACGGACCCCAGCAGCACCCACAAAGGGCGACGCACGTTGCCAACAACCTGTTCAAGAAGCGGCACGATGCTGAACGTCAACCCGCCATTGGGAGGATAGTTCTCGGGAAATTCGCGACGCAGCCCGGCCGTGATGGTATCCATCTCCGCCTGGGCTTGCGGCAGCGAGACGCCCGGCTTCAGCTTTCCGACGATGTTGTAATCTTCGTGGTCCCTCACTT
This sequence comes from uncultured Acidobacteriota bacterium, assembly GCA_963709865.1. Classification (GTDB taxonomy): domain Bacteria; phylum Acidobacteriota; class Terriglobia; order Terriglobales; family Acidobacteriaceae; genus Sulfotelmatobacter. The sequence continues at coordinate 255,031 of CAVPXW010000003.1, forward strand.
GCGAAGCGGCCGCGGGCGCGAGCGGCAAGGGCAGAAAAATTTCGGCCAGCTCCGTTCCGTAGAGCAAAGGGAGAACTTCCTGCGATAAAGAAAAGCTTTGCGGAAGGATGCCGACGATTTCATAAGGCTGTCCATTAATGATGATGGACTTACCGATCATGTGCGGGTCACGGCCGAAACGCCGCGCCCACATTCCGTCAGTCAGGACGGCCGTAGACGGACGCCCGGGCGAATCTTCGTCCGGCGTCAGCAGGCGGCCGAGTGCCGGACGAGCGCCGAGCATGGGAAGAAGATTCGATGAGACGCGAATGACGCCCACTCGTTCCGGGTCACCCTGCCCGGTCAAGTTGTAGTTGCCGCCAATCGCGATCGCGACCTGCTCAAACCCATGGTGCCCGGTCTTGATGTCGAAATACTGCGCCGTGGAAAACCAATCCTGGGTGATGTCCAGGCCAAGGGAACGATTCCACAGGATCACCAACCGGTCTGGGCTGTCGTAGGGCAGAGGACGCAACAGCAACGCGTTGGCAACACTGAAGATGGAGGTGTTCGCACCAATCCCAATCGCCAGCGACAGTACCGCGGCCAGTGTGAACCCTGGGTTCTTTGCGAAAGAGAGAAGAGCGAATCGAATGTCCTGCATCCACGCGTTCATGGGAACGCATCCTAGCATAGCCAGCGGTTGCCGCAAATGGATGTCCGGCCAAGCCGCCGCTATGGCCGCCCACCGGGTTTACGGCAACTTGAAGATCCGTGGGCGGGCGGCCCAGGCTTTTGATCTCACGGGCCGTGCACTGCTTCAACACCTGCATCACCGTCGACGGAGTCCTTACCTCCGGCTCGGTGATGAGCAGGTGAACATGTTCTGGCATCACCACGTATCCCACCACCACAAAGCGATAACGCTCGCGCGTCTGTTCCAGAATCGAGAGGGAGCAGTCGCAGCTGGGCGCGGTGCGCAGAAAAGGCAATCGCCGGTAACACGAGCAGGTGATAAAGTGCAGATGATGAGCACCGTAACTGCGATGCAGGCCGCTGGGCATGACAAACCCATCGTACCGGCAGCATCGTACCCGCCCTTGCAAAGAACGCAAGGACGGGGCACCCACGGTTCCGGAACGGGAAAAGAAAACAGCCCGTGAAAGGCCGGGCCACCCGCCCCCTGCTGCGTTCGGTAATCCGTTCACGTAAGAATACGACAACTTTGTTGTGTGAGCGGCTTTGGCCAGCCCCTACCCTCTTCATTGCCGGAATGGTTATGTCCAAATCCCGCCAAGTGGGTATTGCTTCCGGCCAGGTTCCGAACCAGTCTAAAAGCATCGAATTCCGATGCTTTCATCAATCAATTTCTGGATGTGTTTTGCCGGGCTTATCTATCTCGTCGCCGGAGTTTTTATACTTCGAAAAGAGATCAGCGCGGCTCGCGGCTGGGACAGGCTCATCACCTTGGGCTGTATCTTCATCGCCGTTCCACTCGCGGTATTCGCGCCCGAGCATTTCGGCGGCCCGATGAGAGTCGCGGACATGGTCCCGTCCTGGATGCCGGCGCACGTGTTCTGGGCGTATTTTGTTGGCTGCTCGCTGTTCGCGGCAGCTACCAGTCTTACGGTGAGGAAGTTCGTACGCTTGTCGTCCACCCTGCTGGGATTGATGTTCTTTCTATTTGTTTGCATGATGCATATACCGAATGTGGTCGCGGCTCCCAAAAATCGATTCGCGTGGGCCTACGCGTTAAGAGATCTCTCTCTTGCCGGAGGTGCATGGGCTCTCGCCGGACTGCATAGTCGCACCTCGTCGCCACAACCGTCGAAATGGATGATTCTATTTGGGCGCACGGTCATCGCGGTGGCTGCGATCTTTTTTGCCGTGGAATTTTTTCTTCATCCCGAGTTTGCGCCCGGCTTTCCTTTGGAAAAGATGACGCCATCCTGGGTTCCATTCCCCAGCGTATGGGGATACCTCACAGGAGCGATCCTGCTGGCCGCTGGAGTCGGCTTGGCCCTGAACAAGAAATCCCGGATGGCCGCAACCTCGATGGGCGCACTCATGACCGTCCTCACTCTATTCCTGTATCTGCCGATTTGGATTCTCGCCCGCGGGGGAACAACGCCGGAGATCATGGAGGCGATCAATTACGTCTTTGACACATTGATCTACGCCGGAGCGGCACTGGTGCTGGCATCGGCATTGCCGCGCGATCCCGATCGTGTGGAGACAACGTAGCGTCCACGGGTCGCCTCGGATTGGGTCACACCGAGAGTGAAGTCTCCTGGCGCAATCTGGCGATGTCCTTGGTTGGGGCACTCCCGAAGAAGCGGCTGTATTCTCTGCTGAACTGTGAAGCGCTTAGATAGCCCACGCGCTGGCTGGCGGTGCCCGCGTCCATCACCGTCGATAACATGAGACGCCTCGCCTCCTGGAGGCGCAGTACCTTTTGATAGTGCAGAGGACTCATCGAAGTGACGGACTTAAAGTGCTCGTGGAAAGAGGAAACACTCATGTGCACCAGGCCGGCCAAGTCTTCGACCTTCATGGGTTGAGGAAAGTTGTCTCGTAGCCAGGAAATAGCCTTCGCAACGCGGTGGACGCTGGATTCTGCAAAACCCATTTGAGCGACGCGAACACCGATGGGGCTGCGTAGCAGCCGGATCAAGATCTCATCGATCACCAGGGGCGCGACCAGTTCAGCATCCCCGGGATGCGCTAGACAATCCACTAAGCGCGTTGCGGCGTTGATAATGCTCGCGTCGACCGGAGTGAGGTAAACAGCGCTTCTCTGTTGCACGGGAGGCAGACCGTGCGGGTACACCTTCAAGACCAGATCGGCAATCTTGTGCGGGTTGAGGTCGAGTTTGAGAGCGAGGTAGGGCTCGGAATGGCTGGCTTGCGTGATCTGGGCAGCAACTGGCAGGGCGACGGAGAACACAATCATGCGGGACGCGTCGTAATCGTAGACCTCGTCCCCAACGATGACGGTCTTGGCTCCTTGTGCGACGATGCACAACGAGGGCACCCGCAGGGCATGCACACATTCCTTGTTTACTCGTGAGAAGCGACTGGCGTGCAAGCCAGGGATGCGCAGCTCGAAACTGCCGTCGTGAGGGGCGTAGGCGGCAATCAGTCGCGCCAAGTTGGAAGTGGCTGGTTCGCTTGGGCTGGCAACTTTGTCTGCCCGCCACGGAAGCGGCGCTTTGCCGTTGGTCTTCACGGTTGCGAGAACAACTCTTTTTGCAGTCATAATGGCGTCTCCGCCGCGGACGAAACTCCCAAATCAAGAGAGCACGCCGGTTGATTAAGTTTTCAAAAGCGCCTGCACATAAGCCGGCTTCATCGGAAGCCGCCGAATCACCTTCCCGGTTGCATCGTGGACGGCCGCCGCGATCGCCGGGGCAGCGAGTGCATTCGCCGCTTCCGAACCTCCGCCGTAAGCACCGACTTTCGGATTGTGGAGCAGCACGACTTTGATCTCAGGGATGTGCGCCATGGTCGGGATGGGATAGGAAATCCAGTCATCCGTGGTGATTCCGCTCTCATCAAACATGACCTCTTCGAAGAGCGCATGGCCGATTCCCATGACCGCGCCGCCTTCGACATTCCGCTTCAATTGCATCGGGTTCACGACAATGCCGGGATCGACCGCGATCGTGTACTTCTCGACCACGATCGCACCGGTGCTGGGAGTAACGGCGATCTGGCAAACGCAGGCCCAGTAGGTTCCGCTGCGCAACATCAGCGAAACTCCACGACCCCGCACGGGCGTTGATCCGGTGGATGTGGCATCAGGACGCGGGGAGGGGCGCGTGTCCCAACCGGAAGCATCACGGACCGCTTTCAGCACACCGATCGCCCGCTCTTCGCTGGCGTGGTCGATGCGGAACTGAAGGGCGTCCGCGCCCGCCAGCGCCGCTGCCTCGCTGATCGCCAGTTCGCGGGGATAGTTCTGCTGGAACTGCCCCGGCGTGCGCATGCTGTGGTCGCGGAGACCGACGGCGAGAGGCGAGGCTTTCTGTCCCACCTGGAACGTGCCATGCCCGCGCTCCGTCACGTTCGGAACTGGAGCATAAACCCAGGGATCTTCGATGCCGTTGACCGTGGACGTTACACCATCAGAATGGACCTGCGGGGCGGACATGGTGGGCAGCCCCGCGAGCACGGCACCGATCGGCCGATCATCCTGCATGGCGGGCATGTAGTGGTCGATTTGATACGCTGCCATTTTGCCTTTTTCATCGATGGCAACCTGAACATCGGAGAAGGCAGCCGCCGATTGCGTGGACCACTGCATGTCGTCGGCGCGCATCCACTGCACGCGTACCGGTTTGCCGACGGCCTGTGACAAGAGCACCGCTTCGTCTTCCGCGCCTGCGTTTCCGCCGTTCGACCTGCCGTAATGGCCGGGTCCGGGATAGGAATGCACGATGACATGATCGGGCGTGGTGCCGAGCATCATCGCAATTTCGCCCCGAAGCGCCTGCGGATTCTGGTTGTGCGTGTAGATGTGCACCGTGCCATCGGGCTTGACATCGGCAACGGCCATGGTTGGCCCAATCGGCGCGTGCTTCATGTAGGACAACTGATAGGTGGCGGAAAGCTTTTTGTGAGCCGACGCGAGCGCGGGGGCGACATCACCTTTGGCAGCTTTGCTCGTCTCGACGGGCGCGGTGGTCCAATCCGCCTCTTCGCGAAGGTGCTGGTAGAGTTTTGCGTTGCCCGGCAGTCCCTTCCACTCGGTCCATTTGGTGGCGCCGGCTACCTGCTCGGCTGCCTGGATCGCTTCCCACTCCGTGGGCGCGACTACGCCGACGAGATTGCCCTTCACGATGACTTGCGAATTCGGGAACTTGGTTTTGTCCAGTGGCCCGGCAGAGACAAGAGTCGAGCCGAGCGTCTTCGGATGCACCACGCGAGCATGCAACATGCCTGGAAGGCGCACATCGGTTGCCCAGGTTTCCTTGGCAGCGACTTTCGAACTGATGATGGAATTCTTGAAGGACTTGCCGATAACCGTGTACTCGCTTACGGGCTTCATCGGCGGATTGCCATCGATGGTCAGCCCAAAGATGCTGGTGAGGTCTCCCTTCACGGGGATTGTGAGCTTCAACTGCTGGTTCTTGACGAGGTCGCCGTAGGAAATGTTCTTGCCGCCGCCGGAGACGATGCCGTCTTTAACGGAAAGTTTGTCTTTCGGCACGCCGAGTTTTTCTGACGCGAGATCGAGAAGAGCCTGGTAGGTATAGGCGGCCGCCTTGCGGATGTTGGGCGTTCCATGGCCCAGGAAGTCGAAGGCGCCACTGCCGTCCGGCGTGCGATCGGTGTCTCCGGCCACGACCGTGGTGATCGCTTCGAAAGGCACGCTCAACTCTTCGGCCACAATTTGCCGGTAGGCGGTGAAGGTTGAGCCCTGGCCGAAGTCGCTCTTGCCGGTGCGAATCAGGATCGTGTTGTCGGGGTGAATCTCAATCCACGAACTGGGCAGAGTAGGATCGAGCGAGTTCTTGAAGGTGGCGGCTTTTGCAGTATCGCCCTTTAAAAGCTCCGGGCTCACGAAGCTGAACCCCACGACGAGGATGCCACCGGCCTTGATGAATTGACGGCGCGATAGCGTCGGTTCGAAAACATTTGCTGATTTTTCGCGCCTGATTCTTTCACCCATGGTTGCCATCGCTCACCTCCCTTTCGCCATGATTGTGGCGGCATGTTGTACGGCGTCCATGATGGCCACGTAGGTTCCGCAGCGGCACAGATTGGGCGACACTCCGGATGTGGTGAAGGCCTCTTTGATTTGCGCCAAGGTCGGATGCGGATTGCTTTCGAGCAGTTCGGTTGCCTTGATCATCATGCCGTTCTGGCAGAAGCCGCACTGCGGAGTTTGTTCTTCGATCCAGGCCTGCTGGACCGGGTGAAGCGTTTCTTTCGCCGCCTCCGCCGAGAGGCCTTTTTGCTTCGCCCACCTCGCGGGCAGACCTTCGAGCGTGGTGATTTCCTGGTTGGCGACGCTCGCGACAGGCGTAATGCAGGAACGCACTTCCTTGCCCTCGACCAGAACGGAACAAGCTCCGCACTGTGCCAGTCCGCAGCCGAACTGCGGGCCGATGAGTTGGAGATCGTTGCGCAACACGTACAGTAGCGGAGTGTCGTCCGGCGCCGTGACTTCGCGCTGCACACCATTCACATTGAGCGTGACCATAGAGAACCCCCTTTAGCCGCACGTTCCGTGTGCGGATGACTCTTTTGGTAAAAACCCCTCAGGCCCCAGTCGGTTAGAACAAGAATTCGTTTTGGCTTCCAGCGGACATCTTAACTCGGTTATACGCTTATGTGTTTCGTATCGACCCACGATCAGCGTATCGGGGCGACGACGGCAACGTCGAACTTCGAATAGTACTTCTTCACGTCGCTGGCCCCGTACTTGTGGCGGAATTTCTCGACCACGGGCGACACCTGCGCCGCGTCAGTGGCTGGAAGAACCTCTAATTCAGCGGCTGCGCCTCCGGCATCGATCCGAATCGACGGCTTCTGGAGCACGTTCTTGTACCACTGTGTATCCGACCCGTACACCGGCAACAGGTACAGCTTCTCGTCATCCGCTACGAACCAGACTGGGACCGAGATAGTACGTCCTGACTTTCTGCCGGTCACGCTGATGTGAATTTCCTGAGATCGCGAAAGGCGGTCTTTTAGTGCATCGCTCTGCGCTGGCTTGTTGCTCATGCAAATTTCCTATTTCGCGGCGCGGTATTGGTCGTCGCTGACCTGCTCCATCCACTCGACGACTTTGCCATCGAGCTTTTCCTGGATGGCGATATGTGTATGGCCGTGGTCGACGCGGCCCCGTGCCAGTGCTTCTCGCCGGGCGCGAACCAGACCACATCGCCCGGCAGATTTCCTCGTTCGCCCCGCCCTAACGCTGTGCGCAGCTCGGTCAGACTCTCATTATTACGGCTGGCTGTCTCTCCCCTCGTACGCAGGCCTCTCACCCTGTACACACAACTACGCCTGCAATGGCTTGTAGAGGCGGCCTAGTAATGCTCCCACGCAACTCTCCAGTGTTCATCGGGACTAGACGACTTCACGATTAGCTGTTTGCCCGAAAAATCGTACACGCGCGTCAGGTCTTTGCCAATAAGGGTGCGCACCAGTGCGCCCTCGACGTGATAGGTGAAATTGTGAGCGCGTTCGTCGATCTCATATCTGCCAAACGAGGCCTCGTAGCCGCCTTGCGCGTATTGCGCCGGCGCAGCGTTGGCCGTTGCGGCCGAGTCGGTCGGCGGGTTCCGATACATCACCTGGACCGACATGTGGCCGTCGCGGGTGTAGACAAGCAGCCCGGTACAATCAGAGCGATGAATTTTCCCGTCTGCGCCTTGCTCTTCGAGCCAGGCCAGTCGCCACGCGCCGATAAAGCGGTCCCGGATACTCGCATTGGCGCCAGGATCCTGGCTGCCGGACAGCGTCATTGCGGTCATGCCGATAAACAAAAAGATCACGCCGAGAGAAAGTAGTTTCTTCATGCTCGGATCCTCGTCGGTCCGCTAGTCCTCAGCCGCTTAGAGACCGGTCATCTTCTCTATCGCTTCCGGATACCGCGCCCCTTCCACCGGAATCTTGGAAGCGGCGCTTCCGATCTCCTGGAGATCACCGGACGTCAGTTGGACCGCAGTTCCCCCGATATTCTCTTCGAGACGACCAAGCTTGGTTGTGCCCGGAATTGGCACGATCCACGGCTTTTGCGCCAGCAGCCAGGCCAGCGCGATCTGAGCACGGGTCGCCTTCTTCTGCTTCCCGATGCTGCCGAGCAGGTCAATCAACGCCTGGTTCGCCTTGAGAGCGTCCGGCGTAAAGCGAGGGAGTTTGCTGCGGAAATCGGTGCTGTCGAATTTCGCGTCTTCCTTAATTGCCCCCGTCAGGAATCCCTTGCCCAGGGGACTGTACGGCACAAAACCAATCCCGAGTTCCTCGAGCATCGGTATCACTTCCTGCTCTGGCTTTCTCCACCACAGCGAGTATTCGCTCTGCACCGCAGTGACCGGCTGGACGGCGTGTGCGCGGCGGATCGTCTTGGCCGCCGCCTCCGACATGCCGAAGTGCTTGACCTTGCCGGCTTGAATCAGCTCCTTCACGGTGCCGGCGACGTCTTCGATGGGAGTGTTCGGGTCAACGCGGTGTTGATAGAGCAAGTCGATGCTCTCAATCCTGAGTCGCTTGAGCGAGCCCTCGACTGCCCGCTTGATCTGCTCGGATCGGCTATTCACGGGCGGCGCTCCCGGCCGATTATCGCTGCCACTGAGGTCGAACCCGAACTTGGTGGCGATGACCACTTTCTCCCGGAAGGGAGCGAGAGCTTCGCCGACGAGTTCCTCGTTCGTGAACGGGCCATAGACTTCAGCGGTATCGAAGAATGTGATGCCGCGTTCGACGGCGGCGTGGAGAAGAGCGGTCATCTCCTTCTTGTCCTTGGGCGGACCGTAAGAAAAGCTCATGCCCATGCAGCCTAAGCCGAGAGCCGAAACTTCCAAGTTGCTTTTTCCAAGTTTGCGCTTCTGCATTGATTCTCCTTGAAGGGCGGTCCATGGGCCGCCTCGTCTGGACTCAACGAGAATAGACTGCTGATGCTTTGCGTATTTGCCTGTTTCGATGAAGTTCTTGCCTGATTCTCCGAGACTCGGCCCAAATCACGATTTGCTTTTCAAGCTGCCGGGTATTCCATGCAACGCGCGTTTCAGAATGGACGCGGCCGGAAGTCCGGTTAGCGGCGAGCAGTTCCGGTGGTGGCGTGGTTGACGTCCTGAGCTCTCCCCTTCCAGTCGCCGCCAGTGCCGCTCCAGTATTTCAACGCCGAGTGTATGGTCGCGCCCAGATAAAACGTGGCCGCCAGCGGGAGAGCCAATGCCCATGCGGGGTTGAGCCGGTAGTGGCGCACCATGGTCAAGTACGTCATGGTCATGGCCGCCCAGGCCGCGGCGCCCATAAAGAACGCCAGCCGGCCGCCGGAAAGCAGTAACAGTGGAGGCGCCAGATAGGTCATCACCATGCCCGCGATCGTGCCCAGCAGCAGCAGCGCTGAGTGCTTCAACTGGTTGAAGGCGGTGCGTGAGACCATGCGTTCGATGTCCGCGAAGGTTTCGTAGCGCCGCAAGCTTTGGCTCTGATCTGTCAGTCCCAGCCACAATCGGCCGCCGTGCTGCTTCAGGAGCCGCGCCAGCGAGCAGTCATCGATCAGCGCCCCGCGAGTGGCTTCCAGCCCTCCGGCGCGTTGCAGAGCTTCGGATCTCACCAGCATGCAGCCCCCGGCCGCGCCGGCAGTCGAGCGCCGGACATCGCGAATCCAGGCGGGCGGATAGAGCATGAAAAAGAAATACACGAAGGCGGGAATGAGCAGTTTTTCCGCAAGGCTCTCGCAATGCAGTTTCACCATGAACGACACCAGATCGTAGTGACCCTGCGACGCAATACGACCCAGATTCGCTGCCGTCTGTGCATCGTGCACTACATCAGCGTCGGCCAGCATGAGCCACTCGGGATTCAGGGCACGTGCACGCTCAATACCCTGGTGCATTGCCCACAATTTCCCCGTCCACCCGGGCGGCAAGGGCTTGCTCTGGATCACAACCAGCGCGCCGGCCTTGCCCGCTTGTTCGGCAGCGTGCCGGGCCACGTCCGCGGTACCGTCTGTACTCTCGTCATCCACCAGGAAGACGGGCATCGCCACACACTGACTTAATAAGGATGTGATCACCGGTCCTATCAGTTCTGCCTCATTGCGGGCCGGAACTACAGCAACGATGCGGCTTGAGAATCCGGCATGGTCACTGGCGTCGAGCCTAGTGCCCTTAAGACGCCAGAAGGATCCCCTGGCCAAGACGAGGTAAAGCCAAGTCACAGCGGTAAGCGTAGCGACGATCGTGGCAAGCGCCGACATCGGTTTAGGATGCAGAGAGCACAACCTCGGGGAAATGAATATCACTGTTCATGAAATCCGAGTCGTTCCAGTAAACAATTCTCCGCTCATACGAGGTCCTGCCACAACTACTGTTGCATCGTACGCCTTCATTCAGTTGCATGTAGACAGCAGATTCCGGCCGTGTCGGCTTCGCCAAGCTGGCGCTGAGAGGATGTTACCCGAACGCGTTTCGCCGCCAATTCTCTCCAGGTAGGGCGACTCTTGTCTGATCGTTGTTGCCCCTTCTCTTTGGACTGTTCGTTTTGCCAGTTGTTCGCGTCCCCCCCTTGCACTAGAACTCAGGTAGATACCACGAACGTGGATCGGTTGGGTGTTGGCGACCTGGGTTGTGCTCTCTTCCTTAGTGGGGAAGGACCCTCTGGTAAGAAGCGACGCTGGTTAAACTCGCGATTGAACGAGTTTGACGGCTCGCAATGTGGAGGAAACAAGGGTCAACACGCCTCGCTTTTTTCCTTGCTACGACCGGGCCAGACTAAGTCAGGGAGTCGTCGTTATGAATCCTCCGCGAGGCGATCTGCACTCGGAGCTGGAAGATCGGTTGCGTTTCGAGACGCTGCTGACCGACCTCTCGGCGCGCTTCGTTCGGGCAACCTCAGAATCGATTGACCAAGAGATCGTCAATGCACAGCAGCAGATTGTGCTGGCACTCGACCTAGAGCGCAGCACGCTTGCCCAAATCTTGGTTGGCAACGACTTTGTGATCACCCATTCCTGGCAAACACCGGGGGTGGAGCCCTTTCCCACCTTAGCCGTCAACGCCTTGCCGTGGATGTCGAGGGCGTTGGCACGCGGAGAAGTGGTGTGCTTCGCGCGAGTTGAGGATCTGCCCGAGGAGGCGGTTCGGGAAAAGGAAATGGCAAGACAGTTCGGACCCCGCTCCAACGCTACCTTTCCCGTCAAGGTCGGCGGGCAGGTGATCGGAGCGATGGCTTTCGGCACGGTGCATCGGGAGCGGGAGTGGCCGGATGACATCGTAAATCGCCTGCGGCTCTTTGTGGAAATGATCGGCAGCGCCATCGCCCGTACCCGCGCCGAAGGGGCGACGCAGAAGGCTCTCGACGAGGTACGGGCGTTGCGCGACCGACTGCAGCGCGAGAACGTATATCTGCAGTCAGAAGTGAGAGCGGTCAGCGGCCACGAACACATCATCGGCGAGAGTCCTGCCCTTCGGCATGTCTTGAAGCAGGTCGAACAGGTTGCAGGCACCAACTCCAGTGTCCTTCTGATTGGAGAGACGGGTACTGGAAAAGAGTTGGTCGCATCTGCCATTCATGAGCGCAGTCCTCGGAGAGGCCGGCCCATGATGCGCGTCAATTGCGCCGCCATTCCGCAGACACTGATCGAGAGCGAGTTGTTCGGTCGGGAGAAAGGAGCGTACACAGGTGCGCTTTCGCGGCAAATGGGCCGTTTCGAACTAGCACATGGCTCAACCCTGTTCCTGGACGAGGTAGGCGAACTGCCGCCGGATGTGCAGATAAAACTGTTGCGCGTTTTGCAGGAGAAGCAACTGGAGCGCCTGGGCAGCTCGAAAACGATCTCCATCGATGTACGGATTATTGCCGCAACCAACCAGGATTTGGAGAAGGCGGTCCGGGAGAAGCGGTTCCGAGACGATCTATATTACCGGCTGAATGTTTTCCCGATCCGGATGCCGCCGCTCCGCGAGAGACTGGAGGACATACCATTGCTGATCCAGTCGTTCGTGAACGAATTCGCAAAATCGTTTGGCAAGTGCATCGAGTCCATCGACAAAGCGAGCATCGATTCGCTGCAACGCTACACCTGGCCCGGCAACATTCGGGAAGTACGCAATACGGTGGAGCGAGCGATGATACTCGCCAGTGGCCCGAGGCTATACATCAATGCACCCAGGGTTTCGCAGAACGATGCGGCACCCAGTCTGTTCCTCATGGATGCGGAGCGCGATCATCTGCTCAGCGTGCTGGAAATGACGCGATGGCGTATCCGGGGAAAAGGTGGCGCCGCGGAAATCCTGGGCCTGAAACCGACGACCCTGGAATCGATGATAGTGAGGCTCCACATCACCCGCAGGTCCATCGGCGAGACTGGCTGATCGGCGGCCCCTCCGGCCTCTCGGAGTTCCCTCCGACCGGTCGGAACCGCCCGGTCGCAGACCCAGCCTTTCCGGTACGCTCAGTCCTGCAGTAAGCCTGTTTGGGTGCAGCGACTTATCAAAGCATCTCCCGCGAGCGTCACGTTTGGCCCCATGAATGCCATATCCCATGAGTTACCGAGGTGGAGTTCAAATTCTGGGGGACGCGCGGTGAAGGCTAAAAAGCGGGTCGGTCCAGCACTTACAAACTGAGGGTGAAAGATGATGAAAATCACCAAGCTGTTCGTATTCTGCGGGGTTGTGTTAGTGGGGCTGGCGGCATGGTCGCAGGACTTTCCGCGAGCAGAGGTCGCCGCCGACTACTCTTACGCCCGCTTTTACCCGGTCGCTCGCGGCACCCAAAGCCTGAGTTTGAATGGCGGCGGTGGCGCCCTGGTCGTCAACCTCAACCACTACTTTGGAATCAAGATGGATCTTCAAGGTTATGGCAGCAACACCATCACCTGGACCAATCCCGCCGGCGGGTCGGCCACGGCACAGGGCAACTTGTTCACCTACATGTTCGGCCCCCAGATTAAGTTCCGCACCCCGAGATTCCAGCCGTTCGGACAATGGCTGCTGGGCGCGGCGCACAGCAACGTGTATGCCAATTTGACGAAAGCTTGCGCGGGCACATGCGTCACTTCAGGATCACCGGCAAATAACGCTTTTGCCATGGCCATCGGCGGCGGCATCGATATTCCCATCAACAAATCATTCCAGTTCCGGCCGGTGGAGATCGATTACCTGATGACGCGTTTCACCAACCAGTACAACAATTCGTCGCAGAATAACTTCCGCTATTCGGCCGGCGTCAACTTCACCTTCGGAGGAAGCAGCAGGTAGTCCAACGTGCGACAGGCTCCCGGTGTCTGGAGAGCACGAATCGACCCTCCGTTGCGGGTCTCGGGGAAGGTGTGAGAGTCACCTCCCCGAGGCTGAATATCCTTTCCGATAGTAGGCTTGCAAGCGCGCGGGACTCGACGATGGCGTGGTCCCGTGCGGCAGGACGCTGACTTTGATCTTTCGCCATCGCCCATCGGCCGCAACAGTGGCGGGTTGGTAGCCCAGCACATATTGGTTGCGCAGTTCCCAGCTGATGGCGCCGGCCGTCTGGGGAAGCCGGGTAAGGTCGTCAATCGCGACCGTGCGTCCCCCGCTGGCATCGGTAATTTCCTGCAGCCACTTCTTCCCCATGTACTCCTCAAAGGTCTTGAACAGCGCGCTGTCGAACAGGCCGATGGCATAGACGGCCACATCCGATTCCCGCACCATGCTCTTGATCTCCCGGAGCTTGTAGCGGCTATTGTTGTCGCCGCCGTCGGAGATGATGAGCAGGGCATGACGCGGGTAGCGCGCCGTGCGCATCTGCGCCACGCCCAGATAGATGGCATCCAGCAGCGCCGTATTTCCGTCCGGCACCGCCAGCCCCAGTTCGGTCTCGATGGCGCGAATCGAGCGGGTGGAACTGGCGATCAGCTTGGGATGGTTGGAAACGGTGATGACGAAGTAGTCGTCGTCCGGATTGGCATTCTGAAAGAACTGCTCCACCGCGGCGCGCTCGGTGTCAATCTTGTTGGTCATGCTCTTGCTGAGATCCAGAATCAGGCCCACCGAAATGGGGCCGTCTTCCTCGGAAAAATAGCGGATCTCCTGTTTCCGGTCTCCTTCATAAATTGCGAAGTCTTCCTTGCGCAGTCCGGTGACGGCATGGCTGCTGGCATCGGTCACGATAACCGGCACGGTCACCAGGTTGACATCGACCCGGAGAGAATGTTTGCGGTCGTTCCGCAGCGCGGGGATCGACACGTGCGCAGTGTCGACTTCAGAGGAGGCTTGGTCCGTCGTATTTTCCGCCGTATTTTTTGTGCCCGGCGGCGCCGAGCCGGGAGACTGGGAGTGAGCCACGGGCGCAACGACGGTCAAGGCCAGAAGGAACAATAGTGAGAACCCAAATGCAGTTGGACGCAGGCGGTATAAACCAAGGCCAGCCAGACCCATGGACCCCCCCAGATTTGTGGCAAGGAGGATAGCACACCCCAGACCGGGCGAGTAGCGCGGATTTCGGGCTGCAAGGGGGGCATTCCGCAGGGAGGTAGAACCCTCTTCAAAGCGCTGGAACCAGTGCGTTTACAGTGGGTCATTAGAAGACTCAATCGTTTGACCCAATGACGGCGAGGCCGCATCACTCGAAGGGCAATCGGCGAGAGTCGAGGAGCGCGCGGCCCTGCCTCCGGCCTTTCGGAGGGTCCTCCGACCTGTCGGAACCACCTGGTAAGAAACGCAGCCTTAGCACGATCGCGCGCTCGCAGTAAGCCTGTTGCCTGCAGCGACTTAACAAAACAACGGCCTAGGAGCTTCGATTGGCCCGACGAATGCCCCTGCTACACGCATGTTCCAAGTCAATTTAAGGATGAGGTCTCGACCTAGTGGCGTGGTTGAAGCAGTCCAGGCACTGCGATCAATCATGATCGCAGCACAGGTAGAACGCGGATTCGCTGCCAGCCGGATCTATCAAGAAGTTGGGAATCCGGAGGCACTTTGTCTTGAGGAAGATTGGTCCAGTGAACAAGGGCTGAAACTTCATATACGGTCGAGTTGCTTCACGGATCTGCTGTTGCTCATGGAGACATCTCCGGAGCTGCCCGTGCTGGAGGTCCGCACCGTGTCTTCCGTATCCGGACTGGAGTACGTCGAGGCGATCCGTTTCGGTGACAACTAATAAGGACCTCGGAGGCGGTGAGTTGCGGGCGGGGCCCTACACGGGGATAAGAGTGGGACTCGGAATACGAAACGGAGGATGATCATGAAAACGAGACTTGCGTTGTGCGCGCTGCTGGCATGCATCGCATCCACGATTGCCGTTGGTCAACAAGTTTCAGTCAACTACAACCACAGCCAGAGTTTTTCACAGTTCCACACCTACGCCTGGGCTTCCAACAATGCCAACAAGATTCAGAATTCCATACTGGCGCAGGTAGCGGTGCAGGACATCGACTCGGCACTGCAGGGCAAAGGACTGCAGAAAGTTGAGGAAAACGCCAATCCTGACCTGATCGTCACCGCCAATGGCGGGCTGAAAGAGCAGACCTCGTATAGCGCGTGGGGCATGCGGGGAATCGGCGGCGGTATGGGCGGCATCACGCCGGAGCAGAACGTTATAGGCACAATGATCGTGGACTTGTATGACGCGAAGAGTCAAAGCCTGGTCTGGCGCGGGATGGCGCAAAACAGCCTGAATAACAACGGCAACAAGAATCAGCAGATGGTGCAGAAAGCCATCACGAAAATGTTCAACCAATGGCCGAAGATGTGAGCGTCCGCAACGGCGTGACGGTCGGCGTTCGTGCCATTGCTCCAATATGTTCATCCGACCATGGCTGGACACCCTGATCATAAGCTCGGGCCGGAGCAGTTGACCGCGGAAGACAAACAGAAGGCGGCGGAAATACTCGCCAGAGCCCGCGATTAAGATGCCGCCGATCCAGCAAGCGGACGGAGGCACATTGGAAACGGCCAGCAGTCATGCGGGTGTAATGACACGGGTACCTAGCACGAAAGAGATCGCGTTGGAGAAGCTGATTGGAGGAGTGCAGAAGTTAACCGTGATGGCTCTAGCGGGGATGCTGGTCGTGGTGATGTTGCTCTCCACGGTGCACTTGGCGGTGCTGATCGGGCAAGAAATCTGGAAGCCGCCGCGATGGCTGATTCCCGTACAGGGCTTGCTCGAGATTTTGGATACTTCCTGCTGGTGCTGATCGGGGTCGAGTTGCTGGAGACTCTGAAGGCTTACGTCAGGAAGGACGTCATTCACGTGCGCGTTGTGCTGGAAGTTGCGCTCATCGCCATGGCGCGGAAGGTCATTATTGAAGAGCCGAACACGGTATCAAGCCTGACGTTGCTGGGGATCGCGGCCTTGATTCTTGCATTAGCCATAGCGTTCTACTTCGAGCGGCAGGCAAAAAGAGACACGGCTCACGGGTGATTCAGACGTACAGATACTGAACAGCTCGCTTTCGATCGGATCTCGAACCGGGAGAAATAGGGTGACGACAAGAACGCTGGTGACGATGGCTGCGGCAATTGAGGTGACAGCCGGCTGTGCTCTCATCGCCAATCCTAGTTTCGTCGATCCTTTGTTGATGGGCGGCGGCCTTTCCAGTGATGGCAGCGCGGTCGGCCGGGTGGGTGGATTCGGGCTTCTGTCTCTAGGGCTGGCGTGCTGGCCACGCAAGGATGCCGTATCCGCACGCGCCATTTTTGGCCTGTTTACCTACAACCTGCTCTCTGCTGTTTACGTCAGCTATCTCAGCCTAGCCGGAGGATTCGACGGCTACCAGCTATGGCCGGCATGTGCGCTCCATGGGGCGCTGACGCTGCTGCTGGCGCGTCCAGCCTATGAGGCAGCTCGGCAGGAATGGCTTGGCCTCCATCTCCCAAAAATCACAGTGCAATTCGTTAGCGAGATCGTTGCAAGCACAAACGAGAGGGGCAAAATCACCTCGAAGAAAACCCAAGCCCACTCGCATTAGTGCGGGAACACGAAGAAGCGTTCGCGAAGGAGAATACGCGATGAGCCAGAGCCACTTTACCCTCAGCTTTCCCTTGAAGTCGCCGTCGGATGCGAAGGCAGTCGCGGAGCAGCTCCCACCTCTGATGACGGGGCTGTTCCAGGCGACGGAACCATCGGCACGGTTCATTACTCACGCTTTACCGTGCTCAGCGAAAAGACGCTGCTATTTCTTGGAGACTTTGACGGCGAATTCGGCAACCTTATGGCCGAGTTCGCGAAGAGGGCAGGATCGGTATTCGACGCGATCTTCCAGCACGTGACCAATCCGCCGCCCACTCCAGTCGCGGACCACGCGGAGGCGTTCGTCGAATGGACCGCGGAGCATCTTCTCAAGCCGATCAATCTCTACACCGCCTACCCAGGCGTAACCGCCCAGGAGATTAAGGTCTTGGCATCCGCGGCGGACATTGTTGGGGCCGGTGAGCTGCATCCCTTCCTGGTGATCCTGCCCATGAAGTCAAAACTCGCCTTTGTCGAAGTAGAGCTGATCCTGCGCGCGAGGGGACACGGGACCACAAAAGATCTGGACAAAGTCGGCACTCCCCATTTCGCACAGTTCGTGCCGCTGGAGGACAACCAGGTTGGCTTCTTCACGGTATACGACGGCTCATTTGACAAGTACCTCGCCGATTTCACCAAGAATATCGGGCAGGTCTTCGACCTTCTATTCAAGTTCACCAAGGGCGCACCGCCTTCGCCCTGCAGAAAGTATCTCCAGGAGTTCATGGACTTCGCGGCGGGAGCGAATCGTACTCCGATTGGGTTCTACCAGGCGTATCCGGGCTTGAGTGTTCAGGACATCCATGCCCTGATCGCCGATAGCCAGTCACAAGCAGGCGCGTCGGCTGCATAAATCGCGGATGACTAGGGAGCAATTCGATGATTGGCACTTTCTTTCCCAACGCGGTAGTTCAAGCCATGACGTTGCTGGACGAATGCGCCGACGACATGGAAGCGGCTCAGATGTTCGTTCGAACGCGACTGTGCGCGCAAGATCTGGACGAAGTCGTATGGTGGGGAGAGGTGCTTGAAGCTTTGAGAGTAAATCAGAGAAATCAGGCGTAAGCCGATGCAATCGAAGATGGGCGCATCGGTGTGCGATACCAAGTCACAATCATCCGAAGTCACGCCACATAGTCAGCGCGAGATGATTGGGCAAGAAAGGAGACACGCAGTGAGCCCGGGAAACAAAGTACTCACGTCACCGGCAAAAGAAAGCTTCTTTCACCGCCTGTTCGGAGGAAATGGGCATGAGACCACTGGGCCGGATGTTCATTCGGGGCAAAGAACTGCCTCCACGCTGGACCTTGGCGATATTCAGGGCTTCATCCTTCGCGGTTACAGGATGCCGATGGTGAGGCATTTTTTGCTGACGGTGGGCGTTCCGGCCGAGGCCCGCAAACTTCTCGGACGACTGGTCAGCGGGGACGAGGCTGACGTGCCGCAGATCACGACTGCCGACGAGTGGCAGGTGGGGTTCGCGCCGGGCGCTGGAGACAATCCTGCCGATGTGCCACGCCACAAGCCTGACTACTGCCTGAACGTGGGAATTACCTGGCCCGGCCTGATCGCGTTGGAAGTGAAAGATCGTGTGCCGACGATTTCCTTCAAGTCTTTCGGAGCGTTCGTTGCCGGCGCCGCCGAACGTGCGCAATTGGTAGGCGATACGGGCATAAGCGCGCCGCAGAACTGGATTGGAGGCTTTGGCAAGGGCAGCGACCACGTCATGGTGACGCTGCACGCCATGAGCCCGGAGGCAATGACGACCTATAGCGACCGGCTATCGGCGCTGTTCGCCGAAAGGGATGCCTTTCGAGAGACCTGGCGGACCGACGGGAGGGCACTGATGGACATCGTCGATGGCAATCCCGTTCCCACTTTCCGCGTGCACTTCGGATACACCGACGGCATCAGCATGACGACCATTCGCGGTGGTCCGGAACGATACGCGCCGGATCATCAGCAGCCTTGCGAACCTTGGTTGTTCGTTTTGCGGGACGAGGCTGAGAATTACTTCGTTCCGGAGCCACGAGAACTGGGCCTCAACGGAAGCTTTGCGGTCTTCAAAATGATCGAGACGGACGTGGTTGGCTTTGAGAATTTTCTGCACTCGAACCGAGACAAGATCGATCCAGAACTGCTTGCCGCCAAGATCTGCGGACGGTGGCGCAACGGCGTTCCACTGGCACTGTCACCAGAGACTGACAGCCCTCCGGGGGGGATTCCGCCCGAGCAGTTGAACAATTTCGAATATGTGAACGCTGATGGCTCGGGCGATCCGAAGGGACTGCGATGTCCCGTAGGCGCGCACATGCGCCGCATCAATCCTCGGGGCCAGCCAGTCACGGGCCAGGGAGAGCCAGGCGGCAGCAATAACACTCACCGGCTGATCCGTCGCGGGATGCCATACGGGCCGAAGTACGATCCGAAGCAACCCTACGACGGCATCGAGCGTGGGCTTCTCGGCTATTTCATCAACTCAAGCATCGAGAATCAATATGAGTTCGTGCTGGGGCATTGGGTCAATGATAGCGAATTCGCGGGCGCGGTCCGGCTGCCTCCGAAATCGAAGGATCCGATGATTGGCACTCAGGATCCGGCGGAAAGTATTTTTGCGATTCCGCAGACGAATGGTGCGCCCCCGATCAAGATCACTGGGTTCTCAACCTTCATAACGACGAAGGCGGCGGCCTACTGTTTTCTTCCGAGCATCACCGCGATCAAATTCATCGCGAACTTGGGATCGGTGCCGGTGCGCCGCCAGTTAGGAGGACTCTCCATGCTGTTTCTGACGAGATACTTCGGAGTGACCCGCAACGACAGTGAGCGGATCCTCGGCGCAGAACAGGCCTTGCACGAAGAGATTGTCGAAAAAGTTCTCTTGCTGCAGGCCAATGCTGCTGCCAAAGCGCACTGCCCGCTCGCCGCGGAACGCACGCGAAGGGCGTGACCGTGCGAGCCCAATTCGAAGTATTTGACGTCACCGTCGGGCGCGCTGGTTTGCTGGCGGACCGACTCGCGCAGGGGATGTTCGCAACGCCTGGCATTTATCCCGCGATTGTGCGGTTTGCGAACTCGGATCCGAACTCGAACTCGGATTTCAAGCCTGACGTCCGAGCGTTGTCTTTTTCCGTCGACCTCACTCGAAATGGTACGGCTGTTCCTCCGGTGAAAATTGACCGCCAGGATTTCTCGCTGCAAAACGCGACGACCCTGCCCATCAATGACGCCCCTGCGTTTCTTGCAACGATGAAGGTGCTCACGGCTTCGAATCCCGCCGCCGGCCTGTGGTCTCTGCCGTTCAAGGACAAGTTGAGAGTGGTAAGGACCCTCACGTTGGCACAATTGCAGTCACACCAGACCGTCAAACCCTATCAGCAACTTCGTTACTGGAGCACCGTTCCGTTTCGTCACGGACCGATCGATGTTGTGAAGCAATGTGTTACACCGTCCCCGGACAATCCGGCGCATCCTTTGCAAAGGAATAACCCGAACGGCCTGCAGGACGAATTGATCCGGCACGTCAATGAAGACAGCAAAATCAGCACCTTCGATTTTGGAGTCCAGTTCCTGGACCCCGACCGAATGACGTATTGGGAGAAGCGTCGGGATGCCAACTTCTGGATCGAGAACGCGAGTGTCGAGTGGAACGAAGTGGAGGCACCCTTCCATACGGTGGCCCGACTTACCCTTCTGCCGAAGTCGCAGCTTCAACCGGAGGCCGCGGCAGCAACCTATATCGATGTCACGGGGCACTCGACCGCTGACAGCACGCCGCTCGGGAGCATGAATCGCGCCCGCTGGGCGGGGGAAGTTGCCAGCCGAAAAGCACGCATGCAGGCCGCCAGCAGCCGGGCACCCGGGCCGGAAGTAGCGGAAAAAGGCGCCGAAAACACTGAAGAAGATGCCCACCGAAACAGAAACCTCAGAGCGGCTGGTTAGTGGGGCAGCCATGAATTATTTGAGCGATAAAGAATCTTTCAGTTCTCAAGCGCTCACGGCGGCGAGCGAATTGATGGGCAAAGAGAAGCCAACTAATTCAAAACCCGCGCGTAGCCATTCGACCATGAGGCGATTGGCGTGGATCTGACCCGAAGGAACTCGACGCAGCCGGTCAAAGGAGGGCGAGCGGCTTCATGATGCGAACTGTTTTCGCAATCTTCCTCGTGGGAATGTGGTTGCCAGGAGAGGGTTCGGCGCAAGCCGTGATGTCCCCTGCCAGCGCAGGCGCCTCGCTGACGGCAGCCGGTCAGCCCTTGTCCACTCTTGTGCCAAGCTCTGACCGATCATTCTCTACGCCCGATGACACAGAGGTTTGGACGTTGCCCGTTCTGTCCGCCGAACTGGCTATGGCTCGATTTCAGCGAAGATCGGCAATCCAGTCCGCACAATTGACGTCCTACTCCACGACGTCGATCATCCGTGCCGACCTTCCAGACTCGTCACAGCACGGCGAGTACGAGGTGCAGAGAACGTTTATGGCTCCGCGCACCTTGCTTTTCAAACCGATTCGCTTTGTGGGCGACCGGTTTGTGAAAGTGAACATCATCGCTCATTTGCTTCAATCCGAAGTGGATCACGTGGAACGGAATGACGTCGCACACGCCGCCATTAGCCCAGCGAACTACAAACTCTCCTACAAAGGGGAACAGGACGTCGAAGGCCACCTGACACACGTCTTCCAAGTGAAGCCATACAAAAAGCGTCCGGACCTTTTCAAGGGGCGAATCTATCTGGAAGCGCATACCGGCAGCCTGCTTCGAGCCGAGGGCAGGGTGGTAAAGTCGCCTTCCCTCTTCGTTAAGCACATTGAATTCGTACAGGACTATGCGGACATCGGTGGGTTCACGCTGCCCGTGCACATCCACTCCGAGGCCCGCGCCTTCTTCGTGGGGCGGATGGTCATCGACATCCGGCACGCCAACTACCAGGCGGTACCAGGAGAAATCGGGACGAACTTGATTCCATCACCAGAACAGTCAGGCTCATCTCTCGCAACAAAATGAACCGCTTATAGACACTTTCGTTCCTGCTTACTGCAGATTCCAAAAAGGCTGACCAGCGTCTCCGACGGCACCCTGTTCTGGGTAGCTGTTACTTCTGCCAGTTGTTTGCAACCTCTTCATGCAGTACAAGTCTTACCTATATCGGAGCAGCTGATCTGTGTGGCGTTCGCGAACTTGCAGTGCGCCCATCCTCGTCCGAAAGGACCCATCTCGTGAATACATCCTGCAGAAGTTTCTTAACAATCGCACGCAGGCAAGGCCGCGGGCCACTGGTGCGATGCCAGATGAGATTTGAGGTGAAACATGAGCAAGTAATCCTGAAATCGCCAGATTAGAACGAAGCCCGTGGGGCCAACATTCCCTGGAGGAAGTGGGGGCCATACCTCAGCGAGCGACAGTGGGGGACCGTTCGAGAGGATTATAGCCAGGACGGAAATGCCTGGGACTATTTCAGCCATGACCAAGCCCGATCGCGAGCGTATCACTGGGGGGAGGATGGTCTTGCGGGGATCAGTGATGAGAAGCAGTTGCTCTGCTTCAGCGTGGCTTATGGAACGGCAAGGATCCCATCCTCAAGGAACGTCTATTCGGGCTGACGAACAGCGAAAGCAACCACGGCGAGGATGTCAAAGAGTATTACTTCTACCTCGATAGCACGCCCACTCATTCGTACATGAAGTACCTGTACAAATATCCGCAGGCCACCTTCCCCTATGACGATCTGGTCACAACCAGCAAAGGACGCAACCGCGGAGAGATGGAATACGAGTTGCTTGATACCGGTGTCTTCAACGGCGATCGCTACTTCGATGTCTTCGTCGAGTATGCCAAGCAGACACCGGAGGACATCCTTATCCAGATCAGCGTGTGCAATCGGGGGCCTGAGCCAGCAACGGTTCACGTTTTGCCAACCCTGTGGTTCCGCAACACATGGACTTGGTGGCCGGATACAAGCAAGCCTTCCTTGAAGCAGATCACGCATAGGGATGGTTACCCTTCGGTCGCAGCGTCACACGCCCAACTGGGTGAGCGCTATCTCTATTGCGAGAGTGATAGCCCGCTGCTGTTCACGGAGAATGAAACGAACAATGAGCGCATCTTTGGCAAGCCCAATGCCATTCCGTATGTAAAAGATGGGATCAACAACTATGTGGTCCTGGGAAAGCAAGAAGCGATCAATCCTGGGCACACGGGAACAAAAGCTGCTGCCCATCACCGCGTCACCATAGACGCAGGGCAAACAGCAATGGTCCGCCTGCGACTCAGCGATTTGGCGCCTGCTGCGATGGGCGACCCCTTCAAGAGCTTTGCGTGAAATTATGCAGGCTCGTACGGATGAGGCGGATGAGTTCTATCAAGCCATCACTCCGGAACGTGTCAGTGAAGATGAGGCCCGGGTCATGCGACAGGCGCTGGCCGGAATGTTGTGGAGTAAGCAGTATTTCGGGTTCGACGTGGACAAATGGCTGGACGAGCATGGCGTAGATCCTACGCGACCGGGCAGCGCACAAACGCGGAACATCGAATGGTCCCACATGGTAAATGAACACATCATTTCGATGCCCGATAAGTGGGAGTATCCGTGGTATGCCGCGTGGGACCTGGCGTTTCACGCGATCGCGTTGTCCTCGGTCGATGTGGATTTCGCGAAACAACAGCTCGACCTGATGTTGCAGGAGTTCTTCCTGCATCCCACCGGTCAGATCCCAGCCTACGAGTGGAACTTCAGCGACGTGAATCCGCCGGTGCATGCCTGGGCAACGATCTTCCTGTACCGGACCGAGCAGGCGCTCAAGGGCAAAGGCGATCTGGAGTTCCTCAAGCGATCTTTTTCGAAGCTGGTGCTGAACTTCAGTTGGTGGGTGAACCGCAAAGACCGGTTTGGCAAGAACCTTTTCGAGGGAGGCTTTCTGGGGCTGGACAACATTGGCGTCTTCGATCGCAGCGCTCAACTACCCACGGGTGGCCATCTCGAGCAGGCTGACGGCACGGCATGGGTGTCATTGTTTTGCCAGAACATGCTCGAGATCAGCGTTGAGTTGGCAGCCCACGACTCCTATTTCGAGGACATGGCGATCAAGTTTGCGAACCATTTTCTGTGGATCGCGCGCGCCATGAATCAGATGGGGCCCGATGGCATGTGGGACGAAGAAGATGGGTTCTACTATGACGTTCTACGCCTTCCTGACGGCAGTGCGACGCGGCTCAAGGTCCGCTCGATGGTGGGCTTGTTGCCGCTCTGTGCCACTACTGTGATCGAACCCTGGCAGCGGGAACGCGTACCCCGAGTCATGGAACTTTTGAGGGAACGGCTGCGACGTATGCCCGAACTGCGTGAGAGTATTCATCCAACCGGGCCGGGCCACCTTGGGTATGGCGAGCGCGGCATCGTTGCGCTGGTCAATCCGGAACGGTTGCGTCGAATTCTGACGCGCATGCTCGATGAAAGAGAATTCCTGAGCCCTTACGGCATTCGCGCACTGTCCAAGTACCATGACGAGCATCCCTACGTCTTTAATGTGGGTGGCCAGGACTATCGGGTAAATTATCTCCCTGCAGAATCCGATACCGGCATGTTCGGCGGAAATTCCAACTGGCGAGGGCCGATTTGGATGCCGGTAAATGTTCTGCTGATCCGGGCCTTGTTGTCCTTCTATCTGTATTACGGCGACAACTTCAAGATCGAGTGTCCGACTGGCTCGGGCAACTTGATGAACCT
This sequence comes from uncultured Acidobacteriota bacterium, assembly GCA_963709865.1. Classification (GTDB taxonomy): domain Bacteria; phylum Acidobacteriota; class Terriglobia; order Terriglobales; family Acidobacteriaceae; genus Sulfotelmatobacter. The sequence continues at coordinate 279,403 of CAVPXW010000003.1, forward strand.
GTTTGAGGTGTCCCAAGAGATCTCCAATCGGTTGACCCGAATTTTCCTGCAAGATCAATCTGGCCGGCGGCCGGTGTACGGAGCCACGGAGAAATTCCAGACCGATCCTCAGTGGAAGGATTACATCCTGTTCTACGAGTACTTCCACGGAGATAACGGCGCGGGCCTGGGAGCGAGCCATCAGACAGGCTGGACGGGTCTGGTCGCGAAACTGATCGAACTGTTCGGCAGGCTCGACGGCGCTCAAATGCTCGAGGCTGGCAAAGCAGGCGCATTCGCCAAGCGAGAACCTGTATCCGACAAGCGGGTCGCTTGATTGAAATTCGAAAACGGACGCGAAGGAAACCAAGCTCATAGCGCTCAGCAAGGGTGTGAACGGCAATCATCGTGACTCGAAACGAAGGATCAGGCAGGAATCGCGGAAGATGGCTGCGCGGGACCCGCGGTCTCGGCTTAGGTCTCGCTATTTTCATAGGGGTGATTGCAGGCACTGCTTCGCAAGGCCAGCTTCCGAAATCTGCGGCACCTCCACCAGCCAAAGCCGAACCCACGACACCCATCGATCCGCTGGGACGCGAAACTCCGCGTGGTGCAATCATCGGCTTGTTGAAATGCACAGAGCGCGGGGATTACGAGAACGCAGCCCTTTACCTGCAACCCACGCCCGGGCGAAACACGGACCTGACGCAGCGGGCCAAGGAATTTCGAGCGCTACAGCGGAACTTCAAAAGCAAGATCGCCTTGTTAAGCGACGATCCCAACGGCACGGTTGAAGCTGGACTTCCGCTTGGCCAAATCCGTGCAGGCGTGTGGGCGGCGGGTGGAACGACCGTGGACGTAATCCTGGTGCGGGTAGATGATCCGGCTTCGGGAAAGATCTGGGTGATTTCGAAAGAGACGGTTGCGAGAATTCCGGAACTCTATGCCCAAATAGAAAGTGAAGCGCCGACGGCAGGGAGCCGCCTTATACCTGCCTCGCTGACCAGCCAACAACTTTTGGGCATGTCACTTGCGCAATGGCTCGGGTGGCTTCTCTCGATCCCCCTCTCGTTGTTGCTGGCTTGGCTGGTGTCGGTCTTCATTCGTGTGCCAGCACGGATCCGAAGTAAATTCCGAAAGCTTCCGTTCCGATCGGTCTGGGACACCCGACACGGCATGCCGCTCAAGGGCATCATTGCGATCTTGATCCACAGCGTCTTCGTCTACCTGCTTGATCCGCCGCTTTTGTATCGCGCGTACTACGCTCGTTTCATCGCGACCCTCTTGGTGGGATGTCTTGTGTGGCTCGTGAGCACGATCACGGACCGAGGCTACGAGTACGCGGTGAACCAAACGCGAACGCAACACAAAGGTGGGGAGTCGATCCTCATCGTGATGCAGCGAATCACGCGCATCGTCCTGATGATCATGGCCTTTGTCGTTGTACTGGCCCTATTTGGCCTTAACGTAACCACGACGCTCGCCGGACTTGGCATCGGAGGGCTGGCGATTGCGTTGGCTGCGCAAAAAACCCTTGAGAACCTCATCGGTGGGCTCTCATTGCTAATGGACAAAGCTGTCCGTGTCGGTGACGTCTGCCGAATCGGCGATCAAGTTGGCATAGTGGAAGATATCGGACTCCGTTCTTTAAAACTGCGCACACTCGACCAGACACTGTTGGTAGTTCCCAACGGATCTTTGGCGCAAATGGAATTTGGAAACTTGACTGGGCGCAAGAAATTGCTCATCAACCAAACCTTCGCACTGCGAATTGAAACCCAAGTCGAGCAACTACGTTTCGTGCTGGATCGCGTGCAGAGCATGCTGGGCCAACATCCCGCGATCGAACCCGGGACCTCGAGAGTTCGGGTAACAAGTTTTGTCGGCGCCGCGTTCGCATTGGAACTGGTCGCCTACGGCACGACCGGCGATTGGAGAGAATTCACCGGGATCCGCCAGGACGTGATCCTGAAGGTAGCTGAAATCGTGCAAGCTTCCGGTACCCGGTTTGCGGCGCCCACACAATTGGCGTACGTGTCCAGCGACACGGGCGTCGACGGGGAAAAAGCCAATGATATTGTGCGCCGTGTAACCGAACTCCGGGCCGGCGATACGTTTAAGTTCCCTGGCGAAATCCGAACCGGTACCGACTAATCGCCTTCACTCCCGCGGAGCAATTGTTTGTCGCTTGGAAACTACTCGCAACCTGATGCACAGCCGCAGTGGCCGCGGTGCGTCTGACCGAGTTTCTGGGCTTGCGCCAAGGAACCTTCGAATCGAAGAGACGCTTCATGATTGGACCCGCTATGAACATCCGAGCAGTGTTCCTCTTTTCAGCCCTTATTCTCACCACCCCTCTGTTCGCGCGAACCAATACTGACGTGCTTGTCATGAAGAATGGCGACCGGATGACCTGCCAGGTGAAAGGCCTTGATGAAGGGGTGCTGTACGTGAGCTTTGATTACATCGACGGTACGGCCTCGGTTCAATGGTCGAAGGTAGCCCGCTTGCAAAGCAACCAGTTGTTCATCGTGAAGACGCAAGACGGCTCAGTGTACACCGGGACGCTCGATACTCCCGAAACACCCGTTGGCGAACCAGTAAAGATTCAGATCCTGGAGACTCCAGAAAAGGAAGTGGCGCTCGACCTCCCCAAGATCGTGGGAATGAGTGAGACCTCGGAAAAGTTTTGGCAGCGCTTCAACGGCCAGTTAAGTTTCGGAGTTATCTACTCGAAAGGCAATGAGTCGACCCAATACAACTTGGGCTCCCAGGCCGAATACTTGCGCGAACGCTGGTCCGCGCAGGCCAGCTTGAGTTCCACCCTGTCTTCGAGTAGCGGAACCAGCGCCTCCACGCGGAACTTGTTGGATCTGAGCGGCAACCATCTGTTGCCATGGAACAACTACTTTTATGCGGGCTTAGGTAGTTTTCTGCAAAGCTCGGCGCAGGGAATCACCCTGCAGACCACCGCTGGCGGTGGACTGGGACGTTACCTGAAGAACAGTAACCGCGCCAAAATCTCGCTACTCGCGGGCTTGGCCTGGCAGGGTACGAATTACCGGCCCTCCATAGTCCCTGTCGGCAATCAAAATCTCGCCGCGGCCGTGATCGCCGCGGACGTCAATCTCTTCCGATTCAACAAAAGTAATCTGAGTGTAACCGCGACACTTTTACCGGCCCTCTCCGAACCCGGACGCGTCCGTTTTAATACGAACGCAACCTATTACATCAAGCTCGTCAGCAACCTGTCATGGAATGTCTCGTTCTACGGCAACTGGGACAACCGGCCTCCGGTTGGCTTCTCCGGCAGCGACTATGGCTCCAGTTCGGGCGTTAGCTGGACGTTTGGCCTTAAGTGAAGAAACGAAAGGCTTTCTGTGCGCTCATTTTGACAGGTGGCTGAACGGAACGATGCTTGTAAGATCGGCCCGTCTTGAGCTTGCAGGCAGACTTGTGGGTGATCCTGATTTTCTGGTTTACCGCGATATTTATCAGCTATCGGGCTCTTCGCGCCCCACAACGCAACCGTGGTCGCCGCTTTGTCGGTCGCCGGGTTGTCAGTTTCTGGCGCAATCTTCTTGATCCTGGAGATGTATTCCCCTTTCGCGGGGCTGAGTGAAATCTCGAGTGCTCCACTTCGCGCCGCTCTTACGCACCTTGGCCAGTAAGCGTGGTGCAGGGCAACTACCTCAGGAAGAGGTAGCTCTTGACCTTATTGTTACGGCACGATTGACAGCTTCGACAATCTCTCTACCGAGATCTACGGCCATCTTCCTCGCCGGCCTCTCAGCCCCCAGCGTACAATCTCGTTGCGCGGCTCTGTTGGCAGGACTCGGATCGATGATGCTCACAGAAATCGGACATGTGGAGGCGATGTTCCGGTATCCGGTGAAGTCCATGGCCGGCGAACAACTCGAGGAAGCTAACCTGGGCTGGTACGGCCTCGATGGTGATCGACGCCTGGCATTCCGGCGGATGGGGAACCGCAGTGGGATGCCGTGGCTGACCGCCAGCAAGCTCCCGGACCTGCTCCTGTTTGCTCCGCACCGCCCTGAAGACGGTGCTGAGGGGGACCTTCCTACACACATTCGCACGCCGGATGGCAAAGACATGCCTGTCTTCGGGGAGGACTTGGCCACGGAGGTTGGACGTCGGTGCGGAGCTCCCGTCGAGATGATGCAAGCTAAAGAGAGCTCGCTCGGGACCGGCAGCGCCCCGAATTGGCATAGTGGTTACGGGAATCTCCAGGTGTACCTGCCCGGTCAGCGGGGCTATGAACCCCAGCGGAATGGGAATTGTCGGACTGTTCTGGGGTATCCCAATCTGCGTGTAGTCGCCGCTTTGCGACACCAGCAGTGTGGATGACACGATCAGCAAGAAACCGACAGAACATACGAAGCGACGCATTGGCGACCTCTTCCTTAATTTGTAAACCCGAACTGGTGATTAGCCCTCATCAGCCCGCACCTTCACAGCCATAAGAGAAGGCGAGTGCCGAGATAAAGGAAGGGCGGCCACTCTACCTAGCAATCTCTTCAGCACAAATGCCGCACACGATACACACAAGGTAGTCTGTGGAATTGAAGGATATTCGATTCTGTTACAAAAGCCGAACACGCCTGATCGAAAGCGACTCTCCCTCTATGGGGGGTAGCCAGCTTGTTTGGCGAGCCAACAGCACACTCTCAGGGCGGGATCTGAGGGACATTTGCATCCGCTCAAAGCGGGGCGAACTTCAGTAATTCCGGCTTTTGTAAACAGCGGATTTAGGCTTTTGTCGACCACGAACCAGACGTGGGGAAGATCGGTTCCCTGCCGTTGCAGGACAACCCCATAAACGGCGACATACATCAATAGGGAATCGAGAGAATGGGGGGCGCTATTTGACCATCCCTTTTCCTTCCCCCCGCCCCGTTTGACCCTTCTTTTCTCACGCCTGTAAGATCAAAAGTTCAACCTCCTGTCCCGGAACCCACCGAGCGTTGCTCGGCAGGGCCGGAGCAGATAGCCGGTCCCACACGAAACCCTGATGCCGCACGAACTGCCCAAAGCCTACGAGCCGGGCGCGATTGAAACGCGCTGGGCCGACTACTGGATCAAAGAAAAGCTGTTCTCCGTGAAGACCCCGCCGCCCGGCGAAACCCGTCCGGTGTTCACGCTGCTGCTGCCGCCGCCCAACGTCACCGGACGCCTGCACATGGGGCACATGCTCAACCAGACGCAGATGGACATCATCGTGCGCTGGCATCGCATGCGCGGCTTCATCACGCTGTGGCTGCCTGGCACCGATCACGCCGGCATCGCTACGCAGATGATGGTCGAGCGCCAGCTTACCAAGGAAGGCAAGAAGCGCCGCGACCTGGGCCGCGAGAAATTCATCGAGCGCGTCTGGGAATGGAAAAAGCTCTACGGCGGCGCCATCCTCGACCAGATGAAGCGCCTCGGCGCCTCCGTCGACTGGGACCGCGAGTACTTCACCATGGACGAAAATCTTTCGCACGCCGTGCGCGAGGTCTTCGTCCGCCTGTATGAAGAAGGACTGATCTATCGCGGCAATTACATCGTGAACTGGTGCCCGTGGCGCGAGACCGCGATCTCCGATCTCGAAGTGAAGCACGAAGACGTGGCCGGAAAGTTGTGGGAGATTCGCTATCCGGTCATCGGAACCAGCGAATTCATCACCGTGGCCACGACGCGGCCCGAGACGATGCTGGGCGATACCGCGATCGCCGTCAACGCGAAGGATGAGCGCTACACCCATCTGCACGGCAAGCATGTTCTTGTGCCGCTGATGAAACGCGAGATTCCCATCATCACCGACGAACTGGCGCAGCCGGAGTTTGGCACCGGCGCGGTGAAGGTCACGCCCGCGCACGATCCCAACGATTTCGAGGCGGGCAAGCGCCACAACCTGCCGCAGATCGACGTGATGGACGGGCATGCGCACATGAACCAGAACGCCGGCGCCTACGCCGGGCTCGACCGCTTCGAAGCGCGCAAGCGCGTGCTGGCCGATTTGCAGGAGCAAGGATTTCTGGTCGGAGAGAAAGACTACGCGCTCCCCATCGGCAAGTGCGACCGCTGCGGCACCATCGTCGAGCCGCGGTTGTCGGAGCAGTGGTTCGTAAAGATCGAGCCGCTGGCCGAGCGGGCGAAAGCAGCGGTCGAAAGCGGCGAGATCACGATTGTCCCCGACAACTATCGCCAGATTTATCTGAACTGGATGAACAACATCCACGACTGGTGCGTCTCGCGCCAGTTATGGTGGGGCCATCGCATTCCGGCGTGGACCTGCGCCCAGTGCAAGCAAGTGATGGTCGCGCGCGAGGCTCCTCTGACCTGCGCAAAGTGCGGGAGCACGGAGCTGGAGCAGGTTACCGACGTGCTCGACACCTGGTTCTCGTCTGGCCTGCTGCCCTTCACCACGCTGGGCTGGCCGGAGAAGACGCGCGACCAGGCGGTGTTTTATCCCACGACGCTGCTGATCACGGCCTACGAAATTCTGTTCTTCTGGGTGGCGCGCATGATCATGTTCGGCTGCCACTTCATGCATGGACACGAGCAGGACGCGGCGATCAAGAAGGCCAGCGGCTAGGCGGACAAAAAGAATGACAGCGTGCCCTTCCGCCACGTCTACATCCACGCGCTGGTGCGCGACGCCGAGCGGCAGAAGATGTCGAAGACCAAGGGCAACGTGATCGATCCGATCGAGATCATCGAGCGCTTTGGCACCGATGCCACGCGCTTCACGCTGGCGGCCATGGCCGCGCCCGGCACCGATATTGCCTTCAGCGAAAGCCGCACCGACGGCTACCGCGCCTTCGCCAACAAGATCTGGAACGCTGCCCGCTTCATGTTCATGAACGTGGACCGCCTGGGCTTTGTCTGGGATCCACAAACACCCATGTGGGGACAGCCGCCCTCGGCTGTCCGGCCGGGGCAAAGTCCCGGCGGCGCTCACCAAAGCGCGGGCGTCGCTGGGTTCCAGGCTGCAACCCTCGAAGACCGCTGGATTCTCTCCCGCTTCAACCGCGTTGTGGCCGACGTGAACGACGCGCTCGCGACCTATCGCTTCCACGAGGCTGCGAATCGCATCTACGACTTTTTCTGGGGCGAGTTTTGCGACTGGTATCTCGAACTGATCAAGCCGCGCCTGAATTTCGAGGAAGGCGCCGACACGAGCGCGGCGCAAGCAGCCTGCGCGAACCTGGTCAACCTGTTCGACGGCGCGCTGCGCCTGCTGCATCCGGTGATGCCGTTTATCACCGAAGAAATCTGGCAGGCGATGTACGAAGGCAAGCCGCCGCTCAAGTCGATTGCGCTGGCCGCATATCCGCAGGCGGATGAGAAGCAGTTCGATCTCGCCGCCGAAACTGAGATGGCGATCCTGCAGGATTTGATCGTCAGCGTGCGCAATCTGCGGGCGGAACTGAAAGTCGAGCCCAAGGTCAAGGTGCCGATCGAAGTTTTCGCGCATGAGCCCAAGATTCGCAAGATGATCGAGCAGAATCACGGAGCGGTCGAGCGGCTAGGGAATGTCGAGACGATCACATTCGTGGAGACGTCCCTCGCCAAGCGCGCCGGCGCCCGCGGCACGGCGCGCTTCGACGTGCACGTGATCTACGAAAGAAAAATCGACGTCGCCGCCGAATGCGAGCGCCTGAAGAAAGAACTGGAAAAGATCGAAAAAGAGATGGCCAACAATCAGAAGCAACTGGGGAACGAACAGTTCCTGGCCAAGGCTCCAGCGAAAGTGGTGGAAGGCCTCCGCACCAGGGGGCAAGAACTCCTCGTCCTGCAGGAGAAGACGAAGAGTAAGCTGAAAGAGTTGGGCTGTTGAACGTAGCCCCGGACGCATTCGTCCGGGGATCGAGCGCAGCTCGACGGTTTTTTGCTTCGTCGCCGGAAGTGATCGCGATTCGGGGTCGGCAACGAACACAAGCGGGTCTGCGACCCGCGGACGGACGAATGCATCCGTCCCTACACTTATGGACTGGAATTCACGACGCATCACCGCAATCCTGGAGAACGCACTGCTCGAAGACCGGGCGACGCGCGATGCCACCAGCTACGCCTGCATCGATCCCAACCAGCGCGCGACCGCGACCATCATCTCCAAGCAGGACTGCATCCTCGCCGGAATCGGCTGTGTCGCCCGCATTCTCGATGTGTACGCCGCCCTCGACGGAGCCGTCACCGCACATTACGAAGTCACCACGCATCCCGAAATTTTTGACGGCGTGCGCCTGCACACCGGACAATCCGTCGCGGTCATCCGCCACAACGCGCGGGTGATTCTTTCCTGTGAACGCGTGATCCTGAATTTCCTGCAGCGCATGAGCGGAATCGCCACCCTGACCCGCAAGTTCGTGGAAGCCGTGTCGGGCACCAAGGCGCGCATCCTCGATACCCGCAAGACTGCGCCCGGCCTGCGCGTGATCGACAAGAATGCCGTGCGCTGCGGTGGCGGGCAGAATCATCGCCTCGACCTCTCCGACGGCGTGCTCATCAAGAACAACCACATCGCGCTGGCCGGCGGGATTGTGCCCGCCCTGGAGCACGCCATTCGCAACCGCCGCGGCTCGCAGATCATCGAGGTGGAAGTGCGCACGCTCGAGGAACTGGAACTGGCTCTGGCTCACGGCGGCGAAGCCATTCTGCTCGACAACATGTCGGTCGAAGACGTGCGCCGCGCCGTGGAGCGCTGCGCGCAGCCTGAATTCCAGAGGGCGGGCCGCCGCATCCCGGTCGAGTGCTCTGGCGGAATTCGGCTGGAGAACGTTCGCGCCTACGCCGAGACCGGCGTCGACTTCATCTCGGTGGGCCTGCTGACCCACTCGCCCCAGGCCGTGGATATGAGCATGCGAGTCGTCCCGGCCTGACCCGACGTTGTTGTTTCCGTGCAATTCGCGCATAATCTCCGCATCCCTAAGACTGGCACAATTCGCAAGCACTCCTCGCGGGCCAAAGCTTCCGCGGCGCACCAGCCCCAGCCCACCGATCTCCGGCTCGGCCGCATCGTGCGCCTGCTGATGGAGCACGCCACCGTGGTCGTCAGCGGAACCAAGATCGCCCAGGAAATTTCCTCCAACCGCTCCGAAGTGTGGCGCCTGATTCAGCAATTGCGCGGCCTGGGTGTGGACGTGGCCGGCCACCCCGCCACCGGATATCAACTGCGCTCGGTTCCTGACTTGCTCCTGCCGGAGATTCTGCGGCCGCTCGTGCGCGGCACCATCTTCGACGCGCATCTTCATCATTTCTACAAAATCGGGTCGACCAACTCCGCTGCCATGGCTGCAGCCGCGGAAGACGCTCCAGAAGGCAGCGTTTTCCTTGCCGAGGAGCAAACCGCGGGGCGCGGTCGCGGCGCCAACTCGTGGCAGTCCCAGCGCTCGACCGGGATCTATTGCTCGGTGGTCGTGCGGCCTGCTCTGCCGCCGTCGGAAGTGCTGGCGCTTTCGCTCGCCGCGGGCCTGGCGGTGCGCGCGGCCATTCAGCAAGTCGACTCGCGCGTTAGCCCCGACCTGAAATGGCCCAACGATGTGCTGATCGACGGCAAGAAAGTCTGCGGAATTCTCACGGAGATGAATGCCGAGGCCACCCGCGTCCGTTACATCGTGGTGGGAGTCGGCATCAACGTGAATCAGGCAAGTTTTCCCAGGGAGCTGGCGGCGACATCGCTGCGCCTCGCAACCGGAAGCGAGTGGTCGCGCGTCGAGTTGGCGGCAGCTTTGCTAAAATCACTCGACCGCGAGTATCGCCAGTTGGTCGAAGATTCCGATGCGCGAGAGTCGATCTGCGACGTTTCGCCGAGAATTCATCGTGGGTGCAGGGCAAAGCCGTTCGCATCGAAGAGAATGGCTCAGCCTTCGAAGGCACGACCGAAGGCCTCGACCCGCGCGGGTTCTTGCGGGTGCGAACCGCCAGAGGGAATGCAGACCGTCTTGAGCGGAACGGTAAGGGAGCGGTAGCGCCGGCATCTTGCCGGCTGTCGCGAGAGCGTCTCACCCTCGCCACGGCAGGCCAGGACAGACGCCGGGAGCACGAAGAGCCAAGCGCATGCTTCTCGTCATCGACGTCGGTAACACGAACACCGTCCTGGGCGTTTTCGCCCGCGTCGCCAAGGTGCCTCCCGCCGGCGATCCGGACGAGCCTCCGCGCTACGAGCGCCTGGTGGCCAACTGGCGCGTCGCCACCTCCCGCACCAGCACGGTGGATGAGTACGGAGTACTGTTCCGCAACTTGTTTTCGATGGCTGGCCTCGAGTCGAAGGGCATTCACGGCATCGTGATCTCCTCGGTCGTTCCGCCCCTCGATCCGGTGCTGCGGCAGGTCTGCGAGCGCTATTTCAATCTGCGCCCTCTCGCCATCGAACCCGGGGTGAAGACCGGTATGCCGGTGCACTACGACAATCCGGCGGAAGTCGGCGCCGACCGCATCGTCAACGCGGTCGCCGCCTTCGAAAAATACGGCGGTCCCTGCGTGATCGTCGATTTCGGCACGGCCACCACCTTCGACTGCGTCTCGGCCAAGGGCGAATACCTCGGCGGCGTGATTTGCCCCGGCATCGGCATTTCCGCCGACGCGCTTTTTGAACGCACCGCCCGCTTGCCGCGTGTCGAGATCCGCAAGCCCGCCCGCGTGATCGGATCGAATACCGTCGGCAGCCTGCAATCCGGTCTCTATTACGGATATCTCGGGCTGGTGGACGGCATCCTCGAACTGCTGCTCGCGGAACTGGGCCAGGAGACGCGCGTGATCGCGACCGGCGGACTGGGGCCCATGATCGGCACGGGATCGAAATACATCAAGAATGTCGACGACTTCCTGACGCTCGAAGGCTTGCGCATCATCTGGGAGCGGAATGGGTCGGCCCGCAGAGATGCTGCTTCGCCGAAGCCGCGCTCCCAGCCGCGTCGAAGCCGTCGTCAAAATCCGCGCCAGCCCAAGCCGAAGAATGGTGACGGCGCGTCCACAGTTCCGGCCCCGCGTTCTTCCCGCTGATCTGCCGTGGAAAATTACTTCAACTACTTCACCGAGATCGAAGACCGCTACCTGCAGCGCCGCGGCGGCGGACTGCTGCTCTCGACTCTCGACTGGGCGCTGATTGAAACCTGGAAAGATGCCGGCATTCCCTTGAAGCCGTGCTGCGCGGCATCGACGAAGCTTTCGACCGCTACGACCAGCGTCCCGTCAAAAACCAAGAAGGTGAACAGCCTGGCCTACTGTTCGCAAGCTGGTGCTGGCCGCGGCCGAAGACATGAAAGAAGCGGCGGTGGGCGCGGCGGACGGGGAGTCGTCACTTCCCGCAAAGCCCCGTGCCAGCCAGGGGTTTGAGCCGACAGTGGTCGCTCCTTTCCTGCGTCGCAATGCAGATTTGCTCGAAGCCGCGAAATTGCCCGCAGGGCAGCGGAGTCTCCGCTCGACCGATGGCGCTCGAAGCGGCAACGACTCTGCGCCATCTTGCCGAAGGATTGGAAAAGAAACCGGCCGCGCGTCTGGAAGACCTGGAGCGCCGCCTGACCGTGCTCGAAGAAAAGCTCTTCGCCGTGCTGCTGGCTTCCACTCCGGACGAAGAAATCGTCACGGTCCGCGCCGAGGCCGACCGCGATCTCGCTCCCTACCGCCGCAAAATGTCCGGCGCCCAGATCGACCAACTGCAAAAGCAATACGTTCACAAGCGTCTGCTGGAGAAATACGGACTCCCGCGCCTGAGTTTGTTTTACATGTAATCCTGCTTGTAACCTTGTAATCCTGCCTGTAACCTGGCTGTAATCCTGCTGGGTTCGTATCAGGGCACGGCTTTAGCCGTGCCGTAAACGTCGCAAAAACCGCGGCTTCAGCCGCTGAGGTATGCTGTTCACCAAAGTGACTCGATCATTCGACGCACTGATTCTCGGCGGTGGCGCAGCCGGCCTGATGTGCGCGATCGAGGCCGGCAAGCGCGGACGCCGCGTCGCCCTCCTCGATCACGCCGACCGTCTGGGCAAGAAGATCCTCATCTCCGGCGGCGGCCGCTGCAATTTCACCAACCTCCACTGCCAGCCCGAGAATTTCCTCTCTTCCAATCCGCATTTTGCCAAGTCGGCCCTGGCCCGCTACACGCCCGCGGATTTCATCGCACTCGTCGAAAAACATCACATTCCCTATCACGAAAAAACGCTGGGCCAACTGTTCTGCGACCGTTCCGCTCGCGACATCCTCGCGATGCTCGAAGAAGAATGCCGGTCCGCCCACGTGAGCATTTTCCTGAATGCAAAGATTCGAGAAGTGAGCCGGACCACCGAGTTTGTCGTGCGCACGCCAGACGCGGAATTCCACGCGCCCACGCTGGTAGTCGCCACCGGCGGCCTTTCGATTCCAAAAATTGGCGCGACCTCTTTCGGCTACGACTTGGCGCGCCAGTTCGGCCTCAAGATTCGCGAACCGTGGCCGGGACTCGTGCCTCTGGTGCTCGAACCAGAAGACCGCTCCCGCTACTGCGACCTCACCGGCGTGTCCGCCGAGGTGATCGCCTCCTGCAACGGGCAGCAGTTCCGCGAAAAGATGCTGATCACCCATCGCGGCCTCAGCGGTCCGGCGATTCTGCAGATTTCCTCCTACTGGAAGAAGCCGCGGGAGATCCGGATCGACCTCGCTCCGGAAAGCGAGCTGACCACAGTCTTCCGCGATCCCAAAACGCCGCGCACCCTGACCGCACTGCGATCAGAGTTCCGCAAGACCTTGCCCGCTCGCCTGGCCGACCGCTGGCTCGAACTACCACGCTCCTGCTTCATGGACAAACACCGCGCTGGCCGATCTCGAGCAGCAGGCGCATGCGTGGACCATCTCTCCCACAGGCACGCGAAGGCTACGAGAAAGCCGAAGTGACCGCCGGCGGAGTCGATACCGACGAACTGTCAGCCAAGACGATGGAGAGCCGCAAAGTCCCCGGCCTGTTCTTCATCGGCGAAGTCGTCGACGTGACCGGCCATCTCGGAGGCTTCAACTTCCAGTGGGCCTGGGCCTCCGGCGCCGCCGCCGGCCGAGCGTTGTAAACTAGCTGCCCAGAAGTCGGGAGGACATGCCATGAGTGGCACCACAAGATTCCTGCGACACATCTATTGCTTCATCGCAACAACGCTTTCATCGCCACCGCCGCGTTCGCCCAGGCGCCCTCGCCTACCCTCCTGGTTCTTTCAAAAAGCGACCACACGGTCTCCATCGTTGACCCCGCCACATTGCAGGTACTGGCGCTCATCCCCTCCGGCCCCGATCCCCACGAGATCATCGCCTCCGACGACGGCAAACTCGCCTACATCTCAAACTACGGCGGTCCGGACAGCACTTTGAACACGATCTCCGTCGTCGATCTGGTTGCCCGCAAGGCGCTGCCTCCCATCGACCTCGGCGCGTTGCGTTCCACTCACGGCTTAGATTTCGCGGGCGGCAAACTCTATTTCACCGCAGAGACCAATAAAATCATTGGCCGCTACGATCCTGCCACCCAGCGCGTGGATTGGATTCTCGGCACTGGACAGGATCGAACCCACATGATCATCGTGGCCCACGGCCTCGACAAGATCTTCACTTCGAACGTCAACTCCGCCACCATCAGCATCATCGAACAAACTGCCCCGCCGAGCGGCGGCTTCAATCCTCCAGGCGGCCCGCGCCTGACCTGGGAGGTCACGAACGTCCCTGCCGGCCAGGGCTGCGAAGGCTTCGACATCTCGCCCGACGGAAAGGAAATCTGGGCCGCCAACGCCCGCGATGCCACCGTCACCATCATTGACGTCGCCACCAAAAAAGCGATCCAGACACTTCCCATTCCTGTGAAGGGCGCGAACCGCCTGAAGTTCACGCCCGATGGCAGAGCTGGTCCTGATCTCCGCTCTCGGTGCGCGCTCCGCAGACACCAGCCTCGTAGTGATCGACGCGTCCACTCGCAAAGAGGTGAAGCAGCTCAACCTTGGCGGCGGCGCCGCCGGCATCCTCATAGCTCCCGATGGTTCCCGCGCCTACGTAGCCGTCAGCACCAACGACAAGGTCGCGGTTGTGGATTTGAAGACCCTGGAAGTCACCGGGCAAATCTCCGCCGGCAAACAGCCCGACGGATTGGCTTGGACCGTCCGCAAGTAGCTCTCTCAGTGTGAGCGCGCCGCCGTTTCGAGGCCGGCAAGACTACGGTATGGTTGGCGGAGGCACTTGCACCGCCTGCAAATAGAAGGCGCCGCTGGCCGGAAAAGGAGAGCCCGTCAGGGGTGTGAGCATCCCCGTTGTGGCGTCAATACTGAACGCCTGAATACCGCCCGCGCCCGTCACGTACAAATATTGCCCATAGGGATCCGTGGTCATGGTGCCACCGACAATCTGGAAGGGGGAGCCGGGGATCGCTGTCAGCGCGCCGCTGGTCTGGTTGATGCTGTAGCCGGAAATGGTGGATCGAACGCGTTCAGTGCATACAGGAAACCCCCGCGGCCTATCACCAGCAGATTGGGGTTCACTCCAGCAGGAAAGGGAGAGCCGGGCACGGGTGTCAGCGCGCCCGTTCCCATCACAATGGAGAAGGCCGCGATCTGGTTGGTCGCACTCAGTCCGGCATATACAAACGTGCCCGTGTTCACTATGCCGACGGGTTGGCTGTTGCTCACGGTTTGTCCAGGAATCAGGAACGGAGAGCCCGCAACCACGCTGAGTGCACCGGTGGAACCGATGGTGAACCCGAAAATGCCGCCCGGCGGATTCAGGTCCGTGGAATACAGAAACTTGCCGAGGGGGTCGACGGCCAGCCATACATTGGTTCCCGACGCAAACGGAGAGCCCAGAATCGGCGTGGGTGAACCGCTCATGGGGTCGACGCTAAATCCGTCGATTGCGCCCGCGTCGGCGGCATAGAGAAATGGCGTGGAACTTCCCGGCGCCGCACCCAGGCCTGTAGGGACGCTGAGCGGGCCGGTCGAAAACGGCGACCCAGCCAGCGCGGAGAGCGCCCCCGTAGTTTGATTGATGGCGTAGCCGAAAACTTCAGCGCTGGAAGTGTCAGAGGCGTAGAGGTATTGGCCATTCACAGCAGTCAGCCCCAGGCTGTTGTACGGTCCGGGCGTGTTGCTTGCAGAGCCTAACCCCCCGGTCTTTGGATCGATGGTCATGGTCAGAATCTGATTCGGGTTGGTCAGCGAAGTGGTCGCGTAGAGCATCTCGGGGCCGGGTTGCAGGGGGCAAAGGCCCGCGCCGCAGCAACTTGCGCCGCTGGCATTGCAAACGTGAGAACTTGTTCCGCAACCCGCCAGGATGAGCGAGAAGACGAGCGGAAGGAATGCGACCCCGGTCCGAAACGAAGAAGCGTTCATTGCGGCCTGCTCCTGGTAAACCAATCTTTGCCTCATTCTGAACCCCATAACGAAGGAGAAGTTGCCCGCCCCCAAAAACAAATGGTTTTGAACCGTCGCGACTCCGCCATTCGGGTTGCGCCTTCCTTATACCGTAGAATCAAGTCTTGCTCCTCACCATCGAAAAGATGATCTACGGCGGCGACGGCCTGGCCCGTTTGCCCGCTGCTCCTGACACTGATGAAGCCCGCGGACGCGGCAAGGCCGTGTTCGTCCCCTTTGTCCTGGCTCCGGAGAAAATCGATGCCTCCCTCACCGAGCAGAAGCCGGGCTTCGCGCGGGCGAAGGCGGACTCGATCGTCGAACCGTCCCCGCATCGGGTCCCGGCACGCCTGCCCGCATTTCACCGGCTGCGGCGGATGCCACTACCAGCACACCACCTACGAGCACCAACTCGAGATCAAGAAAGAAATCCTGCGCGAGAGTCTGCGCCGCACCGCCAAGCTCGACTTGCCCTTCGACATCGAGGTCCATCCTTCGCCGCCCTGGAACTACCGCAACCGGTCGCGCCTGCAGGTGCAGACGCAGCCCGGCATTCGCCGCGGGATATTTCAAGATGGCGTCGCACGAACTGCTGGCGGTCGAAGAGTGTCCCATCAGTTCGCCGCTCGTCAACCGCGGCATCGCGTCTCTCTGGCGGAGCGGTCGCGCGGGCCAGGTTCCCGAGGGCGTGCGCGAGGTCGAGTTCTTCGCCAACGCAGACGACACGCAGTTGCTGGTAGACGTCGGCTGCGCCCGTGAAGCTCGCCGCGCTGCCGTGCGCGCGTGGGCCGAGGAATTCCGCTCCAGCCTGCCCGAAATCGCAGGGGTCGTGGCCTTCCGCGAACCAAATCCCGGCGATCGTAAAGCAGGAGCTCCCGAAATTCTGGTTGCCGTCGGCGCCTCGTATCTGACCTATCACACGCAGCGTGCCAAGTATCGCGTGAGTGCCGGTTCTTTCTTTCAAACCAACCGCCATTTAACTGACGAGCTCGTAAACATCGTCACCGCGGGCCAATCCGGCGAACTGGCTCTCGACCTGTACGCAGGTGCAGGTCTGTTTTCCACAGCCCTGGCAGGTGACTTTCATCACGTCGTTTCTGTAGAGATCGTCACAGACTTCCTTCGCCGATCTTGCTTACAATCAGTCCTCGAATGGAGAGGCAGTTCAGGCCACCACGGAGCAGTACCTGGCCCGTGCGGAGAATCCAGGGCGAGTCGGGAAGGGTTCAGTCCTCCCTCATATCCTTAATAAGCCCGACCTTGCGGTGGTTGACCCGCCCCGGAGTGGCCTGGGAGAACGCGTGGCGCGGTTATTGGCGATCTTGGGCGCGCCACGCGTTATTTATGTGTCGTGCGATCCAGCGACCCTGGCGCGCGATCTCGTGCCCATGCTCGCCGCCGGCTATCGCGTCCAGCAAGTCCACCTGGTGGATCTGTTTCCGCAGACCTACCACCTGGAAAGCGTAGTGCACCTGGTGCGATGACTCATGTAGCGCCAGCCGCCTCGGCTGTCCGCCGGAACGAAGTCCCAGTAGCGCCGGCATCTTGCCGGCTGTCCCGAAGGGGCGCCCCGCCCTCGGTGCCGCGTCGGTCTGGCCTATGAACGGAAATCCGACACCCGCCGGCCCTCCCGCCTTCCACCTCAAGGCAGCCCGCCAACCCATGCTCTGGGCTGCGCTGGCGTACTCGCTGGGCATCGTCGCCGGAGTCTACCTGTGGCGGCCCACTCTCTGGTGGGTGGTCGCTGGAGCGATGTTTCGTGGCGTGCAGCCGTCTACTTCGCGCGGCGGCGCTCTGGCCTGGGTTGGACGCTTGCCCTGGGAGCGTTCTTCCTTGCGGGGGCCCTGCACATTCAAGTGCGCGGTAGCCGCCACCCGCCTCGACACCAGCATTGACCCCTATGCGGGCCGGCAGGAACTCCAAATCACCGCCCATGTGACCCGCGATGGCCGCTTGCAGCAGCGCGGTCTCAACGAAATCAGGCAAATCCTCGACGTCGAAACCGAAGCAATCCAGACCACGCCAGGCCAGAGCGACAGCCGTCCATTCCAGCATCCGCCTCAGCATTTACAGCCCGCGCCCCAACCCCGCCGCTCTGGAGGAAAACTCCGACCCGGACCCAGCCAAGCCCTCCGCCGCGATGCCCGTCTTCCATTACGGCGACCGCATCCGTTTCTCTGCCAAGCTCAGGCTGCCGCGCAATTTTCGAAATCCCGGCGCTTTCGACTATCAGGGATATCTCGCCGATCGCGGCATCGCCGCGCTGGGCTTCCGCCAAAATTGAAACGGTCGAACGGCTTCCCGGGTTTTCCGGCAGCCGGATCGCCTCCTGGCGCAGCCGCCTGCACCGCGGCGTCGTCGCCAAGGTGCACCAGCTATGGCCTCCGCGCGAGGCGGCTCTGATTGACGCGATGGTCATCGGCGAAGAAGCCTTCATCAACCGCGACACCCGCGTCGACTTTCAGCGCTCGGGCACCTACCACGTCCTGGTCGTCTCGGGGATGAACGTCAGCATCCTGGCCTTCGTGGTGTTCTGGACCCTGCGCCGCCTGCGCTTGGGCGAAGTTCCGGCCACGCTCCTGACGGTGGCATTCTGCGTCGCCTATGCCTTCATCACCGAGGTGGGCGCTCCCGTCTGGCGTGCCACGCTGATGTGCGCCATCTATCTTGGGACGCGCCTGCTCTACCGCGACCGCGCCATGGTCAACGCCCTGGGCGCGGCCGCCCTCGGACTGCTGGTCTTTGACCCGCGCCAGCTCTTCACCGCCAGCTTCCAGATGACGTTCGTCTGCGTGCTGATCGTGGCGGCGATCGGGATCCCCATCCTGCAGCGCACCTCCCAACACTAAAAGCGAGCGCTCGCCAACTGGGATTCGATCGACTTCGCTGCACTTCTGCCTCCGCGGGTGGCCCAGTTTCGCGTGGATCTGCAGTTCATTGCCGCGCGCGTGGCTCGTTTCGTAGGAGAGAAGTGGTCGCGCCGCCTGGTCCGCGGTTCGACAGCTTTCTGCCTGACGTGCGTGGGAGTTGCTCTTCATCTCCGCCGTCATGCAGATGGGACTGGCCCTGCCCATGGCGTATTACTTCCATCGCGCCACCACCATCGGATTGCCTTCGAACGTCATCGTCGTGCCTTTGACGCAGTTGATGATGCCTGCCGCCGTTGCCGCTCTGGGCCTGGGATACATTTCACCCTGGTTGGCCAAAGTCCCGGCGCTTCTGACCACGTTCGCGCTCCACGGGATCACTGGAACCGTGCGCGGCTTGGGGGCCCTGCGGCTCGCCGATCTGCGCGTTGCCCTGCCCTCCACTCTTGTGATTGTGCTGGCCGCGGCCGCGCTTGTTCTGGCCATGTGGGCGGCGCACCGGCGCGCCGCTCTCGCAGTCGTCGGACTAGCGGCGATCCTGCTGGCCTCTTTCGTGCTCGCGTTCGTGCCGGCGGCGCCGCACCTGCGTCCGGGAGTGTTGGAGGTAACTTCGATCGACGTGGGCGAAGGCGATTCCACTCTGCTCGTCACCCCGCAGGGCCGCACCGTGCTGGTCGATGCCGGAGGTCCCATCGGCCCCGGCGGCTCGCAACTCGACTTCGGCGAAGACGTGGTCTCTCCCTATCTTTGGACCCGCGGCATCTCGCGCCTCGATGCCGTCGCCATCACCCACGGCCATTCCGATCACATCGGAGGAATGGTCGCCGTGCTCAAGAATTTCAAGCCGAAGGAATTGTGGGTGGGCTTGCTGCCGCCCAGCGCGGCTCTCGAGAACGTCATCACCACGGCGCAAGCGCTCGGCGTCACGGTCGTGCGCCACTGGGCCGGAGACGAATTCGAACTTGGCGGAGCCACTGTCCGCGTACTGTTTCCTCCGCGCGACTGGTTCGTCAGCTCCAAGCCACTGAACAATGATTCGATGGTGTTGCAGCGTAAGCTTTGGCGATTCGTCTGCTCTTCTGGAGGGGGATGCGCAAAAAACCGTCGAGCGCCGCGTCGCCGCGCTCTATCACCCTCGCGCCAGTCTGCTACGCGTGGGTCATCACGGAAGCGACAACGCGACCACTCCCGAACTGGTTGCCGCCGTCAAACCCCAGTTCGCCGTCATTTCCGTGGGATCGGGCAATTCCTTTGGCCTGCCCCGCACCGATGTTCTAGGTCGCCTGTCCGACGCGGGAGCCCGCGTCTACCGTACCGATCTCGATGGCGCCGTCACCTTCTACCTCGACGGCCACTCCGTCACCCCTTCGGTGGCGGTTCTTCAATAATCGCGATCTCCGCCGTTTCGTCGTCGTCGGGCGCTGACCGGAGTCCTTCCGCGATCACCCGCCGCGCCGCCTCCGCATCCTCTTCCCGCACCAGAATGATCATTCCACCCAGACCCGGGAACGCATCTTGCACCAGGGATGCCGACGTAAGATCACTGTCGATGCCCGCCGAATCGAGCAACCCCTTGACCACCAGCGCCTCCGGTTCCTGCTCCGAGTCAAACACTTTGACCAGCTTCTCGTGAGGATCAGGATTCGGCTGCGTGTCGGCCGCCGGACTGCCAGGTTCTGCCATGACATCTCCAATCTGAAATCGGGCGGAGCGGCTTGTCCGATTCCATGCTACCCGACTGATTTTACTCTTCCCCCGCGCATGTGGGGACAACTGCTCATGTGGGGACAGCCGCCCCCGGCTGTCCAGGAGCGTAGCTCCGCGTGTTCTTCCGGGGTGCCGCATTTCCGGCCGGGTGCCCCATTTCTCGCGTTCTTTGCGAGAAGTGGGGATTCTCGCTTGTCCCCCCGGGTGCCCCATTTCTCGCGTTCTTTGCGAGAAGTGGGGATTTTCGCTTGTCTCCCAACGCCCCCGGACGAATGCATCCGGGGCTACGTGTTTTGTTTTAAAGCCCACAAGCTTTCCATGCTCCGCTTCTCGCCCGCCTCGAACCTACAGGAATGACCCCAGAACGACACCTTTGTGTAGTTGCTTTCCTCCCCAAATGGGGCAGAATGGCAGGAACCATCGGCGCAACGCCGGACCGCGTCGCGTCATCCAAAGCTGTGGGCGTATTTATGTGGGACGAAAAAGGGGACTCCATGAACATGCATCAGCAGGCCAGGCAGGAACCGAGCTTTCCCATGCCGGAGCAGCAAGAGCGCGAAGAGGAAGCCCGAAAAATCCGCCGCCTGCAGGTGATGATCAGCATGGTCATGTCCGTCATCGGCCAGGACCCCAACCTCACCGTGGAGGAAGCCTCCGAACTAGCCGCCGGAGCCAAGCGCGCCGCCCTCGCCATGTTCCCCGACAAAGAACTCGCCTTCGACCTCCTCTACAAGCCCCGCCTTCAAAGGCTGATGAAGGAAAGGTTCCGGCTGCAGTAGAGCGATCGTCGAATTCCGATATCTGGCTTCTCGAGGTCACACACTAAGGACAACTATTCATCCACCACTGAATTCCTCAGCGTCCCCACTCCCTCCACGCTGACCTCCACCACATCCCCAGCCACCAGCGGCCCCACGCCAGCAGGCGTCCCGCTCGGAATCAAATCCCCAGGGAACAAAGTCATCGCCTGCGCAATATGCCGAATCACCACGTCCAGCGGAAAAATGAAATCCCGCGTGTTGCCCTGCTGCCGCACCTCGCCATTGACGCGCGTTTCCACGCCCACGCCGGCCCACGGATCAATTTCATCCGTCACCACCGGCCCCACCGGGCAGAACGTGTCGAAGCCCTTGGCCCGCGTCCACTGCCCGTCTTTGTTTTGCAGGTCACGCGCCGTGACGTCATTCACGCAGGTGTATCCCAAAATGTACTGCCGGATGTCCTCATCCGCGTCCGGCTGGTAGCAGGTCTTGCCTATCACCACACCCAACTCGCCCTCATGATCGACCCGCTGCGAAATCTTCGGCCGCCGCACCGTCCCTCCCGGCGGCAGCAGTGCAGATGTAGGCTTAAAGAAAATCAGCGGCTCCTTCGGCACCTCGTGTCCCAGTTCCGCAGCATGCTCGCGATAATTCCGCCCCACGCACACGATCTTCGACGGCCGCACCGGAGGCAGCAGCGCCGCTTCCTCCAGCGGAATCGCCTCGATGCGCCGCGTGCGCAGGCTTTCCATGTCCCCGTCGGCCTCCTCGGGAGCAGTCAGGAGTACCCGCACAATCGCGTCCCGCCCGCCCACGGACTCAACCAGCCCGTACTGGGCCTGGCCATTGAATTGGAATCGGCAGTATCTCATCGCCCTCTATCTAACCATATCCGCGGAAATTGAAGCGCACCGAAGGCAAATATTTTCCGAATAGCACCGCTGGAACCACTCTCCCGCGCAGCCATTCGATCGGGCTCCTGAAGCACTCAATGCCCTCTGCGCCATCGTAGTCGAAGAACTCCTTACTGTCCGAGCCTCGTCGTAGAACTCCTTACTGTCCGAGCCACGTCGTAGAACTCCTTACTGTCCGAGCCACAGTGGAAGAGCGGCCCTTCAGGGCCGCGTAAGCCCTCCAGGATCCTAGCGGGCTTTAGCCCCCGTGACTCCCTCACGGCACCGTTTCACTCGTCTCCTCCGACCGCGCACTCTCGTTCCCGCGAACGTCCACCGCAGACACGGAATAAAAATGATTCTTCCCCGAGACCACGTTCGCGTCCCGGTAAGCCGGCGCCTTCACCAACTCCGCATTTACCTTCACCGGAGCAGACCCCTCTTCATGTCGGTACACGTTGTATCCGTCTAGATCGACGTCGGTCACCGGCGCCCACACCAGATCGACAAAGGTTGTCTGTCCCGGCCCCGAAGACACCGCCTGCAGCCCCGAGGGAACCGCCGGCGGGAAAACATCATCCGCAAAAACCTTGATCTCGGGCGTGTCGTCTCCCTCGACCTGCACCTCAGGCTTGTTTTCCGGCCCTACTACCGTGACCGCCTCCGCATGATATTCGTACGTCTTCTCCCACTCGATGCTCGAATCGGTAAGCGTGAAACTGCGTGCGCCTCCTGCCGGGAGTTCGCCGGCAAGAATCTGCTCCTGCGAGCCTTCCGGACGGCGATACACGCGATAGACGTAGCGCAGAGTGTCGGTAGGAGGCGCCGGCGGAAGGTCGCTCGTCCAGGTCAGTACCACTCCCTGTGCCGTGACGTGCGCGCCGAAGTCCTGCGGTGGGGGAAGAGTGCGAGCCCGCGAAACCTGCACCGCATTCGAAAGCCCTGCGCCGCGGCCACCCGCATTGAGCACTTCGACGGCATAACTAATAAAGCTGGAAGGATTGTCGCTCAGCAGTTGCCCGGTCAGCGAGTCCGTGTACGAGCCGGCCACTTTCTGGCTGGGAGACTTCGTCGTGCCGGGACTCGGCTGTACAACCGTCTCCCCCGCCGGAGTGCCGCACTGCGTCAGCTTCGCTTCAAGTCCCCGGCAGATCCGGGTCGGGCCCAGGCTCCGCACCGTCTGCCGGTCGGTGGTAAGGCTGGGAGCCGTCCAGGTAAGAATCACGCGATCGCCCTTGCGCACGGCCCGCAGATCCGCAGGCGGCTTCGGCAATTCCAACGACGGGGGCAGCGGCGCCCCAATCGTCGCGCACGCCGTGAACATCAACGGCGCACCCAGAGCCAGCAAGAGCTTCGGCGGGTAGCGTCTCATGCAGAACAAGACAGACTAACAGACCCACCCCGGCTATTGAACGAGCCTCGGGTTTTGGAGAGCGAGCCTGGGCCCGATCTGCAAGGCGCGCTTTTGGAACTCAGGAAACTTCTCGATCCGCATCAGGGCACGGTTCGTGGAGTCTAGCGAAAGCGATTTGTATCAGGGCACGGCTCCTGGAGTCTAACGAACCCGATTTGTATCAGGGCGCGGCTTTAGCCGTGCCGCCAGACGTCACGAGGGACGCGGGCTTTAGCCCCTGGGCAGCGTCAGCCTAGCCCGCCAACTCCCCCACCGCCTCGCGAAACACCTTCGTATGCCGGTCCACATCTTCCGCTTCCGTCTGCGGCGACATCAGCGCCATGTTGTGAAACGGCGTGAGCAGAATTCCCCGATTCATGGCGTAGAGATGCATGAATCGTTCCAGTTCAAAGTCCATCGCGTCGTGAGCCTCACCGCCATTTTTCGGTTCGGCGCCAAAAAGATATTCCGCCCGGCATCCCAGCCGCGTCACGTGCCAGGGAAGCTCCGCATCCGCAATCGCCTTGGCCACACCCTTGGTCCAGCGCTCCGCCAACGGAATCATGCGGTCGAACGCCTCTTTGGTCAGAACTTTCGTCAGCGTGGCCCGCATGGCTGCAAGCGACAAAGCATTCCCCGCCAGCGTGCCTCCGATTCCACCCACGTCGCAATTCTCCAGTTCGTGCTTGGCCGCAATGCGCTCCGCAACTTCCTGCGAAAAGCCGTAAGCCGCTCCCGGGATGCCTCCCCCAATGGCCTTGCCGAAGACCAAGACATCCGGATCAAGATTCTCCGCTCGCGTGTATCCGCCCGGCCCCGCGCAGATCGTGTGCGTCTCATCAATAATGAGCAACGTCCCGTACTCGCGCGTCAGTTCCCGCAGCGCCTTGTGATATCCCGGCTGCGGATGCACGATGCCCACGTTCGTCATCGCCGGCTCGGCCAGCACGCAAGCCACATCGCCCGAGACGAGCGCCGCCTCCAATGCATCCACATCGTTGAACTCGACAACTTTCGTCGTGACCGCCGGATTCACCGGCGGCCCAATGTTTCCCGGCCGCGGCCCCGCCGCGCCATTGGCTCCCAGAGTAATGAACGTCTCATCCACCGTGCCGTGATAGCACCAGTTGAAGACCAGAATCTTCGGCCGCCCCGTGATCTGCCGCGCCAGCCGGATCGAGAACCGGTTCGCATCCGTCGCCGTGAGCGCGAATTGCCAGTACGGCAGGTTGAATCGCTTCTGCAGTTCCTCCGCCACGAAAATCGAATCTTCCCCCGGCAGCATCAGCGTGATCCCGCGCCGCGCCTGCTCTTCCATGGCCTTCACCGTGGCATGGGGAGAATGCCCGGTCATCGCTCCCGTATCGCCCAGGCAAAAGTCGACGTAGCGATGCCCGTCCACATCGAAGAAGTGCGCCCCCTGCGCCTCCCGCACGAACGGCGGAAACGCCCCCGCCCACTTCACCATCCAGTTCATGGGCACGCCCGCCAGCAGCGACTTGCGCGCCCGCTCAAACAGCGCCTTCGACTTCGGACGCTCGTCCACAAACTTCTTCTGTTCGCGTTGCATCAGGGACTGCAGCCGGGCACGATCAATGGTTTTCATAATCAAAAGATAAACCACAGAGGACACTGAGGACACAGAGGAAGTTTTCAGAAAATTCCTCTGTGTCCCGGTGTCCTCTGTGGTTGATTGGGTTTCTACAGAATGTACCGCGACAAATCCTGATCCTTCACGATATCGGTCAGCATCTTGCGCACGTAATCCGCGTCGATCGTGACGTGCTCGCCCTTCTTCTCCGGCGCGTCGAAGCTCAACTCGTCCAGCACGCGCTCCATGATCGTATGCAGGCGCCGCGCCCCGATGTTCTCCGTGCTCTCATTCACGCGGAAAGCAAAGTGCGCAATCTCGTCCAGCGCCTCCTTCGTGAACTCCAGCTTCACGCCCTCAGTCTCGAGCAAAGCCGTGTACTGCTTCACCAGCGAAGATTTCGGCTCCGTCAGAATCCGCACGAAATCTTCCATCGTCAGCGACTGCAGTTCCACGCGAATCGGAAACCGCCCCTGCAACTCGGGAATCAGGTCACTCGGCTTCGAAACGTGAAATGCGCCCGCCGCGATAAACAGGATGTGATCAGTGCGCACCATCCCGTACCGCGTGTTGACAGTCGTCCCTTCCACGATCGGAAGAATGTCGCGCTGCACGCCTTCCCGCGAAACGTCCGGCCCATGCCCGCCTTCGCGCCCGGCGATCTTGTCGATCTCGTCCAGAAACACGATGCCCGCGTTCTCCACCCGATCGATCGCCATGCGGGTGACCTGGTCCATGTCGATCAGCCGCTGCTCCTCTTCCTGAATCAGGTACTCGAAGGCCTCATTTACCTTCATCTTCCGCTTCTTCGTCCGCTGTCCAAAGATGTTCGGCAACATATCCTTGATGTTGACGTCCATCTCCTCCACGCCCTGGTTGGTCAGGATTTCAAACGACGGGAAGTTGCGTTCCCGCACATCGATCTCCACCGTGCGGTCATCGAGCTTTCCCTCGCGCAGCTGCTGCCGCAGTTTCTCGCGTGTCCGGCTGGAAGACTCCGTCAAAGCCGTGCTCCCATCAATCACCACGCCGCCCGCAGTCGAAGCCGCCTCTGGTCGCGGCGGTGGTGACGGCGGCAGCAGAATATCCAGCAGCCGCTCTTCCGCATTCAATTCCGCCTTGTCGGCAACGTCCTCCAGCTTCTCTTCGCGCACGTTGTCGATCGCGATCTCCACCAGATCGCGCACCATCGATTCGACATCCCGCCCTACGTAGCCGACTTCAGTAAACTTCGAGGCCTCGACTTTCAAGAACGGAGAATTCGCCAGCTTGGCCAGCCGCCGCGCGATCTCCGTCTTGCCCACGCCCGTGGGCCCAATCATGATGATGTTCTTCGGGATGATCTCTTCGGCGAGTTCCGGCGAAAGCTTCTGCCGCCGCATGCGGTTACGCAGCGCGATGGCCACGGCGCGCTTGGCGTCCTTCTGGCCAATCACGTGTTTGTCGAGTTCAACGACAATCTCGCGCGGCGTCAGTTCGTCCAGCGCAAGCTGTTCTTCTTCAGCGGAAGAGGGAAGGTAAATAGCCATAGATGCTCATGTAGGGACAGCCGCCCTCGGCTGTCCGTCGAGCGAAGCTCGACTGTAACTCCTAACTCGATCTCAGCGGAATGACGCCGAGGGCGGCTGTCCCCACACTCTTACAGTTCTTCAATCGTTACCTTGTCATTGGTATAAATGCACATCTTGCCCGCAATCTTCATGGCTTCTTCGGCAATCTGCCGGGCCGAGAGCTGCGTATGTTCCGACAACGCCTGCGCCGCCGCCTGCGCGTACGGCCCGCCGCTGCCGATCGCGGCCACCATGCCGTCGGGCTCAATCACGTCGCCTTGCCCGCTCAGCAGAAATGTTTGCTCCTTGTCGCAAACCAGCAGCAACGCTTCCAGGTGCCGCAGGAACTTGTCCGTGCGCCAGTCCCGGGCCAGTTCCACCGCGCCCCGGCCCAGGTTACCGTGATACTGCTCCAACTTGGCTTCGAACCGGCTGAACAGCGTAAACGCGTCCGCCGTCGATCCCGCGAATCCGGCCACAATCTTGTCGTTGTACAGCCGCCGTATCTTCTTGGCCGTGTGCTTAATCACCGACTCGCCCAGCGTCACCTGCCCGTCGCCGGCCAGAACGACACTCCCGTTGCGTCGTACCGACAAAACTGTCGTCGATCGAATCAGTCTCTTCGTAGTCATGAGCGCAATTTTTAATTATAACAGTGCCCGCAGCCCGCGCCCGGCCGCGAGATAGCACCCTTCACAGGCCGCGGAAAAAGTCCCATTCGAGCGGTCTTGGGAAGGGCACGAGTTCCACTCGTGCCGCTAAGCCGTCAAAATGTCTCCGCGCTTTTGCGCCTGAGGGATGCTCCTCGCTTTGATGATGATTGTTTCCGCAGCCTCTTCAAGCAATGCACAGCGCCGGCACCTAAGGGTGTGCTTTGCGAACTCTGCGAATCCTCTGCGCTCTCAGCGGTTAAATGCTCTCCGGTTAAATGCTTTCCTGCCTCAAAGTTCTCCGAGATCGCAAAGTGTAAAGACCCGCAGCCGTTCAAACCGCACCACAGCCGATAACACCAGCATTTTCCACTATTTATAGGGTGCTTCAGTAACCACTCCGCAGATTACCGCTGTGACATTTACCGGCCTCGCCTGAGCCCGTACTTTGGAGTTCATGCGCCAGTCTGCGGCCGTGCTGTGTCATGACGAACGATCCCTGGAAACCTTGGCAGCCACTCTCGAAGACCTTGGAATCGAGCTGGTGGGCTGCTCGTCCCAGCAGGAGGCTCTGGAGTCGGTCATGACCGGCCGCTGCTCCACCCTCATTGTGGACTTTGATCTGCCCGGCGCCGAAGAGGTGATCCGCATGGCGGCGTTATTGCCTCCCGGTCAGAAACCGGCATTGCTGGCAGTAGCCAGCCGGGCGTGGCCCGGCACCGGCCAGGCATTTCAGTCCGGCGCCAGCCGCATTCTCTACCGGCCCCTCGACACCGAGCCTCTCAAAGAAGCCCTGAAGGCCGGCAGAAAAGCCAGAAAATCGAACCGTCGCAAGTCCACTCGCTACGAAGTGAAAACCCTGGTCTATCTGGACCTCGAAAACGGAACCCTTCCCGCCGTCAGTATCGATATCGGCGAGCACGGCCTCGCCCTGCAGGCCACCGAACCCGTGCCCATGAACTCGAACCTTCCATTTCGCTGCGTGCTGCCCGGCACCGAGGTGACCCTGCAGGGGCACGCCGATGTGATCTGGGCCAGCGATCAAGGCCGCGCCGGACTCTTCTTCTCCAAACTCGCCCCCGCGGCGCGCAAGCATCTCAAGCACTGGCTCGGCAAACGCGCCGCTCACAGCAAAGAAAGAGAAAAGAACGCCGTCCGCGACCTGCTCCCTCCTGCAGACGCGAACGTCTCCTTCGCCGCCTCAGAATAGCGGCGGACCAAAATCTGCCAAGCTCCAGCCGCGACGCGGCACGCTTGCAAGTTTTCGCAACCTGGATTTTCGATTTCTCTCTGCGTTCAACTCTGCCGTAGAATCATTCCCGTTGTTCCGATTCCTCGCGATGCATGAGGTACGCCCTGCCCACATCTTCCCAAACCGGCCTGGCTTTTAACGGACACTCCATGGTTGGCCCGCTCCAGCGCGTGCTGGTGTCTTCCCCTCGCACCGCCGGATGGAACCAGCCGGAACGTGTCGCCCGCTGGCGCGAGCTCGGTTTCCATCATGCGCCCGACTTCGCAACCGCTCAGGCGCAGCATGACGCGCTCTGCCGCGAACTCACGGCTGCCGGCGCGGAAGTCCTCGAACTTGCTCCCGCGCCAGAACTCTCACTCGACGCCGCCTACGCCCACGATGCTTCTCTCGCCACTGACTTCGGCCTGATCGTCATGCGCCCCGGCAAACTCAATCGTGTCTTCGAGGGACAGCACCAGGGCGCCTGCTGTTTGCGGTTCGGCGTTCCCACGCTGGCCAGGATCGTCGATCCCGGCGCCACCGAAGCCGGAGACATTCTCTGGCTCGATCCGAAGACGCTCCTCATCGGTCATGGCTACCGCACCAACGCCGCCGGCATCGAGCAGATGCGCTCCCTGCTCGCGCCCAAGGGAGTCGACGTTCTCTCCGCGCCGCTCCCCTACGGTCCCGGACCGTCCGCCTGCCTGCACCTGATGTCCCTGATCAGCCTGCTCGACGAGCGGACCGCGCTGGTCGATCTCGCCTGGCTCGCGGTCGAGACCGTGGAACTGCTCCAGTCACGCGGCTACAACTTCATTGAGATCGATGACTCCGAGCGCGACACGCTGGCCTGCAATGTGCTCGCGCTGGGCGGGAAGCGCCTGCTCGCCATTGAAGAGAATCGCAAAACCAACGACCGCCTCCGCCACGCCGGATTCGACGTCCGCACCTTCCTCGGGAGCGAAATCTGCATCAACGGCAGCGGCGGCCCCACCTGCCTCACCCGCCCGTTGTTGCGTGGCTAAACGAATGTGGGGACAGCCCTCTTCGCCCGTCCCGCCAACCCCATGTGGGGACGGGCGCCTTCGCCCGTCCAGCCAAGCGCAGCGAGGCGCTTCCTTGGCACGGACCTCGCGTCCATAGCTCGGAACTACTCCTCCACCATGAACACCGCTCGCAACGTCTCGGAACGGCACCGAGTTGTGCTCATGCACAATCAGCCAGAAACGAACTCCGGACAGCCCTCACGCGTCCAAACAAGGCAGCGTCCACCATGCCCAACAGACCCATAAACGTCCTCCCACAACTCGTCATCCTTGCTCGCGCCGGCCCAATCCATCTCGCCGTTTGGTCCCGACACGAACCCATCGAGTGACCTGTGCATGAGCCAAATCAGTTTTCTCATTTGGTTCCCGCCAGGTGTTCGCCCAGACGATCCAGGCTCTGCGTCCAGCCCGCTTCCATCCCTTTGAGGTACTGCGGCGCCTGCGCGGTTGTCTTGATCACACGCAACTGAAGGGTCAGAGCCGTTTTCCCGCGCTGCTCGGCAAAAATCACCGTGCTCAGCACATCGAACATGGAGTTGCCGTTTTCATCCAGCGCGCTGCAGATATAAACCAGCCGCTCGGGCTCGGCGATCTCTTCAAACACTCCTTTCATCGGATACACCACTCCATTGGGCGCGCGCATGTGGATGCGGATCGCGCCTCCCGCCCGCACGTCCAGTTCGCAAACCGGGTTCGTGAATCCCTTCGGCCCCCACCATTGCGCCACGTGCCGGGTCTCGGTCCAAGCCTTAAACACCAGTCCCCGGGGCGCGTCGAACACTCGGGTCATCGCCAGATCCCATTCCGAAGATTCCATCGTGCCGCTAATTTTTGCGTTGGGTGCGGACATGTTTCTTCTCCCTCTCTCTATGCTTCGCATCTTGTTTCTTAAGTTCCCGCAGATAGTCATCCAGCCGGTCGAAGCTCTGCTCCCAGAACCGCCGGTAATGTTCCACCCACCCGGCCACGTCCTGCAGCGGACCCGCCTGCAACCGGCATGGCCTCCATTGCGCTTCCCGCCCGCGCGCGATCAGTCCGGCCCGCTCCAGCACTTTCAGATGCTTGGAAATCGCCGGCATGCTCATCGCAAACGGCGAGGCCAGTTCCGTCACCGACGCCTCACCCAACGCCAGCCGCGCCAGAATGGCGCGTCGCGTCGGGTCCGCCAGCGCGCCGAAAGTTTCGCTCAAGCGATCATTCATGGTTGTAATGAACCATTTAGTTAAATAACTGATAGGTTAAATACACCGCCACGGCGCCCTTTGTCAACCGGATTTTCCCGCGGGCGTCAACTCCGCGCGGCTTCCCCCCGGCGGAACGGTTAGTATGATGGGTGCTGCCTAGAAGAAAATCGTTTATGGAAAGAGTTTCCGTGATGCCATTTTCCCGCCAGCGATCCCTCATTTTGTTCGTGCTGATAGCAGCCGTCGTGTCGGCCCCAGGATTCGCACAGCCTGCCTCACAATCCGTCACACTCGAAGCCGTAACCAGTTCCCAGCCCTTGCGCGACGGCATGGAACTGCAGGCGGGTTCGGCGACTTTGCGCATCACCGCGCTCCGCGACGACATCGTCCGCGTGCGCATCGCTCCCGGTCCTCTCCCCGAGGACGCATCCTGGGCCGTCCTTCCCGGACCACGGGGAAAATCCGTCGACGTGAAGCCCGTCCAGGACGCGGCCTTTGTCGGCTTCCGTACCGCTGTGCTGGAGGTTCGCGTGGAGCGCAATCCGCTCCGCGTCGTCATTCGTGATCTCGCGGGCAACGTCATCTGCGCCGACGCCGTGGGCCGCCCCATCCAGTTCCAACTCGGCGGCTTTTCCGTCTCCCAGCAAATGCCTGCCGACGAACACTATTTCGGCCTGGGCGACAAGACCGGATCGTTCGACCGCAGGAATCAGGCTTACTCGCTCTGGAACACCGACATCGGCCCCCAGGAATCGACCGACCCCCTGTATAAAAGCATTCCCTTCTTTCTAGCCATCAACGGCAAGCGCAGTTACGGCCTCTTCCTCGACAACACCTGGCGCACCTGGTTTGACTTCGGCAAGCAGGCCCGCGACGCGATTTCCTTCGGCTCCGAAGGCGGCCCGCTCGACTACTACTTCCTCTATGGCCCCACTCCGAAGCAGGTGGTGGAGAGCTATGCCTATCTCACCGGAACGCCGCCGCTTCCTCCGCTGTGGGCCTTCGGTTTCCAGCAGTCGCGCTACAGCTACACGCCGGAATCTCAGGTGCGAGAAATCGCCAAACGTCTTCGCGCCGACGCGATTCCCTCCGACGTGCTTTACCTCGACATCGACTACCAGTTCAAGAATCGGCCCTTCACCGTCGATCCCAAAACTTTCCCCAATTTCCCTGGCCTCGTTTCCGATCTCCGCAAGCAACACTTCCGTACCGTCACCATCACCGACCTGCACATCGCCCACGCCCCCAACCAGGGCTACTCCCCGTACGACACGGGCGCGGCGGGCGACCATTTCGTGAAGAATCCCGATGGCACCGAGTTCGTCGGCGTCGTCTGGCCTGGCCCCGCGGTCTTCCCGGATTTCACCCGCGCCCAAACCCGCGAGTGGTGGGGCGGCCTCTACCGCCAATTTGTTGAGGATGGCGTTGCCGGTTTCTGGAACGACATGAACGAACCCTCGGTCTTTGACGGGCCCGACAAGACCATGCCCCTCAATACCGTTCACCGCATCGACGAGCCCGGTTTCACCTCCCGCACCGCCACCCACGCCGAGATTCACAACATCGTCGGCCTGGAGAATGCCCGCGCCACCTACGAGGGCCTGCTCAAACTGCGTCCCGACGAGCGTCCCTTCGTCCTCACTCGCGCCACCTACGCGGGAGGTCAGCGTTACGGCTTCACCTGGACGGGAGACAATGCCGCGACCTGGAACCATCTCCGTCTGGCCACGCAGATGGTTCTCAATCTCGGAGTCAGCGGCATTTCCATGGTGGGCGCCGACATTGGCGGCTTCGGCAGTTCGCCCGCACCCGCTCTGCTCACCCGCTGGGTCGAGCTCGCCGCCTTCTCTCCGCTCTGCCGCGACCACGCCGCCAAAGGCACTCTGTCCCACGAAGTCTGGGCCAACGGAACCGAGCAGGAAGCCATTCGCCGCCGCTACATCGAGACCCGATATCGCCTGCTGCCCTACATCTACTCCCTCGCCGACGAATCCTCGCGCACCGGCCTTCCCATGATGCGCCCCGTGTTCCTTGAGTTCCCCGAAGTTTTCTCGACCGGCTTCGATCATCTCGACACAGAGTTTCTGCTCGGCCCCAGCCTCCTGATCGCTCCGCCGCCGTTTGCTGAAACCCTCGATGACTACGCCGTCTCCTTTCCGAAAGATCACGACTGGTTCGACTTCTGGACTGGACTGAAGGCGCCCGCTTCTCCGCAGCCTCCTTCGATCGTCGATGTCGTCAGCGCCACTTCTGCTAGCAGTCTGCCCCAGCCTCGCCCGATCCATCCGCCCCTCGACACCATGCCCGTCTATGTCCGCGGCGGAAGCATCCTGCCCCTCCAGCCCTTGATTCAGAACACCGACGAAATTCCCCGCG
Organism: uncultured Acidobacteriota bacterium; assembly: GCA_963709865.1. Classification (GTDB taxonomy): domain Bacteria; phylum Acidobacteriota; class Terriglobia; order Terriglobales; family Acidobacteriaceae; genus Sulfotelmatobacter. The sequence goes on from CAVPXW010000003.1 coordinate 311,987, forward strand.
GTCCTCTGGAACTTCATGTCTATCCCGGCTCCAACTGCAGCGGCGCGCTCTATCTCGATGACGGTCACACCTTCCGCTATCAGCAGGGCGAGTACCTGCGTCAGACCTTGACCTGCCAGTCCGACGCCAACTCTATGCACCTGAAGTTCCACGCCCGCGAAGGTTCCTACACACCGTGGTGGAAGTTCGTCGAGGTGATCGTCTACGATTGGCCGTCCGCCCATGCCGAAGCGAAGGTTTCCAGCAGCACTTATCCGTTGAAAACCACCTATGACCCGAAGCGGCGTGCTCTGCACGTTACGCTGGCGGATGTGTCCGCAGAGGCGGAGCTTACCATCCGCGGCAGATCCAATCACTGATCTCATCGACCGACAGGCTGTCCAGGTTCCGCCCAGGCTTCGGGCTGGTCGCGAATCCGCGGCTATCCCTCGTGCCAGTCCATCGTCCCGGTGCTGCCCCTGTCCGTTTTGACAGTTACCGGGTCGGCAAGCAATTCGTAAGATTGCCTCTGATTGAGGACAGACCGAACAAACCCAGACACCTACAATCTCAAAGGAGAATTGCCATGTTGGCTCATTCGAAGCGGGTTACCCTGCTTGTCGGACTGATCATTCTGGTCGCCGGTTTTGCCGGGCAGAGGGCAATTGCCGACGACGTCTTTCATGAGGTTTCGGGCGTCGTGAAGTCCGTCGACAAGGCCACCAAGACCGTCGTTGTCAAGACGGCGGATGGTACCGAGCACACGATTAAGTACACGGACAAGACGACCGTGAAAGCGGCAAAAGACACCGGCAAGGGTGTCGAGACGGGCAGCGTAGACACCTACTTGGACGCCAAGAAGGGCGCCACGGTCACGGTGAAATACTCCGAAAAGGGTGGGGAGAAGACCGCGGTTGGAATAAAAGATGCCAGCAAGTCCGCAGCCAAAGCCGTTTCACAATGATGAAGTCGTGGAAGGTCGTGCGGAAAACCTTTGCGCGACGATCATGGCCCGGCGGATTGCTGAAAAAAGCTCATCGCTCGCTGCGAGCAGTCCCTGGTGACGGCTCACAAGTCTCTGTCAACAAGGACAGCGGGCTCAACCCACACGTTCGTCACTTGCCCACTCAGGTCATCCTGCTAGGCTCGGAGCAGGTTTTATACCCGCGAACCAGCTGGCTCGATATTGGCAGTATGCGGCGTTCGGACTACTCGTCCCCGGCGTACTTTGCCGCCATAAAACTCACCCTGAGGAGCCGACGGGTACCGCCCGCTTTCGTCCCGCCCGGATGACCAATATTGATCAGTTTCGGGTGCTGGAATGTGCGACCATCTTATTGCTACGTGATGTGTGGCCAAGCATAGCGGTGCGTTCAACTCGAAGGCCTTTCTTTCGACCATCGGCGCCGGACGCCAGAGGCTCTAACGCTACGTCGGCCACAAAAAAGAAGTTTTGGGTCGCAATCTGCGGAGGTGGCTTATGACGCTGACAATCGTGGCCGTGATCTTTGGAATCTTCGCAATTGGTTTGACCGTCCTCCTGATCTACAAGAGCACGCTCACTATGCACGAGGATGATCAGTTGTATCTCGATGACGCGAGTTCGCACATGCACGAGGAGCAGACGGAACTGTTGGCCAAGATGCAACGCCTTACCATCCCGGTGCGCGTGTTCAGCATGGGATCTGGGGTATTTCTGCTCCTGTTCGTGGCGATGTTGATCTACCAGAAGCTGAACGAAGTACAGTAGCAACGAAAGCGCGGGACCCGTGCCATTCCCGCAAGCCGGAGCCAAGCCCAACACGATTGACCAGTGATTGCGGTGTGGGATTTCACGTCGCTTAACGGTCGATAAGCCGCGAATGCCTGATTGCACCCTGCTTCCTGTTAAAATCAAATTGCATGCTGCTTCCCTTCGTCCGCGAACTCTTCGCGGACGTAGAAATGCTTCCCGCCTTCACGCGTGTTGCCTCCCACCTGCGGGAGGGCACGGGGCGTATTCGTGTCTCCGGTCTCTCGCCTACCGCTAAAGCCTTGCTGCTCGTGCTTTTGCGCCGGCACGCCGACCGCCCGCTCATCGTTGTGGTCAACGACAACCGTGCCGTCGAGGATTTTGTCCCCGTCCTGCGCGGCTTCTGCGAACTCACCAATGCCTCCGATCCCGAGGCCGTCGTCGCCCTTCCCGCCCGCGACGTGCTTCCGTTCCAGAATCTTTCTCCCCATCCCGAACTTCAGGAAGAGCGCGCCACCGCCCTCTGGAAGATCGCCACCGGCAAAGCCTCGATCGTGGTCTCTCCCGTCGCGGCCACGGCCATCCTTCTGCGTTCGGCCGACTATTACACCGACCTCGCCCGCACTCTGCATCGCGGCGAATCGTTCGACGTCGATCAACTCCTCGCCCACTTAAATACTGTCGGCTACAGTTCCGCCGATGTCGTCGAGATGCCCGGCCAGTACGCTCTGCGCGGCGGTATCCTCGATGTCTACTCTCCCGAAGCCGACCGCCCCGTCCGCATCGAGTTCTTCGGCGACGAGGTCGATTCCATCCGCCGTTTCGATCCCGCCTCCCAGCGCTCCTCCAATCCTTTGGATGAAGCGCTGCTGTTGCCGCTCACCGAAACTCCGGTCAACGACCACCTGCTGGGCGCCATCCATACCCGCCTTTCCGGCAAGCGCATCACCGGCTCGGAGGAAATCGTCGAGGCCGCGGTCCGCGCCGGCGGTGTCACGGTGTTCCCCGGCTGGGAGTTTTATGCCCCCGTTGCCGGAGCCGACCGCACCGTCTTCGACCTGCTTCCCCACGCGGCCGTATTGCTCGACGAGCCCGATTTGCTCCGCACCGAATTCGACCGCTTCTGGACCCGCGTCGAGGAAGTTCACGAGCGCAGCGGCGTCGGCAATCTGGTGCGCCCGGTGGACTTATACTTCTCGCCGGACAACTGGTGGAAGAAAATCGCATCCCTCACCGGAGCCGATGTCGAGCATCTCGGCATCACCCGCGGCCACGACGCCGATGCCTCTGTCACTTTCCTCACGCAGCCCACTCCCCGCTTCCACGGCGCCGTTCCCACCATGCTCGAAGAAGTTCAGAAACTCACCGCGCAGGGCAGCCAGGTGCTGTTCTCCGTGCCTAACACCGGCGAGGTCGAACGCCTGGCCGACATCTTCACCGAATACAACGTCTCGTTCCGCTTGGGCAGCCGCACCCGCGGCGGCGAAAGCTATGCCGACGAGACCAGTTACTTCGCGGGAGAAGTTCTCACCACCACGCTGGCCAAAGCCTACGTTCCCGACGGAGTCCTTTTCCCCGACGCCCACCTTGCCATCTTCGGCGCCCGCGATCTGTTCGACGAATCCGACGCCGTCGCCTCGCGTCCGCAGCGCCAGAAATCTAAAGTCTCCGCCTTCCTCTCCGACTTCCGCGATCTGCAGGTCGGCGATTACGTCGTCCACGTCGAGCACGGCATCGGCCAGTATCAGGGCCTGAAGGAAATCAACCAGGGCGACGGCAACGCCGAATTCATGCTGCTCGAGTACGCCGAAGGCGCGCGTCTTTACGTCCCGCTCACCCGTCTCGACCTGATTCAGAAATACCGCTCCTCCGAAGGCGCCAAGCCCGCGCTCAGTCATCTCGGCACGCAGGCCTGGTCCAAGACCAAAGCCCGCGTGCGCAAGGCCATGAAAGACATGGCCGACGAACTCCTCAAGCTCTACGCCGAGCGCAAGATGGCGCAGGGCCACGCCTTCCCCGCGGGCAACGAATTCGTTCGCGAGTTCGAAGACGCGTTCGAGTTCAGCGAGACCGAGGACCAGGCGCAGGCCATCACCGACGTCATGCGCGACATGGAATCCTCCCAGCCCATGGACCGCCTGCTCTGCGGCGACGTCGGCTACGGCAAGACCGAAGTCGCCATGCGCGCCGCCTTCAAGGCCGTCGGCGACAACAAGCAGGTCGCCGTGCTCGCCCCCACCACGGTCCTCGCCTTCCAGCACTACGAAACCTTCAAGCAGCGCTTCGGTCCGTTCCCCGTCACCATCGAAATGATCAGCCGCTTCCGCAATGCCAAACAGCAGAAAGAAATTCTGCAAAAAACGGAAGCCGGCAAGATCGACATCCTCATCGGCACCCACCGCATCCTCTCGAAAGACCTGAAGTTCGCCGACCTCGGCCTGCTCATCGTCGACGAGGAACAGCGCTTCGGCGTCCGCCACAAGGAACGCATCAAGCAGATGCGCAAGCAGGTCGACGTCCTCACCATGTCGGCCACGCCCATCCCGCGCACGCTGCACATGTCGCTGGTCGGCCTGCGCGACATGAGCGTCATCGAAACTCCGCCCAAAGACCGCATGGCGATCCAGACCGTCGTCGCCAGCTGGGACGACAAACTGATTCAGTCCGCGATCGAGCAGGAACTGGAACGCGGCGGCCAGGTCTACTTCGTCCACAACCGCGTCGAGAGCATCTGGGAGATCGCCGCCAAGCTGCAGGAACTGGTTCCGAAAGCGCGCATCATCGTCGGCCACGGCCAGATGGGCGAAGCCGAACTCGAAAAAGTGATGCTGCAGTTCATGCATCACGAAGCCGACATTCTCGTCGCCACCACCATCATCGAGAACGGCCTCGACATCCCGCTCTGCAACACCATCCTGATCAACCGCGCCGACCGCCTCGGCCTCTCCGAGCTCTACCAGTTGCGCGGCCGCGTCGGCCGCTCCAACCGCCGCGCCTACGCCTACCTGCTGATCCCGAAGGAAGTCGAACTCACTCCCATCGCCCGCCGTCGCCTGGCCGCGCTGAAAGAATTCTCCGACCTCGGCGCCGGATTCAAGATCGCCGCTCTGGACCTGGAACTGCGCGGCGCCGGAAATCTCCTCGGCGGCGAGCAAAGCGGACACATCGAGGCCATCGGCTTCGAGCTCTACACCCAGATGCTCGAACGCGCCGTCCGCGAAATGAAGGGCGAAGCCGCGCCCGACGAGGCCGAAACCCAACTCAATCTCGGCCTCAACATCCGCATCAACGCCGACTACATTCCGGAAGAAAATCAGCGCCTGCGGATGTACAAGCGCGTCGCGCGGAGTGGAAACCGAATCGCAACTCGGCGATGTAGCCGCAGAACTGCAAGACCGCTACGGCCCGCCGCCGCCCCCGGTCCGCAACCTGCTCGACTACGCCTCCCTCAAGCTGCTCTGCATGCGCGTAGGCGTGAACGCGATCGAGCGCAAGCGCGATTCCGTCACCTTCAAGTTCCGCCAGAACGCCGCCGTCGATCCCGAACAGCTGGCGCGATTCGTCTCCGCCCAGCGCGGCGCCCAGTTCACCCCCGACGGCATGCTGAAGTTCGTTCTGAAAGCCACCGCCGCAGAGGAGGTCCTGCGCGCCCTGCGCACAGTTCTGGAACAACTAGCCGCCGAGGAAGCAGCATCAGAAGTCGGTTCGAACGCGGCTGGAACCATGCTCAGTCGTAGCCGCGAGCGGCGAAAGAATGCAGCCCACGCCGCAAGCGTGGGTGCGCAAGACAAAATGCAGCTAAGCTCCCGAAGGGGCGAAAGAGACTACGCATTCACGCGGGCACACGGCCGTTCGCCACCTGCAAACGCAACCATTTACAATTGATCCGGCCCCGGAATTGAAGCCGACAGACCAACGACCGAACGACCCAACGACCGACCCATGACCATGAAAGTTCGCAAAGCTGTTTTTCCCGCCGCCGGCCTGGGCACCCGCTTCCTGCCCGCCACCAAAGCTCAACCCAAGGAAATGCTTCCCCTCGTCGACAAGCCCATCATTCAATACGGCGTCGAAGAGGCCATGGCCTCCGGCTGCGACCAGATCCTCATCATCACCGGCCGCGGCAAGCAGGCCATCGAAGACCACTTCGACGTCAGCTACGAACTCGAGCGCATGCTCGAGGAGCGCCAGAAGACCGACCTCCTCAAGATCGTCCGCAACATTTCCGACATGATGCACGTGGCCTACGTCCGCCAGAAGGAAGCGCTCGGCCTCGGCCACGCCGTGCTCATGGCCCGCGAACTCGTCGGCAACGAGCCCTTCGCCGTCCTGCTGGCCGACGACGTCATCGACAATCCCGTCCCCTGCCTCAAGCAGATGGTCGACGTCTTCGACCAGAAACAGTGCTCCGTGATCGCCGCCCAGGTAGTCGAAGGCAAGATGATCTCCTCCTACGGCGTCTTCGATGCCCAGCCCGCCGAGGGATTCAACGGCCGCCTCTTCGAAATCCGCAACATGGTGGAAAAGCCCAAGCCCGAGGATGCTCCGTCCAACCTGGCCATCATCGGCCGCTACATTTTGACGCCTGCAATTTTCGATTGTCTGGCCAAGACTCCGACCGGCGCCGGCGGCGAACTCCAGCTCACCGACGGCATGCGCATGTTGCTGAAGCAGGAAAAAATGTACGCCTACGTCTACGAAGGCCGCCGCTACGACACCGGCGACAAGCTGGGATTCCTCAAGGCCACCGTAGAATTCGCCCTGAAGCGCAACGACCTCGGCGGCCCATTCCGCGAATATCTGAAGGGATTGAAACTGTAGATAAAGAGGACTGTAGATTCAGCGGAACTGTAGATTCAGAGGGTGCCCCACCCTTGTCGCGTTTTGTGCGACAGGGTGGGGATTTTGACTTTCATGACCCGGCTCAACTCCTGTAGCGACAGCCGCCTTCGGCTGTCCGGCAAAGCGAAGCGAGCCGGTCCTCGAAAAAAGCTAGATTAAGGATTCCCGGGGTGCCCCATTGCTCGTCGGGTGCCCCATTTCTCGCGTCCTTTGCGAGAAGTGGGGCTCTTGGGGCTCTACACCCCCCGCAGCTTCTTCGACTTCTCCTCTACACCCCGCGCCAACTTCTCCTTATGCCCCACCAGCTTCTTCGCCACCGAAGCATCCCCCAACCCAATCATCTGCGCCGCCAGAATCCCCGCATTCGTCGCCCCCGGCTTCCCAATCGCCACCGTTGCCACCGGAATCCCCGCCGGCATCTGCACCGTCGCCAGAAGCGAATCCATCCCCTGCAGAGACGTCGAGGGAATCGGCACCCCAATCACCGGCAGAGTCGTATGCGCGGCAATCACCCCCGCCAGATGCGCCGCTCCGCCGGCCCCCGCAATGATCACCTGAATGCCGCGCCCCGCCGCCTTCCGCGCGAAGTCCGCCGTGCGGTCCGGTGACCGATGCGCCGAGCTCACGTCGATCTCATACCCGATCCCAAACTCGTCGAGCGCCTTGCCCGCCTCGCGCATGATCTCCAGATCCGAATCACTCCCCATCACAATCGAAACCAGTGTCTTGCTCATTGTCCTCTCTCTTAAATAATTGAAGTTAAACCGGGAAGGGCACGACTTATAGTCGTGCCGTCAGGAGTCGCCTGGTACGTGCCGGCTTTAGCCGCTGAGGCCCTCGTCCCTCGCTGGAACCTCGAAACTCTGAAACTTCGCCGGGTGCCCCCTTTCTCGCGCGCTCTTTGCGCGAGAAGTGGGAGTTTGTCGGGAGCTCGGGAGCTAAGATGAGGACTCTCGCCTATCTCTTCAGCGCCCTCCCCGCAATGTCCTTCCGATAATGCGCCCCATCGAACTGAATCTTCGCGCAAGCCTCATAAGCCCGCCCCACCGCCGTGCCCAGATCGCCCGCCCGCGCCGTCACTCCCAACACGCGCCCGCCCGCCGTGTAGCAAACCCCGTCTCGGCGAGAAGTCCCTGCATGAAAAACCTTCACCCCTGAAACCGCCGCAGCGTCGTCGAGTCCATCAATCCGCTTTCCCACCTCATACGTCCCCGGATACCCGCCCGACGACATCACCACGCACACCGAAGCGTCCCGCGACCACTTGAAATCCCCCTCGCTCACGCGCCCTTCAATCGAAGCCTCCAGCGCCTCGATCAGATCGCTCTCCAGCCGCATCAGGATCGGCTGCGTCTCCGGATCGCCAAACCTGCAGTTGAACTCCAGCACCATGGGCCCGCGCGCCGTCATCATCAGCCCGCAGTACAGCACGCCCTTGAACTCCGCCCCCTCGGCCTTCATGCCCGCAACCACCGGCCGGGCAATGTGATGGACCAGCCAGTCGCGCATCTGGTCGTCCACAATATCCGCAGTCGAGTACGCGCCCATGCCTCCCGTGTTCGGCCCCGTGTCGCCGTCGCCCACCCGCTTGTGGTCCTGCGCCGCCACCAGCGGCGCCACGCGTTCGCCGTCGCTGAACACCAGGAACGACAGTTCGTCTCCCTTCAAACACTCTTCCAATACCACCCGCGCACCGGCTTCCCCCAGCATCTTCCCGCTGAGCATTTCTGCCGCCACCCCGGCCGCCTCTTCCTTGCTCTTGGCGATCACCACGCCCTTGCCCGCCGCCAGTCCGTCGGCCTTCACCACCACTGGCACATGAAAATGTCCCAGCGCGGACCGTACCTGCTCAATCGAATCGCAAATCGCAAACGGAGCCGTCGGGATGTGGTTCCGCTGCAGAAATTCCTTGGCAAAACTCTTGCTTGATTCCAGTTGCGCCGCAGCCCGCGTTGGACCAAACGCCGGCCACCCGCGCCGCGTAAACTCATCCACCACGCCCAGCGTCAGCGGCAGTTCCGGCCCCACCACCGTCAGATCCGGCTGCAGCCGCGCGGCCAGAGCCGTGATCGAATCCAGACTCTTCAGGTCCGCGGCCACGCACTCCGCATCGTCGGCTATGCCGCCGTTCCCCGGTGCGCAGTAAAGCTGCGAAATCCGCGGCGACTGCCGCAGCTTCCACACCAAGGCATGCTCGCGACCACCGCCTCCTAGAACTAGAACTTTCATAAGCCAGCGAAACCCAAGGTTATGGCTTCAACAGGAATGCTGTCAAACCTGCACAAGCACATGTGGGGACAGCCGCCCGCGGCTGTCCGTCGAGCGCCGCCGAGACAATTCCCGCTCCGCTCGCAAGCCGCTCACTTCAAGTACGCTCGCACCAGCGAAATCAGATCTTCCGTCAACTCCTCTGGAGATTCCGGCCCGCGGTCCGGATGCGTAATGTGCAGCCGGATGTGATCCTCCAGGATTTCCGCCATCAGGCTGTTCACGCCGCCGCGAATCGCCGCCAGCAGCATCAGGATGTCCGCGCATTCATCATCGCGCCCGGAACTCATGGCCGTATGAATACTAGCAGTGGGGGCCAGCCTCCGGAAAATGTTCCGCGGCCTGCCCGCGCAGAAGCAGTGGATCTGACCCGATAAAAAGTGGTTGTGCCGGGTCCGCAGCCCGTAACATTCCTGTAACCCGCCGAGTGTAGGCTCGATTTCTTCGTGCAGCGGCGCCGGCTGCGAGATGCATGCCGGGTATCGGCGAGCATCACACTAGTTAACTATAGTTAATACGCTGTGTTATAGTTGCGTTAATCAGGCAGGGCAGCTGGGGCAAGATCAAAGCTGGGGAAGTCTGCTGCAACCAGGCGCAGGCCGCAAATCCACGAATCTGGCGCTCGAGACGCATGAGACTGCAGAACAAATTCGCACCCCGTCGCCGCGGCTGGTCGCTGCTTGCGCTCGTGGCGGCCCTTGCTTTCGCCACTCCGTTGTTCGCCCAGCAGTCTGATCCGTCGGCGGTCGCGCCTCTGCCGGCCGCGTCCACCGTCGACGCTTCCGCCAATCTCGCCGACCCTCCGCCCGACGCCAGCCCCGAAACCATGTTCCCGCATTTCAAGAACACCCGCTTCTGGCTCTCCGGCCAGGCCAACTTCGTCTTTCAGACGCATCCCGACTTCCCCGCGCTCTACAGCGGCGCGCACAGTCTCAGCCCGAACTACGAGAAGGCCACCTCGCGCGTCATGACGCTCTACACCGGCGTGCGCCTCAACAACTCCACCGAGGTGCTGGTCGACATTGAAGAGGCGGGCGGCGCCGCGTTGACCTACGGCTTCGGCCTCGCCGGCAACACCGATCTCGACATCGTGCGCAACCCTTCGCTGAGCAAGGCTCCCTATGTCGGTCGCGCCCTGATTCATAAGGTGTTCGCACTCAGCAAAGACAAAGTCGAGAACCAGCGCAGCTACCTCTCGCTCTTCGACGAGTTGCCGCGCCGCCGCCTCGAAATCCGCTTTGGCAAGTTCAGTCTCCCCGATTTCTTCGACATCAATTCTGTCGGCTCCGACACCCACCTCCAGTTCCTCAACTGGACCACCGACAACAACGGCGCCTGGGACTACGCCGCCGACACCCGCGGCTACACCGTGGGATTCACCGCTGACTTCGAGGACCGCAACTGGGGATTCCGTTTCTCCGAAGCCCTCATGCCGAAAATCGCCAACGGCATCGACCTCGTCTGGCGCCCCTGGCAGGTCCACGCGGAAAACTTCGAATACGAACTGCGCCACGGCGTGATCCCGAAAAAGGCGGGCGTGGTCCGCCTCCTGGCCTACACCAACTCCGCCAACATGGGCATCTATCGCGATCAAGTGATTCAGGCCGCCGCCGCCCACACCACTCCCGACATCACCGCTCACCCCTGGAACATCACTCGCAAGTACGGCTTCGGCATCAACCTGGAGCAGAGTCTCACGCAATACCTCACCGCCTTTGCCCGCTTCGGATGGGACAACGGCGCCACCGAGTCCTTCGCCTACACCGAGGTGGATCAAACCTTCGCCGAGGGCGTGGGCGCGAACGGCGCGTGGTGGCATCGCAGGCAGGATCGCGCCGGCGTCGCTTTCATCTCCAACGCCATCAAAAAAGATCACCAGAACTATCTCAACGCGGGCGGCCTGGGATTCCTCCTCGGCGACGGCCACCTCAACTACGGCCGCGAAAACATCGTCGAGACCTACTACACCGTGCACGTCTGGCGCGGCATTTATCTCGCGCCCGGCGTGCAGCACATCACCAATCCCGGCTACAACCGCGATCGCGGCCCCGTGCTCGTTCCCACCTTCCGCGCTCACTTCGAGTTCTAGCGTGAAGCTCGGAACCTCGGAACAAATTTGGTTTTTGGAACAAGCCTTCGGAACAAGCCGTCGGAACAAACTTGTGGAACATACGCGTGGACCAAACCCGTGGAAGAGCGGCGCTTCAGCGCCGCGTTCAGTCCCCAAAATCTGATCGGGCTTTAGCCCCTGAGGTCCACCGACACTCCATTCCGCCCAAAACCGCGTTTCTCCCCCATTCTTGTCAATAGGCAAAACTGGTAAGTATCCCCTCAGAACAGGAACTGTGCTAGGCTGAGGGTGCCGTGACAGGGCCTACCACACCTCATTGTTTACCAGTAAGGCAAGAACCACAAGATGTAGGAGTTTTCCACAGGGATTGCCCAGCGCAGTAGTGGTTAAGTCTCTCGCTTTGAGGGCAAGTTTGTGATAGTGAAGGGAGAACACCGAGCGCCAGTGGGGGCGGCAGGTTCGCACAAGGGTTCTGCAAAAACCCAAGTTGCGGGTTCAAATCCCGTCGCCTCCACCAGCACTTTTTGTCAATGGGCCTGTGTCAGCTCAGTTGGATAGAGCACTCCACTCGTAGGGAGAGGTCGCTCGTTCGATCCGAGTCAGGCCCACCTTTTTAGCCAATGCCTTCGAACCACGTCGGCCAAACCGCAAAAGTCTATTCCTTCCCGATAATTCTCCGCAAGGGCACCCACAATCCATTGTAGGTATTCGTCGTACAGCCCCACAACTACACCCTTGCCGTTACCGTGAGGGCTTCTTAGACTTCATATACGTGTAATAGATATTAGTCAAGTAAGAAGTGTAATACCTCTTATCCAAAACCTCGCCATGCCGAAGAAGCAGCCTACGAACACGGTCGGTCGCGTGATATTTTTGCCCAAGGATTTACATCGGCAGATCAAAGCAATGGTGGAACATGGTGAGGTGGACAGTCTTATTTTGTGGAATGCCTCGAAGAAGGGATAGGAACGCGGTACAGGCGATGGCTGAAGAAGGAGAACGTAAAGCTGGAGAAGGCAGCGCAATAGAACTGGCGTTCCGCTATTCAAACGGCAGATCGCCAGTTGTGGGAATCTCTTCCTCTTGTTTTGGCTTTTCTGGGTTCGCTTCTGGCACAGCGATTTGTGGTTCAATCATGCTCACTGGTCTTTTGATGGGACCGCCACCTTCAAGAAACCTAGGGTTTCCAATGTGATCATCATTGCCCTTTTCAACCGTGCAATAGAAAGGTCCGGATGCATTGTCTTCCACGATTTTAAAGATTTTATGACGAGCGATAACGAATGATGCAGCCCAATCAACACAGCGGCTAGTTGTGTCCGACAAAATAAAAACTTTTGCCCGCGAGGTCACGACCGCATGTCTGTTCACGCCGTCATATTCAATGCCTTTGTCGCCGCTGATTATGGCCCAGCCGCGTTGAGTACAATCTGCGATCCACTCTGGGTCTGGTGCATCCGCAAGGAAGTAACGTTTATGCACCTCAACACTGACTTGGGCATCGCGCAGTAGTTTGGCGGTTATTTTCGCTTGATGAGTCGCGTCCAAGAACAAAGTAATGGGCGACTTAGATTGGCGCTCTGAGCTGCTCAAAGTAGTTAATCGCTCCGGCTATCTGAGATTCAGGAATCTCGTATTCATCGGCAAGAGTTTCTATATCGTCTCCCGCCTGATAGTGGTTCCAGATGGACGCGACGGGTATACCAGTACTATCAATGATCGGTCTGCCAGAGGAAACAGTTGGAAGAATGCTGACAATTCTGCCTGTCTGATGGACCGGATACAGCTTAGTAGGTTTGAATAGTTCATCTCGTTCAATGCGGGCTAAGTATTAATCGAAAATTTCGCGCAATCCAAGCTGGCCAAATTGCGAAACGTTGATTGTTTTCTGAAGAGTTTTTACGAATAAGTCTTTCCCATCGGTGTAAAATTCGCGCGACAACAATGGATGATCGCGGATCGGTAAAGATTTTCGACGCGAAGTTCTTGAATTGCGTTTCGGATTGCCTTTGATCTTAGTCTTGTGGATTTGGACGGTAACAGACAGAATGTGGGCTTCAGCGAGATTGTAGAACGACAGCAATGGCGTTAACTGGATCAGCGATGGGAGTAATCAATGCATCTAGGATTTTGCCCGATTTAGTGGGCCAACTGCCGAGTCCCATCTATGCAGAGTTGGCTTCGGAATTTTCAAGAAATATGCTACTTCCGCTAGAGAGTACAGTGGTGTCAGCGACCGCAGCCTCACCATTCTTAGGAAAGGCCGAGATAGGGTATACGGACTTTCGTCACACCAGCCATGATGAGCAGCCGAATCTGATACGGGCATACCCATACCTCCCCGTGCTAAAATGAAAACAGCACGGCACGAGATACGGGTTTATGACGCAATCCCATCCCAAACCTTCCGCCAAGAATGCAGAGGATGAGACGCGCCCTTTTACACGGGACGATTTTATGCGACTGGCTGCAGAAGGCTGTCGACAACGCCATTTCAGCAACCTTCTGCCAAAATCGCGTGGAAAATCAGGTTCCCAGAGTCGCGGCGATTGTACCGGAAAGCGTACTCGTCAAGATAGGTCTGCAAATACTTCTGCTGAAACCGAGTGGTAAACGCCGCCGATTCCGCGTTTCACCAGACGACCAGAATCCTTCAATGGTTTGAGTGTGAACGTCGCCCATGACGTACACCTTGCGACTGTGATTGATGCGCTTGATGCTCGTATCAGGCCTTCGTCCAAGACCCGTCATATGACGGATACTCATCGGTGAACACGGTGCTCTCTGGAAGCATGTATTCCTGCACGAAGTCCGTGCAGAGTCTCGCGTACTGGCATCTTCGACGTACTTTGCGCAATCACGCGACCTTTGCGCTCTACGCTCTACCATACCGACCACGGCGATTTCTACTTGTCTCCAGCGCATTCGGACGCACCGCGTTACGCCTCTTGCGCTTGCCCGCCATAGTAGCATTTCGTCCATCTCAATCGTTGATCCCTCCAGTTGCATGTCAGCTTCGGACAGCAACGAGCGAATCTGGCGGAACATCCGCCAAGCGGTTTTGTAGGTGACGCCAGTTTCGCGCTGAATCTGCTTTGCAGAGATTCCGCAACGAGTCGAACCCATCAGGTACATGGCGTAAAACCAGAGCCGCAGCGAAGTGCTGGACTTCTCAAAGATGGTTCCGGCCAGCGGATAAATGTGATTCCCGCAATGATCGCAGGCATAGGCAGTGCGACCGGTCACGCGATGATGCTTGCGGTCTCGCTCGCACTTCTCGCAGTGCGTGATGCCGCCGGGGAAGCGCTGCTCTTTGATCGTAATCAAGGCAAGCGTCATCGTTCGGGAAACTCGCTGGTTGAACTGGTTCCAGCGTGTAGCGGAGTGCTTCGGGAATGGTCTGTCTGCGGTTCATTGGATTTCACAGAACAAGTATTGCCATATCGTTCTACTTGTTGTCAAGGGATAATTACCCAAAACCTACACGATGCGCACCTAACACCCTGAAAGCATTCGCGAATATAAAGTCGCCAACCCTGTCCGCTTTGCCCCCTCCAATTTGATATTCTGGATATAGAGAGTAAAAACAGAAAGGCGCGGCCCACCGGTCGCGCCTTTCGTGTTTTCGGGCCGAGTCAGGGGGCGGGGAAGGTGCATGTTGGGAGAATTTCCAAACTTTTAAGCAGCGTGGCGAATGGGTCGAACTTCTATTCATGGCGGCGGCCGCCTCGCACGGATATCACATCCTCAAACCCTGGGGAGACTCCCTCGCCTACGACGTCGGCATCGAACAACAGCGGCGGCCTGTTCCGAGTGCAAGTCAAGTCCACCACCAAACGCGCCGGTGCGGGATACTCTGTGACCTCAAGCCTGGCCCTCACCGCAAACACGATTACACTCTCGATCAGCTTGATCTCTTCGCGGCGTTATGTCATCCCGAAAACGTCTGGTACCTGATCCCCGCCGCGTGATCCTATTGGGCCCAGAACGGAGAAAGTCACTCATGTTATGTCCTGTAACGGGAAGCCCGAGATGGAGGTGCAAGTACGAACACTACCGCGAAGCCTGGGGATTCCTCAGCCAAAGACCAGACGAGAATTAGTCCCGCCACGGCAAGTTAAAGGTTCAGTGCAGGGTGCCCCACCCTTGTCGCGTTCTGTGCGACAGGGTGGGGATTTTGACTTGGCCTTGGACTTGGACTAGATCATAATTTTCCCATTCCCGGAAATCCACAGCCTCGAAATGTTCAAAAATCACAGAATAGTCTTCCGCCCTCAACATACGATGGCGAACATGCCATGGGGACTCCAACGTTTCCAACAAGCACGCTGTCTCCACTTCGTAACCTTCAGCTGTCATCTCGTGAGCCACTACTGGCTGAACGCACCCGCTCGGGAAGTCTTCGAGCAGACACTCGAACGCGCACGCAAATGGTACGGATTCTACGTCTCCGGGTACGTCGTCATGCCCGAACACGTTCACCTGCTAATGAGCGAGCCGGAACGCTCATCGCTCTCGGTGGCCTTGCAAATGCTCAAGCAAAACACCGCTCACCCGCTTCATCCGGCGGAGGGCAGCCCGTTCTGGCTGCCCCGCTATTACGATTTCAACGTGTGGAGCAAGGACAAGCGGATCGAGAAGTTGCGCTACATGCACCGGAATCCGGTAAAGCGTGGGTTGGTCGAGCGCCCAGAGGACTGGCCGTGGAGCAGTTTCCGCCACTATGTTTCCGGGGTTGAAGGCGCGGTGGAAATCGAATCGCAATGGACGGCTCGTAAGCGGGAGCAGATGGGAATCGAGCCGCGAATCATCTGCCAAAGTCAAAATCCCCACCCTGTCGCACAAACCGCGACAAGGATGGGGCACCCCCAAAGGTAAGACGACTCGAAGGCCCCCACACATCTTGAATCCCGAGGGTGCCCCACCCTTGTCGCGCACTTCTTTGGAGAGACAGGGCGGGTCTTTTGACCTTCGAGCAAAGGCCTGGACCACACGTCCAGAGGAAATGATCAATTCTGAATCCCGAGGGTGCCCCACCCTTGTCGCGTTCTGTGCGACAGGGTGGGGGTTTTGACTTCTTGTCGCGAAAGGGTGGGCCAGCCCCCATGTCTGACAGCCAAAGCGGTGCCCTCTGTGCGGGTTACAATTGGATCATCGATGCCTGGGGCAACATGACGCAACAGCAAGGCACTGGAGGAACCTGCTTCAACTTCTCGGCTGTGGTGAGTCCACTGAACAATAACCAGCTGGCGGGCTACGCATACGACATCGCAGGTAACATGATCAACGATGGTTTGCACGGCTATACCTACGATGCCGAGAACCGGATCACGCAGGTGGGTAGCAATGCGAGCTATATTTACAATGAGAACGGGCAACGCGTGCGAAAGACCGTGGGAGCCGGTTTTACGGAGTACTTCTACGCACCGGACGGCAAGGTGCTGGCCGAGTACAACGGCAGCGGCTATCCCACGGAGTATCTGTATGCACGGGATCGGCTGGTCGCCCAATACCAGAACAGCACAACCAACTTCATCCATGCCGACCACCTCGGCAGCACGCGAATTGTGACAAACGTGAGTCAGCAGCCCATTGATACGTATGACTTCACTCCATACGGTCTGCAGACCTGGGGCAACACAACTACCACACACAAGTTCACCGGCAAAGAACGCGATACCGAATCCGGCTTGGATAACTTCGGCAAACGCTACAACGCCTCCAGTATGGGCAGGTTCATGACCCCAGACCCAGTTGGAATCATGAAGCAAAAACTCCTCGATCCGCAGCAATGGAATATGTACGCCTACGTGCGAAACAATCCGTTGCGCTTTGTTGATCCCACGGGCATGTATCTGGCTGGCTGTGGCAGTGGCGTGAAGAACTGCGATAAACAGATCCAGAATCTCGACAAATCGCTACAGAACGCGCTGAAGTCGAAGGACCTGAACGTGGTGAAGGCAGCACAGTCTTACGGCAAGTTGGGTGACGCCAATGGTGTCAACGTCAGCCTCGTTAAAGTAGTTGATCCTGACCACCCGAATGTGACCGGTAAGACGACCGACGTGGGAAAGACTGGCGGATACACAGTTGACCCAGCTACGGGCAAGGTGCAGCAGGCGACGCAAGTGGATATCAGAGCCGGGATGGGTGGCAGTCAACTGGAGGAGACCGCAGTACATGAGGGTGTTCACGTTGAGGATCGCGCGAATTTCGTGAACTCGATTACTACGCCGACGACCTTCGACAGATCGCTGAATATCACCGGGAGGCAGTCAGAACGAAACGCCTACGGTGTAGAAAACGAATGGCGCGATCTACATGGAATGCCAGCGCTGGACATCAACAACATCTTGGCTCATCCGCCGTACAGCGACAATCCCAATATCGACAAACCGTTGTTCCCGAACATAGAGGGTCTGGAATAGAAGTTTAGGAGGAGTGATGTTGGCTCGATTCTTAGTGCGTGCTCTGCTGTTAAGCACCGTTGCGCTTGCCTTTGGACAAGATGCTCCTCTGACGAAGGTGGCAGTCGCTCCGAAGTATCCACCATTGGCGGTACAAGGCAGAATCTCCGGCGTGGTAGTGATCCGAGCCACCGTCGGCACTGCGGAAGAGGTCACCCAGACGGAGGTTGTTAGTGGCCATCCGATGCTAAAGGAAGCTGCAGTCGTGGCCGCGAAAGACTGGAAGTTCGACCACGCATCCGCCCAGGCGCGTGTGTTTACGCTCAGGTTCAGCTTCGTAATCTTGCCCGAGAAAGCGGAGTCGGAGGGTGAAACGACGTTCTTGCCTCCCGATCAGATTGAGATAAGTAAGCGCCCCTTGCCACCCACGGTCAACTACGAGCACAGTGGCCAGTAGTGGTTGACGATGCTCCAAGATATATGTACGACGGCACGATCAGACAAGCGTGGTCCATCCACAAGTTCACCGGCAAAGAACGGGACACCGAATCGGGACTGGACAACTTTGGGGCCAGGTACAACGCGAGCACGATGGGCCGGTTTATGTCGGCGGGTGGCCCACCCTTCAACCATGTTTGCCTGCGCCACCACAACAGAGGGTGCTCCTTGCGCCCTTTGCAAGGGCGGGTAGCGAAGCTGCTGGCACAAGAGTTTCTGATTCTTGTGATACGAACACTCGCAAACTCCCGCCCTTCGCAAACTGCGCGAAGGACGGGGCACCCATCGTGTTTGCGGTGTCCGCGAGAACAAAAGCCTCGCTGCTACACGCCCACAGGTTCCTTCTTCGTCGCCAGCAACTGCCGCAGCACATACTGCAGAATCCCACCGTTCGCGTAGTACAGCGCTTCCTGCGGCGTGTCGATGCGGACCAGCGCGTCGAACTCGATATCCGGCTGGCCTTTCGCGGTGGCGCGCACTTTCACTTGCCGTCCGGCGGCGAAGTGCTCGACCAGGTCGCGGACGCCGCTGATCTCGAACACTTCCTCGCCCGTCAGCTTGAGCGATTCCGCGTTCTGGCCCGCGGGGAACTGCAGCGGCAGCACGCCCATGCCCACCAGGTTCGAGCGGTGGATGCGTTCGTAGCTTTCGGCGATCACGGCGCGCACGCCCAGCAGCGCTGGACCCTTGGCCGCCCAGTCGCGCGACGAGCCCGATCCGTATTCCTTGCCCGCGAGGATGATGAGCGGCGTGCCCGCGGCGCGATATTTTTCCGACGCGTCGAAGATCGACATCTCGGTGTTCGTCGGCAGATGCCGCGTGAATCCGCCTTCGGTCGCGACCAGCTTGTTGCGCAGGCGGACGTTGGCGAACGTGCCCCGCACCATCACTTCATGATTGCCGCGGCGCGATCCGTAGGAGTTGAAGTCCGCCGGCTTCACGCCATGTTCCTGCAGATATTTTCCGGCCGGACTGTCTTTCTTGATCGATCCGGCGGGCGAAATGTGGTCGGTGGTGACGCTGTCGCCGAGCACCGCCAGCACGCGCGCCTTCTTGATGTCGTGCACCGGCGAGGGCTTCACCGACATGTCGTCGAAATACGGAGCCTGCCGGATGTAGGTCGAATCCTGCTCCCAGGTGTAGGTCTGGCCCTTGGGCACCGAGAGTCCGCGCCAGCGCTCGTCGCCCTGAAACACGTCGGCGTACGACTTCGAAAACATTTCCGAAGTAATCGACTGCTCCATGGTCTCTTCGATCTCGCGCGACGAGGGCCAGATGTCGGCCATATACACCGGCTGCCCGTCGCGGCCTTTGCCGAGTGGATCTTTGCGCAGGTCGATGTCGATGCGCCCCGCCAGCGCGAACGCCACCACCAGCGGCGGCGACATCAGATAGTTGGCGCGCACTTCGGAATTGATGCGGCCTTCAAAGTTGCGGTTCCCGGAAAGCACCGACGCGACGACCAATTCCTTTTCGTCGATGGCCTTCGAGACTTCTTCGGGCAGCGGCCCCGAGTTGCCGATGCACGTGGTGCATCCGTAGCCGACAAGATGGAACTTCAGCTTCTCGAGATACGGCAGTCAGTCCGGCCTTCGCCAGATAGTCGGTCACGGTCTTCGATCCCGGAGCCAGCGAGGTTTTCACCCACGCCGGAACCGACAGCCCTTTCTCGACTGCTTTCTTCGCCAGCAGTCCCGCGCCAATCAGCACGGAAGGATTCGAAGTGTTGGTGCACGAAGTGATCGCCGCGATCACCACGCTGCCGTGCTTGAGCGAATCTTTCACCGAAGCGGAAACATGCTCGTGCACGTTGGGATCTTCCACGCCGATGGCAGTGGGACTTCCGCCTTCCTGCTCCCACTTCGCGCTGTTCGCAGCGACGCGATGTCGTTGCCGCGGTCTTGCGCAGACTTCGGCTTGATCAGCGAAGGCAGCGCCTTGTTGAACGACTCTCCCGCCTGTGACAGCACAACGCGATCCTGCGGACGCTTCGGCCCCGCCGAGACTCGGTTCGACCGTCGCGAGATCGAGCGTGAGCAACTCCGAGTATTCCGCCTCCGGAGTCTTCTCGTCGTGAAAGAGTCCCTGCTCGCGGCTGTAAGCCTCGACCAGAGCAATCTGTTCTTCACTTCGCCCGGTGAGCCGCAGATAGCGCAGCGTTTCTTTATCGATCGGAAAAATTCCGCAAGTCGCGCCGTACTCCGGCGCCATGTTCGCAATGGTGGCGCGATCGGCGAGCGACAAATCCTTGAGCCCCGGCCCAAAATACTCCACAAATTTCCCAACAACACCATGCTTCCGCAGCATCTCAGTAACAGTGAGAACAAAATCAGTAGCAGTCGCGCCTTCGCGCAACCGCCCCGTAAGCTTCACGCCCACCACCAGCGGAATCAGCATGGAGACAGGCTGCCCCAACATCGCCGCCTCTGCCTCAATCCCACCCACGCCCCAGCCGAGCACCCCCAAACGAGTTAATCATGGTCGTATGACTGTCGGTGCCTACCAGGGTGTCGGGGTACGCTACGCGCTTGCCGGGACTCTCGTGGACGAAGACTACGCGGGCGAGGTATTCGAGATTGACCTGATGGACGATGCCGGTATCGGGGGGGACGATGGCGAGATTGCGGAATCCGGTTTGGCCCCAGCGGAGAAAGGAGTAGCGCTCTTTGTTGCGCTGGAATTCGAGCAGGGCGTTCATGTCGAAAGCGTGGGCAGTGCCGAATTCGTCGACCTGCACGGAGTGGTCGATGACCAGTTCGACCGGCTGCAGCGGATTGATCAGCGACGGGTCGCCGCCGAGGGTCTTCATGGCGTCGCGCATGGCGGCCAGGTCAACGACGCAGGGGACGCCGGTGAAATCCTGCAGGAGGACGCGGCTGGGGGTGAAGGCAATTTCTTTTTCCGGCTTCGATCTGCTGTTCCAATTGGCCAGCGCGCGCACTTCTTCTTTGGTGACGTTGCGGCCGTCTTCGGTGCGCAGCAGGTTTTCGAGCAGGATGCGCAGGGAGAATGGCAGATGCCGGGTGGAGATGCCCTGCTTATCGAGCGCGTCAAGGCGGTAGATTTCGTATTCTTTGTTGCCGACTTTGAGAGTGGATTTGCTGCCGAAACTATTCACAGACATGATGGCCTTCCTCGAGGAATGAGTTCGGGTGCATGCAGCGGAGCTGCGCTCCGCGGACAGCCGAGGGCGGCCGTCCCCACATACCGATCGAACCTATTAGTGTAATGCGTTTGGACGGGGTTTGCGTAGTGGTCGGATTTCGATACCTTGAGGCACGAAGGGCACGAAGGTACACGGAGGAAATCCTTCACCGTTCGAGGATGTCGCGCTTAGTGCGCTCCTGTCCAGACTTGGTAAATCACGACTCCGAACATGAAGACCAGATAAAAGCGGAGGGCCCAGAAAAGGATCATTTCGGTGCGGGTGAGCTGGCGGCGGGGGCAGTGATGTTTTTGCTTGGTGAAAATCAGTTGGTCGGGTTCGAGCGAGGCGACTACGGAGGCGAGGTCTGCGCTGCTGACTTCGGCGCTGGGGGCAGAATCGAAGTGCGGGTCCATCTAGAGTGTCCCTCCGGGCGGGGTGCAAGCTGCGCGTCCCGCGGTTAAACAGTTTGCTGAAGAGATCATTTCCTTGCCGATTGGTGTTCCGCAGCGGCTGAAGCCGGAACTGATTCTGCGGCCGTTACGGCATCGCTGAAGCGATTCCCTGATACGAATCTTGCGGCAGTTCTGACGGTCACGCTCATCTACTTGCCTCCAACTCATCTACTTGCCTCCAATTAACGCCAGCGCGTGGGGAGCGACTACGCTGATGCCGAACAGGACTCCGGCTGCGACCAGTACGACTACCACTCCCAGCGCGAGGATGTTGGCCCACAGGGGGCTGACGAGGTCTCCCATGATTTCGCGATCGTTGACCAGCATGTAGAGGAAGAGCAGCGCGGGGGGCATGGCCAGCACTGCGATCACGTTCACCACCAGCACGATGTAAACCAGGGGGATGCCGGGGATCAGCACCAGTCCGGCGGCGGCGGCGGCTTCGAGAATCAGGACGAGATAAAAAGATTTTCCCTGCTGGAAGGGGAGATTGAGACTGTGGGGGCGGTGGGCGACTTCTCCGAAGGCATAGGCCGAGGAAGTTGAGATCGTAACCGCGGCGACCATGCCGGCTTCAAACATGCCAAGCGCGAACAGCGCGGAGCCCCAGTGTCCGACGAAGGGCTGGAGGGCCTGGGCAAACTCGGCGCCTTCGAAGTTGGCAGTGGACATGCCGTGGGCGAATAGCGGAGCCGTGGCGACGATGGTGGCCAGGGCGGCTAGAGCTGCCAAAGCCGCGCCCAGCACGGTGTCGATGCGGCCGAAACGGATGTCGTGCGTGGTCAGGCCTTTGTCGGCGATGGCGCTCTGCTGGAAAAACAGCATCCAGGGCGTGACCGTCGCGCCGATGTTGGAGAGGAGGATCAAGACCGTTTCTTGAGTGAGTCCGCCAGGAAGCGGTTTCCAGGTGAACAGTGCGCTGCCGATGGCGCCCCAGTGCGGATGGCTGAGCAGGGCGACGGGGATGAATACCAGGTTGAACATGGCGGCGACGAGCGTGATGCGTTCCCAGGTCCAGTAGCGGTGCGCCATCAGTGCGACGAATAGTACGAGCCATGCGCCGAGGACGGAGACCGCGGGAGGCACGCCGAAGAATCCGAGGCCGGCGCGGATGGCGATGAACTCGGTGACCAGGGTGAGGAAGTTGCCGATCATCAGGTCGATCATGGAGAACCATCCCCAGAAGGGGCCGAAGCGGTCGAAGATGAGTTCGGCGTGACCGCGGTGGGTGGCGGCGCCGAGACGGACGGTCATTTCCTGAACCACGCAGGCCATGAGGAAAGTGAGGACGACGAAGGGAAGGAAGAAGCCGATGCCGAAGCGGGCTCCGGTGGCGGCGTAGGAGAGCATGCTGGGGCCGTCGTTTTCGCCGAGCATGACGAGGATGCCGGGGCCAATGAGCAGCCAGAG
Source organism: uncultured Acidobacteriota bacterium (assembly GCA_963709865.1). Classification (GTDB taxonomy): domain Bacteria; phylum Acidobacteriota; class Terriglobia; order Terriglobales; family Acidobacteriaceae; genus Sulfotelmatobacter. Next base: position 334,794 of record CAVPXW010000003.1, read on the forward strand.
CAGCCGGGCGCGGGACCAGGGGCCGTGCTGGGTGCGGGTGGTCAGGACGCGTTCGCGATCGTGGGCGCGGTCGATGTCTTCGTGAGTAATGACAACGGCATCGGGGGAGGCCAGCCCGGCACTCGGGGTGGGCGACGGCAACTCCCGGGGCGGCTTCGATGCTGTCTTCGGCTCGTTCATTCAGCGGTATCGAGCAGTGTCGGTGACCCAGCGGAGCCGCGAACAGGAGCGGTCACCCGGCGGAGCTACGGCACGGCTCTCGAGGATGTTAGCAGAAGTATATAGCAGCAGATAAACTATAGTTAACTCTTTTTTGGGCCAGTCAGAAGCGTTGCAGCATCCAGACGTTGGAGGGGGAAGGCGCTTCGTCAAATCGCGATGGGGACTTTTCTTTTACGCCGCAGCGATCCGGCATGCGTCAGGCTCGGCTGCTGCGGCTTTCTCAGTCGGAGTCGTGTGCAGGGGAAAAAGAATCTAACCGCGAAGAGCGCAAAGGAATCGCAGAGGCCGCGAAGGACCTCCAGCCGATGACGGGACAAATTTGCGCCACTAGCGATGTTCGGCGGTTTACGAGGGTTAAGGGGAATCATTTCTTCAGCTCAGCAGTCCAGTTGAGCACGAGGGTCAGGGGCTCGGTGCCCTGTTTCGTGCTGCCACTGTTGACGAGGAATCTCTTGCCATCCCGCGTCACCACGTAGGTTCCCACCTGGCGCTGCACGCCAATCGCCTGAAACAGGGCGTGAGGAGCGCCAAGTCGCGGAGTTCCGCCGGACGTGTCCACATCGACGGCCATCAGGTTGTCTGTCGGATCGAGGAAGAACAGCTCTTTGCCGTCGCCACGCCACCGCGCATCAGCCCCGCCGCTGGTGGAGACCTGCCATCTTGCCCCTCCGCCCGGAAATGCAGTGATGTAAATCTCGGGCCGGCCGGACTCGTTGTTCTGATACGCCATCCACTTCCCGGTTGGCGATACGGCAGGGTTCAGGTCATCAAACGGGGTCTGCACGATTGGAAATGGCTTCCCGCCTCCCGACAGCGGAAGCACCCAGATATCAACATTGCTCCGCGGATCGGCCAACAACCGGTGGCTATAGACCAGGTAGCGCCCATCAGAAGAAGCATCGATCGGAACCTCTGAGAGTTCGGGAGTCTCAAGAACGGGCTGCTCCGATCCGCTTCCATCGGCCGGCTTGGAATAAATATGATTTGCTCCCTTGATGTTGGAGGTGTAATACACAAGCTTGCCATCGCGCGACCACAGCGGAGAAAGTTGGTTTCCCGGGCCGAAGGTCAGACGCGACTTGGTCCCCCGCTGCAGGTCGAGAATCCATACGTCGGCGATGCCCTGCGTCCCATTGAACAGGGAGACGGCAACCCGGGTGTCGTCGGGTGAAAGGGACGGATAGTAGTAGCGCTCCTGCTGGGCAACCGTGCCGCTGGGCTTCCCGTCTCGCGTGAACCACAGCAAGTCCCACGCTCCCACAGCTTCGCCAGTCTGGTACACGAGGATGCCAGTCTCCGATGCCGAGAACTCAGGAACGCCGGTAGCTCCATTCACGGCAATGTGTTCGGCGACAGGAGTTGCGTCACCCCTGAGTTCGAGCTTGTCGGTGTCGAAAGGCTGTGCCAGCAGAGTCTGGTCGCGCATGAACAGCAAGTAGCCGGAGGCGTTGGTAGCAGTGGTTACGCCCGCCAGAATCATCTTCGACTGCAACGAATCGAGAGCGCCGATGTGTAAGGCCTGTTCCCCGGTTCCGAGAGAATTGCGCGCCCAAAATAAGAAGTGCCGCTGATCGGGCAAGAAGTGTGGCCAGCGGTGGCTATTCTGGTTGTGGGCAGTGTCCAACTTGGAGGCAGGCTCCGGCGTTCCGCCGGTTGCCGGCACGCGCATCAGGGGCGATTGCGCGGTGGGTGTAAACAAGATCACGCCGTCCTTGTTCCACGCGCCACCCCGACCGTTCGCGGCGTCACACAACGCCAATACCGGACCACCGTTCGCGCTGACTCTTTTCACTTTACCTTGCGAAAAGAAACCAATGTCCCGATTGTCCGCGGACCAGAACGGATACATCGCGTCGTCCGTCCCGGCCAACGGTTGGGAGGCGCCGGAGGTCAAGGCGCGCACGTACAACAGAACTTTGCCTTTGTCATCGCGCGCAGTGAAAGCCAGACGAGCGCCGTCCGGGGAGATCACCGCCGGCCCTGACGCCGGCACCATGGTCACGAATGCGGCCCCGGTTGGGGGAAGAATCGACGACCGCACCACGGGATTGGGACGCGAGGCGAGCGTCATGTAGGCCGCAGTCGAGACGGCCGCAACCAGAACAGCGACTGCGGCCACGAGCCACCACAGCCATGGCCGTTTCTGCGCAGTGGCAGCGCCTCCGGTGAGGGAACTGGCTCCCGCGATCGATTCTCCGGCGATCCATTTCAGCTGCAGCTTCACGTCGTGAGCGGTCTGGAAACGCTCTTCCGGATTTTTCTCCAGACATGTTTTGACGACGTAGTCCAGCGCTGCCGGGGAGGTCGGTTGGGTACGGCTGACCGGGTCGGGATCCTTTTCCAGAATTCCGGTCAGCACACTCAACTGGCTTTTGCCTTCAAAGGCGCGGTGTCCGGTAAGCATTTCATAGAGCACGCAGCCGAAACTGAAGACGTCGCTGCGGGCATCGGCCTCGGCTCCCTGCAGAACTTCGGGCGCCATGTACTGGAACGTTCCGACCACGGTCCCGCGTTGGGTCAGGGCTCGGACGGGCGAACTGAGTTCCGCGAGGGTCATGGTGGGCGTCGAAGGAGTCATGCTGCTGACTGCAGCCGCGGCCGAGCCACTGAGCGCGGGAGACGATTTTGCCAAGCCAAAATCCAGCAGCTTGGCGCCGGCGGAAGTGAGCATGACGTTGCCCGGCTTTAAGTCGCGATGCAGAATGCCGGCGCGATGCGCGGTCGCGAGGGCCTCGGCAATCTGCATGGCGAATTCGAGCGCCTGCCTGAGCGGCAGTGGGCCTTTGCGCAGACGGTCGGCGAGGGTTTCGCCTTCCAGGTACTCCATGACAAGGTAGGCGGCACCGTCCTGCGATCCGACGTCGTACAAGTGACAGATGTGGGGATGATTGAGGGAAGAAATCGCGCGCGCTTCACGTTCGAAACGGGCCTTCAGTTCAGCGCTTTCCGAAAGACGCGCGGAGAGAATCTTGACGGCGACCGTGCGTTCCAGACGGGTATCACGGGCGCGGTAGACTTCTCCCATCCCGCCCGCACCGAGGGCGGACTGGATCTCGTAGGGACCGAGTCTGGTTCCGGAAGAAAGCGGCATTGGGGCGAGCCATTATAGCGCCGGTTGGTTGGTGGGACACGAAGATCGTGGCGACATGACCAATCAACCACAGAGGACACAGAGGACACTGAGGAACGCGGACGGCAGACTAGCGCTTGGGGCGGGCGGCGGGGGCGAGCCAGACTCGCTCGGAGGCGGCGGGGCCGAGAGATACGGTTCCGGCAGGAGTGGAGAGCGTAAGGGTCTGGTCGTAGTTGCGCTCGAGGAGGCGCAACTTCGCCCCGGGGCGGACGCCGCGGTGCTCGAGAAATTCGAGGAGGCGGCGGTCGCGTTCGTAGATTCCGCTGACGGTGTAGGTGCTGTCGAGTTCGGCGTCGGCGAGCAGGACCAGGCCGCGGCGGCGGCGGCTGGCGGGCCCTTCGAGTTCACTTAGATTGCCGTGCGGACAGGCGCCGCCAGAGCCCAATTTCGCCAGGAGCTTGGCTTCGAAGTCGGGAGAGACGGCGTGCTCCAGGCGCTCGGCCTCGTCGTGGACTTTCCACCACTCCATGCCGAACATTTCGGAGAGCATGCGTTCGATCAGATGATGGCGGAGGGTGAGCTTGCGGGCGATCTTGCGGCCGGCGGCGGTGAGGCGGACTTCGCCGCTGGTCTCGACGCGCACCAGGCCGTCTTTTTTAAGGCGGCGCAGGGCCATGGTCACCGCGGGCGGAGAGACTTTCAACAGGTCTGCGAGGCGCGCGGAGATGACCGTTTCGCCTTCGCTTTCCGCTTCGAGGATCGACTTGAGGTAGTCCTCCTTGGAGACGGTGATCATTGAGGGTGATTATACGATGGCGGGTTAATTGTGGTTAATGGCGGGAGCGGGAAGAAGAACCAGCGGCGCTGCGCGCCGCGGCCGGGCCAATGGGCCCGGCCCCACACGAGCCGAGTCGGTTCACACGGGCAAAACTGGCCGCGCACGATGACAATCCACGCAAAAAACAAAAAGGAAAGACAAAAAAGGAACAAACAAAAAGGACAGTCCGGAGCCCCCGAGACTGTCCCTCCAAACCCTCCCGGTTAGAAGGGCAACTTGATGACCCTATGGTACTGTCGGCATGTTGCAAAGGGATTGCGGAATGATGAATATCTGATGAATTCGTTTTGGTGCGCGCTGCTATAGTAATCGCTTGCGTTGGTTCCATCTGTTGACATCTTTTCTCTTACCTTGTCGAGAGGATTCGATGCCGTCCACTACATCGCGAAAGACCGAGCAGTCGCGGCGCCTGCAGCAGCGGGCGGAGAGCATGATTCCGGGAGGAGTGAATTCTCCGGTGCGGGCGTTTCGCTCCGTGGGCGGAGATCCGCCATTCATCGTGCGCGGCAAAGGGTCGCACATCTGGGACGCCGACGAGAACGAATACATCGACTACATCGGATCGTGGGGGCCGCTGATTCTGGGGCACGCGGAACCGAATGTGCTCGATGCCATTGTGGGCGCGGCCTGCAACGGGACGAGCTTCGGAGCTTCGACACCTTCGGAGGCCGATCTGGCGGAATTGGTGCTGGGAGCGTTTCCGCAGCATGCAGAAAGTGCGCTTCGTCAGTTCGGGGACGGAAGCGACCATGTCGGCGATCCGGCTGGCGCGGGCTTACACGAAACGAAAATATATTGTGAAGTTTGAAGGCTGCTATCACGGGCACGCGGATGCGCTGCTGGTGAAGGCCGGGTCGGGCGTGGCGACGCTGGGGATTCCGGGATCGGCGGGCGTTCCGGAGGAGTTCACGCAGTTCACGCTGGCGTTGCCTTTCAATAATCTTTCCGTGGTCGAGCATGCGTTCCAGAAATTCAAGCACCAGATTGCGTGCGTGATCGTGGAGCCGGTGGTCGGGAACATGGGATGCGTTCCGGCGGCGGACGATTACCTGGTGGGGCTGCGGCTGCTGACGGAGCGCGAACGCTCGGTGCTGATTTTTGACGAAGTGATGACGGGATTCCGCGTGGCGTTTGGCGGAGCGCAGGAACTGTACAACATCAAGCCGGACCTGACGACGATGGGGAAGATTATCGGCGGAGGATTGCCGGTGGGAGCATACGGCGGGCCCAAAGAGATTATGGATCTGGTGGCGCCGCTGGGGCCGATGTACCAGGCGGGGACGCTGTCGGGGAATCCGCTGGCCATGGCGGCGGGATGCGCGATGTTGAAACAGTTGCGGGATCGCAAGGGAGAGATTTATCCGCGGCTGGAGAAGTTGAGCGGAATCTGGTGGAGGGCGTGGCGGCGGCGGCGAAGGAAGCTGGCGTTGCTTTGTGCCACAACCGCGTGGGATCGATGTTTACCTGGTTCTTCAAGAAGGGGCCGGTGACGGATTGGGATTCGGCGTCGAAATCGAATACTGAGGCGTTTGGGAAATTCTTTCGCGGCATGCTCGACGATGGGGTGTATCTGCCGCCTTCGCAGTATGAAGCTGCGTTTCTGGGGGCGGCGCATACGGAAGAGGACGTGCAGCGGACGATTGCGGCGGCCAAGCAGGCGTTTGCGGCGGTGCGGGGGTAGGTGTTGTTTTCTTCGGTTCTATCAGGGAAAAGCCTCACTTCTCGCACAAAGAGCGCGCGAGAAATGGGGCACCCGGCGCCGGTGGCGGGAAAAAGCGCGGCCCTGCGGGCCGCGGCCGGGCCAATGGGCCCGGCCCTACGAGCAGGCCCTACCCGAGTCGGCCCTACACGAGCATTAGCCTGCGGAGTTTGTCTGCAGCATTTGCGGGATCGTCACGAATCCGTAGCCTTCCGATTTGTATTTCGTAATCAGATGATCGGTGGCTAGCACGGTTTGGGAGCGGTCGGCGCCCATCTGTTTGTGGCCGCCGTCGTGCAGGAGGATGACGTCACCGCCGCGAATCTGCTTGCGCACCTTTCGTTCGATCACTGCGGATGGAGGCGCGCTCCAGTCGTAGCCCGTCACATTCCACATTACAGGTTCCAGACCCAACTCGCGGGCGATGCGGAGGACGGCGGGGCGGCGTCCGCCGAACGGGGGGCGGAAGAGATTGGAATGCTCACCGAGGGCGTGTTCCAGGGCGGCGCGGCAACCGGCGAGTTCCTGACGAATTTCAGCGGCGCTCTTGAAGGTCAGCAGAGGATGGGTGAAGGTATGGTTGCCGACGACGTGACCAGCCTTGACGATCTCACGGGCGATCTCGGGACGCTGGTGGACGTAGCGTCCGATCAGGAAAAAAGTTGCGCGTACACCGTGCCTGGCGAGGACTTCCAGCAGGCGCAGCGTGTGCGGATCGTTGGGGCCGTCATCGTAGGTGAGTGCGAGTTGCTTTGTCCCGGGCGCGAGACCGGTGAACGTGCGTCCGTACCACTGTCCAGTGGGCGCCATGGACTGATATCCCGCGGCAGCCAGCGCGGCGGTCGCGGCCGTTCCCGCCAGTACGGGTCCGAGCATGGGAGAAATTGTAAAGGATTGAGTCATTGAGTGATTCGGCCATTGAGTGATTGAGAAAGGGGGAGCGCCCGGATATTCAATCTCTCCATGACTCAATCATGGAATGACGCAATCCCTGTTAACTCTTCCCGCAATTGCCACTGGGCCGTGATCCGAGATATGCTGCTGATTCCGAACCATCGCACGAAGCTTCCCACGAAACCATGGCCAATCTTTTCGAACTACCCCGGTACATTGCGGTGGAAGGCCCCATTCGAGTGGGCAAGAGCACGCTGGCGCGCATTCTGGCGGAGCGGCTGAATGCGCAGCGGGTGATGGAGCCGGAGGCGAATCCGTTTCTGGATTCGTTTTATGAAGGAGAGCGCGGGGCGGCGTTTCAGGCGCAGTTTACCTTTCTGGTGCGGCGGTTCGAGCAGTTGCAGGCGCTGGATCTGGGCCCGCGGTCGCAGAAGATCGTGGTCTCGGATTTCATTTTCGAAAAAGACAAGCTGTTTGCCTGCCTCAATCTAACCGACCAGGAACTCGATACCTATAACCGCTACTACAACCATTTCCGGGAGCAGTTGCCCACGCCGGACCTTGTCATTTATCTGCAGGCCACGCCTGAAGTGCTGAAAAAGCGGCTTAAGAAAAAGAATGCGCCGGGCGAGCGGGCGGTGAGCGACGAGTATCTGGAGGAAGTGGTGAAGGCCTACGAGCACTTCTTTTTTCACTACACGTCGTCGGATCTGCTGATCGTGAATACGTCGGAGATTGATTTCGTCGATCGCAATGAGGATTTGCAGGAGTTGCTGCGCAAGGTGACGGAGCCGATCAAGGGGACTCAGTACTTTTTGCCGTTGGGTGGGCAGGATGCGGTGGGAGCGTAGGGCGGTCAGCGGTTACGCGTCAAAGGTGCGGCATCATGTGCCGCACGCTGACGCGACTTGCCGGTTGGATAGAACCGAGACGTAAGGAGTACCAGGTCCCCGATTGCGGCAAAGAGCAGGGCCATGACGCTCGGTTGCGCAAAGAGCTGCAGCATTGCAGCCAATAGGCACGCAGCGGTGAATAGAAGGATGACGCGGTCAAACGTGCGTAGCTTAGCGGACTCGCTAAATCGAAGGCTCATCCCAAACATAGCGAACATCAAAACAGGAAAACCGACGTAGACGAGACCTCTGGGAGAAAACCAACCCAGCAGTAGCCATAGGGATGAGCGCATTCCCAAGTAGGCAGGTAGGAAGAAAAACCAGCGACGCCAGTACTGAACTGTGAGGCCGAGGGTGGCCGTAAGCGCGATTACTAGCAGCCATCCCGCAAGCGGGCTGCGCGTATGGTCTTCGTTCGCGATTTGGACATACGCCAATCCGAAAAGCGAGACCGTAGTCACGGAGGCGACCATCGCCCCGACGATTCTCAGGCCCGACTTGACTTGCTCCCTTGCGGGGCGTCGGTCACGGGTGAGTCGCATGGTTGTACTTGTACGCCGAGTTTATGGATCTTGAAAGACTGTCTTGCGCAACTTCCTTGTGTAATTCGGCAAAAGTTATTACAATTGTAATAACACCGGAGGGTGCCATGGTTCAGCTGAAGATTCGCAAGTTTGGCAACTCGCTGGGCGTTGTTCTGCCCAAGGAGGTCATTCAGCGCCTGCAGACGGGGGATGGGGAGCGGGTCTTTCTGATTGAGGCGGGAGACGGGGACTATCGGCTCACTCCGTACGACCCGGCATTCGAAAAGAAAATGGCCAAGGCGGAAGAGATCATGAGCCGCTATCGCAACACGCTGCACGCTCTGGCGAAGTGAGTGTGACTAAGAAACGGAAGGAGCCGCTCTGGATCGAGCTTCGCGATGTCTTGGCGATCCACGATCGGAGTCTGGCATTGCACGGGGGCGCGTCAGGTGTGCGCGATCAAGGGCTGCTGGAGTCTGCTCTCGCGCGGCCCCGCCAGCACTACGCTTACGCTAGTTCTCCCAGCGTCATCGAAATGGCCGCCCTCTACACGGCGGGCATTGTCCGCAACCATCCCTTTGTCGATGGCAACAAGCGAACTGGTTTCGTGGTTGGTGTCCTCTTTCTCGAGCTCCACGGCTTCGACTTCAAGGCCAGCGAAGCCGACGCTACACAGGCGGTCATGGGGCTCGCCGCGGGCACGCTCGATGAGGCTGGCTACGTTGCCTGGCTCCGGGCAAGCAGCCGGCGGAACGATCGCTAAGACGCGCGACGTGACCCCTCGCTAATTCTCGTGGCGTGGGAGCGGGTATAGCGACAGCGTCTTACCCAACTTTGAGAACTCGGGATCGGCGGTGACGAGCCAGGCACCCCGCTCCAAGGCAAGTTCCGCGGCGAAGGCGTCGGCGTAGCCCAGGTTGTGCTTTTGTTTCAAGGCAGCCGTTCGAGATGCGCGTTCCCGATCGACGGTGGCTACCGCGATAGGGAGTTCCCGCAGCCGCGCCTCAGCTTGGCGGGCAGCCGCCTCTCCGTGCCGTCTCCAGATGACGTAGAAGACTTCGCCCCAGTTCACAGCCGACATCAAGAGCGGCACCTCTCGGAGCAGGGCATTCCCGAGGAGGCGTTCAATCTTTCCCGCAGTACCCTCCCGATCTTCGAAGAAACCGATCAAGGCGTTGGCGTCGAGCACATATCGGCGCGCGCCGCTACGAGATAGCGATGGGGACATTGATTACTCTCGTGTGCGCTCGCGTTGGCGCTCGCGTTCGCGATCCGCGAAGTGTTCCTCGAACATGGACGGTTCGCCCGGTTTGGGCTTGAGGAATCCACGGATCTCGCGCACGCGCTGTTCGGTGATGGGAGTCAGCACCAGACGGCCCTTTTCTTCAGTCCAGATCGCGGGCGTGCCCTTCTCCAGCCCGAGCTGTTCCCGCAGTTCCGCGGGAATCACAACCTGGCCTTTGGAGCTGATGACGGTGCGGTAGGTTGCCATGGCCAATCTTACCATATTGTAAGACGGGATATACTTTGTCTTACAGGCCTGACAAATCCCCACTTCTCGCACAAAGAACGCGCGAGAAATGGGGCACCCAGCATCGTTCACTACTCGCAGCGGCTTGGCCGAAGCCGTGCTCTCGGAAACCGTTGAAACGATTGACGAAATGAGTCATCGACGAAGGTGCCGTTTTGGAACTACAATATCTCCAGCGTCATCCAAAGGTGTAGACGCCACGATGCGTGCACAGGCTCTATCCGCCCGAGGCGGAGGGGCACTGGAGGACATCATGAGTTTGACCCCAATTGGCGGCCGTCTTTTTGACGGCTCCGGCCATAAGATCACAACCGCATCCCTGCGGGACCAGAAACTCCGCCACGAACCGATCACTTGCCTCACCGCCTATGACTATGCCGCCGCGCGTCTGGTCGACGAAGCCGGCATCGATATGGTGCTGGTGGGCGATTCGCTGGCGCAAACCATGCTCGGGTACGAGAACACGCTCTCGGTCACCATGGACGAGATGCTGCACCACGTGAAGGCGGTGCGGCGCGGGGTGAAGAACGCGCTGCTGGTCGCCGACATGCCGTACGGGTCCTACCAGATTGACGCCAAAACCGCCGTCAGCAATGCGGCCCGCTTTGTGAAGGAAGGCGGCGCCGAGGTGGTGAAGATCGAGGGCGGGGAAAAGCGCGCCGAGTTGATCCGGCAGATTATCGACGCCGAGATTCCGGTCGCGGGGCACATCGGGCTGACGCCGCAGTCGGTCAATGTGATGGGCGGCTACAAGGTGCAAGGGAAGAGCCTGAGCGGCATTGAACAGCTCATGCGCGATGCGGTGGCCCTGGATCGCGCGGGCGTAGCCTGCCTGTATCTGGAAGGCATTCCGCGGGAAGTGGCGGCGATGATCACGGCGAGAGGTCGGCACGCCGACGATCGGAATTGGCGCTGGTCCGGAGTGCGACGGGCAGGTGCTGGTGTTTCACGACATCCTGAATTTGACGTTTGGGCCTCCGGCGAAATTTGTGCGGCGCTACGGCGATGCGGCGGCGCTGATCACGCATGCGGTGCAGGCGTTTCGGGCGGACGTGCGGTCGCACCAGTATCCGTCGGACGAGGAGTCGTATCACCTGCCGAAGGAAACCAGGGCGGGGCTGGATACGGTGCTGGCGCGGAAGCGGGCGATGGGGCGGTAACGGCAACTTCTTGGCCACGGATCTACACGGATTAGCACGGACAAGGCGGCACGGAACAAGACCAAGGTTGACTGCGTATGCTTATATAGCCGCGAGTTCAACTTTGTCAGGCCGTGGCTAGCGCCGCAATGCACCCGATGGTGCTAGGCTATGGAAAAGGAGGGGCTCCATCGTGCTCTCAACATTTTTCTTTTTCCCGTTCTTCGGCTCTAGGGTTCGTGATGTATTTTCTGCCGTCGATCATTGCACTGGCGCGCAGCAAACGGGACCTCCTGGCGATCTTCCTGCTTAATCTTTTCCTGGGCTGGAGCGTGATTGGATGGATCGTCGCGCTGGTGTGGGCGGCGAAGAATGATGTTCCCGCCGTGGCGAGGTAGCTTCGGCCCCGTGACCAACTGGTCTCTGCGCATGCGCGTGTGGTCGATTCTGCTACTGGGGATAGGTCTAGTTGCGTGTTCCCAGCAGAATGCCGCGACGCCACCCGCTCCCGAAGTGGTGTTGCAGGCCATTCCAGCGGCCGATCCGGCGCAGTTCGAGCGCATTCACGACATGAGGAAGTGGCGCAACCCCTACCTGATCGTCCGTCCCGACGGCGTGGCATTGCTCGACAGTGCCGATAGCGCGGAGATCATACTGAAGCCGGATGACCTGCTGGGGGCGCTGGCGGCGCTGCCCGCGTCCAACTGGCCTTATGGCCGGGTGGTGGCGGCGACGGAGAATGCAGCGCGGGCTTCCGAGCAGGACGGTGTGGCCATTCGCCGCAACAAGGGCATTGTGGGCGGGATGCTGGAGGGCGCGCATGTGGCGGTGAAGTGGGTGCCTGCGGCGTGAGTCGCCAACTCGCGGAAAATCCCGGGTGATGAGTGCTGAGCGCGAGAGAGTCGAGCTTCGCTCGACGGACAGCCGAGGGCGGCTGTCCCCACATTGAGCGGCGGTCTCCATATTCAGCTTGAAAATCTGCACCACCATCGACGAAATGCGGAGTGCGTCTCGCGCGGTCCGGCGTGCGGGCAGGCGGCTGGGATTTGTTCCGACGATGGGAGCGCTGCATGAGGGGCACCTGTCGCTGGTGCGGGCCGCACGGGTGTCTTCCGACGTGGTGGCGGCGTCAATCTTCGTCAACCCAACCCAGTTTGGGCCCAACGAAGACCTGGCAAAGTATCCGCGATCGTTCGAGCGCGACCGGGAACTGCTGGAGCGCGAAGGCGTGGAATTGCTGTTTGCGCCGCCGGTGGAAGAGATGTATCCAACTGCGACGGACCGGAGTGTGCGCTCCACAGCGGTGACCTGGGTGACGGTGGAGGGGCTGAGCGAAAAGCTGGATGGGCGATCGCGGCCGGGACATTTTCGCGGGGTCACGACGGTAGTCGCGAAGTTGTTTCACATCGTCGAGCCCGATGCGGCGTTCTTCGGGCAGAAGGATGCGGCGCAGGTGGCGATTATCCGGCGCATGGTGCGCGACCTGAATCTGCCGGTGGAGATTGTGGTTTGCCCGATCGTGCGCGAGCCCGATGGGCTGGCCATGAGCTCGCGGAATGCCTACCTCGATGCGCGAGCAGCGGAAGCAGGCGCTGGTGCTGCATCGTGCGCTGATGCGGGTGCAGGGATTGGCGGATGCGGGCGAACCCGATGCGGCTCGGCTGGTAGCGGCTGGGCGCGAGGAAATTGCCGGAGAGAATTCGGTGCGTCTCGACTACTTCGAGATCGTGGATCCGGATACGCTGGATCCGGTCGAAGATGTCTCCGCTGGAGCGCTGGTAGCGGTCGCGGCGTTTGTGGGAAGCACGCGGCTGATCGATAACATTCTGCTGGGGAAATTGTGAACCAGGAACTCGCGAACTGGTGTTAAATTCCCTAGCGCCTCGGCATTCCAATTGCTCTGGACGAACATTGTTTTGGAGTGACACTCGGCATCGCCCCGGCCTGGAAACGGCCGGCATAAACAACCTGCGTCTCAATATCGTCCAGCACGGCAGGCAGAGGGAAGGACAATTTCTTTGTCCGCTCCACGAAAACTAGTATCGCGGCCCTTCCGTAATTTACTTCGCTGCGCCCGACGGCTAAACCAATGACTGCCTGATCGTTCATGATTGCGTGCTTATATTTGTTCTTGACCAAAACGGCGCGCGAGATTTCGTGTGCCGGAATCATGTCGGGAAGGGCGCGGGTTTGTGGGTTCGAGGATTGTGCCAGGGGTGCCGCCGGAGCCGAGCATGAGACTTCATGTTGTCCGGCGCCAACGAAGTTGAGCTTCAGCCCTGTCGTCGAATCGAGTGCGGCAAGCACATCCGTGATTGGGTTCGCGGTGGTGTACTGACCGTCGTTTGAGACTCCAGCGACCAGCGCCAGGGGGCGGCTGGTCGCAGATTCGACCACCAGGGAGCCTGAATCTCCGTGTTGACCAATGTGAAACATCACGACTTGGTTGCGAAACTCCACGGTACGGTCGACTGGATTGCCGCACTCCGCGGGAAGGTCGATGAGTATGTCACCGTTGATTCCCTGAACGCTGCCGCACGACAGTCCAGTGGTGCGTCCGCTCTTGGTAACGCCCATGCCTACGGTCGCCACAGCGGTTGTATTCGCGGGTGGTGCGGGGATGTAGGAACCATCGCTCGCAATTCCGCCCAGGCCGATGATTTCGCCCTGCGGGTCGACGGCCCCAGCTACAACTTCCGCAATCGCCGCGTCGACGTTGGAGCCCGGGATGGGAGTAGCGGCGGTGAAGTGAGCAACCGTGTTGGGCAGGGTGAAGTTGCATTGCGCATCGACGTAGCCGGGCTGGACGATGGCCTCTCCCGCGACCGCGTGACCCACTCTGCCCAGGATGTGATTGTTGCTCAGAATGTATTGCGTGCCCTTCTGGTCCGCCAGAAGCGAGCCCAGAGTTCCGCTGCAGCAGTCGTTCGAATTGGCATTGATCCCAGAGGATCCCAACTTGATGGGAAACGTTTGCTGTTCCTGATTCTCCAAGGGGGTTACGGTCACAGACGCCGAGGCGGACTTAGTGGGGTCCGCATTCGAAACCGCCACAATGGAATATGCATGCGCCGCCAGTACCGGCGCGGGGGCGGTATAGAGTCCGCCGGCTATGGAACCGGGATAGCTAGTGTCGCCGGGCAAATCATTCACGGACCAGGTGATGGAACCGTTGGTGGTTCCGCCCACGGTCGCAGTGTAAGTGTTGGAGAAGCCGGCCTTGACGGTGGCGCTCGGTGGCGAGAGGCTCAAGGTCACCGGCTGGGTCGTTATAGTGACGGTCGCTGAGGCCGAGGCGGAAGGCGTGTTTACGCTGGTGGCTGTGACTCGAGCCGTCCCTCCCGCGGGCATCGAAGTGGGAGCGGTGTAGTTGCCTGACTGGTCGATGCTGCCGGCAGACGTGGTCCAGGTCACGATGCTGCTGGTAGTCCCGACGGCAAATCCCGAGAACGGTTGAAGGGTGCCGACCGGCACAGTAGCCGTGACTGGAGTGATCGTCACGGAGACTTGAGGCGGCATGGCCGTGCGGCCGTTTCCTGCGCCACAGCCCACCGCAGCCCAGAGAATCAGGGCCAATATTGAAGCGAAGGAAAACCGTGAGGCGTGCCAATTGGAGGGCGCCAAGGTTTGTGCTCCTTTTGGCTCAGGAAATCGGGCGCGAATCAGGCTCGGGCCCGGTTGTAATCCCGGGCGGGAGGACGGCAGTATACCCCGACGTTGGGGCAGGGCCAAGACCGGAGACGTGACTCGGTTGCTAACATGCAAGGTTGGATCAGAACCCAGAAGTCAATGCGAGGCTAGGGAATCGCCGCCACGGTGGCGGGTTGCGGCTCCATGCGCTGGCGCACCAGGGTCTCGACCTGAGTCCACAGGCGGGGATCGCATTCACTCTGCACGTGGCTGGGAACGAGCACTCCTTGGATCCAGGAGGCGCCCTTGCACTGAACCGGCTGCTTGCGGTAATCGAAGCGGTAGTTTCCAAGAATTTGGGTCTTGGAGTCGTCGTCGGCGACGATCTGCGCGCGGCCATGGATAAGGCCATGCGGCTGATAGAAATTGACCGCCGCGGCGACGTTCGCGGGGATGACCCTGTCGCTTTGCCAGGGCTTGGCGACGCTGTCGACCTGGACGGTGAGCAGCACGGGGATTCCGGCACGATTCAATTCCCGGGACAGCATCACCACGGCAGAGGCTCCCCAACTGTGGCCGAACAGGATGATGTGCGCCTGGGCTTTTTCTTCGGCGCTCAGAACGCCGTCATGATTGGTGTCGAGCAGGCGCAGGATGGTCTTGTACGCCGCCTTCCTGTGACGGTTCTCGAAGACCTGGATGGAAGCACCTTTGGGAAGGGATTGCTGAATGCGCTGCGCCAGTTGCACGGGACCGTGGTGGAGATCGTCGTGGCGCACAAAGCCACCGGCAAAACCGATGAGGATAAAGGACGGTGTCGCCGGGGGGCGGCCAACCACGGCTCCGTCGGCGGCAGTGAGCCCGGGCGTTGCCGCAACCACGAGGGCGAAGAGCACACTGAGAATCCGAAATCGCGCGAAGCGGGGCACGCGGGCTCCTAAGAGATGAGATGATTCAGGCCACAGCCGGTTGCAGCAAAATTTCGTGCTGGTAACGAGCGAAAAGCCTTGACTGGCAGGGATCTTCGCCTACTTGACCCGGAGGCAAGTCTACACCCGTTTGTCAAGTTATGCGGGGGAAAAAGGTAGCCGCTCGGCTGGATGTTGGAAGAGAAAGACTAACAACCACGGAGGACACGTTATGAAAGTATCACGAAGGCTTTGTTGGGGGGCGCATCTTTCGGGCGCCTTCGTGCCCTTCAGGACGCGACCGGGTCCCTTCGACTCCGCTCAGGGCAGGCTCCGACCCGGTCCCACACGCCCGGTCAAACCGTGCCGCTACTTGGGACGAATCTTCCGCGAGACAAAGGGGTTTCCGGCGAGAAGGTAGCGCCAGGGCTTGTCGGCGGCTTTGGTGATGCCGATGCGGCGAGTCGTGCGGATGGCTGAGGTTCGATATCGGTCGTCGCCGATCCACAGGCTGCTAGCCGCGGTGGTGAGATCGCATCCGTTGTCGCGAGCGCGGGTGATGCCGAAGGCTTCGCAGAGCCGTCCCGGGCCGCTGGTAAGTTTGGGCAGGTCCGCGGGACTGCCGATTTCGACGCTGCGGGCGTGGGCCATTTCTTCGATGCCGGTCAAGGGCTCCAGAGCACGGAAAAGAACGGATCCAGCTTGGCCTTCGGGTTGGCAGGAGACGTTCAGGCAGTAGTGATTTCCGTAGATGAAGTAGATGTAGGCGTAGCCGGGTGGTCCGAACAGCACCGCAGTGCGGGCGGTGTTGCCGGCGGCGGCGTGGGCGGCAGGATCTTTTTCTCCGAGGTAGGCTTCGACTTCGACGATGCGGGCGGTGCGGCGAATGCTCGCGGGACGGGGATCTTTTTCACGTACCAGCACCTTGCCCAGAAGATCGCGCGCCACGTGGCGGGGATCGCGGCTGAAGAAAGCGCGGTCCAGGGGACGGATCTGGGTGGTCTGCGACACAGGCATGTAGGGGAATCTTAAACTGCGAGAATTGTCGGGCTCAAGGTGCTCAGAGGCCTCACGGTTTGCTTTTGGAGAACTCGAATTCCGCGCCGCAGCGCCTGAAGGCGTGGTTGATTGGCGAGCACTTATTCGCTATGCCTGAAGGCATAGCCTGATACGAATCCAGAGTTTTGCGGCAGCCGGTTCAGCAATGTCGTAAATGTCGCAGGATGCTAGATCGGTTTGGGCTGAGTGTTTCTGGCGGCGGTCACGTTGGAGGGCGCGTCGGCGAAGGATTTGCCGGGTTCGTAGGCGCGCTTTTCGTGCCGGGTGCCCGACCTTGCGGATCACGTCGTGCCAGCCATCGTCCCAGCTGATGCGAGCCTCGCCGTCGACCACAGTCCAGGTGCCGTGAGACGAGCCGAGCGATTTCTTCGCATCCCCGTCCTCTTCCAGGGTGATGAAGAAGCGGTTCCCGTTGCCGTCCCCGACTTCCCACTTGCCCAGGAAATGAGCCCGGCCGGGCGTCATGGCGGTAAGCGCAGAACTCTCGAATTCAATGCGGGCGATGCTGGTGGCCGGAAGCTTCTCCTGGTGGCCGTCCTTGAAAACGATCACGGCCGGAGCCTTGAAGTCGAGGCGCGCGATCTCGGCCATGGCGAAGCTCTGGCGGTGGCCGTCCTGGAACACGATGACGACGGAGTTGCGATCGTCTGGGGGAAACGGAGCCGGCTTCCCGGCGGCGCCGGCGGCAGCGAGCAAGAGGATTACAAAAGCGCCAGCGACTCTGATGAGACCGCGCATGATTTCCTCCGAAACGTGGGGGAGCGTAGACACAACTCCCCGTCAGTGGATACGAGGGGCCAGGTGGAATAGTTCCCGAGGCGGATAGCCCGACAGCTAAGCCACGCCCTTGGCCGATTCCTTCAGGTAGGCCAGCACTTCTTCAGCGTGGCCCTCGGGTTTGACCTTTTCGAAGATATGCCGGATCTTTCCGTCGGGGCCAATGACGAAGGTGGTGCGCGCCACTCCCCAGACCTTCTTGCCGTACATATTTTTTTCCTTCATCACGCCGAAAGCCTCAGCGACTTTCTTGTCGGCGTCAGCCAGCAGGGTGAAGGGCAGGTCGAACTTGTCCTGGAATTTCTTTTGCGCTTTGGGAGTGTCGGGGGAGATGCCGAGCAGCACGGCGCCGGTCTTCTGCATCTTCTTGTATGTGTCGCGGAACCCGCGAGCTTCAATGGTTCAACCCGGAGTGTCGGCACGGGGATAAAAATAGAGCACAACGGTTTGGCCGCGCAGGTCCCTGAGCGCGAGGTCTTTTCCGTTCTCATCCTGCAAAGTGAAGTCGGGAGCCTTATCATTGACATTCATGGGAGTCTCTCCAGCGCAATCGAAGACCAAAGTGGGGAAATCGGCATCCGGCCAGTCGGCGTTCCAGAAGATTTTATACTGCGGCTGGTTTTTCGTCGCGCTGCTGGCTGGGATCGCATGGTGCGCCGTGTCCGTTGGGGCCCAGGACGAGCGGCCGCAGATTACGCCCGGAGAGCGGAAGGCCGCGAAGAAGAAGGACGCGGGCCCGCGCGCCGTGGGCGTGCTGCAACTGGCGGGCAACGGCAAAGCAACGCTGGTGCCGGTCGCGATTCTGATCAATGGCAGGTACTGGGACGCAACGGCGTACAAGGCGACTCCGGTCCCGATGTCGCTGGAGCCGGGTACAGTCTACGAGGCCGAACGAGCCGGCAGTTCGTTGGGACTATTCACCGTCAACAGCGCGCTGCACAGCAATGCGGTGAACGTGCAGACCCCGTGGATCGGGACGGGAGCGTGGCTTCCGGCAGGAACCGAGAAGCCGAAGACCGCCTTCAAGGCAGAGACGGTGCCGGTGGGAATCGAGACCACAGACGAGCCACCACGGCTGACCCGGAGCACGCCCAAAGAGGCGCCGGCGGCAAGTTCCGCGCCTCCGCCGAGCAAGCCGGGGGGATCCGCAGGATCGGGCCCTCCAAGCGCCAGTCCGCCTGCGCCCAACTCGTCCGCGCCCACGGCGACGGGCGACGCCAAGCACACTGACTCGAAGCCCGGTGATGCTAAAGCGGCGGATCGCCCAACGGCGCCACCATCCGACAGTGGAGCCGGTGAAGGCAACCGGCCAAGATTGCGGCGCGGGAAGCCGGTCGAGGCCTTGCCCGACGATGATGTGCCAGGCTACAGCAAGCCCGGCGCGGTGGCGTCCACCGCCGCGCCGGCAGATGCGGGAAAGATCGGAGCTCCCGCCGGCACTGGACCCATTCAGTCGATTCCCGCAATCTCTGATGCGGATGGGCCAGAGCCGCGGTCGTTCGCCTTCGAGTGGCTCAAGGACGAAGAAGGAGAGCGCCGCCAACAGATGGAGGCACTAGCCAAGGAGCAAGTGCGCGCTTATGTGGAAGCGCAGGCCCGGGCCAAGATTACGTCGAAGCCGGCAGCACCGCAGGCGGCGCGGCACGCTGCGACCGCGAAAGCAAAGGATCCAATTTTAGAGAACGTGCAGATGATTGCTTACGACCTGTGGAACAACAACCAACCCGTTATTATTCTCACGGCCGAAGCACATATGCCTCCGCCTGCTGCCGGCAGCGTTCATGCGGCTGCCGATGCGGAGCTTCAGTATTCAATCGTGCTCGTGACCCATCCCGACATCTATAACAACCTTCACAAGCTCTTCGTCGGGGTGACGGACAAGTTCCATCTCGACATCACGCCGCGTCTCGAATTGATTGACGCGGTCGACACTGACGGGGATGGTCGTGGCGAGTTGCTGTTCCGGAAGATTTCGGATGGAGGCAACGGCTGGGTGATCTATCGCGCGACCGTCGACAAGCTGTGGAAGATGTTTGACAGTTTGAATCCGGAGTAAACCCGGGCACGAAGCGTCGAGCGCGGGAATCTTGACTTCGTCGGGATGAAGAACAACAAATAGAAGGCAGGCAGGGCTGCTGTCCGGTAGAATCGGTTTTCGTTCGCGGAGGAGCCCCGACCATGCGCACCACTTCAGTTTTGGCCTTGAGTTTGCTCTGCGGCAGCCTGGCCCTCGCCCAGGACCAGGATTTCAGTAAAGTCCAGATGAAGGTCACCAAGGTGGCCGGCAACGTCTACATGCTGGACGGCGCGGGCGGGAACATTGGCGCCTCGGTCGGGGACGATGGAATTGTGGTTGTCGACGATCAGTACGCCCCTCTGGCCGAGAAGATTCAGGCGGCGCTGAAAGGCATCACCGACAAGCCAGTGCGGTTCATCATCAACACGCACTATCACGGGGATCACACCGGCGGGAATGCCTACTTTCAGAAGCAGGCGCCCATCATCGCGCAGGATAACGTGCGCAAGCGGCTGGAGACTGGGGGCGCGGCCGGCAACGGCGGCTCGGTGCACTTCGATGCCAAGCCCGCGGCCAAGGAAGCGCTGCCCATTATCACGTTCGATCATGACGTGACGGTCCACCTGAATGGCGAAGACATGCGCGCGCTCTTCTTTCCTGCCGGGCACACGGACGGCGACTCGATCATCTTTTTTCCCAAGTCGAATGTCGTGCACATGGGCGACGATTTTGTGACGTACGGTTTCCCGTTCATTGACGTCGATAGTGGAGGCAGCATCAATGGAATGATTGATGCGGTGGAGAAAGTGAGCGCGCAACTGCCAGCGGATGTGAAAATCATTCCTGGGCATGGGCCAGTGTCGAGTCTCGATGACGTCCGGGCGTACCTGACGATGCTGAAAGCCACTCGCGATGTGGTGGCAAAGGCGCTCAAGGACGGCAAGACGCTCGATCAGATGAAGCAGGCGAAGATTCTCGATCCGTGGAAAAAGTATTCGGGAGACTTCATCAGCGAGGATGCGTTTCTGGAGACGCTTTACAACTCGCTGACCGGGCAGAAGAACGGGAAGTTCATCAAGCACAATTGATTGACGCCGCAAGCATCTTGAAGGAGACCTAGCCTAGTTTGCGTCTGACGCGCCGCAAGTTTGTCCAATCGATTCTCGGGGCCGGAGCCGTCGCCGGGCTGCCGGCAGTGCTCTCGGGCTGCAGCGGATCTTCCAAAGCGAGCGCTGCGCCCACAGCTTCGGTGCAGCAGGCCGGCACCTCCTCGGAAATTGCCTTTCCCAAGGGATTTTTCTGGGGCACGGCGACCGCCGCCTATCAGATTGAAGGCGCGTGGAATGAAGACGGAAAGGGCGAGTCCATCTGGGACCGTTTCGCGCACACTCCGGGCAAGATCAAAAATGGTGACACGGGCGACGTGGCGTGCGATTCCTATCACCGCTGGCGCGAAGACATTGCCCTGATGCGGGCGATGAATCTGAACAGCTACCGGTTTTCCATCTCCTGGCCGCGCATTCAGCCTTCCGGGTCGGGCACGGTGAATTTCAAGGGGATCGATTATTACAGCCGCCTGGTGGATGGGTTGCTGGAGGCGCATATTCGGCCGCTGGTCACGCTCTATCACTGGGACCTGCCGCAGGCTCTGGAAAATTCAGGCGGGTGGACCAATCGCGATACGGCGGCGCGCTTTGCCGACTATGTGCAACTGGTGGCGCAGGCGTTGGGGGACCGGGTGTCCGACTGGATGATTTTCAACGAGCCCACTGCATTTGTGGATTTGGGACATCTCGAAGGCACGCACGCTCCCGGGCGCAAGAGCCTGCTTGATTTTCTGCGCGCGACGCACGTGGTGAACCTGGCGCAGGGCGCGGGGTTCCGCGCGCTGAAGGCTACGCGCCCGTCGGCGCGCGTGGGCACGGCGTTCAGCATGTCGGCGTGCGAACCTGCAACCAATTCCGAGGAAGATAAATTGGCGGCGGAGCGCGCCCACGCGATCACCAACATCTGGTTTCTCGAGCCGGCACTGCGCGGGCGTTATCCCGATGCGCTGACGTTTTTGCCGGAAACTGCCATGCGGATCAAGGCCGGGGATATGGAGAAAGTGCGGGCGGCGCTGGATTTCATCGGCATCAATCTCTATTACCGGACGATCGCCTCGGCGCCGGGCGCGATGGAGCGCGCCACGCACGCGCAGGAGTGGCTGTTTCCGGTGAAGATGGACGGCGGACAACAGGGGCCGAAGACCGACTTCGGCTGGGAAGTCTGGCCCAAAGCGCTGTATGACATGGTCATGCGCATCACGCGCGATTACAACCGGCCGGTCATCGAGATTACCGAGAGTGGATGTTCGTATAACGATGCGCCTGACGCCAACGGCGCGGTGCACGATGCGCGACGCATTACCTATCACCGCGAGTATCTGGCGGCGCTGGCGCAGTCCATCGCCGAGGGCGCGGACGTTCGCGGCTATCACGCCTGGAGTTTGCTGGATAACTTCGAGTGGGCGGATGGGTTCAGCCAGCGCTTCGGGCTGGCCTACGTGGACTTTAAAACGCAGAAGCGAACCATCAAGGATTCAGGACGCTGGTATGGGAAGGTGGCGGCGGAGAATCGTATAGGACCTGCCTGAAGTTGTGTGGTCCCACACCAGCGGAGCTATTTCTGCTGCATGACCAGTTCGCTGTTCTCTACTTTCATCGCGCCGACGTTGTTGGGAAGTTTCAGACGGTCGCGCTCCTCGGCCAGTTTCTTCTGCAGCGCCGGATTCACCAGCGAGACGGGAACGTTCAGGTCTCCGACTTTGAATTCCGTGGGATCGAACGTGGCGTAGCCATCCTTCTCGCCGATGTGGCCGGAAATGGTGACCCAGACATCCTTGCCGGCAATCTCGGTGAGGAACTGGCCGTGGACCAGGTCGCCGTCGAAGCTGACCTGCTGGTCTTTGATGGTGGGCGCGCCGCTGCCCACATTGGAGTTTGGAGTGAGGCCGGTCGCGCCCGCGGTGCCCAGCGACTGCGCGAGCACAGCGCTGATTTCGTCGGAATTGATGTGTACTTCGGCTTTGGGATTTTGCGCGGCCGAGGAGGACGGCGAGCTGGCCGCGGGCTGAGACGTTTCCGGGGATCCGCTGGCGCTGCTGCGTTGCCTGCTCGAACTGGGCCATCTTCTGGTCGAACGACTGGGCGTGTTCCGCAATCGCCGCCGGAGCTTGCGGCGTGCGCCACCGGCGCAGGTTTCTTCAGGACCAGGATGATGGCGACCAGCGACGCCACCAGGGTTGCGATGCTGATGATGCGGTCGAGCTTGAATTTCATGGCGGTTCTCGAGCGGTCAGCCCGACACACAGCGGGCCCAGTCTTCATGGTAGCGGGAGTGCGAGGCGGAGATCAGATGACCAAAGTGATGGTAGGGGGATGACTGTGTATGGGTTCGTGTGACCGAGTCTGACGTCGGGCGCCTGCAACTGGTCTAGCCGCAGCTTTTTCGCCAGCAATTCATTCACGATCTGCGGGCTGGCCTGGCCTTTGGAGGCCTTCATGACCTGGCCGACGAAGAAGCCGAGCATGGTCTTCTTTCCGGCGCGGTACTGCTCGAGCTGCTTGGGATTGGCGGCCAGGACTTCGTCGATGATCTTTTCCAGCGCCGAGGTGTCGGTGGACTGCTGCGGGCGGCCTTCTTCTTCGTAGACCGCGGGGAAATCTTTGCCGCGCTCGAAGCATGAGGTCGTAGAGATCTTTGAGCATCTTGCCGGAGATCGTGCCGGCCTCGACCAGATCGGCCGAGGCCGCCACGCCCTGCATCGAAATCGGCGATTGCTCGATCGCGATGCCCTTGGCCTTCAGGCGGCCCATCAACTCGCTCTGCACCAGGTTGGCGACGCGCTTGGGATTCTTCGCCGCCTTCGCCGCCTGCTTCGAACTGATCGGCCAGCGACTTCGAGAAGGTCAGCACCTGCGCGTCGTATTCGGTGATGCCGTAATCCTTCACCATGCGCGCGCGGCGCGCCTCGGGCAGTTCGGGCAGGGCGCGGGCGATTTCGGCCTTCCACTTTTCGTCGACCACCAGCGGAAGCAGGTCGGGCTCGGGGAAGTAGCGGTAGTCGTGCGCCTGCTCTTTGGAGCGCATGCTGTAGGTCTTGCCTTCGTTCGCGTTGTAGAGGCGCGTCTCCTGCGTGATCTTGCCGCCGGATTCGATGACGTCGATCTGGCGCCCGATTTCGTATTCGCAGCGCTTCGCGGATGAAGCGGAACGAATTCACGTTCTTGATTTCGGTCTTGGTGCCGAATTCCTTCTGCCCGCGCGGACGCACGCTGACGTTGGCATCGCAGCGCAGCGAGCCTTCTTCCATGTTGCAGTCGCTGACGCCGGTGTAGAGGATGATCTCTTTCAGCCGCGTCAGGTATTCGTAGGCTTCGTCGGGCGTGGCGATGTCGGGCTCGCTGACGATTTCGATCAGCGGCACGCCGGTGCGGTTGAGGTCGATGGCGGTTTTTTCGTCGGAGTCGGGAAAGCCTTCGTGCAGGCTCTTGCCGGCATCTTCTTCGAGATGCACGCGGGTGATGCCGATCTTCTTCTTTCCGCCTTCGGCCGGGAACTTCGATGAAGCCGAACTCGGCCAGCGGCTTGTCGTACTGCGAAATCTGGTATCCCTTGGGCAGGTCGGGATAGAAATAGTTCTTGCGCGCAAAGATGGAGGTCTCGTTGATGCGGCAATTCAGCGCCATCGCCGCCAGCGTGGCGAACTCGACGGCTTTCTTGTTCAGCACGGGCAGCGCGCCGGGCATCCCCAGGCAGACCGGGCAGACGTTCGTATTCGGCGGCGCGCCGAAGCGCGTCGAGCAGGAGCAGAAAATCTTGGTCGCGGTCAGCAGCTGGACGTGGACTTCCAGCCCGATGACCGGCTCGATACTTCGGGTGGGCGGCGATCGGAATCGGCCGCGTGGTGGCCATAGAGAGTAGATTATAAAGGCCCGCGAAGTGCGCGGGCACGGCAGGGCGAGAACTGCATGGTCCCGAAGGTCATGAAGGTCCAGTCTAGTGCGATTGCTGCGGCGCGGTCAGGTACTTGTCCATCGGGATCTCGAAGTAACATCAGTTCGTTCCCCTTGGCGTCGGCGACTGCCCGTGATGTCGATGTTCGCGCCCGGCAGGGCGACGAGATGCCGCCCACGTCGAAAAACAGAAATCCCGATTGCGTGAGTGCGGCTCGACCGCCCTGGCGGCGAATTGCGAGGACTCGATCTCGTCCATTTCCTTCTTGCTGATTCCGCTCTTCACTTTGTGGGGAAGCGGAAGCGGGACTGGGTCGCGTGCTGGCCTGCGGATTCGAGAGGCGCCGGTAGAGGTCGTCGGTGCCGACCGGCGTGAGCTTCGAATGATTGCCGGTGATGAGCGTGATTTCCATATTGGCGATGGAAATGGGCTGGTCGCCGTCGTTGGTGACGACGAAGAAAACGGGCAGGAAGCCGTGCGCCGCAAAATCGATGGAAAAGATCTTCGCCTTCTCCGGGGTGTCGTAGGGATCGGCGGCGATGGCGGCCTTCTCGTCGCGATGAAAATCGTGCGCGGGATAGTTGATGGCGGTCTTGCGCTACCGGCTTCACGAAATTCTTGGCCGGCACAGCAGGACGCGGCACGAACAACGCAGCGCAAAGAGCCAGACGACGATCGCAGCGAATCGTGACATCGATAAAGACCGCATAGGTCCGATTATAGAGTGCAGAGCCTTCTGCCGATGAGCGCGGTTTAGAATGGCTCAGCTTGAGCTATTTTCTCTACAGCCTGGTGCTGGCGCTGGGCATGCTGCTGAGCCTGCCGTATTGGCTCTACCAGATTCTGCGCCACGGCAAATACCGCCGCGGGTTTGTCGAGCGCATGGGGAGGGTTCCGGCGCGGCTGAGCGGCGGCGCTTCGCGGGCGGCGCGCGCGTCATCTGGGTCCATGCGGTTTCCGTCGGCGAGGTGCTGGCGGTCAGCGGGCTGGTCGAGCAGATGCGGCGGAGTCTTTCCGCGGCATCGCGTGCTGGTATCGACCACGACCGACACCGGGCAGGAACTGGCTCGCAAGCGATTCGGCGAAGAGAACGTTTTCTACTTCCCGATGGACTTTGCGTTTGCGATCCGGCCGTATCTGCGGGCCTTGCGGCCGGAGCTGGTGGTGCTCGCCGAGACGGAGTTCTGGCCGAACTTCCTGCGGCTGGCGCATGCGAGCGGGGCGCGCATCGCGGTGGTGAACGCGCGCATCTCTGACCGGTCGTGGCCGCGCTATCGGCGTTTTCGCTGGGCGCTGCGGCGGATGCTGGCGCACGTCGACCTGTTTCTGGCGCAGACGCCAGAGGACAGCCGCGCGGCTGCAGTCGATCGGCGCGGAGCGCACGCGTGCAGGTCACGGGGAATCTGAAGTTCGACGTCAGCCTGCCTGCACCGCCGCCGATTGTGGAGAGCCTGCGCCAGTCGCTGGCGGCGGAGGGCGCCGGTCCGGTGCTGGTCTGCGGCAGCACGGTCGAGGACGAAGAGCCTCCGCTGCTGAAGGCGTTTGAAAATTTGCGGGTGAGCACATCCGCACGCGGTGATGATTCTGGCGCCGCGGCATCCCGAGCGCTTCGACGAGGTTGCGATCCTGCTGCGGCAGATGGGCATTCCAGTCGTTCCGGCGCTCGCAGTGGCAGGGAGAACCGCTGGCGGGCGGAGTGTTGCTGGTCGATACCATCGGAGAACTGGCCGCGCTCTATGCACTGGCCGACGTGGCGTTCGTCGGAGGAAGCCTGGTGCCGCGCGGCGGGCACAATATTATTGAGCCGGCGCAGCACGGCGTGGCCATCGTGACCGGAAACCATACGGAAAATTTCCGCGACATCGTTGGCTCTGTTTCAGAGCCGGGACGCGGTGCGGATCGTGGGATTGGCGGAGTTGCCGCTGACGCTGATGCAACTGCTGGCGGATGACGCGGAACGGCGGGCTCTGGGCCGGCGCGCGGAAGAGACGATGCGGTCGCAGATGGGCGCGACCTCGCGGACGCTGGAAGCACTGAAGACCCTGGTTGCGGATCAACGATCCTCTCGCGGTCCCGGCGCAAGCTGCGCACACCGATTGAATCCTCTCTCAGCCATCTACGGCGGCGTGGTCGGGGCGCGGAATGCGCTCTACGACCGCGGGAATCCTGCGGCGCGGCGCCTGCAGGGCCCTGTGGTCAGCGTGGGCAATCTTTCGGCGGGCGGGTCGGGCAAGACTCCCTTCGTGCTGCTGCTGGGCGAACTGCTCAAGGCGCGCGGCATCAAGTTTGACGTGCTGTCGCGCGGATACGGGCGCAAGACCAGAGGCGTGCGGCTGGTCGATCCGGCGGGCCTGCCGCAGGAGTTTGGCGACGAGCCACTGCTGATTGCGCGCAAGTTGCAGGTGCCGGTGATCGTGGGCGAGGATCGGTACGAGGCGGGGCGATTCGCCGAATCGAAATTCGGGCCGCAGCTGCATCTGCTCGACGACGGCTTTCAGCACCGGGCGCTGGCGCGCGATTTCGACATTGTCCTGGTCACGCCGCCGGATGCGAACGACCGGTTGCTTCCCGCTGGGCGCCTGCGGGAGCCGCTGCGTTCGTTGCGGCGCGCCGATGCCGTGGTGCTGGCCAGTGGCGCATCGGCGGAGTCGTTTCCGGCTGGAGGGCAAGATGGTGTGGCGCGTGCGGCGGGGAATTGTGCCGCAGAACGTTCCGCCGCGCCCGGTGGTCTTCTGCGGGATTGCCCGGCCGCAGAATTTCCTGCTGCAACTGCGGGCGGCGAATATCGAACCCGTCGCCGAGGCGTTCTATCGCGACCATCACGCTTATACCGAGAAGGATATCCGCGAGTTGCTTGAGCTCAAACAGCGGAGCGAGGCGGGCGGCTTCGTGACCACCGAGAAGGATGCGGTGAATCTGGGAGGCGTATCTGTCCGCTCTGGCGCCACTGGCAGTGGTGCCGGTGCAGATGGAATTGGCGGACGCGGCTAACGCCGTCGATACCATGCTGCGCAAGATCAGCGAACGAAAGCACGGCGCATGAGAGAATCGGTCTGCGTAGCGCCGCTGTTCCGGCAGCTGTGCGGGATGAGAGAGCCCCACTTCTCGCAAAGAACGCGAGAAATGGGACACCCGTACGGTCGCAGATGAAGGCGCTAACTCGAGTCATCTCGACCATGACCAAACATCCCAAAGAAGCCGAGCGGCTGAAAAAGATCGTCGAGGCGTTTCCCAAAATCACCGTCACGGTGCTGGGCGATCTGGTGGCGGACGAATTTGTGTTCGGCGAAATCTCGCGCGTGTCGCGCGAGGCTCCGGTGCTGATCCTGAAGCACCGCGAGCGAACGGTGGTTCCGGGCGGCGGGGCCAACGCGGCGAATAATCTCGCGGATCTGGGAGTGAATGTTCTGCCCGGTGGGCATCGTGGGGGACGATGAGCCCGGGCGGATGCTGCTGAAATATTTCCGCCACAAGCGGATTGCGGTCAGCGGCGTGCTCAAGGACAAGAGTTACACCACGGTCACGAAGACGCGCATTCTGGCCGGCATGACGCACACGGCGCGGCAGCAGGTGGTGCGCGTGGACCGCGAGCCGCAGGAAGCGCCGAACGCATCATTTGACGCGCGAACTTGTACCTGGCGGCGCGGAATTACGCGCATGCGTCCGATGCGTTGCTGGTGTCCGACTATGGATATGGCGCGGCCACTCCGGCGATCGTGACTGCCTCTGCAGGAAAAGGGCAAGCTGGGAGCGGTGCCGATCGTCGCTCGATTCGCGCTACCGCATGCTGCAGTATTCTGGCGTCACCGCGGCCACTCCCAACGAGCCCGAAGTGGAAGAGGCGCTCGGCATTCGCATTGGGCAGGACTGGGACAAAGTCCTTGCCGCGGGCGAACAGGTGATGGCGCGCATGAAGCTGCAGTCGCTGGTGATCACGCGCGGGCGCGACGGCATGGTGGCGTTCGATCACAAACACAAGCCGGTGGACATTCCGATCTTCGGCTCCGACCAGGTGGCGGACGTGACCGGCGCGGGCGACACGGTGATCGCGGCATTCACGGCGGCGCTCGCCGCGGGAGCGACGACCGAAGAGGCGGCGCAACTGGCGAACTACGCGGGCGGCATTGTGGTGATGAAGCGGGGCACGGCGACCGTCTCGCGGGAAGAGTTGCTGCACGCGATTGAGCAGACGCCGCCGGCCACACGACCTCATTGAACTGGCACAATTGAACGCACACAAAATCCTGAGCCGCGACGAGCTCCGCGCAGCGCGTGGAGCAATGGCGGCGCGCGGGCGAACGCATCACCCTGGCCAACGGCGGCTTCGATCTGCTGCACGTGGGGCACGTGCGCTACCTGCGCGGCGCGAAGGCGCTGGGCGGAAGACTGGTGGTCGCCATCAATTCCGATGAGTCGGTGCGCGCGCTCAAGGGCGAAGGGCGGCCGGTCATGCCGGAGAACGAGCGCGCCGAGATTGTGGCTGCGCTGGCGGACGTGGATGCGGTCGTGATTTTTCCTGAGCTCGATGTGCGCGCGATCATCCGCGAGATTCGTCCCGACATTCAGGCCAAGGGCACCGACTACACCGCCGACTCCGTTCCGGAGCGCGACGCGGTTGCCGGAATATGGCGGACGCGTCGAGATCGTCGGCGATCCGAAAGATCACTCCACCAGCGAGATCATCCGCTCGCGGCTCTCGCCGAGGAAATCTTGATCGCTGTCGGCGAGCAAATGACATCGAGCGCCTGCTCATCGTGCGGCTGAGCGCGATGGGAGACGTGATCCACACGCTGCCTGCGGCGCAGGCTCTGCGCGAAGCGTTTCCCGACGCGATGATCGGCTGGCTGATCGAAGAGCGCTGGGCCGAGCTGCTGTGCGCGCCCGGGACGCCGCGGCGCGGGCCGCGATCGGCGCAGCGGCCTCTGGCGGATTGGGTGCACACCGTAAACCTGACGGGGTGGCGGAAGTCGTTGTTCACGATTTCGACGCTGCAGCAGATTGCGCGAGTCTGGAACGACGTTCGCAGCGTGCGCTACGACGTCGCCGTCGATCTGCAGGGAGCGATTCGGTCCGCGGTGCTGGCGCGCTGGTCGGGAGCGCGGGTGGTGTATGGCGCGGCGGAGCCGCGCGAGTCTCCTGCGAGCTTGTGGTACACGCGGCAGGCGATTGCGCGGGGAGCGCATGTGATCGAGCAGAATCTGTCGGTGGCGGAGGCGGTTACGCAGAGGAAGATGAAGGTACCGCGGCGTGGAGTTTCCTCATGATGTCGAGGCCGAGCGGCGGATTGAGCAACGATTAGCGGAGGATGGGGCCGGCGAATTCGCGATTCTGAATCCCGGAGCAGGGTGGGGCGCGAAGCGGTGGCCGGCGGAACGCTACGGCCGCGTGGCTCGGGCGCTTGGCGGAGGATGGTGTGCGGTCGATTCTCAACTACGGTCCGGGCGAAGAGGATCTGGCGCGCGAGGCAGAGGCCGCGAGCGACGGCGCGGCCAGGGCGATGACAGTGTTCGATCAGCGAATTGATCGCGCTGACGCGGCGGGCGCGACTGTTCATCGGAGGAGACACGGGGCCGCTGCATCTGGCGGCGGCGTTGCAGGTTCCGGTGGTGGCGATTTTCGGGCCGACCGATCCGGCGCGCAACGGGCCTTATGGAACGCGCAGCATCGTGCTGCGGAATCCGGCAAGTCCAACCACGCATGCGCGCAAGGCGCAGCCGGACGAAGCGATGCTGGAGATCAGCGTGGACGCTGTGGTGGATGCGGCACGTACGCTGCTGGCTCGCGGCAAAAGCGGCGGACAGGAGTGTCCGCCCCACACGGAAGGCGCGCATGGCTGAGTGGTCGGGCATTGAATGGTCAAAGATCGCGCGCCGCATCCGCGTGCCGCTGGGATTCGTGTTTGCGGTGCTGTACTTCTGGCTGGCGCGGCCGACGTGGCGATTCATCGCGCTGGGCGCGATTCTGATTGTGCCGGGCCTTTTGATTCGCGCGCTGGCCTCGGGACACGTGCGCAAGAACGAGGCGCTGGCGACTTCCGGGCCTTACGCTTACACGCGGAATCCGCTGTATCTCGGATCGTTGCTGATCGGCATCGGCTTCGCGGTGGCGGCGCGGAGTTGGTGGGTGGGCGTGGCGCTGGTCGTGATGTTCTTCGCGATTTATGTTCCGGTGATCCGCGACGAAGAGGCGTTCCTGCGCGAGAAATTTCCGGAGTTCGAGGAGTATGCGCGACGAGTGCCGCGGATGTTGCCGCGGATTGTGCCTGCGTTCGGACCGGCATGGCGGAGGATTCTCGATGGAGCTGTACAT
The DNA here is from genome assembly GCA_963709865.1 of uncultured Acidobacteriota bacterium. GTDB lineage: Bacteria > Acidobacteriota > Terriglobia > Terriglobales > Acidobacteriaceae > Sulfotelmatobacter. The sequence continues at coordinate 365,305 of CAVPXW010000003.1, forward strand.
GAAGCATCGCGAGTAGAACGCGCTGCTGGGGAGCAGTGCGCGATGGTGGCGGCCTGATCGTCAAGATGCAGTTGCTTGACAAAGGCCAAGTTGATGAGGTTGATTCCTGATTCGAAGCATCGCAGAGCTGAAACCATAAAGGGCATCGAAGTTACATCGAAGGAAGCCCCGAGCCGCCAGCGCTCGCCATGACTGCAATTATTTCTTCGCCAGCAATTCCTTCGCTGGCTGAGTTCCGGGCGCGTCGAGTTCCTCCGTCGCAGGACTTCAGCAGCATGGCGTAGTACTCAGTTGGCTTCGCTTTGCTTGCCGGCCGCTTCGGCGGCGCGGGCTGCGCCGTAGAGGCCGTTGAAGCGGTTGGGATTGAGTTTCAGGTCGGTCTGATATTCGGCCAGCGCTTGCTGCGGGCGGTGGGCTTCGAGCAGCAGATCGGCAAGCACTTCTTGCGCGGGAAGAGTATCCGGTCTCGCTCATGCCGTCGGTTTCTTTCTCTGCGAGCGGCCGCAGCATCTTCAGGGCTTCGTCATCTTTGCCTTCGGCATGCGCGATCCACGCCAGGGGCTCGGAGACTTGGCGATCAAGGAATCCGCCTCCGCGTTCTGCTTCTTGTCCCGAAGCGTTTTGGCGATCGTTTTGAGCTGCTCGACATCCTTTCGGGCCTCATCCAGTTGGCCACTGCGCGCCGCACCGAGGGCGCGCGCCAGGAACGTTACCGCGTTGTAGCTTGGGTCGCTGGACACCGGAGTCAGCGACGCGGCTTTCTTCCAGTCGTGCAATTCCAGGGCGTAGCTGGCCTCGAAGCGCGCTTCGGACGAAAGGCGAGGATCGAAGTCCATGCCATACATGTTGTGCGTCGGGGGCATGGCTTTCACTTCGTCGATGATTTTCTGCGCGTCGGCTTCGCGGCCGCTCTGCAGGTAGGCGTAGACCAGGAAGTCCATGGCATGGAACTGGTGGCCTTCGCCGCCCATGCCCATGGCGGCGGTCTTGCGGGTGGCGGCGATGGAGGCGAGGTTGGAGTTGATGTCGTCTTGCCAGAGACCGACGCGGGCGAAGATGTGCGACGGCATGTGCAGCGCGTGCGGCGCGGCGGGCGCGACTTGCGCGTAGCGGCGCGCGGCGGGGATGCCGAGTTCGCGCCAGTTGCGGCGTGTCGTAGGCGTGGATCAGGTAGTGCGCGACGCCGGGATGATCGGGCTCGATGGCGAAAAGCTTCTCGAGGATCGCGGCGGCTTCTTTGCGGTGCTCGAGGTGTCTCGTCGGACGAGAGCAGCGAGAGCGCGTAGAAGGCCGCGGCTTCGTGGTCGTCGGGATAGGACTCGTAGACCTTCTTCATCGCGTCGGAGTAGGCTTTGGCGCGGGCTGCGTGGTCAGACTTCTCTGAGTCGCTGTAGAAGGCCGCGATGGCGGCGATGTAGGCTTGCTCGCGCGGCGGTGGCTTTCTGCGGCAAGCTTTTTCGCGGCGTTCGACTTCCTGCAAGCCGCGCGCGATCACCTTGACGTCGGGCTGGTTCCAGAGCTGATGCCAGAGGCTCATGGCGATGCCCCAATGGGCCATGGCGCAGTGCGGGTCGTCTTTGGCGATCTGGAGGAATTCCTTTTCGGCTTCTTCGTACCAGAAGGAGTGGAGCAGAGCGACTCCGCGGGCGAAGGGCTTCTGCACCGACGCGGCGCAGGAGACGGGGAAGTGGACGGTGCCGAGTTGCGTCTCGGTGAGGTCTTCGTGGTGATGGTGATGTTTGTCTTCGTCGTCGGCGAAAGAGGTGAGTGTGCAGAGGAGGGCGAAGAGCAGCAACCAGGCAAGACGCTTCATGAACGAACCCCGCGAGTGTTGTGACCGAATTCTAGTCACGCGAGGCGGGAGGGTCAAACGCGGAACGGTCGCACTTCATGGCGACGAGGACTCTCTGAAAGCGCTCGAGCCCTTATGGTTGGTGGGGCTTTGCGGGCCACGGTCTGACTATGCCTCGCGGCTCAAGCCCCCACTTCTCGCAAAGGACGCGAGAAATGGGGCACCCCGCTTTCCATCGGCTTCCGCGGGCGGGGCGCCCGCGCCACATTCTCTTGCCTCTTGTCACTCGCGGATGGAAGCAGTCACAGCCAGAGTAAGGGGACGAGGCCGGCGGCGGCCAGGGCGATCAGGAGGGACAGGCTTTGGGTGCCGGTTTTGCGGTCGGCGAGGCAGTAGGAGTAAATGCCTTTGATGAGGTTGTTGCTGGCGGCGGCGATCAGGACGGCGATGGCAGCGACTTTGAAAGGAGTGAGGGTGCCGGCGGCCTGGGTCATTCCCATGATGAAGGGATCGACGTCGGTGACGCCCATGATGGCGGCGAGGATGTTGACGCCGGCGTGGCCGAGGTAGGTGACGGCTAACTGGGTGGCAACCAGCATTCCGAGGAAAAAGACAGCGAAGACAAAAGCGGCCATGAGTTCGAGGGGATTGCCGGGCTCGAATTCGCGCTTGATTTGGGACTCGACGCATCGGGCCGGCGCGACCAGAACCATCCGGTGACGATGGCGACGGCGGCTAGGGCCAGAAAAGCCGGCGCCAGCATCGCGCCGAGCGGGCGATTGAAGAGCGTGAGCAGGGCAACCAGGCGGAGATACATGACGCCGGAGGCGATCAGGATGCCGCCGGCGAAAAGATGGGGACGCTGTTCACGGGCGGCGCGGCGGGACATGGCCACGTGGTCACGGTGGAAGAGTAGGCTCCGCCAAGGAAGGCGGCGAGGATGACGCCGCCGCTATTCTTTCGTGATTTTTTGCAGGACGTAGCTTCCGTAGGAGACGGTGCTGACGGCGACGACGACCAGCCAGGTTTTGAAGGGGTTGAGGTGAAAGCGTCCAAATTCCTGATTGGGGAGCGTGGGAAGAATGACCGCTGTGAGGAGCAGAAACTTGGCGAAGGTCAGGATCTCTTGCGGGGCGGTACGGTTGGCGAGCGCTTCGAGGCCGACCTTTAATTCGAGGAGTAAGAGGCTGGCGACGCTGAGAGCGGTGGCGATCCAGAAGTGGTCGTAGTAAACGAGGGCGCCGACCAGGTAAGTGGTGAGGCCAGACATTTCTGAGGTGATGCCTGCGGCCTCGGAGCGGGAAAGTTTGTGCCAGTAAGAGAGCAGCAGGAAGCCGCCGACAACCAGAAAACCGAGCGTGACCGGGAGAAGTTGGGCGCCGGAGAGAACAGCGATGGAATAGCCGATGAATCCGATCAGCGGGAAGGTGCGGACTCCGCCGAAAGAGTAGGAACCGGCGGCGGTCTTGTGTTCTTCGCGTTCGAGTCCGATGAGGAAGGACAGGAAGAGGACGAGAACGATCTTGACAGCTTCGGGTGGCAGCAGGCGGTAGAGGTCCACGTTCGGTTGGGCTCCTGACGACGCTGGCAGTATAGACCGGCGCGGGGGAAAGCGGATTGTTCCCGTTGGCCGGAGTGACAAAAAAAGAAAAGCCCCACTTCTCGCAAAAGACGCGAGAAATGGGGCACCCAAATCTGGGGCGGATGGACCTCGCGGGAACGGGAGCAGCCGACAGCATAGTTTGCGTCGGAGTTTCGCGGGCGGGGCGCCCGCGCCACATCACGATCGCGCCACATCACTAGTCGGTGCGAAGGGCGTGCATGGGCTCGATGCTGGCGGCGCGTTTGGCGGGGATGAACCCGGCGATGGCTGCAAACGCGGAGAGGACCAGGACCGCGACCGCGAGCGTGAATGGATCGTAGATGCGGACGCCGTAGAGTTGACTCGCCATCAGGCGCCCAGCCAGCAGCGCGACGGGAATGCCGATGGCAAGGCCGAGTCCTACCTGCCAGGATGCGGCGCGGAGCACGAGAGCGACAACGTTGCCGCGGTTGGCGCCGAGAGCCATCCGCAATCCAATTTCGCTGGTGCGGCGGGCCACGGAGTAGGCGGTAATGCCATACAGACCTACCGAGGCGAGCACGAGAGCGAGCAATCCGAACAGAGCGGTCAAGCGCGAGATGAGGCGTTCCTGATTGAAGTTGCCTGCGACCTGATAGTCGAGCGACTTGAAGTCGAGGACGGTGAGGTTGGGATTGATATTGGCGAGGGTGCGGCGAACCAGCGGTTCCAGGCTGGCGGCATCGCCGGCGTAGCGGAGGGTGATGGAGTTGGGGAACAGGGAACGTGTCTCCGCGGTAACAAAGTTGGGCTCTTTGATCGTCGTATTCCACTGAGTCATGGGGCGGAAGTACATGGAGCGCACCGGATCGCGCGGGTTGTTGTACTTGGCGTCGGCGACGATGCCGACGATTTCGTAGTCGGCGGCATACTTCTGATCGAAGGTTCCGAAGTGGCGGCCGATGGGGTCTTCGTTGGGGAAGAATTTCTTGACGAAGGCCTGGTTGACGACCGCAACCAGGCGAGAGGTGGCCGTGTCCTGCTCGGTGAAGCCGCGACCGCGAACTACCGACTGGCCGACGGTCTCGAAAAAGTGCGGGCTCAAGCGATCCCATGAGGAGTTGTTATTCGCGTCGGGGGCGGGCGCGGGACGGCCTTCCACATAGATGCCCTCGCCCCAGTTGTTGCCCTCGAGTGTGCTGTAGAGGGCCAGGCCTACACTCTGGACCCCGGGAAGCGCCGAGAATTCGCGCTCCAGGCGCTCGTTGGCGGCGGGCATCGTCGCTACCGTGTAGCCGGCGCCGGCGGGATCGAAGTGGAAGACATAGCGGTTGGCGGTGGCGATGCCGAAGTCCTGACGCTCAAGGTTGCGCAGGCTCTGGGTGAGCAAGCCTGCGCTGACCAGCAGGACGAGGGAAAGCGCGGCCTGAAACACGATGAGTGATTTCTGCGGCAGCGCAGCGCGGTCCCGGGTGGAGCGGTTCACTCCGCGCAAAGCTTCCGCTGGATCAGAGTGGGAGGTGATCCATGCAGGCGCGATTCCGAAGATGAGTCCGGTGAACAGCGAAAGCGTAAAAGCGAAACCGAGGACCAGCAATGACGGGGTGGCATGGATGGGGAGGTTCGGCGAATCGGGGAAGGCGAGCGTGAGGATCATGCGGGCGCCTGCGTAGGCGAGGGCGATGCCGACCACTCCGCCAGCGCAGCCCAGGAGCAGGCTCTCGACCAGCATCTGGCGAATGAGCCGAGATCGCGCCGCACCGAGGGCCATGCTGATGGACGTCTCGACGCGACGGGTCGCACCCTTGGCCAGCAGAAGATTCGCGATATTGGCGCAGGCGACCAGCAGAACCAATCCCGAGATCGCCATCAGCAGATGGAGACCGCTGCCCGTTTGCTGCTGCATGTTTTGGACTCCGGCGCCGCCCGGAGTCAGCACGACGTATTGCTTCGGGATCTGAGTGTCGCGCCCGTTCGCGGTGTAGGCCGGCACGGTGGCCAGCCAGTGGCGCAGGTCATTCGTCAGTTTGGCTTGCAGGCTTAAAGGATTGACGCTGGGGTGGACGCGCCCGAGAACGTAGAGCCAGTTGGTTTCCGGCTGTTTCAGAATGCTGGTCTCGCGCTCCAGAACTGGTTCATCGTTGAGGGGAATCCAGAGGGCGGGTGGATTCTCGTCGATGCGATCGCCGAAGAATCCGGGAGGCGAGATGCCGACAATCGTGACGGGCTGGTTCTGGATGTAAAACGTGGATCCGATAATGCTGGGGTCCGCCCCGTGGTCGGCTTGCCAGCCCTGGTAGCTCAATACCGCCACCGGCGCGGCGCCAGGCGCATCGTCGGAGGGCAGAAGCATGCGGCCAGCGTAGGCTCCCAAGCCGAAGGTGGAGAAGTAGTTGCCGGAAACGTATTCGGCGGTTTCTGCTTTCGCGGTCGTGCCCCCGCGCCGGACATTCATGGTGCTGTGTCCCGACTGGAAAGCCGCGAGCTGTTCAAACTCCGGCGTGGTGTCCTGGAAATTGCGATAAAGAGGGTAAGAAAAGAGGTCGAAATCGCCGTTATCGTTAATAAAGCCGCCATTCACACAGCAGTCGTCGAGGTCGCCGATACGGTACAGACTTGCGGGATTGGCGACGGGCAGCGACTTCAGCAGAATGGCGTGGACCAGGGTGAAGATGGCGGTATTCGCTCCGATGCCGAGCGAGACGGTGAGGATGACCGTGGCGGCGAAGCCGGGCGACTTGCGGAACTGCCGGAGTGCAAGTTTGAGATCGTACATGGTGTAGGTATGGACGTGAGGATAGCGGAAGAGTGAGCCAGCGCGTTCAGCCAGGTTCGTTTGGGTTGATTTCCAAGGACGGTGCGATTCGCGTGAGATCCTCACTTCGCTGGAAGAACGGCTCCGTTCGGGATGACGCCCCTGGGGAATCTGGCAGCCACCCGCGGCCAGAACTAGAAAAAGCCTCTCGCTGGTGCGAGAGGCTTTTTCGGGGAGGGACTTGGGCGAGGCGCCCTTTGAGTCCGGAAGTTACTTCGGTTGCTGGGGTTGATCGGCGCTGGTGGCAGGAGCTCCGGTGTTGGCGGAGAGCTGCTCCAGGTCGTTCTTCAGGAGGCTGATTTCGACGCGGCCTCCGCTGAGGCGCTTGGTCTTGTCATCCGCCGAGGGAGCCGGGGCGTTGCCCATGCCGACGAGGTAGATGCGGTAGACCGGGATCTCGTGGTTAAGGACGAGGTAGCGCACCACCGACTCGGCCATCTTCTGCGAGTTGGTGATAGCGGTCTGGCCCTTGCCGGAAGAGAAGCCCTGCACTTCGATGATGTAGCCGCGCTGACCTTTGACGCCGGTGGCCATCTGGTCAAGAGCGTCTTTGGCGTTCTTGCTGAGGGCAGTCTGGCCGGGACGGAAGCGGATCTCGGTCTGGTTCGAGGCCTTGTACTGATCGATGTTGCCGACCACGGTCTCAACATTCTGGACGCGGGCCGTGACCTGCTGGGCGGATTGCTGCGCGGCGGTGGCCTTGCTGCCGGCGTCAAGAGCGTGCTGATCGGCTTCGTTGGCCTTGTCGGAGGCGAGCTTGATGCCAGCTTGCGCACGGGAGTCGGTGTCTTTGATCGCCTTGCTGTTGCGGAGGTCAGTTCATCGAGCTCGTTGACGCGGTCGCGAATCGGCTCGGTCTGGCGCTTCACGTAGTTCTTGCGAGCAAAGGGATTGATGCGTCCCCAGAAGCCTTCGCGGGACGGGGGTGCCAGAGGTGCTTTGCCGGTCGCGTTGTCAGCCGCAGTCGAGGTTGACTGAGCGGCAGCAGGCTGGCTCTGATCAGAGGTCGAAGTGGTCTGCGCGACAGCCGGGAAAGCGAGGACGGCGGCCAAAGGCAGGGCGAAAAGTAGGCGGTTGTTCATAATGACTTCCTCCAAGTTGGGGCGGAGCTTTTGGGTGCAACTCTTTGCACCACCCCGGCACGCCTAGGCGTGCGTGAAATTTGATTTGCGTCCCCTGAACGATAAGGAAGCCAGCGGTTTCGCTGAGCCGGCCCGCGCTGACGCAACGCCGGGCCTGGAACTCTGACGGCCACTTACAGTGCCGCTCATCTTCACTACTCCCTATTACAGGTGGGATGCCAAATCGGGCTCCAGGGTTGAAGAGCTAAATGGTTGATATCTATAGACATTGTAGTAGGGGTGAGGCGGGAAAGATAGCCTGGCGGGGGCAGGCAGGGTAATTTTGGCAAACCTGATATAAAAACTGCGTGGGAATCGAGGTTTCCGGGGAGGAGCCATTTGGGAGCTAAATGGGTGGGACATAGGGGACGGAATGTGAGCCGGTACGGGGCATGGGTGGGAGTCACAGCGTTGGTATGGTGTGGGCTGATGTGGGCCGAGGGTCCGGGGATGGCCTCTTCGCGGATTCCAGCGGAGCATCTGCAGCAATACTCCGATCTGGCGGTGACATGGATGCAGGAGTATCTGCGCATGGATACGACGAACCCGCCGGGGAATGAGATGCGGGCGGTGGCGTTCTACAAGAAGATCCTGGATCAGGAAGGGATCGAGAATCGGGTGTTCGAGTATGCGCCGGGGCGCGGGGACTTGTGGGCGCGGATTCCACGGAATTCTGATTCGAATAACGGAGATCAAAATCCCCACCCTGTCGCACAAGACGCGACAAGGGTGGGGCACCCGCGGCCAATTGTTTTGCTGAACCATATGGATGTGGTGACCAGCGACGCGGCGCACTGGAAAGTGCCGCCGTTCAGCGGAGAGATTCGCGACGGCTACATTTGGGGACGCGGGGCGCAGGACATGAAGGATGAGGGGCTGGCGCAACTGGTGGTGATGGTGATGCTGAAACGCGAGAAGGTGGCGCTGGATCGTGATGTGATTTTTCTGGCGGTCGCGGATGAAGAGGCGGACGGAACCGGGACCGACTGGTTCATCGAGCACCAGCGCGAATCTGCTGGGGAACGCGGAGTTCCTGATCAACGAAGGCGGCGAGAACCTGCTGGAGAACGGCAAGGTGAAATATGTGGGCGTAGATGTGGGCGAGAAGACTACGTACTGGCTGCACGTGGTGGCGCATGGCAGGCCGGGGCACGGGTCGAGGCCGATACCGGATTCGGCTCCGAACCGGCTGGTGCGGGCGCTGGATCGAATTCTTGCGTACAAGACACCGCTGCGCGTGTTGCCCGTGGTGGATGAGTTCTTGCGGGACATGGCGCCCTACGAGCCGCCGGAGCGGGCGGCACAGTATCGCAATATAAAGAAGGCGATTGAGGACAAGAAATTTCAGGAGGACGTGGAGAAGGATGAGTCGTTGAACTTTCTTTTGCGCGACACGATTTCGCTGACCATGATGGGAGGGTCGGTGCAGACGAATGTAATTCCTCCGGAGGCGTGGGCGAATCTGGATGTGCGGATTCTGCCGGGAGGAGATCCCAAGGCGTTGCTGGCGGCGGTGCGGCGGGTGGTGAATGATCCGAATGTCACGGTGGAGCCGTGGAAGGGGGAGTTTCGCGTGGCGAATTATTCGGGGACGGATAACGCGCTGTTCGCGGCGATCCGGGAAGTGTCGGGGAAATATTTTCCGGGGACGCCGGTGGTGCCGCACATCACGAGCGGGTATACAGAGAATCAGCGGTACCGGCCGCTGGGGATTATCTCGTATGGGTTCAATCCTTATACGGCGACGGATGAAGAGGGGAATACGGAGCACGGGAATGATGAGCGGATTCGGGTGGAGGAAGTGAGGAGGGGGCCGAGGATTTTGTTTGACGTGGTGGCGGGGGTAGCGGGGCGGTGAAGAAGTTCTTTTGCCACGGATTTGGACGGATTCATACGGATTCAACATCGAATCTTTTCAATGGCCTTTTCATGACTCCGCTGACTTCTCATGTGTCCTGAGCAGAAAGCAGTCGAGCTGCGCTCGACCGACAGCCGGGGCGGCTGTCGCCACATACACCAACCACACTGATCAACCTTAGCGAATGCCGCAGTGTTTTTCGTATTGCTCGAAGATGAAGTTGTCGGTCATGCCGGCGATGTAGTCGCAGATTACTCGGGGCAGGGAATCTTCTTTCTTTCGACTTTGTCCTGGTAGTTGTGCGGGAGGGCTTCGGGATGGTCCATCCAGAAGGCGAACAGTTCGCCGACGACGCGCTCGGCGTCGTCTTTTTCTCCGGCCAGGGCTGAGCTGAAGTAGAGATTTTCGTAGAGGAAATCTTTGCTCTGCTTGCGTTCGGCTTCGACCGTGGGGCTGAAGGCGGCCAGGCGTTCGCGGTGGTTGCGGACGTCGTCGAGGGTTTGAATTCTGGCTTGCTGCAGGCGCGCTGCGCGTGTTGGTGATCAGGTCGTCCGACGAAACGGTTGAGGACGCGCTTCAGGGCTTCGTTGAATTTCAGCTTGTCGGGCGCGTTGGGATAGATCTGCTCGACTTCGCGGTAGAAGCGCTCGAAGACGGGGATGCCTTCGCGGATTTCTTCCAGCGAGAGGAGATGAGCTTCGTATCCGTCGTCGAGGTCGGCGGTGTTGTAGGCGATTTCGTCGGTCAGGTCGATCAGCTGGGCTTCGAGCGGCGGGCGCTGGTCGAGCAGATATTCGGCGAGTTCGGGATGTTCGTTCGGCGTCGTAGTCGTGCGAGTGCTTGATGATGCCTTCGCGGACTTCGAAGGTCAGGTTCAGGCCGCGGAAGGCGGCGTAGCGCTGTTCGAAGTCTTCGACGATGCGGAGGGCGTGCAGATTGTGGTCGAAGAAGAGGCCGTGCTCGCGCATGGCGGCGTCGAGGGCTTTCTCGCCGGCATGGCCGAAGGGAGGGTGGCCGATGTCGTGGACCAGCGCTAGAGCTTCGGCGAGATCGACATTGAGGCCGAGGGCTCCGGCGATGGTGCGGGAAATTTGCGAGACTTCGAGGGTGTGGGTGAGGCGGTTGCGGAAGTGGTCGGAGTAGCGGCGGGTGAAAACCTGCGTCTTGGCTTCGAGGCGGCGGAAGGCGCGGGCGTGAATGACGCGGTCGCGGTCGCGCTGAAAGTCGTTGCGGTAGGGGTGCGGGGGCTCGGGGAAGCGGCGTCCGCGGGAGTGTTCGACGTGCACCGCGTAGGCGGCCAGCATGGTTGGAGTTTAGCAGAGAGCTGTTACGGGTAACGAGTTGCGTGGCCACAGCGGCTAAACAGTTTGCTGGAAAACTCATTTCGTGGCTCCAGCAAGCCCCGCAGCGGCTGAAGCCGAGACTGATTCTGGAGCCTTTACGGTATCGCTGAAGCGATACCCTGATACGAATCGCGAGTTTTTCAGCAAACTGTGAAGCCGATTAGACGTGGGATAGAAAGGCACGACTTGAAGTCGTGCCTTTCCCGTTTTGTGGCGCTGACGATTCGCAGCGAGATTGAGGTCGATGTTGGGTCACACCTGATCGAGAGCAAGCACCGCGACCCTGCGGGTCGCGGCCGGGTCAGAGACCCGGCCCCACACGAGCAGTGGCGACTCCTATTGTTTGGTGGATTCTTCTTTGGCCAGCTTTACTTTTGCGGCGTCGAGTTTTTGCTGGACTTTGGCGAAGGCTTCGCCGTCCTGTTCCGCGGGAACGGTCTTGTTCCACTCCTGGACGGCGCGATCCCAGTGAGCGGCGGCGAGTTTCAGGCGGCCGGTCTTCTGGTAGAGATCGCCGAGATGCTCCTGCACCGTGGGATCGGTGCTCATGTGAACTTCGGCCTTGGTCAGATTTTCTTCCGCCAGATCGTACTTGCCCAGCTTGAAGTAGACCCAGCCAAGCGAGTCGAGATAGGCGCCGTTGTTGGGCTCGAAGGTCAGAGCCTGCTTGATGAAGTTGAGCGACTCTTCGAGCTTCACGCCGCGGTCGGCATTCATGTAGCCGAGATAGTTGAGCGTGGCGGCGCTCTGCGGATCGGTGGGCGCGGTGGTGGCCAGGACTTTTTTGAACTCGATCTCGGCCTGGTCGAACATCTTCTGGCGCTGGTAGAGGTCGCCGCGGAGGAAGGAGACGTAGGCTTTGTCGTCGGGCTTGGTGGAAAACTGCTCCGCCTTGGCGAGAGCTTCCAGGGCATCGTTCCAGCGCTTGGCGCGGGTGTAGATGATGGCGAGGCGGAGATAGACTTCGCGATCCTCGGGTCCGCCCTTCAGCATGGAGCGAATGTCGGCCACGGACTTGTCGAGTTCTCCGGTGTCGGCCAGTTGCGCGTCGAGCACCATGCGGAGGTCGCGGTCGTCGGGGAGTTTCTGTACCGCTTCTTTGGCGGTGGCGGTGGCTTGCGGCCACTGCTTGGCTTCGCGGTAGGTGTCGATAATTTCCTGATAGCCGCTGCGAGCGTTTTCTTCGCCCAGGGGCAACATCTTGCGGAAGGTCTCGACCGCGGCGGTGTAGTTTTCCTGTTCGCGATAGACCATGCCGAGGCGCTCGATGAAGATGGCGCGGTTGTTGCGGTCGGCCTGGCTGGAACCGGTTTCACTCTTTTCCGTTCGCTTCACCAGGTCCTGCAGCAGCTTGATGGCGTCGTCGTAGCGGCCCTGTGCCTGGTAGACGGCGGCCATGCTGTAGGGGACGTCCATGGTGTCGGGCACCAGGGTGTCGGCGCGCTTCAGACTCTCGAGCGCAAGATCGTACTTGGCCTGGCGGCGGTAAATCTCGGCCATGCGGACGTAGGTTTGCGCGTCTTCCGGATTGGAGTCGGCGATGACTTTGTACTGTTCGAGGGCGGCATCGAGCTGGCCATCGTTCAGCAGGTTTTCGGCCAGGCCGCGAATGGCGTCAAGGTTGTCGCGATCAAGCACGATGGCATGGCGGAAGGCATCGATGGCGTTCTTGTAATCCTTGCGCTGTTCGTAGGCCGCGCCCAGCGCGGCGTAAAGCTTGGCGGACCGGGCCGAGTCAGGGATGGAGCTGAGAACCTGCAGCGCGTGCGCGGTGTCGCCTTCGTCGGTGTAGAGCATGGCGAGCGTGGTCACGGCTTCTTCGGAGCTGGGATCAAGCTTGATGGCGGTCTTGAGTTCGCCTTCGGCCTTCTGCAGATCGCTGTTCAGGCGGTAGAGGCGGCCGAGCAGCAGGTGATCGTCGACGCTGTCAGGATCGAGCTTCACGATCTGCTCGTACTGATCGATGGCCAGCTTGAGCATGTTGTCGGAGCCGGAGCCGCCGGGCATGTCGCCGAGAGAACGCAGATAGATGCGGCCGAGAAGCTTGTGGGCTTCCAGGTTCTTAGGATCGCGCTTGATGATGTCTTGCGCTTCCTTGACGGCGTCGGCGATGCGGCCAGTTTTTACGTAGAGCTCGGCCAGGCCGGAGGTCAGGAATTCCGACGAGGGATCGGCCTCGATGGCGAGGCGGTATTCCTCGGTGGCCTTGGCGGCCAGGTCGCTGCGACCGTAAGCGGTGACCATCTCCTCGTACATGTGCGCGAGGGTGTAGTGGTAGTAGGCAGCGGCCTTGTCGACTTTGCGCGGCGAAGACTGGGCCGGCTTGGCGCCGGGCGGATTGGACTCCGATGGAGAGGACGATGGGCTGGTTTGGCCGACAGCGGCGCTTGCGGCCACCGAAATCATCAACAAAAGACAAAAAATTCGATTCATGCTTGGACCTGACTGCGCTCCCGCGCGTTTCCGAAACCTCAGCTTATTTGGATGCAAAGCCGCCGGGGGAAAGGTGCCTTTATTCTAACCCGAGGACCGGCGGGATGGAAAAAAACACTGCCCGGGCGCGAAAGGTGGAGGAACCGGAAGGACAGGGACTGGCGGATGTGGATGAGGTCAAGTTTTGTAAATGTGGGCTGAACCTTACCTCGTACATGGACGGGAAACCCTCGGGACGCGGTGCCTGGACAGGGATGCGAGGCCGAGACGGCCTCGCGACAGCCGGCGGGACGCCGGCGACGTCGGCGCTACGTTCGAGATGCCGGGTTTAGTGGCGGAAGTGGCGGACTCCGGTGAAGAGCATGGCGAGGCCGAGGCGGTCGGCGGCTTCGATGACTTCGGGATCGCGCTGGGAGCCGCCGGGTTGAATGATGGCGGTGGCTCCGGCCCTGGCGATTTCTTCGACGCCATCGGGGAAGGGGAAGAAAGCGTCGGAAGCGGCGACGGTGCCTTTCAGCGGGAGTTGGGCCTTCATGGCGCCGATTTTGGCGGCGTCTACGCGGCTCATCTGGCCGGCGCCGACGCCGACGGTCTGGCCGTCGCGGGCGTAAACAATCGCGTTGGACTTCACGTGCTTGCAGACTTTCCAGGCAAAGAGCAGGGCGCGGGTTTCTTCGGGCGTGGGAGGACGTTGGGTGACGACTTTGAGATCGGCGTCTTGCAGGGGGCGGACGTCGGCGTCCTGCACGAGCAGGCCGCCGGAAATATTTTTCAGCACCCAGTTGTGCGCAGCGGGCTCGGCGGCCGCCGGACGAATGCGTCCGGGGCTACGTGGATCGATTACTTCGACGAGGCGGAGATTTTTCTTGGAAGCGAACTTGGCTTTGGCGGCTTCGTCGAACGACGGGGCGGCGATGACTTCCAGGAAGAGCTTGTGCATTTCTTCCGCGGCTGCGGCGTCGACGGGGCGATTGACGCCGATTACGCCGCCGAAGGCCGAGACGGGGTCGCATTCGAGGGCTCGCTTATAGGCTTCGGCGAGAGTCTTGCCGGTGGCGGTGCCGCAAGGGTTGGTGTGCTTGATGATGGCGACGACTGGTTCGAGTCGAAATTCCTGGGCGAGATCCCAGGCGGCCTGCAGGTCGACGATGTTGTTGTAGGAAAGTTCCTTGCCCTGGAGCTGGCGGGCGTTGGCGACGCCCACGGAGGAGCCGTCGGAGTACATGGCAGCTTTCTGGTGGGGATTTTCGCCGTAGCGCAGGTCGAGAGTTTTCTGGAATGGAAGCGCAGGGTCGGGGGGAACGCGGCTTCGGGCTGCGGTTGGAACGAGTCCGGGCTGATGCGCTCGAGGGTGGAGGCGATGGCGGAATCGTAGGCGGCGGTGGTGGCGAAGGCTTTCTGCGCGAGGCGCCACTTGGTTTCGTGCGAGAGGGCGCCGCCGGTGCGTTCGAGTTCGCCGGCGATGGAATCGTAGTCGGCGGGGGAAGTGACGATGGCGACGTCGTGAAAATTCTTGGCGGCAGAGCGGATCATGGAGGGGCCGCCGATATCGATGTTCTCGATCAGTTCTTCGAAGGCGACTCCGGGCTTGGCCGCGGTTTTCTCGAAGGCGTAGAGATTCACGACGACCATGTCGATGGGGGCGATGCCGTGCTGGGCGACGGCGGCGACGTGCTTGGGATCTTCGCGGCGATGGAGGATGCCGCCGTGGACTTTGGGATGAAGCGTCTTGACGCGGCCGTCGAGCATTTCAGGGAATCCGGTGAGTTCGGAGATGTCTTTGACCACGATGCCGGAGTCGCGGAGGAGCTTGGCGGTGCCGCCGGTGGAGATGAGTTCGATGCCGAGGGCGGAGAGCTTGCGGGCGAAATCGACGAGTCCGGTTTTGTCGGTGACGCTGAGAATGGCGCGGCGAATCTTGGACGCTGCAGACATGATGGGCCCCTTACACGCTGTAGGAACGATGAATGGCGACTGGAAATTCTATCAGCAGCGGCCGTGGCTCGCGCAAAAGGATCGGTGGAGAAGGATAGAGCTGAATTCATCAACACGAAGGGCACAAAGTATCACGAAGGAAGCGCAAAGGACGCGAAGAAAGGCGATACGGGCCGCGGATCTAGATTTACGAGGAGTGGTTCGAACCTCGAATCGAACGCGTCGCGCGATTTCAAGATCTGACGGTGAATCGCGCCGACTAGGTTTTCGCTTTGGCTTTGAGTTTGACGTGGCCGTTGGCGAGTTCGACGGAGTATTCGACGTTTTCGCAGTGGTACTGCTTGCGGATCTGTTCGGTTTTCTTCTGCACGAAGGCGGTGAAGGAGTCGAAGTTGCCGGAAACATTCTCGCCAGCCTTTTTCTTGGCCGCGACCAGAGTGTTGTAGAGACGCTCGACCTGCTCGCGCTCCGTCTGATCGACGGTGTGCAGGGTGAAGGGCTGGGAGGCGGCGGCGCCTGCGCCTGCGGCGGCCGCGGCGGCATGACTCACGCCATACACGGGATGGTGCTGGGATTTGTGTTCGTCTTCTGCGACGCGAACTCCCTGCACGGAGAGCAGCGCATCTTGAGGACGGCGATAGCCTTCTTCGCGGATGCGGGACTTTTTGCGCCACAGGTCGCTGTAAATGGCGTAGCGCTGGGCCATTTCGTTGTAGCGGTAGCGCTGGGAGAAGTTCATGCGGCCGCCGTCGGAGAACTTTCGCAGCAGGCTCAGCACCTTCCACTCGATGTCGGTGGGGGGCCTCTTGGTCGGGTTGCTGAAGTAGATCTCGTACTCGATCTTCAAGCGGCGCAGTTGCGAGTCGAGAACGTTCAGTTCCTCGTCGGTGGTCACAGGCGTCTCCATGCACAGTGTAGTGAGGAGGGGAAGCCGGGGCGAGGTGCCCGTGGGTCACGGAGGGGCATGGTACGAAAGTAATTCAGCTTCGAGCTTTGAGCTGCGAGCTATGAGCTGCGAGCTCTTAGCCCAGCCCAGTTGCCGTCCTGCACATAGATTTGATTGGGCTGGAAATCTCACTCTCGCAAAGACGCCGAGACATGAGGCACTCAGAGGATGTCATAGAATGGCTCGAAGCTCGTAGCTCAGAGGCTCGCAGCTTACTTTCCGGAATTCGAGGCCATTTTCTTGACCATGGCGAGAACCAGCTTGCGGTCGCTGTCGTTCAGGCTGGTGGAGTAGCGGCGGATCTGGCTGAGGAAGCGGACTTCGTCATCGGAGAGTTGAGGCAGTCCCTTGGAGCCGTTGCTGTGGCCGGGTTCGGCGAAAAATTGCGACAGCGGGAGTTCCATGGCGCCGGCGATTTTGGAAAGCGTGTCGAGCGATGGAATGGTGTGGCCGTTTTCAACGCGCGACAGGTAGCAGCGCAGAAGTCCGGTCCGCTTTTCGATGTCGCCCTGAGACATACCTTTCTGCAGCCGGTAGTTGCGGATGGTCTCGCCGATATTCATGGTTGGGAGCATTTCAGGATGGGCCATAGTAACCAGATCAGTACCTTCTGGCAAGTGGGAAATTCGTGCCATGCGCGGGACATCCGTGCCATATGAAAAAAGGAGCGAGGTCAAGCCATGGTACAGGGGCGCGAGGGGTGATTGGTTGTACAGCGTATAAGTAATAAGCCGGGCTGAAACCGGCGCCGGACGGGCGGTTTCGAGCTATTCGAAAGTTCTTCGTCATTTCTTCAGCGTCATGCGCGAGGAAGTCAACGGTGCGCTTCCACGCATCGGCTGCGTCGGCGGCGCGGTAGCCGTCTTTGTTGTTGGGGTTTTCAAAGGCGTGGCCGGCGTCGTCGTAGATCTTGATGTCGATCTTCTTTCCCAGTTGCTGGAGCGCGTGTTCAAATTTGTGAACGTCGTCGGGGGTGATGCCGTGATCCTGCGCGCCGAACAAGCCAAGGATGGGCGCGTTGATTTTCTTCAGCGCCTCGGGGTCAGTGGCGAGATGGCCGTAATTGATCACCGTGGCCGCGAGGGTCGGTTCCTGGAGGGCCACGTCGAGGGAGTAGCCTCCGCCCATGCACCATCCGATCGAGCCGATGCGGTCTTTCTTCACGTTAGGCTGGGATGCAGGAATTCGAAGGCGGCGTGAAGATCGCGTTTGGCGCGGTCTTCGGGGACTCCGCGCATGATTTCGTGGGCCATGTCGGGCGTAGTGGCGATCTTGCCGCGATAGAGATCGACCGCCAGGGAGACGTAGCCCTGGTCCGCCAGTTTCGAGGCCTGGTCTTTGACCCAATCGTTCAGTCCCCACCATTCGTGAATGACGATCAGCGCAGGGAACGGGCCCTTTCCGGACGGCGTGTAGAGGATACCCTGCACGGTTTCGTCGCCGCTTTTGTAGGAGACGGACTTGCCGTCGGCGGCGAGGGCGGACGCGGCTAATAGGAGGAGAGCCAGCAGGACCAGGATTGTCTTCATATGGAGTCCTTTCGACAGAATTACGATACGCGTCAAAATCCCCACGTCTCAAATGCGAGACCCTTCGACGGGCTCAGGGCAGGCCGCGGGGCACCCATTGTGGCCGAAGGGAGCGCGAGATTACAACTGCAGTTCCATGTACAGGGCGCCGGCGATGGGATTGGCGCGATAGGGAGCGATTTCCCGGAAGCCGATTTTGCGGTACATGACGACCGCATCTTTCATTACGGGTTCGACGGTGTCGAGACGCATGCGCTGGTAGCCGATCTGGCGGGCTTCCGCGATGATGCGGTCCGCGAGCGCACGGCCCAAGCCCTTGCCGCGAAACTGCGGACGCAGGTAGAGACGCTTCATTTCGCAGATTCCGGGCTCGAGTTTGTGCAGGGCGACGCAGCCGGCGAGCTGGCCTTCGATATTCGGCCAGCAGAAGGCGGCCTTCTGGAGGGGCGTAGTCGCCGGGGAGGCCGGCGAGTTCTTTGTCGAAGTTCTGAAAGCAGAGGCTGAAGCCGAGGGACTGCGCGTATTCGAGGAAGAGTTCGCGGGCCTGGGCGATCTGGGCCGGCGGATTCAGCTTGAGACAACGCAAAAGCCTTTCACCACAGAGGACACGGAGGACACAGAGGAAGCTTGAGGAATTATGCGTTCGGCTTTCATTTCCTCTGTGTCCTCCGTGTCCTCTGTGGTTGAGGTTTTTGAAAACTATCCCATCAGCATGCCGCCGTTTACGTTCAGGACGTGGCCGGTGATGTAGGAGGCATCGTCGGAGGCCAGAAACGCGACGGCGCCGGCTACATCTTCCGGAGATCCCACTCGACCGAGCGGAATCTGTTTGACGGCGGTCTGCTTGAATTCGTCGCTCAGGACCGCGGTCATGGCGGTTTCGATGAATCCGGGGGCGACGGCGTTGCAGGTAATGTTGCGGGAGCCGACTTCGCGGGCGATGGCCATGGTGAGGCCGATCAGTCCGGCCTTGGAGGCGGCATAGTTGGCTTGTCCGGCCTGGCCCATCTGGCCGAAGACGCTGGTGATGTTGATGATGCGTCCCCAGCGCTGCTTGAGCATGGAGCCGATGACCTGCTGGATGCAGAGATAGGCGGAGGTGAGATTGGTTTGCAGGACGGCGTCCCAGTCGGCGCGCTTCATGCGCATGACGAGTTGGTCGCGGGTGATGCCGGCGTTGTTGACCAGGATGTCGATTTTGCCGAACTGGGCGATGGCGGATTTGACGGTGGACTTGACCTGCTCTTCGTCGGCGACGTCGAGAGCGAAGGCAAAGGCCTTGCCGCCTGCGGCGGTGATCTCGGTGACAAGTTCGTTCAGCTTTTCCTGGTTGCGAGCGGCGACGGCCACGGTTGCGCCGTCTTTGGCGAGGCGCAGGGCGCAGGTGCGTCCGATGCCTTGCGAGGCGCCGGTGACCAGCGCTACCCGTCCTGAAAGGGCCATAAGAGTTCTCCCGCCTGCTGGAATGACTGTGGTGGAACGCCGAATTATACGCGTCGGGGGGCGGGTAGAGAATTACGGGACGTCAGGACAGCGAACGTTACCGACAGAGAAAAAGCCTTTAACCGCTGAGAACGCAGAGGGTTTCGCTGAGAGCGCCGAGGGGATCAGGGGACGCGACGGGACACGCTCACACTGGTTACGAATCGCATTGCTATTCCACAAGGGCGCCGAGTACCATTCGAGCACTCATGCCGCAGACTGTGACCAACGAAGTGATCGTGATGCCTGACCCTTCCAACCGAAATTCATCTCCGAGTTCATCGACGACTGACGCGAAGTCCGCGGAATCGGGACATCGCTCGACGCAGCGTGCATCGGCTGCCGAGAAACCGATGGTTGTGGCTCTGGGTGAGAGCAACTCGGCTGGTGAGATCGCGGGCGGGGGCGCCCGCGCCACATCCGAAAAGGCCACATCGGCGGAGCCTTCGACCGAGGTGTTCGCAGTGTTTGGGGTCGAGCCCGAGATCCAGGCCTATGCGATGGCGAAGTATTCGCGGTCGGCGCTGTCGATGAAGGAGTCGCTGCGGGAGATCAGCACGCAGAAGGCGGAGAAGTTTCTTAACACCTTTTATTTCCAGTACGGGCACCGGTCGATTGCGGACCTGGCGCATATTGCGCTGGCGGTGGAGAGGCTGTCGATTCTGGCGGCGATTGAAGTTGGCGGACGAGCAGCGCTGGGACGGGCAGGAGCGGTCGACGCGCTATCAGGATTTCAAGAAGAGCGGATATTACACGCCGGATTTCGGGGCGGACGATGAGGCGCGCACGCTCTATCGCGAGACTCTGGATTTTCTGTTTGCCGAGTACGAAGCGCTTTCGGCGCACATGGCCGGCTACCTGATCAGCATCACGCCGAAGCCTGCGGACATGAAGCAGGACGCGTACGAGCGCACGCTGAAGGCGCGGGCATTTGACATCACGCGGTATCTGCTGCCGCTGGCGACGAATACTTCGCTGGGCGAGATCGTCAATGCGCGCACGCTGGAGACGCAGGTGGCGCATCTGCTGTCGCATACGCATAGAGAGGTGCGGGTGCTGGGCGAGTCGCTGAAGAAGGCGGCGACCGGCGCGGCTTACAACGTCAATGCGGAGTCGTTGCGCGATCTGGTGGAGCAGATTCGGGCGGTGAATCCGGAGTTGGGGGCGCGGGCCGAGCAGGAATTGCTGCGCGAGGTGCGGGTGGCGCCGACGCTGGTGAAGTACGCCGATCCGAATGAGTATGAGATGGCGACGCGGCGCGAGTTGCGGCAGGCGGCGCGCGAGTTGATGGCCGATGAGCCGCTGGCGCCTTCGAAGGCGATTGTGGATTTGCTCGATGAAGAGCCGCTGGAGGTGGAGATCGCGACCACGCTGCTGTACGAGCATTGCCATCATTCTTACCGGCAGATTCGGCAGGCGGTGCAGGTGGCAGGGGAGCGGCGGCGGCGGGAGATCATCGATCTGGGGCTGCGGCATCGCGGGCAGCACGACGAGATGCTGCGCGGGTTCCGCGCGGGGCAGCAGTTCCGCTTCGACATTCTGATGGATACGGGCGGGTTCCGCGACATGCATCGGCACCGGCGGTGCATCCAGGTGATGCAGGGATTCACTACGCAGCACGGGTACGAGATGCTGCTCGACATGGAAGATGCGGGCGTGCGCGGACGGTTCGAGGCGGCGATGCGGCGGGTGCAGGCGGCGGTGGAGAAGCTGGCTTCGCGGGAAGTCGCCGGAGGCGGCGGAGAATTCGCAGTATGCGATTCCGCTGGCGTTCCGCAAGCGGGCGCTGTTCAAGATGGATTTTGCCGAGGCGGTTTACATTTCCGAGCTGCGGACTACGCCGGCGGGGCATGTTTCCTATCGCAATGTGGCGTATGCGATGTATGAGGCGGTGGCGCGGAAGTATCCGGCGCTGGCGAAGTATTTCCGGGTGCACGATGTGACGGCGCCGGTGGATTTGCTGCAGAGGTAGAGTGTGGCGCGGGCGCCCCCGCCCGCGCAGCGTCCGGCATCAAGAGGTACGGCTTTGGGTTCACTTCACAAAGGTCAAGGTTTCGGGGCGGGCGTCCGCGCCACATAACCCCTGAGCCCATTTCGGGACGATTTCCACTGTTATTATGCTTGATTCGCCTTTTCTTCGCTTCGATTCTGATATGTATAATCCGGCCAGATTAGATTTCATTTAGGTCGGCACTCTTAATAAGGAGCCACTCCATGGCGGACGAACGGGGCAAGGCGATTGAACTGGCGGTCTCGCAGATTGAAAAGCAGTTCGGCAAGGGCTCGATCATGCGGTTGGGGTCGAAGGAAGCGATCGTGCCCATCGCGGTGATCCCGACCGGGTCGATCTCGTTCGACGCGGCGCTGGGCGTGGGCGGCTTTCCGCGCGGACGGGTGGTGGAAGTGTTCGGGCCGGAGTCGTCGGGCAAGACCACGATTACGCTGCAGGTGATTGCCGAGGCGCAGAAGACCGGCGGCATGGCGGCGTTCGTGGACGCCGAGCACGCGCTCGATCCCGGCTACGCCAAGAAGCTCGGCGTGGATGTGGACAACCTGCTGGTCTCGCAGCCGGACTACGGCGAGCAGGCGCTGGAGATCACCGAGGCGCTGGTGCGGTCGAACGCCATCGACGTGCTGGTGGTGGATTCGGTGGCGGCGCTGGTGCCCAAGGCCGAACTCGACGGCGAAATGGGCGACAGCCACATGGGGCTGCAGGCGCGGTTGATGTCGCAGGCGCTGCGCAAGCTGACTGGGACGGTGTCCAAGTCGAGAACCTGCCTGATCTTCATCAACCAGATCCGCGAGAAGATTGGCGTGATGTTCGGCAACCCGGAGACGACTACCGGCGGACGGGCGCTGAAGTTCTATTCCTCGGTGCGGGTCGATATCCGGCGCATTGCCGCGATCAAGGAAGGCGACGTGGTGACCGGGTCGCGGACCAAGGTGAAGGTGGTGAAGAACAAGGTGGCGGCGCCGTTCCGCGAGGCGGAGTTCGACATTCTCTACGGCGAAGGCATTTCGCGAGAAGGCGATCTGATCGACATCGCCGTGAACAACAACATTCTCGAGAAATCCGGGTCGTGGTTCAGCTACAAGGGCGAGCGCATTGGCCAGGGACGCGAGAATGCCCGCCAGTTCCTGAAGGACAACAAGGACGTCATGGCGAAGCTGGATACCGAAGTGCGCAAGGCATTGGGATTGGTGCAGAGCCCGGCGCCACCGGCGGCTGCGGCCGCTCCGACGAACGGGGCTGCGACAGGTCGCGTTACGACGATGCCGAGCGCTCCGCCGGAACCGGTCAAGGTGCCGATCGCGGCTAAGCGCTAGATTCGTTGCTTCCTGCCTCCGGGCGCGGTGATTGCTATTCGCCGCGCCCGGGTCTCCCTAAGTCGCTGCTTCCTCCCAATCGTTTTCTACCCGCATTCCCTTCCCGATTGCCATTGTTGCTCCCACCCGCATAAAATCTCCTATTGCTTCTCTTTGCTCAAAGTGCTGAACCCACGGCCTTCCTGTGAGGACGATTGAATAAGGGCATCGCAGTCTATCCCGGTTCGTTTGATCCGCCCACCAACGGGCACCTCGATCTGATTGAGCGAGGCAGCAAGATGTTCGAACAGCTGGTGGTTGCGATTCTGCGGAATACGGAGAAGACCCCGATGTTCAGCCTGGGGGAGCGGCTGGAGATGCTGCGGGAGCTCACGGCCGATTGGAGCAACGTTCGCATCGACACGTTCGACGGCTTGATGGTGGAATACGCCAAGTCGATCGACGCCATGTGTGTGTTGCGGGGCATTCGCGCCATCAGCGACTACGAATACGAGCTGCAGATGGCGCTGATGAACCGCAAACTCGAGCCCACGCTGGAAACGGTCTTCATGATGCCGGCCGTGAAGTATTCCTACGTAAGTTCGCGGCTGGTGCGCGAGGTGGCGCAGGCCGGGGGGCCGGTCAAAGATCTCGTCCCCGAAGCGGTGGAACAGAAGCTGCGGGAGAAACTGGATCCCGCATACAAACTTCGGGACACACAACTGGTGGAAGTACCGAGGAAAAGGAAGAGGAAGGCATGACCACGGCAGGTACCACGGCAACGACGGAAGCGCTGAGACTGACGGAGAGAATCAACCGCATCGAGCCCTCCGCCACGATGGCGGTGGTGGCGGAGGCGGACAAGCTGCGCTCGCAGGGAATCGACGTAGTCGATTTCGGCGCGGGCGAGCCGCATTTCGCGACGCCGCAGCACATCAAAGATGCGGCCATTGCCGCGATTCAGGGGAACTTCACGAAATACACAGCGGTGGCCGGCACTGCCGAATTGCGCGACGCGATCGCGCATCGGCATGCGGTGGATTTCGATTCGGATTACCGGCGCGAGGAAGTGATTGCCTCGACCGGCGGCAAGCATGCGCTGTTCAATGCCATTCAGGTCCTGGTGGATCACGGCGACGAGGTGATTCTGCCGGTGCCGTACTGGGTTTCGTTCAAAGACATCGTGCGCTATGCGGGCGGGAATTGCGTTCTGCTGGAAGCGGACGAGGCGCAGGGATTCCGCGTGACGGCGGAGATGGTGGCGCAACTGATCACGCCACGCACGAAGGCGATCATTCTCAACTCGCCGTCGAATCCTTCGGGAGCGGTGATGAGCGCCGGAGGATATGACCGAGGTCATTCGCCTGGCGCACCAGCGCGGGCATCTGGGTGCTGTCGGACGAGTGCTACGTGTACCTGAACTACACGGCTAAGAATTTCTCCGTAGGCGCGCTGCGGGAATACAAGGAGCGCTTCGTGGTGCTGGGCTCGCTTTCGAAGACTTACGCGATGACCGGATGGCGGTTGGGATATGCGCTGGCTCCGGCGGCAGTGGTGAGCGCGATGGCGAAGCTGCAGAGCCAGTCAACGTCGAATCCGACTTCGATTGTGCAGAAAGCTGCCGTGGCCGCGCTGAAGGGGCCGCAGGAGTGCGTGGAGCAGATGCGGCGGGAGTACATTCAACTGCGCGACCATGTGGTGGAGGGACTGCGCGCGATTCCGGGCGTGAGCTTGCACGCTGCCGGAGGGCGCGTTCTATGCCTATCCGAATATTTCGTCGTTCCTGGGGCGAGGCGGGCTGAAGTCCGCGTCCGACGTGGCTGGGCGGCTGTTGCGCGAAGCGCATGTCGCTACGGTTCCGGGCGAGGGATTCGGCACGAGCGAGCACATTCGCGTGTCGTACGCGACGTCGAAGGCTGAGTTGGATCGCGGGCTGGAGCGCATGCGGAAATTCTTCGCGGCGCTGTAGTTCGTTTTTGCGGTTCTAGAGGTTCACAACCTTTCACAGAAGACACAAAGGGCACGGAGGAAACCGGCCCAGAGACGAGTAAGGTTCGGCAAAGGCCGTTCCATCTGCGAGCGGTCTTTTTTGTGGGCGTAAGTTTGGTATGGGAAATCTTTATCCATTGTTGATGCTTCCCGGCTTTGATCCGCGCCCGTGGGGCACGCAGGATTTGTCGCCGATTTATCCCAATCACAAGTTCGAAGAGAAGATCGGCGAGGCCTGGCTGAGCGGGGACGATTGCAAAGTCGCGAACGGGCCTTTGACGGGCAAGACCCTCGCGCAATTAAGTGAACAGTATCAGCGCGAACTTGGTGGGCGAGGCGGCGCGCGATGCGAAGCGGTTTCCGCTGCTGCTCAAGTTTCTTTTTCCGCACGAGAAGCTTTCCGTGCAGGTGCATCCGGACGATGCGCAGGCGTTGCGAGTGGGGCAGCCGTGGGGCAAGACGGAATGCTGGTACGTGGCGCATGCGAAACCGGGTGCGCAGATTGCGTTGGGACTGAAGCCGGGCGTCACGGTGGCGCAATTGGAAGAAGCGATCCAGCAGAAGCGAGCGGAGGAAGTGCTGAACTGGATCAATGTTTATGCGGGCGACATGATTTATGTCGCGGGCGGGACTGTGCACACCCTTGGGCCGGGATCGGTCATTGTGGAGACGCAGCAGCAGTCGGATACGACGTATCGCTTGTATGATTACGGGCGTCCGCGCGAGTTGCACTTGAAAGATGGATGGCGGCGGTGAAGGAGAAAGTGAAATCGGGAAAAGTGGTGCGGCCGGCGCCGGAGCAGATTGGCGGCGGCAAGAACCGGCATGCGCCGCTGGTCAGGGCCCCGTATTTTGTGGTGGATATGTTTGAGGCGAAGGATCCGCTCGGAGCTTGACGACGCGCGACGATTCGGGGCGAAGTTCGGTGCAGATTCTGGTGGCGGTGGAGGGCTGCGGCGTGATCGAGGCGGCGGGGATGGATCCCGTCACGCTGGCGAAAGGCGACGCTGTTGTTGTTCCCGCTTGCGTTGGAAATTTGGCGTGCGTCCGCAGTGGGCGCTGGAGTTTTTGCGGGCATATGTGCCCGGGAAACCGCTGCCAGAGCCGGAAACGAGAATGTAGATCGCTGGTTCGTTGGAACAGATTGAGATCGGTTTGAGAAATCCTTGGCTAAGAACTTGAATTTCTATCCTGTAATTCTGGCCGGAGGGCGGGGCACGCGCTTCTGGCCGCTGAGCCGCAAGAAGCGCGCCAAGCAGTTGCTGGCGCTCGACGGCAAGCAGACGATGATTCAGCAGACCGTGGCGCGGCTGTTGCCGCTGGCTCCGGCGAAGAAGTTCTGGATCATCACCAACGAAGATCTGCGGACCGCGATTGCGAAGCAACTCCCGAAGCTGCCAAAGGCGCAGGTGCTGGCCGAACCGGTGGGACGAAATACTGCTCCCGCGATTGGCCTGGCGGCCTTTCTGCTGTTGCGGGAGAATCCCGAGGCGGTGATTGGCCTGTTCCCTTCCGACCACGTGATTGGCGACGAGGAGCGATATCGCGAAACGCTGGAGCGCGGGATCGAGATCGCGGCGGCGGGCGCGAATATTGTGGTCCTCGGCATCCGGCCGAATCGCGCGGAAACCGGGTACGGGTACATTGAGGCGGGAAGCGCGTTCCAGGGCGAGGCCTTGCGCGTGCGCCGCTTCACCGAGAAGCCGGACGCGAAGAAGGCTGCGGAATTTGTTGCCGCCGGGAATTATTTCTGGAACAGCGGAATGTTCTTGTGGAGCGCGCGCACGCTGGCGGATGCGCTGCGGGAACATCTGCCGAAGACCGCGCCTCTGCTGGAAGAAATCGCGGCGGCGTTCGGTACGCGTAAGTTTGCGGCCACGTTTCGCAAACTGTATCCCAAGTGTGAAAACATCAGCGTGGACTATGCGGTGCTGGAGCCGCGTTCGGCAAAGGGCGAGCAGGCGGGAAACATCTTCTGCTTGCCGGCCGATTTTGGCTGGAATGATCTGGGTTCGTGGACGGCGCTGCACGAGCATCACACTGCCAAGAGCAGTCCTCCGGAAGGGAATCTGGTAGCGGGTTCTGGCGTTTTTCTGCTGAATGCGCGCGGCAACTATATTTATGCTCCGGGAAAGTTCGTGGCGGCGGTGGGCGTGAGCGATCTGGTAGTGGTGGAGACTCCGGATGCTCTGCTGATCACGACCCGGCAGCACGCGCAGGACGTGGGCAAGGTGGTGAAGTACCTGGACGAGAAGAAGATGCACAAGCTGGTGTAGCCGTGGTGGTAGCTGTCAGAGAGTCGGACGCGGCGCAATGGGAATGATATGAATTTGAGAATCCACAAGCGCTTTATCGCGGTCCTGGCAGTACTGCTTTCGTTCGGGTCAATCTGCCTGGCGGTAGATAAGAAGCAGTTGGAAGCTGCGGTTGCGGCGGTCGACGCAAATCTGAAAACCGCCGCCGGCAAGCAGTACGACGATCGGCTTGGAAAAGAATTTCCAGACAAGTATTGGTCCAGCATCCGGCAGTGCAAGCAGTCGTTACCAGCGGGCACCAACCTCGCGCCGTTCGATATGTTTTTGAAACTCAACGTTGAAGGGAAGGTGCAGATCGTGCTGGTTTATCCGGAGACGCCGTTCGCGAATTGCGCGCGGGCCGCGCTTCTGACGGCCAAATTCAGCAATCCGCCGCACGACGACTACTGGATCAATATCCATCTGGAACTCAAGCATTAGGCTGTCGGCTGAGGCTTGTCGAATAACAGGTACGGTTCATTCATCGACTATGGCGCAAGAGATCAAATTCGGAACCGACGGCTGGCGTGGAATCATCGCCGATGACTTCACCTTCGAAAACGTGCGCCGGGTAGCGGGCGCGATTGCTGCCTACGTATTGAAGTACGAGGAGGCGCAACGCGGAGTGTTCGTGGGGTACGATGCGCGCTTTGCGTCTCCGCGGGCGGCGCAGATGGTGGCCGAAGTCATTGCCGCTGCGGGAATCCCGGTGAAACTGGCCAACGATTACACGCCCACACCGGCGGTTTCCTATGCGGTGAAACATCAAGGCGCGGCGGGCGGGGTGATGGTCACTTCGAGCCACAATCCGTGGAACTGGAATGGAGTGAAGTTCAAGGGAAACTTCGGCGGATCGGCAACCCCGGCGATCATGAAGAAGATCGAGGAAGAACTGGCTTCAGGCGCCGCGCCAAGAGGAACCAAAGCCGCCATCGAGGAAGTCGATCTGAAGAAGGACTACATCGCTGCCGTTTGCCGTTTTGCCGACATGGACCTCATCGCGAAAACAAAATTCAAGTTCGCGGTGGATGCCATGTATGGTTCCGGACGCGGTGTCCTGAGCGGAGTTTTTGCCGAGCGTGGGGTGCAGTACGTGGCGATTCGGCAGGAACTGAACCCGCTGTTTCCGGGGATCAATCCGGAGCCGATCGAGCCGCATACGGCGATGCTGCAACAAACGGTCGTCCGCGAAAAGTGCGATGCCGGACTGGCCACGGACGGAGACGCGGACCGCATCGGCGCGGTCGCCGAAGACGGCAGCTTCGTGGACTCGCACAAGATCTTCTGCGTGCTGCTGCGCTGGCTGTTGGAGCGCAAGAAATGGCCGGGCGACGTGGTGCGCGCGTTCAATACCACGCGCATGCTCGACCGCATCGCGGCAAAATATGGGCGCAAGCTGCACGAAACCTCCATCGGGTTCAAATACATTGCCGATCTGATGATGGAAGGGGAAATCCTGATTGGGGGAGAGGAGTCGGGCGGCATTGGGTATTCGCGGTTTCTGCCGGAACGGGATGGTGTGCTGAACTGCCTGCTGCTCGCCAATGTGATGGCGGAGGAAGGTAAGCCGCTGGGCCAGTTGGTGGCGGATCTGCAGCGCGAGTTCGGCCCGCATTATTACGGGCGCCGCGATCTGCACATTCCGGAAGACATGAAGCAGAATGCGATTCAGCGGGCGCGCGCGGAGAGCACGCAGGCCCTGGGCCGCTATCGCGTGCTGAAGAAAGAGCATCTGGATGGGGTAAAGTTTTTTCTCGATGCTCCGACCAATGGGAATGGAGCGGAAGCCTGGGTCTTGTTCCGCGCGTCCGGGACGGAGCCACTGCTGCGGCTTTACACCGAGGCTTCCTCGCCGGAGTTGGTTGGCGAACTACTGGCCACAGGCGAAAGCTTCGTGAGGAACAGTACGGGTGGATGACGGGATTACGACCAGATGATCGAATTCCGGTCCAATGGTGCGATACTTCTGGGTAGGCATCTCTCCAAAAATAGGATTAGTGACGAGACAGCATGGCAGTTGATACCACTCCGGTTCAGGCTGATTCGCCTGAGGCCAGCCGCTACAACCGCATCCGGCGGTGGCTGGGCATCGCCGATTTTGTGGTTGGATTCGTATTTCTGATTGTTCTGCTGGTGACGGGATGGTCGGGTTGGCTGCGGGACTTGGCTATCCAGATGGTAGGTCAGCATTATTCGCTCAACCTTTTCCTCTATCTGCTATTGCTGCTCGTCCTCAGCAAGGCACTGGGCATTGGTCTCGACTACTACGGCTTCGTGCTGGAGCGCAGGTTCAAGCTGTCGACACAGAGATTCCGCGCGTGGGCGTGGGATGAGGTGAAGGGATTTCTGGTCGGACTGGTATTGGGCACGGTGGTGGTGGAACTGTTGTATTTCACCATCCGGCAGTGGCCGCAGCATTGGTGGATCCTGGCGTGGGCCCTGTTCATGGGCCTGTTCATTGTTCTGGCCCAGCTGGCGCCGGTCGTGCTGTTTCCGATCTTCTATAAGTTCGAACCGCTCGACAACGAAGATCTGCGGCGGCGCCTGGTGGTGCTCAGTGAACGGGCCGGGACGCGGGTGCGCGGGGTGTACCGCTGGAAACTTTCGGAAAAAAGCAAGAAGGCGAATGCGGCTCTCACCGGACTGGGCGCGACCCGCCGCATTATTCTGGCCGACACGCTGCTCGACAACTACACGCAGGATGAGATCGAGGCCGTGCTGGCGCATGAACTGGGGCACCATGTGCATCGCCACATTCTGAAGAGCATCTTCGTGCAGGCCGCGATCACCCTGTTCGGATTCTGGGCTGCGAACTGGGCGCTGCACTATGCGGTGGACCAGCATATGTTTGAGGAATTGTCGGACTTCGCCAACTTGCCGTTGCTGGCGCTGGTTTCGGTGGTGCTGTCCTTTCTGCTGATGCCCGCGCTCAATGCCTATTCCCGGTTCAACGAGCGGCAGGCGGACCGGTATGCTTTCGAGTCCATCGCCAGCGTGGAGCCTTTTATCTCGTCCATGAATAAGCTGGCGGAACAGAATCTGGCGGAGCGAACGCCCTCGAAGTGGGTGGAATGGTTTTTCCATTCGCATCCTGCGATTTCCAGGCGCCTGGCGGCGGCGAAGGACTGGAGCCAGAAGCAGAACGTGAATCCGCAGATTTGACCCCGGCGGTTCAGCGTTTTCGCAAGATCGCAATCACCCTCTGCAGATCCTCTTCGGTATCGACCCCTATGCTGTCGTAGGGAGTTTCGCCCACGAAGATGGAGATGTCATTCTCCAGAAAGCGCAGTTGCTCCAGACGCTCACTTTTTTCGAGTGGTGACTCTGGCAGGGTAACGAAGCGGTCGAGCGCGGGTTTGCGATAGGCGTAGAGCCCGAGGTGTTTGAGGTATGGCGGCCGGGTGCCGTCCCGATCGAAAGGGATGGTGGCGCGGGAAAAGTACAGCGCGCGTCCGGTGAGATCGGTGACGACCTTGACTGCATTCGGGTTCGAGATGTCGATCTCGGCTGCGGGGGTCATCAGCGTCCCAACCTGTGCTGCAGGATTTTCCATGACCTGCAGCAGGGCCGAGATGTGCTCGGGGCGAGTGAGAGGCTCATCTCCCTGGACGTTGATGTAGAGGTCGGCCTGGTCGCGACCGGACACTTCGTGGACGCGTTCGGTGCCACTGCGGTGCGCCGGCGAGGTCATCTGAGCTTTCCAGCCGCGTTCGCGGCACACTTGCATGATCTCTTCGGAGTCGGTGGCGATGAGGACGTCCGCGAGCAGGGGTGAAGAACGTACGGCTTCGTAGACGGCGCCAATCAAGGGTTTGCCCGCGATTTCACGCAGCGCCTTACGCGGCAGACGTGTGGAAGCCAAACGGGCAGGGATAACGGCGATTGCTCTCATGGGGATTTCGGTTATTTTAAACTGCGGCCCGCGATCTTTGCGGTGAGAAAGAATTTAACCGCGAAGGGCGCAAAGGATTTGGAGAATTCGCGAAGCACGTCTCGCGGCACGGTGCAACCCGCACCGTTGTTCTAGGGCGCCTGGGTTTGACCTATTTCGCGGGCCCTCTTAGAATTGAAAATTGGACGAGTACTCCGACGGGTTCGATGGTTCCAGGCTGCGATTGCCGGGGGCGTACCGGCGGCAAGGTTCCTTTCGCGCATCCTCTCCGATTTGCAGGCAAGTGGCGGTGTAGCTCAGGTGGTTAGAGCGACGGTCTCATAATCCGTAGGTCGTAGGTTCGAGTCCTACCGCCGCCACCAATCTCTTCAACAAGTTGCAGAACGAACGCGCGTTTTGAACCAATCTGTGTCGCGCCACGGGGATTGACGTACACAAGAACGTGTTGATGGTGGTTGTCGGGGATGCGAGGATGCCGGAAGAGAAACCAGCGCGGCGATTCGTCACCATGCCGAGCGTGCAATTCCATTTTCATCGCAATGGGTGGGCCGAAGGCCCATGGGAACTCAATACCCCTCAATGAGCGCCAGGGCCTGTTTCTGTCCCTGAACACTGGAATAAGCATAAACCGCGCTACGGGAAGCAAGGAAAAGGCATTCCGTGTAAGTGACTCGGCAGTGATCAAACCGAGTACTGAGTGCAAGAGGTGGCAAGAGTGTCCCAAAAGGGCGGGGAGGATGGCGCAGTCTGATAACTCGGTGAGGTTCCTGAGAACCGCGCCACCCAAAGAGAGGAAATTCTTGGACAACTAAATTCCCCGTGCGGTCCCTGTTCGTTGCAATTCAACATGAGTGGCGGCATCAGTGAGAACTGTCACAAGTGACAGTTCGGAAACGCGCGAGCCCTGGCTGGCGCTTTTGGGGACCGATTCTGATTCATAACTGTTAAAACATCGCCCTTGCGCACACGGACCCGAATCAGCAGCGCGGGGACGCCGCTAAGACTGGCGCCGCACCCTACTCGACACCAGTTCGATATGCCCGCCGGTTGTTTCCTGCTACTTCTTCGGCTGTGCCGTCGGCGGCAACAATCCATTCAGGCGCAAATACATCGCCGCCGAACTGTAATGGTCGGCCCAGTCGTTGGTGAGCGTGATCAGGGCAAACGCTCGCGGCCCTTTGCGCCCGCCGAACAGTTCGAGTTCATCGCCGAGTTTGGAGTCATCCACTTTGCCGAGCGCGGTACTGCAAAATTCGAAGCTCGCCTTCAGCGCCGTCACCAGCTTGTCTTTGCCGTCGGATTCCTTCAGGGGCACCGGCGTCTTGACTTCAGGTACGTCACCAATTTTCGAACAGAGGTAGTTGTTCGAGTCGACGATATGCAGCACGAGATGTCCAAACGTCATCTGCTGCGCCGTGGGTTTGTAGCCAAATTTGTCGGCCGGCATTTCTTCGACCGCAGCCACCAGGTTCTTCTGCTGGCGCGGCAGTATTTCTTTCGCCACCGATGTGACCGGATTTTTGTCCTGTGCGAGAACTGCTGTTGCCGAAAGAAGCAGAAAAATATAGAGCGCACGTAGCATGATGTCCTCCCGCATTCGTATTGCAAGATGAGGAATCTGTTCCGGTCCCATTCTACTCGTCGCGGAAAGACACGGCGAACCCGGCCCCGGGCCGCCCCGGAGCGAATGACGAACTGCACTTTGCTTTGAAGCTATTTCTTCGGCTGTGCCGATGGCGGCAGAATCCCGTTCAGGCGCAAATACATCGCAGCCTCGCTATAGTGATCGGCCCAGCCGCTGGCCAGGATCAATGCTGCCATGGCTCGCGGAGCCTGCCGGCCACCAAACAGCTCAATGCTGTCGCCCAGCTTCGAGTCGTCCATTTTGCTCAAGGCATCGCCGCAGAAGCTGTATGAAGCTTTGACCGCCGCCACCAACTGGTCCTTGGAATCGCTCTCTTTGGGCTCGTCCACTTTGGGCGCGGGAACGTCGGCCGCTTTGGAGCAGAAAGAGTTGTTGAACCCGACGACGTGCACGGCCAGGTGCGCAAACGGCATTTGATCGGGCGTGGGCTTGTAGGAAAATTTGTCCGCAGGCATCGCCTCAATGGCCCCTACCGTGTTGTTTTGTGAGCGCTGCAGCAACAACCGCAGCGACGTTGCGACCGGATCCTTGGTCGGTCCTTGAGCCGCAGGCGCAGCCGGAGCCTTGGCGGACGGAGTTGCAGTTTGCGCAAGTGCAAGCGCGGCGTAGACCACAAGACAAGCAACGGCAAGAGTACGTTTCACGGAAAGCCCTCCTGGGGCTCCCAGCATATACCGGCGACACCCGCTCGGTCATCTCCACACAAGGAACCTTTTCACCACAGAGGACACAGAGAACACAGAGGAGTTCCCAGTTTCCCTCCGTGTCCTCCGTGTCCTCCGTGGTTGGAAAGGATTTCATGGCACAATGACGCTGATGCCTTCAGCAATCTCCCCGGTCCCCGATTTTCTCTACGGCACCGCCTGGAAGGAAGATCGCACCGCAACTCTTACCGAACGCGCCCTGTGCATGGGCTTTCGAGCCATCGACACCGCCAACCAGCGCAAACATTATTTCGAAGCCGGAGTCGGCGAAGGCCTGGCCGCCGCCTATGGCGCGGGCATCGTAACGCGCGCCGATCTTTTCCTGCAGACCAAGTTCACCTACCAGCGAGGTCAGGACCATCGCCTGCCCTACGATCCGGAAGCGAGCCTCTCCGTTCAGGTCGCGCAATCGTTGGCTAGTTCGCTCGAGCATCTCGGCACGGACCACGTCGACGGCTACCTGTTGCACGGGCCCTCATCCCAAGAGGATTGGGCGGACGCAGACTCCGAAGTGTGGGAAGCGATGCGCAAGGAACGCGATGCGGGACGCACCCGACTGCTGGGCGTCAGCAATGTCTCGTTGCAACACCTGGAGCAAATGGAGGCCGCTCACTCCGAACTCCCGACCTTCGTGCAGAACCGCTGCTTCGCCCGCCTCCGATGGGATCGCGAAGTACGAGGTTTCTGCAGCCAGCGCAAGATCATCTATCAGGGATTTTCGCTGCTAACGGCAAATCGAGAGGTGCTGCGGGACGCGAACCTGACGGCCATGGCCGAGCAATTGAACGCAACTCCAGCGCAGATCGTATTCAGTTTCGCGCGCGCCGTCGGAATACTGCCACTCACCGGCACTTCCAGCACCGACCACATGCGGGAAGATCTGGACAGTCTTACGCTGTCGCTTCCGTCCGA
Organism: uncultured Acidobacteriota bacterium; assembly: GCA_963709865.1. Lineage (GTDB taxonomy): Bacteria > Acidobacteriota > Terriglobia > Terriglobales > Acidobacteriaceae > Sulfotelmatobacter. The sequence continues at coordinate 398,862 of CAVPXW010000003.1, forward strand.
CACAGTGCCAGCGATTGAATCGATCGCAGTCTGACGCTGGCCACTCTGGTTCCGCAGGAGTTCAATTCACTGCCGGTTTCAGGGAAGCTCCTCGCTTCTCCCGGCGCATCTGCGCGGCTAGTTCCTTGATCTCCGTCAGGTCCCGCTGCATTTCGCTCCAGCCATACCACAACGCGTAGTCGGGACTCGCGTGGAACGTTCCCTGGAACGTGCGCATGCGATGCTCCAGATACATCACAAACAGCTTCTGCTCAACCACCGTGGGCGCGTCGTGAAACGTGAGCAGGTTGGGGAACGGATACGCGTAGTTGGCGGGCTTGGGCAGAACGCCATCTTTGTACAGGGCAGCCACAATGTGAATCGCCTCGGCCATCAGGTGGTCGGCGTTCTTGATCATGTCGTCGCCCTGTTCCAGTTGCTGCCGGGCGAAGTTCACCGAGTGGCACTGATTGCAGGTCTTGATCATCTTGTCGCGCTCCCGCTGCCAGTCTTCCTGCGTGAGCCTGGCCAGGTCTGCCGCCTTGACTGTGGCGACCAGTGCCGTCGGCTGTCCCTCCGGATCGAGCACGCCCAGCGCTTCCAGAATCGTGGCCCGGTCGGCCGCCCACTGCTTATCTTCCGGAAGGGGCAGGCGAACCGCGAGGAATCCCCAGGCCGTGCGCACTTCGTGGTTGCCGTTCTGCATGTGGCAGGTCTGGCACGTGGGCGCGGCAGCACTGGCGGGAAGGATGTGTTTTTGCTTCAGATCATTTCGGACTCCGTGCTTCGACGCCGAATACATTTCCCATTGCGCATGGTCAAACCCCATGTGGCAGGTCTCGCAGGCCTGCGGCTGGCGCGCTTCCTCGGCAGAGAACGTGTGGCGGGTGTGGCAGGCATCGCACTGCGCGGCGCCGAACTCGGTGCCCGATCCGTTCTCGCGCAATTCGAGCACCTCGGTCAGAGTCTTGTCGCCGATCTTGTGGCATCCGCCACAGCCCTTCTCCCCTCCCGTCATCGCCATCGGCTGCCAGTGGATGGTGGGCATGGCCTTCATCGATGCCCACGCCATGGCATGCTTACCTTTCCTGAATTGCGTGACCTGCGTCTCGTGGCACTGGGCGCACGTTTCCGGCGTGGGGATCTTCACTTTGGCCACATCGCTGGCCGACGTGTGCTGGTCCCCGTGGCAACTCACACACGAGACGTCGACTCCGCTGTGCTTGCTGAGCTTCCAGTCGGAAACGATGTTGGGCGTGATTTTGCTATGGCAGTCGACACACTGAGCCGCGGAGGCGGTCTGCGCGAATAGCGGGTGAGGGGTCAAGACAAGAGAAACAAGGATCAAGCTGACAAACATCCCCAGGGCCCAGAAAAAAGCAGATCGCATAAGCGCCTCCTGCAACCTGCGATTATCCTTCGCAGAACCGATTGTTGGCTGTGACATCCGTCACAGCCAGGCTCTTAAGCGAGCGCCGCGCTGTGGAATTCTCGGCTACGCCATCCCGGGTTACATCGCTCCCAGTCCTGAAGTCACAAGCTTGAACACCACGTACCAGACCGCGATGGTGGCGATGGCGGTCGATCGCTTTACTTTGCTGGTGCAAGCAAAGCCAATGCCCAGCAGCACGATCGTCCAGATGCTGAGCACATCGAGCGATGACGCCATTCCGCGGACAAACTTCCCAGTGGTCTCCGGGTCCAGATAGTACGCAAGATTCGTGCCCACCGGATTGTTGATGTCGAACCCCTCGGGGTTCACGCCAGCGAACAGTGCGATAGTCCCCAAGATCGCCCCGATAATTCCGGGAAGACCTGCATACAGGATGATGGCGTAGGCTGTCTTAAACGAAGTTTCCGCGCCGAACACCAGCTTGAAAGTAAGCCACAGCGCCAGGGCTTCGATCAGGACGTAGAACAGAATCAGCACGGGACTGCCGTAGGCGAAGACCGCAATGATCTTGCTGGAGATCTGCAACTGTTTGGCTTGTTGATCCGCCGGAAGCTTGTCGAACTGATCGGCGCGCGAGGAGTGCGCGACCTGATTCTTGCTGACTTGCTCGAACCCAACCTGCTTTCCAATCGCGTAAATAAACACCAGCGAGAAGATGGCGATCAGGATCCACGGTCCCCACCAACTGGCGTTGCGGCGTAAATCCGTGAAAGTTTTCGACGGTGCGATAAATGTATTGATGATGCGCGCACCTTCGGACATCGGTGCAGGTTCAGGCGTGGGCGAAGCGGGCAGGACCGGAGCGGCGGCCATGAATTCCTCCTTGCGAAGATTCGAAGGAATTCTAGTCGTGGGCGGGCGACCGCACAAGCCGCTCGGTTAAGCGATAGTGGTGCGAGAGCGAGAGCGATAGCGATGCGAGTTTGAGAAGAACGATTCGTATCAGGGCCTCGCTTCAGCGATGCCGCAAAAGATCATAAAGCGCAGAAACGGCTCTAGCCGCCGGCTTTGGTTCGCCCATGCTTCGTATCAGGGCATGCCTTCAGGCATGCCACACCAGCGTCCGCCGCAGAAACGGCTTTAGCCGCTGCGCAGGTACCGCTGATGGCGTCACCACGGCAAGACGCGCTTGCCGGGCAATTACACTGCCCGGATTAAGATGGTGCGAATGCCAAATGTAACGCCGGTCGTAATTGCGGTCCTGATCGCGGAATTAGTGCCCGCGGCCATCTTTGGATTTGCGGCCGAGCGCGTGGCAACGGCCGTCGCGCGCTGGCCGCGTACCGCGCAGGTGGGGCTGCCGGCGCTGCTGGTTGTGCCCTACATCGTCCTCGCAGCCACGCAGCATATGTTTCGCTGGCAGTGGTTTGCGTTATACGCCGCGCTCCCGGTCGTGATGGCGTGGCTGCTGGCGCGGGCGGCGGTCGTCGATCCCGAACAGCGCGGCAACTGGCGCGATGCGCTCATTCTCCTCACCCTGGGCCTGGCCGTCGATTTGCGCTGGTTCGACTCCGCCTGGCCTGCCGGCTTGCGCGGGTTGAACAACCTGCTTCTGGTGGATGCGGGCCTCTACGGCTTTCTCGCCATCCGCCGTCTAAACGGCACCGGGTTTGATTTTCACCTGCACCTCAGCGACTGGAAGACGGGCTTGCGCGAGCTCATGTTTTTCGCTCCTGCCGTGCTGGTGCTGGGACTCCCGCTGGGCTTCCTCCATCCTCATGCCAACATGCCCGCAATGGGCAAAGCGGCGCTGACTTGGGCGGGCATTTTTGTTTTTGTTGCCATCCCGGAAGAACTCTTCTTTCGCGCCTGGGTGCAAAACCTGCTGGAGCGGCGGGTCGGACGCCGGGCCGCGCTGGTGATCGCGTCAGTGCTATTCGGCCTGTCGCACTTCAACAAGCGATCCGCACACTTCAACTGGCGCTACGTTGTGCTGGCCACGGTGGCAGGAATCTTCTACGGCCGCGCGTGGCGCGAGAACCGCCGCGTGACCGCGTCGGCGATCACGCACACTTGCGTCGATTGGCTATGGTCCTGGTGGTTTTAGCGCCCAAGGGACAGGGAAGAGGCCTTAGAACTCGATATACGTACAGCGATGTACGTACAAGCGCCAAATAGGTTCGGCCTTTGCCGAAAAGCAGCTCTGCGCCACCTACAATACCCTTTCCGGAGCCGGAAACGACCTCAGGAGCGACGATCGGCCCCGCGCCCGAGTAAGACCTCATCCGCGCGAAAAGGACGCGTCCTGGAGCTACCTACACCCCTTCGACGACTTTTCAATCACTTGCACGAAGGCTCAACGACTTACAGAAAATGCGCGGCGCTGACATTCACAGAACTCGTTCGCCGGCTCACTATGGCCGGGGCTGCTGCGAGGAATAACGCAGGTATCCCAGTCCCACGCGCAGATGGTGATGCAGCGCGTCGGGCACGCAAACCGCGAAGCACAGCCCTAGCAATCCCTGAGCCAGGCCCAGGGCGTAAAGGTTGCGATAGCGCCGGAACAGCCCGCATGAGACCGCTCCCCAGACCAGCGTCGCGGCCGTGAGCGGAAGGTTCGGCAGATGCGCCGTCGCGAACAGCACTGCGGCCAGGCCGACCGCCGCCTTTTCGCTGGCGAGAAGGCGCGTCAGGCGCGGCATGAAGTAGTCGTTCAGCAGAAACTGCTGGTAGAGCGTCCACAAGATGTAGCCGGCGATGTGTTTGAAGTCACCTTTGTACAGCGGATGCAGCGTGCCGATTTGTTTCGCGATCAACAGGCTTGCGACGGCGAAGACGACGGCGGCGGGAAGAATCCAGAACGACCGTCCAAGCCCGCTCCAGCCGATGCCGAGATCGTCCAGACTCGGACGCCGCGCCAGGACGATGGCCAGCGTCACCACCAGCGCGACTGGAGAAAGAATGCGTTGCGGGAACTCCGGCATCCACAGCACGAACAGGATCAACCCATAGCCGACTATCAACTCAATCAGATCGCGAGCCGATCCGGGCTCTGGGCGGGACATCAACAGAGTATGGCACGGCTGATCTTCGCTGCGCCCCTGACCGCCGAAGAGCCTGCCCTGAGGGAACTCGAAGGGCGACTGTCGCCACAGAAGTCCATGCAGCTTTCCTTCGTGAACCTTAGTGTCCTTAGTGGTTAAAGCTTTGGGGTTCTATGCCAGCAACTCCGGCGTGGCTTCCAGCAGGCTGCGCGTGTAAGCGTGCGCGGGGCGTTCGGTGATTTGCGTCGGTGTCGCCGACTTCGACGATTTTTCCCCGGTACATGACCGCGATGCGGGTCGACGAGATAGCGCACCACCGGCATGGAGTGCGAGATGAACAGATAGGTCAGGCCGAAGTCGCGCTGCAATTGCGCCAGCAGGTTGACGATCTGCGCTCCGACGCTGACGTCGAGGGCGGAAACCGGTTCGTCGCACACAATGAACTTCGGCCGCAGCGCGAGGGCGCGGGCGATGCCGATGCGCTGGCGCTGTCCGCCGGAGAATTCGTGCGGATAGCGCGTGCGTGCCGATTCGTCGAGGCCCACGGCGCGCAGCAGTTCGGCGACGCGGGCTGAATGTCGAGCTTCGCTCGACCGCGACAGCCGGGGGCGGCTGCCCTCCGCGTGAGTCTCCGGCTGAATCACCGTGAATGATCAGGGGCTCGGCGACGATATCTTCCACGCGAAAGCGCGGGTCGAGCGAGGCGAACGGATCCTGAAAAATAATCTGCAGGTCGCGGCGCAGGCGGCGCATTTCGCTCCGGCTGGCGGCGAGCAGATCGCGTCCTTCGAGGCGGATCGTGCCCGAAGTGGGCTCGATCAGGCGAAGGATGAGGCGTCCCAGCGTGCTCTTGCCCGAGCCGGATTCGCCGACGAGGCCGAGCGTCTCTCCGGCATGAATGTCGAGCGAAACATCATCGACTGCGCGGACTTCTCCGCGCGGCTTGCCGCCAAACGGCGACTCGCCGTGCGGGAAGACCTTCGTCAGGTTGCGGATTTCAAGCAGCGCCACAGTTGCGATGCTAGCAGCACCGAGCTACTGAGTCGCGAGTATTGAGTGAGATTTCCAGTCAAACTCATTTCCCACGGCTCCGCGATTCAAGTGTCTCATTCCATAATTCTGGAATATGGAATATACCTATCCCGCGGCGATCAGCGGCACCGCCGCCAGCGCCGCCAGCAGCCCCACAAACTTCCAGCGGCTGAAATGTTCTTTCAGAACCAGGCGCGCCAGCAGCACGGTCACCGCCGGGTAGAGAGAGGTGATGACGACCGCTTCGTCGAGCCGTCCGCGCTGGCTGGCGAAGATGAACAGGGCGCTGGCGGTGATGTCGAGGAATCCGGCCAGCATGCCGAGCGTGGCCCGGGGACGATCAAGGGTGAGCGGCGCGCGGGTGGCGACCACCGCGATGGCCGTTGCCGCAAACGACCCAACGCGGGAGATGGCGGCGATCCACACTGACGAACCGCTCGCCTGGTGAATGCAAAGATAAAAGCCCGCGAATCCCACGCCCGCGAGCGCGGCCATGCCGACGCCTGCGGGCCTGCCCGATGAATCCATTTTCGTCCGACGGTTCCGGGCGCGTGATCAGCCAGATGGCGAAGATGGCGAGCGCGAAGCCGCCGATCGTCCAGCGGCTGGGGGCGCCTTCCAGAGCGATGTCGACCAGCGTGGGTATGGCGGCGCCCAGCAAGGCCGCGATCGGGGCGGTCAGCCCCATCTGTCCCGCGGCCAGGGCGCGATAGAAAATGGACAGCGAGAATCCTCCGACTGCGCCTGCCACCAGCGCCCAGAGAATGCTGGCGCGCGAGGGAAATGCGCCGTGCTGTCCCAGCGCAATCGTGAACATCAGCACAAATGCGCAGACGTGCGAGAACGCCGTGAGCACGAACGCATTGGCGCGGCGCGAGCCGTATCCTCCGGCGAAGTCCGATGCGCCCCAGAGAAATACCGCAGTCACGCTGTAGGCCGCGGGCGCGAATTGGGTCGGGGAGAACACGCCGGACGAGGGTAACATGCGGGTAGTCGCAGTGGCCCCGTGTCCAGCGATGGAGTTCGCGGGTGGGAAGCGCCCGCGCCACAGTCTCGATACTCGCAACGCGGTACGCAACTGCTTCCGCGTGTTAGAATTTCTACAAGCCGTTTCCTTGCGAGAGCGCCGATTCTGAGAGCACCAGGTTCTGAGAGTTCACGTTTGATCGAACTGGCACCTTCGATTCTTTCGGCTGATTTCGCCCGGCTGGGCGAGCAGGTGCGCGCCGCAGCCGAGGGCGGCGGAAGTGTCATCCACGTGGACATCATGGACGGACACTTCGTTCCGAATCTCACGATCGGTCCGCCGGTGGTGAAGTCGCTGCGCAAGGCGACGAAGTTGCCGCTCGATTGCCACCTGATGATCGAGAATCCGGACGAATACATTCCCGCGTTTGCCGATGCGGGGGCGGACTGGATTTCCGTGCATCAGGAAGCGTGCCGGCATCTGAACCGCACGCTGCACCTGATCAAGAGCCACGACTGCCTGGCCGGAGTGGTGATCAATCCGGCGACCCCGGTGGACACGCTTTCGGAAGTGCTCGACATCGTGGACTATGTGCTGGTGATGTCGGTGAATCCGGGCTTCGGAGCGCAGAAGTTCATTCCGTCCACACTGCACAAAATGCGGCAGTTAGCCGAGATTCGCAGCCAACGCGGGCTGGCCTACCGCATCGAAGTGGATGGCGGCGTGGCGCTCGATACCGTCGCCGACGTGGTGCGGGCCGGAGCAGAAATTCTGGTGGCGGGCAACGCCGTGTTCGGCAATGGTGATCCAAGCAAGAATGCGCAGGCCCTGCTGAAGGCGGCGACCGAAGCGCGATGCAGAAAGTTTGAATCTTTGTTTTGTGGAACCGGGTCTCAGACCCGGTCGGGCCGGGCAAAGCCCGGCGGTTCGGTGCGGACAGATCGTGGCAGAAAGCAGCCATCCGCACATGTGAAAGAGCCGAGCTTCGCTCGGCCGGACAGCCGAGGGCGGCTGTCCCCACACAAGGAAGTTCGAGGTCTTATGTCACGTCGAATTCCGTTGATTGCCGTGTTGGGCATGCTGCTGGTGATCACCGCCGCTTGCACCAACAAGAAGTCGGTGAACCCGCTGGCCAATGTCGGGTCCAAGCAGCCCGATAAGGTCCTGTTCGACAAGGCCATGGACGCCATGCGGCACAACCGCTTCGACGTGGCGCGCCTGACCCTGCAGACCCTGATCAATACCTACCCGGATTCGGAGTTCATTGCCCGCGCCAAGCTGGCGGTGGGCGATTCCTGGTACGCCGAGGGCGGAACCGCTGCCCTGGCGCAGGCCGAGCAGGAGTACAGCGATTTCGAGATCTTCTTCCCCAACATGCCGGAAGCGGCCGAGGCGCAGCTCAAGATCGCCAACATCCATTACCAGCAGATGGAAAAGGCGGACCGCGACTACACCCACGCCAAGCGCGCCGAGGACGAATACCGCAAGCTGATCATGCAGTATCCGGACAGCAAGCTGGTGCCCGAGGCCAAGCAGCGTCTGCTGGAAGTGCAGGAAGTGCTGGCCGAACGCGAGTTTGAAATTGGACGCTTCTATTACTTGCGCGAGTCGTATCCCGGCATCGATCGCGCGCCTGCAGTCGCTGGTGGAAAAGTATCCGCTCTACAGCCGCGCCGATGAGGCGCTCTATCTGCTGGGGCAAAACTACGAAGGACAGATTGCGCGGGTACGGATTGCGCCCACCTGCGACGTGCATGGCCTGCCGCGAGGTTGCGCGACCGAGGCGATGAAGGCCCGTTACATCGGGGAATTGACCAAGAACGCGTCGCAGGAATATTCGAAGATTCTGACTCGCTATCCCCTCATGGATCGGTCCGACGATGCCAAGAAACGCCTGGCGGCCCTGCACCAGCCGATCCCCCGCCCCACCAAGGCGGCGGTGGCGCAGAACAAGGCCGAGATCGAGCAGCCGCGGCGAAGCCACCACGGTTCAGAAGATGATGGGCCTGGTGAAGAAAGGGCCGGATGTGGCCCAGGCCGCCCAAGTAGGCGAGCCGACGCTGATCGATCCGACCCCGGTGGCGGCCACCTCGATTGTCCGCGCAGAGACGCTCGGAGCGGCAGGAATGGGCGACAACTGGCGTGGGCGTGGAGATCGTGAAGCAGCCGAGCAGCCGGACGGATCCACGCCGCCCGCCGATGCGACTCCGCCCGGCGGTTCGCCCTTCGGAGGGGCGCCTGTCGGCGACCGCGCCGCCCGCCGCGGCCGATCCCAATGAGCTGAAACCGAATGCGCCGGCCGATCCCAACGAACTGAAGCCCACCGACAGCGCAGGAGATCAGGCTCTGCCTCCGCCTCCCCAGGTCAATGAGATCCAGCAGGGAGCAGTCGTCGTCCTCCGCGACCGCGAGCGCCGACAATTCGACTCCCGCCAGCGACCAGGAAATCTCCAGCAGCAAGAAGAAGAAAAAGACAGGGCTGAAGAAGATCATTCCGTTCTAGGCGGACGCCGGGCCTCGGACTCCAGACCGCGGAGCAGTTCGATAGGGTGATCGGGAGCGTTTTCGGCAAGCCGACGTCCCTCCGATCACCTTCGGTGGACGAACGGCGTCAGATTCGAACCCGAGTTCCTGAGGTCCGAAGTCCAGCCCTTACGCACTAGGTGCTGACCACTGGTAACCGGTTACTTCCCTTTTGCATCATTGACTTAGGTTGTGGCTCGGGTTACCTTCGCGTTATCTCCCCTCATCAGAGGAAACCTTTGGCCAGGAAGATATTGCTCGCCGATGACAGCGTAACCGCTCAGAACATGGGGCGGAAGATCCTCGCGGATGCGGGATACGAAGTGATTACCGTCAACAACGGTTCCGCCGCGCTGAAGAAGATCGCCGAGCACAAACCCGACCTCATCGTCCTGGACGTTTATATGCCCGGCTACAGCGGGCTCGAAGTGTGCCAGCGCCTCAAAGAAGCCCAGGAGACGTCGCGGGTTCCGGTGCTGCTGACGGTGGGGAAGCTGGAGCCTTTCAAGCCGGAGGAAGCCAAGCGCGTCCGCGCCGATGGCTTCATCGTCAAACCTTTTGAAGCCAGCGAACTGCTGAGCGCCCTCAGCAAACTCGAAGACAAGATTGTGCCCCGTCCCGAGGGCTCGAAGCCGGGACGCTTTGCCCGGGCAACCGCCGCGATCGACGAAGGGCGATACGACAAGACGGTTGCGGTGGAAGAAGATTCGGGATGGAAGAACCGGATCGCGTTTCCCTCCAAGAAGAAAAAGGCAACCGTCGAAGAGGACGGCGACGATCCCGCAATTTACAACGCGATCAATAAAGACTTGCGCACGGTGGTCGAGCACAAGCCAGCAGAGTCGCACAAAGAACACGCGGAGGAATCCCGGGTAGATCTCGGCGCTTTGGCGCCGGAGGGTTTGCCCAAGGATGTCACTCCCGAAGAGATTGCCGCCTTGGCAGCGGCGGCCGCCCAGGTGAAGGGCAAACTGACGGAAAGCACGCCTGCCGAACCGGCGCTGGCTGAGGCCCACACTGCCGAGACCAAGATTGCCGAGGCGAAGATTGCCGAAACGAAGATTGAGGAGAAGCCGGAAGGAGCGGAACCGGCGCAGCCTGCGGCCGAGCATCGGCAGGAAATCACGGCGGCAGCGCCCCCGGCGGCGACATTGGCTGAGCAGAAGTCCGAAGAAAAATCCCCGGAGAAGTCCGGAGAAAAGTCCGAAGAAAAGATCGCAGCGTCTGCGGAAAACCGCGGCGACGCGCCCAAAGAAGCTGGCAGTCCGGCCGTGCCCAGTCCGGCCGATGTCATGGCTGCGATTGCCGGGCTGGAGTCCGGGGCCGGTGCATTGCCAGGCGCAGGTTCGGGGAACGGATCCTGGTCGCACGCTGCAGCCCACCAGACTGCGGATGAGCCGGTAACGATGGCGGCGGCGGCCGGAGCAGGGCACAGTGGGGCAGCGTCGCGTTGGACGGCTGTTTCGGTTGCACTGGCCCCTGACGAAGCAGCGCTTTCTCTCGAACATGAGATGCACAAGACCTATGCCGCCTTCGCGGCGGCTGAGCATGGTCACTCGGGATTTGCCACGGCCATCCCTCCAATGTCGGCTGACGGTGCACCGGCAAGCGCGACTTCATTGCCCGCGGTTGTGCCGGAGCCAGTTGTCGCAGTGCCTGCGACGCCCGCGCCGGAAGCGGTGCAACCATTGAGCGCGCTGGCCAGCGCTGCCACCGAAGCTCTAGGTGCGGCCGTGAAAGAATTTGAGACAGTCGCTGCGTCCTACCTACAAGAGCGGCAAGAAAAAACTTCAACCCCGGTCGAGCCCGAGGCTGCCCCGATAGAAGAAGAGAAGACCGAAGCAGCGGCTCAGCCAGCACCCGAGGCCCATCCGTTCGTCGAAGCGCGCACCGAAGAAAGTCCTGCTGCTCGAAGCGCGCAGCCCGAACCCGAAACTTCGAAACTGGAAACAGTCAAACCCGACGAGCCCGAAACTTCGCGCGAAGAACCAAAAGACCAGCGGCAGGAAGAAAACAACCAAGCTCCAGCGCCCTTAACCGCGGTCGCTGTGACCGCTTCCGAAGAGATTGCGGCGGAACCCATTTCTGCAGGCCCGGTTGCCTCCGAAGTCCCGGTGGCCCCGGCTGAGGAACGGCCAGCGGAAGGTTCTGGAGAGGCAGCGAAAAAAGAAACCGACATGGCGGCGACCACTGCCGCCGCGTGGGCCAGTTGGCGTCGCGTTCGCGAGTCCGGAGATTCCAAGACCGAATCGACAGAGCCTTCCCGGAACCAAGCCGAAGACGATGCATCCTCACCAGATGCATCCTCACCAAAAGATGCGGCTGCGATGGCCGTGGCCGCGGGCGCCGAGAAGTCTCCCGAGGAGGCCGCCGCAGAATCGGAATCCGATCCCGCAGCCATCGCCAGCATTGTCGACAGCGTCCTCGCTGATTTGCGGCCCAAGATTTTCGAAGAGGTCTCCCGCAAGATGGGGAAGAAGAAGTAAGTGCGCCCGCAATTTTCCGCTTCACTCCCAGCCCAGAATCATAGCTCCGTAGAGGCGCTTTCCTTTCCGCGCAGCACTATGGAAAAAAGAGGAGCAGCCTGAAACTGGGGAGTATCCTAATACCGGTTGCCGACGCCTAACGGTTTTCTCTCGTTGTTCACGGAGTGAATGATTGAACAACTCGATTCGCAGGCTGTCGAGTTCGGACCGCCCTGTTTCCCCGCTGGGCTGCAGCAGCACTCTTGCCTCACTTTCTCAAGGAGTACTCATGCCAAAAATCATGCGAAAGACCGCTATTACGTGGGCTGTTGCTGTATTCGTGCTGGTATCGATCATCCATCTACACGCCGGAGAACTGGCGGGCGTGACCATGCCCGACACGGTTCAGGTAGGGGGCAAGACTCTGGTGCTCAACGGACTGGGACTGCGCACTAAGTTCATGGTAAAGGTCTACGTCGTGGGCCTCTACCTGGAGCAGAAATCGTCGGACCCGGATGCCATCCTCAAGACGGACGCCCGCCGGAGCATTGTCATGCACTTCGTACATGGCGCGAGCCAGAGCCAGATGGCGAATGCCTTCGACGATTCGTTCCGCGACAATTCGCCCGAGGCTGCGAAAACGCTGAAGGCCGACATCGACAAGTTGCTCGCCGCCCTCGAGCCCGTCAAAGACGGCGATCAAATGATCTTCACCTATGTCCCGGGCACAGGTATTACCTTCGCCCTCAACGGGAAGGAAAAGCTGACCATCGCCGGTCCGGCGTTCGCTCCGGTGCTGTTCTCGGTGTGGCTCGGGCCGAAGCCGCCCAATGCGGATCTGAAAAAAGGGATACTCGGGCATTGAGGACGGGAGGTCGTCCGGCCCGCTGGACTATCGCACGAGAGCCTGGCGCAGCCCACCCGGATTGCACCTAAAGCAGAGGCTCAGGCAGACCGGCGGAGGGAGTAGAGTCTTTCGTCCCCGAGTCGAATGCCCATTCTTTGCCAAGGGCGGGAAGACGTGTACAGTTTTAACTCTGTATTTCCCCCCTGGAACGATCATGCGCAAATCTTTGAGCCCCCAGCGAGGTAGCAGTCTATGAATTCAGCAGTCCGCCCCGGTCATCCCTTTACCACCTGTCGTGGTTGGGCCTTTTTGCTCAGTACTTGCCTGGTTGTGTGCGGCTTCACGTTGGCCAGTTACGCTCAGAATACGATCTATACCGTGGCCGGCGGCGGGGCGATCAATGGGCCGGCAACCGGTCCCAACGCAGACCTGGCTGCGCCCAGCGCGGTGGCCGCGGACGCCTCCGGCAACGTCTATATCGCCGACGCCACGGCGCACTACGTCTATAAGCTGGACACCTCTGGAAATCTGACGGTGTTCGCCGGTATCGGTCATCCCAGGGAACATCCCCTGACCGACAGCGGCTTACAAGCCACTCTGGCCGCTCTCAACTTCCCCAGCGGCATCGCCGTGGACAAGACCGGGGCCGTCTACATCGTGGACACCGTGAATTACCTGATCCGCAAGGTCGCCCTGAATGGAACGATTTCCTACATCGCGGGAAACGCGAAGCTCTGCCGAACCTCCACCGACCCGTGCGGTGATGGAGGCGTGGGAAGACAAGCCCAACTGAACTACCCCATCGGAGTTACGACGGACGCTGCCGGCAACCTCTACATCGCAGACACCGGGGACCATCGAATTCGCGTGGTGAATACCGGCAAGGCCACGATCACCATCGCGGGAGTTTCGATCGGAGCTGGGCTCATCGCGACCGTGGCGGGAAGTGGGGCTCCGTGCACTACCCCGGTCGCGCCGTCCTGTGGCGACAACGGCGCAGCCCTGTCAGCGCAATTGAACAACCCGCAAGGCGTGGCAGTCGACAGCGCTGGCAATATCTATATTGCGGACTCCGGCGACCACCGCATTCGCGTGGTCTCCAGCACTGGCACGATTTCGAATTACGCCGGAACCGGCAATCCCTGCAATCCCAACCTCGGCTGCGGCGATGGTGGGGCGGCGACCGCGGCCAATCTCAGCAATCCCTTTCAAATCTCGCTGGATGCCTCCGCCAATCTTTTCCTTACCGATCCATCGGTGAATAGTATCCGCGAAGTGAACGCCAGCACGCAGATCATCACCACTGTGGCCGGCACTGGGCATTCGGGATACAACGGCGATGGTATTCTCGCGACGTCAGCGTTGCTCAATGGGTCGCGCGGCGTCACGGTCGACGCTTCCGGGAATGTCTACGTTGCCGATACTGGCAACGAACGCATCCGCAAGTTCCAGGTGGGGGAAATATCAGTTCTCCGGCGGGTGGCGGCAATGGCAACGACGGCTCGACGGCTACCTCCGCCATACTGGGAGCAGCCCGCGGTGTGGCTCTGGATTCCGGGGGAAACCTGTATATCGCCGATACTTATAACAATCGAATCCGCGAAGTAACTCCCAGCAGCCCGCCCACCACGTATGGGACCATCAACACTACCGTAGGCACCGGGATCGCTGGGTTTTATGGAAATGGGAAGCCTCCCCTCTCGGCGGAATCGAGTTTTCCGTCCAGCGTTGCGGTCGACAGCGCGAACAACGTTTACTTTGCCGACACCGGCAATTTTGTAATCCGCACCTATAACCCCACCGCCAACCCCTCTCTCATTACGACTGTCGCCGGAAAAGTGCAGCAGTCCTGTAAACTTCTGCCCTGCGGAGATGGCGGTCCTGCCCTGTCGGCAACATTCGGACAGCCCACGTCGGTGGCCGTGGACAGCGCCGGGAACATCTACGTCGCCGACGCTGCCACCCACAGCATTCGCGTGGTGAATCCCAGCAAAACCAACACGATCACCGTAGCGGGCGTCACGATTGGGCCCTTGGACATCGCGACCGTGGCCGGGACCATAGGAACTCCCTGCACCAACCCGATCGCTGGTCATTGCGGGGACAATGGTCTGCCGACCTCCGCTCAGTTGAACACGCCGTTTGGCGTGGCCGTCGACAGCTCGGGCAACATTTTCATCGCGGACACCGGTGACAACCGGGTTCGCGAGGTGCCTGCCAGCGCGGCGCCGGCCAAAATCATCGCTTACGCTTTCACCGGGGGGCGATATTTCGGTCCCACCAACGTTCTGGCTCTCAGGTCGCAGTTCGCCACGCCTCACTACCTTGCCGTCGACCCCCACGGCAACCTTTATGTCAGCGGCAGCGAATCTTATTTTGTGATCCAGCGGATCGATGCGGTGAACCAATTCGTGGTCCCGGTGGCCGGCGATCCCACCAATCCCAAGTTTTATGGACTCGATGGCGATGGCGGCCTGGCCCTGGGAGCTCACGTCAATCCTGCAGGTCTGGCGGTGGACGGCGCCGGCCACCTCTACATCGCCGAGAGCGAAAACAACGTGGTTCGGGAAATCCTGTTGACGCCGGCAGCCACTCCCTCGGTTACCACCCTGGATTTTCCGACCGAGCCCGTGGGCACCACCAGTCCCGTCCAGAATTTCACACTGACGAATGGCGGGAGCGACGATCTCTACATCACGCTGACGACCATGAATGGACCCTTCGCCCTGCAAAGCACGACTTGTTCGAACAACATAGTGCCCCCAGGTGCGGCGTGTACCTTCAACATCACATTCACCCCGGTGGCCGTCGGTCCGGCCAGCGGATCCATCACCGTCAGCGACAACGCCTACGGATCGCCGTCGCAGGCCGTGACCCTGAACGGGACCGGGCAGTGATGGTTTCTAGCAGCCAGGTTTGAACGAACGTGTCGCCGCCAGATACACTGCGACGACATAAAAATGGCTCGATGGGGTTTGGCTCGCATGAGCGAGCCTGCGTGACTGAAAATTGAAACCTATTGGGTTGACAAGAGTTGCCTCCCGAGTTAGCCTCGGGCGAAACTTGGATGGATCATTCACCGTCTGTCTGCAAAGAGGGGGCTCGTGAAGAACCATAGAGTGTACATGCTGGCATTGTCGGTTTTTGTTTGTCTGGCGGGAAACGCGACGGCGGCCGCACCCCGTCCAACCCAGGCCGCAGGTGCGGCGCAGACCTCCACCGCGCCCACGACACCAGTCCGCAAGAAGCGCGTAGCTGTTTTCGACTTCGATTACGCCACCGTGCACAGTGGAGTGTCGGCGATTTTTGGCCAGGATGTAGACATCGGGAAAGGCATCTCCGATCTCCTGGTGACCTATCTGGTCAAAGACGGCAGCTACTCCGTAATCGAGCGGAAAGCGATTGGACAAGATTCTGGGTGAGCAGAATTTTTCCAATAGTGACCGCGCTAACCCCACCTCAGCCGCAAAGATCGGGAAGTTGCTGGGGGTGGACGCCATCATTGTGGGCAGCATTACACAATTCGGCAATGAGACCAAGAACACGAATCTGGGCGGCGCCGGCGGAGGCTGGACCGGCTTCGGAGTCGGCGGATTGGGTCACAAGAAATCGAAAGCCATCGTGGCCCTCACGGCGCGGATGGTCGATATCGACACCGGTGAGATTTTGGCCGTGGCCGAAGGCAAGGGACAATCGGCACGGGAGAGTACCTCTCTGCTGGGCGGTGGCAGCAACTGGCACGGATTCGGCGGGGGGAATGCCGACTTTGGCAGCAGCGATTTCCAGGGCACCATCATCGGGGAAGCTGTGAAGGCAGCCGTCGAACAGACCAGTACTGAAGTCATCGCCGACAAGGACAAACTTCAGGCTCGCACCATCGTGGTCCAGGGCCTGGTCGCGGCCGTAGATGGAGGACAGGTCGTCCTGAATGTGGGAGCGAAGGCGGGGGTGAAAGTCGGCGATCAGCTTACCGTCGAACGCGTCACCAAGGAAATCAAAGATCCCTCCACGGGGCAGGTGCTTCGCCGCCTGAGCACGCCGGTGGGAGTCGTAAAAGTCACCGACGTGGACGATGTTTCTTCGATGGCCACGCCCGTTTCCGGATCAGGGTTCAAGACCGGGGACGCGGTGAAGACAGTAACGCAGTAGCGCGACCGCCCGAGCGCTTGTGATCATCACACTTTGAGGATGGCAGAGATGCTCGTTCGCCCATCCTCGGGCGTCAAGGCTCGCCCGCCGATCCGTTCGCGTTATCGTTGCTCGTTAATTGTTGCCCGCGAGTCGTTTCCCTTGAATCAGTGTCCCAGGAAGTGCTCAAGCGCTTCCACATCGGTCGCAGCCATGTCCGCATATTTCTTGGCTTGCGGCAAATCTCCGCGCTGCTGTGCATTTTCAGCCTTCGCCAAGTTTGTCTTCATGCTCGCTTGCTTGGCCACCATGTCACCCCGAAGCCCGTATCCCGCATTGCTCTGCTCTTGTTGCAGCCGGTCCAGACCACTGTTTACGGCAGCGGCCCGACTGGAAAGCTGATCGATCTGATGCTCTAGTTCATCTCGATCAATCGGATTGCTGGCGGTCTGGGGCGGACTCACACCTGCTGCAGCGCCCTGAGCGGCGGTGCCCGGAGAAACTGCGGCCGCTGCTGGCTGCCCCATGCCGCTCGCCGCGGTAATGGCCTTCGGAGGCTGCGCAGCGGGGGATCGGCCGGATGCCGGCTTGGTTGGTGCAGCACTCGAGCGTTCCGCTGCCAGACTAACCCCAGGCGGAGGTGGCTGCGGCACATTCGGAGTCTGCGCATCCGGGACAGCGACCGGCGGAGTATTCTCTGGCTGCACCGCACTCGCACTTCCCGGGTTCGGCGATGAAACTGCGGCGGATGAGACTGGGGCTGGTGTTTGCGGAGATTCACTCTGCCGCGCTTCTGTCTTGCTGACCCGCGGTAAATAGATTCCACCGGCTACCAGAACGGCGAGCACGATCAACGCCCCGAGTGTCATGTACAAGCCCCGATGACCGGTCGAGGAAGGAGGTGGTGCCATGGCAGCCGGCGGCAGGTTGGTAGCGGCGGCAACTTTAGGTGGGACCGGGGATTGAACCGGGGTAAAGACCTGTGGCGAGGGGACGCTGCCAGGGGCAGCCGCGAGCGGCGCGGCCGGCACCGCATAATCCACAGTGGCGGCTTCCGACGCTCTCACTGCGGCAGCCGATGACGCTCCGAGGGCCACACTCACGGAGTTCAAGGCATTCCCGAACGCCTGGGCTGACTGAAACCGTTGCGCTGGATCCTTGGCGATGGCCATGAGAATAATTTCATTCAGCGCGGGGGGCAGTCCCGGCTGTAACTCGAGGGGCGGCTTCGGCATTTCTCTGACGTGCGCGGACATAAGGGAATAGTCGCTATCCGCCTGGAAGGGCCGTTGCCCCGTCACCATTTCGTAGAGCGATACGCCCACGGAATAAAGGTCCGAGCGTGCATCGGTGGCTTCCCCTTTCACTTGTTCGGGAGACATATAGCCCAACGATCCCAGGGTCGTGCCGGTCATGGTCAGGCTCTTGTCGACGCCAGCGCGTGCAATCCCAAAATCCATGAGCTTCACCACTCCCTGCGGGGTCACCATGATGTTGGCAGGCTTGATGTCGCGATGGACCACATGCTGCTGGTGCGCGTAACTGAGCGCGCTCAGCACCTGGCCCATGTCGTTCAATGCCTCGGGGACCGGGATCGGCCCGTGCGCGAGGCGGGCGGCCAGCGTGGTGCCTTCGACATACTCCATAATCATGACCAGTTCGTTATCGGCGGTGAACGCTGTCCGCAGAGCCGCGATATTGGGATGATCGAGGCTGGCCATGAGCTTGACCTCGCGCAGGAAGCGCGCCACCAGGTCCTGCCGTCCCGCGAGGTCAGGCAGGAGAATCTTCATGGCTTCGATGCGGTCGGAGATAGTGTTTCGCACCCGGTACACCCTGCCCATTCCTCCGCTGCCCAGTTCGTTGAGGATCTGGTAGTCGCCAATCCGCTTGCCGGCTTCTTCACTCATCGTCGGACTCCTTGTAGCGCTGTATGGGACGTGTCTGAACCGTTCGTTGAATCCCCACTGCCTCCCGGACCCGCTCGGGATCTGAGGCCTTCGGGGAGGTCGAACTCCAAGGGCGCCATTATCCTACATTTTGGGTTGCCGTTAACCAGTAAAATGCGAGGCTGACCCTGGAGAGCGTCGCCCCGAACCGGGCCACCAGCTGGCTTTCTGCCCGCCTGGCGGTTACCCGGTCATCGACTCCCACCGGGTGCGAGCCACATTGAGCTTGTACTTTGCAATGTTCAGTTTGTCGGTGGCTTTGTCCTGCATCTCTTTCCAGGACTGGGGCTGGGCTGGGTTTCTGGTGCTCAGGATTCGGAGGTGGGTTTCGGCCTCTCCGGCGTAGAGCGAGGCGCCCCCCATGTTCTCCCCCACGATTGGGTCGATGGCACTCGCTCGTTGGGTTGCGATGCTGAAGTCGGTCGAGAGAATCCGGATCTCATCCGGCAGTTGCGGAAACGAGCTGGAGCTAATTCTCTTGAGCCAGTCTTCAATGGTGTGCAAAGCGACCTTAAGCTGTAGGGCCACGGTGGCCAAGTCTGCGGTCCGCTGCTGGTCGATCTGCTGGCGCAGGATCGAAAGCGTTTCCGCGGCAATTTCCTTCTGCCGGTTGGAGGTATCCACCTGGGCGCTGCTGGCATCGGCCTGCCGCTTGGCGTGCCAGGCATAGTAGACGTTGATCACGGTCAGGACCAGGACGAGCAGCACGTTGGCCACGGCCGTATACGCCATCACTTCATTTGCGCTCAGTCCAAACACTTTCTCTGCCATTGGAATTCCCGCCAGCGGGAGTATAGATGGTACGCGTCTTCAGGGGAAGAATAGGGTCGCGGGCGAGTGCCCGCTCGTCTTTTCTATCTGAGTTTAGAATCCCAGCCTTGCCTGGCCTGCTGCCTGCCCTCGCCTCTCATGCAATCTGCATTTTTTCGCATCGCACTCTCCGGACGTAGCATCGCCTCCGAGCGCGTGAGTCGGGGAAATGTCGAGGCCTCGACAGTAACTGCTTATGAAGAATCCCGACCTTCCAGATCGAGACGGCTAACTCCTTATCTTGCTCTCAGATCGTCAGGAAACGCCGTCTTCGGCCATTGGTAGCCCACTTGCCTTCAATTGTGGCAAGTGGGGATTTCGCTCTCACCAGTTCCTGGCAGCGAAGACCGTAGGTCCTTGAGCCCCGCGTGAGGCAGATATGTGGATTGTCCGACTCGCATTACGGCGGCCTTACACCTTTGTGGTGCTAGCCATCCTGATCCTGATCCTGGGGGCATTCTCCATCATCAGGACGCCGACCGATATTTTTCCCAACATCAATATTCCCGTGGTCAGCATCATCTGGAGTTACAACGGACTGAACGCCCAGGATATGAGCGACCGCATTGTATCGGTGACGGAGCGCTCGCTCACCACCACGGTCGACAACATTGAGCATATCGAGTCGCAGTCGCTCAATGGCATTGCGGTGGTGAAGGTTTTCTTTCAGCCCAGCGCAAGTATTGAGCGTGCCATCGCCCAAGTGACTGCGGTTTCGCAGACCCAACTGCGGCAACTGCCACAAGGGACTACGCCTCCCCTGGTCATCAGCTACAGCGCGTCCAGCGTGCCCGATTCTCCAGCTGGCGCTTTCGGGAGGGAAGCTGTCCGAACAGCAGTTGAATGACTACGGCCTGAACTTCATTCGCACCCGCTTGATCACCGTAGCAGGGCGCGGCCGTGCCGTATCCGTACGGCGGCAAGCAGCGGCAGGTGCAGATGGATCTCGACACAGCCGCGCTGCAGTCGAAAGGTCTGTCACCGCTGGACGTCGTCAACGCCATCAGCGCGCAGAATCTCATTCTGCCTTCGGGCACGGCGAAGATCGGATCCAAGGAATACGACGTCGACATCAACGGCAGCCCAACGGAGATTGCCGGATTGAATCAGTTCCCGATGAAAACAGTAGGCAGCACGACCATCTACATTCACGACGTCGGCTTGGGTGCGGGATGGCTTTCCTCCACAGACCAACATTGTGCGCGTGAACGGGCAGCGGTCTGTGCTGCTGACGATCCAAAAGGCCGGCAACGCCTCGACCTGGATATGATCACGGGCATCAAGTCGATGCTTCCGCAGATCAAGGCCAGCCTGCCTCCGGAACTGGATATCAGCCGTTGGCGGACCAATCCATCTTCGTGCGCGCGTCGATTAAGGGTGTGATGCAAGGAGGCCATCATTGCCGCATGCCTGACGGGGCTGATGATCCTGATCTTCCTGGGAAGTTGGCGCAGCACGCTGATCATTGCAGTGTCGATTCCCCTCTCGATTCTGACCTCGATCATCGTGCTGAGCGCGCTGGGCGAGACCATCAACATCATGACCCTGGGCGGGCTGGCCCTGGCGGTCGGCATTCTGGTGGACGACGCCACGGTCGAAATCGAAAACATCAATCGCAACATCGCGCAGGGCAAGGAGATCGAGCAGGCGATTCTCGATGGCGCACAGCAGATCGCCGTGCCTGCCTTTGTCTCGACGCTTTCCATCTGCATCGTGTTCGTTCCCATGTTCTTCCTGACGGGCGTGGCGCGATATTTGTTCGTGCCGCTCGCGGAAGCGGTGGTGTTTGCGATGCTGGCCTCCTATCTGCTCTCGCGAACCCTGGTGCCGACGATGGCGAAGTACCTGCTGCGCGGACATGAACAGGAGGCCGGACATCGCCCGGTTCGCAGCCGTAATCCGCTGGTCCGTCTGCAAGTTCGGTTTGAAGAAGCTTTCGAGCAGCTTCGCGAGCGCTATCAGCGCGGATTGCTGGAGTGTGCCTGCACCATCGCCGTGCATTTCTGGTGTGGCGTGCTTGCCTTCTCTGTCGTGTCGGTGGCGCATTGTGCCATTCCTGGGACAGGATTTCTTTCCCGCCGTCGACAGCGGCCAGTTCAAGCTGCACTGCGCGCGCCCACGGGCACTGCGCATCGAGGAGACGGCGCGGCTCTGCGACCTTGTGGAGCAGACGATCCGCCAGCAGATTCCGCCGGCCGAAGTGTCCAGCATCATCGACAACATCGGGTTGCCGTATAGCGGCATCAATCTGTCCTACAGCAACTCGGCGCCGATCGGAACCTGCGGACGCCGACATCCTGGTCACGCTGTCGCACGAAACATCGGCCGACCGACGAGTATGTCACGACCTTCGCCTCAGCCTGGCGAACGAGTTTCCCGGGCGTAACGTTTCCTTTCTGCCCGCCGACATCGTCAGCCAGATTCTGAATTTCGGTCTGCCTGCGCCGATCGACATTCAGGTCGTCGGGCAACGATCTGGAGGCGAACCGCGCGCTACGCCGACACTGCTGGAGCAGGTCCGAGACGTTCCCGGGCACCGCGGACCTGCGCATTCAGCAGCCTTTCGATCAGCCCTAGATCCACATTGACGTGGACCGCACGAAGGCCAGCGAGATTGGTTTCACGCAGCACGACGTCGCGCAGAATCTGCTGGTCTCGCTGAGCGGCAGCTTCCAGACTTCGCCGACATTCTGGCTGGACCCGAAGAATCGGCGTGAGCTACTCGATCGCGACGCAGACACCGCAATATCGGATCGATACGCTGCAGGACCTGGAAAACATTCCCGTCACCGGAGCACGCCGGCTGGCCGCCTCAGATCTTGGCCAATGTGGCCTCCATCAACGCGGCACGGTGGACGGCCGTCGTATCGCACTACGACATTCAGCCAGTGATCGACATTTACGGTTCGGTCGCAGGGCCGCGACCTGGGCGGGGTGGCGCGGCGAAATCAACAGCATCATTGAAAAGACTCGCGGTCAACTTCCGCGCGGGTCGCAGGTGTGGTGCGCGGCCAGGTGCAAACGATGCAGCGTCCTACACCGGGCTGTTCGTGGGGCTGGTGTTTTCTATCGTCCTGGTGTACCTGCTGATCGTGGTGAATTTCCAGACCTGGCTTGATCCATTCATCATTATTACCGCGCTGCCAGCGGCCCTGGCGGGAATCGTCTGGTTCCTGTTCGTCACACATACCACGATCAGCGTGCCCGCACTGACGGGCACGATCATGTGCATGGGCGTGGCGACGGCAAACAGCATTCTGGTGGTGAGCTTCGCCACGGAACAGATGCCGGAAGGAAAAGACGCAATCGCCGCCGCGCTGGAGGCGGGCTTCACCCGTTTCCGTCCGGTATTGATGACCGCGCTGGCCATGATCATCGGCATGGTGCCGATGGCCTGGGCTGGGGACGGCGGCGAGCAGAACGCGCCCCTGGGGCGAGCCGTAATCGGCGGCTTGCTTCTTCGCCACGGTGTCAACTCTACTTTTGTGCCCACGCTTTCAGCGTGCTGCATGGTCGCACCCAGGCCAAGAGGTACGAAATCAAATTTCAACAGTCCTAATAATGAAGGTGGGGAAATATGCCGGTAGGAGCAGATAGAGAAGAGAGCAAGGGACGCTGGAAGCGCCGCCGCAACACCAGCATCCGACGAAACCAAAGGCCAGGCATTGGGCAGCAGCGACCGTCGTCTCCCTGGCAATCGTCGGCGCCTTGACGTCCGGCATCTTGCCTCGCGTAACCGCCCGCACCACGCTGCGGCGAGAAACCGCCCGGATGGCGCTGCCGACGGTAGCAATCATTCATCCCGAGCGATCCGCCGAGGCGGAGGAAGTCGTTCTTCCCGCCAATGTGCAGGCCTTCATCAGCGCTCCAATTTACGCCAGAACCAACGGCTACGTGAAGAAATGGTATGCGGATATCGGCGCGCATGTGAAGCAGGGGCAACTTCTCGCGGAAATCGAAACGCCGGAGGTTGACCAGCAACTGCAACAGGCGCGGGCGGATCTGGCCACCGCGCAGGCGAACCTGCATCTTGCCGAAATTACCGCCAATCGCTATCAGGACCTGCTGAAGACCAATTCTGTTTCGCAGCAGGAGACCGATAATGCGACCGGGGCGCTGGCGGCCAACCAGGCAACCGTACAGGCGAACCAGGCGAATGTGAGCCGGCTTCAGCAATTGCAGTCTTTCGAGAAAATCTACGCTCCGTTTACTGGAGTCATTACCGCGCGCAAAACCGACATCGGGGATCTGATCGATGCCGGCGCCAGCGGCGGCTCGAAGACAGACTTGTTTGACATGGCTCAACCCGATAGGCTGCGCGTCTACGTCAACGTTCCCGAGGCATATTCGCAGGCCGCGAAACCGGGCTTGACCGCGGATTTGACCCTGGCGGAATTCCCCGGCCGCCGCTTTCAGGGGCGCCTGGTGCGAACGGCCGAGTCCATCGATCCCGCCACGCGCACTCTGCTGGTGGAGATCGACGTAGTCAATCCAACTGGGTTGCTACTGACCGGCTCTTACGCAGAAGTTCACCTCAAACTGCCCGCGGGCAGTTCCTCATACCTCTTACCTGTAAACACTTTGCTGTTCCGCAAGGAAGGACTCCGCCTGGCGGTAGTGAAAGAAGGCAAGGCTGTTCTCACGCCGGTCGTCCCCGGCCACGATTTCGGGGACCGGATGGAGATCGTTGGAGGTCTGCAGGGCAACGAATCGATCATTGTGAATCCACCGGATTCAATCATCTCTGGACAGGCGGTGCGGGTTTCCCCATCCGCAGCGGAAGATATTTTATGAAACGCAGAGCCTTCGCAAGCGCTGGTTGCAGAACCGCGCTGTTGGGATGGTTCGTCCCAGCATTACTGGTGCTGGCCGGATGCGAGGTGGGACCGCGTTATGCCCGCCCCAGCGTGCCCGCTCCTCCGGCCTACAAGGAGTTGCCGCCAGATTGGACAACCGCCCAGCCGAACGATGCCATCGCGCGGGGTAAGTGGTGGGAGATTTTTCAAGACACGAAACTGAACCAACTCGAGGAGCAGATCAACGTATCGAATCAAAACCTGAAGGCGGCAGAGGCGCAATATGTGCAAGCGCAAGCCCTGGTGCGGCAAAATCGCGCGGACTATTTTCCTACGATCACCGCCGGGCTCTCCGCGGAGCCGCAATCATCAATCGCAAAATCGTCCGCTCTATAACCAGGCAACGAGTACATACACGGACATTGTGCTGCCGGTCAGCGCCTCGTATGAAGCTGACGTCTGGGGCCGGGTGCGGCGAACTGTCGAAGCCAGCCGCGCGGAGGCTCAAGCCAGCGCGGCCGATTTGGAAGGAGTGCGTTTGAGCCTGCACGCGGAGCTTGCGTCCGACTACTTTCAACTGCGGGAATTGGATGCGGAGGAGCAACTGCTTTCCTCCACAGTTTCGGCTTACGAGCAGGCTCTCGATCTCACGCAGAATCGGTTCAAGGGCGGAGTCGCGTCGGCGGTGGACGTGGCCCAGGCGCAAACCCAGCTCGAAACCACGCGCGCCCAGGCTATCGACATCGGCGTGCAGAGAGCGCAGTTCGAACATGCCATCGCGGTGCTGGTGGCCCAGCCCGCCTCCACCTTTCACCTGGCATCGTCTCCTTTGACGTTGGCGCCTCCGGTCATTCCTCCCGGGCTACCGTCAGAATTGCTGGAGCGTCGGCCCGATGTGGCCGCCGCCGAGCGCCGCATTGCAGCCGCGAACGCCAACATCGGCGTCGCCAAGGCCGCGTATTTTCCGAGCGTGGCTTTGACGGCGACTGGCGGATTTGAGAGCAACACCATCACAAATCTGCTGTCGGGTCCGGGCGGGTTCCTGCTGGCGGGCGCGTCCGCCGTGGTGACGGCGTTCGATGCGGGCCGGCGCCACGCCGTCTCCGATCAGGCCCAGGCCGCCTACGACCAATCCGTGGCCAACTATCGCGAAACGGTGCTCAGCGCATTTCAGGATGTGGAGGACAATCTCGCGGCGCTCAGGATATTGCAAGACGAGGCGACAACGCAGCAGGCAGCGGTGCAAGCTGCGCAGAACTCACTCAATCTATCGCTCAATCGCTACAAGGGAGGGGTCACGACCTATCTCGAAGTGATCACCGCACAAGGGCTCGCCCTCTCCGATGAGCGGACGGCGGTACAGATCCTGGGCCGCCGGATCTCGGCGAGCGTATTGCTGGTTCGCGCGCTGGGTGGCGGATGGGACAGTTCCACTCTTCCACCAAGGCCGGAGTGTTGCGGGAAGTTGATCAGCCAGATGAGGGGAGCGCCCGCGGCAAAACCAGAAGGTGCAGCGGTGGAAACACAGGGCTCGAAGTAAGCAACTCGAAAATCGTCACTCTGGTTGGCGCGCAATCCCCAGCCGCCGCATTTTGTAGATCAGCGTCGTCCTCGGCATGCCCAGGCGATTTGCCGCACCTGTCGAGCCGCCAAGCACCCACTGCGTCTCGCGCAGCGCTTGCAGGATGTGCTCCCGCTCGGCTTCTTCCAGAGTGACGGGCGCAGTTGCAGGGTTGTCCCGCAGCCGGTTCGATTCCCGGGTCAGCTCCGAGATCGGTGCCGACAGGGTTTTGGTTTGCGACAAGATGACCGCCCGCTCCACAAAGTTCTGCAGCTCGCGAATATTCCCCGGCCAGTCATAGCGCAGCAGAGCCTCCATCGTCTCCGGGGGGATGACGTCGATCTTCTTATTCATCTGCTTGCCGTAGTGCTCAACAAAATGAATGGTCAGCAGGGGAATATCCTCACGCCGTTCGCGCAGCGCGGGCAGCCGGATGGGAAACACATTGAGCCGGTAATAAAGATCGGCGCGAAACAGGCGGTCTTCCACCATCTTGCCCAGATCCTGATTGGTCGCGGCTACCAGGCGAACGTCCACCTGAATCGACCGGCTGCTGCCCAGTCGCTCGAACTCCTGCTCCTGCAAGACCCGCAGCAGCTTGGGCTGCAACTCGGGAGGGATATCGCCGACCTCGTCGAGAAACAGTGTGCCTTTATCGGCAACCTCAAAGCGGCCAACCTTCTTCGCGATGGCACCGGTGAAAGCGCCTTTCTCGTGGCCAAACAACTCGCTTTCCAGCAGCCCGGAAGGAATTGCGGCGCAGTTGAGTTTCGCGAATAAGTTTTCGCGGCGGGAACTGAGGTTATGAATCGCCCGCGCCACCAACTCCTTGCCGGTTCCAGTTTCTCCCTGAATGAGGACGGTTGAGTTCGTCGGCGCCACCGTTGAGATGTGCCGCAGCACTTCTTGAATGGCCGGAGTCTCTCCCAGAATCTCGTCGAAACCGCGTTCAGCGCGAATTTCGGTACGCAGGTAGGAGGTCTCGTCCGCCAGCCGTTCTCTCGATTCGTCCACTTCGCGGTACTGCATCGCATTGTCGAGCGCGATGGCTGCCTGATTGGCGACTTGCTGCAGAAAGTCCGCATCCGCTTCCGAAAAACGATGAGGATGCCGGTCGAGCAGGTGCAGCACTCCGATCTTGCGATCGCCGCGCACCAGCGGCAGGAAACAACCGGATTGCACCCCTTCCTGAAAGTTCAATTGCAGGGAACTCACGTGCAATGCCCTTGGAGCAGTCTCAAACAGCACCGGCTCACCGGTCCGAAACGCCTTGCCCGGACTCGAACCGTCGATGGGCAACTGCGTTTCCTCCTGGAGGAAGCCTCGCCCCTCGGGAAAATCCAATCCGTGGATTTCCAGACGCTGCTTCTGCGGGTCCGGCAAGGAGAGACACGCTCCATCGCACTGCATCGCCAACCTTACACGGCTCGGAATCACTTTGAACAGTTCCGTCAACGATAGGTTCGACACCACTGCGTTGTTGACATCCAGCAACAGCTTCAGGCGGTCCCGCTCACGCGCCACTTCTTCCTGCAGTTGCGACGCTTCCTGATAGTTCAACGCGTTCTCGACCGCAACTGCCACCTGGCTCGCGGCCAGCTTCGGAATCTCCAGTTGATCCAGCGCGTACGCGTTCGGCGCCGGGTTGCCCAGGCTGAACGCACCCAACCGGCGGCGTGGAGTAGTCAACGGGATACTGCAAAACGATCGGACGCCATATTCCTGCATCAGCTTGATCGGCCGGGTAAATCGATCTTCCCGGTCCAGGTCGTCGAGCACCAGGGGTTGCTGATTTTTCCAAACCCAGGCTGATGGAGATTCGTCCATGGAAAACTCCATGCCGGGACGAACGCTGTCGGACCCGTCTGAATCCAGGATGTGAACTCGCATCACGTTTCGCGCGGAATCGTACAACAGCACGCTCAGGTAGCTAAAATCAATGATGGGATGCAGCCGGTGAGCAAGGTCGGTGAACAACTCTTCCAGCGTCCGGTGCGACGCGATGGCCGACGCCACGCCCAGCAACGCGAGGTAACGTTCAGACAGGGCTTGGTCTTTTTCTTCGGCGACACTCTGCATAACTTCCGAATCCTTCCCCACCCCAAGACAACGTGTCAGATACTGTCGACGTGCAGACCCAGCGCAACTTCCTATATGGAATTCAGATGAGGCGACGGGCGCTTTGGATTCAACAAGCGCTTTGCCTTCAACGGACTGGACGGGGCGCGCATCACGGCGAGTGTGGCGCAAGAAATGCAATCTGGTAAGGCAACGCCGGTAAAATCATTTGATAAACACCTGGCGGAGAATGGAGGCTGAAATGGAAACAAGACGATTAGGCAAGAGCGATCTATTGATTACGCCGATCGGCATCGGCGCATGGGCGATGGGTGGAAGTGGGTGGACCTGGAGCTGGGGACCACAGAACGATAGCGAATCGATCGCAGCGATCCACGACGCGCTCGACCGCGGCATCAACTGGATTGACACGGCGGCCGTCTACGGTTTGGGACACTCCGAAGAGGTGGTGAAACAGGCGCTGGGCGGCCGAAGTCATCGACCCTATGTCTTTACGAAATGTGAACGGACCTGGGACAAGGACGGCAAAATCGGCGGAACGCTGAAGGCGGAATCGATTCGCCGCGAGTGTGAAGACAGCCTGCGCCGGCTGGGCGTGGATGTGATCGATCTCTACCAAATTCACTGGCCGGAACCAGATGCGGACATCGAAGAGGGCTGGACCGAGATGGCGCGCCTCCGGGAAGAGGGCAAAGTCCGCCACATTGGCGTGTCGAATTTCAATGTCACGCAAATGAAGCGCGCTGCCGCCATCGCTCCCATCACGTCCCTGCAGCCGCCTTACTCAATGCTGGCTCGCGACGTGGAGCAGTCCATCCTGCCCTTCGCCGCGCAGAATGACATTGGGGTCATCGTCTACTCCCCGATGTATTCCGGCCTGCTGAGCGGTGGGATGACGCGCCAGCGCATCGCTTCCCTGGCTGCGGAGGACTGGCGATTGCAGAACCCCAACTTCCGCGAACCCCTGCTCTCCGGAAATCTCCGCCTGGTCGAATTGCTGAAAGAAGTTGGCGGCCGCCATGGCAGAACTGCGGGAGAAGTTGCCATCGCATGGACGTTGCACAATCCGGCAGTGACGGGGGCGATCGTGGGTATGCGCAATCCGAAGCAGGTTGCGGGCGTGATCGGAGCGGCAACTTTCCGGCTGTCGGCTCGGGAATTCGGCGAGATCGAAGAAGCCCTGCACGCAGGAAGTGGCGCTGCACAAGTAACGTGTGCCAGCGATCAGAGCGCGACCGAAGTCCCGGCCCGCAGGGCCGGGACTTCCTTCGATCGCCAGTTTATGGGCAGGTTGGAATACTGGCTCTACGAATTGCCTTTCATCTCGCTGGAGGTCCCACCCGCCGCGGGAACATAGCACTTCACGGTGTAGTCCATCACCATGCGATCGGCATTGAAGCGCCAGCCCAGCGTGCGGATGGTCCGCTTCATGCGCTTGATCCAGCCCCGCGGAAGGCCATCGCGATCGCGCTGGTAATACAGGGGAATCACTTCTTCGCGGAGCGTTCGCATCAGGTCTTCGCCATCGCGGGCATCGTGGACGCTCATGTTGGAGTGGGTTCTGCCGGTTCCGATCGCAAACCCGTTCATGCCGTCGTAGGCCTCGGCCCACCAGCCATCGAGGATGGAAAGATTCAGGCCGCCGTTCAGCACCACTTTCTGACCGCTCGTGCCGGAGGCCTCCAGCGGCCGGCGCGGATTGTTGAGCCAGACATCGACGCCCTGCACAAAATGGCGTCCCACGTTGATGTCATAGTCTTCCACAAACACGAACTTGTCGCGGAACTTGGGATCCCGCATCAACTCGGCAATCTGCTGCAACACGCGCTTGCCGGGTTCGTCGAGCGGATGCGCCTTGCCGGCAAACACGAATTGCACCGGGCGATTCGGATCATTCACCATGGAAGCCAGCCGCTCGATGTCCGTCAGGATCAGATTGGCGCGCTTGTAGGTGGCAAAGCGGCGGGCAAACCCGATGGTCAGAGCGTCCGGGCTCAGCACGCGCTCCAGGCGCTGCAGACGTCTCCCGCGATTCTCCCCGGCGCGCCGCCTGATCGACCGCTCGCCGGCGCACAAACTCGATCAGCTGCGACTTCAGGTTGAGGTGGGTCTCCCAAAGTTCGCCGTCGTCCACGTTCTCGATGCCCAGCCAGATTTTGGCTTCGCTGCCGCGCTGGTGCCAGTCCGTACCCAGATGGCGATCGTAGAGGCGGAACATTTCCGGCGCCAGCCACGACGGAACGTGCACTCCGTTGGTGATGTGCCCGATCGGCACATCGTCTTCCAGTTTGTCGCGGAATAAGCCGGTCCACATGGCGCGCGAGACTTCGGCATGCAGCGCCGAAACCGCATTGGCGCGCCGCGAAAGTCGCAGCGCCAGCACGGTCATGCAAAATAGTTCGTCCGCATTGTTGGGATTCTCGCGGCCCAATCCGAGCAGGCTATCCTTGCGAGAGCCCCAGCGCTTCGCGCAGAGGACCAATGTGCTCTTCGACCAGGCCCGCATCGAAACGGTCGTGCCCGGCAGGCACCGGCGTATGGGTGGTGAACACCACTTCGCGGGAGACGTCGCGGCACCGCGGCGTCAAAGCCGATGCCCTTCTTCCTCCATCCGCATGCGAATCGCTTCCAGCACCGCAAACGCGCTGTGGCCTTCGTTCAGGTGAAGCACGCCGGGAGAGATTCCCAGCGCTTTGAGGGCCCGCAATCCGCCCACGCCCAGCAGCAACTCCTGACGAATGCGGATGCGAAGGTCTCCGCCATACAAACGGGATGTAAGTTCGCGGTCTTCGGGAGCATTGCCTTCCACATCGGAATCCAGCAGCAGCAGGTCGCGCCGTCCCACCTTCACGCGCCAGACCTTGGCCCGAATACGCCCGCTGCGCGTCTCGATTTCGATCACGACCGGCCTGCCGTCCTTCCCGATCGCCACTTCCATCGCCATCTGATTGACGTCGGTCTTCAGATATTCTTCCCGTTGCCATCCGCCCTGATCGAGCCTCTGCCGAAAATAGCCCTGGCCATAGAACAAGCCAATGCCCACCAGCGGAATGTCCAGGTCCGATGCGCTCTTAATGTGGTCCCCAGCCAGCACTCCCAGGCCGCCGGAGTAAACCGGCAGCGACTCGTGCAAGCCAAACTCCGCCGAAAAATACGCCACCGGGTGCGGCCGCAACACGCCCGCGTGCCTCGTACCCCACGTCCGATCGGCTTCCAGATACTCCAGCATGCGGCGGTAGGCGTAGTTCACGCGGCTATGCAGCATGAGTTCCGCCGCGCGGGTTTCCAGTTTGGCGAGTGGAAGCTCTCCCAGCAGCGCCACCGGATTGTGGTTCAGCTCACTCCAGCGCGCCGGATCGAGATCGAGAAACAGACTGGAGGAGTTGTGGTCCCAGCTCCACCACAAATTGCGCGCCAGCGTCCACAGCCGCTCCTGCAGCGGAGCAATGAAGCGGTCGAGCGTACGAGCTTCGCTCACTACCGGAGCGACCTGGGTGGCCGCCTCCGTCAGCATCCGAATTTCGTCTCTCACTGAATACGCGGGCCTCGATGGTTTGGACCACTAGAACTCCCTGCAGAATGCCGCGATCGATCAAAGGAACGCCCAGGAACGACTGGTAGGCATCCTCGCCTGCATCCCGGAAATATTTAAACCGGGGATGGTTCTTCACCTGTTCGACGGAAACCGGCCGCACCAGTTCCGCCACCAGTCCGGTGAGCCCTTCATGCACCGCCATCCGCAGGTTGCCGATACATTCCTTGCGCAGTCCGACTGTTGCCGCCAACACCAGGTTGGCGCGATCCGGTTCCAGCAAGTATGCCGAGCACACGTCGGTCCGAAATCTCTTGGCGATGAGGGCAACCACGTTCATCAGCGTTTCCGCCGGCTGGCCGCCCTCCGCCGCAAGGTTTGCAATCTCTTCCAGGGTCAGAACGTTCCTGACCTCGCTCGAATGTATGTCTTGCCCCATGTCCTCTGTTAGGTTGTCGTATCGGTCCAATCTATTTCGTTCGCCTCCGTCGGAGTCATGGATCTCGATCTGCCCAGCAATTGAATGACGTCAACGCGGGCAAAGGTTCCTCTATTGTACGGGGTAGGAATGAAATCGTGAACGCTGCCTGGAATCTTCCGCTGGAAACCGCTGACAGTGGCCAGGATCAAGCCTGCATCGGCCATCGTCGCGTTGTGGATATCTTGGATTTAATCCCAAGATGGCTCGAAAAGCCTGATTGCTTTGCGGTTTGGAGAAAGAGTAAAATCAGCGCCAATCCAGCCAACCAGCGGGAGGCATACGTCCACTTTCCACTGGCATTTCGAGCATGCAAGTTTGGAAAAAAACGATCAGCCACCATGAAGATTTGGGTGATCCATCGTCCAAAGTGCAGCTCGGCTAAACTCAGGACGAGTTGAACGAACGCGTAGGTTTGAGTTCTGCCCGTAGACTTTTTGCATCTCGCGCGACCCATGGAGTCAGGACAATGAACGGTACTGCCGCACGATTTCTCCGGTTGGGTGTGAGCTTGTCTGGGTTGGTGGTTTTGGGGTGGGTGCTAACCGGCCAGGCGGCCAAACCCGCTCCGGAGGGGCTCCCCACCGACTGGTCTCACCGGCATGTCATCTTTTCCCAGCCCGCGACGTTTCAACAGGTCCGGCAGATTACCAGTGATCCGCGCTACTGGCAGCAGTGGTACCGGCGCAACGTTGTCCGCGTTCTTTCCGAGGACGGATCTGACCAGGCTCCCCTCGAGTTTAGCGCCTATGTGGGTTCCCCCAGTCGTCCTCATCGCGACTGGTCGCAGAACCTCGGCAGCGGCGCCAAGGTCGGAGCCGCCAACTACCCCGCCAAGTATTCGTTCCAAATCGTGACCGCGAGTTGCGGTGGCGCTCCGACTCCCGATTTTGTGACTTTCGGCACTGGGCTGTTAGGCGCGGCAGGACAAGCCAGCATTGTCGCCTATGACAATCTCTATTCCGGCTGCTCCGGACCCGTCCCTTCAGTGTATTGGGCCTACAACACCGGGGGCGAAATCCTGACTTCTCCGGTGATCTCGTCGGGCGGCACCCAGATCGGGTTCGTGCAAACCGACGGATTCGGAGCGGCCAGCCTGGTTCTGTTGAAGTGGGCAGCCTCTACCACGGAGACCGTCGCCAGCCCGGGGACGCCCACCAGCGTCGCTCCGGGTGCCTACATGACCTGCACAGCGCCTTGCATGACCACGTTCTCGCTCCGCGACGGCAGCAACGTCGTCACCGATGACACAACTTCGTCGGTCTTCTACGACTATCAGACCGATACCGCATGGGTAGGCGACAGCCGGAACTGGCTTCACAAGTTCAACCCCGTCTTCAAAGCGACGCCGGCGGAGATCCGGACAGCCCCCTGGCCGGTTCAGCTCAATCCTGGTAACGCGTTAGCTCTTTCCAGCCCGGTGCACGATCTAGTGTCGGGCAATGTCTTTGTCGGGGATTACGGCGGATTTTTCTATCGTGTCAGCGCCACCACCGGCGCAGTCACGAGATCGCTCCAGGTGGATTTTGGCACCGGAATCGTTGCTGGCCCAATCGTCGACTCGACCGCCGGCAAGGTGTATGTTTTTTCCTCCAGCGACGGTACCTCCGCCTGTATAGCAGGTACACCATGCTCCGCGGTTTTCCTGTTCGGCACCGGTTTCGCGGCCAACACCTCCGGCTCTGAAGTTGTGGTTGGGGCCAGCCAGGCGGCTCCCCCCAATCCCAATCCTTTGTTTGATGGCGGTTTCGACAGCACCTATCATGCTTCCGTCAACGCAACCGGAAACCTCTACGTTTGCGGCAACACCGGTGGGCCTCCAATCCTGTACCAGGTTCCGATTGCCGCAGGCGTGTGGGGCACACCGGTTTCCGGGCCGCCACTGGCGACGGGCACGGCTGCCTGCTCTCCCGTGACCGACGTTCCCAACCCAAACGCTACCGGAGGAACGTCCGAATGGATTTTCGCCAGCGCCCATGCTAGCGGGTCGGGCAATAACTGCGCGGCCGGCGGATGCATTATGAACTTCAAGGTTCAGCCCTGGAAACCTTCAACGCTTTACGTTGCGGGCCAGGAGGTGCTGGACAACCACTTTCAGATTCAAGTGGTCCGAGTTGGTGGAACATCGAAAGCAGGCGCCCACCCGGTCTGGAATACGACGGTCGATGGAAACACGACCGACGGCGATGGGACTCTTCGCTGGACCAACCAGGGTCCCCTCGCCTCCTCCTACGCAGCCTGGGCTCCAAGCACCGTATACGCCCTCCATGCCGAGATTCTGGACAGCAACGGGAGGATTCAAGCGGTGACAACGGCGGGAACGTCGAAGGCCGGCACACACCCCGTCTGGGGTACGACCGTAAACGCCCTGACCGCGGACAATACAGTGCGATGGCGCATGGTTGGAGCTCTCGCCACCGCCAGCCTTCCAGCCGCCGGAGGCTCCAGCGGGATTATCATGGATAATATCGTTGGGTCGGTCACTCAGCCCGGCGCCTCCCAGGTATATTTTTCGACACAGAGCAATCAGCCCTGTGGAACTTCCGGCACCGGTGGGTGCGCCGTACAAGCATCGCAATCGGCATTACAATAGATCAACACGAACAGGGTCCCTCTTATGACGATGAACGATTTGCCCTCCGATAATTCTCCTACTCCGGTCACCAGGAAGCCGTACGAAAAACCGTCGTTCCGCTACGAGCAGGTTTTCGTGACGACTGCTTTGGCGTGCGGCAAGATCGGACAATCCTCCCAGAACTGCATCCAGCTCGGCAGCGCGTCATGATGCCTTCGCCGCAGCCGTGGGATGGTGCGCATGCCCTCAAGTGCGAACTTGCGGGTGAAGTGTTGCGCTCGTCCGGAACGCTGCGCTTGCCGGCCATGGGCCGGAGCATGCTGCCCACCATCTGGCCCGGGGACATGCTGGCGATCGAGCCTGCCAGCAGCGGCGCTGTCTCCGAAGGCGACATCGTACTGTTCAGCAACGGCCGCCAGTTCGTTGCTCACCGTGTAGTGACGAAGAGCAACGCACCTGAAGGCACAAGTGTTCAGACTCAGGGTGATGCCGTGTCCCGCGCGGATTCGCCTCTGTCGGATCATGATCTCCTGGGAAGAGTTGCGTTTATCTTGCGAAATGGAAAATTGGTTGAGCCGGCCAGGAATCTGCGTTTTTCCGAACGCGCAGTCGCCGCTCTGGTTCGATGTTCGGAAGTCGCTGCCCGGGTCGTTGTGGGCGTACACGGCCTGTGCCAGACCGCAAAGGGCCAAACATCCCAAGTTCCAACGTCATAGGATCGAGCTGTCCCTTGCCAGAGTTAACCACTGAAGTCGAGCGTCTCAGCCTCGTGATTGAAATCGGGGGCATGCCCGTGCGCTTGAATACGACCGACCCGGGCTTCCTCGATATGCTGCAGCGCCGGTATTCCGGTTTCGTGAGCGACTCGGGACAGGCAGAGATTGTCTTCGACGTCGAACTCGCGCCGCCCAACATTGCCGATCGCGATGCCGAAGTGCAGGTGCGGCATCGCCTGGGCCGGTGGTCGCTCGAGCGCGGAGACTTTCGCGCGGAGTGGGAACCGGCAGCCCGGCGCGGCTGGATTCGCCAGTCCGCCAATCCTTATTCGATCGATGCCGTGCTGCGCATCGTGCACACGCTTGTGCTGGCTCGGCAGGGCGGCTTCCTGCTGCATTCCGCCAGCGCCATCCGCAATGGCAAGGCGTTCTTATTCGCCGGTGTTTCCGAGGCGGGCAAGACGACTATCTCCCGGCTGGCTCCTCCCGACGTCACGCTCTTGACTGACGAGATTTCCTACGTGCGCAAGCAGGATGGCTGGCTACGTGGCCTTCGGCACTCCGTTTACCGGCGAACTGGCCAAGCTGGGCGAGAATGTTTCTGCGCCCATCGCCGCGTTATACTTGCTCGCCAAGGGTCCGGAGAATCGGATCGACCCGGTTGCGCCCGGTGAAGCGGCTCGATCTCTGCTTGCGAATCTTCTCTTTTTCGCGGAGGATGAAGAACTCGTGCAGTCAACGTTCCACTCCGCTTTCGAGTTCGTGAGCCGGGTACCGGTGTCCCGCCTTACCTTTGTGCCCGATTCCCGGGTCTGGGAGTTGATCCGATGAGCAAGCTTTTTGTGGCACGCAATCCGCAGGGTCGCGGCGCGCGGTCTCGACGGCGAGATGATGATTATGTCGGGGCGGGATTCTACGCTGTTTACCCTCAACCGGACGGCCACCATCCTGTGGCAGTCTGCGGACGGAACCACGCCCCTGGATGAGATCGTGCAGAACACGGATTTGCGTCGAGTTCGAAGTTGAGCCCGCCGAGGCATTGCGGGATGCGGAGACCCTGGCGCGCGAACTGGCCAGCCACGAGATCCTGCAAATCTCAGAAGAGCCCATCCCGCAGACGAGTTCCGTGACCGGAGAATCCCGATGAGCGGCCTGCTCGAGGAAATGACCGAGAAGGCGCTGAAGCGGAACATCCCGCTCAGCGTCCAGCTCGATCTGACCTACCGCTGCAATGAGCGCTGCGTTCACTGTTATCTCGATCACGACGATCATGGCGAGATGACCACCGCGGAAATCAAGCACCTGCTCGACGAGATGGCCGATGCCGGCGTCTTCATTCTGACTCTCAGCGGCGGCGAGATTTTTCTGCGTAAGGATTTCTTCGAACTTCTCGAGTATGCCCGCCGCCGGTTGACCTTCTGCGTGAAGCTCAAGACCAACGCGATCATGATTCGTGAGCGCGAGGCGGCTCGCGTCCGCGATCTCGGCGTCGAGTCCATCCAGATCAGCATCTACTCCCACCGCCCGGAAGTTCACGACGCCATCACCCTGGTGCCGGGCTCGCTCAAGCGCTCTGTGGATGCGATCCGTTTTCTCAAATCCCAGGGATTGCGGGTGGTCATTGCCAACGTGCTGATGGTCCAGAATGTGCAGGATTATCAGGGCGTTCGCGCGCTGGCCGCGGAACTGGGCGTGGAATGCACTCTCGACCCGACAATCACGCCCATGATGGACGGGGACCGCTCGGTTCTGAGCCTGGGCGTCGACCAGAACACCCTGCGACAGGTGTTCCGCGATGGATCGCTGGTGGGGGATGTGGAGGAGTTCTGCGCGATCCCCGAGCCAGGGGACGAGAACAGCCTGTCCGCTCTGCCCTGCAGCGCCAGCCATACCACCTGCTATGTTTCGCCTTATGGCGACGTTTATCCCCTGCGTGCAGTTTCCGCTTCCCACCGGAAATGTGCGGCACCCGGCCGTTCCTCGACATCTGGCGGAATTCCGATCAGATGAATGAAGTGCGCTCCATCCGGCTCAAGGACCTGACGACCTGCACCTCTTGCACCCACGTTTCGAGTTGCTCGCGGTGCCCGGGCCTGGCCTTCACGGAAGGAAACATGCGCGGGCCGTCGTCGCAGGATTGCGAGAAATCATTCGCCAGAACCGGGATCCCGTCGGCCAACATGCTGGCCAAGAAACGCATGGGAGCGAATCTGGTGCAGATTCGAGCACTCCCGACTTCTGCTGCCACTTCGATGGCGGGCGCGATTGCGTGATCGGGCTCGCTTCCTCAGCTTCAACCGATAACATGCCCGGCACTAGCGCCACACTCGGCAGCCGAGTGGTCCTTAGTGCTCGCCGCTTGTTCCGCCATCCCCCGCCAGGAAAAAACCGACCGACTCCGCCTGCTGTTGCACCAGCCCGTTCGCTGGAAACTTCTCTTCGATCTCGCCGAGCGCCACGGCGTTCAGCCTCTTCTCTATCAGGCTCTGGCTGGGTGTTGCCGATGCCGTTCCTTCCGAGGAAATGTCCTCGCTGAAGCAGCGTTATCAGACCAACCTGCACAAGGCTTTCCTTCTTTCGCGGGAGTTGATTCGGATCGTTGATCGCTTGTCTGCGCTCGGCATTGCAGTCCTGCCCTACAAAGGCCTGGCGCTGGCGGAGGCCATCTACGGAGACATCGCGCTGCGGCAGTCTGGCGATATTGACCTGCTGATCCGCCCGCTAGACTTGCCGCGCATCCGCGACGCCGTTCGTGAACTTGGGCTACACGCCGCATCTGGCTTTTTCCGCAGACCGAGGAGCGCGCTTATCTGCAATCCGGATACGAATTGGCCTTCGACGGCACCGCCGGACCGAACCTTCTTGAAGTGCAGTGGGCGATTCAGCCTCGCTTCTATGCCATGGATTTTGACATGGGCGGCTTGTTCCAGCGGGCAGTCCCGATCACGGTCGCGGGCCACCCCATGCAGACGCCATCTTCGGAGGATTTGCTGCTGGTGCTGTCGGCGCACGCTGCCAAGCACGTTTGGGGACGCCTGGTCTGGCTGTGCGACCTGGCGCGGATCATGAGCCTCCCCACTCTGAACTGGAATTGGATTGGAACTCAGGCTGCGGCGCTGGGAATGGTGCGTATCGTGCGCGTCAGCATGCTCCTGGCAAACCGCCTGCTAGGCGCTTCGATCCCCCCGGCCGCGCAAGTGAGTCTCCCCGAGGATCCGGCCGCCCCGGCACTGGCGGAAGAGATTCAGACTCACATCGCCAACGAGGCGGCATTCAACGTAGAGTCCGCGCCCTACTTTCGCCTGATGATGCGTTTGCGGGAACGCCCCGCCGATCGCCTGCGATTCCTGCAGCGCCTTGTCTTCACCCCCGGCCCGGGCGAATGGCAGGCAGTGCGTCTCCCCGCCCCACTGTTCCCGCTGTACCCACTGGTCCGGCTCTCCCGTTTAGCGGCGAGGTTCGTGCGCTCCTAGTCCGCAGATCCTACCCGCACCCCATACAATCCTTTCCCGCGCGGTCTCCGCGTCCTCCGCGTTTCCTTCGTGATCTCTGCGGTTCAAGCTTTTGCTGTAGCCTCAGACGCGCCCCGCCACTCCCGCAAATACAGCACGTACATGGTCACGCATCCGATCAGGGGCACGGCCAGCCCTGCCTTGAGGCTATTGAAATGATTCGACGAAACCCCCACGATCCACGGAAGCAGTCCTCCTCCAATGTTCGACAGCGTGAACATGAGGGACCCTAGCCGTGCTGGCGCTGAGCCAAATTCGCGCGACAAAAGCGAGATCGTAATCGGATACACGCACGAGAGCCCCAATCCCGCGAGGCAGGCACTGGCCACCACTCCGCGCAATCCATGCGAGAGAACCAGGCCCGCCATTCCCGCACACGCCACCAGCAATCCGGCTTGTACCAGTCGAATTTCGTCGACCAT
This sequence comes from uncultured Acidobacteriota bacterium, assembly GCA_963709865.1. Lineage (GTDB taxonomy): Bacteria > Acidobacteriota > Terriglobia > Terriglobales > Acidobacteriaceae > Sulfotelmatobacter. The sequence continues at coordinate 437,670 of CAVPXW010000003.1, forward strand.
TCGCAACAGCAGGGGCGCCACCCATCTCCCCAGCATTAACGCGGCGTAAAAAAAGGAAGGAGTCATCAGCGCCATGCTCGGCGTCAGGTTCCCGAGGCTCTTCGCGTACGATGCCACCCATCCCCCGAAACCGTTCTCGACGCCAACATACAGAAAAAAAAGTGCTGCCAGGATCAGCAGGGCGCTGTGTTTCCACGGGATCGCCTGACTCGCTTGCCGCCCCGCATCCTTTGCCGCAGTTGGTTCCACAATCGATGACGGCATGGCTGCGATCCCAATTGCGACCAAAAGCGCGACCCCTGCCACTGCTCCCAGGAACAGCGGAACATGGTGACTCTTCGCGGCCGCCGCCACCAGAAACGGGCAGGCCACCGCGCCCGCGCTCCAGCAGAAATTCAGCAGGTTCAGCGTCGCGCTGCGTCGAGCCGGATTCACCTCGGCGACCAGCAAATTCGCCGCCGGAACCGCCAGCCCATTCCCGCCTCCGTACGCCGCAATGCATAAGATTCCCAGCATCTTTGGACCGGCGAGCAGAAATGCCACGCCCGCACTCATGAGCAAAAGCCCGGCCTTGATCGCGAATCGAAATCCCCAGCGGGAAACCAGCACTCCTGACAACGCAACCGCCAACGTGGAAGCCAGGTACTGGGCCGTAAACAGAGCGCCTGCCTGGGAATAATTCAGCGACCAGCGCGCCGACAGCGTCGGCAGCATCGGACCCAGCAGCACGGTTGAAATCCCGATGGGCACGAACGACGCATAGGCTGCGACCGTAAGAGCTTTGGCGGAAGTGGCAGCGTTTGGGGGGACAGAGGAGGACATGAAAGGATTCGCACGCTCTGCCGCTACTATATCGGAACCGCTGTGCTAGGAGCAGCCCGGCGCTTTCGCCGTAGATTCCCGCACCACCAGTTCGGGCTCAATAGCGATCTCCGAGGGATATTCCTTCTTCCCCTCGATTCGTTCCAACAGGCTCTGCGCCGCCACCTCTCCCATTCGGTTCAACGGCTGGCGCACGGTGGTCACACTCGGAGTATGAAACGCAGCGCCGGGAATGTCGTCGAACCCCATCACCGAAACGTCCTGGGGAACCCGCAGTCCCTGTTCCTGCAAGGCTCGAATCGCGCCGATCGCTGAGATGTCATTGTAGGCAAACAACGCCGTAAACGGCTTCCCGCGCGCCAGCAGTTGCTTGGTGAAGGGATAACCCAACATCGGCGTCGGGTCGTCGGCATCGATCTGCACCGTCAGCTCAGGATCGATCTTCATCCCGATCTCCGCGGCTACCTGGCAGATCGCGTCCCAGCGGTCTTTCGCATCCGAACTCACGGGATTTCCTTTCATGAAAGCGATGCGCTCGTGGTGTAGATCCTTCAGGTGGTTCAGCGCCAGAACCGCCGCCTTCACGTGATCGAGGACAATGTTGGTCACGCCCTTCAGCTTCTTGTGGCCGGCAACGGCAACCGTCGGCAGCACGGGCGCCTCTTGCACTGTCGTATCCACCGTGATGATGCCCTCGACTCCCCGCTCCGACAACAACTGCGAGTATCGATTCAGCAATTCGGGATCGTGCCGGTGGACCACCGTCAGAAAGAAATAGTCGCGCTTCCTCAAATACTGCTCAATGCCGCTGATGATCGCCGAACTGTAGGAGTCGCCAATCTCTTCCGCAATCACTCCGATGGTATAGGTGCGTTTGTTGCGCAGAGTGCGGGCGAAAAAATTGGGCCGGTAGTTGAGTTCCTTGGCGGCCGCGTGGATCCGGTTCTTGGTCTCTTGCGGAATGGAACGGGCCGACGGCGAATCGTTCAGAACTGCGGAGACCGTGCCGGGAGTAAGTCCTATGTGCTGGGCAACGGCCTTGAGTGTGATCACGCCCGGCTTCTGGCCAGGCTTCTTCATTTGCCCCATGATCGTTTAAATCGTTTTAACCGCGAACTTCCTGCACTTCGCCGGACTCATCTTATCAAATGCCAGAGCCCCGTCAGTGATTCCACACACGTTGTCATTCTGAGCAGCATTGCCATTCTGAACGAAGCGAAGACCCCCTGCACTGGCTGGTTCCGGCCGTCACGCCTTGGCGTAGCGCTGGCTGTTCGGCTTCGATCCGCTCAACGCAAAGAACAGGATGTACAGGTAACAGAGGACCGGCAGGAAGAACGCGTGATGAATGCCGATCCGATCGGCAATCGCACCCTTGCGCCACCGGGAATGATGGCTCCCCCAACAATCGCCATGATCATGACTCCGGAGCCATCGCCCGTAAGCGGACCAAGTTCGGCCACGCCCAGCGTGAAGATGCTCGGGAACATGATGGAGTTGAAGAATCCAACCAGGATGATGCTGTACATCGCGAAGTGGCCCGTAGTCAGCATGGAGATCGCGACCAGCGCAGCCGCGCACACGGCACAAATCCCAAGCAGCCCTCGCGTACTCACCTTTTGCAGGAGCGCGGAACCGATGAAGCGGCCGACCATCGCGCCACCCCAGTAGAACGCCACAAAGCTGGCCGCGACCTTTTCCGTCAGACCGCCAATCTCAGGCTGGCCGAAGTAGTTCACCAGGAAACTTCCGATGGAAACCTCGCCGCCGACATAGACGAAGATGGCGATAGCGCCGAAAATCAAATTCGGGTGCCTCCAGATCGAGTCGTTCACTTTCTCGCCGACTTTGTGCTGCGCGTGCTCGATCTTCGGCAACTTGAAACTGCCGATGGCGACCGCCAGCACCACCAACGCAATACCCAGTCCCACATACGGCGTCTTGACGGTCGCGGCTTCATGCAAGCGGTAAGCCTGCAGAGCATCGGGCGCCATCGCTCGTATCTCGTCCATGGTCTTGGGAGCCGCGCTCAGAATCAGCAGCCCGCCGAAGAACGGCGCCAGAAACGTGCCCAGCGAGTTGAACGCCTGCGTCAGATTCAGCCGGCTCGAAGCCGTCTCCGGCTTCCCCAACACGGTGACATAAGGATTCGCCGCCACCTGCAGGCACGTGATTCCCGCGGCAAGAACGATGAGTGCCCCCAGAAACAATGGATACGACGGAACACTGGCTGCCGGCACGAACAGGAAAGCGCCCACGCCCCATGGTGAGCAGACCCACCACCATCGACCGCTGGTAGCCAATCCAGTCAATGAGTTTGGCGGAGGGAAGAGAGAAGATGAAATACGCTCCAAAGAATGCGAACTGAATCAGCATGAGACTCGCAGTAATTCAGATCAAAAATCGATTTCAGGTGCGGCACCAGAATGTCGTTCAGGCAGGTAAGAAATCCCCACATGAAGAAAAGCGTGGTCACCGTCGCCAGAGGAGCACCGTAGCTTTGCCCCGTGCCCGGCGCCGTAGTGGTTGTCGAAGTGTTGGGGGAAGCGATCGCCATGAGTTCTGTACCCACCCTCCAGAGACTTGTGAAACTAGAACTTGTGAAAACCGGAACGCGCCATCATAGCATCGCCCGAGTGCCCGGTTCTGCATTTTTCTTCCCGCCAGATCGAAATTAGTACCCTACAAAATCGTTTCTCTAATTGGACAATCCCCGTGCCTTGCCGGCTCGGCAGGGACTATTTTTGAGCTGATTCTCAGATCCCCAGGGAAGGCGTCTTCCTCGGCGCGCTCTGCTGGTTCCTCAGCGATCTCTGCGGTTCAAGGCTTCTGAGCGCAAACTAAACCTGGGCGACGGCCCGTTGTTGGGCCAACTGCTGCGAAAGGAATTTCAGATACTCTTCCATCCCCTCGCCGGTCTTCGCCGAGAGCCGAAAAATCTGCATTCCCGGACGCACCGACTCGATGCTGGTTCGCGCCGTCTCCCAGTCGAACTCAACCGCACCCGCCAGTTCGTTCTTGGTCACCACCGCAACATCGGCGCTGTTGAAGATCGTCGGATACTTCAGCGGCTTGTCTTCTCCCTCCGTCACCGACATCAACACCAGACGAAGATTCTCCCCCAGATCATACGAAGAAGGACAAACCAGGTTCCCCACGTTCTCGATAAACAGGAAGTCCAAGTCATGCAGGTTCCAATCCTGCAGCGCATTCTGCACCATTGCCGCTTCCAGATGGCAAAGAGTCCCGGTCGTAATCTGCTTCACTGGAGCCTTGCTGCGCGCCAGACGCACCGCATCGTTTTCCGTCGCCAGATCTCCCACCAGCGCCGCCACACGATAGCGAGGCTGAAGTTGGGTGAGCGTCTTCTCCAGGAAAGTCGTCTTCCCGGAGCCCGGACTTGAAACCAGGCTCACCACGAACACTCCTGCGGCGCGGAATTGTTCGCGCAGAGCGCGCGCGATCACGTCGTTCTGCTTCAAGACATTTCTGCGCACTTCCACCAGACGTGGCTCGCTCATCCCTGCACCTCTTCTTCCTGCACTTCGAGCGCAAACACCTCAAGCTCCTTGCCTTGCAACACCTTTCCCGTCGGCGCGCCGCATTCCGGGCAGGCAAACAACTGCACTGACTCGAGCACCCGCTTTTCCTGGCATTGCGGGCAAAACACAACCACCGGAACCTCTTCCACGATCAGTCGTGATCCTTCCAGCGGCGTGTCCTGACAGGCGACTTCGTAGGAGAACAGCAGCGCATCCTTCACCACGCCAGAAAGCGCGCCCAGCCTGAGGTGCACGGCGCTGACCTGCACGCCGCGACGCCGCGACTCATCCAAGGCAGCGTCCACAATGCTCATCGCAATCGACAGTTCGTGCATCGTCTCGCCGTGCGTATTCTATACCCGATGGTAAACACCCTGCGTCCAACTGGTTGGACGATTGTCCCGGCGGCGAGTATGATCCCCTGTGGTCCAGATTCGCCCAAGACCGCGCGGAAAGCCGCTTTCCGTCGAGTCCGTCTGACTGCGCGCGAGGACAAGATGCTTGACCTCTCCACCACCTACCTGGGACTGAAGCTCCGCACTCCCTTGGTTCCCTCGGCCTCTCCTCTAACTCAGGAACTGGACAGCATCCGTCGCCTCGAAGATGCGGGAGCTTCCGCCATGGTCTTTCATTCCCTCTTCGAGGAGACCGCGCAGAACGCCCAGTTCGTGCCTGCCCGCCCCGCGCTCGAACATTACCTGAGCCATCTGCGCAGGGCCAAGGAGGCGGTGCGCGTGCCCGTGATCGCCAGCCTCTGTGCCACGACACTCAAAGGATGGACGGAACATGCCACGCAGATCGAGCAGGCTGGCGCGGACGCCATCGAACTCAACCTGTATCAAGTCCCCAGCCAGGCCAACATTGCCGGCGCTGCGCTGGAAGATGGATATGTGGAGGCTGTGCAAGCGGTGAAATCAGCGGTCAACATCCCCGTCGCCGCCAAGCTCACTCCGTTCTTTACCAGCCTGACCAACATGGCCAAGCGCTTCGATGCTGCCGGCGCCGATGGCCTGGTCCTGTTCAATCGCTTCTACCAGCCCGACGTCAACCTCGACGCGCTGGAGATCCAACCCAGCGTCCTGCTCAGCACCCCAGAAGCCCTGCGTCTTCCCCTCACCTGGATTGGCATCCTCTACGGCCGCATCAAAGCGAACCTTGCCGGCTCAAGCGGCGTGCACGGCCCGGAGGATGTCGTGAAGTTGCTCCTGGTGGGTGCGGATGTCACCATGGTGTGCTCCGCCCTTTTGCGCAACGGGATCAACCAGCTTCGGGATCTGGAATCGGGACTGCATCAGTGGTTGGAGAAACACGAGTACGAGTCAGTCGCCAATCTCAAAGGGAACTTGAGCCAGTTGCGCTGCCCCGATCCTGCTGCTTTCGAGAGAGCTCAATACGTGAACGCGGTCAAGGGAGTACAGAACGTCGTGCTCACGGGCCGTGAGGCGTGGAGAATTCTCAGCGGCCAGTGAGCGCACGGGCTCACTTGGAGAGCTGCCCGATGAAGACACCATAAGGTTCCAGGGTCACCACGTCTCCCTTCGCCGATGACTTTCCCACCGCAGCCAGGGTCTTCGCCGACGAGAACCCGTTCTTGCTTAGCTCAAAGTTTACCTTCTGCTCCGCTCCCGACATGTTCAGGGCCACCAGCACGAACTGATCTTTGTAGGCGCGCAAGTACGACAGCACGTTCTGATCGTTCTCATTCAATGGAATGTAGGCTCCGTCCAACAGGGCCTTACTGGTGTGCCGCAGCTTGAGCACTTTCTTGTAGAAGGCGAGCACCGACTCCGGATCTTTGGATTCGTCCGCGACGTTGTGAGTCTTGGCCGTCGGAGGCACCGCGAGCCACGGCGCGGCCTTCGAGAAGCCTGCATTGTCGCTCTCATCCCATTGCATGGGCGTGCGCTCGCCGTCCCGTCCTTTTTCTTTGGGCCATCCGGTGCGGCCAATGGGATCTTTGACGTCTTCTTTGCGCGTCGGCGGTGTTGTCTTCATGCCAATCTCTTCGCCGTAGTACATGATCGGCGTTCCGCGCAGCGTCAGGTACAGTCCCGCCATCAACTTCGCAATCTGGTCGTTGTGCTGGCCGTCGCCATAACGATCGTAGGAGCGGACGATGTCGTGATTGCTGATGACGAACGTGGGCCAACCCGAAGCGGAATCGACGGCGGCAATCTGCTTGCGGAATTCGGCGGGCGAGAGCTTGTTGATCGTCGTGAAAAGAAAATCCATGGGCAACTGCAGCTCGTTGTTGCCCTGGCCGTAATACAGATTCAGTTCCGCGATGTCGGCGGTCCAGGTTTCCCCGATCAACACACCATTGTATTCGTCGGTCACTTTGCGTAATCCGCGCAGGGCCTCGTGTACCTCGGGCAGCTTGGTGTTGTATCTCTTCTCCTCGTTGGGATCGCCGAAGGCATTCTTGCCCGGCAGAATCGGGTTGTCGTGCAAGTTGGGATCTTCATAGAGCGTGTCGACCGCGTCCAGGCGAAACCCGGACACGCCGCGCTTGTACCACCAGCGCGTCACATCAAACATCGCATCCTTCACAGCCGGGTTGCGCCAGTTCAAGTCAGGCTGCTCGGTGTAAAAGTAGTGATAGTAATACTGATTGGTGGCCGGATCGAGTTTCCACGCGGAACCTCCGAAGGTGGAAGTCCAGTTGTTGGGCGGCTGTCCCGCTGCTTTGCCGTCGCGCCAAATGTACCAGTCGCGATGTTCCGCCGTACGAGACGACTTCGAATCCACAAACCATTTGTGCTGGTCGGAAGAGTGATTCACCACGAAATCCAGGATGATGTGAATGCCGCGCTTCTTCGCTTCACTCGCCAGCGTATCGAAGTCCGCTAAAGTTCCGTACATGGGATCGACGTTTTCGTAGTCAGAGACGTCGTAGCCGAAATCCACTTGGGGCGAGGGGAAGCAGGGTGCGATCCAGATTGCGTCCACGCCCAGGTCCTTCAAATAATCCAGTTTCGACGCGATGCCATTCAGGTCGCCGACTCCATCATTGTTGCTGTCCGCAAAGCTGCGGGGATAAATCTCGTAGAAGACGGCATGCTGCCACCATTGGTGGCCTTCCGCGTCGACGGGTTTAGCCGCAGTCTGCGCGCTGGCCGCGAGCAGCGAGAGAGTCAGGAACACACACAGCAAAATCCAAGAGGACTTACGTTGCATAGGGCGACTCCTTGACGTTCATTTCGAAACATCTGTGGATGCGTAAAGCTTTCCTTCAGTTGTCGGATCGGCGGCTCGGTTGTGCGATTTGCCTGAGTGTAAACCTTTGCTCTCGCAATTTGTACCGAGGCGACGCTCGTCAGGACCGTCCAAAATGAATCATTACCTTCTGTTGGAAGTAGGAGTCCGGTGCGCCCGGAGGGATCTTGATCTCCAATTTCCCGAGTTTGGTGAGGACGGCCCCATCCACGGAGGAGATCTGGCCGGGATTCCAAACGTCCAGGATGTAACGATCGCCCGCCCGCCCAGAAACCTCTAGAGTCAATTGCGTCTTCGAAGCATTCCACGATTCGGAAAGAACTCGCAGACCACGGCTCGCGCTTCCCAGAGCCGGGAGTTCGTTGGACCACGCCAGGCCGAAATCATTCTTCACCCGAATGACCAGATTATTTGTCCCGTCGTTCACCGGAAACCGGGCCGATACATGCTGGTCATTGCTGTTGGGTTGCATTTTAAAGGGCAAGGCGCGCCCGTTCACCTGAACGCTGACCACCTGCGTGCGCAGGCTGAAGGCGGGAGAGAATTCGATCCAGCACTCGCCGGTCCCGGTGCGCCTGGCTTCAAGCGTCACGCTGTCGGCGGTTTTGAGATATTGGAAATCGACGCCGACTGTTGCGACGCGCACGTTGCGAATGGCGAAAGAGGTCCAGTCGGATGGGACGTGCGGAGCGAGTGTGATCTCGTGTTTCTCCGCATCGGTTTGGAGGCCAAACATGCCGCGCAAGATCGGACTGACCACCATGGCCGCCGACCAGATCTGGTGCGGCGAACTGGTAGCGAACGATTGGTAGTAGTCTCCCGACAAAACTTCAGTAAAGTGTCCGAGCGCGCCGTCGGCACCGAGCAGGGCGTTGGCCCGCAGATTGGAATAGGCCGGGAATGCGCGGTGGTAGCGGTATTCGCCCACGGAGGCCCATCCGGTGAACAACGGCCAGACCGCGCCGTAGTGATAGCCGGACCCGTCGTAGACCTTCGAGTTCTGCGAAATGATGCGCATGCCCCAATCGGTCTGGTGCTCGTCTGCGGCGAGGCGGGTGATGGTCTGGTCGGCATGATCCGCGGGAGGCAGGCCAAACCACATGGGAACGGTCGCGAGCACCGTCGGCTCCTCGGCGCGGTGGTTGTCTTGCTTCAAGGCAAATGCATAGCTCTTTATCTCCGGTGACCAGAAAGCTTGATCGAGCGCTGGGTTGCTGCTGTCGAACTCCCCCGCCAGTTGCTTGCTCACGTCGTCTTTGCCCACGAGTCGAGCCAGATTCGACAGTGCACGCAGCGCTTCCACACCGAGCCCTGCCTGGTAATACTCGTTCTTCACCGGAAGCAGCGGTCCGCCTTCCACCCAGCCATGTCCGACGCCGGCGTTCTGCGCGAAGCCCTGTGCATCATAGGTGGAGCGCAGAAACTGGTACGCCCGCCAGACGTTGTCCCATTTGTCGCGCGCAAACGCTACGTCGCCACTCTGGGCTGCATAATCATTCATCGCGATGATGAACAGCGGCGTCGCATCGGCGGAAACATACGCGTAGGGATAATCCTTGAACCATGGCACCAGGCTCGCGCTTTGGGAAATCTCATGCGGGACCTTGCCATCTTCGCGCTGATATTTGCTGATGAAATCGAGCGCGGCGCGAGTGGTGGAATAATCGCCCTCGGCGTTCAGGGCAAACGAAGTCCACAGAGAGTCCCGCCCAAAGAACCAGGCAAAGCCGGGACGCTGCCCGACTCCTGAAGTGCGATATCCCGCCACCAGCCCGGATCCCAGATACGGGTTGTTCACCATCCCTTGAATCGTGCTGATGCGCGCCCAGTCATAGGCTTGCTGCAGAGCGGCGTCAGGCAGTTCGAGGCTCACGGTTTTTTCGAGATAGGCGCGGTAGTAGTCCGACGATGCGCGCACCGAGTCGGCATAAGAGGTGAGCAGGTGCTGGTAAGTTTGTTCGGCGTCGGCGCGGCCGGCAACCGAGGCGGCAATCACCAGCACTTTGCTTTCCCTGCCCTTTTGCGTAATCCCAAGGCGCATCGAGTTTTGGTCCGACGCGGAATAATTCGTCTGATAGGAGAGCCGGGCGTCTGCCCCGGTTGGCGATCCCACCAGCGCGGCGAATTTCCGCGCCTCTTCGCCAAACACGAAGGCGCGTTGCTTCGCGTCCCACTCCACAAACGTTCCGCCCAGCGCCGCGGGCCACTCCAGTTGGAAGTCCCCGGTGAACGCGGCTTCCACTTCCAGCGGTTGCTCGGTCTCGATGTCCAGCAGAATGACCGCTCCTGGCTCGTTCACCGGAACGCAAAGGGTTTCACGCACGCGAAAGGAATCGCCGGCGTACAGGATCGACGCCGACTCGGGACGAACCGTCAGCGTGCGTGCCAGACTCTCTGCCGGCAACGCCCGGTCCCCGACGTGGAAAGTCAGGTGGAACTCGCGGAAAATCTTGAGAGGATAGACCCAGGCTTCGAATCGTCCGGTTTCGTTGCCGAACAATCCCGCCCGCGTACCCACCACCGGAAGGAACTCCCATGTTCGAATGGTTCGAGATAACTCCGGGGATTGAGCAGGTGGCTGGGCAACGGACAGAGCGGCGCCCAGCAGCCAGATTCCGGCCAGGCAGACGCCCCGTGAAATGCAGGACAACACGTCAGAATGGAGAGCACCAACAAGGTAAGAGTTCATCGCGGCCTTCTCTGGAGACGGGAATTTAGCCTGGCCGGAACTTGCAAAGTCGCGGTTCCCTGAATATAAGGAGTAGGGGCGAATTTTAGCACGAGCCGAGTGGGCCAGGTAGCGACCTTTGTTCCCTTCACGCCGCGTTTTTCTGAAAAGTCTAAGCCGTTCGGCACTCGTCCTTTCACTCGAAAGCGTGCTGGCGATGGCGCGCCCGCGCTGGTTGCGAGCGCGCCCCACCCTGCAGGAGAAGACCACCCCGCCAAAACAAGAAGTGACACCGAACGGCGATCTGGGCGTGAGCTTTCTCAACATCGGCCGCGAATCCGGGCTAAACGCGAAGACTATTTTTGGTGGCGAGCACAAGAATAAGTTCCTGCTGGAAACCACCGGCTGCGGCGTTGCTTTCTACGATTACGACAATGATGGATGGCTCGACATCTTTCTAGTAAACGGGACGCGGCTCGAAGGTTTTCCCGCCGGAAGCGAGCCGACTTCGCATCTGTTTCGCAATAATCGTGATGGCACCTTCACCGACGTCACTGCGAAAGCGGGAGTCGCCCATTCGGGCTGGGGGCAAGGCGTGTGTGTCGGCGATTATGACAATGACGGCTGGGATGATTTGTTTGTCACCTACTTCGGAAAGAACGTTCTCTATCACAACAACGGGGACGGCACCTTCACCGACGTGAGCCAGAAGGCCGGCGTGGCGGGCAAAGGCACGCGCTGGAACACTGGCTGCGCGTTCGTCGACTACGATCGCGACGGCCGCCTGGACCTGTTCGTGGCCAACTACATTGATCTCGATCTGGCGACGGCGCCGGTGCCGGAATCCGGTCCGTGTCTTTACAAGAGTGTGATGGTCGCGTGCGGACCGCCGGGACTGCAGGGCGGGAAGAATATCCTGTATCACAACAACGGCGATGGCACGTTCACCGACGTTTCCGAGGCATCGGGAATTCTCAACTCCAACGGCACGTACGGCCTGGGCGTTCTGACCGCGGATCTGGACAACGACGGCTGGCCCGATATTTATGTCGCCAACGATTCCACCGCCAGCGCGCTCTACCAGAACAAGAAGAACGGGAAGTTCCAGGACATCGCCATTGAAGCGGGATGCGCTCTCAGCCCCGATGGCAAGCCGCAGGCGGGCATGGGCGTGTCCGCGGCGGATTACGATCTGGACGGCAACCTCGACATTGTCAAAACCAACTTCGCCGGCGACACGCCATCGCTCTACCACAATCAAGGCGGCGCCAATTTCGAAGATGCCACGTTCACTGCGGGCCTGGGCGCGCACACCCAATACCTGGGCTGGGGCTGCGGCTTTTTCGACATGGACAACGACGGCTGGGCGGACATTCTGATCTGCAACGGCCATGTGTATCCGGAGATTGGGCAACTCAAGACAGAAGCCGGCTATGCGCAGCGCAAACTGCTGTATCAGAACCTGCACAACGGGCACTTCGCGGACGTATCGCTGCAGGCGGGGCCCGGCATTTCCGATCCGAGCCCGTCGCGGGGCGCGGCCTTTGGCGATTTCGATAACGATGGCGACATCGATGTCGTCGTGAACACCGTCAATGACTATCCGCAGCTGCTCCGCTGCGATTCAAAACTTGACCACAACTGGATCAAGGTGCGCACCATCGGAACGAAATCGAACCGCAGTGGAATTGGCGCGCGGCTGGTGTGCGTGACTCATCCGCCGGGGGAAGCGAAGCCGCATCAGCAGATTGATGAGGTGCGCAGCGGCGGCGGCTACTTCTCGCAGAATGATCTGCGGGTTCACTTCGGCCTGGGGAAAGCGGAGAAGGTCGACGTGCTGGAGATTCGGTGGCCGAGCGGCCAGGTGGATACGCTGAAAGACATCAAAGCGAACCAGGTGATCTTCGTGAAGGAAGGCGAAGGGATTACGCGCACGATGCAGTTCCCGAAAAATCCGAAGGCGGGGAAATAGCTGGACGATTTCAATTCGTGAACCACGAAGGACACGAAGGTGCACGAAGGAATTCATGGATTTCTCGGCGGCGGCGCCGCTTCAAGGCGTTCCCCCGATCACGGTTTCTTGACTTCTGGCTCGACGCTTGTGCCCGACCCTTCCTTCAGAGTGTGGATCTGATCTACCGGCAAATTCGCAAAGCGTTCGGTTAGCCCGCTGGGCCAGCGGATTTCGATCCATTCGATTTTCGTGGCCGAACCCAAGCCGAAGTGGACCCGCATATCGCTGTTCGAGATATAACTCGACCCGCTGCGGACTTCGTCCACCAGGGTGCGTGCGGCTGTCTTCACCCGGATGCGCGCGCCGATGCCATCGCGATTCGATTTCGTGCCCACAGCGTGAATCGCGACCCAGTGATTGGCGTTCCGAACCTGATTCACCAGCAGGCTGGGCGCGGCGTTCATGTTGCTGATGACAATCGAGAGCTTGCCGTCGTTCCACAAGTCGCCAACCGCAAGCCCGCGCGAAGAGGCCGCAGCGGTGATGGCGGGACCGGCAGTTGCGGAAATGTCGCTGAACGTTCCATCACCGTTGTTATGGAAGAGAATGCGAGGCTCTTTGTAGCTGCTGCCCAGGTGCTGGCTGTCGACTTCGGGATACACATGGCCGTTGACCAGAATGAGATCAGGCCAGCCGTCGTTGTCCATGTCGAAAAACATCGTCCCCCAGCCTAAATATTGGGTGTAGAGACCGAGGCCCGCGGCGGGGGTGGCGTCGGTGAAAGTGCCGTCGCCGTCGTTCTTGTACAAGGTGGACGTGTCGTCGGAGAAATTGGTTTTGAAGATGTCCAGATGGCCGTCGCCGTTGTAGTCCGCGACAGTCGAGCCCATGCCCGCCTGCTCGCGCCCATCTTCGTTGAAGGCTGCGCCCGCGGTGACGGCTACGTCGGTGAACGTTCCGTCGTGATTATTGCGATACAGAATGCTGGGTGTGCTGTCACAGGCGATGAAAATGTCGGGCCATCCGTCCTCGTCGAAATCGAGTGTGGAGACGCTGAAGGCATAATGGCCGTCGGTGCGGTCAATGTGGGCCTTGGTGGTGACGTCTTCAAACGTGCCATCGCCGCGGTTGTGATACAGGATGTTTTTCGCCCCGGCCAGACCGCGCGGGCCGCACATGACCGGAACTCCCTTCCAGATGCAGGTGGGACGATCTCCGGGCGCGGGCGCGGTGGCCAGATCGAAATTCACATAGTTGGCCACGATCAGATCGAGATGGCCGTCACGGTCATAATCCACGAACGCGCAGCCGGTACCCCACGCTTTACGACCCGCGACGCCGGCTTTTTCCGCAACTTCGGTGAAGACTCCGCTCTGGTTGTGGTACAGGCGGTTCTTGCCGTAGTAGGTGATGTAGAGGTCTTCCCATCCGTCGTTGTCGTAGTCGCCAACGCAGACGCCCTGGCCCCATCCGGTCGCAGTCAGACCGGCCTTGGCCGTGACGTCGGTGAAGGTCCCGTCATGATTATTGCGGTACAGGCGATTGGAGGGGCTTTGCCCGGGCGGAAATCCCCCGAGCTTCGTGCCATTCACCAAGAAGATGTCAGGCCAGCCGTCGTTGTCGTAGTCAAAGATGGCGACGCCGGTTCCGGTGGTTTCGATGATGTATTTCTTGGTGTCGAGTCCGCCAAAAACGTTCTGCGCCGTCAGGCCGGCTTTTTCGGCAATGTCGGTGAAGGTCACGATGGGAGCGGGCGGAGGCGCGGGGGGTTTCGCTTGCTGGGCGTGCAAGGCCGGCCCTAGAAGCAGTAAACCCACGCAGGCAGCAGGGTGACGCGCAAGGAACGAAGGAATCTGAAATCGCATGGGCCCCAGTCGATGGTAGGGGCGGCAAGGGCAGAGGGTCAAGCCGGGCGGATCGGTGCAGTTGGAGTTTCTCGGATACGATCTCTGCGTGTTCTGCGAGTGCTTCGCGGGTCTCGGCGGTTTAAGATTTAACCGCAAAGCTCGCAAAGAAAGCCGCGAAGTCCGCAGAGAGCAGGGCTAGACTCTGAACCGCGCCACTCATCTTCTTTAACGAATGGCTGGTGACCGAATAACTGGCGCCTCCGCGACGCCCACATTCGCGTCGGCGCCCCCGTAGTAGAACAGGTATCGATCGCGCTGCTTCACCATGCCCTCCACGAAGACCACGTTGGGCACCTGGCCGACTTTCTCCCAATCCTTCTCGGGAGAGAATACGGGTTCCTCGCTCCTCCAGAGGAGCTTTCGCGGATCGTTGCGGTCGAAAACGGCAATCCCGGTGCGGTAGACCAACTTGTCATCAGCGCCGTTGTAGACCAGAACGATTCCGTCCGGTGTGACGATCGGGGACGGGCCCGGTTCGGCAACCCGGGAATCGAAATGACCGGGCCTGACGGGCAGCGCCGGCGTCTGAGTAGCCTCTGTCCAATGAAGTAGATCGGTGGAGGATGCCAAGCCGCCCTGATCTTTGTTGTCGGCAGTTGTGCCCAGGAAGTATATCCAATATTTTCCGTCGATCTTCTCCGGAACGATGGCGCCCGATTTCGTCCACTTCACATTCCAGTTTCCCTTGTTGGCTGGAAGGATTACACCTTTGCGGTCCCAGTGAACCAGATCTGTTGAGGTCGCCAGGCAGAGCTGCGCGTCTTTCTTGTTGTAGCCCGTGTAGGTGAGATAGTACGTGTCGCCGAATTGAACGAGGCGCGGATCCTCGACGCCACCGTCTTTCTCGTATTCCGTCGACGGGCTTAGCACGGGCTCATCCCGTCGCGTGAAGTGGATGCCGTCGGTACTCTCGGCGTATCCCAGGCGCGACGTGCCTTGCTGGTCCTGCGCACGGTAGAGCATGACGATCTTGTCTCCGCGCATGACGACTGCCGGATTGAACGTTCCGGCCGCCTCCCACCCGTTGCCGCGTGGAGCAATCACGGGAGCCTCCGAGAGGCGGCGCCACGCGCCGAACGGCAACGGCCGGCTGGCCTGCGCCGTCAAAACAGCCAGCAGCGCGGACAGCAGCAATACTCTCCAACGAACGGTACGAACCATCTTCCTCACTCCTGTCTTCCTCACTCCTGTCTGCCTCACTCCTGTCTGCCTCACTGCTGCCGATTCGCGGGGTTCCTGCCGGCAGTAAAAAACGGCAGGGCCGACCCCCTGCCGTTTTGCGATCCCATGTTCGTTCTGGATTACTTCTTATTTACGGATTTCTTCAGTTCGGCCCCAGGGCTGAACTTCGCGACCTTGCGGGCAGCGATCTTGATAGTGGCGCCGGTTTGCGGGTTGCGCCCGTTCCGCGCTTTTCTCTGCGACACCGAGAAGGTGCCGAAGCCTATCAAAGCCACCCGATCTCCTTTGCGGAGGGCAGACGTAATGCTGTCCACGGCGGTATCAATGGCAGTCGTGGCCTGCGCTTTGCTGATTTCACATGCGCCTGCGATCTTGTCAACCAGATCGGCTTTATTCATAGTCTCTCCTCGCAGGTCTCTTTCGTGCCCAGCCTACACCGGGAGGAAATTGGCGAATGGCTGAGTTGGGAAACCTGACCGTTTTGTATTCTCCTCCCTCTGTGGCGAATGTCAACTGTGAAAATCCGCGCCGGAAGCCTGTTTCGCACTCCTGCAGCCCGAATTGGGCCTACCCAAGCGGCTTTCCATTCCCAAGGGGAAGGTTTTCCTATGCCCTCCACAGGCCAACCCCTTCCTTCACAGGATGTACACAGGTAGGCAGGGTTTCCGGCTTGCGCGGAACCGGCCCTCGGGTGCAAAGTCGAAACAGGAGAATTCGTTTGAAGATGACTGAGTCGAAGACGCTTGACCGGAAGACGGGAGGGCCCGAGGTGGTTAAGGCTGCCGCGGAAGTTTGCCCGCTGTGTGAGGGTACCGGATGGAAGACGGTGGCCGGCGCGAAAGCGAGCGGCAGCGCCAACGACCGCCGGGTCACGCGCTGCGATTGCCGGTTGCGGGCGCGGGGACAGTCACTGCTGGCCGCGGCCCGCATTCCGCGCCGTTACGAGCATTGTGAACTCTCCAACTACGACACCGATTTCCCCGGCGCCCACCCTTCGCTGGAGGAAGCTCACTTTATTGCGTCCGGCTTTGCGAAGAAATGCGATCCCCGCGGCGACAAGGGTCTGTTGATCATCGGCAAGATCGGGACCGGCAAAACGCACCTCGCTGTAGGGATCATCAAAGAACTGATCGGCAACCGAGGCATCCCCTGCCTGTTTTACGACTATCGCGAACTGCTGAAGGAAATCCAGAACTCCTACAACTCAACTGTGCAGACCACGGAGCTCGACGTGCTGCGCCCGGTATTTGAAACCGACGTTCTGGTGCTGGACGAATTGGGGGCCGTGAAGCCGACGGAGTGGGTGTGGGACACGGTCAGCCTGATCCTGAACACCCGCTATAACGACAACCGCACCACGATCATCACCACGAATTTCGACGATCAGCCGGCGGCGGGCGTTGTTGGGTCCATCTCGCCGGCCAGGGCCGCGAGCCGCGGCGAGACGCTGGGGGATCGGATCGGCGAGCGCATGCGTTCCCGGTTGCACGAGATGTGCCGCATCGTCACGCTGGAAGGCAGCGACTTCCGCCAGAAATTCCGCAGCGCGAGCTTTCGGTAAGGACAGAAAACGACAAGGAAGTTCTCCGTGCGTCGGTGCCCCCGTGGTGAAGACTTGCTTACAATGGCGTGGTGCTGACTGAGCGATTGGAATTCGTGCCTGAACGGGATGCGGAAGTTTTCGCCGCGGTTCCGGCGGCTCCAGCTGTGTTCCTTCTACGTGGAGCCGATGCCCAGGCCGAGCCTTACGTCAGCAAGACGGCGAATCTGCGACGCCGCCTGCAGCGGCTGCTGGGGCCGGTCGCGGAGCGCACGAAAAAGCTCAACCTGCGCGACCGGGTGTGCGGGATCGAGTACACGCCCACCGGATCCGATTTCGAGTCCGGCTTCCTGCTCTACAGCGTTCTGCGCGCCGTGTTTCCTAAGACCTACTCCGATCGCATGCGCTTCCGCTTCGCGCCGTTGGTGAAGCTGCATCTGGAAAACGAGTACCCGCGCGCCTCCATCACGACTCGGCTTGGACGACTCGGCGGGCGTTCTCTTTTCTATGGCCCGTTCGTTTCGCGGGTCGCCGCCGAGAAGTTCATGAACGATTCGCTCGACTTCTTCAAGATGCGGCGGTGCGTCGACGACCTGCATCCCGACCCCAAGTTTCCCGGGTGCATTTATTCCGAGATGAAGATGTGCCTGGCTCCCTGCTTCAAGGGATGCAGCGACGAAGAATATGCCGCGGAAGTGAACCGGGTGCAGGCTTATTTTGATTCCGCCGGTGACTCTCTGGCCCGAGAGCTCTCCGCCGAACGCGAAGCCGCGTCCGCCAGGCTTGCCTTTGAGGATGCGGCTGCAATTCATGTGCGCGTGGAAAAACTCAAGCCCATCCTCAGCCAGCTTCCCGAAATCGTGCAACGGCTCGACCGGCTTACGGCCCTGATGATTCAGCCCAGTCACACGGCGGGTTCAGTGTCATTTTTCAGGATCGAGTGCGGGGAGAATCTCAGGGCCAAATCCCTTCAGCATTCAGTCCACGGAGCACGCAAAATCGCAGTCCATGGAATCACGGGTACAGGAAGCGCTGGATTCGTTTCCTCCGGCGAAAACAAGGGGCTCGCTGGAGACCATGGAGCATCTGGCGCTGCTCAAGCGTTGGTACTACCGGGGGAGCCGTGCCGGTGAAATCTTCTTCGCCGATGCTAAAGGCGAATTGCCGATGCGCCGCATCGTTCGCGGAATCTCGCGGGTGTTTCGGGGTGAGAAACCGGAAATGGAAACTAACAAACTGCCGGAGACGTCCTGAACGGTAGCGCCATCGGAGGAGCTTTACCACAGGGGACACAGGGGACACGGAAGACACGGAGGGAGACCGAGTTCCTCCGTGTCCTCAGCGTCCTCTGTGGTTGAGATTTTTCAGAACCATCATCCCTGCAGGGTCGCCTCCGTCCAACCAAACCAGCGCCGCCCTGCCCAACGAACTGCCTTCCACCCGAGCACCGTCGCCATCACAATCGTTCCCACCCACAGCAAGACTGCCGGAAGATAAAACAAAATCGTGGTCATGGCGGTCGCGTAGTTTGCCAGACTCTCCAGTCCGTCGCGCAGCGCCAGTTTCAACTGGTAGCCCGGACGCCAGTTCAGCCCGAACACTTTGGCCTCAGCCTCAGTCTTCAGGGAAACTGTGAGGGCGACCGTCTCGATCTGTCGCGACAGCGCGTTGAACTCCGCCTGCTGCTGCTCAATTTGTCCGCGCACCTCGCTCAGTCTTTCGGTCACGGCGAGCATGTCTTTCACCGAATTCGCCTGCTTCAGGATCGCGAGATACTGCGACTCTTCCGCCTGCAGATTGCGGATGCTCGCATCCTGGTCCACATACTGGCGGGTCACATCCTGGGCGTCGATCTTTTCGCTTTCCACTCGCAGCCCCAGCTTGCGGATGGCGGCCCGCGCCTCTTCAAATCGAGCTGCCGGCACGCGAATGGTGAGCGTCCCCGCCGTAGCGTTTTGCCCTCCGCCATCGGCACTGACCAGATATCCGCCCAATCCTTCCGCCAGCGCCGTGATCTTGTCGGCCACTTCTGCGGGATGCGGCACGACCATCTCCATGGAACTGGTGCGGATGGTTCTTCTTCCGGCAGCAGCGTCAGGGCTTGCCGGCGCTGTGCCAGCCTGTACCTTCGTTGCGTCTCTTTGCTGCAGCAAGGCGACCGGCTGGGCTTTCATCGGCGCGGCATAGTACTCCGCCACCGGCTCTATGCGCGTGGCCTGCTCGGACGGTTCGCCAACTCTCGCCTGGCGCATTGCAGGGAGCGCCATGGCACACCAGACCAGAAGAATCGCTCCACCGACCGCGATCCACAACCAAGGTTTGTTCATCTCTCTGAACGATTCCGCCGAAGCTGCCATGACTCGATCTCCCCGCAGAGAGAACGCCGGACAGGACTCGACTTGCAGACGATTTCAACGGCATGGAGACGGCCGTAACCAACCAAAGCACAGACTCCCCCCGGCATTGACGGAAACCACAATTCGCCCTAAGATGGCTCGGCTCCTGCGGTTGCCCAAGGGGCGACCTCTGGCTCGCGACTTGATCACCAAACAGTGATCGCCAAATATTGATCGCCAAACAATGATCGGCCAAACCGTCTCCCACTACCGGATCATCGAACTCCTCGGCGGTGGCGGGATGGGCGTGGTCTATAAGGCCGAAGACACGCTGCTCGGCCGCTTCGTGGCGCTGAAGTTCCTTCCCGACGATTCCTCGCAGGACCCTCAGGCCTTGGAGCGCTTTCGCCGCGAGGCTCGGGCCGCATCGTCGCTGAACCATCCCAACATCTGCACTATCCATGAAATTGGCCAGCATGATGGACATCTATTCATCGTGATGGAATGCCTGACCGGCCAGACACTGAAACACCTGGTCGACGGGCGGCCGATGGAGCAGGAACGCCTGCTCACGCTGTCGATTGAAGTGGCGGATGCGCTCGACGCCGCGCACAGCAAGGGCATCGTGCACCGCGACATCAAGCCGGCCAACATTTTTGTCACCGACCGCGGCCATGCCAAGATTCTGGATTTCGGCCTGGCAAAGATCTCGCGCGCCGCCCGGCCCACCAGCGGCGATTCGCAGACCATTGCCGACGCGACCAGCCTCGACCTCACCAATCCCGGCACTGCGGTGGGCACGGTGGCTTACATGTCGCCGGAGCAATTGCGCGGGAAGGAACTCGATGCCCGTACCGACTTATTTTCCTTCGGCGTGGTGCTCTATGAGATGGCCACCGGCGTCCTGCCATTCCGCGGAGAAACGTCGGCAGTCATCACCGAAGCCATTCTGAATCGCGCGCCGACGGCGGCCATCCGTCTGAATCCGGAACTTCCGCCGAAGCTGGAAGAAACCATCAGCAAGGCTTTGGAAAAAGATCGCGAGATGCGCTGCCAGACTGCCGCGGAAATGCGCGCTGACCTGAAGCGCATCAAGCGCTCCATCGATTCCTCCCGCACCGGGGTGCCCACCGAGGAGTCTGCTCCGGCTGCAACTTCTGCGACACAGACAGCGCCCGCGGGCGCGGCTCGCCGGAGATCCGTCTGGCCGCTGCTGGCCGTGTGCGTGCTGCTGGCGTTGGCAGCGGGCGTGTATGCCGGGAAACAGATGTTCTCGTCAACGCCTCTGCCGCCTCCGACCTACCGCCAGCTGACGTTTCGCCGCGGCAGCATTCGTTCCGCGCGCTTCGCTCCCGACGGACAAACCATTCTTTACAGCGCCGCCTGGCAGGGTAGTCCCGTGGACGTGTTTACCGCCCGTCCGGAGGCCCCCGAGGCCCGTTCCATGGGGCTGAGCCGTACGCAACTCGTGTCCGTGTCCTCGGCGTCGGAGATGGCGGTATTGCTGAACAGCAAAGCCATCGGGACATGGGTGAACATGGGCACGCTGGCGCGAGCGCCGCTGGTGGGCGGCGCGCCGCGGGAAGTCCTCGAACACGTGCAATGGGCCGACTGGTCGGCGGACGGCAGCAATCTGGTCGTGGTGCGTGATTTCGGAGGACGCAACCGGCTGGAATATCCCGTGGGCAAGCCGTTGTATGAGACCGGCGGATGGATCGGCCATCCCCGCTTTTCTCCCAAGGGAAATCTGATCGCATTTATCGACCACCCGGTGCAGGGAGATGACAGCGGTTCTCTGGCCGTCATCGATCTGGCGGGAAACAAGAAGACCCTGTCCGGGGAATGGTTCACCATTCAGGGGGTAGCATGGTCGCCGGATGGGAGCGAAATCTGGTTTACCGCCAGCAAATCGGGAGTGGACCGCACCCTCTACGCCATCACCCTCGACGGCAAGGAACGCATGGTATTGCGCTTGCCCGGCGCGGTGATGATTTTTGACATTTTCAAGGACGGAAGGGTTCTGCTGATGCGCGCCAGTTGGCGGCGCGAACTCGTCGGCATGACCGCCGACGATGCCAAGCAGCACGACCTCTCCTGGCTGGACTACACCTACCCGGCGGATATCTCGGCGGATGGCAAGACGTTGCTGTTCGATGAAGAAGGCGGCGGTGGATCGCTGGATTATTCAAAGTCCGGCGGCTTGTCGTATGCCGTCTACATTCGCAAGACCGACGGCTCACCCGCGGTGCTGCTGGGCGAAGGTGGCGCGGTTTCTCTGTCTCCCGATGGAAAGTGGGTGGTCGCCCAGAGCCAGGCTTCGCCCTCGCAGCTCAAGCTGCTGACCACCGGCGCCGGGGAAGCGAAGGAACTGACCAAGGACAATATCAACCACTCCTGGGCCCATTGGTTTCCCGACGGCAAGCGACTCCTGTTTTCGGGGAATGAACCGGGCAAGGGCGTGAGGCTCTACGTCCTCGATGTGGCGTCGGGCAAGAGTCAGCCAATTTCTGCTGAAGGTGTGAACGGAACGGCGTTCATCATCTCGCCGGACTCGCAGTGGGTGGCTGGAATCGGTCCCGATCAGAAGGGATATCTCTATCCCGCCGGCGGAGGCGAGCCGCGGGTGATACCGGGCTTCAACTCCGGCGAGCAACCCATCACGTTCAGCAGCGACAGCCGTTCATTGTACGTTTACCAGCCGGGCGAGTTGCCCGCTCGGGTGGACCGCCTGGATGTGCAGACCGGAAAGCGCACTCTGTGGAAAGAATTGATCCCCTCGGATCCTGCCGGGGTCGAAACCATCGGGCCGATCCTGATCACACCGGATGCCAAGACCTGCATCTTCGGCTACCACCGCATGCTGGCCGACCTTTACCTGGTGGAAGGACTGAAGTAGCTTCCAGGGAACGTCTGGCGCCCAACAAAAACGGGCGGCTTGGAGGCCGCCCGAAATATTTTCTATCCGTGTGTCCGCGAAATCTGCGGCCGAAGGTTCTAGATGTCCAGGTTCTTCACATCCAGCGCGTTCTCTTCGATGAACTTGCGCCGCGCCTCTACGTCTTCGCCCATGAGCGTGGTGAAGATGGTTTCGCACTCGGCGATGTCCTCCAGCTTCACCGACAAGAGCGTGCGGCGCTCAGGGTCCATCGTCGTTTCCCACAACTGAGGCGCGGTCATTTCGCCGAGACCTTTGTAGCGCTGGATGGTGAAATCCTTGCGCCCTTCGTTAATAACGTAGTCGCGAAGATCGCGGACGTTCGTCTTCTCCACTACTTCGATCTCGGTTTTGCGCTTGGCAGGCTTCGCAGCTTTCTTGTCGTTTTTGTCGCCTTCGGCGGCTGAAGCCTCGCCATCGGCCGCTTCGCCATTGCCACCCGCGGGGGCGGACTTGACCAGCGTTTCGACCACGAACGGCGGCTCCATGTAGGGCTCGATCTGCTTGTATTTCGAAATCAGCTGGCGGCATTCCGCGCTGGAAGCCAGGAGCCAGTTGATGACGTGTTCGGCGCCATGCTTGTTGACGAAGTTCACCTCCCACAGGTTGTGCTCTTCGTCGAAGCGCGACTCCACGCTCTTGAAACCCTCTTCCTTCAGCAGCTTCTTCAGTTCTTTTTCCAGGCGCTCGATTTTCTTGGGCGGCGTCTTCTTGTCGCCTTCAAAATCGGCGCGCTTGGCCAAGTCGAGTTTGGGGATAAGCTCGGTGACGCGCTCGTTGCGCACGCGCTTGTCGAGTTTTTCGAAGAAGCCGAGATACTCGTCGAGCACAGTCATAAAGCGCGCCAGATCTTTGCCTTCGATCTTGGCTGCGCCCTCGCCATAACGCACGGTCAGCCCGTCGGCCGCGCGCTTTACCATGACTTTGACGAATTCGCGCTCGTCCTTGATGTACTGCTGCGACTTGCCTTTTTTCAGCGAGAACAGCGGCGGCTGCGCGATAAACACGTTGCCACGCTTGATCAGTTCCTGCATGTGCCGGAAGAAGAACGTCAGCAGCAGCGTGCGGATGTGGCTGCCGTCCACGTCAGCGTCGGTCATCAGGATGATCTTGCCGTAACGCACTTTCGTGGGATCAAAATCTTCTTTGGAGATGCCGGTACCCAGCGCCGTGATCATGGCACGAATTTCCTCGTGCGCCAGCATCTTGTCGTAGCGCGCTTTCTCTACGTTGAGAATTTTTCCCTTGAGCGGGAGAATCGCCTGGAATCGGCGGTCACGACCCTGCTTTGCGGTTCCGCCTGCGGACTCGCCCTCGACCAAAAACAATTCGCAGCGGTTGGGATCGCGCTCGGAACAATCCGCCAGTTTGCCGGGCAGGCCGCCGGAATCGAGCGCGCCTTTGCGGCGTGTCAGGTCGCGGGCTTTGCGGGCGGCCTCGCGGGCACGCGCGGCGTCGACTGCTTTGTTGATGATCTTCCGTCCTACGGTCGCGTTCTGCTCGAAGAACGCGCCCAGCCGCTCGTTGACGAACTGGGTAACCGTGCCCGCAATGTCGGAGTTCAGCTTGCCTTTGGTCTGGCCTTCGAACTGCGGCTGCGACAGCTTGACGCTGATCACCGCCACCAGGCCTTCGCGCACATCGTCGCCAGTCAGATTTTCTTTGACGTCTTTGAACAATCCCATCTGCTGCCCGGCATAGTTGATGGTGCGGGTCAGGGCGGTGCGGAATCCGGAAAGATGGGTGCCGCCATCGACGGTGTTGATGTTGTTGGCAAAGCTGAAAATCGTCTCGGAGTACGCGTCGTTGTACTGCAACCCAATCTCCATGTGAACGCCGTTGCGGTCGTCTTCCATGTAGATCGGCTTGTCGTGCAGCGTCTGCTTGCCGCGATTGAGATGCTTGATGAACTCCGCGATGCCGCCGTTGTACTTGAAGTCGGTCTGCTTGGGCTCGCCGGTTTTCGAATCGGTGGCGCGCTCATCGGTCAGGGTAATCAGCAATCCCTTGTTGAGGAATGCGAGTTCGCGAAGGCGCTGGGCCAGCGTGTCGTAGTTGTACTCGGTCGCGGTGAAGATGGAACGGTCGGGCAGGAAGTGAACTTTGGTCCCGCGCTTCTTGGTTGCGCCGGTTTTGTTCAGCTTGTTGGTGGGTTCGCCTTTGGAATAGTTCTGCTGCCAGGTCGCCCCGTCGCGCCAGATCTCGAGTTCCAGATCCTCGCTCAGGGCGTTCACGCACGACACGCCCACGCCGTGCAGTCCACCGGAAACTTTGTAGGTCGACGAATCGAATTTTCCGCCGGCATGGAGCGTGGTCATGACGACTTGCGCTGCCGAAACTTTCTCTCCGTCGATCACCATGTCGTCGACCGGAATACCGCGCCCGTCGTCGATGACCGTGATCGAGTTGTCGAGATGGATGGTGACTTCAATCTTGGTGGCGAATCCGGCGAGCGCTTCGTCGACGGAATTGTCGACCACTTCGTACACCAGGTGATGCAGGCCCAGGTCGCCGGTCGATCCGATGTACATGGCGGGACGCTTGCGAACTGCCTCCATGCCACCTAGTACTTTGATGGAGTCGGCATTGTAGCTGCCGTCACCGCCGTTACCAGTGCCGTTCGCAGTGTTGATCGGAGTTACTTTGCCGTTTTTTGTTTTGGTGTCGACGATGGGAGTATTAATCTCTTTGGTGGCCATTCCGCTCCGCGAAAATGTCCCGATTTATTTGGTGAACTTGGTCTTGCGAATCCCTGGAATTCGGCTGGAATTGTCGCCCCGACTCGACCATCCTGAAGTCCCTTGCAAAAGACTTCAAGTTATTGAAATTCCTAATACTTAGGGTCGTATTGCAACTGTATAAATTATAGCACAAACAGGCTGTTTTCCATCCCCTCGAAAAGCGCCGAATCGAGTGAGTAACAGGCCTGTTTTCAAAAGAAAGAGCGGGAGCGCAGAAATCAAGCACCAGAATCGGAACGGACTCATCGACTGCCCACTGGTCGGTGAGTGTAACGGCCCGTTCTCGACAGTTGAGGTAACATCGCGCCGTGGACTTTACAGTTTGGCGACAAAACGTGATCAACGCCGCGAAAAGGGCAGCAGACCGCACATATCAGGAGCGGGTGTGGTTCGGTCATGGGCCGGAGCGCGATTCACCGGATGAGTTGCTCTGCACGTTCCTTGATGATTTGGTTTTTGAGAAATTTCTAGTTCATCCGAACTTGTCGCAAAGCGAACGAACAGCGGCCTCGCATCTTTACAAAACGGTAGAGGCCTATGCGGACTGCACTCCTAAAACGCTCAAGCCCTCTGACGTAATCGACGATCCCCGTTTTGAGAGTGTCAGAGCGGCTGCCGCAGAGTTCTTGAAAAGCGCACGGGCTGACCAACCGTTGTGACTGTTGAAACATCCCCATTGCACTCATCGATTGGATCGCGGTCGCCGGGACGCAGTCGTATTCTGGTTCAAATCGATGGCCACTTGAAAAGGAATTTCAAGCCAACGAACCACACAACGACCGCAGCGATGAGGATCAGACGCCCCGTGTTCGTGGTCGGCCAGTAGAGGATCGCCAGTAGAAACGCGGCAGCACTGATAAGCTCCAAGACTCTTCGGGCGATACGCTTCGCCTTGGGACTGCGGGGGTTGGTGAATTCTGACTCCGTCATCTTTCCCAAATTCCCAAACGAATCCATTGTAACTGGCGATAAATCTCCATTTCACTCATTGCCCCTGTAAAGGGCCGAGCTCATAGCTTTCCCGTCTCGTGCCCGCTGGCCAGTCCGCCCGTCTGAGCTTTTTGGGGATCAGACGGCTCCATCTCAACCCTGCCAGCCCCGACCCGAGCCGAAGGGATGCCGCTACAAAAACTAAGGGCGGCCGCTCGGGCCGCCCTCAGCATAATTCTTACGACCAGCTTACGCCGTCGCGGGCCGCTCTCCGCCCTTGGCCCGTCCGGGCTGCAGCTCCGGCTTGATGACGTGCTGCACTCCATCGTCCTTGGAGGACGGCGGGGGCTGGACCGGCGGAAGCTCCTGGTTCTCGACCAGCATCTTGATCTCGTTGGCGTCGAGAACTTCGCGCTCAATGAGCGCCCGGGCAATCCTCTCGAGCACATCGCGATTGTCCGACAGGATCTGCTTGGCCGTGGTGTAGCCTTTGTTGACCAGCTTGCGGACTTCCTGATCGATCTTGATCGCGGTGTCCTCGCTGTAGTCGCGGTGCTGGGCAATCTCGCGGCCCAGGAAGATCTGCTCTTCCTTCTTGCCGAAGGTCATCGGACCCAGGTCGCTCATGCCCCACTCGCAAACCATCTTGCGTGCCATTTCCGTGGCGCGCTCAATGTCGTTGCCCGCCCCGGTGCTCATACAGTTCAGGAACAGCTCTTCCGCGATGCGCCCGCCCATCAGGATGGCGATCTCGGTCTCGAGATAGTTCTTGTAGTAGTTGTGGCGGTCATCGATGGGCAATTGCATGGTGACGCCCAGGGCCATGCCACGCGGAATGATCGTGACCTTGTGCAGAGGATCGGAGTTCGGCATTTTCGCCGCCACCAGCGCGTGTCCGGCTTCGTGGTAGGCGGTGTTCTTCTTTTCCTCGTCGGTGAGCAGCAGCGACTTGCGCTCCACGCCCATCAGGACTTTGTCTTTGGCCAGTTCGAAGTCGTACTGCAAAACCGCTTTGCGATTCTGCCGGGCCGCCGCCAGCGCCGCTTCGTTGACCATGTTGGCCAGGTCTGCGCCGGAGAATCCCGGCGTCCCGCGAGCCAGTACAGAGAGATCAACGTCTTCGGCCAGAGGAATTTTGCGAGTGTGGACGCGCAGGATTTCTTCGCGGCCGCGCACATCGGGACGGCTCACCACCACGCGCCGGTCAAAGCGGCCGGGCCGCAGCAGCGCGGGATCAAGCACGTCGGGACGGTTGGTGGCCGCCATCAGGATGACGCCTTCGTTCGATTCGAAGCCGTCCATTTCCACCAGCAACTGGTTCAAAGTCTGTTCACGCTCGTCGTGTCCGCCGCCCAGGCCGGCGCCGCGATGACGTCCAACGGCGTCGATCTCGTCGATGAAAATGATGCACGGGGCATTCTTCTTGCCCTGCTCGAACAGATCGCGCACGCGGCTGGCGCCGACGCCCACAAACATCTCCACAAAATCCGAGCCCGAGATCGAGAAGAAGGGAACGTTGGCCTCGCCCGCAACCGCGCGGGCCAGCAACGTCTTGCCAGTTCCCGGAGGCCCCACCAGCAGCACACCCTTGGGAATGCGTCCGCCCAGTTTCTGGAACTTCTGGGCCTCGCGCAGGAACTCGATAATCTCGCGCAGTTCTTCCTTGGCCTCTTCCACGCCGGCCACGTCTTTGAACGTGACTTTCTTTTGCTGCATGGAGAGCAGCCGCGCCCGGCTCTTGCCAAACGACAGGGCTTTGTTCCCGCCGGTCTGCATCTGGCGGATCATGAAGAACCACAACGCACCCAGCAGAATCAGCGGAGCCCAGGTACCGAGCAGTTGCAACGGCAGGCTTCCACTGTTGACGTCGCGAAAGGTGATGTTGACTCCCTTGCTTTGCAAGGCCTTCAGCATCTCTGGAGTGAAGTAGTTTGCCGGCGCGGTGGTGTGGAACGCGGAACCGTCGCGGTGCTTGCCGCGCACTTCCATGCCGTTGACCGTCAAATCGCGGATGTTGCCCTGGTCGACGTCAGTCATGAACTGGCTGACGTTTAGCTCTGCGTCTTTCTGGCCGTCGCGGGCTCCCTTGACCACTTCCCAAAGCAACAGCGCGGAGATCCCGATCAGCAACCAGAACAGCACGGTCTTTACAGTTGAGTTCACCTAGAAGACTCCTAAATCCGGCACGGGTAGCTGCCTACACCAACCCCCGGGGTTCCTACAACGATTAGATGCCCTTCCGCGACTTTC
This sequence comes from uncultured Acidobacteriota bacterium, assembly GCA_963709865.1. GTDB lineage: Bacteria > Acidobacteriota > Terriglobia > Terriglobales > Acidobacteriaceae > Sulfotelmatobacter. The sequence continues at coordinate 465,693 of CAVPXW010000003.1, forward strand.
GATTGGCAAAATGCTTTAAAGTCTTATTCTACCTTTTCCCCGGCAAAAAGGCGCGTTCCTCGGCGTGTGACTTAAGTCACTGGGGTTCTTGGATTTGCCGCCGCCAAGTACGGCAGATTCCGGTTGGTCTGCTCCACCGCTCCCAGGCCATAGCCCACCAGAAATGTCTCGTCGACCAGGAATCCGAAATAATCGGGCTGCAAAGGCACGCGGCGCGCCGACTGGCGGTCGAGCAGCGTCACCAGTTTCACCGAGGCCGCCCCCCGAGCGCGCAGGTCGCTCATCAGGAACTCGCTGGTCACGCCGGAATGCACCAGCCCTTCCACCAGCAGAATGTGCTGGCCTCGGATGTCCGGCTCGTGGCTGAAGAAAATCTCCATCACTTCGCTGGCCGAGCCACGCTTGCGTCCGGCGTGTATTTGGGCTTGATGAACTGGCACACGACCGGCACTTCGAGAGCCCGCACCAGGTCGGCCAGAAACATGAACGCATTTTCCAGGACGGCCAGCATCTGGATGGTCTGCCCCTTGTAGTCGTCGGAGATCTGGCGCGCCAGTTCCTTGACGCGCTTCTGGATCTGCTCGGTAGTGATGACCGGTCGCAGGGGCTCGACTCTCGGAGCGTTCATGGAATTTGCGTGCCTCCCCGGCACGTCGCTGCTCAATCTTCTGTCGCGGCCAGGTCAGCCAGGGGTTCGTCCACAATCAGGATCGCCGCTCGCCCGGCCTTCGCCCGAAATTTCGCGGGCGACCGGAAACCCTCGCACCCACACGATCTCGTCCCCGCTCACCACCACTGGCCAAAACTTGCGCTCCGGCTGGGCCACATGACGCTCCTGCAGCAGTTCTTTGATCTTCTTGGGGGACTTGGTATGGGCCGGCCAGAACCGGTCTCCGGGACGCCAGTTCCGCACCCTTAACGGTCCGGGCAGAGAATCCGCATCCAGGAGTTGATCAGGATTATACCCCGCATCCCCGCCCGCTGGAATGGGCCGCGCTTCGATGGAGGAGCCGCTTCGTAAACGGCGATTCGTCCGGGTACAGGGAGTTCGTACTCGTAGTCCTGCGGGCGGCGCGGTGTCGCGCAAATCGGGAGTCACGAAGAGCAAGCTTCGCGGCTCGCGCACCAGCTTCCAGCCGAGAGGCAGCGACAGTTCCTTGCCGGACTGCGCCCTCTTCGGCGGCAAACCGCAGGATTTCTTCCACATGCTTGAACTCCAGGGGAATGCCGGCATTCTCGCCAATCGCCTTGACCAGCCTGCGCTGCACGGCAATCGGCTCGCCCAGAAACCACATGCGGCTCACCGACGCGTTCATGACCAGCCAGGGTGCGCTGTCGACTTTCATGCGCAGATCAGCGTATTGCGAAGATACCGCTTTCGGGCCAGCCAGCGAGATCTGAACGAAACCCGTCGTCACCGCGCGGGCCCACTGCGGCTGCGACCACTGCACGGTCGTTCCCAGCCACCCGGAGACTTCGTTTTCCCAATAGTCTTCTTCGCCGCGCGCAATCTCGGCCAGCTCCGCAAGATTCTCCGCCACGGCAGGATTGAACTCCTGCTCCAGCAGCGGGACGACCAGCTTGCGCACGCGGTTGCGCGTGAAGTGGTCATCGGCATTGGTGGAATCTTCGCGCCAGGGTTGCCCGATGTCCTTGAGATACTGCTCCAGTTCGCGGCGGCGAACGCGAGCAGAGGCCGCACGATTTCGCCGGAAATTTCCCCGTCGTCGTCTTCCACCAGAATCCGCGGATGAATCCCGCCCAGCCCCCGCAGGCCCGCGCCCCGAATCATCCGCATGAGCACGGTCTCGGCCTGATCGTCGAGCGTATGGCCGGTGACGATCTTGTTCAGATGAACGGTTCTCGACTGGTGCGAAGCCGAGCGAAGCGACAGCGGTTCGTGGAAGGGCACGGCTTCAGCCGTGCCGTTAAGCCCCGCTGAAGGAACGGGCTTTAGCCCCTGAGGGTCAGCCCCGTCTTCCCCGAGGAGATGCCGGAAAAATCTATACCGCAACTCTCGCGCAGCCGTTTCCACGCTGACGTGCTCGTCCGTCGCATGCCGAGCCACGTCGTCGCTATCGACGTGAAATTCCAAATCGTGTTCACGAGCCAGGAACGCGACGAATTGCTCGATCCGCATCCGACTCCGCGCCACGCAGTTTGTGATTGAAATGAACAACCGAAAGGACAATCCCCAACTCGCCCCGCAACTCCAGCAGCATCCGCAAGAGCGCGACCGAATCGATCCCGCCGGAAACGGCCACGCCGACGCGGTCCCCAGGCGTCAGCAGTTCCTGCCGCCGAATGTGGGTAAGCACGCGCTCCGCCAGGGAATGCACGGGAACATGGTACCGCACTGCTCACGTGGGGACAGCCGCCTTCGGCTGTCCAGGACCGACAGTCACTGGCAAAAGAGAGCGAGCTGGCGCTCGCCGGACGGCCGGGGGCGGCTGTCCCCACACGGTTTCTTTCTATCGTAATCTTTGTCTCCGTGTCCTCTGCGTCCTCTGTGGTGAAAGGGGTTTGAGTTACACGCCCGGGCTCTTCTCCGCGATCAGCTTCCGGATCTTCTCCACGAAGTCCGCCGCCGGCATGTCTTCCGTCTTTTCTTTCCCGCGCGAGCGCACATTCACCTTGCCTGCCTCGGCCTCTTTATCTCCGACGACGAGCAGGAACGGCACCTTCTGCATGGCATGCTCGCGGATCTTGGCATTCATCTTCTCGTTGCGCGCATCGACTTCTACGCGCACGCCAATCGCCTTGAGCTGTGCAGCGACTTTGTTCGCATACTCCGCGTGGCGCTCGCTGATGGGAATCATCACCGCCTGCACTGGCGACAGCCACACCGGGAACGCGCCCGCGTAGTGCTCGATCAACACGCCAAAGAAGCGCTCGATCGATCCGAAAAGCGCGCGATGCACCATCACCGGCTGTTTGCGCGAACCATCTTCCGCTACATACTCCAGGCCAAAGCGCTGCGGCAGGTTGAAGTCAACCTGGACCGTCGAAAGTTGCCACAGCCGCCCGATCGCGTCCACCAGCTTGATATCGATCTTCGGTCCATAAAACGCCGCTTCGCCCGGGATGGTCTTGTATTCGACATTCTTGCGCTTCAGTACATTTTCGAGCGATTCGGTGGCGTGGACCCATTGCTCTTCGCTGCCCACAAAATTCTTGCGGTCGTTCGGATCCCAGGTGGAAAGCTCAGTCTGGAACTGGTCGAAGCCAAAATCTTTCAGCACATCCAGGGCAAACTCGAGACAGCCGGTGATCTCGCCTTCGACCTGCTCCGGAGTGCAGAAGATGTGCGAGTCATCCTGCGTAAAGCCACGCACCCGCAACAGGCCGTGCATCACGCCGGAACGCTCGTAACGGTAAACCGTGCCCAACTCGCCCAGCCGCACCGGCAGATCGCGATACGACTTCAGCGAGTCTTTGTAAATCAGAATGTGGCCCGGACAGTTCATCGGCTTCAGGCGATATTCGGCGTCGTCGAGTTCCATGGCGTCGAACATGTTCTGCGAGTAGTAGCCCTCGTGCCCCGAAGTGAAGAACAGCTGCCGGCGCGCGACGTGTGGCGTGTACACCAGAGAGTAACCGCGCTTCAGGTACTGCTCGCGCATCCAGTCTTCCATCTCTTTGCGGATGATCCCGCCCTTGGGGTGCCAGAAAATCAGCCCCGGCCCGGCCAGTTCCTGAATCGAAAACAGATCCAGCTGCTGGCCCAGCACGCGATGGTCGCGCTTCTTGGTCTCCTCGATCTGCTTGAGATAGTCGTCGAGGTCTTTTTTCGAGAAGAAGGACGTCCCGTAAATGCGCTGCAGCTGCGGATTCTTCTCATCCCCCAGCCAGTACGCGCCGGCGATGTTGAACAGCTTGAACGCCTTGATCTTCCCGGTCGACGGAATGTGCGGCCCGCGGCAGAAATCCGTGAACTTGCCCGTACGGTAGATCGAAATCTTTTCATCGGGCTTGGTGAATTGCTCGATGAAATGGCACTTCATGAAATCGCCCTCTTTTTTGAACTCGGCCAGCCCCTGGTCGCGGGGCAGAAACTCGCGCGCATACGGAAGATTCTGCTGCACTAGTTCCTGCATCTTCTTTTCGATCTTCTCCAGATCCTCAGGCGTGAAGGGCGTAGGCCGGTAGAAGTCGTAGAAGAATCCGGTCTCGGTCGCAGGACCGTGGCCGAGTTTGGTCTCGGGGAAAAGCTCCAGTACCGCCGCCGCCAGCAGGTGCGCGGACGAATGCCGGTACACCTCCAGCGCCTCAGGATCTTTCTCCTTCAAGAGACGAAGGTCCGTGTCTTTTTCCAGTGGCCGCGTCAGGTCGATGAGATCACCGTTGGCTTTCGCCGCCAGCGAAGCATCCGCCAGCCGTGGACTGATCGACTTCGCAATATCGAGCGCAGTCGTGCCTCTCGGAACTTCCTTGACGCTCCCGTCCGGGAGCTTTACATGAATGCTGTCAGCCATAATGTGGGACCCGCAGGGGTTCTGAATCTTTCAGTCTATTGAAGCCGAGTCGGGAGGGTCAAACGGGGGCAAACGCATTGATCTTCCTTCATACCAGGGTGGATCGCGGCAAGAAAAGGTGCAATCCCCTAAATCACCGGGTTCGCTCATTCAATGTCGGAGTCACACTTACTCATTCTTTCACCAGGAGTGCTGCGGTCTGGTACATGTCCTATTTTCTGCCGTGATGCATCCGGTCTCTCAGGCTGAAGAATCAAGGAGTTCTGCGGGGTAACCTGGTGAGGTGACGAACGGCACATTGCAGCGACCGGGGACACATTCTAATGTCCCGATCAGCATGAACCTGAAACCTGCGCATCCCCGCCCAAAATCGCACCGTGCGGACCTAGCCGCCAGTGCAACCGCCGGCCGCAGCCAGATCGCAAGACGCCGGAGCAATCGCATGGCCCTCCACGCTTCGGTCGGGCTGTCCGGGGAAGATCGCCAGAAATGTTCCTTTACGATGCCGGCCAAGGCCACGAAATTGAATCGACACGGCGCTGCCGTTCAACTCAGTCGTGACCTTTTGGTGGGCTCGGTGGTCACGGTAAATAACAAGCGCGGCACCCAGATCTCGGCCCGCGTCGTGTCGCAGTTGGCGGCCCTGCAGGGGGTGTCAACGTACGCCATCGAGTTTGTCGAGCAGGACGAACGCGCGGAAACGTTCTGGGGAATTACTTTCCCGCCGAACACCTCCAACGCCTAACCGGCAAATGTGGCGCCGGAGCCAGTACCGCGAAAGCCCCGCGGCACAAAAGATGTTCCCAGGTAGATGAAGCTTTGTATCGTTCTGCCGAAACCTATTCTCTTTTAATTACTGATTAGTGGGTCATGTCCTTGACGTGCGTGGCGATCCACCACTGATTCCCGAAGATATCGGTCACGGCTCCGACGCGGTCGCCGTACGGCTGGTCCGCGGGCTCGTGCATCGCCTTCGCGCCCGCTGCCAGGGCCGTCCGGTACACATCATCCACATTCGGCACATACAGGTAGAACATGGACTTCATCGGCTGGTACGGCCCGTGGGCCTCACCCATCTCCAGGTGCGAGTCACCGATCTTGATCGTGGTGTGAGGAATCACGCCGTCCGGCGCAGTGTAGCGCCCCATTTCCTCTGCCCCAAAAGCGCGCTTCAGGAAATTCACCACCGGCTCCGCCCGCAGACGGATGCAGGTACGGCTGAATGGCCGGCGCGCCCTCCGACTTGTAGCCACTATCCTTAAACGTCGCGATGTACCAGTGGTTGCCGGCAGCATCAATCACGCTGGCGGTGCGCTCGCCGTAGTCTTGATCGGCTGGCGCCGCGAGCGACTTGCCCCCAGCCTCCAACGCGCGCTTGTAGGTGGCGTCGCAATCACGAACATAAACGTGGAATGCGCCCAACATCGGCTCGCCCTTCCAGGCAAGTCCCGGACCTCCGCCTCCGATCATCAGCATGGAGTCATCCACGCGAACTTCGCAGTGGTAGCCGCCCGCCGAGCCGACGGCGCGGAATAGCTCTTCGCCACCGAAGGTCTTCTTCACAAAGTTGATGACAGCGTCTGCGTCCTGCGCGACCAGGTACGGCGTTACCATGCGGTAGCCACTCGGGATTGGGCTCACACCTTTCTTCGGTGCGGACGTCTCGCCGCCCTCGGGACCCTTCATCATCCCGGGCATGCGGCGGTGCATCTCCTCGACCGACATCTCTTCTATCACCGCGACCGCGGCCCACGAATAGCCAAAGGGATCCTGGAGCAGAGCATCGCGGTGACCGTAGAATTGGGTCTGAGGGGCACGCACCAGCTTCATCCCGGCCGCCACGGCACGTTCCGTAAACGCATCGACATCGTCGACCCGGATGGACATCGAAACCGGAGAGTGGCCCAGCGTTTCGGCGCTGAAGCGGCCTCCCTCGGGCCATTCGCCGGCTATGTCGATGGTCGAATCACCGATCATGATTTCGGCGTGCGGGATTTGTCCTCCAACCTCGAAGCGGAAAGTTTCTTTTGCACCCAAAGCGCGCTGGTAGAACTCGATCGCTTTGGCGGGGTCTCGGAACGCCAGCCTGGGCGATGCAGCCATGCGCACGGTTGGGACGGGCTCGGCAACGGTAGACATACGCTTTCTCCCTTCCAATTCAGACTTCAGTCGTTCCTTGAAACTCTCGCGCGGCAGATCGCGCAAATCGGCGGCGACGCGCAGCAGCGGCGCAATGCCGGCCTCCACCTTCGGAGCCTTGCCGTCTGCCCGTGACAGCATCGTCTCTACAGCCTTATTAAGCTGCTCGATCTTCTTCGTATCGTTGTTACCCGGGTTCAGAGAGCGCTTAGGCATCGGCACCCTCCAGGCGCGCCCGCAGGCTGCTGAGCGCGCGGAACTGTAGCTGCTTCACGGCGCCCTCAGTCTTGCGAATGTCCCGCGCCACTTCCTTGATACTTTTCTGTTCTACGAAGCGCAGCACCAGCACTCGCCGCTGCTCCGCGGGCAACGTATCCACCAGCCGAAACAAGGTGGCGCGGCGCTCGACTTCTTCGATCTCCGCCGGACTCACCTGCACCGAATCGATGATCCCCGCATCGTCCGCCACTTCCCGCCCGGAGCGGTGCCAGCGGTCCGAAATCAGGTTGGCCGCGATCCGGAACAGCCAGGCCGCGAATGGAATCCCGCGCCACTCAAAGCGTTTCAGGTTCGCCAGCGCCTGATGAAACACTTCGGAGGTCAGATCTTCCGTTTCAGCCCGGTCCCGCACGCGCTTGACGACGTAGGCATACACGCGCTCAAAATTGATTTCGTAAAGGTCGGCAAAGCGGGCGGGATCCTGCTGCGCAGCTTCGATCAGAAGCCGCTCGTCCGCTTCTTTCTTCAGAGCCTTCAACGAATTCTCCGCGCCGGTTTGGTCTTTCACTAGGGTAAACGCTGGGGCCGACAAAAAGGTTACGGTCGGGGAAAAATTGGATGCAAAATTTCATGTAGCTCTTCGAGGGGGTTTTGGCATCCAAAACCTTAATTCTCCTGGAAGTAACAAATTAGAGAGGTGACGTATGGAAGCAGTCAGTGGAGTTTTCAGAACGCGAACCCGCGCAGAGAACGCCGTCAACGAAGCACTCAAGGCAGGCATTGCAGCCGATCGGGTCACGCTCCTGACGCCCGGCACGGTGGACAAGGTAAATAAAGAGATCCTGTCGGTCCCAACGGATGCTGCCGAACAGCCGGGCATCGGGAAAGCCATTGGCGCGCTGGCCGGCGGAGGCGTCGGATTTGCGGGCGGCTCGCTCCTGATGGCTCTGGTGCCAGGGCTCGGGCCCATCACAGCCGTCGGCCTTCTCGGAGCCGCGATCTTGGGAGCCGCGGGCGCCACCGTTGGCGCAACCGTGGGAAATGAGCTGGAGACCTCCACCACCGAGGGGCTTCCGGAAGACGAGATCTTTGTCTATGAAGACGCTCTGCGCCAGGGACGGAGTGTGGTCATTGTCCTCGCCGAAGACAACCAGCAGGCGTCGCTTCTCCGCGAACTGCTGAAGATGCAGGGCGCGGAGTCGATTGACGCGGCCCGCGAGCAGTGGTGGATCGGCCTGCGCAGCGCCGAAGAGAGCCACTACTCAGGCAAGAGCTTTGCGGCGGACGAGGAGTATTTCCGTCGCGGCTTCGAGGCGGCGCTGCATGCCCGCACGCGCTGCATGGAGTTCGACCAGGTCTCGGCCGCCATGGACGCTGCTCTCGAAGACGTTCAGCGGGAACACCCGGGCAAGGAAGTGGAAGAAGCCTTCACCCGCGGCTACCAGCGCGGACGCGAATATTATCAGCAGCGATGCGATGAAACTTCGAAGGCGGCCTAGCGGATTGCTGAAAAACTCATTCCCTTGTCGAGTTGGCGTTCCGCAGCGGCTGAAGCCGGAGCTGATTCTGCGGCACTTGCGGCATCGCTGAAGCGATGCCCTGATACGAATCTTGAGTTTCGGCAAACGTGAAGCGATGCCCTGATACGAATCTCCAGTTTTTCAGCAAACTGCCAGTCGACCGACGCCTCTGATCGTAGGAAGCTAGGCGTAATACAAATCCTCAACCGCTTTCTGCACTCGCGCCGAAAGCGACTCGAGATCCTTCATCGTCAGCCCGGTCGTCGAGATCGGCTCGCCCACCCGCATCTCCAGCGGACGGCATTTGATGTGGTAGGTATTCATGGGGAGCAATTCGTAGGTGCCGACCAAAGCCACGGGCACAATGTCCACCTGCGCCTTGATCGCCAGAAAGAACGCTCCCGACAGGAATGGCTTGATCTCTCCGTCCGGGGTGCGACCACCCTCCGGATAAATCACCAGCGGCAGCCCCGCTTTCAAGCCCTTCAACGCCGCCCGGATGCTGCTGATCGAGTGCGACGGGTTCTGCTGGTCAATGCAGACCTGCCCCGAGCGCCTCAGCTGCCAGCCCACCACGGGATACGACAGCAACTCTTTTTTGAACGCGATGCGGAACTGGAACGGCAGATAGGTGTACAGGACGGGAATATCGAGCGCCGATCCGTGATTGACCGCATAGACGTGCGGCTTCGACGTATCGATCTTGTCGAGTCCGGTCACTTTGACCGGCGAGAAGATCGTCTTCATGATCAGCCACGACCATGTGTGAGAAAACCAGTGCAGCCGCCGTCCGCTGCGGTCAAACAAGCCACCGGGGATCGCGAGCAGCCCCATCACCAGCGTGTAGAGCCAGATCAACGGATCAAGGATGAAGTAGGAGCGCAGCCGGCTCAGCCAGCCGTGTTTGAGGCCTGAAATGGCATGGGGGCTCCGACGCGGAGCTACGAACGGAGCGGACTGGGGCGCATCGCCCTCGACCCGGCCGCTTTGTGCCGCGCCGTTTTCAACTTGATCAACCGATGAATTCACTTCCTGCACACTTCCATTCTAGGGGAAAGCACCGGCAAATGCTCCGAGACGTTTCCTCGCAAAAGTCGTGATTCGTATTAACGAGCGCCTCGTATCTGCCTTGATTCGTATCAGGGTATGCCTTCAGGCATACCGCAGGGGGCCATGGTGGATCGCGCCTTCAGGCGCTGGCCCGGCCCAAACTTTCCGCAGCGCCTAAAGGCCTCAGACGCGTGCTGTGATACGGCATCGCTAAAGCGATGCCCTGATACGAACCCACAGGCGTCCTTCAGCAAACTGCTCAAGCTGCTATTCCGAGCATACGCATTGCTTCTCCCACCAGATAAATCGATCCGGTCACCACCATGACCGACTCGGGTCCAGCACCGTCGCGGGCTTGCTCCAGAGCCTTCCCCACCTCGGCGACCGGCGTAATCTCAGCTCCGGTCCGGCTCCCGGCCTGCTGAATCTCTTCCGGCGACGCCGACCTGGGATTCTGGGGCTGCGTGGCAAAAACCCGCTGAGCCAGCGGAAACAGGATTTCGGTCATCTCTGAGATTGCCTTGTCGCGCATCGCCCCGAAAACGAAAATCAGCGGACGGTTGTCATAACGCTCCGAAAGGGCGGAGCGGAGGGCCCACGCACCTGCCGGATTATGGGCCACATCGAGCACCATCTCCGGCCAACCGGCCCGTGCCGGCGAGTACCTGGAACCGTCCAGGCCATCGCGTCTCGCGGATTCCGCGCTCAATCGATTCCGCAGTGATCCCGGCAACCGCGAGCTTCCGATCAGCTCCTCCGCCGCAGCCACAGCCAGTGCCACATTTCGCAACTGATGCCGCCCCACCAGCCGAGTCTCGACGAGAATTTCTTTCCCCATCACCGACAGTGGATATCGGTAGAAAGCTCGGGCGTTGCAGTTCTCCGCGACCTGCGCAGGATTCCCGGCGTCCTTTGCGGTTCGAGGCTTTTCGGATCTCAGGACTTCCTCCGGGCCCGGCTGGTAATAATCCGGGCTCCCCGGGGTAACCGGGGGCACATACTGCACCGCGGTCAGTCCCCGCGCGCCCAGCTCAAGAATCGTATTGCCGATTACGTCGTTGGCTTCCGGCTGCTGAGGCAGGGTCACCACCACACCACCGGGCCGGATAATGCCGACTTTTTCCCGCGCGATCTCGCCTACGGTATTGCCCAGAAACTTCTGGTGATCGAGCGAAATGTCGGTGATGACGCTGACCAGTGGCTCCACCACATTGGTCGCATCCAGCCGCCCGCCCATGCCCACTTCAAGCACCGCCATCGCCACCCGCTCGCGCGCGAAGTGAGCAAACGCAATCGCAGTCATCATTTCGAAAAAGCTGGGATGCCAGGGCAACCGTCCCTGCTCGACCAGTTGCCCGGCAACGCGATCGACTTCGCCATGCAGCCGGGCAAAATCATGGTCGCTGATTTCTTCCCCGTTCACGCGGATGCGTTCGTTGATTCGCACCAGGTGCGGCGAGGTGTAGAGCCCCGTCTTCAATCCGGACGCCCGCAGGATCGACGCCAGAGTCGCCGCCGTCGAGCCCTTCCCGTTCGTTCCTGCGATCAGCACGCTGGGGAAGGCCTGTTCGGGATGATGCATGGCCTTCAGCAACACGCGCATATGCGCCAGGTCGAACTTGTTCGACGGCGTATGGGCCAGCTCGTGCCCCAGCGCGAACATGCTCGCCACCGCGGTTTCGTAGGACATGGGGAAGCTTCTCGCTTCTAGCTGTCAGCTTAGCTACTAGCTTCTGGCTTTCCGTCAAAAGCTCCGGAGGATTGCCTAATTTGAGATTATCAAAACTGATTTGGGGATTCAGACCCGTGGCTGTTCGGATTCGCTCACCGCAGGAAGCGGCTGATCCCTGGTTTAGCCAGAAGCTAACAGCTAGGAGCTGCCCATGAAATCCAGCGCCCGCGCGATATAAGACTTCAGCTGTTTGCGGGGGACCACGGCATCCAGCATGCCGTGTTCCAGCAGGAACTCGCTGCGCTGGAATCCCGGCGGCAGCTTTTGGCGGATGGTTTGCTCGATCACTCGTGGCCCGGCGAAACCAATCAGGGCGCCAGGTTCGGCGATGTTCAAATCGCCCAGCATGGCGAACGACGCGGTAACGCCCCCGGTCGTCGGATCCGTGAGCAGCGAAATGTAGGGAACCTTGGCGTCGTCCAGCCGGGCCAGCGCCGCGGAAATCTTCGCCAGTTGCATCAGGCTGATCACGCCTTCCATCATGCGGGCGCCACCCGATGCCGACACAATGATCAGAGGTGTCCGCGTATCGGCCGCGCGTTCCACCGCCCGCGTAATGGCTTCGCCGACGACCGCTCCCATGCTGCCGCCGATGAAGGCGTACTCCATCACGCTGGCCACCACCGGCCGCCCCATCAGCTTGCCGTGAGCGTTGATGATGGCGTCGTTCAGACCGGTGTCGTTCTGCGCCTGCTTCAGACGCGACCAATAGGGCTTCAGGTCGACGAACTTCAGCGGGTCCGTCGATGCGATGTCGCCATCGAATGTCTCGTACTGGTTGTCGTCGAGCAACTGGGCCAGCCGGGTGCGGGCATCGATCCGGAAGTGCTTGTCGCACTTCGGACACACGTTCATGTTCTCTTCCAGATCCTTCTTCCAGATAATCTGCCGGCAGTTCTCACACTTCACCCACAAGCCTTCGGTCTTGACGCGCTTCTCCCCCGAAGTGTCCAGCTCGCCGGATTCGCGTTTAAACCAAGCCATAAGAAGAATTTAGCAATTGAGAAATTTGGTAATTGGGTAATTGAAAACCCTGCCGGCACCTGCCTCTTCAATTACTCAATTACCAAATTACTCAATCACTCAATTTCAGTACTCGATTCCCCTCTGCGCCATCACGCCTTTTTCATACGCGTGCTTTACCTGGCGCATCTCGGTCACCGTATCGGCAGCCTCGACAATTGTGGGGTGCGCGTTCCTGCCCGTCAAGATAACGTGCACCATCTCCGGCTTCTTCTTCAGGCTCTCGACCACCTTGGCCGGGTCCAGCATGCCGTAACTGATGGCGTAGTTGATCTCATCGAGGACGACCAGGTCCCACTCTCCCGACTGGATCGCGCGGTCGGCCTCTTGCCAGGCCTCTTCGACCATGCGGACGTCTTCCGGGTCCGGTTTCTCCGCGCCTACTTTGACGAAGCCGCGGCCCATCTGCTTCATGACAAACTTGTCGCCGAAAGCCTGCACGGCATCGAGCTCGCCATAGTGCCACGAGCCTTTCAGAAACTGCAGCATCAGAACCCGCATTCCCTGGCCAACGGCTCGCAAGGCAGTTCCCATGGCGGCAGTCGTTTTGCCTTTGCCCGGCCCGGTGTTCACGATGATCAGACCGCGACGGATGTCAGCCATGCCAGGACGCTTGATTCTACTAGAATGAGGGCTTCATAACCGCATTTCGGACCCACCTGACCCTGTCCACTACCGGACAGTCCATCCTGCAAGTGGACAAAACAGGACCAGGGGCCAGCGCCGTCTTTTCATCTTATCAAGGGCTTAAGGCGTACTCAGCATGGAATGGGACGTGCACCGAGCGATCTGAAGGGTTCTGTGGGTTTGGGTCGCCAAAGAAATTTGAATGAAACACCTTGCAGCCCGGTCATTGATTAGCAGAGTGATTAACAGACTGTTCAATGAAACTTGTGAGCTCGCGGGTCGTTGATATAGACAACAGACATAAATGTTCGCAGGCGGGAACTTTTTCGGGGAACTCTAGCATCCAATGTTGCGTAGCTCGGTCAGGCGGATCTCTGTCCCCTCGCAAACTGCGGAGGTCTCATCGTGATCAACAGGAGTACAGTGTTATTGTGGTTCGTGCTTGTGGCGCTGCCGGCCTTTTCGGCCCAGCATGTGGCGGTTCATCCCCGGCCGATGGATTCCGGCGACCAGTCGACGATTCGAGAGATCGTGGATATGGAACGGCAGGCCCGCGAAGCCAGCATCCGCCGCGACGCCGACTTCTCACAGCGTACCCTCGCTGAGGATTATGTCGCCATCACCCCTCTGGGGCAGGTCACGACCAAGCAGGACACGGTCTCGGCGCGCAAGAGCGGCCAGCTTCGCTATGACACCATCAACGTCAGCGACATGGTGGTGCGAGTCTACGGCGACATGGCCGTGGTCACCGCCCGGGCCGACGTCAAGGGACACCAGCTGGGGGAAGACTTCAGCGGTCCCTATCGCTACACGCGGGTTTGGGTGCGGCGCACCGGTCACTGGCAGGCCGTGAGCTATCAGGCCACCGTCACACAATAAGCGCCCCCGCGGAACAGAAAATTCGATAAGGATTTGTATTAGGGTTCGTATCAGGGCACGCCTTTTTCGTATCAGGGCACGCCTTTAAGGCGTGCCTCCAGTCCCTCCCCTTAAGCCTCGCCTTCAGGCGCTGCCGCTGTGGACGCCCATTGCAGCATTTGCCTCGGTCCCGATTGGCCCCCATGCACCAGCGACTTAGCCTACAATGTGGCCTCATCTTTTTTGGAAGGCCCACTCATGATCTCCCTTCTCCCAACAGGGCGGCGGTCGCGCACTCGCCGGCGTGATTCCTTTGCTCTTATTTTGCTCGTGGTTCTGCTCGCCACCCTTTCAACTCTCTCGCACGCCCTGCAAGCTCAGCTTTCTCCCACGAAGCGCACCCAGATCGAAGCAGCCGTCTCCACCTTCATGGCCTCGACTCATGTCCCCGGAGTCTCGGTCGCAGTGGTCGAGAACGGAGAATACGAGTGGGCCAGCGGCTTCGGCCTTGCCGATGTCGAGAACAACGCGCCCGCCAGCGAATACACGCTCTACCGCCTGGCTTCGATCTCGAAGTCGCTCACGGCGACAGCTGCTATGCAACTGTGGGAGCGGGGACAACTCGATCTCGACGCGCCCGTCCAGAAATACTGCCCGGCATTTCCGCAGAAACCGTGGCCGATCAGCACGCGCCAGGTGATGGGACATCTGGGAGGCATTCGGCACTATAAATCTGGCTCGCAGGACGACCCCGAAGTCGGCAACACGAAGCACTTCGAGAATCCGATCCAGGCCGGGCTCGACTTCTTCAAAAACGATGCGTTGGTCTCGGAGCCGGGGAAGCAGTTTCACTACTCGACCCAGGGCTACACGCTGGTCGGCTGCGTCATGGAAGGGGCGTCCGGCGCCAAGTACGTGGACTTCATGCGGCAGAACATTTTCGTGCCCGCCGGCATGGAGCACACCCAGGCCGACGATCGCTTCGCTATCATCCCTTACCGCACCCGCTTCTATCAGAAGACTGCGTCGGGCGCGGTGCAGAATGCCGACTTCCTCGACTCCAGCTACAAGATTCCCGGCGGCGGATGGCTGTCCTCGGCGGAGGACATGGCGCATTTTGAAGTAGCGATCCTGAACGACAAGCTGATCAGGCGCGCCACCCGCGACCTGATGTGGACCCCCCTGAAACCGTCTGACGGTTCGAAGGACAGCTACGGCCTGGGCTGGGGCAACGGCGAAGAGAATGGCGTCGCCTTCGTGGCCCACACTGGCGGCCAGCAAGGAACGAGCACCGCGTTCACGATCGCTCCTGCACAGCGCGCCGGAGTGGTCGTCCTCACCAACATGGAAGGCGTGGACGCTGGCGACCTGGCAAAGGAAATTCTGAAAGTGTTGGTGGGCGCGACAGGAACAGCGCCGAAGAAATGAAGAAATGAGTCCGCTCCCCCAGTGAGTGCTGAGGCGGTTTTTTGCCAGTAATCGTTCTGCACGGACAACTTCGCGGCTTCCAGAAAGAGAATGCCTCACGTCTGACAGGGGACGCCAGCAGTGGGGCACTCGATGAGACAAATCCTCATTCAGCAGGCTTCGCAGCCCTTTCACTGCGGATAGGGCGTTGCCCTGAGCGTGATGACTGCCAGTTGGTCCTTGTCGTTGGCTAGTTCTTTTTCGAGGCGACATTTGGCGACCTCTTGTCCGGTCTGCGTGCGTGCCGTCCAGAGCTGCGACAGGAAGCACCGACGCCCGTAACAATTAAAGGCCACTGCTCCGGGACCCTCGGGCCGGTTAGCGCTGGAAGGGTTGGTCATCGTAAGTGCGGCAGATCCGTGTGGGCCCAGGATTTTCAGGGTCTGACCCTGTGGCGCCAGGATCAGGTAGTGACCGGCGGGAAGAACCTTCTCAGCCACATTGAAGTTAAACGGGATGTCCACTCTCAAACCAACCGTCTGCGCTCTGCTCACCACAACAGCCACAACGAAGAAGCAACCGAGCACCAATGCTTGCTTTGTGATGCCTTTCATAACTGCCTCCTTTTCCTTTCCGCCTGCGGGCTATTTGCATAGCCCGGTTCGTGAACTCACTCGCACCTTCGCTCTCGCCGCGGAAAATGACAATGCACCCGAGATGACCCAGAAGGGGAATAGTTGTCGCCAGCTATCGCATTGATGCCGTGGGAGATAGGGAGAGAAGTGACCAGTGGCGCGAATGGCATCCAACACAGGCACGAAAACACGTGCGGTCCGCGAGGTGCGGACGAAGTGACTGAAATCACGGACAGTGGGTCCATCTGGGGCACAAGATGAGTACCTGCTGGGCGATGTTAGATCCTGGCTGAGGCAGTTCCATGCCAGTGACCGCGCGGGTTGTCCGCTTCGGAGTTTTTGAAGTCGATCTTCAAGAAGCCGAACTGCGCAAGAGTGGCATCCGCATCAAGCTGCAGGAACAACCCTTTCAAATCCTTACCATGCTTTTGGAGCGCCCCGGACAGACGGTCACACGGGAAGAGCTGCAGCGACAGCTTTGGTCCGCAGACACCTTCGTTGATTTCGACCATAGCCTCAACAGCAGCGTCAAGAAGCTGCGCGAGGCGCTGGGGGATGATTCTGACAACCCGCGCTTCATTGAGACCCTGCACCGTCGCGGCTATCGGTTTATTGCCCCCGTGGATAGCGCCCGTGCTCCCACGATCGAACGGAGTGCTCCCAGCGCTCCCGCAGCGGGCAGAAGACTCTGGAAGCTCCTGGTTCCTGCCCTAGTACTTGTCGCTGCGGTAATCGGAGGAGCGTTCTACTTGCGCTCTCGCCACACCACGAACCGGCTGAGTGACAAAGACACCATTGTTCTCTCCGATTTCGACAACAAGACGGGCGACAGCGGTATTCGATGACACGCTGAAGCAGGGACTCTCGGTGCAGCTTGAGCAATCGCCCTTTCTCGACCTGGTTTCCGACCGCAAGGTGAATGAGACATTGAAGCTGATGGGCCGTCCCGCCGGGGACCGGTTGACGCCGGAGGTCACACGCGAGGTCTGCCAGCGCACGGGCAGCAAGGCCATGCTGACGGGCTCGATTGCGGGGCTGGGCAGCCAGTACGTGATTGGCCTGAAGGCAGTGAACTGCAACACGGGGGACGTGCTGGCGGAAGCGCAGGAGCAGGCGGCGGGCAAGGAAGCGGTGCTCAAGGCTCTGGACGCTGCGGCAGTCAGTTTGCGGAGCAAGCTGGGCGAGTCGCTCAGTTCGGTGCAGAAATACGCCACGCCGTGGAGGAAGCGACCACGCCATCGCTGGAGGCGCTGAAAGCCTACAGCCTGGGAGTAGAAGACGCTCTATGCGAAAGGGGACACAGCCGCGCTGCCTTTCTTCAAGCGGGCGGTGGAACTCGACCCGAATTTTGCCATGGCCTACGCGCGCATGTCGGGTGATTTACTTCGACCTCAACGAAGTGGGGCGGGCGGCCGAAAATGCACGCAAGGCTTACGAGCTGCGGGAGAAGGTGAGCGAACGGGAGCGGTTCTCCATCGAGGGGAACTACTACATGATCGTGACGGGAGAACTGGAGAAGGCGGCGCAGACCTACGAACTGTGGCAGCAGACCTACCCGAGAGACGACGTGCCTTACAAGAGCTTAGGATATATTTCCGCCGCCCTGGGAAACTGGGAAAAGGCATTGGAGGAATATCGAGAGGCGCTGCGCCTGGAGCCAAATGATGTGGTCAACTATCTCAACCTCGGCATCGCCTACACGACCCTCAACCGGCTGGATGAAGCGGAGGCGGTGTACAAGCAGGCGGAGGAGCGCAAGCTGGAGAACGAGCATCTGCTCCAGAGCCGCTACTAGTTGGCATTTCTGAAGGGCGATGCGGCGCAGATGGCGCAGTTGGTCTCGGCCGCCATGGGAAAGCCGGGCGCGGAAGACCTGTTGCTGGCCACGCAAGCGGACACGGAAGGTTGGTACGGCAAGCTGAAGAACGCGCACGAACTGACCCGGCGGGCGATGGATTCCGCCCAGCACAACGACGCCAAAGAGAGTGCCGCAGCCTATCAGGCAGCGGCAGCGCTGCGCGAGGTGGAATCGGGAAACCGGGAGCAGGCGCGTGCCGAGGCCAATGCGGCGTTGAAGCTGGCCCCGAACCGCGATGTGCGGGCGATGGCGGCGCTGGCCCTGGCGCGGGCAGGCGATACGGCAGGGGCGGAGAAGCTGGCGGCCGAACTCGACAAGACCTTCCCGCTGGACACGCTGGTCCAGAGGTATTGGCTGCCCACGATCCGGGCGGCCGTCGCCTTGGAGCGCAAAGACCCGAACCGGGCAATCGAACTATTGAAGGCGGCGAGCACGATCGAACTTGGCGAGCCACACGAACCTCACGATATTCCTGTGCCCCGTTTATTTGCGTGGGGAAGCCTATCTCATGCTGCACGACGGCAACGCAGCGGCAGCGGAATTTCAGAAGTTCATCGACCACCGAGGAGTGGTGGTGAACTTTCCCTGGGGCGCGCTGGCCCGCCTCGGACTGGCTCGCGCTTACGCCATGCAGGGCGACACCGCCAAAGCCAAGGCCGCCTATCAGGATTTCCTCACGCTCTGGAAAGACGCCGACCCCGACATCCCCATCCTGAATCAAGCCAAGGCGGAGTACGCGAAGCTGCAGTAGCTGGAAAATGATATAAGCCGTGCCTTCGTTGCTTGGCGCTCGGTCAACTGGCGAGACCAAGGCGATAGCGTCAATTATGAACCGCGACGGCAGAGTTCGCCAGCGAACCATCGCTGCGCCTTAATGCCCAGAATGATACGGATGGCCTTTCAGGATGGTGAACGCCCGATAGACCTGCTCCAGCAGAACCACGCGCGCCAACTCGTGCGCCAGAGTCATCTTCCCGAGTGAGATCGTGTGCTGCGCCGCGGCTCGAGCCGCCTCGCTGAAGCCATCTGCTCCCCCAACAGCAAGAACCAGCGGCAGAGGATTGCTGGTCCTGATAATCTCCCAAAAAATTGGCGAACTGCTCGGACGAGAATTCCTTGCCCCGAGAATCCATCAGCACCAGCGTAGACTTCGTTCCGCTTTTCGACCCCGCCGCGCGGCCGCACAGTTGCAAGCAATGCAGCTTCATCGCGCAGGGTGCTCCCTTCCACCTGCGCGTAGCGCGAAATTCGCTTGAGATACTCCTCCGTCAGCGCTGCGATCGCCGGCGTCTTTCGTCTTCCCGATCCATGCAATCTTGATCTTCACGCGAGGACCAAGTCCTTGTTACCTCACCGTCGCTAAGACATCCATGTGGGGACAGCCGTGTGGGGACCGCCATGTAGGGACAGCCGCCATCGGCTGTCCGTCGAGCGAAGCTCGACCGTTCTTCCCACGGCCTACTTCTTCCCCGAGGCCAGCACGACCGACACTCCGAAAGCGACCTTCTCGCCGTCAGAGTACTGCCGCACCGCCGCCTGCACCTCGGCGTGGAGTTGAGGCCACTGCTCCGCAGGGACGCGCTCCAGCATGGGACGAAACGGGACGGAGACCGACTGCGCGTACTCCCACAGTTCTTCGACCGGACCCGGCCACGCCCACGGCAGGGTCTTGGTCTCTTCCTCGACCGCAGTTGAATCCCGCACTGCGCAACACCGCCGAAAGACTGCCGGGCTCGCCAAATCGGAAAGGATCTGGCCCGTCGGGCGACAGCAAAGGCCCGCCCACATGGCGGTGCACTACGCCCATCATGGTCTGCCAATAGGGCTGATCGAATGGGCCCCAAGCCAGAAAGCACGCCCGCGCCCCCGGCCGCAAAACGCGGCGCAACTCCTGCAAGGCCAGACCCGGATCGCGAAAGAACATCACGCCGAAGCGCGAAGTTGCCAGATCGAAGCTGTCATCCGGAAAAGGCAGGCTGTGCGCGTCCGCCTGCTGGGTGGTGAAGTTCTTGAGCCCGCGCGCCTGCGCCCGTTGCGCAGCGATCTCCAGCAGTCCGGCACTCAGATCGAGGGCCGTCACGTGTCCATGCGCTCCCACGCGAGAGGCCAGACTGATCGCGGGCTCGCCGGTCCCGCTGGCCAGGTCGAGCACCTGCATTCCCGGCACCGGCTGCGCGTATTCCACCAGCGCATCGGTCACGGGCTTGCCCATCGCCGCCGACTTGGCCTTCCACTTCTCGGCGGCGACGAGGCGAAACTGGTTTCCCCAATCCGGCTTGGAGTCTGGCTGCGTGGTCATGGAGGAGTCGGCCTCAGCCGCGGCGCAAACGCTAGAAGGAGTCTCTAGCAGGTTGCGGACAAACGTACAGGTCTACGAACAAGCAACCACAGGGGCTGAAGTCCACACTGATTCCACGTGCCTTACGCGGCCCTAGAAGGGCCGCTCTTCCATAGGTAGTGCACGCATTTGTAGTTTTTCCGCACTCTGCTAGGCTTTCTTTTTTTTCTTCTTCTTTTTCGCCGCGGCCGGCTTGCTCCCGGCGGTCCGCTTTTTTGGAGCCGTCTTCAGATCGGCGGCTTCCAGCCGCTTCGCCGACTTCCACAGCCGCTCCAGATCGTAAAACTTCCGCGCCTTCTCCGAAAAAACGTGCACCACGAAATCCACATAATCCACCAGCATCCATTCCGCCTGCTTGTAGCCCTCGACATGCGTCGGGCGCAGACCCGTAGCCTTCAGGCGCAGTTCGACTTCATCGGCGATGGCCTGCACTTGCCGCGGATTGGTCCCGCTGCACAGCACAAAGTAGTCGGTAAATGCTCCCGACCCTTTTTCCATTTCCAGGATGGTGAGTTCTTCGGCCTTCTTCTCCAGGCAGGCTTGGATGGCGTCGGCAACTTGCTTTTTGAGTTCGCTCTTCTTCATTCGGTCGTGGGCGGTTCTTTCTTCAACTGTAAGTCGACTCTCATTGTAATCGACCGACCAATCTTGTTCGCGCGTGATCCCGAGCGAAGCCGTTTTTCAGGCGGAGCGAAGAGCCTGCCTCAGCGCTGTCGAAGGAATCTCGCGCGCGCCCGCATGGTCACTTGCCCGCTTTTTTCGCCTCTGCCGCTGCCAGCTCGCGCAGCTTTGCCATCGTGGCTTGGGACGGGTCTTTACGGCTCTTGCTCTTTTGGCGCCGTTTTGTCTTGGTAGTGTAGTGATTCTGAGCCACGTGCCTCCTGCTTCCCCGGCGGTTTGGGACGCCTGCCCTGATTCGTTGCAAAAGAAATTGAATTGTGGATTTCGAACGCGATGCCTTCAACTCCATCATAACTGGGTCTTGAAATATTCGCGAAAGTCCGTGGGACAAACGCCTATTTGTATAGCCCCATCTTCTGGATGTACTCCGCGACGGGCGCGTCTACAAACCGGCCCAGCGCCTTGCCCGCGGCCGCAGCCTGACGGATCGCGGTCGCCGAAGCCGGCTGATGAAGATCTCCCAGCAGGTGGATGGTAGCTCCCTTCAGCACCAGATCGCCGGTAGCCGCCTGCTTCTGAAACGGGTGAGTCACTTCCGGGCGCGGGCGCAAGCTCTCGGGCAGGGCGTTCGCCACGTCCGCCAGCGAATATCCCGGACGACCGGCCACGACGAACTCGCACTCGCGGAACAGTGCTTCGGAATCGTGCCATTTAGCGATGTCCGCGAATGCGTCCATGCCGATCAGCAGGAACAGGTGGTCGCTGGCCTTGAACGACTGCTTGACCCGGCGGATGGTGTCAATCGTGTAGTTCGGCTTTTCCTGGCGGTCTTTGCGAATGGGCACCACACCATCCTCCGGCGCCTCCAGCAGAGAAGGCAAAAAGGTCTTCTCCTGCGCCGTGGCCAGCGCCAGCATGGCGTAGCGGTGGACGAAGGGGGAAAGCGCCTGCCGCTGTTTGTGGGGTGGAAGGTTCGCCGGCACAAAGTAAATCCGGTGCAGTTTGTACTGCTCCCGCGCCGCCCGCGCCAGCGCCAGATGTCCGCGATGCACCGGATCGAAGGTCCCGCCAAAAAGTCCTATATTCATGAAGTAGGAGGCCCTGCCTAGTGTCCAGATTCCCGGCCCGAGATGCAAGTCGGATCCCATCCCCATTGTCCGACTGGCCATCCTCCGGTGGGCCAAGGGACACTCCTAAACACCTCCTTCGCAGAAAATAAATGAACTCCTGTAACTATCCTGTTTCCCATTCTGGCACTAGGATAGGTGACATGCGAGTAACCCTCCCCCTACTCCGCATTCCTCCCGCCCGCGCCCCCATTCTGCGGTATGGGGTGGCAGTGCTCAGTACGGCACTGGCCCTGATTCCCACGATTCTGCTGGCCGACGTGTCCGAAAGCCGCCTCGCGCTGTTCGCGGTCGCGGTCATGGTGAGCGCCTGGTACGGGGGCTGGAAGCCAGGCGTGGTCGCCACCGCATTCGCCCTGACCGTCAGCGCCTACTTCACGCTCGCGGGAGAGCACAGCCCGGCGCAGGCGCGTACGGCCATCATCCGCCTCTCGCTGTTCTTCTTCGTCGCCATGCTGATCTGCTGGCTGAATGCGGCCTTGCGCTCGGCGCAAGAGAATTTACGCCGCTCGGAGCTGAACTTCCGGTCGCTGGTGACGAACGCCCCGTACGGCATCTGCCGCTGCGACTCCACCGGCAAGATTCTCGACGCGAATCCCGCCTTCCTCGAGTTGCTCGGCCACACTTCGCCCGCCGAGTTGGTCGGGCAGCACATTTTTGGGCTCTATGCCGACAACGACCAGTGGTTCGATCTGGCCGACTTCCTGCGCTCGGCCGAACCCTTCAAGGGGCTGGCCGCGGAATGGAAACGCAAGAACCACACGACTACGGTGGTTCGCGTGTCCGGCCGCTCGGTCACCAACGGCGGGGATGGCGGCCTGGTATTTGAGCTGTTTGCCGAAGACGTCACCGAGCGCCGCGCCCTCGAACAACAGCTGCGCCAGTCCCAGAAGATGGAAGCGGTGGGCCGTCTCGCGGGCGGCATCGCGCATGATTTCAACAATCTGCTGATGGTGATTTCGGGCTACTCCGAATTCCTGCTCGAACGTCTCGGCGCTGAGCCTCACCTGCGCGGTCCGGCCCAGGAAATCGCGAGCGCGGCCGAACGCGCCTCGTCGTTGACCCGCCAGTTGCTGGCCTTCAGCCGCAAGCAGATGCTGGCTCCCAGGATCGTCAATCTGAACGACGTGGCCACGGAAAACTTCAAAATGCTGACTCGCATGATCGGCGAGGATATCGACCTGGTCATGGCTCCCAGCCCTAATCTCTGGCCCGTACGCGCCGACGCCGGACAGATCGAGCAGGTCATCATGAACCTGGCCGTCAACGCCCGCGACGCGATGCCTTCGGGGGAAAGCTCACGATCGAGACCTCCAACGTCACGCTCGATGAGGACTATGCCCGCTTTCACGCCCCGTTGCGGCCCGGCGACTACGTCATGATCGCAATCAGCGATACCGGCGCCGGCATGGATAACGAGACCCAGTCGCACATCTTCGAACCCTTCTTCACCACCAAGGGAACGAAGGGAACCGGCCTCGGCTTGTCGACCGTCTACGGCATCATCAAACAGAGCGGGGGATACATCTGGGTCTACAGCGAGGTGGGCCGGGGAACGACCTTCAAGATTTACTTGCCGCGCGTCGCCTCCACCGGCGAACCCGTAGCGCAAGTCGCCGCGCCCATCGAATACCGCAAGGTCGAGCCCGGCACGGAAACCATCCTGCTGGTCGAGGATGAGGCCAACCTGCGCTACCTGGCCCGGCAGTACCTCGAAAAGCAGGGCTACAAGGTGATCGAAGCGGCCGACGGCGCCGTCGCCATGCAGATTGCGGTGGCGCATGAGGCGATGATCCACCTGCTGCTCACCGACGTCATCATGCCCGGCATGAACGGCCGCGAGTTGGCCCAGCGCATTTCTGAAATTCGCCCCAACGTGAAAGTACTCTACATGTCCGGCTACACGGAAAACGTGATCGGACACAACGGCATGCTGGACGCAGGCGTGCGCCTGCTCCAGAAGCCCTTTAACCTTCGCGACCTGAAAAGCAAAGTGCGCGAAGTGCTCGACGCAACCCCAACTCCCCCGGAGGTCGCTATGTCCATGCAGTCCGCTGAACCCCAACACGCCGCGCGGGCCAGGGAAATTCCGCCCACGCGCGCCCAACGCTTCCAGCTTCACTTGCCTCTGCGCTATCGCCGTCTCGGCGAGAAAGACTGGCACGTGGGCACAACCGAAAATATCAGCCGGTCCGGCATGCTCTTCCAGGCCGACGAACCGCTGCAGCCCAGTGCTCAACTGGAAATCAATCTCGTGCTCCCGCAAGAAATTGCCGGACTCTCGGCGACTGAAGTCGTCTGCCGCGGAGAAGTCGTGCGTACGGTTGAGCGCAACGGATCAACCCTATCCCCCGCACTGGCCGCGCGGATTCTGCAGTATCACTTCCAGCACGGCCCGCTCCCAAGGGCGTAAGCTAAGATCAGGGTTTTGTGGGTATTCGTTTGGGGAAAGGCGGCCTGCACAGGCCGCCTTTTGTTCGGTAGCGCCGGCGGGACGCCGCTGTCACTATACGACTGAAGTCGTGCCCTTGCCAGTTTCTGCCCCTGCCGTATGTGCTTCTCCCGACTCGGGCTTTCTCGGTTTCGTGGTGGTGTCAGCGAACTCCCCCGCTTCTCGCAAAGGACGCGAGAAACGGGGCACCCTTCCGCTTCGGGGTCCTCTACGGATTCTTTCCCACGGCTTCGCTGAGCTCCCGCTCCCGGAATTTCTGCACTTCGTCCGCCATCGCGTACTTCAACTCCTCGATGCCTTTGCCCGTCACGGCGGAGATCTCGTACAGCTTCAGCTTATGTTTCTTGCAATAGCGCTTGAGCGCGGCCAGCTTGTCCTTGTTCACGGCATCGATCTTGGACGCTGCCATGATCATCGGCTTCTCTTGGAGATTGGCTCCGAAGCTCCACAGCTCGGCCAGGATCACTTCGACGTCTTTGGTCACATCCGGCCGGCCGCTGGAATCGGACACATCGACCAGATGCACCAGCAGCCGCGTGCGCTCAATGTGGCGCAGGAACTGCGTGCCCAGTCCGGCGCCGGTATGCGCGCCCTCGATCAATCCCGGAATGTCGGCGACCACAAAACTGACCTCGCTTTTCGCGTCGCCCACGGCGACCACTCCCAGGTTGGGCTCGAGCGTGGTGAACGGATAATCCGCAATCTTGGGACGCGCCGCCGAGATGCGGGAAATCAGCGTCGACTTGCCCACATTGGGATATCCCACCAGCCCCACGTCGGCCAGCAGCTTCAGTTCGAGCCGGTAGACATGCTCCTCGCCCGGACGCCCCTCTTCATGCTCGCGCGGGGCTTGATGTACCGAGGTTGCAAAGCGCGCGTTGCCGCGCCCACCGCGCCCGCCGCGGGCAATCACGAAGCTCTGGTCGGGTTGCGTGAACTCGAAAAGCTTGTCCCCGGTTTCGTCGTCGAACACAATCGTCCCCACCGGAACTTTCAGAACGATGCCTTCGCCGTCGCGTCCAGTCTTGTTCGAACCTTCGCCGTGACGTCCGCGCTGCGCGGTGTGCTCGGGATTGAAACGGAAATGCACCAGCGTGTTATGCCGCTCGCTGGACTCCATGACGATGTCGCCGCCCTTGCCACCGTCGCCGCCCGAAGGTCCGCCGCGCGGGACGAACTTCTCCCGCCGGAAAGCCATGCAGCCATTCCCGCCGTCTCCGGCCTTGACCCGAATTTTTGCCTCATCGATGAACATGCGGTCGTCGTTGGTCGTCGGTCGTTGGCAAACGCCTTCGTTGACCTTCGTGTCCTGTGTGGTTATCGGTTTTTGGATTTACCACGAAGGACACGAAGTTACACGAAGGGAAAAATGCTGCTTGAAAATCCATCTAAGAACCAAGAAGCCTCGTCCCGAAGGCGAGGCTATGTGGCGCTAGAGTTCTCGCTCCGCGAACCTTCCGGCAGCGGAGACGCTACTCGACTTCGTTCTACTCGACTTCGACGGGCTCGACCATCACGAACTTGCCCATCGAGCCCTTGTTCAGGAACTTGATGCGCCCGGTGATTTTGGCGAACAGCGTGTCGTCTTTGCCGCGGCCGACGTTGAGCCCCGGTTTCACGCGGGTGCCGCGCTGGCGAACAATGATGGTGCCGCCGGGCACGAGCTGCCCGCCGAATGCTTTGAACCCAAGCCGCTGCGCGTTCGAATCGCGGCCGTTTCGTGAAGTGCCTTGCCCTTTTTTATGTGCCATAAGACAGTTCTCAGTTCTCGGTTGTCAGTTAAAACCTGGACGGACGAATGCGTCCGTCCCTACGTGGGTTACTTTTTCTTCGCGGGCGGCTTCTTTGCCGCCTTCTTTGGCGCGGCCTTCTTCTTGGCTGAACTCTTCTTCGCCGTAGCTTCCGCCGCCGGAGTCTCGGCCTCAACCTCGGCCGCTTTCACCTTCTTGGGCTTCGCTTCCTTCTTGGGCAATTCGGGAGCCTTGAAGCTCTGCCCGCCAAAGGCGATCTCAGAGATGCGCACGGCCGTATAGGCCTGCCGGTGCCCGCGCAGTTTCTTGTACTGCTTCTTGCGCTTGTAATGGAACACCAGGATCTTCGCGCCGCGGCCTTCTTCCACCACCTGGCCGACCACGCGTGCATCCGACTGTTGGCCCACCTGGCCCTCTTCGCCGGATACTGCCAGCACGGGGAACTCCACCACTCCGTCGGTGCCGGTGCCCACTTTTTCCACTCGAATCACGTCTCCGGGCGCCACCCGGTACTGCTTTCCACCGGCGCGGATAACCGCGTACATACGTCTGCCTCCGTCAAATGTCGTTGAAATTCAGCCCGTATGGAACTTGTAACGGATCTCTTAAAACCGAAACCCAACGGAACCCCAGGGCGCACACGGGCGCAACCAAGGGGCTTGCTGATTTCCTGTGCTTGCTGTGTTTTCCGCCGCGGCGCTTCAGCAGCCGAGACAGGCGTCCCCAGAACGGGTCGGCCAGTACAGGCAAACTTCACTATTCTAACGTGCGCTGTGGAAATCGGTCAAACTGAATTGGCACCGGACGAACCTCGCCCCAGTGTTTTCCGTGGTGAAACCCTAGTGCCCTTTGTGGTTTCCTGCTTTTCTATGCGAGAATTCCGCCGGATTCCCTGGAGGAAAACCCTCATGCTCAAGCGCATTCTAACGGTTTCGCTGTGTCTGCTCGCGCTGACCCTGTCCGGTTCCGCTCAAACGAAGAAGTCAGCGATGAAGAAGGCGCCGGCAGGGCCCGCTCCCGACAAAGCCCTCATGCAGAAAATCTGGGACGGTTGGTCCACCCTGGACCCCGCCAACGTCGCCAAGTATTACGCCACCGGCCCGCACACCTTTTTCGACATCGCCCCGCTCAAATACGGCAGCTGGGATGAATACGAGAAAGGCGTCAAGGGTGTCCTGGCGGGCTACAAGAGTGCGAAGTTCACGGTGAATGACGATGCCATCGTGAATCCCCATGGCGACCTGGTCTGGGCCACGGCCACTGTGCACGAAGAGATGACCACCAAAGCCGGAAAAGTCGAGATGGGGAATTTCCGCTGGACGGTCATTTTTGAAAATGTCGACGGGAAGTGGCTCACCGTTCACGAACACGTCTCCGCGCCGCTGCAGTAAGAACTTCGGCCACGGATCGACACGGATTTCCACGGATCAACTCAATTCTTAGATCTTGATCCGTGAAGATCCGGGTTAATCCGTGGCCGACTTGTTTCAATACGACTTCCAGAAGAAGTACACCGTCATGCCCGCGCCCACCAGCACGACGAACATCCGGATCCATTTCTGTGGCATCTTCAGCGCGTAGTGCGCGCCCAGGTATCCGCCCACAATTCCGCCGACGATCATCACGATGCCGTGCTTCCAATACACCGCGCCGGCCACGATGAACGTAACGACCGCGACGCCGTTGATCACAAACCCGAGCACGCTCTTCAGCGCGTTCATGGCATGAATGTCGGTCATGCCCAGAGCGGCCAGCATGGCGAGCATCACAATCCCCATGCCGCCGCCGAAGTAGCCTCCGTAAACCGCGACGCACAACTGAAACAGCGTCGTCCCCGCCAGGGCCATGGTCGAGGCCTCGTGCTCAATTACCGACTTGCGGCCGCCGGCTAGCTTCTTGCCGAATGCAAAAAGCAGAGTCGCGCCCAGCGTCAGCCAAGGGCAGCACTCGCATGAACGTGTGGGCCGGAGTCTTCAACAGCAGGACAGCCCCGATTAACCCGCCCCCGAGGCTGGCGGCCAGCAGCGGAATCATCACACGGCGGGGAACATCCAGTCGCTTGCGATATGCGCCTCCGCTGGCGGCGGCAGCGGTCCACAGCGCGATCGTGTTCGTGGCATTGGCGGGGATCGGAGGCACGCCGGTGAACAGCAGCGCCGGAAACGCGATGAAGCTGCCGCCTCCCGCGACGGAATTCAGGGCGCCGCCGAGCGCTCCGGCAAAGAAAAGGAAGACGATGGTTTCCAGCGTCAAGCAGTTAGGTGTACCAGAAACCGTGCCGGGCCGCCAATGGGCGCACCGTAGACATTGGACAGAAAGAAAAACAACCCAACCACAGAGGAAACGAAGTATCACGAAAAGCTGCGTTGGTGGGCGTGTCCTGGGGGACTTCCCATTACCTCTGTAATCTTTGGTAACCCGCTATTTCTTGCGGAAACATCCGGGCAAGCACCTTTCTTTGCGTCCTCTGCAGGTTTTCTCCGCGTTCTTCGCGGTTAAAGCTCCTCTAAAAGCATTTAACCGCAGAGATCGCTGAGGGCTCGCCGAGAACGCAGAGATAACAAACGCCTGCGTCGCGCGGGCAAGCACCTTTCTTTGCGTCCTCTGCAGGTTTTCTCCGCGTTCTTCGCGGTTAAAGCTTCTCTAAAAGCACTTAACCGCAAAGATCCCTGAGGGCTCGCGGAGATCGCAAAGATAGCAAAGGCCTGTGTCGCGCGAGCCACTCATTTTGTGACGATGTTCTGTTAACTCATCTCCACAAAACAGGCACGCACTGTTCCTTTCCCCGGACCGAATTCGTGGGAGTTCCCTGCTACCGGAACGATGCAGCCCGCGTCCAAGAAAGTACGGAGAGATTGCGAGCAAAGGGAACTTCGAGAGCATCGAATACGTAGTCTCTCGGAGTGGATAGAGGGCCGGCGCAGAGGTGACGCTGGTCAGAGTTGAAAAGAGATTTTTTGCGGGGTCTGGGGATTCTCTCACACTCGGTTTGGCGGCCCAGATGAGAAAACCCCCATGGCGGCAGAGCAAGCTTGTGACTTGTCCTGCACAACCCCGGCGGCAGCATTGTAGGCGATTCGTGGGGAAACACAAGTGTTTTCTTGCGCTGGTCGCGAGCCGGGCCGCCCCAACCGCTTCCCGACGTGACTTCGGGAAAGAAAAAAGGAGCAGCTATGAGGTTTGCGACAGTTTCAAAGAGTCTGGTCATGGGGTTGGCTTTGCTGCTGGCCTCCAGCGCATTTGCAGCTACGAAAGCCAGCTTGACGTTGCAGCATCCGGCGACCATCAATGGCGCCAAGCTGAAACCCGGCGACTACAAACTCCAGTGGGAGGGCAGCGGTCCCAACGTCGAAGTCAGCATCATGCAGGGCAAGACCGTGCTCGCCAAAGTACCGGGGAAAGTAGTGGACTTGAGCTCACCGGCATCCAACAACGCGGCTGTCATGCAGCGTAACGGTGATGGAAGCGCCACTCTGGCCGGCGCTCGCTTCGAAGGCAAGAAGTTCGCCCTCGAGCTGGGCGACTCCAGTGAAGGTATGCAGCCAGGGTCGAGCAAGTAGCATTCGACGCTGCACAAAATATTCAGGGGAGCACGTGTGTGCTCCCCTTTTTTCACGAGCCGCCATCCTAGTTGGGCGATGCCAGCACATCGTCGTAATAACTGATGACCGCCCGCTTTGGTTTTTCCTTCAAGCCTTTCAACGGAATCTTCTGATCGAACGTCATGTTCCCCGTGAGCCGCGCTCTTCCCAGGAAGAACATGCCGTTCGGCAACTCCAGGTAAATCGGCACCAGCATGCGGAAACTGTCATTCACATTCGACTGCGTCATCTTCATACTCATGACCACATCCCCATCCGCTCCCGTGTCGAAGGTGGCGTTCATCTGGTATGAAGGCAGCTGGGTCCCATAGACGTACTCGTTGAAGAACCAGTCCATCTTGTGGTTGCCCTCCATGTCCATCTCCTGGGTCATGTGTTTTTCCACGATGGCCTTGAAGTCCTCCGTGGTGGCAGCTTTGCCGTGATACGTGCTCACGAAATCCTGCATCATCTCCTTAAAGTGCTGATCGCCCGTGCGGTTGTCGTGCATCATCATGCGAAGCATGTGCAGGATATACGCGCCCTTGGGATAGATCAGGCGGCGGGTCGTATCGAAGCCGGTGCGGGAGTTGCTGGTGCGATAGCCCATGGTCAGCGGTCCGGCGTCAATCGCCCGAAAACCCTGCGCATCGCGCTCCAGCAACAGGTCGCGCTCGTCGTTCCAAAAGGCGATGAACTTCTTCGGGTTCTTCTCGATCAACGTCAGATAAAGCGAGGCCGACATGTCGGCGAAGCCCTCGCTCATCCACTGGTCGCGATAGGAGCTGAAGCCAACTGTGTGCCCCCACCACTGGTGCGCTACTTCATGGGGAGTCACAACTTTCCAGTATCCCCGGTCGCCCCAATCCATCCCGAGTTGGTGGCGCACCGTGGTATCGAAGTAGTAGCAGATGGGAATCCACACCAGTTCCGGCCAGGATTGTCCGAAGTTGCATGCCGTCTGCTGGGTCAGTTGCAGGTGTTTAAACAAGGACGGGCCAAAGTAGTCGGTGTAGAGTTGGACAGCCAGTTCGCCTTCGGCCAGGGATTTCTTGTTCAGGCCGGTGGTGCTCATCGTGCCCAGAGCGGCTTCCGACGCGTGCGATCCCATGTTGGGCAGATCATCTCCGCTGGCCTCATGCTGCAGGGCCTGCACCCAACTGGGCGACTCCTGATTGGCGAACGACTGCACGTCATACGGCGGCTTATCCAGCTTTGCTTCTTCCACCTTGAATCTTCCGAAGCTGAATCCGGCTACCGTTTGTGGCGCCTCGCTCTTCCACACGGTCACGTTCTGCCCACCGTCGTTGCTATCGCTAAGCCGTGCTCCGGTGGCGGCAATTTGCATGCCTTTGGGGATGCGGAACGTCATGTCGTAGGTCGCGTACTCCCCCAAGCCGCCGCTGGGATTGTTGGGATACCAGTTCTCACGGGCCACGGGAAAATAGTTGCCCCCGCCCTCGTTGGTGACGGCTTCCTTGCCCTCGTATTCGGCGGCGATAGTGAAGTGCTCATCGGCGGCCAGCGCCTTGGGCAGGATCACGGCAAATTGTGCGTCGTCGTTCTTGTCTTCCTGAATGAAGGACAACGGCTGGCCATCGTCCGCGGTTACTCTGCGGACCCGCAAGGTGCGGAACAGATTCAACGGCACCACCCGCAGGCCATTCAGTTGTGCGGTAAAGGTGGTTTTGGACTTGCCGATCAGGTTGGCATTTTTCTCGAGCGTGGTCTCCAGTTGCTGATGGTCGATGCGGATCGGCTGTCCGATCGTGCCCTTCTTATGCTCGCCCGCCAGGGGGAACGAGGCCCAGTCTCCGTACTTGTTCTCGTCGTAGGTGGTGAAATCGACCTGGTCGCGTCCTTCGTGCGGATCAATGGTGTAGAGTTCCTGTCCGTTGTAGCGCTTGCCGTGAATAAAAGCGATGAACAAGCCCCCGGGCTCGGGACTCAGCACGTCTTCCAGTATCCGGGACTCGAGATTGCTTTTGAGCTTGTGCCGGGTGATGTGCTGGCTCTCTTTCAGCGGCCCGGCGTCGCAACTGGATGCGGCCGCCGTGCCACCTTTCTTGATTTCGTCATAAGTCGAGTCAGTGAACCGCAGCACCATCTGACTGAAGTTTTCACTGAACTCGTCTTCCTTGGTCAACAGCTTCAGCATGGCTCGTTCCGACGCGGGCGGATCGAGAATGAAATTCCCGTCCCCGGTGAAGACCGCTCCCGTCACTTTGCCCGCCACCGGAGCCACAAAGCAGACGGTGCCGGAGCGCAAATGGAACATCCCCGCCTCGCGCTTCAGTTCCAGATTGCGGACGCTCACGGCTTCGCCGCCGAGGGTGAGATTGCGCAGAGCCTGATAGGTGGGATCGGAGTTCGGTGCCGGCGCGGCGTTTTGGGCGTGGGCGGCGGAGCTGACAAGTACCGCCGCAGCAAGAACTAGGGGGCGAAGAGCAAGCGCGTTGACTGGACACACGCGTGCGCCAAGGCGCAGGGCGCGGACAAGAAACGGCATGAAACCTCCCGGGGGGAAGGAAACCCGTAATTATCGGCACTTCTGGCAAAAATGCAAGGGCGGGGGTCAGGGGCCAGCAAGGGCTGGCGGACAAGTCGGTGGAAATACAAGAGGGGAGCGACGTCGCGCTCCTCTCTTGGTCTCTACTTCGAGCTTCTTGATCTAGCGCTCAAGCCGTCGCAGTGCTTCAGTTTTTCACCGTCATGGCATCGGAGTCTACGGCCTTCTTACCGGTAATACCTTCGAGACCCGCGAGCACTCCCCGGTAATCATTCTTGTCGCATTGCATGGCAAAGCCGCCCTTCTTGTCACCATCGGCCCACGTCAAGCCAACGTAGTGCTTCTTTGACTTGGTAAGGGCCATCAGTGCGCCGATCCCGAGGGAGACCACGGCAAGCCCAATCGCCGCTCCGACTCTCCGATGCACATCTTGGCCATAGCTGATCTCGGTAACCGCCGATGCGGGGATCGTTACGACATCGGTTTTGTCTTTGACGAGTCGAATCTGATTCGATTCAATGTACAACTTCATGCCGGTTCCCGCTTTTGTATCGGGAATCGATCCTCCGTCATAGTTGACTTTGTAGCCGTTGTCACCGGCAAAAACGGCCAGAGGAATTGCAAAGCACAGGACCACTGCAAGCAAAGTTTTCATGCGCCTCCGCAGATCGAGAAGACTTGATTGGAAATGGCATGGGTGGATGGGGCCTAAGAACTGGCCATTATGCTCCCGCAATCGCAGTTCAGCAATGATTGGGCGCACAAGAAGGGGGGCGCCTTCGCAACCGGGACGTGTACGTTTCGGGGTCGTATCAGGGCACGCCTTCCAGGCGTGCCGTAAATGCGCACGTAGAGGGAATTGGGCTTTAGCCGCTGCGTCATCGTTCCGGCCCAGGCTCGGCGGCTAAAGCCGGACCAATTTGCGCTCCTTTCGGCACGGCTTGAAGCCGTGCCCTGATACGGAACGCCAAAACTTACGCGCCGTTCACGACGCCGTTCTCGTTCCACTTCGGGAACTGCGAACGATAATGTCCTGGCTGGGTGACCATCATCACATCGAATCCATTCCTTCGTGGCGTAGAGATTCGTATCGGGGTACGCCTCTCAGGCGTACCGTAAACGCGCGCGAAGAAAGAACCCGGCTTCAGCCGCTGCGTCGTTCCGGCCCAGCGCAGTGGCTGAAGCCATGACCAATTTGCGGCTTTTTGCGGCACGGCTTGAAGCCGTGCCCTGATACGGAACGCCAAAACTTACGCGCCGTTCACGACGCCGTTCTCGTTCCACTTCGGGAACTGCGAACAATAATGTCCTGGTTGCGTGACCATCATCACATCGAAGCCATTCCTTCGTGGCGTAGAGATTCGTATCAGGGCACGCCTTCCAGGCGTGCCGAAATCAGCACGAAGAAAGAACCCGGCTTCAGCCGCTGTCTATGGCCGCACCCACTCGTCACTCCGATTCTTCACGCGTAATTGCCGGAGCTCGAACTTTCTTCGTCACCTCGTCAATTTCCGGCAAAAGGAACATTCTGCAATCAGATCGATCGGCGGGATTATTCGTGCGCGTCCTCTACGACTATCGGGCACAACGAAAATTTCGCGTACACGAATTCGTTGTAATGCCTGACCATTTCCATCTCTTGCTGACGGTTGGGAGCGATTTGACTATCGAGCGCGCCATGCAGTTCATTAAGGGCGGGTTTGCGTTTCGAGCGGGACGGGAGCTTGGTTTTGAGGCTCCGGTTTGGCAGAAAGGTTTCTCAGAAATACGCGTTCTCGATGCTGACGCGTTTCAACGGATGGGCGAATATATCCGCAACAATCCGGTGCGGCGGCATCTTGTTTTCGAGGCGGCGGAGTTTCCTCACTCATCGGCTCATGTTGGATTTGAACTCGATCCTGCACCGCAGGGGCTAAAGCCCGTCGATGTTGTCTGCCTGGGCGGCATCGCTTAAAAAGCGATGCCCCGATACGAACCTCTCGCGATGCGTATCAGGTGGTCATTCAGTTGGCGGGGGCGATTCGCATCAGGTGGTCATTCGGTAACCGGAGGCGATTCGTATCAGGGCACGCCTTCAGGCGTGCCGCAGTATCGAGCAAAAGTATGGGGCTTTAGCCGCTGCGGAGCTAACCCTGCCCGCTCCCGCGCTACCTGCCTCTCAGTACTTCGGCACTTTCGGATCCACGCGGTCGGACCAGGCCGTGATTCCTCCCGCCAGGTTGTGCACCTTGGTGAATCCCGCCTGCTGCAGGAATGCGACCGCCTTCGCGCTGCGGCCGCCCATTTTGCAGTGAACCACGATTTCGCGGCTGGAATCGAGTTCGCTTACGCGCTTCGGCAGATCGTTCAGCGGGATCAGATATCCGCCGAGATTGCAGATCTGGTATTCGTGCGGTTCGCGCACGTCGAGCACGAAGAGATCGTCTTTCGCATCCAGACGCCGCTTCAAATCTTCCACTTGAATTTCCGGAACTCCGCTGCCCACAGGTTTTTCCTCCCCACGAATGCCGCAAAACTCGTTGTAGTCTATCAGCTTCGTGACTGTGGGATGGGTGCCGCACACCGGGCAGTCCGGATTCTTGCGCAGCTTGAGTTCGCGGAACTTCATGCCCAGCGCGTCAATCAGCAGCAAGCGCCCGATCAGCGGATCGCCGATGCCCAGAATCAGCTTGATGACTTCGGTGGCCTGCATCACGCCGACCAGGCCGGGGAGAATGCCGAGCACGCCGCCTTCGGCGCACGAAGGCACCAGGCCCGGCGGTGGCGGTTCCGGATACAGGCAGCGATAGCATGGCCCGTCTTCGGTGGCAAACACGCTGGCCTGGCCCTCAAAGCGGAAAATCGACCCGTACACATTCGGCTTGCCGGATAGCACGCACGCATCGTTCACCAGGTAGCGCGTGGGGAAGTTATCGGTGCCGTCGGCGATGATGTCGAAGTCGCGAAACAGTTCCATCGCGTTCGCGCTGGTCAGCCGCGTGTCGAAGGTCCGCAGGTTCAGAAAGGGATTGATCCCCTTCAGCTTGTCCGCTGCGGAATCGAGCTTCTTGCGTCCCACGTCGGCGGTCGAGTGGATGATCTGCCGCTGCAGGTTGGTGTAGTCCACCACATCGAAATCGACCAGGCCGAGCGTCCCCACGCCTGCGGCCGCCAGGTACAGCGCCATGGGCGATCCCAGCCCGCCGGTGCCGATGCACAGCACCCGCGCCGCCTTCAGCTTCTGCTGCCCTTCCATGCCCACCTCGGGCATGATCAGATGGCGTGAGTAGCGCAGGATTTCGTCCTTGTTCAACGTTATTGGAAGTTCGGTGGTGGTGGCCATAAAGTCCTCGGGTTGAAGCCGTGAAAGTTTCAGGATTGCGACGGGTCACGCCACTAACAACAGGAAGGACTGCACATACAACAACAGTTTGTGGTGGCAGGTCTCATTTCAAGATTCGCGAATCCCCAGTCAGATCGTGCCTCCGGCGATGGAAGGCACAATGGAAATGTTATCACCTTCCTTCAACGCGGTCGCCTCTTTGTGCAGGTAGCGGATGTCTTCGTCGTTGAGGTAGAGATTGACGAAAGCCCGGAGCTTACCGTCCTCCGTGTAAAGGTGCTTCCGCAGATCGGGATGCAGGGCTACCAGGGCGCTCATTGCCTCGCCGACCGTAGCGCCAGGCACTTCCACGGACGCTTGCTTGCCGACATACTGGCGCAAAGGGGTAGGAATGTGGATTTTGCTCATAGACTACTGTAAGAGATGCAGCAGCGAGACGGCAAGATTCAGGAACGCCGGACTGCAAAGGTGGATGATCAAGGGTCATTTGAGCGTCCGCCAGCGAGAAGAACGGGAAATAGGATCAACAGGTGCTGCGAGCGATCATCTCGAGATTGGACAAGCGTGCAAGTTCAGCGTAGGGTTGAGACTGAGTGAGCAGTTCCTCTCCTCTTTTCAGGTCCTCTGAACTAAGTCAGTCCATCTGAAGTACGTTCCTCTTAGTACAGCATTCGGAGGACTCCTGTGTTCGATCCCAAAGCTAACAAACAAGCGAAGGCGCCGGTTGCCGTCACCTCGAAAAGCGCTCCCGGAAAGTTGGCAGTGATGGCAGACGCCGCCCCGTCCGATAGCAAGATCAGAGAGCGGGCCTACGCGTTGTATGAAAGCCGTGGTCGTGAACCCGGCCAAGAGGAGCAAGACTGGTTTCGCGCCGAGCGGGAGATCCTCAACCCGAAGCGGTAAAGGTACCACGTTCGCAGTCGCCTTATGGATCAGAGGGCAGGCTGGAGGAATAGCCATGGGCTGCTTAATCTGCAAGGATCTGGAGCGAACTCTTGACTTCAGGCGTAGTAAGTATTTCGAGGCCCGTTCGGCTGCGTATTATCGAATCAGCACGGAGTTTGCAGCCTCGAAGAACGTCGATATGGAGCGCGCCAAGAGCGACTTGGAAGAGCACCGGTTGGTATGTAGCTTCGCGCGGCCAGGTGAGACAGTTTTGACCGGCCAGCCTTAGACCGTGGCTCCTGATGCGTGCCCCCCCCGCATGGGCTAACCCTAACAGCGTGACAGGAGTGGCTACAGACCAGTTCACGACTCGGTTCATGAGCGCGAAGACGATGTTTCGCCCCCTCCCTGAGCCAGACAAGCCACTTATCTTCCTCGTCTCCTCCCACCTAGAATCTCTCAGGGAGAACTACGATGACGATTTTTGATCCAGCGCGGGGCAGAATTATTGATGGCGGTGGCGGTCACGGCGGCAGCCTGCTTCGCCTGATTGGCCTGGGAATCGCCGCATTCCTGCTTGTAATTCTGTTGTTCAGTTCCGTGACCCGCGTCGGCACCGGCCACGTGGGCGTGCTCACGCTCTTCGGCAAAGTTCAAACCGACGGGACTCTGGGCGAGGGCATCCACCTCATCAGCCCGCTGAAAACGAATAACGAGCTTTCCATCCAGACACAGACGCTCAAGGAATCCGCCAGCGTGCCTTCCAGCGAAGGCCTCATGATGAGCCTGGACACCTCGCTCATCTATCACTTGAATCCGGACCGGGCCGCCGAAGTTTTCCAGAAGATTGGCTCCGATTACGAGAATGTGGTGGTCGAACCCACTCTGCGCTCGGCCATCCGTGAGGCCACGGCCTCGCATACCGCGAACGCTCTCTACACCGGCGAGCGGGAGATGGTGGCAAAGCAGATTTATGACCAGGTAAGCACTCAGCTGAAGGAGCGCGGCCTGACCGTGGAGAACGTTCTGCTGCGCGATATCCAATTGCCCGCCACACTTAAGTCTGCCATCGAAGCCAAGCAGCAGGCCGAGCAGGAATCGCTGGCCATGAACTTCCGCCTGCAAAAAGAAACCCAGGAAGCGCAACGCAAGCGCATCGAAGCCGCCGGAGTTCGCGACTTCCAGCAGATCGTCGCCCAAGGCATCACCCCGTCACTGCTGGAATGGAAGGGCATTGAGGCCACGGAAAACCTGGCCAAGAGCGCCAACTCCAAGGTGGTGGTGATTGGGAATAGCAAGAATGGCCTGCCGCTAATTCTGGGACAGTAGAGGTTGAGACGAAAGGCCTGTGTGGGGACAGCCGCCCTCGGCTGTCCATCGCCCGCAGGGCGACTTTCGTTGCTACCATAAACGAGTGCCCGCACTGCTCGACATTCGCCAGCTCAACATTGAATTCCCAGTGCAGGGAAAAAGCTCGGCCGCTCGCGCGGCAGGACAGCCGATGGCGGCTGTCCTCACACGATCTTTAACTGCCGTGCGTGACCTCAGCTTCTCCATCGCGCCTGGCGAAGTCGTCGGCCTGGTCGGCGAGTCTGGTTCCGGCAAGTCGATCACTTCTCTGGCCATCATGCGCCTGTTGCCGCCGCAGGCGAGGGTCTCCGGCGAGATACTGTTCACAGAAGACGGCGCCGCCCCACGGAATCTGCCCACGCTGGAGGACGATGCCATGCGGCAGTTGCGGGGCTCGCGCATGGGCATGATCTTTCAGGAACCGATGACTGCGCTGAACCCGGTCATGCGCGTGGGAGATCAGATCGCCGAAGCAGTGGTGGCACACAATGCTTCCTCGAAAAAGCAGGCTTGGCAGCGCGCGGTCGACGCCATGAACGACGTCGCCATTCCCGACGCCGCGCGCCGCGCCCGCGATTATCCTCACCAGCTTTCCGGCGGCATGCGGCAGCGCATCATGATCGCCATGGCCATCGTCAACCGCCCGCAGTTGTTGATTGCCGACGAACCGACCACCGCGCTCGATGTCACCATCCAGGCGCAGATTCTTGAGTTGCTGGCTGAATTGCGAACCAAGTTTGGACTGGCGATGCTTTTCATTTCCCATGACCTGGCGGTGGTTTCCCAGATCGCCGACCGCGTTGCCGTGATGTACTCCGGCAGCCTGGTGGAACTCGCCAACCGGCGTGACATTTTTCAGGCGCCGGCGCATCCCTACACGCGCGGATTGCTGCAGGCCGTGCCCGATCTCAGGACAGACCGCACCCACCCGCTGCAGACGATTCCCGGCACCGTGCCCGCGCTGCACGCGATGCCACCGGGCTGCAGCTTCGAACCACGCTGCGAATTCCGTATCCCCGAGTGCACCCGTGCGCTTCCGCAACTCGTCGAAGTTGCACCCGGCCACTGGGCTCGCTGCCCAGTCGTAAATGTCCAGCGATAACGGATTGACGTTCGGGGAAAAATCAGCCGGCACGTTCAAGCTGGCTACGCTTTAGTGCTAGCAGCAAAGCCAACACTGCCAGCAGCCCCAATCCCAGCCACCACGCGTTCAAATACCAGCCCAGCCAGGACTGGACGAAGTAGATCCCGCCGTCCCGGAAAGGCAAGCGATAAGAATGGGCAGCGTCCGGCGCTGGCAGCGCCCAGCTTGAAACCGTCGACAACAGTCCAAAATGAAGCGCGGAATCTGTGAGCAGAAGTCCGACGATCAGCTTGAACCACAACGGCATTCTGTCTTTGAACCGCCAACCCAGCAGTTTGCTCATGACATTGTTTCTCGCAGGCCGTGCTGCCAGCATCTTAGACTAGGCATTAGTCTATAATCGGCAGTTTGTCCGGTGATTCGTGCGCATATTGCTGCTCAGCGACATCCACGCCAATCTCGAAGCTCTGGAAGCCAGCCTTGGCCGCTGCTCCGTCCTTCGACGAGGTGGTCAACCTGGGAGACATCGTCGGTTACGGCGCCAGTCCGAACGAAGTCAGCGAGCGTTCTCGCAAACTGGGGAAGATTTTTGTGCGCGGCAATCATGACAAGGCCGCCACGGGCGTGATGGACCTGGACGATTTCAACCCCATGGCGGCTGCTGCGGCTATCTGGACGCGCAACGAACTGACGCCCGCGAATCTGGATTGGCTGCGGGAACTGCCGCATGGTCCGGTGTCGTTGCCCGATTTTCCTGAGGTGCAACTGGTCCACGGCTCGCCCAACGATGAGGATGAGTATGTCGTTTCCCTGGGGGACGCGCTGGCGCCGCTGATCACCCTGACCTCCCCGTTGACTTTTTTTGGTCACACGCATCTGCAGGGTGGATTTTTTGCCAACGGTTCGTCTGCCGACGGTTTCCGCCCGGAATACCGCACGGTGGGCCAACCCGAATCGGTTCCGCTGCAACTCAAGCCTACGGCTCGATATTTGATCAATCCCGGTTCCGTCGGCCAGCCGCGCGACGGCGATTGGCGCGCCGCGTTCGCCCTGTTTGACACGGACGCGCAGGTGGTCCACTTCCACCGCACGCCTTACAACTTGAAGGCGGCGCAGGATCGCATTTTCGCCGCGAAACTGCCTCCGCGCCTGGCCACTCGCCTCGCTGCAGGACGCTGAGGGGGTGAGTTCTTCCAGGTTTATGTGGGGACGGCCGCCCCAGCCTGCCCTGAGCGGAGTCGAAGGGGCTGTCCAGTCGAGCGAAGCTCGACCGGGGGGAAAAACCGCGCGAACGACGCCGTTTCCGAGCCTCGTTGTAAACTCGAATCATGTACTCGTCGCGCAGCTCCGGAACCAGGCACCTGTTCGAATCCCGCGAGAATCCTCCCGAGCACTATCTGATTGCCCACAGCGACGGCGGGGCGCGAGGCAATCCCGGTCCAGCGGGTTACGGTGTGGTGATCAAGGACGAATCCGGACGGAAAGTCGCCGCCCTGAGCGAGTATCTGGGTCACCAGACGAACAACTTTGCCGAGTACCAAGGATTGATCGCGGCCCTCGAATACGCGATCCAACACGGGCCTAAAGCGCTGAAGCTGATCAGCGACTCGGAATTGCTGGTGCGGCAGATCAAGGGCATCTACAAGGTGAAGAACGCGGTGCTGCAAGACCTGCACGGGCGGGCCAAGGAATTGATCGCGCAACTGGACTGGTTCTCGATCGGTCACGCCTTCCGCGAGCAGAATCAGGAAGCGGACAGCCTGGCGAATGATGCGATGGACAAAGGCATGGGACGAAGTGTTGCCCCTGTGGCCGCGGCCGCCTCGGCCGCGCGGGTTTCGAACCAGACCCAGCAGGAGTTCGAAGGCATCGTGCGTAACGGCGAAGTGGAATTATTGAACGGCACTTTGCCGGAGGGAACCCGCGTGCAGCTTCGAGTAAAGAAGTAGAGGCGTCGAGTAATTCGAGGGTCGTTCTGCGCGCGACGGAGTCATACACTTCCCACAGGTTGCGAAGTCCTTCGGTTCGCTTAGTTAGAGAGCTAGAAGCTGCCCCTCACTCCGCGGCCGACGTGTGGTCGTGCACGATCTTCCATCCGTCGGGAAACTTGCGGAAGACCAGGGTGAAAAGGCCATGTGGAGTCTTTCCATCCGGCATGGTCAGATGCCAGGCGCCGCGGACGAAGGCCGCATCCGGTCCCAGCATTTCGATGCGCAGCGCGGAGAACTCCAGGGTTCCCATCTCGTGCCCCGGACTGGCATAGGTTGCTTTGTAGCGGTCCAGCGTGGCCTGCCAGCCGCTGGTCTGCTTGGCGCCGGAAAAGAAAGTCAGGTCGGCGGAATTCCAGTAGCCCGCCATGAAGCCGTCGAGGTCGTGATGGTTCCAGGACTCCTGCTGCGTGCGGAGAACGTGCTCGACGGCGGATTTGGTGGCGTCCGCGCCGGCGGCGTTCCATGATGTCTGCGCGGCCGCGAAGAGTGCGATGAAGACGAAAGCAATCGGCAAGGGTTGGAGCGCGTGCCTACTCATCAATGTCCTCCGGAATCTGACTGTACCACTGCGTGCGCGGGCGAGACGCCGGCGCGACAGCCGGCGGGACGCCGGCGCTACGTTATAAATCGGCGCTGCTTCAATGTGCTTCTTCGGCGGCTGGGGCGGCGTCCGGTGTATCTACTTTTTGGGCTACGGTATGCGGCGTCACAGGCGGCGGTTGGAAATCGCCGGGATCTTTTCCGGCCATCGCTACCGTCATGAAGTTCATCCAGATGGGCAACGCCGCGCGTGCCCCGGTTTCTTTGGCTCCCAGAGACTTCTTTTCGTCGTAGCCTACCCAGACTCCACAAGTCATGGTCGAAGAGAATCCCATAAACCAGGCGTCGGTAAAATCGTTGGTGGTCCCGGTTTTGCCGGCAACCGGAAACGGCAACCTGGCGGCCGCGACTCCCGTGCCGTGCAGCACCACTTCGCGCAGCATGGAGGTCATGATGCGGGCCGTGCGCTCGCTGATCACGTCTTTCACGTCGGGAAAATCTTCCTCCAACACCCGGCCTTCGTAGTCGGTCACGCGCGTGAGGTAGCGCGGGATCACGCGCACCCCGTCGTTGGGAAATACGCTATACGCCGAGGTCTGCTCAATCAGCGCAATTTCCGCCGATCCCAGCGCCACCGGCAAATACGGGGGCAGCTTCGCGGTGATGCCAAAGCGTCCGGCGTAGTCGATCACGCTCTTGATGCCAACTTTGTTGGCCAGCTTCAGAGCGGGAATGTTGCGGGACTGCGCCAAGGCACGCCGCAAGGTGATGATGCCTTCAAATTTTTCGTCGTAGTTGTGCGGGGAGTAAGGCCCGGAAGAAGTCTCAAAGCTGACGGGCTCATCGAGAATCGTATCGTCAGGACTGGCGCCTCCATCGATGACCGTGGTGTACACATAGGGTTTGAACGAAGACCCTACCTGCCGCATGGCCTGGGTCGCACGGTCAAACTTGGATTCGTTGAAATCGCGTCCGCCCACCATCGCCTTGATTCCGCCGGTAGCGTTGTCGATGGCCAGCAGTGCCCCCTGCGCTCCGGAATCTTGCTCCAGACTGACGTGTGCCGCGCCGTTGGCGCCGAGCGACACAATCTTGACGTAGCAGATGTCGCCGGTTTTTAGAATGTCCGCGAGTTTGTGTTGCGTCCAGGCGAGCTCGGGCTGTCCCAGCGCCGCCGTGTAGCGTCCAAACTTCAGGGTGGCGATGCCCGTCCCCGCAAAGGTTACCAGCGCGTGAACATATCCGTTCACCTCAGGCTCATCGTCCCAGTCGGGATGAAAATATTTGTCGGGAACCAGACCTTCCGCGACGACATTCTCCAAATGGCCTTTCCAGCCGTGCCGCCGCTCATAGGCGGCCAAGCCGTCGAGCACGGCCTGGTTCGCGGCCTTTTGCAGATCCACATCGAGTGTGGTGTAAACCTTCAATCCGCCCTCGTGGACCTGATCACTCCCGTACTTGCCTTCCAGGTAGCGGCGAATCTCCTCCACAAAATAGGGCGCCAGCGAATTGGGATCGTGCGCCAGGTGGAGCACCACCGGGGCAGATCGTGCGTCGGCGGCTTGCGCGGCCGTGATCTTGCCGTCCTCCAACATGGCATTGATGACCAGGGTGCGCCGCCTCTGGGCGCGGTCGGGATGGTTGATCGGCGAGTACACCGACGGCCCCTTGGGCAAACCCGCGAGCAGGGCGGCTTCCTCGACCGTCAGCGCTTTCGCCGGCTTGCTGAAGTAGAATTCCGACGCCGCCTCGAACCCGTAGACGCCGTGGCCCAGAAAAATCTGGTTGGCATACAAGGTGAAGATCTGCGGCTTGGTGAAGCGGCGCTCGATCTGGATGGCCAGCATCGTCTCCTGCACTTTGCGATGAAACGAGCGGTCGGGGGAGAGGAAAAGATTGCGCGCCAACTGCATGGTCAGCGTCGATGCTCCCTGCACCCGGCCGCCGGACTCAACATCGTGATAGGCGGCGCCCACGATCCGCCAGAAGTTAACGCCGGAATGAAGGTAGAAGTCCTTGTCCTCGATCGAGACCAGGGCATCGCGCAACACCGGGGGGAAATCATCGTAGCCCGCCACCACGCGCCGCTGCAGCGCGAACGAGCCAATCACCCGCCCGTGATCGTCGTAGAGTTCGGTGATGGAACTGGGACGATAGGCTTCCAGCGCGTCGACCTGCGGCAGGTCTGTGGTGTAGACCAGCAGCAGACCCGCCGTCGCTCCCACCAGCACGGCCACCAGCACCAGCAGGCCAAACAGAACGCGGCCCACCAGCCTGCGCCCGCCGATTTCCACTGGGGGAAGATGTTCGTAGAGAGACTTCATGGGGAGACGAGGTCAGGATAGCATTTCGCAGGGCGGCCCCGTCACGGATCGAGGTGGCAAGGGAACGGAGTCGCTCGGGAATTGAAGCCGGGGGCGAGACGCCCCCGGGGACAGCTGGCGCTACTGGTGGAGACTAGCTGGCGCGGCTCTTGAGCACTTCCACCGCTTTGTTCAGTTGATCATCCACCGTGTTCTTGGGCTTGGCTTCCTGATCGGGAGCGGCGGTACTATCTTCATCCTCCGGACCCACCGAGTCGTCGACCGCGTCCGCCACCAGAACGTTGGGCGTGATCGCCGTGTCTTGAATGGCTTTTCCGCTGGGCGAGTAGTACTTCGCGTAGGAGAGGATCAACGCGCCACCGTCGGGCAGGTCGAACGTCTTCTGTACCGAGCCTTCACCAAAGGTCTTGTCGCCGACAACGTCCCCGCGAGCGTTCTCCAGAATCGCGGCCGCAACAATTTCCGCAGCGCCCGAAGTTCCCCGATTTACCAGTACTGCGACGGGAAGGTTAGTGATCGCCTTGGCGGGATCGGCATTGAACGCCTCGCGTGGGAATTTCTGTCCCTGCAGATAGGTAATCGTCCCATGGTTGAGGAACAGGTTCGCCACCGCGACGCCCTCGGTTTCCTCGCCCTCGGCGCAGTTGCGGATATCGAGTAGAATCTTCTTCGCTCCCGACTTCTCCAGCGCCTTGATCTTCGACGCAATCTCCTGCGTCTTGCCCTTGGTGAGGGCTTCGACTTTCACATAGCCGATGCCGTCGTCCATCATCTTGTCGGCCACCGGAGGAATGTTGACCACATCGCGGAGGATCGCAACCTTCTGCGGCTCGGCTTTGCGGGCGCGCACCACTGCAACATTCAGGGTCGATCCCGGAGTGCCGGCCAGCAGGCTGCGAATTTCGGGCAGCGACATTTCCCGCGTGCTTTGTCCTTCAATCGATTCGAAGATGTCGGTCGGCTCAATCCCCGCCTTCTCCGCCGGGGATCCCGGCAATATGGCGACCACGGCGGCGTAGCCAAAACGCTTCGACACGACCGCGCCGATTCCGCCCTTGGATTCTGCCTTGTGCGCCTTGAATGCCTTGTAGGCGTCGGCTGACATGTAGCTGGAGTTGGAATCGAGCGATTCCAGAAGTCCGTGCAGCGCGCCGTCCGTCACCTTGGGAATGTTCGGCTCT
Organism: uncultured Acidobacteriota bacterium; assembly: GCA_963709865.1. Classification (GTDB taxonomy): domain Bacteria; phylum Acidobacteriota; class Terriglobia; order Terriglobales; family Acidobacteriaceae; genus Sulfotelmatobacter. Next base: position 510,292 of record CAVPXW010000003.1, read on the forward strand.
TCCACGTACTCACTGCGCACGCGCGAGAGCACTTCACTGTAAACCTGCAGTTGACGGTAAGAGCCGTCGTTCGAAGAGGAGGCGTGCACACCTCCCATCGAACCCACAACGACGAACAGTAATACGGCAAAGGAGGTGACGAGAATCGCTGCTTTGGTTTTCATGGACATCTGTTTTGGTCTTCTTCTGGAAGGAACTGCTTCCTGAGAAACTCTCCCTATTATATATCCCTCTAGATGCAGCTTGCGACCCCTGGGCTGCATGGTCGGAGCCTCTTCGGTAATGTGGACCGTGGCAGACTCATTGATCAGACGGGTGAAATCCCGGGCTGTCATCCGGCTTGATTTCGGACTAAACCTGGGGTGTGCCGCCGTACCTAGGTGCCCTCAACAAAACAAACAACTTATTCTCACTGTCCCGGCTTGAAGCTGATGGTGAATTGGGTCTGGACCGAAACCGCCCGCCCGTTCATGGTGTAGGGCTTGAACTTCCATAACTTCACGCCGTCGATCGCGGTCCGGGCAAACGCCAGCGAGCCTTGCATGAACTTGGCGTCCTGGACGGTCCCGTCTCGGCCAATCAGAACTTGCAGGACTACCGTCCCGTGCTGTCCCCTGGCGTTAGCGGGATAATCGAGGGCGGGCTGGTCCGTAAGAAGCGCACGCTCGGTGGCTTCAGGAACCACGACGGGCTCGATCGAGGGCATGGCATTCTCGGCAGGCTTGTTGCCGCTGGCGTCGGGAGTCATCGTGGCCATTTGCGATTTCAGGCTCGAGGGAACATTGGCCGGAGCCGAGGCGTAGTGCGGTTGCAGACTCTTCGCGGGTGAAGGCTGCGCGGGAACAGCAGACACCGGGGGTGCAACCGGAGGAACCACAGCCGGTGGGTCAGAACGCGGCGGCGCAGCCGGAGAAGGAGCGGTAACCGCCGGAGTGGTCGACGGACTCGAACTGCCTGCGGAAGGTCCACTGGCGACCGGTGCGCTGACTGGCTGTGCCGCCTCGGGCGTGGAGGGCGGCGCCTGGGCTCCGGAGGGCGGCGCCTGGTCGCTCGGAGTCGCGCCTGCGCCGTCACCCTGGGCCGGAGGCTGCTCCGCATTCCCACCCAGGTTATTCGGCTTCTTCGCTGTCGGATCAATCACCGGAAGGACTTGAATTTGAGAAGGATCGGTGGTTGCATCCGGAATGTTTTCGGCGACGGGCAACTTGTATTCATCGCCAGCCCGGCCAAAGTCTTCGTGGGCCACGGGCGCCTGCACCGGAGTGACCGGTTGTGGGTTCAGCCAGCCGTGCAGCGTTTGCTGCCCGCGAGCCCAGAGCACTTTCATTTTCGGATGCCAGGGTGCTTGCGGAGCCCCCGCAATCGCGCAGCTGGCCAGAACCAGCGCTCCGATGATGGCCCCCTTGCCCAGCCGGAACCGTGGCCCGGAAGCGACTTCGGATTCTCTGTTCTCTCCCGAGATATAGGCGAAGAGTTCCGCTTCTTTCTTCTGCTCGTGCTTCTGCTCCTGGACGGCGTGCGGATCCGGCTGTACGTCGGGCGTGGACTCTCGCGCCGGGTCGTCTGCGTGTACCGGGGAGGGCGCAGGCGTCTGCTCGAACCCAATGAGTTCGGGTTTCGCGGCCGCGGCGGGAGGGGCAGCGGCCTGCGCTGGAATCGGCGGCAACGTCCCGGCCCGTGTTTTTAGGTACCATTCCAATCCTCGGGGCTCGTTGGTCGGAGGTGGCGGAGGCGCAGGCGGCTTAGCTTCTGTGACCGAAGCCGCTACCGGCTCCAGGTTCTTCAGCGGATCGACTGGCTCCACCAGCGATGGCTGCAGCGAAGCCTGCCCTCCCCCCTCGGTGACGAACTGTCCGCCCGGAGCCGTGGGGCCCGACTGCAAGAATTCTCCAGCCCGCAGAGTTCTCTCTTTTCCCGGTTCCAGGCTGGCCGAAAGCGTTGATGGCGAGCCTGCAGACGCACCCGCCGCGGCAGCTTGCGCCGACTCCTGCCGGGCGCGCAACAGATCGCGCGCGGTGGTCAAAGTGTCCCGAACTTGGTTGACCTGAAACGGCTTGCGCAAAATCGAGTTCGCGCCTGCTTGCAGCGCTTTCGGAACGCTGAGGTCATCACTCACGATCGCCAGCGTAAGCGGACGTTCCGAAGCCTTGCGTTCGCGGGCTGCCGCCAGCAGCAGTGGAGCTTCGGGCTGCCTATCCCAATCGATAATGACGATTTGAAAATTCTGGTTGGTGACTTGCTCGACCGCGGCCACCGCGTCGGAGCAGTGCTCTCCCTCCACGCTGAGACCGGCCAGCACCTGACGAATGGGCTCAGCCGTTGCCTCGTCCGAGGAAAACAGAAGGCAGCGAAGGGGCATGCCTCTTCAGACTAGGGGCAGACAGTAACTACGGCAAGATTACCGAGGGGACCGCCAGGCAGCCACAGTGTGACCGCGAGTACATGTACCACCGGGGC
>CAVPXW010000004.1:0-266179 GCA_963709865.1 uncultured Acidobacteriota bacterium
CGTCACATTGTCTTAGTGGCGGGTCCGCGAATGCGTTGCCGTTGAGGTAGCCGATCGTATCCGGACCGGATGCCCAGTTCGAATTGATGATCGGCTGCCCCGGAATCAGGTTCGGACGCTGGTGGAAATTCGACGGGCTGGGAAACTGGTCGAAGCTTGCTCCGCTGGTATCGTTGGCGTTGACGACCGGCACGGGGCGGCCACTCTGCAGGGTGACAATGGCGTTCACCTGCCAGCCATCGCTCAAACGCTTCGGACCACCGAACCGCGGCAACTGATAGGTGAAAGCCGCCGTAAAACGATGCCGCGCGTCGAAGTTCGACGGCCCATGCTCCGCCGCGAGATTGTTGGAATCCTGCGGCAAGGCCACGGTCGCGAAATTGAAGTCGATGCCGTCGGAGGCGTCATCCAGCGACTTCGAAAGCGTATATCCCGCAAATCCGGAGAGACCGTGCCAGTTGTGGCTGCGCAACGTGGCCTGCAAAGCGTGGTAGTTCGAGGCGCTGATGGTGGCAAACTCGTCCATGAAGCCATAGTTCTGATTTGGCCGGTTGCCGTTCACGTCGGGCTGGTTGGCATCGCGCAGCCGCACCAGTTTCGTTCCCTTGCTCCCGATATAGCCCAGTTGCAGAGCCACACTCCCCCCTAGCTCCTGCTCCATGTTCACATTCCAGTTCTGCGAATAGGGAGTCACCAGATTCCGCGGCGTGAAGAAGATGTCCGACTGCGCCGGCGGGTATGGTGGCGGAATCGGACTCACCACCGTATTCGCCGGGTTGATGCCGCTCCACGCCGTGGAGTCGTAGGTATTGCTCAGCGGGAGCACCGGCTGCGGCCCGATCGGATTCGTGGCCAGACCCGCGGAGTTGGTGAAATTCGCGATCAGCAGATCCTGCGGGATGTAGTCGTAATAAGATGCCATAAGCGCCGCGGACCACCGTCTTTGCGAATACGTTCCAGGCAAAACCAACGCGCGGGCCGAAGTTGTTGAGATCGCGATTGTAGGCGCCATTCAGCCCATCGGTCCCGACCATCGCCAGGTTGCCGTCCTGGCCGATGTTCGAAAGCAGGTTGCTCTTCTCGCCCAGCGGACCGAAGTATTCCCAGCGCATGCCGAAATTCAGCGTGAACGTCGACGACACCCGGAAATCATCCTGCGCAAAAAATGCCAGGCCATTGTTGAACGTGCTGCGTTGCGTGTTGCCAGCATTGACCAAAGGAAACGTATTGCCCAGGTAGTAATTGGCCAGCGTCACCGCCCCCGCGTCGCTGCACTCGACAGGATCCGGCAGGCTCCAGGGCACAATGCCAAACTGCTCGTGTCGAATCCGAACGAGAACAGCCCACGCTCCAGATTGTCGTTGAAGCTGCTGATCGCGGCGCGCCGGTACTCCCCGCCGAACTTGATGGTATGGCGCCCCTTCAGCCAGGTGAAATTGTCGAGAATCTGGAAACTCTGGCTGGTGCGCCCGCGCGGAATACTGAACGCGCTTGCCCCCAGGTTTTCGAACGTGCCCCCGAAATCGATTTCTGGCAGTCCCGTCTTGCCGGTCCCCAGATTGAAGGCACCGTCGCCGTGCCGAAACTGGCGGGATCGAGGTTGGCATCCAGCGCGCTGAACGACGTGCGATAGCGGCTGTAGCCGAAACGCACTTCGTTGATCTTGGTCGCGCTCAGAGTCGACAGCAAGCTGAACGACAGCAATTGCACCCGCGTCGGCGAGGTCTGGGCAAACTGGGGAAGCCGCGAGCCCGCGCCAAATCCCAGACCGCCCAAGGGGAAAACCTGCTGGCTGCGCGCAAAGGCGTAGCGCCCCGTCAGCGACTCGGCCTGAGTAATCTGCTGGTCGATCTTGGCAATAAAACTGTCCCCATCGTTCTTGTCCTTCACGCTGCCGGAAAGCGTTCCGGCGGTTCCGTTGAAACCGGTCGCGGCGGGAAAGATCGAGGTCAGAATATTGGTGAGCGCCGGGCTGGGCGTCACGCCGTTGCCCTCGACCAGAGTCTGCGCCGCCGTAATCTGGTTCGGCAAAGAATTTCCGCTAGCCGGAAGCGCGGGATTATTTCCCGGGACCTGGAACGCGAAGTCCGATCCCACCCGTTCGCGTTGTCCCTCGTACGCGCCGAAGAAAAAAGTTTTGTCCTTGATAATCGGCCCGCCCAGCGACGCCCCGAAATTGTTATTTTGAAACGGGCTCTTGATCGCGGGCGTGCGATTGAAAAAGTTTCGCGCGTCCATCGCGCTGTTGCGCAGAAACTCGAACGCCGAGCCGTGCAGATGATTGCGTCCCCGACTTGGTCACGATGTTGATCACCGATCCGCTGTTGCGCCCGTACTCGGGGGCAAAGTTGCGCCTGCAGGTTGAATTCCTGGATCGCATCAATCGGCAGCAGCGACGCCGGTGCGCCTCCGATCCCAGTCTGGTTGAACGCGGAGTTATTGAAGAACGGATCGTTGTTGTCGGTGCCGTCCACGGTGTAGTTGTTCGACCGATCCCGGTTGCCGTTGATCGAGAACTGCCCAAACCCGCTCTGGATCGCGGCCACGCCCGACGGCTCCACCGTTGCTCCGGGAACCAGCGCCACCAGTTTGCCGAAGTCCCGCCCGTTCAGCGGAAGATCTGCCACCAGCCGCTGGTCCACCACTTCTCCCAGCACATCGCGCGTCGCTTCCACCAGGGGCGCGTCTTCGCTGACCGTCACGTTCTCCCGATGCTGCTCAACTTTGAGCATGCCGAAGTCGGCCGTAGTGTCCAGGCCCACGCTCACCACCACATTCTGCGCAACCGGCGCGAATCCTGGCGCGTTCACGGTCACGGTATAGTTTCCCGCCGGCAATTCAGCCAGCACATAACGTACCCTCTTCGTTGGTCACGCCGTCACGCGTCAGGCCGGTGTCAATATTCTTCGAAGAGATTTTGGCGCCCGCCAACAGGCTCCCGCTCGGATCGCTGACTTTGCCGCGAATCGACCCGCGATAGCTCTGCGCCCACTATCAGCCCCGGGAGCAGCAAAAAGAGAATGAGAAAGAACTTCGTGAGTACCGTCTTGCGGAATAAGTACGAAGCTGCGTGATTCATGAGGACGAACCCCTTCTGGCAGAAGACGATGCGTTTGCGTCCCTGCCCTTACTTCCCCGCCCGCGGAATAAACAGTCCGGCAGGCGGCTTGATCCCATACGTTGCAGCAAAACTGTTCTGATTCACCGCCAGCCCAAGATGCCCGCGCGAGTCGATGTACAGCAGCGGCTGGTTCACCGGCACATCGCTGAAAGTCTTCACGAACTTCATCTTCATCTCTTTGTCCGCCCACCGTGACCGGAACCTCCTGGCCGCGCTGGTATCCGAGCTTCAGAAAATCGTCGGCATCAATGTTGGTCACCAGGTTGCCGAACGGCCCGTCGGTCGCGATCACCATGGCATTCAGCCCGCGCTCGTCGAACTGGGCCGCCTTCAGATCCAGCCGCACCAGGTCCTTCACCGCCATCTCCGGACCAACCTTGGTCCAGTCATCGCCGCGCGCCACGTGCGCCCCCACCGGCGAAAAAATGTCGCGCCCATGAAACGTCGACGACAGCTTGCTCCCGATCATCCACTCGGGATTCGTGATCTCGTGCACCGCTCTCGATGCCATCCCGCTGCTCGACCAGCGTCATCAGCCCGTTATCGGGCAGCACAAAATACTGCCCGCGCTTCGAGCGGGCCACGATCGCCTTGCGCGTGCTGCCCACTCCGGATCGACCACCACCACGAACACCGTGCCCGCGGGAAAGTATGGCGTCGCGCCAAACAGGAAGCGCGCCCCATCGAGAATCGAGAACGGCGTCACCTGGTGCGTCAGATCCACAATGCGCACGTCGGGCATGATGCCGTACATCACGCCGCGGCAAATCGCGACCGAGTCGTCGACCACGCCAAAATCCGTCATGAACACAATCGTCGGCGGATACTTCTCCGGCCGCTCGGTCGCCGCGCGCATCTGCGCCGGCACGGCCGCCAGAATCAGAACAACGAACAGCGCAGCCACCATCGCCCCTCGGGACGGGCGCTTCCGGTCGTAAAGCCATGCGGTCATAGATCTCGTTCCCTGTCGTGGGTGTGATTCAAAAGTCTACTAATATACTAGAGTTTGTCCTGCGGCTTCCAGCCGGGCGCTGAGCTGGCGCCTGCGGAGTCTGTTGCATTCCAGTAGGCTGACAATTTTAAACAAAGACCGTGAAAAACGCGAAGCCGATCCGCACTCCCGCGCGGACTCAGCCCGCGGTCTATAATGCTGCTGCATTCCGAAAATTACGGAGGCTCTTATGCCGCAAGTCATCCCCGAGAAGTATCGCGACCTATTTCAGAAGCGGGCCTTTGCCAGCCTGGGGACGCTGATGCCCGACGGCCGCCCGCAGGTCACGCCCGTGTGGTGCGACTTTGACGGCGAGCATGTCATCTTCAACTCCGCCAAGGACGCCAGAAGGACCAGCAACGTCCGCCGCGATCCCCGCGTCTCGCTGGCCATCATCGATCCCGAGAACCCTTACCGCTATCTCGAAATTCGCGGCCGCGTCGTCGAGATCACCGAGGAAGGCGCCGACGAGCACATCAACAAGATGGCCAAGAAATATCTCGGCGTCGACAAATATCCCTACGGCCAGCCCGGCGAAGTCCGCGTCCTCTACAAGATCAAGCCCGAACACACCACGGTGATGGGATAAGCTGGTCAGCGAACTTGCACGGACAGCCGCATCGGCTGTCCAGCGGCTGCGGAAGTACGGCCGCGCGTTCAGCTGGATGTGGAAGAGCGGCGCTTCAGCGCCGCGTTCAGGCGTAAGATCATGGGCTTTAGCCCCATGCGAGGCCCCATCCGCACCTATAACCTCTGCTTCCTGGGCTTCGGCAACGTCAACCGGACTCTGGTCCGTCTGCTCGCAGACCGCGCCGCCGAACTGCGCGACCGCCACGGCATCGACTTTCGCATCACTGGAGTCGCATCCCGCCGCCTGGGATGGATCGCCGATCCCAACGGCTTCGATCCGACCGCCGTGTCCGACGCGGTATGTGGCGCGGGCACTCCTGCCCGCGAAAGGCCGGAAGCAAATCCAAATCTTCGCGCAAGCCTCACCGCCGCGACCAACGTTCGCGACTGGCTCTCCGCCGCCCAAGCCGACGTCCTCTTCGAAGCCACCTCCCTCAACGTGAAAGACGGCGAGCCCGCCGTCGACCACATCCGCGCCGCCCTCGAGCACGGAGCCCACGCCATCACCGCCAACAAAGGCCCCATCGTCCACGCCTACCGCGAACTCCGCGATCTGGCCGCGAAGCAGAGGCAAGCGCTTCCTCTTCGAATCCACGGTCATGGACGGCGTCCCCATCTTCTCTCTGTTCGACCAGCTCCCCGCGATCCACCTGCAAGGCTTTCACGGAATCCTCAACTCGACCACCAACGTGATTCTGAGCGAGATGGAAGCAAGGCCTCACCTTCGACGAGGCGCTGAAAAAAGCGCAGGACCTGGGCGTCGCCGAAACCGACGCCACCCACGACATCGACGGCTGGGACGCCGCCGTCAAAACCGCCGCGCTGATCACCGTTCTGATGGACATCCCCATGCGCCTCGATCAAGATCGCGCGCGAAGGCATCCGCGACCTGACCGCCGCAAGCCCTGCGCAACGCCCGCCGCGACGGCTGGCCCTTCAAACTGGTCTGCCGCGCCGAGCGCGTGCGCGACGGCGTCGAAGCCAGCGTCGCAGCCCGAGAAAGTTCTCAGCCACCTCGCCGATGGCCAAGATCTCCGGCACATCGTCCTACATCTATTTCGAAACCGACATCTTCCCCGGCTTCGCCATCACCGAAGAAAATCCCGGCCTGTACGCGACCGCCTACGGCCTGCTCGCGGATTTCGTGAGAGCCGTAACGGGTAGCGCCGGCGTCCCCGCCGGCTGTCGCGAGCGCGTCTCGCGCTCGCACCCCGCAAACCATCTCGTGTTTTAATAGATTCTTATGCGAACGATCGCCGAACCCACCGCTGCCGCCCTCGACCTCACCTACGTCCGCTCCCAGTTCCCCTCGCTCGCCCAAACCGTCAACGGCCACCCCGCCGCCTTCCTCGACGGCCCCGGCGGAACGCAAGTCCCGCAGCGCGTCATCGACGCCATCTCCGACTACCTGCGCCGCGACAACGCCAACACCGGCGGAGCCTACTCGACCAGCCGCCGCACCGATGCCATGATCGCCGAAGCCCGCGCCGCCATGGCCGACTTCCTGCATTGCGGCGCCGACGAAGTCGTCTTCGGTCCCAACATGACCACGCTGACCTTCGCCATCAGCCGCGCGATTGGCCGCGACCTGAAACCCGGAGACGAAATCGTCGTCACCCGCCTCGACCACGACGCCAACGTCTCTCCCTGGCTCGCCATGGCCGAGGACCGAGGCGTCACCGTCCGCTGGGCCGAGATCCACGACGCAGACTGCACCCTCGACATGGCCGACCTCGCCTCGAAGATAAATTCCAATACAAAGCTGGTCGCCGCCGGATACGCCTCCAACGCCGTCGGCACCATCAATCCGGTAAAAGAAATCGTGAAGCTCGCCCACGCCGCCGGAGCCCTCGCCTACATCGACGCCGTCCACTACGGCCCCCACGGCCTGATCGACGTGGCCGCGCTCGATTGCGATTTCCTGGTGTGCTCCACCTACAAATTTTTCGGTCCGCACATGGGCGTGCTCTTCGGCAAGCGCGAGCACCTCAAGCGCCTGCGTCCCTACAAAGTTCGCCCCAACACCAACGCCATCCCGAATTGCTGGGAGTGGGGCACGCTCAACCACGAATGCATCGCCGGAATCGCCGCCTGCGTGGACTACATCGCCGACCTAGGGCCGTACAATGTGGGGACGGCCGCCCCGGCCGTCCGTCGAGCGCAGCTCGACCCCTCTCCCGCCGCGCCGCCATCGAAGCCGCCTACGCCGCCATCCACGAACACGAGAGCGCGCTCCTGCGAACGAATGATCGCCGGGCTCGTCAAGATTCCCGGCCTCAAGATCTACGGCATCACCGATCCCGCCCGCTTCCACCAGCGCTGCGCCACGCTGGCGGTGAGAATCGACGGCCACACTCCGCTCGAACTCGCCACCAAACTCGGCGAGCGCGGTTTCTTCACCTGGGACGGCAACTACTACGCCCTGAACCTGACCGAACATCTCGACGTCGAAAAGTCCGGCGGCTTCCTGCGTATCGGTCTCGTCCACTACAACACCGCGGATGAGGTCGACCGCCTGCTGGCGGCGCTGCGCGAGATTGTCGGAGCGTAGGCCCCGCGAGCCGATCCCCTTGTCCGCCACTCTGAAAAGCGCTGAAAGGAAGACCGCCCATGATTCGTAGTCTCGCCCTGGTCCTGCTGCTCTCAACATTCCCTCTGCTCGCGGCCGCGCAGATGAAGTCAGCCAGTTCCGCCGACGACAAGAGCATGATCCTGGCCCTCGAGAGCGCCTGGAATCAGGCCGAGATCCACCACGACGCCACCGCGGCCGCCGCCATCATGGCCGACACCTTTATCAGCGTCGATCATCATGGTGCGCTGCAGAACAAGTCCCAATACCTCGCCGGCCTCAAAGACCTCTCCTTCAAGCCCGAGGAAATCGCCAACTCAGAAACCAGCGTCTACCTCTACGGAAACGTCGCCATCGTCACCAGTGCCTATCGCACCAAAGGAACCGATAGCGGCAAGCCCTTCGTCCATCATGGACGCTTCACCGATACCTGGGTCAAACTCAACGGAGAGTGGAAATGCGTTGCCGATCAGGAGACCCTGATCCATTAAAGCCGCAGCCGTTCCTTGCTCCAGCAGGCTCACGGTCCCTCCTCTCGTGCGAGTCGAATTGATCACCAACTCGCCGAACGTGGACCCCAGAAACACTTCGGCCCGGGACGCATCCCGGGCCGGAAAAACTTTCGCCCCACGCCGCAAGGCGCGGGAACCGCGGCACTTCGATTCAATCCCTTACGGCCAGCGCTTGGCGGTGTCTTCCCAGCCGGCAGCCCGTACCGGTTGCGGCGCGGGAATCGACGGCGACGATGGAACCGGAATCCGCGCCGTGGACTGCGGTCCGTTAACGGCGGTAGCCAGAGCCGGCTTCCCGATCTCGGCATTCTTTTTCCTCGGAGAGCAGCGGGGCCACCAGCCGCAGAGCCTCCACTTCCTTCTCCAGGCGGGTCAGTTCCATCTCTTTCTGCCGCAATACTTCATAAACATTCTTCATGACCATGGCACCTGCGGGTTGTGTCGTAGTTTGCAAACCTTACCTCGCACTTTAGCAGACTTGCCAGTGTTGTCAAGGGTTTCAGGGGCTCCGGGAGTGCACGTCTGGGCGACCGAAGCGCCTCCCTCAGCGCAAAAAGAAGACCGCCGCCACCACTCCGGCCACCACCAGAAGTACACCAATCATGTACTTGTTCGCCGCCAGCCAGGATTGCGATGGCGCCAGTCCCGCGCTCAAGACGAAATCCGGGGATGGCGTCGCAGCCTGCGCCCCGGGCTCGGCCGCCGCTTCGCGAACGGGAGCATTCGAGGCCGGCGCTTCAACCACTGCCGGAACCGCGACTTCTGTGGATTTCTTCCCCGCCGCCGCTCCACTGGAAGCCGCGTCGGTCAGCGGTACGCGCTGCGCCGCAGGGATCGGAGTGCTGACCGCTACCGGCTGCGAGGCGGCCGCGAACGCCCTCGGTTCCGGCTTAGGGGCCGGAGCCGCCGCCCTCGAAGTCGGCACGGCAAGCCGTGCCGTGCCCGCTCGCGGGACGCTTAGTTGCCCGCGCCACTTCTTCTCCTCACACTCCACACAAAGCACGCGCCCGGCAGACACCGGGAACCCACACGCCTCGCATTTGCGCAGACTCCTCAACATCGGCGGGACATGGCTCTGATCGGCCTCTTCCAGCTTTCCGGTATCAGCGCTGGAACTCAGCGCGGCCGACCAGTACAACGGTTTCTTCGGTGCCACGGTCTCGGGAGAAGCTGCCGGCACGGCCGGTCGAGCCGCCGCAACTATCCCATCCGCGCTCGGCTGGGAAGATTTCGCCGTCGCCGCTTCTGCAGCGAGCCCTGCGTCCGCCTTGAGTGCTTGGGCTGCCACTGCATTTTCGGCAACCAACTCTTTCGCTGGCGGTGGAGCTGCGGCGTCACCGTCCGCAGAAGAATCCGTCTCTGGCTGGCTCGGCGTTGCTTGCGTCGCAATCGGACTTTCCTTTTCCGTCAAGCCTTCAGGCCGGGAGGTAGTTACTCCTGCATTTTTCGCATGGGGCTCGGCCGCAACTTTCCCCAACGGCTCTGGTTCTTCGAGAATCGAATCTTCCAGAACCTGATCTCCCGTTTCCTGTACTTCCAAAACGCCATCGTCCAGAAACTGGGCGTCCAAAACTTGCTCTTCCCGCGCCTCGCCCGCCTCAAGCGCCGCCGCGGAATCTCCGCCCATCCTCAGCCGCTCCGGCAGGCTCTCCGCGGCCTGGGCCAGCCGGACCGCGGTTTCCACCATCTCGCTCAGCCGCTGCAAGGCGGAAAGATCGCGCGCCCCGAAGGCATTGACCTTGCCGGAAAAAAGTTCAAAGACTCCCACCACCCCATCGTCATTCACCACCGGCATCACCACCACCGAGGCAATCCCCAACTGGCGGCACACTTCGCGATTCACCCGCGCGTCGCGCTCGGCGTCGTCGCAGCGCAGTGCCTGCCGCGTTCGCACGCTTTCCCCCGAAAGTCCGAATTCGGTCGAAAGCAGCGCCCCTAACTCCGGCGCGTTCGACCCGGTGCTGGCACGGCACAGCATGTCATTCTTGCCATCGCGCCGCAGGGCGATCGCCACTCCGCTGGCGCCCGTAATGTATTGTGCCCGGTCGGCAAGCAAGTGCAGGGCCGCATCCAGATCGCGCTGCGCCATTTCCGCCAGCGAACGCCCGCCATCCTCTCCCGGGAAACGCACGCGCGATGCGACCACCTCCGCATGCGCCGCGGCCAGGGCCGCCGATACGCTGCCCTGCGAGGTCCGGGTTGAACTGTTCTGCTGCACCGTCTGCTCCGAATCGAACTCCGCGCTCTTCGCCCCCACGCCCGCTCCCACCTGCTCCGCGCCGGTTTCTGGCGAGGCGTGATCGACACTCGAATAAGGTTCCATGGCGCGCTTGCCCTCATCTCTGGAGTTGGGCGGAATCGGGGCGCAATCCGCCCGCCGCAAGCTCCTCTAAATCATAGAGATGTAGTAATTGGAGTCTCGCTCCCAAGCAGCGATGTGTCAAGAATTTCCCCGCGCAGAGGTGCTAAGCCAAAAGTGTGGGAAGAAGCATTCCGCTCTCGGCCTTCCGCCCGGGTGGCAGACACTTCGTTGGCGGCCGAAAGCTCTTAACCGCAGAGAACGCGGAGAAACACCGCAGAGTTCACGAAGAAACACACCCGGGCTCGAGGGGAATCCTGCCGAGGATCTTCTCTGCGCGCTTTGCGGGATTTCTTTGCGAACTCTGCGGTTAAGGGCTTTAGTTCCGAGACCACGAACCCGCGCAGATGTGCTACGCCAAAAGCGCGGGAAGAAGCATCCCGCACTCGCCCTTCCCCCCGATCGGCAGACACTCTCTTGCGGCCCGAAAGCTCTTAACCGCAGAGATCGCGGAGAAAACCGCCGAGTTCGCGAAGAAACGCACCCAGGCTCGAGGACAACCTGCCCAGGATCTTCTCTGCGCGCTTTGCGGGGTTTCTTTGCGAACTCTGCGGTTAAGGGCTTTCCGTTCCGCCGATGCGACGACGACCAGCTATGGAAAGGCTGCGTACTACGCCTTCCGCCGCAGCGCCGACTGCGCCAACCCGTTGGCCTCTGCATTACTTTCCCGCGGCACATGCGAAATGGAGAATTTCAGCGAGCGCGCCAGCTTCTGGCAGGTCCAGTGCAATGAGTAGAGTCGCGGACTGCGGCAGACGTACTCCCCGGTCATCTGCCGCACCACCACTTCCGAGTCCGAATAAACGTGGAGTTTTTGCGCTTTCCGCGCCACCGCGTACTGCAGAGCTTCCATCAGCGCCGCGTATTCGGCGACATTATTGTCCTGGTGGCCGATCCATTTGGCGATGCGCACCGGCCCGCTGGCACAGCCGTTGATCACCACCCCAATGCCCGACGGTCCCGGATTCCCCAGGCAACCGCCGTCCACATAGGCCACGAGTTCTGACATCATCACTGCGCCAGTTGCCCCATTCTCACTGCGACGGGTGCCCCATTTCTCGCGTTCTTTGCGAGAAGTGGGGATTTTCGTATTCCTCTCCGCCACTCTGTCTGCAAGATGCGCCTTATCCTCCGCCACCGTCAAGACGATTATTTGGTTCCCTTTCATCGTTTTGCGATGTGCCCCAGCGTTGTGCAAGTTTGTGTGCAAAACCAGGATCAATCCAACTCGCCTGTGGATAAGTTCCAGCCTTGCAACCATTTGCATTATTGGTTATGCACAGGTTTGCAGCAAGCTATTGCACCAATAGTTTGCGTTGACTTTTTTCATCGCTCTGCTAGAGTTGCTCCCGTCGACGGTCGAAAGGGTTGGCACAATAATACTGAGCCAGTCCAAAGTAGACTGAGTGATCAGCCGGGCGGGGCAACCTGCAAGGCGACCGGACCTGAAAAAACCGACGGCTCTGCGAGGGGCAGTTGGGGTTTGGAACTGCGAAAGCAGTGATCGCATCAAGGGGCTGTGACGGTGCATGCCTCCACGCTGTTGGCTCCCTCGCAGGAGCTGGCGGCTAGAGCATAACCAATGTCACGGCCCTTTCAATTTTTTCCCGCCTTTTTTCTCCACTCCCGGCAAGTCCGTTTCGCTCATGGCGCTTTCTCGTGATCACAACTACTTCAGCGTGAGCGTCATTGCCCTGAAGTCAAACGTCGTTTGGTGAGCCTGCTGCAACAGGTCGATGCCGAGATTCCCATGAAAGAATTTGCTGTTTTCGACGGTGAACTCCCGCAGAATCCCCGCCGGCTTGAGCACCACCGGAAATCCTCCAATGCTCAAAGGCAACGACGGCAAAACAGCGGCATTCAACGTTTTTGCGCCGCCTGCTCCCTCCATCTTGTAGGAACCCGTCTTTGCCGCCTCCCGCATCAGTTCGGGAAACATCTCCGCAAAAGGCGGATAGAGATCAGTATTGGTCGCGCCGGTATCGAGAGTGAATGCGAGGGTCCGACCCTCGTATTGAACCTGCGCGACCGGATGTTGTCCATCGAAACACAGATCCGCGTGAGACACAGTTTTGCTCGCTGACTTTGGACCGATCTCAAATGTCTTATCCGCGCCCCACGAAAACCTTTGCAACGCCAGCAGCACCGGTAAACCGATGAGTCCGCCTTCGCCCGGCGGCGATTGATCAAACGGAGGCTGCTGGCTCGACAGCACCAGAAAGGCGACGTGCTTCAAGCGGATGGACCCAATCGAAACTTCGTCCGCGACGGCAACCCGCGACTCGAACTCCGTCCCGGTCACGTCGCCAATCTTGACCGGCGCCGACAGAATTCGCAGCCCATAACGTTTGGCCTCCGATTCGCTCAATGCGGATACGTTCGCTTCGGTATCAAACCAATATGTCGCCCGTACACCGTTGATCGTGATCGGCAATCCAGCCTCTTGCATTTTCAGCGTCGTGACAGGCCTGTGCGTCACTTCCTGTTCAGGAAACTCGCTGAGCACGGCAAGCAGTGGACGGTCGCCTTGCACGTCGGAGTCCCCCGGCTTCAGGGCAAGCACAGCATCGGCCTGGGCCAACGCCTCCCGGTATTTTCCCTGCCGCAGATATGCATAGGTCAGAAGCCGATGCGCCTGCAGCGCCTCATCGGACTGTGGCCGCGACTTGATCACAACTGCGAGCTTCTTCGCGCACCGCTGCAGGTCGTTGAATGCGCACGCCACAACCCCCTGATAAAACCACGGGACGGCGCCTTGTGCGACGGCATCGCGAAGTTCGAACCAGCGATGAGCGTCGTAGAGCGCTCTCAGGCGAGCCTCATCGGGGGCTGCCCCATAGCATCGAGAACAGACCACTACAAACATCAAAAGTGTAGTCGCGACTTTTGGTTGATGCACAACCATGCTTCGTCCCGCGAACGCGCCATTATCTGATATTCGTAGCACCCTGCGATAGCACTCTCTCAAACAAGGCTCTGGTAACCGCTGCGTTTCGTTTCGTCTATTAGAAAATCGTTTTACTAAATCACCCGCTCCTGTGCAATAATTCCCTCCCGTAACCATTCCGCGCCGGCCCGCGCGCTGTCACGGAAGCACTGAAATCCAAAGACGGAGAATCTCATGGCTAAATATCCCCTGTCCCGTCGTCAATTCATTCACCTCGGCTCAGGCGCTCTCGCTGCTACTACGGTCGCCAAAACTATTCTGCAGCCTCGCATCCTTTCCGCGGCCGCCCGCCCGGTGGCTCCCAGCGACACCATCCGCTTCGCTTCCATCGGCACCGGCATTCGCGGATGCGAGCACCTCGAAGCTTCGCTTGAGCGTTCCCGGCATTCAGTGCGTTGCCGTATGCGACCTCTATGACAGCCGCCACACCGCCGCGCAGGAAGCCGTCAAGAATCCCAGCGTCGCCGCCACCCGCGACTATCGCACCATTCTCGACCGCAAGGACGTCGACTCCGTCCTCATCGCCACCATGGATCACCAGCACCGCCACATCTTCGAAGATGCCTGCGCCGCCGGCAAAGACGTTTACTGCGAGAAGCCCATGTCGCACACCGTCGAAGACGGCTTCGCCATGATGGCAGCCGCGCAAAAGAATAAGCGCATGGTCGCCGTCGGCAGCCAGCGCGTCAGTTCCGATCCTCTACGCCAAAGCCAAGGAGATTTACGATTCCGGCAAACTGGGCGAGGTCTTCTCCATCAACGCCTACTGGGACCGCAACTCTCCCAGCGGCGCCTGGGTCTATCCCATTCCGCCCGACGCCAGCGAAAAAACCATCGACTGGAACACCTTCCTCGGCAACGCTCCCAAGGTCCCGTTCGATCCCGTCCGCTTCTTCCGCTGGCGCTGCTACACCGACTACGGCGAGGGCCTCGGTGGCGATCTCTTCGTTCACTTGCTCTCCGGCATCCAGTTCATCACCGGCATCAACGAGCCCGCTCTGCGCGCCCAATCGGCTGGAGGCCTTTTCCACTTCAAGGATGGCCGCCAGTTCCCCGACCTCATCGAAACTCTCTACGATTATCCCAACTGCCGCGTCACCCTGCGCTGCAACCTGAACAACGACGGCGGAGAGTTCATCGGCTTCTACGGCACCAAGGGCACCATGATCATCAAGGACGCAACCCTCACCTACAAGCCGCAGGACACGCGCCCCGAGCCCGAAGGCTACTCGATCTTTGGTTGGCCGAAAGCACTCCGCGACCAGTACCTGCAGAAGTGGCACGAAGACCATCCCGAGCCCGCCGCCCTGAAGTGGACCATTGACGAGCAGGGCGAGTCCTACGCCAATCCTCCCGGATACAGCGACACCGTCGATCACCAGGCCAACTTCTACAACGCCGTTCGCACTCGCAAGCCGGTCGTGGAGAACGAAGTCTTCGGCAACAACGCCGCCATCGGCTGCCACCTGGCCAACTTCTCCTACTTCAACAAGTCCGTAGCCGTCTGGGATCCAGCCCAGAAGAAGATCGTGAAAGGCTGACCTCTTAGGCAAGAACGTAAAGACGGGTGCCCCATTTCTCGCGTCCTTTGCGAGAAGTGGGGCTTTTCCGCATGAGGACGCGGGGCACTCGTCGTAGAGAAGTTGCTCGCAATGCCGCCTGCAGAGAGTAGCAAGCTACGTTTCTACGGCTTTTTCTTCCCCGGCAAATACTTCTTCTCCACCGACGCCACCACCACGTAATTCGGGTCGACCATCTCGTTCAGATGAATCTTCGCCACCTTCGACAGTAACTCGTAGGCATCCAACTCTGACAGCCCGTAGTCCTTGTGCATCCAATGCACCAGCTCCGTCAGCGCAATCCGCGTCGCGTCTTCCAGCGGACGGTACGCCCCCACGGTCATGATCGCATCATCATTTTCAAACTGCGGCCACTCGATCGTTCGCCCCTTGATCACGCTCACCTGCACTCGCGCCTTCAGCGGCACCTCAATCGCCGATCCCGCCGCCTCGCCGTCTCCCATGGCCGCGTGCCCATCGCCGAGATACAGCAGCCCACCCTTCACATTCACCGGAAAATACACGGTGTTGCCCGCGCTCGCCTCGGGCGAATCCATGTTCCCGCCAAACTCCGCCGGCACAATCGAACTCCGCGCCTCCCCGTTCGCCGGCGCCACCCCAATACACCCAAAAAACGGATGCATGGGAATCTTCACCGAGAAATCCGAATCCATCGCCTTGAACGTCGCCGCGTTCGCCTTGTGATCGATGGGATAAAACCATACCCGCTCCGGCAACTCTCCGCCCAGCATAGGCGTGTAATGCGACGAATTGATCGAGCCGAAATCCCGGCGAGAACGCGCCCACTCCCATATCTCCATCCACCTGCAAGTCCAGAATCTTCACCGCCAGCGTGTCCCCCGGCTCCGCCCCCTCCACAAAAAATGGACCGGCCAGCGGATTATCCCCCTTGGCCATGCTCAGCGTGTCCCCGGGCTTCTTCAGCCCGTTGCCAAAACAGTCCAGCGTATTGGTGTCAAGAATGTCTCCCGACTTCAAATGCAACACCGGTTCCGCCGTGGCGAAAAGATATTTCACGTTGGCATTGGTCGTGGTGTAGTGAACCACGTTCTGCGCAAAGCCGGAACCAATCAAGACCACCACCACAAGCATGCGAGCGATCACAAAGCCTCCCCAAACTCCAAGTCCAAATCCATGGCGATTGTAATTGACCCCACCCCGGGTGCCACCCTGGGTGCCCCATCCTTAACCGCGTTCTTTGCGGTTAGGGTGGGGATTTTGACCTGCGGGGAATTCTGACCTCGATGGATTTGTGACTTCTGACTTGTGACTTCTGACTTCCCAGCAACCCCCCCCGCAGAATCGGGGCGGAAAGCTTTTCTATCTCAAGGCCGATGCCGGCGTCGACAATGTGAAGCTCTATGTGAAGGAGGAGGGTTGAGCGGAGATTTCGAGAAAAGCCTAAGAAGGCAAAAGCCGGAATCGAAAAGAAGTTCCCCCGCCTCTGTGCCCTCCGTGTCCTCCGTGGTCAACGCCTTTTTTTCTGCCGCGCATAAAACCGCTGCACCTTCGCCCGGTTCCCGCAGCGCGTCATGTCGCACCAGCGCCGGTGATGGTTCTTGCTGGTGTCCAGAAAAAACCACTCGCAGTCTTTAGAAAAACACGCCCGCACATAGGGCAACTGATCCGACACCAGCAAATCCGCGGCCGCGCGGGCAATCGGCCACAGCACGCTATCGAACTCACCCAGGTCATCGAAACTCCATTCGAAGCCGCCCTTCACCGGGACCAGTCGCATGTGCCCGGCCGCGCTCTGCGCGTCAGCGTTCAGCCGGGCCAGCGCTGCGGGCGGCACGGGCCGCTTGTTCATGATCGCCCAAAACACATCGTGGATCGCTTCGCGCAGCTCTCTGCCCCACACCAGAACTTGCTGCGCGCGCCCGGGGTCAATCTGGCTCCGCTCGTAAAGCCGGTCCACCTGCCGTGATTCAAGCACCCCGGTATCTTCCGCGAACCGCGCCAGGTCCACGTAAGTCTCCAGCAATTCTTTGGGCTTGATGTGCCGGTCGTCGAGCGTGTTCACGAAATCCAGGCAAACGTTGCCCGCGATCAGATCGAAGCGCGGCGGACGGCGGCGGGTGCTTTCAGCTTGGTTGATCTTGGTCAGGGGAATCCTTCTTTCCAGATCTATTATCTAACCATTAAAAGCATCTTGACAAGTTAGATGCGCGGCCGTAAGATCTTGATAACCGCTAAATGTAGTTTTGGAGGTTAGGTGATGATCAACCACCAGGCAGCGCAAATTATGGCCCTGCTTCGCAGCGGCAAGATGATTAACATTGGAGGCAGGCCTGTGCTCGTGCCCAACTCACACCAACCCGCCGCCGACCGCCGGCGTACCTACTCCATCCAACTGGCGCTGGCCTTCGCCGCAATCTATCTGGTGTGGGGCTCGACGTACCTCGCCATCCGCTACGCGGTCGAGACCATTCCACCGCTGGTCGCGGCAGGCATCCGGCACTCCATCGCTGGCGGAATTCTTTTCGCATGGGCCTGGGCGCGCGGGTTTCGTCCCACGCGCGCGCATTGGATTTCTGGATTTGTTCTGGGAGCATTGTTCTTCCTGATTGGTCACGGCACGCTGCATTGGGCGGAACAATATGTGAGTTCCGGACTGGCGGCGCTGCTGATTGCCACAGAACCAATGTTCATTCTGCTGCTGGCGTGGTCGATGGGCCAGCAGAGGATCAGCCGGCTGAGCGCGCTGGGCCTGGGTTTGGGTGTGGTCGGTGTGGCCATGCTGACGGGCGCTGAGCTGTCCGTCAAAGGCTCGAGCCTGCTTGGACTGCTGGCAGTGCTGCTCGGTTCGCTGTCATGGTCGGCGGGCGTCGTGATCTCTCCCCGGCTGAAGCTGCCGACGGATGCTCTCGGACGCACCGCGCTGCCGACCCTCTGCGGCGCGGTGATGCTGCTGGCGGCCGCAGGACTTACGGGCGAGTTTCATGCGGCCCACTGGGCCAGCATTTCCCTCAAATCAATTTTAGGCTTGGCATATCTGATCGTGTTCGGTTCGGTGATCGCCTTCACCGCGTACACCTGGTTGCTGCAGCGCTGTCCGCCGGCGCTGGTGGCCACGCACACCTATGCCAACCCAGTCGTGGCAGTGTTTTTGGGATGGCTGCTCGCCTCCGAGCCGTTGAGTATGCGAGTGGTGCTGGCGTCGGCCGCGATCCTGGGAGCGATTCTGCTGATCCGCCGAGGCGAGCGCAGCGTGGTGGTGAAGAGCGCAGGCGTGATTCCGCCCGCCGCTGAAACTCGGACAGAAGAATGCGCTTGAGGAACAGTGTCCGGGGAAGACTAATAGCTGCGCTGCAGGCCGGAACATACGATCCACAAGTGATCCATGTATTCGCCGCTGTTGGAGCGGAA
Organism: uncultured Acidobacteriota bacterium; assembly: GCA_963709865.1. Classification (GTDB taxonomy): domain Bacteria; phylum Acidobacteriota; class Terriglobia; order Terriglobales; family Acidobacteriaceae; genus Sulfotelmatobacter. The sequence continues at coordinate 18,079 of CAVPXW010000004.1, forward strand.
GCCGGTAACGACCGTGCCCGCGGGGCACTGGGCCTCGGCGGGCCTTCCTCCGGGATTCGGCCGGGCCACCGATTGGGTCAGCTCGGTTCGAGGATTGTCGAATCTCTGGGCGATATCTCGGACAGAGCTGCATTCGCCAATGGCTTCGTCGATGGAGGCGCCGGTCCGGCCGCGAAACCCGCGCAGCGCGAGGCCATTCGAGCAGGCCGCATCGGAGACCGGACGACCGCCCGGGCTGCCGGTTCTGGCGGTTACTCTTCGTTCGTTGCCGAGCGATCCATCCGATCGCATAGGTGCGCAGTCGAGCCATGCCTGGTTGTAGAACTCCCCGGTCTGGACGTGAAAGCCGACCGCCACAAAGCCGCCATCGCAGAGCGCATCGGGTGAGGGCCTTCCGCCCGAACCGCCGCCGAAGTCCTGTGCGACGCGTTCGCACGACAGCATGAGAATCGTGCCGCGATCGCGATCTCGGTCGCGATCTCGGTCGCGATCTCGGTCGCGGTCCTGAGGGGCGGCGAGCGCGAGGAATGCGATCAGAAAAAGAATCGTTAACACGCAAGCGACGCGCACGGTCGTGCCTCGCCAAGAGTTCTTGCCGGCTGGAACTCCCTGCCAGCGCTTTGAAGTTGCCATTTGCACACCCCTTCGAACCATCGGCGCGCCCGCACTGGAGGGAGGGGCGTGGATCCGATTTGAACCGGATAGTAGAAGTGGGCAGGTACGATGTCAATGCAGAGTCAGGTACGGGGCTGGGTGGGCGGGGCCGCCACCTTTTCGTTGTCCGGCCGTGGTCTGAAGCGGACGCTGGGTTTTCCGGGCCCGTCCTCGTTTCTGTACGCCGATGTACGTACAAATGTTCCTGCAGGAACATTTGTACGTACACATCTATACTGATACGGACAACATGCCGCACAGGTGGCCGGCATTTGGCCGGACGAGGATCATTTCCCTTTTCCGAAACTTCCGGTTCCCGGCCGCTGGGGCTGGGGGCACAACGCAACCAGGATTTTCCGGGCTCTATGTCGGCGTGACTGCCCCGGTGCGCAGATCGTAGACCGCGCCCACCACCTTGAGCTTGCCGTCTTTGACCCGGGGCGCCAGGATCGGCTGCAGTTGCTGGAGGCGGTCGACGCCGAGCTCCACATTCTTACGAATGGCGTTTTCCAGCGGGTCGCCCGATGCTCCCTTACTTTGAGTGACGGCCGGCTTGATCAGCTCCACCAGCCCATTGATGTCGCCCGGCAAAGAGTCTTTGGCGTCAATATGCTTCATCGCAGCTTTCACCGCGCCACAGCTACTGTGGCCGAGAACGACGATGAGGGGAACATTCAGTTCCGCGATGGCATACTCGATGCTGCCCTTGACCACGGCGCCGGCGCCACCCACCACGTTGCCGGCGACACGCACCACAAAGATGTCGCCCACGCCCACGTCAAACAGGATCTCGGGCGCCACGCGGGAGTCGGCGCAGCTGACGATCACGGCTTCGGGATACTGGGCCTCGGCGAGGCCGCGAAAATCCTCCGGACTGCGCCGCGGAGCGGCGGGGAGTCCTTTGACGAAACGGGCATTGCCGTTGCGCAGGTCGCGCCATGCCTGGTCCGCGGTCACGGGCGAGCGCGCTGGGTGCGGCGCTTCTTTTTGCGCCCAGGCGAGCACGCCCTTGGGCGCAGCCATACTCAATCCTGCAGCCGCCAGCGTCACGAACTCACGCCGGGAAAACTTCGACGAATTCTTCATGATTCCCCCTCCTTTTGAGTCCTCAACTCAAGATTTCCGTGCCGTTGCCGATAGTGGTGAATGAGGATGATCTGTGATGTTACTCCAGTTACGTCCGCGACGGGTGGCTTCTTGCAGCCGCGTAAGCCAATCCGTAGCATCCAAGTTATGGGGGAGCAACATCAAGGATCATTGCTGATCTTGGGTCATCCCCCAATCGGGCCATTGCGAGGATCGACGTCTGGAATAGAATCTGCGCAACCTGTGGGGACGTTTCCATCATCGGAATCATCGCGAAACAAGGCTGCGCCGTACCGCAACGCGGGCCGGCGATCTCTACGTGCAATGGGGAGGATCATTGTTTACACAGAAGAGACATTTCCTTTGTGTTTGCGTTGGACTGGTGGCGGTCGTTTCCCTTTTCGTGATGGCGGCAGGGGCGCAGATCGCATCCCGTGCTAACACATCCCCGCTGAGATCTTCGGCGAGCCTTTCCTCTGGCGCGCTCGACTTGCAGGCTGTTTCCCGCGGCCCACAGGGACCGATTGCAACCGCCGGGTTCAGCAACGATGTCGCAAGCGATCCACCTGCCTCCTCAGCCATCTCTGATGCCGCCGCGCATGACAAGGCTGTGATCAAGGAACCTGAGCCCGATGGGAGCCAGATCGAGGTCAGCAAGGTGACGGATCCACACTCGCCAAATCAAAAGTTCCCAGCCACGCTGACGGTGAGCACCGCCGCGCTGTTGGAACTACACGGCATGCGCCAGAGCGCGGTGGACCTGTGCCTGCAACTTCCCGCGAAGTATCGAACCCAGCTGCCCCAGTGCGCGGAAATCTTCAAGCACGAGATTCGGTTGAAGGCACTGGCGAAAAACCACAAATAATCCGGCTAAGAAGTCCACCGCACGCGGAAGCGCGAATCGAGCCCGCCAGACCGGCGTCCTTGTTTCCTTTCGTCTTGTTTCCTTTAGTACGGATCGGGATAAATGTAAGCGGGCGACGAATAGTCGTCATCCCACCACGGGTTATACCAGTACGACGGCCAGTACCAGAAAGGAGTCCAGGCGGGACCCCAGCCAAAGCCCAGTCCCCAGCCGCAACCCCAACATCCGCCCCAGCCCCATCCCCAGCCGAAGCCGCGAGACCCCCAAAAACCAAAACGGCCGCCGTTGAAACCGCGCCAGCCAAACCGGCCGCCCCAGCCGCCATGGTTGAACGCGCTCCCGTTGAAGCGCGCGCTCGAGAGTCCAGTCGCACCGTGCATGCCTCCGCGCATGCCTCCGAACGAGTGCCAGCGGCCATCGGCCATCGCCGCTTGGTGCGCGGACGCCATGCCACGCCCAGTGTTGCCGCCTTGTCCAAAGGAGTGCCATCCCGGCGAGGCGTTACGAAAACCTCGGCCCTCTGAGGACCAAGCCCTGCCCGCTCCGGAACTGCGCGCGGATGACGAATATCCACCCATTCTTCCGTAGCGGCCACACCGTAGCGGCCACCACCGCCGCCGTACATAGAAGAAGCACGGCCGCCGCCACGATAGCCGCCGGAGGAATACCCTCCTCCATGGAAACCGCCGCCACCATAGGAGCCCCCGCCAGCGTGGAAGCCTCCGCCACCTCCGCCGTGGAAGCCACCTCCACCGCCGTGGAATCCTCCGCCACCGCCACCGTGGAAACCTCCACCACCACCACCGTGAAAACCGCCGCCACCTCCGCCGCCACCACCGTGACCGCCATGTTGAGCAACCGCGGATGTGGGCACGCAAATGAGAGTGAGAGAGGCGAGTCCTGCGAGAAGAGTATTCAGCAAGGTGGGTTTGGTCATTTCAGTTTCCTCCACCCAACGGCGGTTGGCTGCCCGGGAGGGCAAACCGCTTCGTCCAATCTTACTCTATTTGGAGTCCCAGTCCAGAGCGGAAGTTGTCCAAATCGGCAGAAAAACAGACTGGAAGATTTTGCTTAGGAGGGCCCAGCTCAGGTCGTGGCTACATCGAAAACGCTGTGGCTGGTGACGGGGACGCTGGACAGACAGCGCTCGTAGGCTTCGTACATCCCGTCAAAAATGCGATCCCACGACGTGGTCAGGGCTTGCTGGCGCGCCGCCACGCGCATGGCGGAGAGCAACTCGGGTTGAGCCATCAACTTCGCCGTGCAGGCCGCGAACTCGTCGAAGTCGTGCGCAATGTATCCGGAACTTCCGTGACGAACAGTGTACTGCGGCCCACCGCGATCGGTGACCACGGCAGGAACTCCTGAGGCGAAGGCCTCCAGAACCACCAGGCCGAAGGTGTCGGTCTCCGACGGAAACGCAAACACATCGAAGTTGGCGAAGGTGCGGGACAACTCAGGTCCGGTCAGCACGCCGGTGAACTCCGCCTGCCGCATATGGTTCTGCAGCCACTCCCGCTCCGCACCTTCACCGACCACGACAAAACGAAAATCGCTGAGTCCCTGGTCGAGCAAAGCCTGCTCCAGCCGGGCCAGCGCACGCACGTTTTTTTCCGCGGTGAGCCGTCCCACGTATCCGATACGAAACGGGCCTTCGGTCCGGTCGCGAAGGTCGGGACTGAACACGGTCGTGTCCACGGCGTGCGACATCAGGTAGCAAGGCTTGCCGGTCGCCGCCTCCAGCACGCGAATCATTTCCTGGTTGGGCGCAAACAGGAGCCGGGGAATTCTGTAGAAGCGGGCGGAAGCGCGAAAACTCAAGCGCTCGGCGAACTCGGGCAGCCGGGCGGCGAGCGCCTGCGGAAGAAACGATACCGCGGCGGCCGTGCGCCGCCGCGCGTACTCGTGGAGATTGGTTTGCCAGGAGGCCGCGAACGGAATCTTCATCTTGTGGGCCACGTACGCCCCCAGGGTGCCGACATCGCTCGGCCCGGTGATCTGCACTACGTCGGGGCGGAACTCGCGCAGCAGCGGCTCCAGTTTCCGGTAGTGCCGCAGGAAGAGCAGGTCGTAGTCGTGGGCGCGGTCGAGGGGAAATTTCAGCGGACTGCGCGGCAGTTGAACGCGAGTGACCGAGCCCGCGGTCGAGACTTCGTCTCGCGGGCCGGCGTGCACCATCAGGAACGGGACGTCATGGCGCCGGGCGAAGGCCTCGAACTGGCGGCTGGTTTGGGCCACGCCGTCCACCTCATGGTAGACGCAGGGAAAAAACGCGACCCTTGGACTATCCTTCTTCACGAAAGAGCCTCGGACGAAACGGCCTCCGCGGAAACAACTTCTGCCGGAATAACTTCGGTCGAAATCTCGCGAGGCACGTCGCAAACGGCCTCAGTCCGGAACACGCGGCGCAGCGCGCGTTCCACCGCCGCGTTTTCCAGCAGGCGGATGCAGGACAGAATCTGTTCCACGTATTTGGGCGGCGCGTTCCAGAGGGAAGAGATCGGCCGGTCGGCCCCGCCATTGGCGTCAGGATGGAAAATGCGGTCATCCCAGCGGCGCGAGCCGATGGGATATTCCGGGTAGTTGCGAATGACGTCGAGCAGCGTGCGGGTGGTGCGGACGCTGACCGGTTCGGTATATTGCGGCATCAGCAGCACGTGGCTGCGCTGGTCCCGCCGGATTTCGTTCACAAATTCGCAGAAGGTTTCCGCGCCCGTCAGATTGAGCGCGCCGCTGGCCGCGCAGCCGTGCCGGTCTCCGCCGGAGACCAGGGGACGCTGCCACTGCTCGGCCAGTTGCCCGACGCGGTTGTTTTCCCTGGTGCTGCGCGTGGCGTTGATTTCAAAAGCGTGCAGAAACTGCACCGCGCAGGTCAAAAATCGCTCCAGGTCGTCGCTACGCCGTTGCACTCCCACGCAGGACTGGGTCCACAGGGGATGATTGAACACTACGAGCACGTCGGGGAACCCGTCGAGCATGGCCAGCAGTTCACCCAAGCGCTGATCGCTCGGGGTGCGGGTATAGGCGGCGAGGTCGTCCATGATGGCAGGCGCCTGGTCGCTCGGCAGATTGTGCACGCCGAGATGGAAGATGGTTCCTCCGAACGGAACGCTCCACTCCAGCGATAGCGGCGTATGCGCCGTTTCCGCCACTGTGCGCAGCAAGAGCGGCGCTTCGATGCTGTCGTGGTCGGTAAGCGAGACCAGGCTCTTGAGCCCGAGAGTAGTCTCGATCTGGTCCCTCTCCGTCTGGTACGCCAGCTTGGGCGTCAGCGGTGGGGTCCAGTAGGCCCGCGAGAAATCCACCGGGATCCTCGACTTCCGGCACTGCTTTTCCAGAGCCTCATGCAGCATCGGCCCTTTGCGGGCCAGTTGCGGTATGAGCTGAAGGCTTTCCTTGGAACGGTTGGTGTGACCGTGCAGCGAAACCGCGGCCCGTGTGTCCCGGCCAAGGTCCGGTCCACGCCAGAAGCAAGAGAGTTTTGTTTCGGCCATTCGCAAGTTTTGAATTACGGGGTTCCTAATTCTAGCCCAGGACTGTGTGATTAGCGACCTTTCTTTGCATTCTTTACAGTCGCTGCCCCAGAACCAGTTAGATGCGTGGAGCCATCCGCTTTCAGAGTAAAGGGAGGAGAAAATCTTTCGGGGATCAAACTGACCAACGGCAATTACTCCCGTAACTTCCCCGCACCATTCTGTGTGCTATACTGTCGTTGACGCTTTTTCCACGGTTTGCTCGTGACGCGGTGGTTCCTCGTTGGATCAGAATCATCTCCGCCTTTCCTGCCCGCCGTTTAGTTCCAGCGTGAATTCAAAACAATGCGAGCGGCATGGAAAGCTTCACGTGTGTCAGGTGTATTGACATAGTGATCAACGTGTATATCGACAGGCCCCTCCAGAAAGAAACAACTTAGAATGACCACATTTACCGAACTGCCCTTGTCTGCGGCTTTGCAGCAGAAGCTGGCGGCAGCGCAATTCATCACCTTAACGCCGATCCAGGAGCGCGCGATCCAGCCCGCTCTTGAGGGAAAAGATGTAATCGGCACCGCCCAGACCGGCACTGGCAAGACTCTGGCATTTCTGATCCCGGTGATCGAAATGCTGCGCCAGGAACCGGCGGCCCAGGCCTGCGCCCTGGTCCTGCTCCCTACGCGCGAACTGGCCATGCAGGTTCACGAACAATACGAACAGCTGCGCACCAAGAGCATGCCCAAGGCCGCGCTGGTCATCGGCGGAGTGTCGGAGAAAGCTCAGATTCAGGGCCTCCGCGCGGGATCGTCGCTGATCATCGCGACTCCCGGACGCCTGCAGGATCTCACCGACCGCCGGTTCGCCGACCTGCGCCACATCAAGATGCTGGTGCTGGACGAAGCCGACCGCATGCTCGATATGGGCTTTCTTCCGGCCATTCGCCGCATTCTTGCGTTGTTGCCCAGGAGCCGTCAGACGCTATGTTTCTCGGCCACGCTGGAGCAGTCCGTCGCCGGACTGGTGCATGAGTACATGCGCGATCCGGTGCGGGTGGCGCTGGGCTCGGTGCTGAAGCCGGCCGAAAGCGTGGCATTGAAAGCCTACGAAGTCCGGCCGGGCGAAAAGCTCGACGTTCTCCGCCAGCTTCTCTACGCGGAGAAAGGACAGACTCTGATCTTCACCCGCACCAAGCGGGGAGCGCAGCGCCTGGCGCAGGAGTTGGCCCGCGACGGCTTCACCGCCACCATGATTCACGGCGATCGCTCGCAGTCGCAGCGCAACGGCGCCCTCAGCGGATTTCAGGAAGGCCGCTTCCAGGTGCTGGTGGCCACCGACATCGCTTCCCGCGGCCTGCATTGTGACGATGTCGCCCACGTCATCAACTATGACTTGCCGAAGATGGCGGAAGACTTCATCCACCGTGTGGGCCGTACCGGACGCGCCGGATTGTCCGGCCGCGCGACCACCCTGGCCGCCGGAGTCGAAGTCGTCGAACTCCGCAACATCGAGCGCACCCTGAAGTTGCGCATCGAGCGCATGCAGATGGATCCGTCGGGCGTGGCGCAGCCGCGCCGTTCCGTCCAGAATACCTTGGCTTCGCGCACGCTGACTGCGTTACCCGGCGAGGTTTTTGTCTAAGAGTTAAAGAAAGTCGGGAGTGAAGGGGAAAGTGGGTGCCCCATTTCTCGCGTACTTTGCGAGAAGTGGGGCTTTTCCCATTTAGAAATGACACTCAACGGTCTCAGCGGCTGTTCATCCGCTTGGTTTCGCTCCCCCAAGCTCCCGCCTACAACCGCAACCAGGTGAGTGAGTGTAACGGAGATTTTGCAACCAGCTACGAGTCCCATTCCGTCGTGACCGCAATCACTGCGCCATTTAGTCTTTGCTGATAAATATTTCCCAGTTACTCCCACTGGTCTGTCGTAGCACCTTCAAAGACCCGGTAGCTGTTGGCAAACCGCGCTGCCACACCAGCAGGAAAACTCAAAGGAGAAACAGCCATGAGATGTAGACACGTGATCGTTCTGCTCACGGTATGGCTGGGGCTGCTGTCAGCGCTGAGTTACGCCCAGGCCCCTGTGCCCTTCGTCAATCAGCCGCTCGTGCCCGATGCGGTCGCGCCGCCCCTGGCCAGCAACACATGGTATGTCGATGGAGTGAGCGGCGTTGACAGCAACGACTGCAAGTCGTCTGAGACCGCCTGCCAGACTATCGGGCAGGCCATCTCGCTGTGTTCGTCGGTGGACACCATCATGGTCGCTCCGGCGACCTATACCGAGAATCTCACCATCAACCGTTCGTTGCAGATTATCGGCTCCGATGCCGCGACAACGATTGTGGATGGCAACCAAGCCGGGACAGTGCTCACCATTTCCAACGCAGAGGCCCATGTCCGTCTCTCAAAGTTGACCATCCGAAATGGCTCTGCAGACGTCGGCGGGGGTATCAACAACTCTGGGACGCTCACGATCGAAAACAGCACTATCACCGGAAACAGCGCCACTGGGAAGTGGGGCGGCGGCGGCATCCACAACACCGGCAGGTTGACCCTCAACACGAGCACCATTAGCAACAACAGCGCGGGGTACGGCGGCGGCGTCATGGTCCATTTCGGCACGACGACCATCAATAAGAGCACGGTGACCGCGAATCTAGGAGGTTACGGCGGCGGCATCGGTGACTTCAACGGCGCGCTGGTCGTCAACCGGAGCACGGTAAGCGCGAATCAAGCAGGTCAGGGGGGCGGTATCTTCGACAACCTCTACGCCACGTTGGTCACGGTCAGCAACAGCACCATCAGTGGGAACAGTGCATCAGGCGCCGGCGGCGGCATCATGAACATTGGCACGATGACGATAAACAGCAGCACACTCAACGGAAACAGTTCGCCTTACGGCGGCGGCATTTTCGGCATGAATGCTTGGGGTGGGCAGAACATAGCTCTGCAGAACACTATTGTTGCGAACAGCCCTTCAGGGGGGAACTGCACCACCTCCTACGGGGGCACCATCATCTCCAATGGCTACAACCTGAGCAGCGATGGCTCCTGCAATTTCAACAACACCGGCGATATGAACAACACCGACCCCAAGCTCGGCACCTTGGGAAACTACGGCGGCCCAACACAAACGATCCGGCTCCTTAAGGGCAGTCCGGCGATTGATGCAGGCAACCCGAACGGCTGCACGGACGGCAATGGCAACCTGCTGAAGACCGATCAGCGCGGCTGGCGGCGTCCCGATCCGGAGGACACCGGCGTCGGCTGCGACATCGGAGCCTTTGAGCGTCAGATACCTTGATGTCGATCAAGCCCGCGGGTCTAAGCTCGTTGGCATTGCGTGAACAAAGTCGTGTGATTTGACCGGATCAAAAGAATGTTTGCCGCCCAATGTATGGGCGGCTTTTCTTTGCATTCACTTTGAAGTGCAGGCGTCGTAATGCGTCGTAACGGTTGCTAACACATTACACATTTTGACCGGATCAATGAGCGCTGTGGGGATTTCTCGCCAACTATCGCAATCAGGTCGAACTTTGCGGACGTCTACACCAGACCTACTGCTTGCAAGGGGCAAGCCGGAAGCTGCCCCGGCGATCATGGTCCGGCGGTGGGACCGTGAACTCCTTTGCGTCCTTCCAGGCTTCTCGATGGAAATCGCATGGACGGTCGCAACCGACGGGCAAAACGACACACTTCGCGTCAAAGGCGTAGGCTCGGGCACGCTCAGCGGATGAGGCCGCAGGGTCAAGCCAGATGGCAATCACAGGGTCGTAGTCCGGGCCTGTGACGCGATAGTAAGGCCTGCCGGGAACATGGTAGGGACCGTCGTACACGCGGACGACACGGTTGCCGAGCGCCCACCGGGATTCCCTACGGAATATGCCCACATCTAACTGATCTAGCACGCCGTGATGGGTGTGTAGAAACACGATGAATGTGGTGCTCGGGGTAACCTTCGGAATCGAGAGCAGCCCGTTCCAGATGATAAAGTCGTAGCTGCAAAAATCGCCTTCGCAGCCGTTGTCGCGCTGCGCGAAAAACCAGAATCGCTTCGCGAACGCGTCTACTTCGACCTGGGAACTGGCTCCTGGCCGGAGCTTCGTGGCAGCGGAGACGATCGAGTCAACGCTGTGAATCAGGAACCACGCGTATAGCGCCTGAATCGCAACCAGCGCAACGACGAACACTGCGAGCGGCCGTGGCCGAAGGAATTGGTTCCAAGCGTACATCCGCCCGAAGTGTAGAGGAGCAGCAACGGCGTGTCTAGGATTACTGTTGGTATCGGCTTATCGACCCACTCCAACCCAAAAGAAAATCGCCGGAGCTCAGCTCCGGCGATTCAGTTTCTACTCGCTACCGCCCGATCTTAGGGCTCGGGATAAACGTATCCCCCGGCTCGGGTTCGTCCTCAGTGCCGATGCGGAACAGTGCCGCCTGGGCCTCGGCATGCTCGCGCAGTTCCTGCATCTCGTCGACGACGGCGCCTTCCGGCTTGTCCTGTTTGCGCTGCACCCGGCGCTCGGCCTTGTCGCGCTGTTTCTGTTGCCGGGTCTGTTCCTTCTGGCGTTTAGTAAAAGTCGATCTTCCTCGTGGCATTCACAATTCCTCCTTGGTGTTATTGCTTGCAGCGCCGGCCCGCCGCTGCGCTCGTCCGGCTGCTTTCAGAAAAACCCAACGCTACCAGCGCGGTTCGCGCGGCTGGCGTGCGTGTCCCTGATAGTCATCGCGCCCACGTCCGCCGCCGCCCCCACCACCAAACTTCTTTCCACCACCGCCGCCGCCACCGCCTCTGGGACGGTCGGTCTTGGGCTGCGCTTCGTTGATCTTCAACGCGCGCCCGGCCAGTTCCGTTCCGTTCAAAGCCGCGATTGCTTTATCGGCTTCAGCGGCATTGGTCATTTCCACAAACCCGAAACCTCGGGCGCGGCCTGTCTCCCGGTCCGTCACGATGCTGACTTTTTCCACCGCACCGTGAGCCTCGAAAACGGTTCGCAATTCTGACTCGGTGGTGCTATGGGGCAAATTACCGACGTAAAGGTTCTTCATTGCATTTCCTCTCTGAGTAAATCATCTAAAGTGCGGGTTTCGGCTGCGACGCGTTTCAATTCTCTGGTTTCCAGGTCGCGCGGCGGCGCAGGAATTGCCTGGGTCACCTTGGAGCGGGCGTGGGAAAGCGAGCGCACCGCGGAAATTCGCCGCGAAGCTTCCAGAATTCCCCAGCGCTGCGACACTCCCCCGGGAAGATCGGCCGCCAGCGCCTCGCGGACGTCCGCCCAGGAATCCTGATCTCTATTCTTCTGGACCCGGGGTGCGCGATCCGCCTTCGGCGCATCGGCAAGGTAGGCGGGCTTGCCCACCAGAAACGAAATCTGTTGCGGTGGCGTGGCGCTCCGCATGTCGTCACAAAACTTGTCCCGGTGCCCCAATCCGCTCTCCATGTCAATCAGCACCAGGCTGTAAAGGTCCGCCCGCCACCAGGACCGGGCCTCGCTGACGTCAGCGGCACAATCCACTTCCATGCCCAGCTTGCGCATAGACTCGGCGCGCAGGTCGCGCTTGCTGGCCGACGTGTCCAGCAGGAGAACGCGTTTATTTTTCAGCTTGGGGGAAAGCGGCAACCCCAGCAGCGGAGCGCTCATGCCACCACCACTTTCGGCGCGGAACGCGCTGGCGCACTGGCCGGCTGGGCCGGAGCGGCCATGTTCTTGAGCAGTTTGCGGTTTCGCATGCGGCGCGCAATGTTCTGCTTCCGTACTCGGTTGAACCTCGATTTGTCGCCGTTAATTCCGGACATAATGGACTCCTGTCATTCGGGCAGGTTGGTGAACAGTGGATCTGCTGGAACGATCGTGGAACTGCTAGCGTGCCCCGCCGCCGGCCTAAGGGGCTCGCCGGCATGCACGTCTTGGGATTGAGCACCCGCAGCCTGCCGGGCACAGAATGAAGACTGAATTGTTCAGGGACACTCCCTGGTACAGTAAAGACGCCTCCTCGATCTCTCAATCGCGAAGGCGCAAATGGGGACTGAGTCTTCGAGGTTAAGTAATTTCAAGTATACGCTGTTTGCCTTCATCTTGCCGCCCCATCGCAACGCGACCTCGGACGTCGGATCTCAGACTTGGGGACTCCAGCGGCGTCATCCTGACCGGAGCCGTTTTTCAGGCGGAGGGAAGGATCTCGCGGGTAATGTAAGAGGGGACTTGCTTCCAAACTGGCATGACTCAGACTTTGACGGCCGAGATCTGAGGACCGAGCTTTGACCTCGGAGGTCGCATTGCACTTGCTAATGTGGGCGTTTCCACGTACTATGAAGAGGTACGTTAGTCCGAATCGGACGTGAGCAGTTCTTGCCTCAACAGCCAGTAACCTCTCGTAGTACTTCCGAATCTCTCCAGCGTAAAATCGATACACAAACAAAGGAACACCTAACACCATGGCAGAACAAGGAACAGTGAAGTGGTTTAACGACGCGAAGGGCTACGGCTTCATCAGCCGCCAGTCCGGCGAAGACGTTTTCGTGCATTTCTCGGCGATTCAAGCGGGCGGTTTTCGCAGCCTGCAAGAGGGCCAGACCGTGCAGTTCGACGTGACCAAGGGCCCCAAGGGCTGGCAAGCTGAGAACGTCCAGCCGCTGTAGACCATACCCTTATTGCAAAAAGGCGATCTCGAAAGAGATCGCCTTTTTCACGTTTCAAGAACATTTTCGCAGGCTGTATCTGCGTTCGGCGAGGATACCGATGTAGGGACAGCCGCCCTCGGCTGTCCGTCGAGCGAAGCTCGACGGTTTGAGCCGCGAAGCGGCTCAAGAATGCAGCCCACGACGACAGTCGTGGGCCAGTTCGCTAGAGATGAATGAGCCCCAGAGGGGCGACAGAAACCCGAATCAATGGTGCCATCGAAGGGACTCGAACCCCCACACCCTTGCGAGTACATGGACCTGAACCATGCGCGTCTGCCAATTCCGCCACGATGGCAAGTGGACTTGCATTGCAGCGGCGACCCATGGTCGCCGTGTCAGGAAGACCTACACTTCTATTCTACAGACGCGACGCTCGGTGTCAAACCAACTATAGGCCGGCAGTCGGCTAATCTGCTCTCAATTGTTTAGCGACCATGGTCCCCAGAAGAAAATAGAACGCCGGAACAAGGTAAATGACTGCAAAGCACGCGGGCACGACCAGCCATTCATAGCCGGGAAAGAATTTTCCCTTGCCGCTCCAATACAGAAACGCTGGAGCAAAGGTAACCGAAACGCCGGTCAACCCAGCGACTACCTTGTAGACGGGAGAACGGATGATCTTGACCCATCTTGAATCGATCGCGATATTCACCGTCATGGCGCAACTCCTTCCGCCTACCAGCAGGTTCTGAATTGCCCTACTCCAGCTTGGCCGTCATCGTGATCTTCGCGTTCAGCACCTTCGACACCGGGCAGCCCTTCTCCGCCGCCTCCGCATATTTCTGAAACGTCGCCGCATCGGCGCCCGGCACTTTCCCAACAACGTCGATGTGGCTCGCCGTGATCGTCCAGCCCGAATCGAGCTTGTCGAGCGAAAGCGTGATCGTCGTCGAGATGCTCTCCGGCGTCAGATTCGCGCTTCCCAACTGAGCGGACAACGCCATCGAAAAGCATCCCGCGTGCGCTGCCGCAATCAGTTCCTCGGGATTGGTCCCCGGAGCATTCTCAAACCGTGTTGTAAATGAATACGGAGTATTGTTCAGCACCCCACCCGGCGCCGAAATCGATCCTTTGCCGTCCTTCAGTCCGCCCTTCCAAACCGCACTCGCCTTGCGTTGCATGGTGTTCTCCTCGTTATGATTTCTGTGAAACTCGCCCCTCATTGTAGACGGAACCCAGCAGACCTGTCAGGACGTGGAACGTTTTTTGGAAGCACGCTTTCTGGACTTGCTTCCTGGAGGTGGTTCGGAACGGTGGTTCTGGAAGGGGGCCGTGGAAGGGCACGGCTTCAGCCGTGCCGTCGAAACCCGAACCATGATTTGGGCTTTAGCCCCTGAGGTTTGTTCTTCGCGGGGCGTTTAGGGATGCGAACTGATGCGAACAAGCTGACAGTTGACAGCTCAATAGAAATCCGAGCAGCTCAAATAGAACCCGCACTGCGGACACTTCAACTTGCAGCGGCTCTCCCGCAATTTCATTGAGCAGTTCGGACAGTACTGCCCTGGATCGTATTGAACTGGATCGCACTGAAGTGGATCAGCCTGCTGCGCTCCCGCCCCATGTCCGCGCTCGCCCGGAACCGGCGGCACCGTTTCCTTCTGGCTCATGTCCACCGACCGTACCTCGCGCTCCCGCCCCCCGCAAGTGCAGATCCCGGTTCCGCGGCGGATGAAACTTGCGGATCACCCACCGCGCCATCAAGCGGCGCGATCGCTCGCCGCCTGCGCGGTCCAGCTCCAGCAATCCCCGATGAGACGCCACACTCCCAGCCTGCGCCACACCTTCGCATACGTTCCACGCTCGGGCCGCATGGTTCCATCCAGCTTCCGCACCAGCACCGTGAAGCGTCCGACCTCCATCGCCATATCGCCGGAATGTTCCACCCGGGTGGTTTCCAGGCGGAGATCGCTGTATCCCGATTCACCCAGCTGGCGCAGCAATCGCTCCACCGCTTTTTGCCCGTACGCCGCTTCCACGTGGGGGGCCATCAGCACGCCTTCGCTGGCGAACAGGCCCGCGGCCTGATCGTAGTTTCCAGTGTTGAAGGAAGTTGCAAAATCCTGGGTAAGGTCACGGAGTTGGGACTCCACGTCCCGAAACGGACGAGAATCCGCCAAGGGACTCGTATACGGCCTGTACATCTACTACCTCCTGGGGGAAGGCACAGTGGCAGACTCGCCATGGCCAGTGGGCGAGCGTGCCGGAAAACCCGCTCATTCTAGCGCAAAACCAACTTGTGGAAAGAGAAAAGTTTTTCACTGCCCTGGAATCAAAAAACGGATCGTTAGAATTCGGTCGAGTGGTTATCGGTCGAACGGAGCGGAGCGGCTGGGCAGACGCAAAAAGCCGGAATCGGTGCTCACCGCCTTGGCAACCGGCTTCGCCGGGTCCACTTGCAAGCCCGAGTTCTCGCGCTCCGCGATCTGCCGCTTCACGCGTTCCATCAGAACCACTAGCTTCTTCGATTCCTGGTCTCTCTCGGCCTGCTTGCACATCTTCTGGAAGTCTTGCGGGGCGTAGGTAACACGATTTGTCATGGGGGAATGATCCTCGTGTACGGAGAAGCCATAGCCTACCCGATCGCCCGCGACTTGCCAAGCCCCCTTCACGAAGGCCGCAGCTGAGATGAATTCTCCCGGCGGAAGGTTTACTTCTTTCACAACCAGCCGATTCGGCCCGCCTCTCCTCAGCTTGCCCGCGTCAAATACCGGTACTCATCGCGCCTTCCATCCGCCAGCAAAACCCACAACGAGTAAACGCCCAGCGCGGTCCCGAACGGGGGATGAAACAGCGCCAGCACTCCCAGGACGATCGCGGCCGTGCGTGCCCAGGGAGCCCTCTGCATCAGCCCCATGCCCACGCAGACTCCGCCCGCGGCCAGGATCACCATGCTGCCGCCCGCCAGGTAAAGAAGAAGTTGGAACAATCCCGGCCAGGGCTCCTGCTCGTGCAGCACGAAATGCACGCCCCGCCCGAAGATCATCAGGCCCACAGCCGGGACTAGAAACAGGCCTCCAATCACGATCCACAGGGTCCCCAGGGTCTGCAGATGGCGCTCCAGCCGTGATGGCGTCAGCCCGCTGCCCAGATCCCCCATCCGCCGCCCGCAGTGGGGACACGCCACCGAACCCGCCTGCGTCTCGATTCCGCACTGGTTGCAGAACATAGGACCTCCCGAGCGTCCACTCTCAGATACGGGGAAAATCGCTCCAAGTTCCGTGAAAACGCCCTGCCAACAGGCCTGCCCCAACCCCAACCGCCATTACCTCCGGAGGTACATGACCTTCGTTACGTTGAGCCGGTGACCTGTTTCTATGAAAATCACTGCAAGGCCGATACCGCCTTGCGGGAGAGAGCGTTTGTTCTACCGTCATACTCTAAGCGTCTGTCTATTTCTGGCAGCCAGTGTTGCGCTAGCGGCCGCGCGCGATCTTGCGCTGATCTCCAATAAGGCCAACAACGTCTCGGTGATCACGGTGCCCGACCTGGCGAAAGTCTGCAAGGGCCAGACCAGCCGCTGGCCTGACGGCAAGCCTGTGACCTTCATCATGCGCACGCCGTCGACGCCGGAAATGAAGTTGTTTCTGGAAAAAATCTACGAGCTTCCCGAAGCCCAGGTGAAGGATCTGATTGCCACCGCCAACCATGGACGCATGGGTCATCCGGCCATCATGATCGTTGATTCCGATGAAGACCTGGTCAACAAAGTCGCGTCCCTCCCCGGCGCCATTGGGGTGGTGGACGTGTACGCCATCAACAGCAGCGTGGCGGTTGTCAAGCTCGGCGGCAAACTGCCGCTCGAGCCCGGATACCTGCTGCACGGCAATTAGGCATTCACCGCGGCCGTAGATCGCCGCATCGATGGGTATGAGTAAAGACGAGAAAGCGCAAGCCGCCGCCGCTGGAGCCGACACAGGAAGCGGCACCCGTGTGCCCGGCAATGCACCGGCCGGCAAGGTCACCTTCACGCGCCGCTTTCCCCGCTTCGTCATTGACGTTCGCCTTCAGGTCAAGATGTTTCAAGCCGGAGAGTTCCGCAGCTGCTGGGGACGCTCCACCGAGATGGGCCAGGACGGCATCGGAGCCACACTCACGGGCAACCTCGAACCCGGTGAAATCGTGACTCTGGAAATTCCCCTGCCCTTGGCACCCTATCCCATCAAAGTCCGCGCCATTGTCCGTTACCGCCAGGGACTGCGCTACGGGTTCGAATTTCTCACCTTGAACGACGGCCAGCGCGACACCATTCAGCGCGTCTGCCAGTACCTCGCCACCAAGGCCTAGAACCGTCTTACGAGCGGCTTGTGTTTCCCGTGAGATGGGACATGTCCCTAAGGCCTCTTTCGGCCAGTCGTCGCGGTCGCGGACAATGGCTGCACTATGCGCTGCCCCTGTTCAGCCTGGAAGGTCTCTCTATTTCTCTTTTTCGCTGCGCTCCTCGCGGCGGCGCTGTTCTTGACGGCATGTTCCGGCGTGTCCCATCCCACAACCGGTGGAGGCACGGGGACCACCAATTTGGCATGCAATGTGATGTCGGCCGGGCAGACGGCCAGCCTGAATGGCTTCGTTCCGTTCACCAGTAGCAGTTTGTGGAATACCGACATTTCCTCCGCGCCCGTAGACCCCAATTCCAACACCATCCTCAGCGCGTGGGTAGGATCGGTGAACGTTCATCCCGACTGGGGCACCGATCCGACATATGGCATTCCCTACGTTGTGGTCAATGGCAGCCAGGCGCTGGTCAATGTAAACCTGGGAGCCTACGGGGGCGAGAGCGATCCCGGCCCCATGCCGGTGCCAGCCAGCGCTCCGGTCGAAGGCGGATCGTCCAGCACGGGCGATCGCCATGTGCTTGTGCTCGACAACGGGAACTGCTTTCTCTACGAACTGTATAACTCGTCCGTAAATTCCGACGGAAGCTGGAACGCCGATTCGACCGCGGTATGGGACCTGCTGGGCAACGAGCAACGGCCCTATACCTGGACGTCCGCGGACGCGGCCGGATTGCCGATCTTCCCGGGACTTGTGCGCTATGACGAAGTCGCCGCGGGCAAGATCCAGCATGCCTTCCGCTTCACTCTGCCCAGGACCAGCGCTGCCTTCACGCCACCGGCGTCGCATTGGGCGGCGACGTCGAGCGATCCTACCGCGCCGCCCATGGGCATGCGGCTGCGGCTGAAATCCAGCTACGACATTTCCACCTTCTCTACGCCGATGCAGGTCATTCTGACGGCGATGAAGACGTATGGCCTGATTCTCGCCGACAACGGTAGCGCGCTCTATGTGACGGGAGTGTCCGACAGTCGCTGGGGCTCCGATCTCGATTCCCTCAAAACCGTTCCGGCCTCGGCCTTCGAAGTCGTGCAGATGAACCCGGTGTATACGAACGCGAACTATCCCACGGGAGCAGCGCCCACGATCGGCTCGTTCACGGCCTCCGCCGCGCATGTTGCTTCGGGCGGCAGCGTGACCCTGTCGTGGAATACCGCCAGTTCCGACTACATCGTCGTGTCTCCGGGCCTGGGCGCGGTGCGCGGAACCAGCGCGACCGTGAATCCCACGGCCACCACGACCTACACGCTGTACGCGACGAACCAGTATGGGCGCTCTTCGGCGACCGTAACCGTGAGCGTCCCGTAGGAGTCTGCGCTGCGCACAATGACGCACGCGGCGTCTACCCCGCGGCGAGATAAGCGTAACGCAGAATGAACAGCGCGGTCAGAATCCAGATCACCACGCTTACTTCCCGAAACTTCCCCGCGGCCACCTTCACCAGCGTGTAGGAAATCAGTCCCAGGCTCAGGCCGGTGGCGATGCTGAATGTCAGCGGCGTTGCCAGCAGGGTCACGAAGGCGGGAATCGCCTCGGTGAATTCCTTCCACTCCACGCGGGCAATGGATTCCGTCATCAGCGCTCCCACCAGGATCAGCGCGGGCGCCGTCGCATATCCCGGAATCGCCGCCGCCAGCGGCGCGCAGAATGCCGCCAGCAAAAACAGCCCTGCCACGAAGATATTGCTCAGCCCGGTTCGCGCGCCCGCAGCCACTCCGGCGGCGCTTTCGATGTAGCTGGTCACCGTGGAGGTTCCGGTCAATGCTCCGAAGATGGTTCCCACCGCGTCGGACACCAGGGCGCGGCCCACGCGGGGAATTTTTCCGTTCACCACGAATCCGCCCTGCTCGCAGACTCCCACCAGCGTCCCTACGTTGTCGAATAGATCGACAAAGAGAAAGACGAAAACAATTTCCAGCAGGCCGAGATGGAGCGCGCCGCGCAAATCCAGTTGCAGCCAGGTCGAAGAAGGATGCGGAAAGGAAAAGATGGCGGTGGGCCAGCTGGCCATGCCGCGCACGATCCCCAGCCCGGTGGTGGCGAAGACGCCGATCAGGATCGCTCCGCTGATCTTGCGGCTCATCAGCACGAGCATGATGCCCAGCCCCACGCACGCAAGTTGCGCCTCATGATTCGCCAAGCTGCCCAGGCTGACGAAGGTTGCCGGATTCGCCACCACCAGCCTGGCATTGCGCAGCCCCACGAAGGCGATGAACATCCCGATGCCCCCGGCGGTGGAATACTTCAGACACTCCGGAATTCCGTTGACGATCTGCTCCCGCACCCGGGTCACGGTGAGAATCAAAAAAAAGACGCCGGAAAAAAAGATCACGCCCAGCGCGGTGCGCCAGGGCACATGCATCCCCAGGCAGACCGAGTACGTGAAGTAGGCATTCAGCGACATGCCCGGCGCCAGCGCGATGGGATAGTTGGCGTAAAGTCCCATGACCAGCGTGGCCGCGGCCGAAGCCACGCAGGTGGCGAACACCACGCCTTCGACCGGCATGCCCGCCTGCGCCAGAATCTGCGGATTCACCACCACGATGTACGCCATGGTGATGAACGTGGTCAGTCCGCCGAGAAACTCGCGGCGCACCGTAGTCTGATTTTCGACCAAACGGAAGTAGCGTTCGATCAATGCAGGTCCTTGATGGCGCGGAATGAAACCGACATTCTACGGCATTCGGCGGATCATGTAGGACAGCCGCCCCGTGTCCAGTTCCATGACCTAGAAATGTTCCGGCTGTGAGGGCAGTTCCAACTGCATGGCGCGGGCGGCCGGACTTCGTCCCGGCCGGACCGCCGAGGCGGCTGTCGCTACATGGGTTTAGGCAGATGTTTCTCTGGCGGTTTCCACTTCCTCGGTGGAGATGGAGGTCAGTTCGCCTGCATGGCGCAATTCCGGAAACAGCCACGCCCACACCGCGATGACGACCAGGGTGCCAACTCCTCCCAATATCACCGCCGGCACGGTGCCAAACCATTGTGCGGTCACGCCCGATTCGAACTGCCCGAACTCGTTCGACGTCCCAATAAAAATCATGTCCACGGCGGTGACGCGCCCGCGCATCGCATCCGGCGTCGCGAGCTGAGTAAGAGTGGCGCGGATGATCACGCTGATCATGTCGCTGGCGCCCAGCAGCAGCAATGCGATCAGCGAGACCGTGAGGCTGCGCGAGACTCCGAAGATAATCGTAAAGATCCCGAACCCAGCCACGGCCCAGAGCAGCGTGAGCCCGGAGCGCCCGCGCAAAGGCCGATGCGCCAGCAAGACGGCCATGAGCGCCGCGCCGACTCCGGGAGCGCTGCGCAGCAGGCCCAGTCCCCAGGGCCCGGTGTGCAGGATTTCTCGCGCGTATACCGGGAGCAGGGCGACCGCTCCGCCCAGCAGCACGGCGAACAGGTCCAGGGAAATCGCGCCCAGGATCAGCTTCTTGCTCCAGATGTAATGGAGGCCGGCGAAAACAGTCTTGAGCGTCATGGGCTCGCGCGGCCGCGCCTTGACCTCAGGCCTGATGCGGAAGGACGAGACGGTGGCGCCAATCGCCGTCAGCATCGCAACCACGTAGACCACCGATGGCCCGCGGAACGCCGCGTACAGGATGCCGCCGAACGCCGGACCCAGAATCGTAGCCGCCTGAAAGATGCTGGCGTTCCACGCCACTGCGTTCGGAAAGTGCTCTTCGGGAACCAGCTGCGGCAGGATGGAGCGGCTGGCAGTGCTGTTAAACGACCGCACCACGCCGATCAGCACCAGCACCACGTAGATCGCGGTGACCGAGGGCACGCCGCGCACGGCGAGCGCGAGCAGCAAGGCAAAGCAGACTCCGTAGCCCGCGTAGCAGGCCGAGAGCACGTTGCGCCGTTCGAAGTGGTCAGAGGCGTGCCCGGAAATCGGAAACAGCAGGATTCCCGGAAGAAACTGGGCCAGGCCCACGTAGCCCAGATCAAGCGGCCTCTTGGTGATCTCGTAGACCTGCCATCCCACCGCGACCGCTTGCATCTCGACCGCCGCCACAATCAGGAACCGGGCAATCTGGAACAGCACAAACCCGGGGTGAGTGAAGGCAGCGCGTCCGGCTCGGGCGTCGGCGGTTGCGGGCATGAACTATTTACTGTGCCATAGAAAGCCCGGGATGTGCACGGAAGAGCGCGCATTTCGAGAAGGACTTGGCGCTGGGGCTCAGGATTTCTCTGACGCGAAGTACACCACAAGGACGCTCAGCAGCGCCAGCACTCCGAAGCCGGAAATCATAAGGAGGAGATTCCAGTCGACTGGTGCATATCCGGCGGGCAGCAAATGAAGGGCTCGTGGCGGCACGAACTCTGACCACCACGACGCCCAATGCAGACCGTGGCGGTATTGCGATGCCACAAACACTACGCCCACGAATACATAAACGAACCAAGCGAACACTTCCGCGATCGTGATGGGCCGGCTGACGCTTTCGGTCGCGGCGTTGCGGCGGCGCAGTTGTGCCCGCCACCACAGCAGGCTGGGTGAGCCGCAAGGCGCTGCGCGCTCCGATGCACTGCGCGCCAGTTGGAAGGTCTGCGCTACCAGAACGAGATCGCTGCAGCTGGCGCAGGCATCCACATGAGCGCGCAATTCCGGGCCGCAGCCCTCGGGCCAGTGACCGGCCTTCATCGCCTGCATGAGCTCGTTTTCGAAAGAGCAAGTCCGAAACGTCATGCCGTCCCCCGATCTGCGTCGATCTGCTGGCGGAGCAGGCGGGCAATTTTTCGCCGCGCCCGGAACAGCAGCAAGCGAATGCCCGCCGCGTTCAGGCCGGTGATCTCCGAGATCTCGCGGTGCGAATAGCCTTCGGCGTGAGCCAGCCACAAAAGCTGCCGCTCCCGCGGGCGCATCTGAGCCATCGCGGGGTCGAGTATCACTCGCGAATCGATTTGCGACAACCCGTCGCGCGCCGCCAGAAACCGTTCTGGAACCTCTTCCAGGCACGCTGTGTGCGGCCGTCTCCAGTGGTCGCGCAAGAGATTGGTCGCAATGCGGAACAGGTAGCGCCGGTAGTTCACCTCGCCGCCTTCGGGGCGCGATGCACCCAGAAAGCGGAGATAGCTTTCCTGCATCAGGTCGTCGGCCAGTGCGGCGTTTCCCGAGACCCGCGCCAGATACGCCCGCAGCGCCGGGGCAGAGCGCTGGTAGAACTCCGCGAAGGCATCGCTGTCCATGGGCAGTTCGTCAGCTCGCGAAACTACGCGAGCGTCAACATTCGGGATGGCATATTCGCCGGTCGTATCGGGTTTCCTCATGGCTGCATTCCAGAGCAGCCCGCCGTCGGGCTGCTGCATGGATCAGGCAGCAAGTTGATTTTAGTCTCGCGCTCCGCTTTTCGGCATCAGGCCGAGATGGCGGGCCAGCGCCCAGGTGATTCCCGCCGAAATGATAAACCCAAGCCCCGGCATCAGCACCACCGTGCCGAGCACAAGTAATGCAACCCCGCCGTCAGCAATACTGTGGCGCAAGGAGATCAGGCCGCCGCCCAACAGAGTCATTACAATTCCGATCTGCAGCGGCGTCAGCACTCGAGCGACCGGACTTGGAACCGGAGCTTGCCGCTCGAAGCCGACCGCAATCGGCGTCGCTTCCAGGAAGCGTTTGCCCGCGTCGGTGCCCATGTAGGTGAGCACTTCCTGGGACGTGCCGAATCTCTCGATCAGCCTGCCATGCACATCCGTTTGCAGTTTGAAGATGCGGTTCCAGCGCCGGTTTTCCAGCAGAACATGCGTCAGCCAGAGCAGCGCGCTCAACATGCAAAGGAAAACCAGGAACGGAATGCCATCGCTGATCAGTTCGTGGTCAATGCCCGAAGACTGTGGCTCGGAATTCTCCGGCCAGAGTTTGCGTTCCAGGGTTTGGGCGGGCTGCTCATGTTCGCCGTGCAGATTGTTAAAGAGATAGAAATCGGGATTCTTTGCGATCTCGGGATGAGCCTGCAGAAAGCGCCCGAGTTCGGGATTGTTGCGGTTCACATATTCCGCATTCGAAAGCAGCGAAGGGTCATGCGCGACAACCTCGGCCAGGGTAGGGCTTACCCGCAGTTCCTTGAGAAGTTCGTCCTGCATGGCGGCCACATCCTTTTCGCTCATCTGTGGAGCATTGGCGGCCACGTCCGGTTGCGCAGCGCGCGGAGCCTGGGCGGCGCTGGCAGCGGTAAACAATGCCAGAAACGCTACGACCGACTGAATCATTGCCATGAAGCGCCGCTGCCTGTGCATATCGAGTTCCCCTTGTGAGAGAAGTGCTTTGTACCTTCTCTAAGCACACAACGAACGGCGAGGGGGAATGGTTAACAACAATTTTCAGGATTTTGTGGCCTCTTACGCCACCAGTGGAGCGTTCGCGATGCCCTCGGTCCCGAAGACTTTCCGGTAGCGCTCGATCTCGGAGTGCGGCCCCAGCGCCTTGGAAAAGTTATCGGAGAGCTTCACGGCCGGCCGGCCTTCCACGTCCGACACCTTGCAGATCAGGCTGATGGGGTCAAAGCCTCCGCCATTATTGGGATTGCAGCCGCGAAAATCATTGGTCAGCAGCGTGCCCCAACCTGCGCTGACGCGGACGCGGCGCCCCGGCGTCCACTTCTTGCGGTCCTCGAAATCAGCCGCGCTGAGAAAATCGCCCGGGCCCACGCCTTTCGCCAGCGTTCCTCCAAAATAGGCGTGCAACCCAAGAATCACGTCCACATCCAGGGTGTCCGACGCGATCAGCAATTTCTCGCGCGGATCTCTGCCATGCGCCTTCAGCCATGCGATGTATTCATCCCCCGCGACATACGGATCCTTGCTGTCCACGCGCTGCCCGGTCCAGTCCGCCACCCACTCCGGCGCACCCGCGAGAAACTGGGTCGTGCCAAAAGTGTCGGGTAGCATCACCCGCAGCGCGCCCTCATACGTCTGTTGCCACAGTTCCAGCACGCGGTACTGCGAAGCTTTCAGCGCCACGTCATCGGGGGCCAGCGCGGCCATCACCATCGGAATTTCATGCGCATTGGTTCCAATCGCTTCCAGGTCGTGCTTGTGCGCCAGGAACGCGTTCGACGTCCCAATGAAATTGCTCCCCAGGTTGGCGGCCATGGCGACGACTACATATTCCTGCCACAAAAAGCTGTGGCGGCGGCGGGTGCCAAAGTCGGCCACGCTCAGTCCGGGAACGCCGCGCAGCCGCTCAATCTTGCTCCACAACTTGGTCTTGGCGCGGGCATAGAGAATGTCGAGCCCGAACTCGCTCAGCGTCTTGAGATGCGCCCGCGTCTTCAATTCGTCGAGAATGGCCAGCGCGTACAGTTCCCACATCGTGGTCTCGGTCCACGTGCCTTCGAAGGTGAGATGGATTTGACCGTCGCGCACCGACAGTTGATAGTCGGACAGCCGGAAGTCGTTCTCCAGCCACTCCAGAAATGCCGGCTCGAAGATTCCCCGGCGGCCGTAGAAGGTGTTGCCGGCCAGCCAGACCAGTTCCGACTTGCGGAACCGCCGTCCGCGCACGTGCTGCAGCTGCACCTTAAGCTCTTCGATGTGGATGATGTCTGCCATGCGCACCGACGCATGGCGATTCATCAGCGAGAACTCCACCCGCGTCTTGGGAAAATGCTTCCAGATGAACTGCAGCATCAGCAGCTTGTAGAAATCGGTGTCGAGCAACGACCGCACCACCGGATCGAGTTCCCAGTTATGGTTGTGCGCGCGTTCTGCGAAGTTGACAATCATCGTGGGAGAGCGGCCTCACTGCCAGTCTAGCGGAAGAGAGTCTACAAAATAGCAGTCTAGAGCATAAGGGATCAGCATCCGCGTTGTCCTGCTCTTCCGATCGTTGGTGGTGGTGCAGTTTGAAATCCACCGGGGTAGCAATCGGGTTCTGCCTGTGGGAACTGGGGGCACGGAAAAACCAAAGAGCCTGTTGAGAGTTCCTCGCGATCCCAGAGAACCCAGCGAGTGCACTGCGTGTGGGCATCAATTTACGGAACCCGAGGTGCTCAAGAAATTCAGGGAGCACAAGTGTAACGAGGATGCAGCCAAGCCGCTGCTCGGATCGTGAAAGAAGCGACCGAAGATTAACGTCCGAATGGCAATGGAGTCTGCGCTGTAAATGGGTCGGGGACGGATTTGATGTGCTCGATTCTTAGCTTGTCAAACAATGCCCTCATCTCAGGCGCTCCTATATAAACCCGTCCTCTTCGCTCACCATCTGGTATTAACAAGCCAGCATCAACAGCGGCCTTAAGGTCGCGACTCGCCATTACGTCATTCAGTTCAGCCAGGTTCCGATAGCTGGAATTTCGAACGCGATAGCCAATCGCGCCGTCCGCGACCGCATAGATCAAGCGCTCGGGCAATCCCCGGCGAGAAAGTACAAGTTCTAATTCCTGCCATAAAGTGTCCATCACCCTAGTACGCATGACCAAGGTCGTAGCCTGTCGGAAATGAGCAGTCAAATTGAATTGAATCCACGTCCTCGTGCTGTTCCTTGGATGCCACGACCCCTCACCCGTTTGAGCAAGGACGTTGTAATAGTCCTGCGTGTTGCGTCCGAGATATTCCTCGATAGAAGAAAATTCCGGTTCAAGGATTCCGTCACGACCGAGAACAAGCGTTTGCAGGCAGCGAGCCATGCGGCCATTCCCGTCCGAGAATGGATGTATCATCACCAAATTCAAGTGCGCCATAGCCCCTTTGACAAACGGGTGAGGACGGTCATCCCTATCGTTGAGATATTCAATTAATTCTTCGATCAGACCGGGGACTTTTTCAACCTCCGGGCCTTCATACACTACTTCGTTCTTCATTTCGTCTCGAACGTAGATTGTGCCCGGTCTCCAAATACCGGGATTCTTAGAGAGATCATGCTGCACCATCATGAAGTGTAGACTCCGAATGAATCCTTCGTTGTAGATGAAATTTGGATCTTTTGTGAGCTGGAGAACAAACGTCATGGCCGTGCGATAGCCAGTTACGGCTAACCAAGATTCGCGGTTAGCGTCCAAAGGCTCCTCGCCTTCGACTGCTGCGATAGCGTCCTCCGCGGTGACGTTGTAGCCTTCAATGCTGTTCGATCCTCGAACAGCCCGCGCAAGTGTGTTGCGCCGGAGTAAACCCTTCCATCTGCGAGGCGTCGCAAGATTGTACTTGAGGGTTTTTCTCGCCTCTTCGATTCTGCTGATAACATCCTTTTCAGCCTGCGTGAGTTTTTCCGCTTTGAATAGCATCGAGAAAGAATGTAGTTTATTTTCTAACTTGTGTCAAATAATATTTGACATAACGCAATTAATATCATACTATCTTTCTGAATAGGGCAGAACAAGCAAGGCGCCTTAACTTCAAACTGCGCCACTACCCCATCTCTGGTCCTCCCTCGCTTCCCCAACGCGCCGCCCTTTCCGCGCTAGATCCTCCCCCCGCCTGGAGAACGGCTCCGCTCAGGAAGACGCCGAAACACTACTTTCTCCTCCCCCGCCATGGACTTTGGTGTACTTTCCCGCGCTCAGACCTGGGTCATAATCGGATTGCCCGAATCGCTTTACCTCCGCGGAGACCATCGACCATGAAACGCCTCGTACCGGGTTTCGCCCTTTGCCTGTTTCTGCTGTTTAACATCGCAACCACTGCGCAAGACCACCAGACTTCCAGCGACGACACATCCGCCGTGCGCGCCGCGGTGACCAACTACATCGAAGCCTATTACACCGGCGACGCCCGCCGGATGGCGCAGACGCTGCATCCGCACTACCTGAAACACATGATTCATGGAACGATTCCCATGCGGGAAAAGACTGGTTCGGAGATGGTGCAGGAAGTCCGCACTCACCGCGTTCCCGACATTCCGCAAGCCGACCGAACCGAGCAGGTCAGCGTGCTCGACGTCGCGGGAACCATCGCGTCCGCCAAACTGGTCACTCCGGGCTGGGTGGACTACGTGACGCTGTCGAAGTTGAACGGCGAGTGGAAGATTCTCTCGGTCGTGCAGCGCATCGATAATTAGACAGCTCCGGTCGTCGACAACCGGCCGCCCTCGCCTCTCATCGCGGGCGCGGGCGCAACTTGCCTCACTGCTCTCCTCGGCGACCTTCGCGGATTCTCAGCGCTCTCTGCGGTTAAGATCTTTTAGGACGGCCGCGAATGTTACGTCGGTGGTGAACGGCTGAGCCGAGGCAGGCGGCCCGGACGAATGCGTCCGGGACTACGCAAATCACCACTCCCGCTCGCGATTCCCGTAGGGGCGGACGCATTCGTCCGCCCCGCGAGCGCAGCGAGCGTCTGTGCCCGCGCGCCCGCGCCTGTACAACCCCCCCCGGACGAATGCGTCCGGGACTACGTGATTCTTCCACGTCAAATCCGCCTGTAGAATCACTCCATGCACCTCTTGCGAACCCTGGGATGGCTGGCCTGCGTCGTTTATTCGACCATCCCCCTTTTCTGGCTGATGGTGCACCCGCGGGCCCATCGCTGGCGGGCGCGCGAGGGATCGCCTTTCCGCGTGCTGGTTCCCGCCTGGATCGTCATGTGGGTCGGCATGGGGGCGCTGACCGGCCCGTGGCGCGCTGCCGCCTTCTATGCAACCCCGTGGACCTGGGTTCCCGCTGCATTCCTGTTTGCCGTCGGCATCTTCACCTATACGAGCTCAGGAGCCCACTTCAGCTGGGCGCAATTAGGCGGCCTGCCGGAAGTTCGGGGAAACGTTCGCGTCGAAAGCCAGCGCCTGGTCACTTCAGGCATTCGCTCGCGAGTCCGGCACCCGGTCTATCTCGGCCATCTCTGCGAAATGCTGGCCTGGAGTGTGGGAACCGGGCTGGTCGTCTGCTGGGTGCTCACCGCGTTCGCCATCGTCACCGGCGCGGTGATGATCCGACTGGAGGATGCCGAGTTGGAAAAGCGATTCGGCGAAGAGTACCGCGCCTACCGCTCGCGGGTTCCGGCGGTAGTCCCCCGATTGGGCGGCCCTGGCCAGCTCGCACCGCACCGCTGAAGTTCCCTCCCCGCTATAATCCGACTTGGCTGAAAGCTCGTAGCTCAAAGCTCGCAGCTCACAACTCGTAGCTCTCATGCGCTTCGAACTTTTCATCGCGACCCGCTACCTGCGCGCCAAGCGGCGCCAGGCCTTCATCGGCATCATCACCGGCATCTCCATCGCCGGAGTCGCCGCCGGAGTCGCGTCCCTGGTAGTCGCGATGGCCATCACCAACGGCTTTCGCCAGGACCTGCAGCAGCGCCTGCTGGGTTCCACCTCGCACATCAGCCTGCAGCGCATCGCCGATGACGGCATCCAAAACTGGCCCGCTCTGATGGACCGCCTCTCCAGGCAACCGCACGTGGTCGCCGCGGCTCCGGCGATCTTTGAGCAGGTGCTGATTTCGCGGGGACCGCGGGCGCGCGGCGCCGTGCTCAAAGGCATGATTCCACGTTACGAGCGGAAGGTCGGAGACCTGTTAACCACCGTGAAGCAAGGTTCGGCCGATGAGTTGGAAGAGGCCGCTCCCGGTCAAGCACAACCTGCCGCATCCGAACCGGAGAATCCCACGCCAGCAGAATCAAAGTCAAAAGCAGCGGACATGAGTGTCCGCTCCACACAAGCAGACGAATCTCCCGATTCCCTCGCGGGAGTGCAGCAGCGCGTCGCGGCCATGCCTCCCATCGTCCTGGGCAAGGACATGGCCGACAACCTCGGCGCCACCGTGGGATCGACTGTCCTCGTCACCAGCCCCCAGGGCGAACTGACTCCCTTCGGCATGGTCCCCAAATACAACCGCTTCCGCGTGGTCGGGATTTTCACCTCCGGCTTCTTCGACTACGACTCCAGTTGGGCCTTCGTGCGCTTGTCCGATGCGCAGAAGTCTGTTCGGCCTGGGCGACCTGATTTCCGTCATCGAGTTCAAAATTGACGACATCTTCCAGGCCGACGCCATTACCACCCAGCTCGAAACCGCCGCCGGCAAGGGTTTCATGGCCACCAACTACCTCGAGCAAAACAAGGCGCTGTTCCATGCCCTCCGCCTGGAGCGCCTGGTCACCTTCATCACCATCGGCCTCATCGTCTTCGTCGCCGCGCTGAACATCCTCATCTCCCTCATCATGATGGTCATGGAAAAGACGAAAGACATTGCCGTGCTCATGTCGATGGGCACGCGCCGGGCGCAGGTGCGCAACCTCTTTATTGCGCAAGGCGTGCTGATCGGCGCCGATCGGCACCGCCATCGGCCTGGTCCTGGGCTATGCCATCTCCTATGCCGGAGGTCACTACCACGTGCTTGCCCTCTCGCCCGAGGTCTATTCGATCGACTATGTGCCCTTCGCCCCGCGCGCGATCGATGGCGTGTGGGTGGCGCTGTTTGCCGTGTTAATTTCATTCGTGGCAACGCTTTACCCGTCGTGGTCGGCAGCCCGCATCCTGCCGGCCGAGGCCTTGCGCTATGAATGAAAACCCACTAGCCACGGATTCACGCGGATTCCCACGGATAGGGCAAGAGTGGTTGTGCCAGTTTGGTGATGAATTTAAGCCCTGTGATTCGGCTCACAGGACCGGTTTCAAGATCGGTATACCTTTTTCGCATACGGATTCTGCTCTCAGGGACAGCCGAAACGCTTTCCCCATGGTTTTTGATTCGCCACATTTGAGCCTTTGGAACGAAAGGGACGCGACTTGCATCTAACCGAGGAAGCATCGATGCTTCGAGTGGAAGGCCTGAAGAAGGTTTTCCGGTCCGGCGAATCGGATCTGGTGCTCTTTGAGAATCTTTCGTTTGAGGTGAAGCGAGGCGAAATGCTCGCCATTGTGGGCGAATCCGGCGCGGGGAAAAGTACCTTGTTGCACATCCTCAGCGCTCTTGATCGCGCTTCCGCAGGTGACGTATACTGCGCCCACTTGCGACTGAATTCGTTATCGCACGACGAAGCCGCGGACTTTCGCAACCGGGAGACCGGCTTCGTATGGCAGTTTCACTATCTGCTGCCCGAATTTACGGCGGCAGAAAACGTTGCCATGCCGCTGCTGCTGCGGGGGCAGACATGGCAACAGGCCGAGCCAGAAGCTTCACGCTGGCTGCGTGAGGTTGGACTGGAGCAGCGCGCGCATCATCGCTCGGGCGAGCTTTCGGGCGGAGAGCAGCAGCGTGTCGCTCTGGCCCGCGCGCTCATCACCGGACCCAAGCTGTTGCTGGCCGATGAGCCCACGGGAGACCTTGACGGACATACGGCGGAAGCGGTTTTTGAATTGATCTCGCGATTGCATCGCGAGCACCAACTCACCTCCCTCATTGCTACGCATAACTTGTCGTTCGCCCGCCGCTGCCACCGTGTTTTGAGGTTGCAGCGCGGCCGCATGGAGGAGATTCCGCCGGAATCGTTGCCGGCGTGAGGAATTTGGGACGCATCGCGAAGAAGGGCACCCCGAGAGGGAAAGATTAGTAAGACAAAGTGCAGAAAATTGACGCATGAGGTATCATCCCCGGAGGACTGGGACAACCGTTCCTTCGGTAACGTGATCAAAGGTTTGCAGAATCGTTTCAGTGCTTGGGATTTGAGGCCCTTTGATTGCATAATGTCAAGGATAGTCGGAACGAAAAGCATTAGAATAAGGTGAGCAGGTTCAGGGATCGGGTTGGGTAGGTCGGGCGGGCAAAGTTCTTCTCGATCAGGAAGGTCAGGGGGAAGGGCATTATGTTTGAACGCTATACGGAGAAAGCCAGGCGGGTCATCTTTTTCGCACGCTACGAAGCCAGCCAGTTCGGGTCTCCTTATATCGAGACTGAGCACCTGCTTCTCGGACTCCTGCGCGAAGACAAAGCCCTGACCAATCGTTTCCTGCGGTCGCATGCCTCGGTCGAATCCATCCGCAAGCAGATCGAGGGACATACCACCATCCGCGAGAAGGTCTCGACCTCGGTCGATTTGCCCTTAAGCAATGAATGCAAGCGGGTTCTCGCCTATGCCGCGGAGGAAGCCGAGCGCCTTTCGCACCGCCATATTGGCACCGAACACTTGCTGCTGGGCTTGCTGCGAGAAGAAAAGTGCTTCGCCGCCGAGATCCTGCACGAGCGCGGCCTTCGCCTCTCGACCATCCGCGAAGAACTCGCCCGCAGCACGCAGGAGAAAGCTCAGCCGCAACGGCAGCGTGAAAGTTCGCTGCTGGCGGAATTTTCGCGCGATTTGACCCAGGCCGCCATGGACAGCCAACTCGATCCTCTCGTCGGCCGCGAAGCCGAAGTCGATCGCGTCATCCAGATCCTCTGCCGCCGCACCAAGAACAATCCCGTGCTGATCGGCGAGCCCGGCGTGGGCAAGACCGCCATTGTCGAAGGACTGGCCCAGCGCATCGCCGACGGCGAAGTTCCGTCGTTCCTGGCCGACAAGCGCATCCTCGCTCTGGACCTCTCGCTCATCGTCGCCGGCACCAAGTACCGCGGCCAGTTCGAAGAGCGCCTCAAGACCATCATGAAGGAGCTGATGGAGTCGCAGAATTCCATCATCTTCATCGACGAATTGCACACGCTGGTCGGCGCCGGCTCGGCGGAAGGTTCGCTCGATGCGGCCAATATTCTGAAGCCTGCTCTCTCGCGTGGCGAAATCCAATGCATCGGCGCCACCACGCCCGGCGAGTATCGCAAGTCGATCGAGAAAGACCGATCGCTCGAGCGCCGCTTCCAGGCCGTGAAAGTTCCGCCGCCCAACGAGACCGACGCCATCAAGATCCTGTTCGGCATCAAGGATCGCTACGAGAAGTTCCACGCCGTCACCTACACCGACGAAGCCATCAATTTCGCGGTCTCGCATTCGAACCGCTACATCCCGGACCGCTTCCTGCCCGACAAGGCCATCGACCTGGTCGACGAAGCCGGAGCCCGCGTGAAGCTGCGCCAGACTTCGCTGCCGGAAGAGCTGACCGAAGTACAGAAGCGCATCAAGTTCATCGTGCACCGCATGGAAAACGCCATCGCGAACCACGAGTTCGAGAAGGCCCGCTTCTACTCCGATGAAGAACGCAAAGAGCGCGAGAACCTGCGCGCCCTGCGTGAGAAATATCATCTGGATGAGTCTTCGACCGGCGTCGTGAATCGTGAAGACATCGAAGACGTGGTCTCGCGCTGGACCGGCGTGCCCATCACCTCGATCAAGGAAGAAGAGACGCAGAAACTGTTGCGCATCGAGGAAGAGCTGCACAAGCGCATCATCTCGCAGGATAAGTCGATCAGCGCCCTGGCCCGCGCCATCCGCCGTTCGCGCGCCGGCCTGAAGAACCCCAACCGCCCCATCGGCTCGTTCCTGTTCCTCGGCCCGACAGGCGTCGGCAAGACCGAAGTCGCGCGCACCCTGGCGCAGTTCATGTTCGGCACCGAAAAAGCCCTGGTCCGCTTCGACATGTCCGAGTTCATGGAGAAGCATTCGGTCTCGAAGCTGATCGGTTCGCCTCCGGGATACGTCGGCTACGAAGAGGGCGGCCAGCTCACCGAACGCGTGAAGCGCGCTCCCTACTCTGTCGTCCTACTCGACGAAATCGAGAAGGCGCATCCGGATGTGTTCAACATCCTGTTGCAGGTGTTTGAAGACGGCCAGTTGACCGACGGCCTCGGCAACACGGTCGACTTCAAGAACACGATCATCATCATGACCTCGAACATCGGCGCGCGGCATTTGCAGAAGCGCGAAGGGTTCGGCTTCCAGTCGACCAAGGAAGACGTCATCTCCGACAAGGTGGAAGAACTGGTGAAGGGCGAAGTCAAGCGCACCTTCAACCCCGAGTTCCTGAACCGCCTCGACGAAGTCATCCTGTTCCTGGCGCTGGGCGAGAGCGACCTGATCCAGATTCTCGAACTCATGGTCACGCAGCTCAATGCCAACCTGGCGCAGAAGGCCATCACGGTCACGGTTGCGGACGATGCCAAGAAGTGGATCCTCAACCAGACCCTTACGGACCGTAGCTACGGCGCGCGTCCGCTACGCCGCGCCTTACAGAAGTACATCGAAGACCCGCTGTCGGAGGCGCTGATCCAGGGCACCATCACCACGCGCCCCGCCTTCATCGAGGTCTTCCTCGAAGACAACAAGCTCTTCTACCGCCCAGTCGACGCGGAGAAGACCGAAGGCGTCCTGTTGTACGAAAAATAAAACACGTAGGGGCGGACGCATTCGTCCGCCCCGCGAGCAAAGCGAGCGTGTGTGTCCTCGCGCGTGAGCCTGTGAAACGGCCCCGGACGAATGCGTCCGGGGCTACGTATTCTGGTCTAGCCCCACCGCCCGAAACGTCATCTTCGCTTCGTCCGGCTCGCTCCGCTGCCAGGCCCAACGATATTGCCGCCAGTCGTCGACCAGCCCTTTTCTGACCGGATTCTGCAACACGTATTCGACCTTCGCATCCAGCCCTTCCGAGCAGCGCAAGACATGATCAAACGACTCCTCCTGCCAAACTGCCCCGTGTCGTCCCATCTGCTGATTGATCCTTCGAGCGGATGCGCCCTTCATGCCGCGCATGATCTCGATGAGCGAGAATATCTGACCCCGGCGTGGATCAATCCAAGGCGTCAGAATCATGTGAACGTGATCTGGCATTACGACGGCGACGTATAGCTCATATTGCCTGCGATGATCGTGGCAGCACGATGACAACACGTCATCGCGCGCCCACTCCGGCAGCACCCACCGAAACTTGGTCACAAACGTGATGAAATGCGGCTTGAAATCCCTCTGCAAGTGCGGCAAGTTGCGGCGGTAGAACTGCATGCTGAAATTCTGCCACTCAGGAAAGCCGGCAGAGTCACTGAGCCGTCCATAATTCAATCCGGATTCCCAACGCGGGAATCACTGCCAAGACTCCAATCCCGTAGGGGCGGACGCATTCGTCCGCCCCGCGAGCGCAGCGAGCGTCTGTGCCTCGCGCGTGAGTGTGTGCAAACACTCCGGACGAATGCGTCCGGGGCTACGTAATTCACTACTCCCGTTCGCGATTCACGTAGGGGCGGACGCATTCGTCCGCCCCCGCGAGCGCAGCGAGCGTCTGTGCCCTCGCGCGTGAGTGTGTGCAAACACTCCGGACGAATGCGTCCGGGGCTACGTGATTCGGCTGAACTGAATTTCTTTGCGACCTTTCCCGCCCCGAAACAATCGGACTCTTATGCCCAAGGTCAACATCGCCGAAAAATTCTCCAAAATTACCGAATACTGGAAGCCCTATGTCGCCGCCGAGCTCAACGGCCAGTGCGTCAAGCTCGACAAGATCAAAGGCGAGTTCATCTTCCACCATCACGACCACGAAGATGAATTGTTTCTGGTGGTCAAGGGACGCTTTCGCATGGAATTCCTCGACCATCACGAGTGGATCGAAGAAGGCGAGTTCATCGTCGTTCCGCGCGGCGTGGAACACAGACCCGTCGCCGATGAAGAATGCTGGTTTCTGCTGTTCGAGCCCAACTCAACGCTGAACACCGGCAACGTCGTCAACGAGCGTACCCATGCTCAACTCGAACGAGTATAAGGACCAAGAACAGAATAGAGCTATAGAACTATGGATCTCATCGTCTATTCGACCCCCACGTGCCCCGACTGCCGCGAGGCCAAGCGCTTTCTCGCCAAGCACAATATTCCTTTCCAGGAAGTCGACGTCCAGACCACCCCCGGCGCCATCGACGAAATCGTGAAACACACCGGCAAGCGCGCCCTCCCCCAGTTTGTGATTGATGGCGAGTGGGTCCAGCCCTACAACCCCCGCAAAGGCTTCCTGTACGACGAGATGGCCAAGCGCCTGGGCATCAAAGCGTAGCGAGCGTCCCTGGGGCTTTTCCTTCGTGTACCTTAGTGTCCTTTGTGGTTAGCGTTTTTGGCTTGCCTGCCACGCCCCTCCGTTAGATATCGCACGTACATCATCTTCAGTACCGTGGTAAACCCGCGCCAGACGGGCGAAGATACCTACTCCAAGTTCTCGGCCTCCGCAGCGTCCCCTCGCGCAAGAGACTGAAACAGAACAACTTGGAGCGAGTTCTGAGGACGCGACTTCGACACTCATGGCCGATTCCCAGCTCCACGAGCCCGATCCTACTCACCTCCCCGTGACCGAAGCCCATCCCCTGCAAGAATCCACCATTGTTTCTGACAGCTGGCAGCAAATGGTGCAGGCCGTGTTGGGAGTGGTCATGCTGGTGGGAGCCTTCGCCATGGTCCACTATTACGCGCCTCTGGCGACACAGGGAGAGCCCCCGAGCGATCTCCAAAAGCAGGTGCACGAACTGACGGCGCAGGTCGAGCAACTTAAGCAAGACCAGGCCATGCCCGCCGTCGTCCTCAACCGCTATCGCAATTCCATTGGCTACATTTATGGCGTCTACCAGGTCGGCTTCGCCAACCAGCGTCCAGCGATTCGGGCGCGGGTTTCCGGCACCGGATTCCTGGTGGGCGACGGCCTGGTGGCCACCAACCGCCACGTCGCCGAGCCCTGGTTTGGAGACTCCGAAGCCCAGCAGATGATCGACCATGGAGCCACCGCGATGCTGGAGAATCTGGTGATCTTCTTCCCCGGCTCGCCCACGCCCGTGAGTCTGTCGCCCGCCTCGGTCTCCAAGACTTCCGATCTGGCAGTCCTGCGCGCTGAGAATTCCGACATAGTCCGCGGCCTGCCCGCACTGCCTCTGGCCCAGTCGCCCGGCGCTCCGGGACAACTGGTCACCGTAATCGGTTATCCCATGGGGATTGCCGGGATGGTCGCCAAGTCTCCCACTGGCATTTACGAGCGCCTGGCCTACCGCCACAATGACCTTAACGCCGCCAGCGAGTTGGCGGCCCTGTCTCTGATTCGTCCCTCCACCACCTGCGGACATCTCGGCGACTTGGTCGGTGACAAGCTTATCTATGACGCACCCACCGCCCACGGTGGCAGCGGCGGACCGGTGTTCAACACCAAAGGTGAGGTCATCGGCGTCAATTCCGCCTACATGGATGGATTTTCCGGAGGTACCCTCGGCGTTTCCGTTGACTCACTGCGTCCCTTGCTGCAGGAAGCACAAACCAAACAGTAGCGCCGCATAGTAGCGCCGCCGTCCCGGCGGCTGTCCTGATGGTGTCTCGCCATCAGCGCCGACAGAAGCACAATCCTTGCTCCTCTCTAATGCGCACGCAACCAGCGTGACCGTACACCTTGGTAACTGGAGCCTGTGACCCAGCCGAGCGAAAATGGATTATTCCCATGACCCCCGAGCAAATCGCACAGCTCCGCGTCAAAGCCCGGTCGCTCTGCCAATCCGCGGTGCTGTGGGTCCGGCGCGTTCCGCTTAAAGCTCGGGTTCTGCTCGGATTTTTCCTTGTGGCCGCCATCCTCATGGCGGTATACACGGCGCTCACCGCCAAGGACGCCAGCGTGCACCTGAAGTTGCAGCACAGCTTCCGCAGCGCGCAGGTCTCCATCTGGGTGGACAACGACCTTGCCTTCTCCGGCAAAATCACGGGCGCGGCAAAAAAGAAATTTGGATTGATCCCCACCGATGCGCAGCAAGGCAGCCTGTCGCAGATCATCCCGGTGCGGTCCGGCCAGCATAATGTCCGCGTGCGCATCGAATCCGATGACGCCGCCATGCAGGAGGACAGCATCAGTGGCGATTTTGCCCACAACGCCGAGCGCGACCTCACCGTCTCCGCGCGACACAGCGGAATGTCATTGTCCTGGCAAGGAACCGGGAGCGCGCCGCCTGAATCCGTCTCCAGCTTTGCCTGGTTGTCGCGCTACGCCGCGTCCCTCATCCTCACCATCACCGGATCCATCATGTCTGCCCTGGCCGGATTTGTGCTCCGGGAATTGCCGGCGCGACTCCGCTCCTCGGCTGACGCCACACCCAAAGCAGAACTTGGTCCCCAGTAGCCTTCGGCCCATCCGAAATCCAAAAAAAGCCGGGAAGCGACCGCTTCCCGGCTTAGCACTTTTCTCCGCTCCCCTCAGAAGGCCCACCGCAGGGAAAACTGAATCAGCCGCGGGTTGCCGTGGTTTGCACGATCTTGCCGAACGGGCTGTTCGTGGGGCTCGCCAGATACTGCTCGATATCGGTCACCGAGGGAGTCGCGAAGTTGGTATGGTTCCACAGGTTAAAGAAGTCGGCAGCGAAACGCAGTTCCTGCCGCTCCCCAATCTTGAAATGTTTCAGAAACGACACGTCCCAGTTCTGCTGGAACGGTCCGTGATAAAGGTTGCGCCCCAGATCTCCGAACCCGGTCGTGCAGAAATTGGAATCAGACAGGCACTGCGTCGGATATAGTTGCGGCGCCGGTGTGAACGCCGCCGGATTCAAGTAGCCATTGACCACTCGCGAGTGAATGTCGCCGCTCGACAGTCCGCTGGCAATGGTCGCTCCCGGCGCCAGGCTTGCGCCCAGCAGGGGAGTGCTGCCCTGTCCGAGGAAGGCAGTCCCGGCGCTGGAATCAAAAATCGAGAACGGTATAGCCTGACTGGAAAATCGTCACACCGCTGACTTGCCAGCCGCCCAGCACCACTCGCTTGGCGCCGGTGGCGTGTCCAAAGAACGGAAACTCGTACGCATAGCTGACCGCGAGCCGCTGCGGACGGTTGAAGTCGGAAATTCCCCGCGACGCGTTAATGTTGCTTTGATCGTTGTAAGCAGTGTTAAAAGCAGTGTTCCCGGTCGACGTGGCATCAATGTTCTTCGAGAACGTATACGCCGCCTGAAAGTAATTTCGGCCCCATCGCCGCGACACGGTTGCCTGCAACGCGTGATAGATCGAGTACGCGTCGTTGGCGAAAATCTGGTAGCCGCTGTAACCGTTCAGTCCCGGCGTCGGCGTGCGCGCGATTGCGTTGGCGAACGTGTTGCTGGTAATGGTGTAGCGTGTTGTTGCTGGCATCGGTGACCGTGAACGGATTCGATGGGCTGGCGTTCACCGATTGGATGGCGTCGCGCGTTTCACGCAAGTGGATTCCTCGCGTGCCCACGTAACCCGCTTCCAGCACCCAGTGCCCGCCCAGTTCACGCTGCAGCGTCAGGTTCCACTGCTGCGTATTGGGGACCACGAAATGCCGCGGCACTTCCAGCACAAACAGGTTCTGCGTGCTGTTCACGCCCGGCCCCGTGCATCCGCCGTAGGTGGCGGCGCCATTCGTGTCCGGAAAACTCGTCAGTTGCGCCAGGCACGGCAGCCACGCTCCTGACAGCGCCCCCGCCGCGGGCACAGCATTCGGATTCGTCGCAGGCGTCCCGGTAAAGAAGTCCGACATGGTGAATCCCGGCGTCTGTCCAAAAAACACAATCGGGATAAACGGCGACTGGAAGCTCAACTGGTCCACTGCCCCAACGTCCTCGCGCACATAGTAGATGCCGTAGCCGCCGCGCAGCGTCGTGGTGTGGTGCCCCATCACATCCAGGGCGAACCCGACACGCGGTCCCCACCCGGTCGAAACGCTATTCTTGAACGTCGATCCCGCCGCGTTCCCCGTCAATCCCGAAACCCCGAGCTTGTTGACGCAACTCGGATAAATGAAAGGGTAGGTCCCCGACTTGGTCAGGTCCGACTCGATGTTGCCAATGTGGCAATCCCCGTCGCTCCAGGCACCCAGAAATTCCGTGCGCAGTCCCAGGTTCACCGTCAGAGTCGAAGTAGCTTTCCAATCGTCCTGCGCGAACACCGCCGAATTATTCTGCCGGTACTTGTGGTTGTAAACCCCACCTCCGCCGAAGCTGAACTGAGGCGTTCCGCCCACAAAATTTCCAAAGTCGGTCACCGATGGTGTTGGTAAAGAAAAGCTGTCCGTTAAATACCTGGGGAAACTGTTTGTCGAGGCTGGCCCGGATGTACTGTCCGCCGAACGTAAACGTATGCGCGCCTCGTACCCAGCTCAGGTTCTCCACGAAGTTGTAATTGTTCTGCGTCTGGTATTGGTTCGCCTGCGGAGTCGGGCCGAACTGAAATCCCGAGGTCAGGAATGTGAATTTGTAGATGCTGGTGGTCAGATTGTCGGTCGGCCGGTCGATCCCCGCGTCCGCCACCGTCACCGGATTGAGGTTCAGCGCGCTGTTGTTGATGTGCACCAGCCCGAAGCGAAAGTCATTGACCAGCCTCGGATTGAACACGTGCGTCTCCGAAATGATGAACAGCCGGTCATGAATCGGAAGTTGATAAGGGAAATTCAAATCGGTCCCGCTGGCCGCCGCACCCAGGGAGGCCTGCAAACCTCCGGCGCCGAACGGGATGTCCTGTTCTGAGTCGGAGAAGAAGAAGCGCGCCGCCACCGCATCCCTGGAGTTGTGGAACTCGTGGTCCCAGTTGGCGGTGAATTGATCATCGGTAAACTTCCCCGGCTTGCTCACGGTAAATTGCACCAGCGAGCCGGGCGTGGTACCCGGCGGCGTACATTGCTGGGAAGCGGGAACAGATATCCATTCGCCGGCGCGCCAAACTGGTTGCTCTGAAACGCCAGCAGCGACACGGCCACCGGATCGGCGCTGGCCACGTTAAAGTCCGCCGCCAGGGCCGCCTGCGCCGCCGGGCTGGTGCCTCGATCCGCTGCCGGAACGTACGGAATAAACGTGCTGATCAGCGTTCCCGGAGAATCCCCGCTGCGCTGCCGCGTGCCTTGGTAGTTCACGAAAAAGAATCCCAGCTTGCCCGCTTTGCCCACTGGACCGCCCAGACTGCCTCCGAAAATGTTCTGCTGGATCACCGGACGCGGCGACCCGGTTCCCTTCAGGAAGTACTCGTTCGCGTCGAGCACCGTATTGCGGAAAAACTCGTAGGCGTCCCCATGCAGACCGTTGGTGCCGGATCTCAGAATCGCATTGATGTTGCCCCCGCCGTTGCGCCCCTGGCTCGCGTCATAGAGCGACGTCTGCACCTTGAACTCCTGGATGACGTCCGGATTGGGCAGTGGCGTGTTGGTCAGTTCCGCGACGTTGTAGTCGGTGGCGCTGATGCCTTCGATCAGGTAATTATTGTTGTCCTCGCGCTGTCCATTCACCTGGATGCGCACCTGGCCGCGCCCCAGCTGGGCGGCCGCGTTCAGATCGCTCTGCGCCCCCGTCGACAGCGTCAGCAACTGCTGAAAGTTCTGCGTTGCCAGCGGCAGCGCCCGAATCGTGTCGTTCTCAATCGCCTGCCCGGTGGTCGCGTCCGTCGTATCCACGGCCTGCACTTCCGCCTGTACTTCAATTTTTTGCTGCACCGCCTGCGTCGTCAGCTTGGCAATCATGCGCGTCGTCTCGGTGACGCGCACCACGATGCCCGGGAATCTCCCTTCCGTGAACCCGGCGCTCTGAATGCTCACCGTATACGTCCCCACCGGCAGCAGCGGCGCCGCGAACGCCCCGTCAGCGCCCGTCTTCACCGTGCGCTCCTGCACCCCCGTATCCTGGTTGGTAACCCGTACTTCGGCGTTGGCAATGAAGGCTCCGCTCGGATCCTGCACTGTCCCCATGATGGCCCCCGTAGCTCCACCCTGGGCGAA
This sequence comes from uncultured Acidobacteriota bacterium, assembly GCA_963709865.1. Lineage (GTDB taxonomy): Bacteria > Acidobacteriota > Terriglobia > Terriglobales > Acidobacteriaceae > Sulfotelmatobacter. The sequence continues at coordinate 58,600 of CAVPXW010000004.1, forward strand.
GGTCTGCACTGTGAACGCGAGCCCGATGAAACTGAGGATAACGAACCGGATTGAACAACTCGGCATGGCCTTTCTCCCTATATTTCTGAAACTGGACTTCGGTTTAGTGAGGAGTTGAGAACTCAGGACAGCGAGGACAGCCAACGGCGCACAGTGCGGCGTGCATTTTCGTTTCCTGCCTCGCTGCGCGAACATCAACAAAACATGCTCTGTCAGTCATCGCCATTTTTGGATACAGCGCTGCCGGCAAAATATCTGTGTGGGATGTTGGAAAGCTTATCGAAGAAGAGCAGCCGTTTGCAAGAACAAATCCCGCTTTCGGCGTGTCAGATTTCAGACTTGTCGCCGGGCGGTTGCCGGCCTTGCTTGGCGAAAACTGCAGAAACGATTTTCCCGGGACGTGGATCGTCGACCGCGCTCCTAACCCCGCCTGCCGGGACCGACTCCATACGCATCCAGCACGTCGCGCAGCGTTACGATCCCCTCCAGTTGATGTACATCGGCGCGGCTTACGACTGGGAGGATGTCCACGCTGCTTGCGCCCATCCGCTCCAGCGCCCGATCCAGCCCCTGGTCCCGGTGCACATGCGGAAACGAATGGCCCGAAACAATTTTCACCAGCGGCCGCGCGGAATCTGCCGCCGTTTCCCGTTCCAGCGTCATTCGGTTGACCACACCGATGACTCCCCGCCGGTCAACCACCAGCCAACTCTTCGACTCGCCGAAGCCTACCTGCCGTAATGCCTCTCCCACCGCCGTCTCGCTCGCCAGCGTCTCGCCGCTGGGGCGCATGATCCGTGCCACGCGTCGCAACCCTTGCCGTTGCCGAGCCTCGGACGAAGGCAAATGGATGCCGTCCTGTACCGCGAGAGCTTCGTAAATGGGCTCGCGCTGCAGGCGCGACGCCAGAAACAGGCTCACCAGATTCGCAATCATCAGCGGCACAATCACGGCGTAGTCTTGCGTCATTTCGAAGATCATTACGACCGAAGTCATGGGAGCGCGCACGATCCCCGCGAAAACCGCGCCCATCCCGACCAGCGCATACGCTCCTGACGTAGCCGTGTACCCCGGCAGCAACCGGTGAGCCACGGTCCCCACGCTGCCTCCTAACATCGCGCCGATGAACAGCGCAGGCCCGAAAATGCCGCCGGCGTTCCCCGAGGAGTAGCTTGTGGTCACGGTGATCAGCTTCAGCACGACCAGCACAATCATCAGGTTGAGCGCCATCCGTCCATTCAAGGCCTCGCCGACATATCCATATCCCACACCCAGCACCTGCGGCACCGCCCATCCCATCAAGCCCACCAGCAATCCGCCCACAACCGGTTGGAACCACACTGTCTTCTTCGGCAAGCGTAGAAAGCGCTCCCGCATGCCCAACAAAAGCTTCGTGAAGGTTACCGACACCAATCCCCCGGCCACGCCCAGCACGGCGTAGACCGCAAATTCAACGGGATGCACCAGTTGGTATTGCGGAACCTTAAACAGCGGATTGTTGCCCAGCAGCAGCCGCAGCACCACCCACGATGTGGCCGACGCCAGCACTGCCGAGCCCAGCACCGGCGCGTGCAGGTCTCCCATGATTTCTTCCAGCGAAAACAGCACCGCCGCCAACGGCGTATTAAACGCCGCCGCGATTGCGGCCGCTGCCCCCACCGGAATCAGGGCCTTCACCTTCTCGGGACTCAACCCCAGAGACCGCCCCAACACCGACGCAATCCCGCCTCCCACCTGTACTGAAGGCCCTTCGCGTCCCAGCGGGATTCCGCTGGCCAGCGTCGCCGAAGTGCAAAAGAACTTGCCCAGCACGGTCCGCAGGCTGATGAATCCCTCACGCGCAAACAGCGCAGCCTTGGTCTGCGGCACGCCGCTGCCGCGCGCGTTTGGAAAGTACCGGTATAACAGGTAGCCAATCCCCACCGACCCCGCAACCGGAAATAGCACCCGCCGCCAGGCCGCCCCGCCCACCGGGTACAACCGCATCCCCAGTCGTTCCGTCACCACGATGAACGCCACCTCCACCAACCCGGTCACCGCCCCGATCACCAGCGCCAGCACTAGAAACACCTGATCCTCACGTTCCCGGAGCCGGGCCACGCGCTGCCACAACCACGTTCTCCACCAACTCCCAGATATCGCCAGTTCGCTGTCAGTCATAGTTGCAGTTTCCCGTGAAGATCCTAACAGCCCGGGGTGCTGGACGACTCCTCTCAGAGCATCGACTGGGATTTGGATCAGGGCATACCTTGCGGCGTGCCAAACATTCGGCTGGGGGGCACAGCGCCGGGTTTGGGTGGCGTAGCGCTTTCGGCGCCGCGATACAGCCGCCTCGCTTCGATGAGGGCCTAGCTCCATAAGCGCCAACTTAAGGCAGAATTAGTTCCGGTTTGACCGGGTCTCGGGAGCAATTCCCCGAAGCGTGGACGATTTCCGTGCGGACTGGCAGTTCTGACAGTTATGGGGGCGGCACGATGCTTATAGCCTGTGAAGTCAATACACGCTTGTCTAGTCAAAGGTATCTTTCATGGGTCTCAGCTGAGCGGTTTTCAGCCGGTAGGTCGCCTCGCGGCGAAAAGAAATCAGAGAGGAAGAGACGATGAGCGCGAACGACAAAACAATCAAGCAGGATTCACTACCTTTCCCGCCGACACCGTCGGGTGCTATTGCCGGCCGAACCATGCAAGAGTCGATCTACAAGCAGCGCGTGACGCCGCGCCGACTTCCAGCCGATGCTCCGAACATTTTCATCGTGCTGATCGACGACGGGGGCTCCGGCCAGCCGTCCACGTTTGGCGGCGAGATCAACACCCCGACGATGGATCGCATCGTCAAGCAGGGGGTCTCGTACAACCGGTTTCACACCACAGCCCTGTGCTCGCCAACTCGAGCGTCAATGCTGACGGGAAGGAATCACCACCGGGTAAGCACCGGCATCATCACAGAGTTTGCCAACGACTGGCAGGGCTATACTGCGCAGATTCCCAAGAGCAGTGCACTAGTGGCAGAAGTCTTGAAGGATTATGGCTACGCCACGGCCGCCTGGGGTAAGTGGCACAATACGCCAGCCCCCGAGTGCGGCCCGACCGGCCCGTTCGAGAACTGGCCTACGAACCTCGGCTTCGAATACTTCTACGGATTCATGGGAGGCGAAACCTCCCAATTTGAACCGGCCCTGGTTCGAAACACAACGCAGGTATCGCCGCCCAAGACTCCGGAGCAGGGTTACCACCTCAGCGAGGATTTGTCGGATGACGCCATCGGCTGGCTACACCGACACAAGGCATTACAGCCTGACAAGCCGTTCTTTATGTACTTGGCCAGCGGCGCTATCCACGGCCCGCACCACGTTCCCAAAGAGTGGGCTGACAAGTATAAGGGTAAGTTCGACGACGGTTGGGACGCTTACCGTGAGCGCGTCTTCAAGCGCGCAAAGGAGAAGGGCTGGATCCCCGCCAATTGTCAGCTCACACCGCGACACGAGTTGATGCGATCCTGGGACAGTGTCCCCGAGAACGAAAAGCCGTTTCAGCGCCGCCTGATGGAAGTGACTGCCGGCTTTGGCGAACACGCGGACTTTCATATCGGGCGCGTCGTCGACGAGATCGACAAGCTCGGCTATGGTGACAACACGCTGATCTTCTACATCTGGGGCGACGACGGTACTTCGGCGCAAGGCCAGAACGGGACGATCAGCGAACTGGCGGGGCACAACAGTATTCCCACCACCATCGAACAGCAACTCAAGGCGCTCGAGGAACTTGGCGGCCTTGATGCTCTTGGGGGTCCGAAGACCGACCCCATCTACAGTGCAGGCTGGGCCTGGGCCGGCAGTACTCCTTACAAGGGTACGATGATATTGGCCGGGTATTTTGGCGGCACGCGTAACCCGATGGGGGTCCGGTGGCCGGCAAAGATCAAACCCGATGCCACACCACGCTCACAGTTCCATCATTGCAACGACATCGTCCCAACCATTTACGAAGTTGTGGGCATCACACCGCCGAGGGAGGTTTACGGTGTTCCCCAAGATCCGATCGACGGTGTGAGTCTCGCATACAGCTTCAACGACCCAAAGGCTGAGGGCCGATTGTTGACCCAGTACTTCGAGACCCTGGGATGCCGCGGCATTTACCACAGAGGCTGGATGGCTTCCGCTTTTGGCCCGCGAGTCCCGTGGGTTACAGCACTGCCGCCGGGTATTCGGGAGTGGACGCCGGACAAGGACACGTGGGAGCTTTACAACGTCGACGAGGATTGGAGCCAAGCCAACGACCTCGCGTCGAAGATGCCTGAAAAGGTAGCCCAGATGAAGGAACTCTTCCTCATCGAAGCCACAAAGAATAATGCATTGCCGATTGGCGGAGGGCTTTGGGTTGTGCTGCTCCATCCGGAGCTACGGGTTGCCCCACCCACTACAGAGTGGACCCTCTTCGGGGATACAGTCCGCATACCGGAGTTCTCCGCCCCGGCCCTGGGCACCAGACCTAACATAGTCACCATCGACGCCGTGCTCCCGGCCAACGCCAATGGTGTGCTTTACAAGTTGGGCGGGTTCTCAGGAGGTCTCACCTGCTTCGTGGAGAACGGCATCCTCTGCTATGAGTACAACCTCTTTGAAATACAGCGGACGAAGATCCGCGCCCAGGAAAAACTTCCGACCGGCAATGTGAAGATCGAAATCGATACAAGCCTTGTTACGCCCAAGCAGCTGCCGCGCGGCCCGCTGAAGGTGACGATGAAAGTGAATAGCAAGGTCGTTGCCGAAGGTACCGTACCCGTAAGCGTGCCGCTAGCGTTTACCGCCAGTGAGTGCCTTGATATCGGCATCGCGCTCGGGTCGCCAGTATCGCTCGACTATTACGACAAAAAGCCGTTCAAGTTCAACGGGACAATCGAGAAGGTGCACGTCGCGTATAAGGCCGTCGCAAGAGCGCGGATCGGGGACACGACAGCGAAGGAGAAAGTAGCCGCTTAGCTGGCCGACGAGCGGCCCGCCCGGTGGGCGGTATGACGCCGCTGCGTACAAGCGCCACCTTCTCGCCCTGGGTGGATGTCGGCTAACCGGAAGCTGCCCCACTCGCAGAGAGTGTTGTCCCCAGCCAGCCCGAGCTGCTTAATTTAGAGCTTTTGGGCCTAGCCCCTGAGGGGCCTTAACCCGCGAGTCCAGCTGTTCAGTCGCTACGGAATCTGTGGCGCAGGAAGCCACGCCAGCGATCCACCTCTCCGACCGCTACTTCGACAGAGTGAGCCATCCCGGCTCCAGGACATGCTCGTCGTGGAAGCGCCGCAGGCGGGCGGCAAGAATCGCGGCGCGTCCCAAATACCCCACCACCTTCCGCTCGTCCGCGCGATCCACCACCGGCAAACGCCCGATGTCGAAGCGCAGCAGCTTCGCCGCCGCCTCCGACACCAGTTCATCCGAATACGTCACCACAAGGTGCGTCTTGCCGGCTTCCTGCACCGTTGGCGCTCCCGAAGGGTCCTTGTCCAGCGCGCGCAAAATATCGCCCCGCGTGATGATGCCCGCGAGTTTGCCCGCGTCGTCCAGAATCAGCAGCGCCTCATGCCGCGCCACCGCCGGATCGTGCTGCGCAATCCGCTCCGCCAGCGCTCCCACCTTCGTGTCGGCTGGGATCACAGGCGCATCCTTCTCCATCGTCTCGCCCACCGTAGCCTGCGTCAGCGCGTCCGCTTCGTAATCCTGATGCACCCGCAGCCCGCGCCGCGCCAGCTTCTCGGTCATGATCGAACTGTTGGGCATGAACAGCATGGCGATCCCGTCCGCAATCACCGCCACCAGCATCAGCGGCAGAACCGAGTTGTAATCGCGCGTGATCTCGAACGCAAAAATGATGAAGGAAAACGTCGCCCGCGACGCCGCCCCAAACACCGCCCCCATCGCCACCAGCGCAAACGCGCCCGGAGAAAGGTGGGCCGACGGGAACACCTGATTCCCCACCATCGCGAACAGCCCGCCCATCGCCGCGCTCCACAGGAACGTCGGCGCCAGCAGCCCGCCCGACGTTCCCGATCCCAGCGAAATCACCAGCGCCGCGAACTTGGCGATCATCACGATCAGCAGGACTTTCCACACCAGTTGCCCGTTGAGAATATCCCCGATCGTGTCATAGCCCACGCCGAACACGCGCGGCACGAAAAATCCGATGATGCCCAGCGCCAGCGCCCCGGTCGCCGGCCACCACAGTTCGTCGAAGGGAAGTTTCTCAAACAGGTCCTCCACCCAGTACAGCGCCTTGCTCAATCCCACCGCCGCCAGCCCGCAGACGGCCCCAGCACCAGATAGAACGGCAGCGCATGCGGAATCCCGAAGTCCATGGCTCCCACCTGAAACATCGGCCCTGGACCCAGCAGCTGCATGTGGACCGCAGTCGCCAGCGTGCTCGCAATCACCAGCGGAATAAACGACCGCGACTTGAATTCGAACAGCAGCAACTCAATCGCGAGAATCACGCCCGCGATCGGAGTGTTAAACGTCGCCGACATTCCCGCCGCCGCGCCGCAAGCCAGCAGCACTTTGCGCTCGACCGCGGTGGTATGCAAGCACCTGCCCCACCAGCGATCCGATCGCTCCGCCGGTTTGAATGATCGGCCCTTCCGCGCCAAACGGCCCGCCCGTACCGATCGCGATCGCTGCGGAAATCGGCTTCAGAATCGCCACCTTCGGCTCGATGCGGCTGCGATTGGTCAACACCGCTTCCATCGCCTCCGGAATCCCGTGCCCTTTGATCTTCGACGACCCGTACTTGGCCATCACGCCGACGATCAACCCGCCGATCACCGGGACCAGAATGACCCACGGCTCCAAGATGATGCGAGCCCACACTCCGGAATGTCGTCGACCACTGATGGAAGAAGAAAAGATTGGTGAACAGCCCGATCAGCTTGTAGAGCGCATAAGCCACCACGCCCGCGACCAGCCCAATGCCCGCCGCCAGAAACGAAACCAGCACGATGCGAAACTGCGCCGGCTGCGCATGCCGATGACCAGGAAGGATTTTGATTCTCAGCGACGTTTCGTTCATAAGGACATTAACTCTCGTTTCTCGCCAGCGATGCTTGCGCGCTCGCTCTCTTTCTTCCGGCATCAGCCGCCGCAGCGCGGCCACCAGCCTCGGCGCCGCGCTGCCTAACTCCTCGTGATGATGCAGCGCCAACTCCGCCAGCACCCGCTCGCCCTTCGGCGTAAGCGCCAGCAACACCTCGCGCCGGTCGTCCTGCGCCCGTTCCCGCCGCACGTATCCTCCCGCTTCCAGCCGGTTGATCAGCTCCACCGCGCTGTGATGCTGAATCTGCATCCGGTCGGCCAGTTCCCGGATCCGCGGGCCGCACGCCCTCCGGCATCCCTTTGATGGCCAGCATGAGCTGGTACTGCCCCCGCTCCAGGCCCGCGCTTGCACGGCGTGCTCGCTGAAGTGCAAAAACTTCCGAATCTGGTACCGGAACTCGGCCAGAGCCTGGTAATCCGACAGGGTGAGCCTCTTCATGCGCCGATTCTATCGTGCCGCGATAGTCTATGACTATTATATCGTGCAACGATATATAAGAAAACCGTCCCGGGTGCCCTTCTGCGCGCCTTTGCGCCAGAAGTGGGGTCTTCGCCGGCCCCTCGCCCGTCACTAAAGAAAAGGCCACGGTTTCCCTTCGTGAACCTTCGTGCCCCTCGTGGTTTACAGCTCTTGGCCTTCCCCGCCCTAGCCTCTTTCCCGCCATCCATTTAGAATCCTTAGTCCGTAAATTTCGCCGCCACAACAGGAGAGCCCCGTGATCCCGCGCTACACCCGCCCTGAGATGGCCCGCATCTGGAGCGACGAAAACCGCTTCCGCACCTGGCTGGCCGTCGAAGTCGCCGCCACCGAGACCCTCGCCGAGGCCGGCCTCGTCCCCAAGGACGCCGCCCAAGCCATCCGCGAACGCGCCGACTTCCGCGTCGAACGCATCCACGAGATCGAGGCCGAAGTCCGCCACGACGTCATCGCCTTCACCACCGCCGTCGCCGAAATCGTCGGCCCGCACGCCCGCTGGTTCCACTACGGCCTCACCTCGAACGATGTCGTCGACACCGCGCAGGCCCTGCTCATCCGCCAGGCCTCGCAAGTCATCGCGCAGGATCTGCAGCGCCTGGCCGAAGTCCTCGAGCGCCGCGCCTGGGAGTTCAAGGACACTCCCATGGTCGGCCGCACGCACGGCATTCATGCCGAGCCCATCACCTTCGGCTTCAAGATCGCCAACTGGTATTCCGAAACGCAGCGCAACATCGCGCGCTTCATGGCCGCCGCCGAGGACATGCGCGTCGGAAAGTTCTCCGGCGCAGTGGGAATCTTCGCGCACCTTACGCCCGAACTGGAAGAGAAGATCTGCGCGCGCCTGGGATTGAAAGCCGCCGCGGTGTCGTCGCAGGTCATCCAGCGCGACCGCCACGCGCACTATCTCGGCACGCTCGCCGTGATCGCGTCCACGCTGGACAAGATCGCCACCGAGATCCGCCACCTGCAGCGCACCGAAGTCCGCGAGGCCGAGGAGTACTTCAGCGAAAAGCAAAAGGGATCGTCGGCCATGCCGCACAAGCGCAATCCCGTAACCGCCGAGCAGATCAGCGGCCTGGCGCGCGTGGTCCGCGGCAACGCCCAGGCGGGCCTCGAGAACGTCGCCCTGTGGCACGAGCGCGACATCTCGCACTCGTCGGCGGAGCGCGTCATCCTGCCCGACTCGACCACGCTCGCCGACTACCTCTTGACCAAGACCACCAACCTGATCGACAGCCTGTTCGTCTATCCCGAGCGCATGCGCGCCAACCTGGAAAGCACGCGCGGCCTGATCTTCAGCGGACAGTTGCTGCTCGACCTGGTCGAACACGGCGTCAGCCGCGAGGACGCGTATCGGCTGGTGCAATCCCACGCCATGCGCGCCTGGAAAGAAGGCTTAGACTTTCACCAACTAGTCCTAGCCGACAAGGAAATCACCAGCAAAGTTCCGCGCCAGCAGATCGAACACGCCTTCGACCTGCCACGCCAGCTGAAAAATGTGGACAAGATTTTCGCCCGCGTGTTCGGGCGGCAAGGAGCCTCAACCACGAAGGGCGTGAAGGTTCACGAAGGAAATCCTGAGGAACCGGGCAGGGCGCGCAAGGCTGCTGGGAAGGCGACGCGCAAGCGCTAACCAAGTGGAGAAGTGTTCCTGCAGGAACATTATTCTGTACATAAATGTACGTACAAACGGCGGGAAGTGGTTTGGTTGCTTGGGGATACGGGAAATGGAAGATGCGGGGCGTTGCTATGGAACGCTGTATTTCGACCCTTCCGAGCGACGTCGGGTTCGGCGCAAATAAGGCTCGGACTCAACGTGGAAGAGAGTCGCTTCTGCCGTCCCTGCGGGACTCGGTTCGTTTTCTCGGGCTTCTAACGCGGCGCTGGAGCGCCGCTCTTCCACGCCACCGCATAGGGTAACACCGCTGAAGCGACTCTTTTCCACGACATCACAAGGCCACCAGCGGCCTTCCCTGCCGTTGCATGCGGGCAAGCTCGGCGGGACCAAACGCGGCAGCCGATAACCCCGTGGAAGAGCGGCCCTTAAAGGGCCGCGATAGAGGGCTCCGCCAAAGAGCAGGGCTTTAGCCCCTGTGGTACCGGGTCCATGCGCATTCCGACAGCCGCGGACGAATACGGATAATCCTCCGCCCTCGCTGCCAACCTCGCCCGTACCGGATTCATCCGGATGTACTCCCGATGATTTTCATAATCCGCAAGATCGCGAATGCGATGATTGGTGAAACTCGCCTGCCAAACGGGCGGGCGCGACTTCAGGCGAAATGAGAACCCTCCTTTGATGAACTGCAGCGCCCGTTCCAGAGAGATTTCCGGCGCGGGCGTCAGCAACGCGTGCACGTGATCGGGCATAATCACGAATTCGTGGAGAAGATACTTCCGTTCATCGCGATAATGCGAGAGGGTATCGATCAGAAGATGGGCTGTAGGCTCCCGCCGGAAAATGGGCTGGCGATGCGCAGTAACGGTAGTCACGAAGAAGATACGGTCGGAGTCCATTTCGAGATGGTCGTGCGGACAGGCAAGGGCTGTCTGTGAGGAATGTCACAATTTGCAGCGAGCAATTCCAAAACGGTACACAGGGCCTAAAGGCCGCTTCCGACTGGGTGCCCGCAACGCGGCCCTCGAAGGGCCGCTCTTCCACGGGATTATCGGCGCCATGGCTCGCGGCAAATGTATTGCCGGGATAGATTGGTGGAAGAGCGGCGCTTCAGCGCCGCGTCAGAGGCCAGGGAAAAATGGAACCGAGTCCCGCAGGGACGGCAGAAACGGTGCACGAGTTCGAAACAAGAGGAATGTCACAATTTGCAGCGAGCAATTCCAAAACGGTACACAGGGCCTAAAGGCCGCTTCCGACTGGGTGCCCGCAACGCGGCCCTCGAAGGGCCGCTCTTCCACGGGATTATCGGCGGCATATCGTGAGCGATGTTGGAAGAGCGGCGCTTCAGCGCCGCGTCAGAGGCCAGAAGGAAATGGGACCGAGTCCCGCAGGGACGGCACAACCCGAAGCCAGCCTACGACCCGTTTAGTGCCTTGTCTTCCTTCGTCATGTTGGGAGTTGCGGCGGCTAGAGTAAATTGTCCTGGAAAATGTGTTATGGCCATCTCTATAAAACGACCGTGGTACACGGCATATACGACTCTTTCCTGCCTCTCGCCCCGGGCGAAGATGATGTTGAGCAAAAGTCGGTCATTTCGAATTCCTGGCCTGAGGAATGCTCTATTCGTCCACTGTCCGTCACGGGGCGTATGCGTGAAATCGCCATCCTTGTCGTAGGACCACGTATCGATTTCTCCCTCATCGATGCCGGCCTTGATTGCTTCCAGAAGGGTGTCTCCTTTATCGGTAAACAGACGAACCGCCATAGGTCACCTCCGAAACTAAGCGCCAAATAGAAGCTACTTCATGACTCAAGCTTATCGAATAAAGCCTTCCACTTCTCCTCAGTCGTCTTGTCTATCACTTCGGGGTTTTTCAAGATTTTTGCGACGAACATTTTGGCGATCTCGACCTTCCACCCCAATTCCAAAGGTATTCCGTGCTTCTGTGCGAAGGCCTCAATCTGAGGCACGATAGCCTTTCCAGCCACTGCTACATCGGCGAAGTCCTCGGTGACTGTCCGCAGAACCCGTGTCACTATGCCAGAGATCAGTGCGGGTGGGGCCAGATCTTCAATCTCTGAATCTTCTATTCCCGTGAACTCCGTCACTCCCAGGATTCTCTCCGACGAACCCGCATACAGGTCACCAGCAAGATTCTTGGCTAGAGTTCGACCTGCATGATCCGAGTCAAGCACCACATATGGGAGGCTCTCGTCCTTCCCGATGAGCACTGACACGATCGCGCGGATTCCCTTAACACCTCCGACGGGGGAAACATGTATTCCCGCTTGGGACGGAGCAGGCCGCGCGCTATAAGAAGATTCTTCATCGTTGCCAGATACATCTGGTCCGACGCGCCCTCCACGACGACAGTCTTACAGCCCAACATTAGGGTCTGTGATGCCGTGAGCCCAAGCGCGGCATAGACGGCATAGATAGACCGCGACTGCGAAGCCGTGGCTTCACGAATCCTAAGGTTGGGAGAGGACTTGGTGTGCCCCTCGTCATCTACGTATACGGCCTTCACTCGATCCAATCTGTCTGGGTCTACCATGAAAGGCGAGTGTGTCGTGTAAAGAAGCTGGTTTGTTCTCGAGAGGCTTTCAAAGAAGTTAGAAAGGTCCCGTTGAGCGAGCGGGTGTAGGGAAAGGCCCGGTTCGTCAAGGAGCAGAATTGCGTTATCGTGCGCCTCGCCACTCTCAACCAAGAATATGAGATAAAAGCTCAAGAACCATTGAAGGCCGGAACTGCGGCTCTCCAGTTCGATATCCTCGGGCCGAAGGTCGTCCGAAACCCAGATTCGGAAGTGATCGCCGTCCGCTTGAAAACGAAAACGATAGGTGCCCTGTTTCCACCAATCACGAAACTTACTCGTCAGCTGCGCCGAGGCGGACTGGAGTAGCACGTCGCGCTCCTTCTTGCGCTCGGCAGCCGCATCTATCTGTATTTGGGTCGGGGCGGTCGGCGTTGTTGGGAGGTCTTTACCCAATTCCATGATCTCCTTCGGTTCCAACTTCACGAATTCGAACAGAACGCGCAACGTTCGTACCTTGGCCTCCTCCTTGGCTCCAAGGTCTGTTCTTGCCATGTTCTGTATTACATGCGGAAGGTAAATCTCTGAGTCGAGATTTCCGTAATTGCTGTAGTACACGAATGGAGGAAGATCCTTGATTATGAGTGCCTTCGCATCTTTGTTGTCCTGCGGGTGGGGACGAGTAACCCGCGTGACCGCTTCTGCGAAGGAATCAACCAGCTGCCCGAAGCGTGGCGAAATCACTGAACGCTTGGGACCTTTTGCTAAATCGATGCCGGTGAGCTTCGCGTGCAGATCGCTCAACCCTTTTTCATCGATCGTCTCCCCGGCTACAGAGGCGGCAGCTAACGCGTCACTGATGGCGCCCGCCATACTCTTCTTGACCTCTTCTTCCGCCGTATTGGCTGGAGCCAGTCCGGCGATCTCATCTCGCGCCGCCTCCAGCATTTCGCGCGCCTCGGCAGAGGGAATCGTGCGTAACGGCTTCGCGTCGGGGAACTCTACTCCATGGAGCCCATCGAAATCGCGGCTCACGCGGACCACGGCAAGATCCCCTCTCGCAGCTCCAGTCAGCTTCACGAGCTGATCGATGAGGATGTCGGGCACGAAGAACTCTGCCAATATGAAAACCGGCTTGTCCTGCATCGCCCTAATCTCGTGATATTCCTTGCGCGGGTAGTCTGAGAGCGCCTTAATCTCACCATCCTTCGCCGGATTGAGCTTCCAGAGAGGTATCAGTAGGTTAGTCTTCCCTGACTCGTTTGTGCCGATAAGACCTGTGACATCGTCCGCCTCAATCCACCCACTGTCTTGCACCGACCGAAACTTCTGCACTCGGAATCTCTTCAGCTTCATGGTTCCCTTTCAGTGGAACATTCGATCAAGCAAAAAGGGCCACGGCATGGCCGTGACCCCCTCACAGTCGTTGTCTTTTTACGCTTCTCTACTGAGGAATGCTAGGCATCTTCGTGCCAGTCAACCCCCACGAACGAGCCCACACCGTCGTTCGCCAAATCCAATCGGCCTCAGCGGCTAAAGCCGGTGAGGATCGTTCTTGTTACGGCACGGCTGAAGCCGTGCCCTTTCACAAGAAATCTGGGGCGGACGAATGCGTCCGCCCCTACACGTGAGGTTTTTAGCTGCAGCCGCTGGTGCTGCCGCAGCTCATGCATCGGTAGCAGCTGCCGTTGCGGGTCATGATGCTGCCGCAGAAGCTGCAGCTGGGGGCGTCGCCCAGGTCCACCAGTCCGGCTAAGGCGTCGGCGGCGTGGACGGATCCGCTGGCGGGCGAGGGCGCCCGCCCCACACTGGGAGTGGGCGATCCATCGACGTCTCCGGTTCCTTCCGGCTGCGGTCCACCTGCTGGCCTCAGTCTCAGATTGTCGAAGAGCAACTGCTGCTGGCCGGTGAGGAAGCGGAGTTGCAGCCAGCGGAAGATGTAGTCAGTGATCGACTTGGCGTAGCCGAGGTCGGGATTGCCGCTCCAGCCGCTGGGCTCGAAGCGGGTGTGGGCGAACTTTTCGCAGAGCAGGCGCAACGGGACTCCGTGCTGCAGCGCGATCGAGGTGGTCAGGGCAAAGCTGTCCATCAGGCCGCTGACGGTCGATCCTTCTTTCGCCATGGTGATGAACAGTTCGCCGGGCTCTCCGTTGGGATAGAGGCCGACGGTGATGTAGCCCTCGTGGTCTCCGATCTTGAACTTGTGCGTGATCGAAGCGCGCTCTTCCTGCAGGCGGTGGCGCACGGCGCGGGGAGGAGCGTTCATGTCCTCTTCTTCGGCGGGGCGGACGAATGCGTCCGCCGCTACGCGAGCGTCGTCTTTCGTCGAGTTTGCCGTTTTTGTGCCGGCGGCCGAGAGCGGCTGCGACTTCTTGCAGCCATCGCGATAGACGGCGACGGCCTTCAGGCCCAGCTTCCAAGCCTGCAGGTAAGCTTCGGCGATGTCTTCGACGCTGGCGTTCTCGGGAAGATTGACGGTCTTCGAGATGGCGCCGGAGATGAAGGGCTGGGCGGCGGCCATCATGCGGAGATGTCCCATGTAGGCGATGGAGCGCGTGCCCTTGGCAGGCTTGAAGGAGCAATCGAAGACGGCGAGATGCTCGTCCTTGATGTGCGGCGCGCCTTCGATGGTGCCGGTCGCGTCGATGTAGCTGACGATGGCGTCGGCCTGATCGTGGGTGTATCCCAGCTTGAACAGCGCTGTGGGCACGGTGTTGTTGACGATCTTGATCATGCCTCCGCCGACCAGCTTCTTGTACTTGATCAGGGCCAAGTCCGGCTCGATGCCGGTGGTGTCGCAGTCCATCATGAAGCCGATGGTGCCGGTGGGGGCCAGGACCGTGACTTGGGAATTTCGGTAGCCGTGTTTTTCGCCGTGGGCCAGGGCTTCGTCCCAGCATTGCTTGCTGGCTTCGTAGATGGAGGTGGGGACGTTGGCTTTGTTGATTCCATTTACGCTCGCGCGGTGCATGCGGATTACGTCTAGGAATGGTTCGCGGTTGATGTACCAGCCGGGGCAGGCGCCGCCGGGCATGGTTGCCGGGGGCGCTCGCTTCGCTTCGCTGGGGCGGACGAATGCGTCCGCCGCTACGTGGGTTAGGCCGGCTCCTAGATTTGTTTCTGACAGATTCTTTTTTGTCGCTTCGGTTGCTGGGACTAATGGCTCGCATTGTTCGGCGATGCGGCTGGACTGCAGGTAGGCTTCGCCGCACATGATGGCGGTGACGCAGGAAGCGTAGTCGCGGCCGGCGTCGGAGTCATAGGGCAGGCCCGCGGCCATCAGGAGCGCGCCTAGGTTTGCGTAGCCTAATCCCAACGGTCGGTAGTCATGCGAGTTGCGCATGATTGCTTCCGTGGGATATCCGGCGTTGTCGACCAGGATTTCCTGCGCGGTGATTAGTACGTCTACCGCGTGACGGTAGGCTTCGACGTCGAACGTGCCGTTGGGCGCGAACTTCAGCAGGTTCAGGCTGGCCAGGTTGCAGGCGGAATCGTCGAGGAACATGTATTCGCTGCACGGGTTGCTGGCGTTGATGCGTGCGGTGTTCTTCGAGGTGTGCCAGCGGTTGACCGTGGTGTCGTATTGCATGCCGGGATCGCCGCAGTGCCAGGTGGCTTCGGAAATCTTGCGCAGCAGTTCTTTGGCTTTGTAGGTCTTTGACGACCGAGCCGTCGGTGACGGTGCGGGTGGAGAAGTCGGTGTCGCGAACGACGGCGTACATGAAGTCGTCGGTGACGCGGACGCTGTTGTTGGCGTTCTGGAAGAAGATGGAAGAGTAGGCGTCGGAGTCGGGATGGGAGCCGTCGTATCCCATGGAGACGAGGGCGTGGGCCTTGGCTTCTTCTTTCTGCTTGCACTCGATGAATTCGATGATGTCGGGATGGTCGACGTTGAGGATGACCATCTTGGCGGCGCGGCGAGTTTTGCCGCCGGACTTGATGACGCCGGCGAAGGCGTCGAATCCTTTCATGAAGCTGAGCGGGCCGCTGGCGGTGCCGCCGCCGGAGAGAGTTTCGGTAGAACCGCGCAGGGGCGAGAGATTCGTGCCGGTGCCTGATGCCCCACTTGAAGAGCATGCCTTCGGTCTTGGCCAGAGTGAGGATGGAGTCGAGCGAATCTTTCACCGAGTTGATGAAGCAGGCGGAGCACTGGGGCTTGGAGTATCCGGTGACGCCGAATTCGACTTGCTGCGTTTGCGGGTTCCAGTGCCAGTTGCGGCCGTCGGAGTTGGGCTCGATGCGGTCGCATCCCACGTTGAACCAGACGGGCGAGTTGAAGGCGGCGTACTGGCGGACGAGGATGTGGACGAGTTCGTCGTGGAAGGTGGCGCCGTCTTCGGGGGTGCGGAAGTAGCCTTGCGCCATGCCCCAGTCGCGGATGGTTTCGGCGACGCGGGCGACGAGCTGGCGGACTCCGGTTTCACGCTCGGGAGTGCCGATCTTGCCGTGCAGATATTTGCTGGCCACGATGTTGGTGGCGGTCATGGACCAGTCTTTGGGGACTTCGACGTCTTTCTGCTCGAAGATCACGTTGCCCTGGGCATCGGTGATCTGAGCGAGGCGGAGATCCCATTCGACTTCGTCGTAGGGGGAGACGCCGGGCTTGGTGAAGAAGCGGCGGAAGGAGAGGCCGGAGGACTTCTTCTTTGGCGGGGACTGCGAGGCGGGGCGGCGGCGGTTTCGGTTACGGTTTTGACTTCTGCCATTGGGCTCTCCATTAATTAGATTCTATGCGGTTGCGCCGATTCAGGCGTCCGCGGCCAGCGGGCGGGGGAATCGGGGTGGTGCTTGGGTCTTTCAAAGATCGTTCTGGTTACCTCAGCGGTCGAGCCGCAGTGCGTTCGGCTACGGCATGTGGGACGGCTAAAGCCGTGTCCTGCGTCCGTACCCGCCACTGGAAGCCTGGCGGGCTACTATCGGCCGCTACGAAGCTGCTGCTACGAAGCCTGCTACAAAGAACGTTTGATCGCAGCGCTGAAGCGCTGCGCCACCCGAAATCCCTCCGGTCAGAAACCGGAGGGGAATGGGGAGGGACAGTGAATGTTGGTGGCGGCTCCGGAGTCTAGATGCGGGGCCGTCGGAGAGGATGCGAGGCCGAGGTTCACGCCTGAGCCGCTCGCTTCGCTTCGCGGGACGGCCGAGGCGGCCGTCGCCACATGGGTATCGGTGGTGCGAGCGAAATTCGACTGCGCTCGACGGCTGCCCGGTGCAGCTGTGCCGGACGGAGATGCGTCCGCCGCTACGTGGGTATCAGTCGCGCTGGCAAAGAGGGATGGCTGACGGTCATCTGGTTGAGGAACGTATTCGGTTGCGGGAGTCAGTTCCAGGGAACTGGCGAAGTGGGAGCCGATGCCGGTGGCTTTTTCGGCGGAGGAGACCATCCATTGATTGAGGGCGCTGCAGATGCTGCGGCGCTGGGTCTGGTCTTCGATGACGACGAAGCGGACGAAGTAGCGGCCGGAGATGAGGCGGGCGCGCATGGGATTCTGGCTGCGACAGCATGCGGTCGAGGACGAAGGCCATGTCGTCGTCTTCGAAGAATTGGGTGACGGCGAGCATGCGGCGGGTGGCGGAGCTGTCGGCTCCGTCGACTGCGCGGCTTGACCGGGTTCCATCGGTTCCACGCGGCTGAGCCGCTCGCGCTCGCTCGCTCGCGGGACAGCCGAGGCGGCTGTCGCCACATGAGCACTGGAGTTCATGGCCCAAAGTCCATGATCTCTTCGGCTACGGCAAAGACGCCGGGTTTGCTGGGGACGAACAGGAGGCTGTGATGGGACTCGCAGCGGAACCAGCGCGACCATTGCAGGCGGCGATAATCCAGGGGACGATCGAAACCGTGGCGCGCCAAGGACTCTGTGACGAGGCGAGTTAAACCTTCCATTGCGGGCTCCTGGGTCCTGCTGCCGCGCCGGAGAAAGGAAGTTCCCTTTGTCTGCCGGCGGGCAGGTTACAGATGGACTGCGTGCAACGATCGACGGCACTTTCTGTTGTTGTCGTGCCCCGGGGGAGGATCGGGGAACGGCCACCGCACTTCATTCGGCTTCCGGCTTCCGGCGTTCGGACTTCCGGAAGGGCTAAGACTGTCTCGTTGTAAGGTTTCGGGCGCCGGGCTTACGGATCTGGAAGCCCGGGCGCCTGAGCCTTTTTCTTGCCTGCGGAGGGTGCCGAGTCACCTCTGGCTGGGCACCGGACCGCATGTTCCTCATCACATCTCTGGGAATTCCGCCCCATTCCCGTGAGGCGGAATTTCGTGCTTGGGATTGCAAAGTTACTCCCGCAGATTGTGCCTGTCAAGAGGGAAACACTACAGGTTGTATCCCTAGCAATGACGGGCTTGATGCGGGGTTGGGGCCTGGTTTTCCACATTGTGGAAAACGAGGGCGGTCGGGATTGGTTGTCGTGGGCATAAATTCCCGTTTTGGAACCGTATCTGACAGCAAGGGCTGGGGTTGCCGTCTGAGCCTCAAATCAAACCCATGCGGGAGGGAGACACGCGACGATCGTGACAAGGCTGCGGCAGTTTGCCGCTGCGAACGCGGACGGCATCGTCGATGTGGACCTAGCGCTCCGGTCCGTATGGTGGTGCGGGAGGTGCCTTGGTGAGTGGCACTTCCTGAATCTGGAGTGGCGCAAACTCGAGAAGGTCGAGCTTTGGCTCGCCTGGTCATCGGTTCGGTCATCGACTCGGACATCGGCTCGGGCACGGCTGCTGGTTCTTGATTCGCGGGTCGAGTCTGGTTCGGCCAGCAGGGCATGGGGACGTAGATGTCCTCGAAGATGCGGCGAGGGGCGATGCTGAGGACGCCGTCGGAGGATTCGACGAGGTAGTCGCCTTTGCGTCCGCAATGCTGGCGGCCGAGATGGTCGACGAAGCTGAGGCTGGAACTGAGTTGTTTGGCTTTGACTAAGAAACGGGTGCGGTATGTCTTCCATTGCTCTGATTTCATGTGGCGCTGCCCCGAGTGGGAACGATCCTGCGTGAGATTTATTTGAATGCGATCGCCATCCGGCTTGCGCCGTCTGGAACGAGTTGAATTTTTATGAAGGCGAAGGAGACTGTACGAGCGAAATGGGCGCGGGTCAATTCAGTATTTTTGGTGCAGTTGAGGAAAAGAGTGGCCACGGATTTTCGCGGATTGATCACGGATGAAGCAACGGCTTAGAGAGCGGGTCGATTAGCACTGGATCGCTGTGGTTTTCGTGCGGGCGCGGCGGGCGGAAGAAAATCTGGTAGAGTGGGCAGCCGGAATATCCACAGAGGGCGCACAGGAAATGCAGAAAGGCGAGGTTTCAAGGTATATCAAGGTTTCAGTTTCAGGTTCTCAGTTCTGGCAGGGGTGATTCGTCGGAGTTGCCTTGCTCAGTTCAGTTTTGTTCTCTTGGTTTGCGGGATGGCTGATGGCGCAGCAGGTTGAGCGATTTTGTTGTTGGTCCAGCAATCGCCTTTGGTGTTGACGCCAGACCGCCACCTCCCGCCTTCGTCTTGGCGTTGCGGCATCTGTTGGACGGCAGGTCGGAGATGTCGCTGCGGCAAGAATGTTTTCGGTCCGCGAGGGACGATTGAGGGCATCATCAGGGACCGGAGGCGAATGCCGGGCGCCCTGTCTGGGGACGAGATGTTGATCAACTTGTCGTCGCGAGACTTGTCTGCCGGGGCTGATTGATACGCATACGCATATTTTGCTGCAGGGGGACATTACGGCGGCGGATTATGACGAGCAGTTGCTGAAGCAGTCGCCGGAGTATCGGACGATTCTGGCTACGGTGAATGCGCGGCGGGCGCTGGAGTACGGGTTTACTTCGATTCGCGATCTGGAGACGGAGGGTGCTGGGTATGCGGATGCGGATGTGAAGAAGGCGATCAATAGCGGAGTGATTCCGGGGCCGCGGATGCAGGTGGCGACGCGGGCTTTGGATGTGACGGGGGCATATCCGCTGCAGGGATATGCGCCTGCAGTGATGGTGCCGCATGGAGTGCAACTGGTGGACGGCGCGGACAACGCGCGGGCGGCGGTGCGGGAACAGATCAGCCACGGGGCGGACTGGATCAAGGTGTACAGCGACCGGTCGTATCGGGTGCGGGAGGACGGGGTGCTCGACGATATTCCGACGTTCACGCTGGAGGAGTTGCGGGCGATTGTGGACGAGGCGCACCGGGAGCGGCACAAAGTGGCGTCGCATGCGATGGCCTTGCATGGGGTGCACAACTCGGTGGAGGCCGGGCGTGGATACGATCGAGCATGGGAACTACATTGCGGACGAAGATTTGAAGGCGATGGCGGCGCGGGGGATTTTTTATGTGCCGACAATTTTTGTGGGGGAGTACGTGGCGCAGGGGCGGGCGGCGGAAGGGGCTCCGGTGTGGGTGAAGATGATTCAGATTCATGAAGACACGTTCCGGCGGGCGATGAAGGCGGGGGTGAAGATTGCGTTTGGGACGGATGCGGGCGGGTTTGATTGGAAGATGAATCCGGCGAAGGAATTTTCGTCGATGGTGAAGTTTGGGATGACTCCGGCGCAGGCGATTCGATCGGCGACGGCGACGGCGGCGGAGTTGTTGGGGATGCAGGATTCGTTGGGGACGATTGAGGCGGGGAAGTTGGCGGATATTGTGGCGGTGCCGGGGGATCCGCTGGCGGATGTGTCGGTGATGGAGAAAGTGGATTTTGTGATGAAGGGTGGGGTGGTGTACGGAGGCCCTAGCGCAAGACAAAAGCTTGAACCACGGAGGACACAGAGGACACAGAGGATTGCAGATGCAGGACTGAACCGAGCGACAGGAGTTACAGTCTTCGAAGTCCATCTGTGCGGGTACACCGATGGCGTGGTCTGGATGGTGGTACGGGAGTTCGAGGGCGACGGCTCGCGGTCGACCAGACCAGCACGGCGGGACGCAGAGCGCTCACACAGGAACAGAGCCTGCGCAGAGTCCGGCGAGCGCTGGATGGCGTTAGACTCCAGCTTAGAGGCTCCGCCTCAAGCTGCGCTTGAGCGGGAGTCAGAGGCAACCAGCCCCGGATCGAATGCTCGTCGCGGCGGCTCGTCGGTTGCAGTTGCGCGTTTAGCGATGCGCCAATTGCTGGTTCGTGGGCGGATTTGCCGGACTTTGAAGGTGGCGTAGCGTTTGTTGATTTCGTCCCAGTTGACGACGTTCCACCAGGCGGCGAGATATTCGGGACGGCGGTTGTTGTATTTCAGGTAGTAGGCGTGCTCCCAGACGTCGTTGCCGAAGATGGGATAGAGGCCTTGCGAGATGGGGTTGTCCTGATTGGGCGTGCTGAGGATTTGCACTTCGCCGGTGGATTTGCCGGCGAGCCAGACCCATCCGCTGCCGAATTGCTTGGCGCCGGCGTCGTTGAACTTGGCTTGGAAATCTTTGAAGTTGCCGAAGGTCTTTTGGATCGCGTCGGCGATGGGGCCGGTGGGATCGCCTCCGCCCTTGGGCTTCATGATCTTCCAGAACATGGTGTGGTTGACGTGGCCTCCGCCATTGTTGCGGACGGCGCCGCGGATGTCTTCGGGGATGGCGTTGAGGTCGCGGATAAGATCTTCGGCGGACTTGCCGGCGAGTTCGGGATGCTTCTCGATGGCGGCGTTCAGATTCTTCACGTAGGCGCCGTGGTGCATGTCGTGATGCAGAGTCATGGTCTGCTTATCGATGATGGGTTCGAGCGCGTCGTAGGCGTAGGGGAGAGGGGGTAATTCGTGAGCCATGATTCGATCCTCCAAAGTATAGGTATTGAGATGACGGTAGGCGACGTTTCGATGCAGGAGATCGGGACGATTATATCGCGGGGCGATAGGGGACGGGGTGGCGTGGAGGGCAGAGGCATGGTGAAGGTAGATGCTTCGACTGCGGGGTGGTTCCGCTCGCTCGCTTTGGCGTCCTACGTGAGTTCCGCCTCGCTTCGCTTTGGCGGGACGGACGAATGCGTCCGTCGCTACGTGAGTTTACTTGCGGCCCAGGAGGCGGATGCGGGAGGTGAAGGCGCGGCCCTGGAAAGCGCTGAAAGTGGGCAACGGGTGAGTGGGGTCGATGACGTTGTTTACGACATAGGGGTTGGCGTGGCCGGTGATGTTGTCGAAGCCGCCGCGGAGGGCCCAGTAGTATCCGAAGAGGTGAAAGCGTTTTTCGAGTTGAAGGTTGAGAGAAAAATATTGGGGGAAGCGTTGGGAGCCGGGCGTGGCGATGAGTTGTTGCTGGTCGGTGAGTAGGTTAAAGGGGAATCCGGTGCGGGCTTCGAGGGAGTAGGCGAGTTCGAGTTGGTGAAGGACGGGCATTTTGAACAACGGGAAGTAGCCCCAGGAGAGAAAGCGGTTGGGAGTGTCCCAGGGATAGGGGCCGGGCTGTTGCGGGCTGAGGATGGGATTGTCGACGTTGAAGTCGAGGGCTTGATTGGAGTGGGCGCTGGAGCGGGTGTAGGCGCCCATGAGCATGTAGCTCTCGCGAAAGTTGTGGCGGAGACTGAATTGGAAAGCGTCGTAGTGGTCCTCGCGCGTGTTCTGCAGGATGAAGTTGCCGCTGGACGTGTTGTTGAGGGTGTCGTAGACAAATCCGTGAGTGCCGCGGCGTTCGCAGGAATTCGGCTTTCAGATAGATGGCGGCGGGGAGTTTCTTTTCGAGGCCGAGGCTCCAGTTGAGGAAGCGCGGGACCTGGAGCGTGCGTTGTTGACGGTGAAGGTCGTGGTGACGGGGCCGGTGGTGGTGACGCAGTTCGCGGTGCAAGTGGGGGCAGGGGTGGAGTAGAAAAGTGTCCTGCCGGGTTCCGGCGTAGGGGCGGGCGATGAGGAAGATGGGCGTGGCGTCGTAGACGAGGCCGATGCCGGCGGAGAGTTTGGTGTTGCCGGAACTGTCGAGGACGTAGGTTCCGGCGAGGCGGGGCGAGATGACGGCGTGGCGGACGATTTCGTCCCAGTCGAGGCGAATGCCGGGTGCGATGAGCAGGCGATCGGTGAGGAGCCAGCGATCTTCGGCATAGGCGCTGACCTCGGTGTTGTATTGCTCGATGCAGCGGGGCGGGGCCGAAGGTGGAGTAGCGGGTACAGGGGAAGTTGGCGTCCTGGGCCGCGGTGAGGCAGAGGTCCGGCGAAGTGAAGGGCTGAGTGTTGGTCGCCGCTCAGGAACGAAATCGGCTGACGGGCGAACTCGGCGTCATAGGAAATGCGGTCGAGATCGACTCCGACTTTGAAATCGTGACGGCCGTGCCACTGGCGGGGCGGAAGAAACAGGTTGGTGAGAGCTTGCCAGCGGCGGGCGTGGGTTTGGTCGGCGAGGTAGTAAGTTTCCGCCCGCGGTGTTGGGATTGATGAAGTAAGGAAGTCGTGCCGTAGGGAGTGAGTTGCGCGTTGTATTGATCGAAGGCGAATCCGGTTTCGAGGAGTTGGCCTCCGGCGAAATAGTGCTGGTCCTTGACGCTGGCGACGTAGGCGGATTCCACATCTTTCGGATTCGCCAGTTGCGGGCTCTGCGGCGAGAGGAAGGCGTACTGGATCATGAAGATGGTTCACGAGGAAACTGGTGGTGAGAATGTTGCGGCTGGTGAGGTTGGTCTGGAGCTTGGTGAGATTGCCGAAGCGGAGGATGTAGGTCGTTGTCGGCGTTGGCGGGAAGTTCGGTGTAGATGATGTTGTCGTATTCGCCGTCGAAGGCGTTGTAGAACCACGTCTTTCCCTTCTCGAATCGGGCCGGAGAAGGTGAAGCGCGGGAGGAACTGGTCGAAGCGCCATCCATGCTTGTTTTGGACGGAGGGAAGAAAATCGGTGGCGAAGAAGCGGAAGTGGTCGTCGCCGATGCCGGTGTTGAGTTTGAGCAGGCCGCCAGAACCTTTGCCGTTTTCGGCGGGTTCGCGCGAGGGCTCGACCTGAATGGAGCGGAAAGCGTCGGTGCTGACGCGAGCCAGGAGCAGTCCGTTGGCGGGTTGGGTCACGTTGAAACCGTCGAGCAGGGTGACGGTCTGGTAGGTCTGGGCTCCGGCAATGTGGGGCTGGCCAGCTTTGGTCCTGCACGACGCCGGGAATGAAATTGAGGGCATTGCGATAGTCGTGGGTGACGGGATAGACGATGTTGAGGACGTCGAGGCCGCTGATGGTTTCCTGGGCGGTGATTTGCGCGGGATCGATGGCGGGAGGAGATTCGTGGACATCGACGATCTCGTGGACTTCCTGCTGGTGTGAAATGGAGACTTCGATGGCGGAGCTCGGAGTGATCTGGACGCCGGGCTCGAGGAGGGCGTAGAAGCCTTCTTTTTCGACGCGGAGCTGATATTGGCCGGGGGGGAGTGCAGGGAACTGGCAGCGTCCGGAGAAGTCGGTTTGGCAGCGGACGGCGGGCAGTGGCGGCGATTGGAGGAAGACGCGGGCGGAAGCGACGGCGACGCCGTTTTCGTCGGTGACGGAGATGGTGGGCACGGAGGCCGATTGGGCCGCGGCGGTGGCGAGAAGGGCGAGCGTGAGGAGGAGAGCACGCATGCGGTCAGGGGTATTTTACGGTGGGATGCAGGAAGAGAGGGGTTGGTTTTCGGGACGTGGCTAAGCAAGCCGAGCTGCGCTCGGCCTGTCCGGGTCTGAGACCCGGACCCACACACAAACTTCACGTCGCTTTTATTTTCCTTTTAGCAGCGTTTTGGCGGCGCCCATGTTTTCGTATTTGTCGTAGACCCGGACGACGACGACATGCTCGGACGAAGCGTCGTTGCCCGCGGCGGGGGCGGCCTTGAAGTCGTAGTCTTCGATCTTCGCGTCGGAGAGCTGGCCCACGGGCTCGACGTATTTCCAGTCTCCTGCGTCGACGGAATACTCCGCGCGCTTGATGGTGGAGAATCCATCTTCCGCGCGGAAGCGGACGTGAATCTGCGTTCCCTCGATCGAGGCTGTCAGGTTCTCGACCCGGGGAGGCGTGGTGTCCACTTCGAAGCGGCGGCTTTCTTTGGTGGCGGTCAGGGCTTCGCCGGGAGAGTGCGACGGCGCATCGGAAGCCACCACCTTCACGGTATAGCCGCCATCGGGCAGCAGGCTGGCGTCGAAGGAATAGGCTTTGTCGGTCAAGTTGTCTTTCAGCAGGAGCCAGCGGGCTTCTCCGTCGCCCCGGTAGTAGACGGAATAGACGAGCTGATCGTCGTTGTCATCGTGGGCACTCCACTTGACGCCAATGGCATCGCGATCGCGGGCGCTGGGTACCGGCGACTCGAAATGGCCCCCGGAAGATCCACTCAAGTCGGTACTGAGACTGAGCCCGGCTGATTTCGTGAGCGGCTGGTAGCGCACGCCAATCTGCACGGAGACATCCTCGATCTCCGGAGCAACGTTTTTCGGGAGGTAATTCAGGGTGACGGTGTCGACCACGGGCCGGGCGCTTCCGGCGTGGAGCACGGCTTTCCACTGGGCATAGCGCGCGGGTGGAACTCCCATTTGCGATTCTTTGGTGAGATTGACTGGCTTCCAGGAGCTCCAGTTGCGGTCGGGATTGTCGACGTTGCCGCTGCGGGCCAGCAGATCGACGTTGCCGGCGCCGCGGAATTCGACGCGTCCCCAGCGTGAGAAAACCTTGGCGTCGAAGACATCACTCTCATAGGTGCCTTCAGTCTGGGGACCGGGGCCCAGGACGAATATTTTTCCGAGGTTGCTGGTGGCGGCGTAGAGTCCTCCGCCGGGCGCCTTGGCAAAGCCCGTGATTTGGGACGCCGGAGCCTTCAGCAGATCGGAAAATTCATCCAAGCCTGCGATGGCAAACACATGGCCGCGGTTTCCGGTGCCGGCGAGGAGCGTGCTATGCGAATCGAAGGCGAGGGCATAAACAATGTCTTCCCGCGAAGTCCACAAGCGCGACGGGGAGCCGTCGGGAGCAATGCGGTACACGTCGGAGCCACCGCTCGCGCCTCCGCCGGGAAAGGGGAACGGGCCGATGGGCACAGTGCTGGGCGTGGTGGTGAGAGTCATCCCCGGCGTCTGAGGGCTGGCCGACGGGGCGACTGTTCCCATGGTGATGATCGACGAAGAGACGCCTGCGGGCGAGGTTGCGGTACCGGCGCGTTTTTCACCCACACCGGCGGCGTAGATGTTGCCTTCGGGATCGAGGGCGAGGGCGGTGATCTCCTTCTTGGGGGCGCTGTAGAGCACGAAGCCTTCGCCCGCGGGAGAAATGCGGTACACCAGGCCGCTGCCATCGGTACCGGCAATGACGTTGCCCTGGGCATCGAGCGCAAGCACGCGGATGTGGGTGTCGTCGCTCTTGAAGAAAACGCGAGTGCTCCCCTTTGGGGGTAACTCTGTAGATCTCGCCGTGATCTCCGGTCGCGACATAAAGATTGCCAGCCTTGTCGAGGAGGAGGTCCCAGATGTACTTCGTGCCGGGCGCGAAATACTCGGACGAACTCCAAGACGGATCGAGGGCGGGCTTGGCCGGGTCTTTGTCGGCCTTGCTGTCGGTTTTGGTGGCATCGCCTTTGTCGCGGGGCTTGTGCTCGATCTTGTAAACCTTGCCGTCGGGGGCGGTGGCCGCGTAGATGACGCCGCCGGGGGCGACCTCGAGGGTCTGCACCTGCAATTCTCGCGGCTCAAAGATGATGGTCGCCTGGCCGTCGGGGGCGATCCGGTAGACGCGCGCAGGGGATCCTGTAGCGGCGTAGACGTTGCCCGCATCATCCGAGGCAACGGCCCAGATGTAGGTGGATGGCGTCGCGTAGAGCAACTTGAACGCAGGAGCCAGTTCCAGGCCGCCGGAACTGCGAATGGCGACTCCGGTGGCGGTGCCCTTGGTGAGGTCTTCGAACTTGGACTGCTCCCAGGCGCGAGTGCCGTCGGCGAAGGCGAACGGGGCGAGGCCGCTGACCGCAAGTGTGGAAAGAAGAAAACCGAGAAGAAGGGAAAGGGGAACCCTGCGCGAACTGTGCAATGTCATACCTCGATTCAAAATCGTCCCGGAGACGCCGGTGGCCGGGTCTCTTGCGCGAAGTGGAAGAGTTCAGGTTAACACGCAGGGAGGGTAGGTGGCTCGCTGGAGGCGGATCAGGGTAGTGGTACAGATTGAGAAGAAGAAGCGTATCAGGACATGCCACACCATCAGCATACGCGTCGGCTTTTAGCCGCTGCGGCCACAGCAGGCTAACGCGGCGGCTAAAGCCGCTGGGGTTTCAGGCACCTTTGGCGGCATCGCTGAAGCGATGCCCTGATACGGATCTTGCATCCCCTTTGGCATCTTGAGAATGCCTTGCCCTCGCGAAACGGTCCGAGGCGACTTGGGGTGGGTGCAATCGGGAATGTGGGGCGGGCGTGGTATCGTAGATTTTTATGCATTCTGCTCGTCAGAAACTGCTGAGCACGCTGGCTCACAAATCGTTCCGGCTGGGTGAGTTCAAACTCTCGTCGGGCGGGACCAGCGACTACTACATCGACTGCCGCACCACCACACTCGACGCAAAGGGATCACGGCTGACCGGGGAAGTGTTCCTGGAAGAGATCGGTCTGCGGGGATGGAAGCCGCGGGCGATTGGCGGGCTGACCATGGGGGCGGACCCGATCGTGGTGGCGGTGGCGGTGGTGAGCGGCGAGTTGGACGGCTTTCTGGTGCGCAAGGCCGAGAAGCAGCACGGCACGGGGCAGCGCATTGAGGGCTTCCGCGAGAAGGGTGCGCAGCGTGGTGATTGTGGATGATGTGTGCACCACGGGAGCGTCGACGGTGCAGGCGATTGAAGCGGCGAGGGAATTTGGATTCGAAGTGGTCGGGGTGATGTGCCTGGTGGAGCGGGAAGAAGCCAAGGGACGCCCGATCGTGGAGAAGGCTGCGGGAGCAGCGCCGTTCGTTTCCATCTTCACCGCGAACGACGTGCGCAAGGAGCATGTTCTGCAGAACGACGACACCCAGCCGGGTATTTTTGCGGTGGCGGCGGCTTGCGAGGTGTGCGGGCGGCCGGCGACGACGAACAATCCGCGGAACCGGTGCGAGGCGCATAAGAATTGCATGAGTGATTGAGTGATTTGACGTTTCAATCGCTCAATGACTTAATTACTCAATTACTCAATTACTCAATTCCCATGATTCAGACTCTGGAATGGACCGACAAGGGCGTGCGCTTCATCGACCAGACGAAGCTGCCGACGGAAGAAGTGTATGTCACCTGCAAGACGCATGAGCAGGTGGCGGACGTGATCCGCAACATGGTGGTGCGCGGAGCGCCGGCGATCGGCGTGGCGGCCGCCATGGGCATCGCATTGGGCGTGAACAATTCCAAAGCAGAATCGTCGGGCGACCTGAAGCGCGACTTCGACCAGATCTGCGATCTCATCGGCAAGACGCGGCCCACGGCGGTGAATCTATTCTGGGCGATTCGCCGCATGCAGGAGAAGTTCGAGCGCATCCGCATCCGGCCCATTCCGCAGATCAAGCGGGACCTGATGGAAGAGGCGCAGCGCATGCACGCGGAAGACATCGCGGCCAACCAGGCCATGGGACGGCACGGCGCCACGCTGATGCCGAGCGCGGGCGGAGTGCTCACGCACTGCAACGCCGGAGCGCTGGCCACGGCGGGATACGGGACCGCGCTGGGAGTGATCCGCGCGGCCGTGGAGCAAGGCAAGAAGATCCACGTGTATGCGGACGAGACGCGGCCGTTCCTGCAGGGCTCGCGGCTGACCGCGTGGGAACTGATGAAAGACGGCATCCCGACCACCGTGATTTCCGACAACATGGCTGGGGCGATGATGAAGCAGGGCAAGATCGGAGCCATTGTGGTCGGCGCGGACCGCATCGCGGCCAACGGCGACGTGGCCAACAAGATTGGTACTTACACGGTGGCGATCCTGGCGAAGGAGCACAACATTCCGTTCTACGTGGCGGCGCCGATTTCGACCGTCGACCTGGCGTGTCCCGACGGCAGCAAGATTCCCATCGAGCAGCGAAACGCCAGTGAAGTGACCCACATCGCGGGGAAGCAGATGGTTCCCGACGGCGTGGAAGTGGAGAACCCGGCATTTGACGTGACTCCGGCGAAGTACGTGGCGGCCATCATCACGGAAAAAGGAATCGCGCGCGCGCCCTACGGGGAGTCTTTGCGGAAGCTGGCTGGGCAGGAGGCGGAAGTGCATTTGTAGGGCTGGGCGAAAGGCTTTTTCCTACCTGCGTAGAGAGATGTAAAACCCCGAAATATTGCTCTTCCCGCGCTACTTATTGTCCAGGTTCGGGTTGAATGTAGCGACTGCTCACTCGTGCTAATTTGAGCGCAGAAGATTCAAATCTGCGCCGTATTTTGTCCAGGGGGGATGTTATGTTGTTGCGCAATCGCCTCGTGCTGCCCGTTATTCTTGCCGGCCTTGCGGTTTTGGCGGGTTGCGGAAATGGCCCTGTTCACGTGACACCACCGCCGACCGGCGCGTTCAGCAATACGAATCTTAATGGCACTTACACCTTCTCCGTCTTGGGTGCCGACGCCAATGGGCAGTTTGCGATGGCTGGCTCATTCACCGCTTGTGGCTGCGCGCAGGGAACTATATCGGGCGGGACGGTGGATCTGGTCGATAAAGCTGGGATCGCTCCCGCGTCGGCGATCGGCAGCAACAGCACATACAACATTTCACAAGACGGGCGCGGTTTGGCCAGACTCATGATTACCACCACGGCGAGCGTTGCCCTCGAGGTCGACATCGATTTCGTCCTGACGTCCAGTTCTCATGGGATGATCACTCGCTACGACACAAACGGAACGGGCAGCGGGTCGATTGACCTGCAGCCGAGCGCGGTCTCGCAAACCGTGCTGGCGAATGCTCCGTATGCCTTCAGTCTTTCAGGCAGCGATTTAGCCGGCGACCCGCTGGCGCAAGTGGGCGCATTCACGCTCGATGCGTCCGGCAACATAAGTACCAGTGGCACGAGCGCCGGAGTCGCGGATACCACTCTATTCAGTTTCAGTACCTTCATCGCGACGCCTTTCCCCAATTCCGCCCTGTCCGGAGTGGTGCAGGTGGGTTCGGGGACTACGCCGGGGGCGGCCACACTCACTACGTCATTCGGAACACTCAACTTTGATGTGTACGCCATTGACAGCACACATCTGAAGCTGATCGAAAGTGACGGCGTGGAAGTGCTTGTGGGCGACGTCTTCGCACAGCCGAGCCCATCCATACCCGCGGGCAATCTAGTTTTCAGTGTGGCGGGACCCGACCCGGGCGGAAACCCATTTGTGGCGGCGGGCATCATGACTTCGGACGGCGCCAGCCAGATTACCAGCGGTGCTGAAGACCTGAACGATAACGGGGTGATCGATTTTGGCAATAATCCGGTCACATCGCAGGCCTTCACCGGCACGTTCGCGGCTACCGGGGGCGGGCGATTCCAAGTTGCTCTCTCGACCTTCGCAGGAGGCACTATCTTTGCCGCTTATCCTTCCAGCGGCGGTCTATTGATCCAGGAGATCGACTCCGGGGCGGCTTCGGGAATCACGAGCGGGATTGCGCTGACACAGACGAGTGGCGCATCGATTATCGCCTCACAGGGTTATGGGATGAACCTCACCGGCGTCGATCTTCTCAACGGATTTGTCGAGCTGGATGAAATTGCCGAGTTCAAAACTACGAGCAGCGCTATGACGGGACTCATCGACCAGAATGACGGCGGCGGGTTGAGTACCACCAGCCTGAGCGGCGCTTACACCCCAGGTTCCAACGGCACTGGGGCCGCGGCGTTCAATGCCGGCCTGCAGAGCATGTTTTACTATGTCGTGGACAATTCGACCGTGCTCTTCCTGTCCACGGATCCCACTGTGGTGGGGGTGGGGGCGTTTGAGTCCCAGACGACTCCCGCACAATCCGCCCTGGAGCGGCCACGTGCTCTTGCCATGTTCCCGGCGATGTTCCGACCGCATTCGGCTTCGGCGCATGAGAGAAAAGAGTTCGTACGAAGATAGCAGGCATCCAACGCGCTGCTCGTACAGGGAATGGGAGAGCCGCGTTTCTTTTCTCGAATCGCTGCCGCAAGGAGTCCTCAGCCTTCTGAGATACTTACTTTCGCCACTGCCGCACTGCGCGATGTGATCCAGGTGATGATCCGGTAGAGCAGCAGCACGGCGAGCACAGAGGCGTATTCCAGCGGCTTCTTCAAGTCGGCTTTGACCAGCCAGATGTAGTGAATGACTCCGGCGGCGGCGCTGAAATAAATCAGGCGATGCAGGGCCTGCCAGCGCTTGCCGCCCAGCTTGCGGATGGACCACTTAGTCGACGTCAGGGCCAGGGGAATCATCAGGGCAAAGGCGGTCATGCCGGCGGTGATGAACCTGCGCTTGGCGATGTCAGCGAGCATTTCGTGGACGGCGAAAAATTTGTCGAGCCAGATGTAAGTCGTCAGGTGCAGCGTGCCGTAGAAGAAGGCGAACAGGCCGAACATCCGCCGCAGTCCGATCAGCCAGTATTGGCGGGTGAGTTTCCGCAGGGGCGAGACGGAAAGCGTGATCAGCAGGAACGTCAGCGTCCAGTCGCCGGTGGCGTGGGTGATCGCTTCGATGGGATTGGCGCCGAGCTGCGCGTGCAAGCCTCTCCAAACGAGGCGGCCGAGGGGCGCGAGGCAGGCGAGAAAGAGCACGGGTTTGAGATAGCGGAGCATCGGGAATAAGCGGCTAGTGGTTAGTGGTTGGCGAGAATTTCATGCCATCTCATAATGCAGGTTTGCAAACGTTTCGGGTGCCTCATGGGCTAGACAGTTTGCTGAAAAACTCATTCCCTGGTCCAGTTGGCGTTCCGCAGCGGCTGAAGCCGGAACTGATTCTGCGGCACTTGCGGCATCGCTGAACAGGCTGCGGAAAAATGTGTCCATCTACGAACAAGCGACCACAGGGGCTGAAGCCCACACTGACCCCAGATGACTTACTCGGCCCTAGAAGGGCCGCTCTTCCACGGTAGTGCACGCATTTGTAGTTCTTCCGCAATCGCTGAAGCGATACCCTGATACGAATCTTGAGTTTTTCAGCACTCTGTGCGGCGATGCCCGATGCGAATTCCCAAGTTTTTCAGCAAACTGTAAAGCCTGTTTTCTCGGGGGCTGTAACGGCACGGCTGAAGCCGTGCCCTTCCCAAAACACTTCTTCCGAAACATTTCTTGCTAAAAACACTTCTTCCCGAAACACTTCTTGCCGAAACATTTCTTGCTAAAACATTTCTTGCTAAAACATTTCTTGCCAAAACACTTCCTGCCAAAACATTCTTGCGCTAGAAATTCTTCTTCAGGTCCATTCCGCTGTAGAGGCTGGCGACCTGATCGTAGCCGTTGAACATGAGGGTGGGGCGCTTGAGGAATTCGCCGAGCCTGCGTTCCTTGGCCTGACTCCAGCGGGGATGGTCCACATTCGGATTCACGTTGGAATAGAAACCGTACTCGGTGGGGGCGGAAATATTCCAGGTATTCAGGGGCTGCTTGTCGGTGAAACGAATGCGCACAATCGCCTTGGCGCTTTTGAAGCCGTACTTCCAGGGCATCACGATGCGCAGAGGGGCGCCATCCTGATTGGGGAGGTCCTCGCCATACATGCCAAAACAGAGCAGGGCGAGGGGGTGCATGGCTTCGTCCATGCGGAGGCCTTCGACGTAGGGCCACTGGAGCACATTGCGCTGCTGGCCCGGCATCTGGGTCTGATCGAGGATCGTCGTGAACTCCACGAACTTGGCTTTGCTGGTGGGACTCACGCGCTTGATCAGTTCGCTGAGCGAGAAGCCCACCCAGGGAACGACAATCGACCAGCCCTCCACGCAGCGGTGGCGGTAGATGCGCTCCTCGGGAGGGGCCATCTTGAGGATGGTGTCGATATCGAGTTCCTGCTTTTTGTCGACCAAGCCGTCGATCTTCACTTTCCAGGGGCGGGTGCGGAATTTCTGGGCAAGTTTTGCGGGCTCGTCTTTTTCGGTGGAGAACTCGTAGTAGTTGTTGTAGTTGGTGACGTCGTTGTAGGGAGTGATGGTCTCGGTCGTGCTGAGCGGGCTCTTCTGGATGCCGGCGATTTTGTTTCCGGCCAGGGCGGTGGTCGAGGGCGAGACGATTTCGCGCAGGCCAACGCCGGTTGCCGCGGCGGCTCCGGCCAGAGCCGCTCCCGCCAGAAACTGGCGGCGGTTCACATACAAACTTCTGGGAGTGATCTCCGACGAAGGAATGTCTGCCGCTTTCTTGATGAGCATGAGAACCCCTATCCTTTATACGCGGAATCCGCGCCGGAAGGATTGCCGTCTCTATCTTCCAACAGATAGGACGCTGCGGTCAGGAAAAAGTTGCAGGAAGAACGAACCTGATCGTGGGCGGATGACATGCGCCCTCAGGGGCTAAACAGTTTGGTGAAAAACGCGCTCTCGGGCTACTTGGTAGCGCGCAGCGGCTGAAGCCGGAATTGATTCTGCTGCACTTACGGCATCGCTAAAGCGGTGCCCTGATACGAATCTTTAGTTTTTCAGCACTCTCTAAAGCCCGCATCTTCTCGACTCTAACGGCACGGCTCGAAGCCGGGCCCTTCCCAAAAATCGCGCCTGGGATCATCCTGCACAGTTTGCGATACGGACCAGGGTTGATGCGCGAGGAAGGAGGAAGGTCCGAAGCCTACTCTAATGAGCAATCCCGGCCTTGCAGGGACCACTCGGCTAGCCGAGGAGTTCTCTAACCTTGCGGGAAAGGGTTTGCAGGGTGAAGGGCTTCTGCAGGAACGCGGTGCCGCTCTCGATGGTGCCTTCGCTGACAATGGCATCCTCGGTGTATCCGGAGAGATAAAGGACTTTGGTTTCCGGGCGCACCTGCGCGAGTTGCTTAACCAGTTCGCGGCCGCCCATCCCGGGCATGACGACATCGGTGATGACGAGGTCGATCTTGCCTTCATGCTTGGCCGCAGCGGCCATGCCGGCTTCCCCGTTTTCCGCTTCCACCACGCGGTATCCTTTCGAGGCCAGGGTCTCCCGCACCAATTGACGGACGGATTCTTCGTCTTCCACCAACAGGACGGTCTCGGTGCCTCCCAAGGCTGCGTGGGCCACCGGGGCCGCCTGCTTCTCGGCGACGCCTTCGACGCGAGGCAGATAGATATGGAAGGTGGTGCCGCGACCCTCTTCGCTCTGCACCATGACGTACCCGCCGCTCTGTTTCACGATGCCATAGACCGTGGAGAGGCCCAGCCCGGTTCCCTTGCCTTTTTCCTTGGTGGTAAAGAAGGGCTCAAAGATGCGCGACTGGGTCTCCTTGTCCATGCCCATGCCAGTGTCGCTGACCGAGAGCAGGACGTAGTGGCCGGGACGGATGAAGGTCTGCCCGCGGCGATGACTCTCGTCCACGAAAATGTTCTGGGTCTGGATGGTGAGCTTGCCGCCGCTGGGCATCGCATCCTTGGCGTTCACCACCAGATTCATGAGCACCTGTTCGAGTTGTCCGGCATCGGCGCGGGTATGGGCGGCCTCGGGAGCCAGGCGGGTGGCGAATTCCACGTTTTCGCCGATCAGGGGGCGAAGCAGGCGTTCCATGTCCTGCACGATTGCATTCACATCGACGACTTTCAGTTCCAGCAACTGCTTGCGGCTGAAGGCCAGCAATTGCCGGGTCAAGGTGGTGGCGCGGTCGGCGGCCAGCTGAATGGCGCGACCCTTTTCGTGCAAGGGATGATCGGTCTCAAGCTTGGCAGAATCACTTCCGCGTAGCCGCTGATCACCATCAGCAGATTGTTAAAGTCGTGCGCCACTCCACCCGCGAGCCGGCCTACGGCTTCCATTTTCTGCGCCTGGCGGAACTGATCCTCGAGCACGCGGCGGTCGGTAACGTCCTCGGCAATCGCCTCCAGCACGTCGGCGGGTTCGTCGGCACTGCTGACGGCGCGGCCGCTGATGCGCACGGTGATCACGCCGCCGTCGTTGCGCTTCCACTTCACTTCGATCCCATCCAGGCGTCCGGTGCGCCGGAATTCTTCGATCAGGCGGGTGTGCTCTTCGGGGTGCGCGAACACGTCTTTCTCCGGATCGAGCAGCAGGACTTGCTCGGCGGACCCGTAGCCCAGCATCGTGATCAGGGCGGGATTTACATCGAGGAATCTTCCTTCCAGACTCGACCGGTAGATTCCGTACACCGAACTCTGGACCAGAGAGCGGTAGCGAGCCTCGGAGCGGCGGAGGGCCTGCTCGTTTCTCTTGATCTCGACCGCGCTGGCCACTTGCCGCGCCACGAAGGTGAGAATCTCCTTGTCGCGCTCGCCGTAGCGGATGTTGCTTGGAGTAGGTCTGGACGACCAGCGCGCCGAAGGTATGGTTGTTGACTTTGAGCGGAACGCCCATCCAGTCGAGGGAGCGGGATCCGTTGCGCGCCACTTCGCCGCGGTCCTCCATGGCCTGCAGCACTTCGGGAGTCGCCAGCAGCGGTTCTCCTGTGCGAATGAGATAGTCGGTCAGTCCGCGGCCCAGCTTCTTCGGAGAGGGCGCGGAATCCTGCTCATCGACGAAATAAGGGAAAGTGAGCAAATCGGTGGCCGGATCATAGAGCGCGATGTAGAAGTTCCGCGCGTACATCAACTCATCGACAATGCTGTGCACGGCGGCGAAGAATTGTTGCAGATCGTGAGCGCTGCTGCTCTTTTCGGCGACCCGGTAGAGCGCCGAACTCAGCGCCTCCACCCGCTTGCGATCGGAGATGTCGTGGTATCCGGCATAGAAGCCCGCCATCTTCCCATCCAGCAGCAGAGGCGCGCACGACACGGAAACATCGAGCAGGGTTCCATCTTTTTTTCTGCGCTGCGTCTCCAGAGTGATGCGTTCGCCTCTGGCCAGCGCCTCCGTCACCCATCGCGACTCCGCCAGACGGTCGGGAGGCACCACGAGATTCTCCAGAGGCTGTCCTACGCACCTCGGCCGCTTCGTAATCGAACATGCGCACGAAAGTTTCGTTCGCCCAGAGCACCCGATGGTCCTGATCCGCGATGCTCAATCCATCGGGCGAAGCCTGAAACATCTGTTCCAGAAATTGCAGCCGGGTCTGGGCGTTCGGAGAGTGGTGCATGGGAGGTTCGGAGAGCGGAGGCAGAGGGCAGGAATGTTCGGCGCAGGAACCGTTGGCGGGCGCGGCAACATTTTCGGGCTGGATTCGGGCTGGACAAACGCAGGAGGGGCTCCGCTCTCCAGGGCTTTTTTCAGCCGACTGGCGCGGGAAATGTCGGCCCGTCCCGATGGGTGACACGTTCACCCATCCGCGAATTCCCCCTCCGAAATGCGCAGTCCAAGGGCATGGTAGAACGCAGAGTACCGGGTCGAAAGTTACGGGGGTAATCCCAGAACGACCGGGTCCGAAGGGCGGGAGCTTTGCAATGCGCTGCCGCAGGTTACTTTCGTGGGGCGCAGAGTGTAGTGCGCGCCACCCCGCCGTGGCACAATGGCCACAACGATCTCACGCACGTATCAACATGGAACCTCAGCAAGTGTAGCCCGGTGCGGGGGAAATACTTGGCAAGAGGAGTTTGCGGATGAAGCGTTTTGGGGCGGGGGCAGTCTGTCTTTCTGGGCGCGCCGTGTTATTCCTGCTGTTCACCTTTGTAATTGCGATCTCGACGGCTCCGGCGGAGACGCCGGGCGTCACCGAAAACAGCATTCTGATTGGATCGTGTTCGGCGCTGGATGGCCCGGCGCACTTTCTGGGCCGGCAGACCGTCCTGGGCGCTTCCGCCTATCTCCACATGGTCAACGACGAAGGTGGAGTCTTTGGCCGCAAGATTCAACTGCAGGCATTTGATGACAGCTACGATCCCGACAAGGCTCCGGCGTGCTTCAAGCGCATGACGAAAGAAGGAGTCTTCGCGCTGGGATTCTTTGTGGGCACGCCCACCGCCAAGGTCTACGTGCCGCTGGCACAAGAGGAAAAGATTCCGGTGGTGGGGCTGTTCACCGGCGCGCAGATGCTCTATGAGCCGCTGAAGCACGAA
This sequence comes from uncultured Acidobacteriota bacterium, assembly GCA_963709865.1. Lineage (GTDB taxonomy): Bacteria > Acidobacteriota > Terriglobia > Terriglobales > Acidobacteriaceae > Sulfotelmatobacter. The sequence goes on from CAVPXW010000004.1 coordinate 95,201, forward strand.
GTCATCAACGTGCGCGCGTCGTACTACGATGAAACTCGCGAGCAGGTTGACAAGCTCTGGGAACAGAACATCCGCAAGATCGGCGTGATCTACCAGGACGACCCTTTCGGCAAGGCCGTGCTGGACGGCGTGAAGCTGGCGCTACAGAAGCACAATGCGGCTCCGGTCGGCGCTGGGGACCTTCACGCGCGAATAGCGGTGGAGATCGATGCAGGGCTGAAGGAAGTGATGGCGGCGCATCCGCAGGCCGTTGATTATGGCCGGACCTTACGCGCCGGCAGCCGCGATCGTGAAGCAGGCGCACACGGCAGGCTGGAGGCCGCAGTTCCTCACCGTGTCTTTCGTCGGCACCGAGGAATTCATCAAGGAGGCCGGGGCGGATGCGGAAGGCACAATTATCACCCAGGTGATGCCGCCCTATGACCGCACCGACTACCCCACAGTCGCGCTCTACCGGAAGTGCTTGACGAAATATTCTCCCGGGGAAGCGCCGAGCTTTGTGAGCCTCGAAGGTTTTGTGGACGCGATGGTGTTGGTCGAGGGACTGAAGCGGGCAGGAAAAGATGTGACGCGGGAAAAGTTCATCAGTGCGATTGAGTCGATTCACGACATGAATGTTGGGCTGGGACCGCGGCTCATCCTCAACTACAGCGCGACCGACCACAAGGGATTCGATAACGTCTATCCGACGGTGGTGAAGGGCGGGCAAGCGGTGCTGCTGACGGATTGGTCTTCGGTCGGAAAATGAGCAGGAGATCGCGGGTTGGCGTGGAGCTTCCCCGCGCATCGCACGATCGGCCTGCGCGCAAGATCCTTCCCTCGGCCTGAAAAGCGGCTCCGGTCAGGATGACTCCGACAGGATCGAGACACACGTATTCGCGCTCTCCTTGTGTAAACCCAACCTAAAAGAAAAAGTTGCGCCAGCGCGGTGCCGCACGGAGCAGCGCATTTCGCATCGCGGCAGATGCATCTCAGGTGGGTCCCTCCGCATCAGATGAATTAACCAGGCAGTTAATTGGTAAAGATTCGTCAACGGGTCGGAGGTGACCTTTATGGCAACAGGCAAGAAGAGCTTAGGGAAAGTGTTGGGAGCGGTGCTGGCGGTGGGGCTGTTGAGCGCAACGCTCATGGCGGAGTCCGGCGCGGCCTCCCGCTATGACAATCAAATTCAGGCGACGGTGACGCAGAAACTGGCGTCCAAAAGCCAGTTCAGCAATGTGAAGGCGAGTGTGGAAGACGGCATCGTAACCCTTACGGGGACGGTCGATCTCTACCAGGCAAACTCGACGTTGCGAAGCTGGCGCGCAAGGCGGCGAACGCGCAGGGCGTGCGCAACCTGGTGACCGTGGCAGGTGCGAATGTGCCGGACGCGCAACTTGAGCAGAAACTGGCCAAGAAGCTGCGTTACGTGCGGGTGGGTTATGACAACACGTTCGATTACTTCGCGCTGGGAGTGAAGGATGGAGTGGTGACGGTGGAGGGTCAGGACCGGACAGGAATTGGCCGCGACGAAGCTCTCGCCGACATCGCAAATATGCCCGGCGTGAAGGACGTGATCGACAGTGTTTCGGTGGAGCCGGTCTCGCTGTTCGACGACGGGCTGCGTTTGCGGGCGCTGCGGGCCATCTACAGCGACTCGGTGTTGAGCAAGTATGCGATGGATCCGGCGCGTCCGATTCGCATCATTGTGACGAACGGGCACGTAACGTTGTACGGCTCGGTCGACAGCGCGATGGACAAGACGGTTGCCGGGATGAGAGCCAACCAGCTCTCCGGCGCCTTCAGCGTGGACAACAAGCTGCAGGTCGAAGGAAAGTCGGGCCAGCAGGGATTGTAAGGTTGAGGTAGCGGTGACGGAGAGGGCGCGGCGAGGGGCCGCGCCCTTTTTTCATTTTGGCGGCGTGTGCTCGAACGGCAGCTTGGTGTAGCGGACTTTCTCTACTTCGATCATGAGAGCGACTCGCCCTTCCGGTGCGCGGAACGGGAACGGCTTGCCCGTGTATTTGTGCGAGATCGGGTCCATGACTTTCAGGTCGGGATCGGGACGGCGCTCTGCGACGTGGCCCCGGATCTGAACTTCTTCGTAGGGGTTGGTGAAGTCGACGATCGACAGCGCCACTCGCGGGTCGCGGCGCGTGTTCTTCGCTTTCAGCGAGTTCTCTCCCGTACAGATGACGAGGTGCTCGCCTTCGCGGCCCACCCAGACGGGCACGGACTGGGGAGAGCCGTCGGGCATGAGCGTGGCGAGGTGCGCGAAGTTGGGACGATCGATGAGTTGCTTCACTTCGGGTGCGAGAGCGCTGGGCATGATTGCTCCTTCCTTGGGGCCTATGGTAAGCGGTTGATGAGCGAGGCGACGTAGCCTGCGCCGAAACCGTTGTCGATGTTGACTACGCTGACGTTGGAGGCGCACGAGTTCAGCATGCCGAGCAGCGCGGCGAGTCCCTTAAACGAAGAGCCGTAGCCGACGCTGGTGGGCACGGCGATGACGGGCACGCCGACGAGGCCACCGACGACACTGGGCAAGGCGCCTTCCATGCCGGCGCAGACGATCACGACGCGCGCTTTGGTCAGGGCTTCGCGGTTGGCCAGCAGGCGGTGAATGCCGGCGACGCCGACGTCGTAGAAATGCTCGACTTCGTTGCCCATAAGTTCGGCGGTGACGACCGCCTCTTCGGCCACTGGGATATCACTGGTTCCGGCGGAGACCACGGCGATGATGCCCTTGCCATATTTCGTGGGATCGCGCTGCAAAACGATGGCGCGGGCAAGTTCGCGGAATTCAGCGGCGCGGACTTTTTTCTTTACGGCGGCAAATTGTTTTTCGTTGGCGCGCGTGGCCAGGACGTTGCCTCCGTGTTTGGCGAGGCGGGCGAAAATTCCGGCAACCTGCGCCGGAGTCTTGCCTTCTCCGAGGATGACCTCGGGCATGCCGGCACGCAGAGCGCGGTGATGATCGACTTTGGCGAAGCCGAGATCCTCGAAGGGCAGATGGCGCAGGCGAGAGACGGCGTCGTCGGGGGTGAGCTTGCCCTTGCGTACCTGCTCGAAAAGCTGGCGGATGGATTCGGCGTTCACGAAGCACTCAGCAGTCGGCACTCAGCATTCAGCCGGACGATGGTTAGATTAGCATTTCGAAGAGTCGGACTCTGATCAGTTTCTTAAACGAGGCGCCGAATGTTTCCTTACTGCGCTTGCCCAGAGGGGTCTTGTTCCCGACGGTCCAGTCTCGTCAACCAGACCATGGCAGCGAGTTCCTCCATGCTCACCAGGATGATGCACACACTTCCTTCATCCAGAGATGGATGCATGGACTTGAACCAGAACAGGGTCACGATTCCAGTAATCCCCAGACCCGCAAGCATGACTGCTCCGGGAATCATGAACACCTCGAAAACTCCGCGTACCAGCTTCTGGATCTCCAGTTTTCTTGCCACGCGTTCGGTCATCATGCTGAGGACGATCCCTCCGGTTGTCATCAGCACTCCGTAGAATGGGAACAGCCGATTCTTAGGGTCATTGGCGTCGGTGAAATACACGGCCGACACGAAACCGAGAAAGGTCAGCGCACAGCACAGAAAGACCAGCAGCACCATACCAACGTAGGCAATTGGAATCCCCGGAGTCTTTCCCAGCTGCCGAAAACGCCGGGACCGGTAGCGAAACATGAGAGCCCAAGGCCAAGAAAGCACCGAGCAGAGAAACCATGCTAGCGTCGCGTCGGCAAGCGCTCCCACGGCAAAGTCGTCCGTAGTGCGGTTCATGAATGTCCCGGCAACTGCCGCAGTCACGATCGGAAGCTGCCAGCTCAGGAGGGGACGCGCCGGCGAGATCAGCAACACCACGGGCGGGCCAAACAGAATCACCAGCCACGGACCGGTAATGTCGTCCGCCGCAAAGAACCGGCTCAGAACCAGCCCCCAGCAGACGCCTGCGATCAGTCCCCACCACTCACGCTGTGTGAACGGACGTATCATTGGCTAGGAAGCGGCTGTAGCTTTGCGCAGCGCACTCCGCAATTTAGTAATCACTGCCGCGCAAACCTTGCGCGCCAGGCCGGGCTCGTCCAGATGGGCAAGGAAGAGGCGGCGGACGCCAGCAGGGGCGATCTTCCCGGCGAGATAGGCGTCGTAGATCTGGCTTCCAATGCGGTAGCCCAATTCTTTTGCAGCAGACTCATGTTTGCTGGCTTCTGCGCGGACTGCCGCTTGTGCCGCCTTTTCGCACGCGGCTCGGGATAGCGGTGACGCGTCGTCGGGAGCGGGACGCGACGGGTAGAGCACGCGCGAGCCGAAATAGGCGACTGCGTGTTCGATGACGCGGGCATAGAAATCGTCGATCGCGCTCAAGCGGGCGGAGTTGCCGTTTCGAGTGCTTCCCTGTTCCGAGTGTCCATTCAGGCGCTGCGGCAATCCCTGACAGGCCTGATGCAGAAAGCGGGTGGCATCTTCGGCCGCGTGGATCATCTGGAATTCGCGGACATAGAACGCGTTCACCTGCGGCAAGTAGGCGCTGCCGCGTTCTTCGACGCTGGCGAGCATGGATTCACGTTCCTGCTCGCCGATACCTTTGCGCGACAGCAGGCGGCGCAGCATGGCGTCGGAGGAGCCGGCATAGACCTCGGGCAGCATGTCGACCAGAAATTTCGGCTGGGTGCCGTTGTGCGGCGAGTAGCGGTTGATCTCGAGGAAGCGCACCAGGCTGTCGATCAGGTTGTAGATGGTCGGAGCGAAGTCGGGACTATCGTCACAACGGCTCCACTGATCGAGAAACAGGCGGTAGCTTTCGTATTTCTCGAGGGGCGTGGCGTTGAAGACGCACAGGACATCGTCGTTGACGCGGACGGCTTCGACTTTGTCGGCGCGCTCTCCGGCGGCGCGCCAGTAGAGAGCGTCGATGTTCTGCAAGACGGTGAGGATTCGGGCTCCGGGCATCGACTCGCGCAGGGCGCGGGGCAGGTGCCCGGGAGCGAGATGCGATTCGCCAAACAAAACGAAGATGACCGCGTTGGGATGGCGCTCGCGGATTTCGGCGATCTTGGCGGCGGCGTGACGGTCGCGGGCGCCGATTTTGCGCAGGTCTTCGCGCGGCATGCAGTCGAGGCCGTAGACGGCCTCCGCATGATCGCGCGCGGTGACGAGCAGTTCGTGAAAAGGGGTCCAATCGTATCCCCAATCGAGATCGAAGCGGATGCGCTGGCGGAGTTCGCTTTCGTCGATTTCGCGGCGCCACCATTCGTCGAGGATGTGCTGGTCGCGGGCGAAAATGGTCTCCACTCCCAGGACCACGGGACGGTCGCCGGCCAGCGCGCGTTGTTCCATCAGCGCTGCGGCATGGCGCTGGGCGGCGGGCAGGGCGTGATAGTCGCCGACCAGGACCACGTCGGCGGAATGGAGAGCGCTCTGGATCTGCCCGGCATCCAGCAGCGAATCGTAGCTGCGAAAAGCCTGGTTAAACTCGCGCAGGTATTTTCTGCGGTTATGCGAATCCTGGGCGCGGATTTCGCGCTCGACTCCCGCCAGCGCGTGCAACTGGGCTGCGCTGCGGCGGGATCGAAGATTGGTGGTCGAGGCCATGATTAGCTTCTAGCTTCTAGCTTCTAGCTCCTGCTTCTAGCTCTTGACTTCTGGCTCACTGACTCCCTATGCTCCGTTGTCGCTGCAACTTCGACTCTGCCTCACAGCGTCGCTAGTGCTTCTGATCGGCCTGAACCATCCACCGCAGAATCTGACCATCGCGACTACCGGGGCCAGCGGAGCCATTTTTCTGCGGCAGCTTCTGCTCGCCGTCGAACGCGACGAGCGCGTGGAGACGGTCAACTTCATCGCTTCCGACAGCGCGCTGCGCGTCATGGCCGAAGAGTTGGGCCTGAAGGGCCGGTCCAACCTGGTCGGCCGGATTCTCGGAGTTTCCGGCAAGACCTCGGCAAGTCCGGCAGGCGCGCCTCGGGCAAAATCAAAGTTCAATCGAACGCTGACATCGGGGCGAACGTGGCCAGCGGTTCTTATCCCGCCGACGCCATGATCGTGATCCCATGCAGCGTGGGCACTCTGGCCCGCATCGCCAACGGCGTCGCCGCGCAACTGATCGAGCGCGCCGCCGACGTCACTCTCAAAGAGAAGCGTCCGCTGGTGCTGTGCGTGCGCGAGACGCCGCTCAATAAAATCCACATCCGCAACATGTACCGGGCCGCCGACGCCGGAGCCACCGTCTTCCCGCTGATCCCGGCCTTCTATTACGGCCCTGCTTCTTTAGATGAGATGGCGCGCGAATTTGCCTATCGCGTGCTGGCTCATCTGGGCCTTCCCCAAGCCCGACGCCTTTCGCTGGAAAGGCTGACGGATCAACAACTTGGCGCCTAGGGAAAATCCTCTCTCCCTCAGTAACTATCGGCATTTTGAGGCGCAGGATTTCAGTGTAGAGAGCCAAAGGTGCTGGGGGCAGATGCCCGCCGGACATGTACGGGCGGGGAAATTCCTGTTTCTGCTTCATCCTGATCTGGGCCGAGATTTCCAAAGCTGCAATCCTGATTCGATGGCGTAGAATGCGGCAAATTCCTGGAAGGTGAATTCATGTTCAGACGATGGTGCATGGGGTGCGTCGCGCTGGCGGTGCTGGGGATTGGGATTCACGCGGCGGACGATCGCAATCCTCTGGCGGGCGATGCCAAGGCGGCCAAGGCGGGGGAGTATGAGTTCCGCATCAACTGCGCGCTGTGTCACGGACTGGGCGCGCGCGGCGGAGGACGCGGGCCCGATCTGACGCGGGCGGTGAAGAAGCACACGCACTCCGACGCGGACATGTTTCAGGTGATCAGCAACGGCATTCCTGGGACTGCGATGCCGGCCAACGGGACCAACGGGCAGGGCGTCGGGATGACGGATGAGGAGATCTGGCAGATCATCACCTACATTCGCAGCCAGGAAGTGAAGGCTCCGGCTCAGGCGGCGGGCAACGCCGGCCATGGCAAGGAGTTGTTCTATGGCGATGCGAACTGCTCGCTGTGCCATATGGTCGAGGGCAAGGGTGGAAGGCTGGGGCCGGAGTTGACGGCGGTGGGCGGGTCGCGCACGCGGGAGGCAATTATTGATTCGGTGCGCAATCCCAGCCGGAGACTGGCCTGGGGATTGACGGAGGCGACCAAGGAGTTTCCGCAGGAATACGAGAGCGTCACCGTAGTCACGGCGGACGGGAAAGGAGATCAAGGGCGTCACGCTGAACGAAGACAGCTTCAGCGTGCAGATCATGGATTCCAGTGAGCAGATTCACTTGCTGCAGAAGGACAAGCTGCGGTCGTTTCAGAAAAGCCGGGAGTCGGCGATGCCGAAGTACGGTGCCGAGGTTTTGAGCGACAAGGATCTGGAGGACATTGTGGCTTACTTGATCAGCGTGGGGGCGAAATGAGGGGGCGGGGGAGTCGAGAGGGCAGAGGGGAAGCCTTTAACCGCAGGGGACGCGGAGGAATGCCGCAGAGATCGCTGAGGGGGATGCGCGGCGTCATCGTCTGGGCGGCCTGCGTTTTCTTTGCGAGTCAGGCTCTCGCGCAGGTGACGTTCGAGCGGCTGGTGAATTCCGCGAAGGAACCGCAGAACTGGATGACTTACTCGGGGGATTATTCCGGGAAACGGTTCAGCGGGCTCGATCAGATCAACGTCACGAATGCGCGCACGATGGTCGCGAAGTGGGTGTATCAGACGGGCGCGACTGGAAAGCTGGAGACTACGCCGTTGGTGGTCGACGGAATTCTTTATGCGACCGCGCAGGACGACCGCGCGTTTGCGCTGGATGCGCGCACGCGGGCGGCCCATCTGGATGTACCAGCGGCAGATTCCCGGGGACATTCGTCCGTGCTGCGGACGGGTGAATCGCGGGCTGGCGATTCTGGGCGACAAAGTTTTTCTGGGCACGCTGGATGCGCACGTGGTCGCGCTCGATGCGAAGACCGGAAACGTGGTGTGGGACGTGGCCGCGGCGGACTATCGCACCGGGCACAGCTTCACGGTGGCGCCGCTGGCGGTGAAGGATCTGGTCGTGATCGGCATTTCCGGCGGCGAGTACGGAGTGCGCGGGTTCATTGACGCTTACGACGCGGCGACCGGCGAGCGCAAGTGGCGGTTCTATACGGTGCCGGGGCCGGGCGAACCGGGGCACGAGACGTGGGAAGGTGATTCGTGGAAAGTGGGCGGCGCTCCGGCGTGGAACACGGGAACGTATGATCGCGGTGACGAATCAGATTTTCTGGCCGACGGGGAATCCTGCGCCGTCGAATCGCGGCGAAGGGCGGGCGGGCGACAACCTCTACAGCAATTCCCTGCTGGCGCTGAATGCCGATACCGGCAAGATGAACTGGTATTTCCAGTTCACCAAGCACGACGAGCACGACTGGGACGCGACGCAGGTTCCGGTGATGGTCGATGCGGGCGGCAAGCATCTGATCGCGCAGGCCAACCGCAACGGATTCTTTTATGTGCTCGATCGCACGACGGGCAAGCTCATCTCGGCGAATGCTTACGGCAAGATTACGTGGAGCGACACGAAGGATGCGGAAGGCCGCCCGGTGGCGAAGAAAGGAAGCATCGCCGACGCTGGAGGGACACACGGTATGTCCCGGGGCGGCGGGGACGACGAACTTCATGGCCCCGACCTACGATCCGCAGACGGCGCTGTTTTACGTGACGGCGCGCGATCAGTGCGACATGTTCAGCACGGCTCCGCAGCCGTATGAAGCGGGACACGCGTACTACGGAAGCGCGTATTTTCCGTCGGAAGAGGCCGAGCCGTATCGCGGATTTCTGAAGGCGATCGATCCGGCGACGGGAGAGATCAAGTGGAAGTTTGAGCACACCTCGCCGACGTGGTCGGGAGTGCTTTCGACGGCGGGAGGCCTGGTGTTCTCCGGCGACGCGGAGGGGAATTTCATCGCCTTCGATGCGGCGTCAGGTAAACCGCTGTGGCATTTCCAGATGGGCGGCGCGGTGTACGCCGCGCCGATGGCGTTTGCGGTCGACGGGAAAGAATATGTCGCGATCGCGGCGGGCAGCGCGGTGTATGCGTTCGGGCTGCCGTAGCTAATTGACCAATTGAATGGACTATGGTCTAATATATAGGTCATGAAAGAAATAGCTATCTCCGAGTTCAAAGCCAAGTGCCTGGCGTTGCTCGCACAGGTAGAAAAGACAAAGAAGCCGATTCGGGTGACGCGCCGGGGCCGTCCCGTGGCGGAGGTTGTACCAGCGACTTCCATTCGCTCGGCCGACTGGATGGGTTCGATGAAGGACCGCATGCAGATCCTGGGGGATATTGTTTCCCCCGCTAGTGATGAGGACGACTGGGAGGTACTCCGCGATTGAGGCTCCTGCTGGACACTCACATTTGGCTGTGGAGTTTGCGGGAGGTTACACGGCTCGGCGCGGGAGTGCGCCACGCGATGCGCAACCCGGAAAATGAGCTGTGGCTCTCGCCGATCAGCACTTGGGAGGCGTTGATCCTGCACGAAAAGGGACGCATCCACCTGGTCGGAGACTTGGATGACTGGGTAGCCGACGCTACCGCACCGTTTCTCGAAGCTCCGTTGACGCACGAAATCGTCAGGATCTCCCGCATGCTACCACTGCCTCAGCGGGATCCCGCAGACCGCTTTCTGGCGGCGACGGCGAAGGTGCTCGATCTGACTTTGGTTACGGCAGATGCCAACCTGCTGGGGCTGGGAGAGATTGCGACGCTGGGGAATCGGTAGAGAAGGAAAGTTTCCTGTTGCCATCTCCGATACCCACTTTCGTGCCGGTTGACGCACAGGCGGGTTTCGTACTAATGTGCGATTACACCGGAAAGGAGGTGGTCGGATGACAAGTTCTGAAGGCAGTAGTTGGGGTACTCAAAGACCAGGTGAGGTGGCTGAGACTTAGAGCGGTTGCTCTAAGCGGGGCTTCAGGCGCAGACCAGCAAGAACAGCGCGCCGGAAGCTACAGCCCGCACACTACCGGTGAAGTAAGGATTCAATTCCGCCTGACGCAGGTCGGTCAGGATCGTCGAGCAGACGAACCCGGAGTTGCCGTAGAGGCCACGTTAGAGTGACCACCTCTTGGTCAATCCCAAACAGTCCACCGGGCGGCCCGCAGGTCTTCGTGCCTGCGGGCCGTTCTATTTTCCGCGGAAAATCCGGCCACGGATTTTCGCGGGTCGTCACGGATGTGGGACTGGAGTATGATTCCCAGCTATGACGGCGATCGATCCCGAGCAGGAACGCCAGCGGCTGGCCGAGACCTACTCGCGCCAAGGGGACGGAGAGTTAGAAGAAGTTGCGGCGCAGGCCTACCAACTGACCGAAATCGCCCGCGCGGCGCTGGGTGTGGAACTGAGCCGAAGAGGCTTGAGCCCGCCGATCGCCGAATATCCTGCCGGTGACGAAGCCGAGATGCAGCCGATGGTCACGATCCGCCAGTTCCGGGACCTGCCGGAAGCCCTGTTCGCGAAAGGAAGTTTGGAGTCTGCCGGGATCGACTGCGCGCTGGTCGACGACAACATGGTGCGGCTGGACTGGTTCATTTCGAATCTGCTGGGCGGCGTGAAATTGCAGGTGAAGCCTGAGGATGCGGCGGTTGCAGAACAGATTCTGCAGCAGCCCATCCCGGAGAATTTCGACGTGACCGGGATTGGGCAATATGAGCAGCCGCGGTGCCCGAGGTGCAAATCTCTGGATGTGAACTTTCAGGAAGTGTCTCCGGCGGCATATCTCAGCACGGCGGTGAGCGTGCCAATTCCGTTTCACCGGCGGGCGTGGAGGTGCCACGGCTGCGATGCGGAGTGGGAAGACGACGAAACGAATGGGGGCCCGACCGAGTCAAGTTCCTAGAAGGTTGCGGAAAAACGTGCCCATCTACGAACCAGCAACCACAGGGGCTGAAGCCCACAATGATTCCGCATGCCCCACGCGGCCCTCGAAGGGCCGCTCTTCCACAGCAGTGCACTGGCAGTTCATCCGCAGTTTCCTAGAAGCCCTTCCATCTTAATGGCTGGTCGTTGCATCCGAGTTAAACGTAGGACAGCGAATCGAGGTCACCGGAGAAACCATGACACGAGTTTTGGTTCTGATGCTCCTGACAGTATCCGCATTTGCCCAGCAGGAAGCGCCTGTGGTAGCGGCAGCGTGTGGCCCGAAGGATGTCAGGTACGAAGCGAAGTTGGACGAATCTCAACACCCGCCCGCACAGCCTGAGCCTGGGAAGGCGCTGGTGTACTTCATCCAGGATATCGGCGTGACGAACTGCATCGGAGCCTGCATCACGACGCGGATTGGACTGGACGGAGCATGGGTGGGCGCCAACCAGCGCAATTCGTATTTCTCGGTGCCGGTGGAACCGGGAGAGCATCACGTGTGCGCCAGCCCGCAGTCGCGATTCTTGCCGAAGGCGTCCGCAAAATACGCGGGGGTACTGTTGGCGCTCCGACATTTCACGGCGGAAGAGGGGAAGGTTTATTACTTCCGCATGCGAAGCTTTGGAGCTCCCAGCCAACAGATCTTCGATTTAGATCCGGTCGACGCCGACCAGGCCAAGTACCTGATGGCTTATTATCCTCTGAGCGTTGCGCACCCGAAACCGTGAACCGCGGCGGTGCCCGTGTCTCCAACGGTACGGCCCGCGTATTTACTGCCCAGTTCCTAGCGTGGCAAAACCCTTGCGAATGACATCCTGCGTATCGTGGGCCAGGTTGAGTGTCGGCAACTCTTCTCGCGTAAACCAGCGGACTTCGGCGGCATCGCTGGCGGCTGCGAGTTCACCGCCAATCTTGCGGCAGAGAAAATCAATCAATACATAGTGATACTGCACGCGTTGTTCGGGGTTGCGCAGGACGCGGTCGTAGACGCCGAGCAGATCTGCGGGCTCGACGATGAGTCCAGTTTCTTCGCGGGCCTCGCGGACAGCTGCTTCGCGGACGAGTTCGCCGACTTCGAGGACGCCTCCGGGAATGGACCACTGGCCTTGAATGGGGGGATGGGCGCGCTTCACCAGCAGGACGCGATCACTTTCGATAATGATGGCGCCGACGCCGACCAGGGGTTGCTCGGGGAATTCACGTTTCATGGGCAGGCTGAATTATAGCGAGCCGAATGTGGAGGTCGCGGCTGCGGGACCCGTCGAAGAGCCTCAGGGGCTAAAGCCCAACCCTGAACTAACGCCTGATCGCAGCGCTCAAAGCGCTGCGCCACCCAAAACCTGGTTTTCAGCCGCGCCGTCCTGGTGAATCACAATTCGTTGCCGCAGAAGCGGGGCTAGTTCCCAGTGCCGGCGAGCTTCACGCTTTGCGGGCTGGTGATGGCGCTGTCCGTAATGGTCAGGCTGGCCGAACGGGCGCCGATGGCTTTAGGGGTAAATGTAATGCTGATGGTGCATTTCGCACCCGCCGCCAGGCTGCTGCCGCAGGTTGTCGCCGATTGTGCGTAGTCACCAGGGTCGGCGCCGGTAAAGGCAATACTGGTGATGCTGAGTGAAATCTTCTGATTGTTTTTTACAGTGACGGTCTTGGGGGCCGTGGTCGTCCCCACCTTTACGATTCCGAAACCAAGGTTCAACGGGCTGACTGTGACCGGGAGCTGTCCCAGCCCGGTCAGGCTGATGGTTTGCGGACTATTGACGGCGCTGTCAGTGATGGTCACGGTTCCGGTCTGGGTGCCGGTGGTGGTGGGCGCGAAGGTGACGGTAATGGAGCAAGTGGAGTGGGCGGCAATGCTGGTGCCGCAGGTATTCACCTGGCTGTAGGCGGACCCGGTGACACCTACCGTGATGCCGGTCAACGCCACATTCATGAGATTGGAAAGGGTAACCGGACTGGCTTTTTTGCTGGTACCGATCACCACGGCGCCAAAGTTGAGGCTCGTGGAGGAGAGCGTAACGGGCGCGGTGCCCGTGCCGGAGAGAGCGATCGTCTGCGGACTGTTGGAGGCGTTATCGGAAACGATGAGGGTAGCGGTGCGGGTTCCCATCGCGGCCGGAGCGAAAGACACATTGAGGGTGCAGGAAGCGCCCGCGGCTAAGCCTGTGCCGCAGTTATTGGTCTGGTGGAAGTCTCCAGGGTTGGCGCCTCCACCGGAAATGCTATTGATGGTAAGAGCGGTGGCCTGGCCGTTGTGCAAGACAACCGGTTGCGAGGCGCTGACCGTAGCTACAGGCTGCGGTGCGAAAGTCAAAGGCCCCGGAGAAAGGGTGACGTTCCCGCACGTCGCAAGACTGAATTTGGAGACGCGAGTTTTCCAGATCGTGGCGGTCCCCGTCTGGTTCGCGGCGAGATACTGATTCACATACCAGAAAGCACACCCGCCCACTGGATCGACGGTCATGCTTGAATAGTCGCCCCAGTTGAAAGCGTTCTCCTCGTCGCCAGCGCCGCTGAACAGAGAAATCTCGGTGGGAGCAGTCTGGGCCGTCAGGCTCCACCAGGAGGCGCTGAGGCCGGGATGCACTGAGGAACTGGACACGCTGTAGCCAATGGCGGCATTGCCGCTTTGATCCTGGGCGATGCTGGGCATGAAGCGATAGAGAGACAGATCCGGGCTGACGGTGCCTGACTGGTAGAGCGCGGGGACACCATTGCCGCGAAGTTCGTACCAGCGGATTCCCGTCTGGCTGCCGCTGCCCGTGCCCGTTTGTACGGTGTGGCTGACTAAGTACGACTGGTAGGTGCCGAAGTTGCGATAGGCAAACCGGAACATCAAGCGATCACCGACGGAGTCGATGTGCTGGCCGGTGGTCGAGGTCGAGGGCTCGGGAACGCAGATGGTATTCACCGGCGTGCTCGGGAGGTAGCACCCGGGAGTGTAGGCCGTCACTGGAACCGTGCTCTGGGTGAAGGTCGAGTTGGCGGGAGTCGACCAGTCGACATGGAACTGCCACAGGTTGAAGGTATCGGAGGTGGTGGTCACGCCATCATTGATTGGGTTCTGGATGCTGGCGAAGAACTCCGGAGCGCCGGTAGGCGGAGGCGTGGTGCCTTCCACGTCGGCGGGTTGCAGACTGTGAGACAAGAACAGGCTGCCGGTAATCGGAACCGGACTGTGGAAGCACTGGGGAGTCTTCGGCGTTGCACCGATGCAGCATGTTGGTGCGATCGAGGGCGCAGGCCAGCACCCCCACTTCCTGAAAACCGTTACTGGGATCCTCCAAGTCCAACGCCAGATAGTAAGCGTCGGACCAGGTGGAAATTTTCGGCCAGTCGGGAAAGTAGGTAAGACCTTGCGCGTTGGTCCCGAGAATGTTGTTCAAGGGAATGGCGTAGGTGTACCAGGCAAGAGTCGTAGACGTCAGGTCGTCAGTGTTCGAGATCGCGATGCAGTAGTAGTAGTTGGTCGAACCGGAGTTGTGCGCGGCGATGACCCAGCGCGACGCGAGGCGGTCGAAAATGACGACGCCGTCTCCTCGGATATTCGTGCAGTTGCTATTGCCGTTAACGGTAAACGGCGTGGTTCCTGGCTGGGGTACGGACCACACTGGGGCAAAGGTAGTCTTATCCCACGCCTGATAGTAGGGGTTTGCCCACTCCATGAATTGCTTGGTGCCGACCGCGCCGTTGGGATCGACGTCAAACTGCGGTGCTTTCTCCTGGGAGGCGTCAATGCCTTCGAAGGTGGTGACGGTTTGCGCGTGGACACTGAGCGAGCAAAACACGAGCAGGAAACTGGATAACCGCAGTAGTGCGATCTTGGTCATTGCGAAGGGCCCCTGGGGACTGCTTGGAGAACAGTAAATATTCCCGGCTCACGGGAATCGGGGAGGGACAACTCGAAGACAAAAACTGGTTCAGATTGTAGTACGCCGGGAAGCCGCTGTCAATGCGGGGTTTCGCGTAAATGGCTGAGAGGATTGCGCTTACTATCGATTATTTTAAGTTTCGGGGTTCCCCAATTTTCCCGCCGGTGGGAGGACGGCCGAATTCAGCACTGAGTTGCTAGAATGGCGCTCGAACGAACGAGAAAATGGCCCTCGAAGAATACAAACGGAAACGGCGGTTCGAGGAGACGCCGGAGCCTCCGCCGAAAGTGGCGACGAAGGCGGGGAATCGGTTCGTGGTGCAGATGCACGATGCCACGCGTCTGCACTATGACTTTCGGCTGGAGATGGAAGGCGTGCTGAAGTCGTGGGCAGTGCCGAAGGGGCCGTCGCTCGATCCCGCGGACAAGCGGCTGGCGATGCAAGTGGAGGATCATCCGGTTTCATATTTCGATTTTGAGGGAAACATTCCAGAGAACAATTACGGCGCGGGAACGGTGATCGTGTGGGATGTGGGGACGTGGCAGCCGCTGTCGCCGGTGGCGGTGAATGGGAAATATGTTCCAGGCACGGAGGCGGAAGCGGCGGCGATGCTGGCCAAGGGAGATCTGAAATTTCGTCTGAACGGGAAACGGCTGCAGGGAGACTTCGCGCTGGTCAAGATGCGCGGGCGGCGTCCAGGGAGCAAGGGCAATGAATGGCTGATGATCAAGAAGCACGACGACCATGTCGTGGAGGGCTATGACATCGAGTCGATCGACACGTCGGTGCTGAGCGGACGGACCCTGGAGCAGGTTGCAGGTGACGCGGGATCGGCGGAGTGGAAGAGCCGTCCTACGGGACGCGGGAAGCTGAAGGCGGCCTGGCTGGCGGATGCGGTGGCCCGGGTCGAGAGGAAAAAGAAAACCACCGAGGACACAGAGAAAACTCGTAAAGCAAAGAAAACCACAGAGGACACAGAGGAAACAGAGAAAACTGGTAAAGCAAAAAAAACTCGCGCCAAGGCATCCCTGTCTCCTCAGAAGACGACTCCTGCACCCGAACCAAAAGAAACAAAATCCTCGGTGTCCTCTGCGTCCTCTGTGGTTGTGGTTTCTGTTCCCACAAAGCGGCCCATGCCGGGGGCGATTCATCCCATGCTGGCAGAGTCGGTGGAGAAAGCGTTTGATGGGGCGGACTGGCTGTTTGAGATCAAGTGGGATGGATACCGGGCGATCGCGTTTATCGCCGACGGCAAGGTGCGGCTGGTGTCGCGGAACCAGAATGATCTGACGCCGCGTTATCCGGAGTTGAAGGATATGGCCCGGTCGCTGAAGGCGAAGACGGCAATTCTGGATGGCGAAGTGGTGGCGCTCGACGAGGAGGGAAAGGCGTCGTTCAGTTTGATGCAGCAGCGCACCGGATTTCGTCCGGGCGGGCGGAGGGCGGCGGGAAATGCCGATGTGCCGGTGCTGTATTACGCGTTCGACTTGCTGTATCTGGATGGCTACGACTGGCGGCGGGTACCGCTGGAGGAGCGCAAGCGCAAGTTGGCGGCGCTGATCGTGGCGGACGACGCAGTGCGGTATTCCGATCACTACGAGGAACACGGTAAAGCACTCTTTGAGATGGCGCGGCAGAAGGGCCTGGAAGGCATTGTTGCCAAGAAGCGCGCCAGTTTCTACGAAGAACGGCGCAGCCGGGAGTGGCTCAAGATCAAGATCCGGCACCGGATCGAGTGTGTCATTGGCGGGTACACCGAGCCGGAAGGCAGCCGCGCGCACTTTGGCTCAGTCGTGCTCGGACTCTATGACAAGAAGGGCGACTGATTCACGTGGGGCAGGCGGGCAGCGGGTTCGATCAGAAGTCTCTGGCCGAGATCTGGAAAGTGCTGCAGAAGCTGGAGACGAAGAAGAATCCGTTCTTCGGCGAGGTCGAGGCGCTGCGCAAAGTGAGTTGGGTGAAGCCCGAGTTGGTGGCCGAGATCGAGTTTGCGGAGTGGACGGGAGGGACCAGCGAAGGCAGCGGCCCCAAGCTGCGCGCGCCGGTGTTTCTCGGATTACGGGACGACAAGAATCCGAAAGAGTGCCTGCTGGAAGAGAGCGGCGCGCGATCCAGCGGGAACTGAGAACTGCTTCCGTTACTTGATGTCCTTCATCGCCAGCAGGGTGCCGTAGTCGCGCCCGCTGGGGTCCACGGCGCGGGCGACCACGCCGGCGAATGCATCTCTCACTTCCGGATACTTCGCCACCAGGGCTTTGATTACGGCAACATTGTTCTGGTAGGCCTGGTTCGTGTTGGAAACGTCCGCAGCCTGATACCTCACGATCAAGTCCAGGTCATTGCCCACAGCTCGAGGAAAGACTGCGGTCAGTTTGTAGGTGGCCGTGCCAGCAGCGAGGTCCACCGTTTTTCCGTCCGCGGGAAGGTCCGCGGGCTGCAGATTCTGGACTCGTCGGTAAGAGCTTATCGGTGGCCGCGGTGCTCATGAACGACAAGGGAGAGATCAGGCTGCTGGCTTCCAGGTAATAGAACCAGGCGTTATGCAGTTGACCCTTGGTTTTGTATTCCCGGGCGCGCGCCAGGAACCAATCGCTGTCGTGTCCCGCGACCTGCGCGGGCTTGACATAGAGACCACCTAATTTCCAGTCGGTTCCCGCCTGCTGGAGAATTACGGAAAACATCGTGCGCGCGCTGGGCGAAGCCGCATCGAGCAATACAACGGCGTACTTGCCCGGCGGCAAATTGTCGAGTACGAAAATGGCGCTGCCCGAGGTTTGGCCGTTCTTGCCGAAAACTCCGCAATAAAATTCGGCGTTGGGAACTGGAGCGGCGCCTTCGGTCTCGAGCAGAAACACCGACTTCACGGTGGCCCGGGCGCCAGCGAGCCCTGGCTGCTGTTCTTTGATGGTGGTTTCGATTCCGGAGAAATCGGAGACGAGGCTGGGATTGGCGTTCTGCTTTAAGGATGCGACGTCGCCCTTCGCGGCCATGTCGAAGTAGCGCTGGCCGGCGGCGGTAATGGCGGTCCGGGTGGCGTCTTCGAGATCGCTCGACGTCTGACAGCTCTGCGCGCGGGCGCCCAAGGGTGAAAATGCCAGTGCTGACAGGGCCATCCAGAGAGCAGGGGCGCGGAGGCCGCGCGACGCCAGATTCATCGGTGATTCCGCCTTTACTTTCATAGAGATGGCAAGGCTGGGCTCAGTGTACGCCTGCCGCCGCTTGCCCGGTTAAGATTTTGCTTTCTCCGAAGTGATTGACTGCTCTCGACTTGGGGCTGGTCCCCGGTTCGTGCCATAGCCTTGAAAAGGTGCAAGAGAGTAGTCTTAAGACGTTCCATCTGGTGGGACGTCATACCCGCCAGTTCTTTCAAGCCGGACGGGTGCTAAAATTCCGGCAAAGGCGGCCTTGCGGTGTCCCCCGAAGGCAGATGGCTGGGAGAAGTTGGGAGGAAATGATGAGCACAGGATTGAGATTCAAGACGGTTGGGGTGCTCCTGGTCCTGTGCGTCGGCATTCTGTGTCTGGGGACGGTTAGCCTGGCGAGCGCGACGTCTTCGCATGGCCAGCGCAAAGCGAAAAAGCCGCCATTACCCCCATTGCCATCAGGACCGACCGGGCCGGTGCAGCAGATTCCTCTGGATTCGATCGCGCCGGTGCCACCGCAGGTGAGCTATCAGAGCGGCGAACTGACGATTGTCGCGCCCAATTCAACGCTGGGCGACATTTTGCGAGCCGTGCGCAAGCAGACCGGGGCAGAGATTGAGATTCCCTCGGCGCCGGAGCGTGTGGTGACCCACCTGGGACCGGGGCCAGCGCGGGAAGTGGTGGCGGAACTGCTGAACGGATCGCGGTTTAATTATGTGCTGCTGGGGTCTCCCAGCGACAGCGCGACGCTGACGCGCGTGGTGCTGGTGGCAAAATCGGGGCCCGAGAACGTGAGTCCCAATAATCCCAATCCCCAGGCGATCGCGGAACAACGGCCGCCGGGAATCGTTCCCGGCAATGTGCCGCCGCCTCAAGACATGGCAGCCGACACGAATGACGCGGCGGAAGCGCCCGACGACAGCGCCGACGACAACGCGGATCAGGCGGCTGCGGAGGCGGAACAACCAGCCACCTCTCCGGATCAGCCTGCCGTGAAGACGCCGCAACAGATGCTGCAGGAAATGCAGCAGCGGCAATTGCAACTGCAGCAGCAGCAACCACCGGGGCAACCACCTATTCCGGGCACAGGCATGCCGCCGCGGCCACCGCAAGAACAACAATAAGCACTAGGGGCGCGTCCGAATGGACGGCGCCCTTTCCATCCTCAATCTCTGTCTGAGTCTTTGCGAGCCGGGGAATCAGGGCCGGTTCCCGCGGATATTCTCGATGCGGGGCGCGGAACGAGCCGTAACGGGTGAATCACCCTTCACCATAGTTTGTTGGAGGAGGTTCCAGTCGCGCTCAACTTCGGCCTCGGAAAGCTGCGGTGATCTGCGCCGCAATTCCGACTGCAGGCGAGCCTCCAGGAGTTGACGCACCAGCTGTGGAGGAGCGCTGCCCTGCAATACATTGTCGGCGGCCACGCCGATCTGAACGAGACTGTCTCCCACCTGCAGCTGAAGCACCGGCCTGCCCTGGTCATCGACGCTGGTCTTAGCCCGGGATTGCAGCTTCTCCCACACCTTGTCGACGCTCTGTCCTGCTTTCTCCGGATAAGCACCCGCCAGAAAATGCTTCAGTTGCAGCTGGTAGGCCCGGCGATCTTCGGGGTCCAGAGGGCGGGCGGGGCCGCTGCCTACGACGAAGACCATGGCGTTGCGCGCGGGCTCAAAGTGGCCCGCGCCCGTGCCCACGTAGACTGCGGCCACGCATCCCGCAAAGATGGGGCTGACCACGGCGCTGGGCACGATGTACTTCTTCGACTTGAGAAAAGACTCGACCACTCCATGCACCTGCGAGCTGCGGGGCATGCTGCCCGGCACTTGCGAGATGATGAGCCGCGAAAACTGGAGTTCTGGATGGCGCGCACTGAACTTCGTAAGCATCTTCGCCATCTGTTTGGGCGTGGTCATTCCAATGTCGGCGACCACGCTGCGATGCAGAGACTTCGGGTAGTAGAAGTTGAAGACATCTTTGGCGAAATCGGCGCAGTTGTTCGAGACGGTGTGGAAATGAGAATGGTTGGGCGACGAGTTGTATTTGCGAATGAGAGCTTCGTCCTGCGCCGGAGTGGTTTCGATCTCGAAGCCGTAGATGGTGCGATCGTAGGAAGAGCCGACGAGTTCGTACCAGTTGCCGCCGGGAGTCTCGCCACCGTTCACGTCAGGGGCGATCTGTTCGAGATACTTGCGCCGGTAGCGGTCGCGCAGGAAGGCGGCCATTTTCGCGTCGGCAAGCAGCGGCACGTCTTCGGGGCGTTCGACCGCATACAGGTAGGGGATGAGAGGGATGGCGACCCAATCGTATCCACCCACGCCGTGGTAACGGCTCAGGACAATCCCGGTTTCTCCCGGGGCACAACTGCGGAGAACCAGGGGAGTGTCGGCACAAACGCCGGAGAGATATACAGCGGCATGGCCGGTGGCGGTAAAGAATCCCAGCTTGCCGTAGGGCTCTTCGAGCAAAAGAGTGGCCGAGGCGCCGGCAAAAGAGGCGCAGAGCACAACCATCACGACTAAACTGCCAAACGCGCGCCGCATTGGCTGAATGTGGCGTGGAAACATAAATCACCCCAGACGACCAAAGACTAACTTGCTTAGTAAGAACCCCTTAGGGAAAGATTAGTTGCCGCTAATCGGAAAAACCAGTTACCGAAGGTCAACAGAATCCAGGTGGGAAAGGGATCGCAGCGAAGCGAAGATAAGGCGAATACAGGGCGAGCTCGCATCCGCTCGAAGAGGGTTCCGCAAACCCGACAGCCGGGGCGGCTGTCGCTACGCATTATTTGGTGGGTGTCAGCAAACTCGCTTTTGCCCAGACGTGCGCTTTCCTTGACGGATTCGTCTTCGTCGGCGGCCAGTTGGTCGAGCAGGGGGAGGAATTCCCGGTTTCCGCTGTTGCCCATGGCGATGGCGGCGTTGCGGCGGAGGCCGGAGCGCTTGGTGCGGCGGATGGGCGATCCCCGGAAGGCGGCGCGAAATTCTTCCGCGGACATTTCTGCGAGCCAAGCGAGGGCGGGGTTGACCAGGCCGGGGCGAGGCTCGAATTCGGGCGCAGTGGATGCGGGGGCCTTGCGGTTCCACGGACAAACGTCCTGGCAAATGTCGCAGCCGAAGACGTGGCGGCCCATGCCGGCGCGCAGGTCTTCCGGGATCGATCCGCGTTTTTCGATGGTGAGATACGAAATGCACTTATTGGAATCGAGCTGATAGGGCGCGAGAATTGCGTCTGTGGGGCAGGCTTCGATGCAGCGGGTGCAGGTGCCGCAGCGGTCCGGAGCGGGCAGGTCGGGCGTGAGTTCGAGGGAGGTGAGGATCACGCCCAGGAAAAGCCACGAGCCTTTTTGTTGATTGATGATGCAGGTGTTTTTGCCGATCCAGCCCACGCCGGCGTATTTCGCGTAGACGCGCTCGACGATCGGCCCGGTATCAACATACGAACGCGTGGTAAGAGCTGGCGGGCAGGAGTGCCCGCCCCACGCAGCCTGGCGCAGAGCGGCTTCCACCTGCTTCAGGCGGCGCAAGACCGCGTCGTGATAATCCTCGCGGCTCCAGGCATAGCGGGAGATCCATCCGCGGCTGGGGTCGTGGACTTGGGTGGAGTAGGGATTGCTCGGTGTTGTAGTTGATGGCGCAGACGACGACGCTTCGCGCCCAGGGCGCGACGCGAGCGAGCGAGGCGCGCTTCAGCTCACCCTGTTCATCGCGCGCTTCCAGGTATTTCATTTCGCCGGCATGGCCAGCGGCAATCCATTGGGGGAAATACTTGAGTTCCGAGACTTCGGCGGCGGGAGCGATGCCCGCAAGGTCGAAGCCGGCCTCGGCAGCGGCGCGTTTGACGATGGCTTTCACGTCGCTGACGGTATTTGCCAACGATCACCTCGGAGCGGCGGGCGGAGGGGCAAGACCTGCTAGACGCCGAGCTTTTTCACTTCCTCGTTGTAGTACTTGCGGTAGAGAATGTCCCATTCCTGGGAGCCTTCGAGGATGGTGCGCTTCTGGCTCTCGATTTTCTGGCGGGCGGCGGCGTCGATTCTTGCTTCCTGCATGAGCAGTTCTTCAAGAATCTTGCGGGTTTCCTGGCGGATGGTGTTGAAGTCTTCGATGAACTCGACCTCGTCCATCTGCTTGAGGACTTCGGAAACAGCCTTGGCCAGCACGTTGGCTTTGTCGCGGCTGAGTCTCACAGCACCGCCTTGTACTTGCGCACCAGTTCCGTCTTCACCTTGCGGAACATTTCCTGATAGTTGGCGCCGGTCTTCTGCATTTCGTCGGAGTAGGCTTCGAGGATGACGCGCACTTCGTCGTTGATGCGGTCTTCCAGCGAGAGTTCGTCGACCAACGCGGCGTTCACACGTTCGGTGACCGCGGGGACCGCCGTGGTCTCGATGAACTTGCCAGCTATCAGTTTCTTGGTGACTTCGCGGGCTAGATAGCCCACATATTCTTTGGAGAAAAGCATGTCTGGATTGGGCGTCCTGCGTGCAAACGTTGTCTTATATGAATCAGGAAGTGTAACACAGTGGCGAGGTAGAGCGGGGATTGGACGCCCCAGCCAGGTAGTGGGTCAGTCTGATTTCCACAGGCTAGTGGAACCCACGAAATAGAACTAGGTAATCAATGGCGAGACGCCCACAGCCAGATAAATACTCCGGCACACCGGATGTAAACGGGATACCAAGACTTCGTGACCATGCTGGAAAATGGATAGCTTTGAACGAACTTACTTTTGGCGTAGTTCTTCTGTCCCCAAGCGACCAGCATTTTCGTCTTAAAGACGCAAAGGCCGCCGCAGAGGTAAAAAACGACACTCATTACCGCTACCGCAATAGTTCCGGACGTTGTCATGCTCCGATGCCTTCTCCTAGTGCTTTCAGGATAAGCCCCTTGTCAATCCGCTTTGTGGCGGATGCCGTCTCGGGCAGCAGAGCGCACAGTTCTTCGATGGTCCAGACGTGATCTGAGATTTCCGCTTCCATCGCCGGCAGGATCGGCGGGAAGCCCTGTGGAAATCATACTGACCCACTACCCACAGCCAGGCCGGATGCCATTGCGAACACTGTTCTACTCTGCGTTCTTGACGGCGTCGTTCTTTGCGACACTTCGCGGTAAAAGACTTTAACCGCGAAGGACGCAAAGGATTCGCTGAGTGCGCAAAGCGGATCGAGAAGATTTGGGGAAACTGACGCCTCGGCCACCGGATTGCCTGCCCTTTTGGGCGTCCAGGAACCACCTTTGGCAGCCCGACTAGGGGAGTTGAGGCGGCGGTTGGTCGCGCAGGGTGTACACAAATTGCCGGATTTCGTGGCGCTCGCGTTCCGCCTTCTGGGCTGATTCTTTGGCGATTCGATCGTAGATCTGGAGCTCCGCTTCAGACTTGGCGAGATCTCCTGTCTGCCGGTAGGCCTGGGCCAGGCGGTAGTGCGCCTCTTGCATTTGCGGGTCTGCCTGGATGGCTTGCTGGTACTCGGAAATCGCCCGCGGATAATTCTTCCGCTCGGAATCGAGAATCCCCAGCTGCAGATAGGCGGCGCCGAATTTCGGATCGAGATGAATCGCATTTCGCAGGAGAGATTCGACCTGCGCTGCGCGGGCCGTGTCCTGCTGCTCCTTCCGCAGCTTCCAGAGGCCAACCGCGTAGTAGTAGTTCGCGTCCGCGTTCTCCGGGTGCAGCGTGACAAAGCGGTGCAGCTTTTCGACAACTTCCTCGGAGGGCGTGGACTCCGCGCTTTGCATCTTTCCCAGGAACAAGTACGGAATCGAATCGTTGGGATTCAAGTCGGATGCCTCACAAATTCGCTGCACCGCCTGATCGTAGGAGCCGCGGGCAAACCAGGCGGCTCCGAGTCCGATCAGCATGCGGACGGAACCGGGGAACAGGTGGTTACCCCTGGTGAAGACCTGCAGCGCGGGCTCGGGGGCGTGATGCAGCAGAAGTTCGGAGCCCCAATCAAAAAGGTAGGCCTCGCTGGCATCCATCTCGGAGGCACGCTGGTACTCGCGCACCGCCTCGAGAGAATTCCCCAGCTTCTCCTGCACATCGCCGAGCAGGTGATGGAGTTCAGCTTTGTCGGAAAGCGCGAGCAATGCCTGGGCCTGGTCGCGCGCCTGCTGGTAATTGCCGGCGCGCGCGTTGGCGAGCGCAAGATCGTAGGCATTTTCGTAGTCGCGGGGTTTGAGTTCGGCGGCGCGCTGAAGGTAGGGGAGTCGCCTCGCGCGCTTTTCCGTTCTCGACCAGCGCCTGGCCGAGACGATGGTTCGCTTCGAAGCTGCCGGGATCGTGTTCTACGCTCTCGCGCAGCGATTTTTCGTTTTCGGAGGCGGGGGCTGCAGGCGGGAGTGTGCCGAGGGAAACCGTCTCTTTGGCGAGTGAATCCCGGGTCCGCACGATCGTGTCGGAACCGTGGCCGCCCAGACTTGTGGTGTCGGTGACTCCTGCGACGGTAAATTGGGGTTGGTCAAAAAATTCCGGCGCTCGTGGGGAAGCGGCCTGCGATGGAGCCTTGGCCGGCAACAAAGTGAGATCAACGTTCTTTGCTTCTTTCGGGCTGAAAAAGAGTGAGGAGATTTCGGCGGTGCTGTATCCGGCCATCTCGGCGCGCAGAATATAGACTCCGCCGCGCAGTTGGGCAAAACTGTAGTTTCCCTGCGAATCCGTGTGGAACCGTCTGCGTTTGCGTGGTGTCCTTGGCCTGCAACAGAACGGTTGCGCCGGCGACCGGTTTGCCTTGCGCGTCGCGAACGGCGCCGTGTAACGACGCTGACTCTTGAGACTGCAGGGGCAGCGGCAGCAAAGTGGAGAGGGCGAGCACGGCAAGACCGCGCCTCATGAAGCCCGCGGACCTGAGTTCCCGAGACACTGCGCAGAGACGGCCCATGAAGACAGGCGCGGAGAGTGCGATCCGGCTGAGACTCGCGCCTAGTCGGGCATTCTATCTGCCGGGATGACGGCTCGCAACCGGAGTCTCTACGCGTTTTTTCTGGCGCGCGGCGAGAAAGGCGCTGGCGAAGCGGCCGCACACAAAATAGAATGCAAGGCTTTGTGATAATCGAGCGTCGGGGGACAAGATGAGATTGGTCCGGCTGTGGGTGGTGGGAATAATGCTTTTGGGGATGTGCGTTCCCGGCTGGAGCCAGGCGTCGTCCGGGAAGCGCAAAGTCATCGTCGATCAGGACGCGGCTGGGCCGGGAGGAACGGATCAGCAGTCCATTCTGCTGCTGGTGCAGTCTCCGCAGACCGAAGTTCTGGGAGTGACCGTGGTGACCGGCGATGCGTGGCTCAAAGAGGAAGTGGCGCACACCTTGCGCATGCTGGAGATCATCGGGCGCACCGACATCCCGGTGGTACCGGGA
Source organism: uncultured Acidobacteriota bacterium (assembly GCA_963709865.1). Taxonomy (GTDB): domain Bacteria; phylum Acidobacteriota; class Terriglobia; order Terriglobales; family Acidobacteriaceae; genus Sulfotelmatobacter. Next base: position 120,440 of record CAVPXW010000004.1, read on the forward strand.
GCCGAGTATCCGCTGGTGAGGCGCAAGGAGGACACCGAACTCTGGGAGCAACAGTACGGCTCCATCCCGTGGGTGGGAGCATGGACTCCGCGCAGTTATCACCCGGCGGATCAGTTAGGGGAAATGCCAGAGGGCAAGCCCACCACCAGGCCTCTGGACGAAGACGCGGCGCATTTTCTGATACGCATGGTCCGCAAATATCCGCACGAGATCACGATCTACGAAGGCGGGCCGATGACCAACCTTGCGCTTGCCATCTCGATCGATCCTGAGTTTGCCGGGCTGGCGAAAGAGTTGGTGTTCATGGGCGGAAGCCTGAATCCGAGGACGGATGATCCCGAGTTTGTGAACACGCCCCGGCACGAATTCAATCTTTGGTTTGATCCGGAAGCGGCGCACATCGTGCTGATGGCGCCGTGGAAGAAGATTGTCTGCACCACCGTGGATATTTCCGTGAAGACGCGGTTGACGCAGGACTTGATCAACCGGGTAAAGGCGGGCAACACGCCCGCGGCTCGTTATGTCGGGTCGTACGCGCGCCTGTCTGGTGAATACAACTATCTATGGGACGAACTTGCGGCGGTGGCCTGGCTCGATCCGAGTTTGATCACGGCGAAGGACACGCGTTATCTGGATGTCGACCTCAGCCGCGGCGCTGGGAACGGAAATACGTTGAGTTGGACGGAGCACGACAAGCCGAAGATCGTGGGGCCGCCGGTCGAAATCCAAGTGGATCTGGATACGGAGAGGTTCTACAAGATGTTCGTCGATTTGCTGACGGCGCCGACTCCAAAGCCCTGAAACTTATTGCAATTGCTCGAGCGCCTGCCTGGCCTGCGGGTGATCGGGATGCTGTTTGAGCAGATCGAGCAGCACGCTGCGCGCCTTGTCCCGCGCGCCTTCCAGGGCATACACCCGCGCCAGATTCAGATAGGCCTGATCGAAGGCGGGAGCCACGCGGATGCACTGTTCGAAGCTGGCCACGGCTTGATCGCGCCGCTGCGTGACCAGGTAGAGCACTCCAAGATTGTTCAGGGCCTCGGGATAAACGGGACGCGCCTTCAAGGCACGCTGCAAATACTCGTAGGCTTTGGCAGTGTCGTCGGTCTGGGCGAACACCATTCCGAGACTGTAGTTGGCCTCAGGATCCTGGGGAGCAACTTGCAGCGCGCGTTCCAGGACTTTGCGGGCGTCGTCCCAACGCTTTTGTAGACGATAAGCGTTGCCCAGATTGTCGAGAGACAGCAGGTGATGCGGGTTCAGCCGCAGAGCTTCCAGAAAGCACGGAACCGAATCGCCCACGCGTCCCTCGCGGGTGGCAATGACGCCCAGATTGTTCCAGGCGTCGGGCAGAGTGTCGGGATAATTGGCCGGCAGTTTTACCGCGCGTTCGAAGATCTCCCGCGCGGCTGCGTTGTTGTTTTGATTCAGGTAAACACTGCCGATGCCGTACAGGGCCTCGGCGCTCGACGGATCATCGCGCAAGGCCTGCTGGAACGAGGCCTCCGCTTGATCGAGATATCCGCGCTGAAAAAACAGCGCGCCGTAAGAGAGGTAGTTGCGGCCGAATTCGAGGGTGTACGCTGCACTCGGGAAAGGCAGGGCCCGCGCCAGCCGCTCCGCGTCGGTCCGGGGAATATTCTGGAAGTCGTGTTCGACGTGCTCGGGAATGATTGGGCCCTGATACACCTTGACGATGTCGCCCTGGCCGTCGATCAGGAAGGAGGTTGGCAGGCTCAGATCGCGGTGGCGATCGAACAACTGGCGATAAAGAATGTTGTAGATAGCGGCGACGTCGTCGGATCCGCGCAGAATCGGAAAGGTCAGTGGTTGAGCAAGAGTGCTGACTCCGTCATCGGCGGGATCTTCCACGTTCACCGTGACCAGTTGCAGGCCCTTTGTCAGCCCAATCCGCGTAGGATTTCTGGAGCACTGTCAACTGGTCCTGCGAATCCGGTGACTTCGTCGTCCAGAAGTGGAGAAGCGCCGGCTTGCCGCGAGTCGCGGAGAGCGCATGAATTTTCCCGGACAGATCGGGAAGCGAAAAATCTGGAGCGGCAACAGGCGCCAGAAGCCAGGTTTCCACATTCGCTGGAAGTGGCTCGACTTCCGCTGCGGCCGCTGCGGGAATCGGGGCACGCTTTGGTCGCCGTCTGTCTGGAACGGCTCCATGCGCGAGGGTTCTGCGCCTTCTTCCACCCAGATCCGGTGATTGATGGGAAGGTCGTGGAGTTCCTGCACCAGGCCGCTGGGCCAGCGAATTGACGCTCGCACCGGACCTTTCGCCTCGCCGAGTCCGAAGAAAACATCTTTGCTGTGCTGCGAAAGGAAACCCGATCCGGCCTGAAGCATGCGCGTCTGCCGGCCCGCGCCGGTTTCAATCGTGATGGAGGCGCCGATCGCGTCGCGGTTGCTCTTCGTGCCCTGCAGACGGAACGCGATCGAGCGGCGGCAAGTCCTCCATGACGTTCTTCAGAATTCGCAACTGCGGAGCGTTGCGATTCTTCAGGAACAGCTTCGAGGCGTCCATCGTGATCGAAATCGGCCAGGGCGAATGATCGGCCATCCTCCACGAAGTCCAGCCCAACGACGCCCGAGACATCGGAGAAAGTTCCGTCCCGGTTGTTCGCGTAGAAAACATTTCGCTCGTAGCCGCTCCAGGTCCCGTCGGAGCGGATGAGTTCGTTGATGGCATTCCATCCCTGCTCGTAGTCGTGAGACGCGCGGGCTTCGTCGGGGGAAAGGGCCACGACCTGCCGCCAGAAAAAACTGTTGAGATCTTCGCGCGAATGGTTCGCGCGCGAAGGGCCCGAGACCATGCCATTGGCGATGTAGAGATCGGGGAAGCCGTCATGATCGAAATCGAACGCGTCGCTCGACCACGCCCAGCGGCCCATTCCCACGCCGGAGGAAATCGTCGCGTCATCGAAAGCTGCGCCGCGATTCTGCAGCAGCGAATTCCCCATCGCGTGTTTTTGATAGAGGGCGCGGACTTCCTGGGAAGAGTCTTTCTTGAAGATTTCCTGCGTCGAGACGCGTTCGCCGGCCGCGGTCCACATATTGGCGACGTAGAGATCCTCGGCGCCGTCATTGTCGTAGTCGAACCAGGAAACGCTCATGCCCGCGCCAATGTCCTCGACTGCGGCCTGCGGGGCGACATCGGTGAAACGTTCCGTCGCCGTGGTTGCGATAAAGATTCTTTCGCCCAAAATCATTGACGACGTAGAGATCGGGCCAGCCGTCGCGGTTGTAGTCGCTCCACCCGCAGCAGAAGCTGTAGCGCGTATTGTTCTGATTCAGCCCGGACTCGGCGGTCACGTCGCGGAACGTGCCGTCGCGCTGGTTGCGCATCAGGAAGTTGGGCGGACCGTTCTCGGCGTCGTGATAGGGAGAGGGATATTTGTATTGCCCCGTGCCCTGGTAGTAGGCGTACAGGCAGAAGTAGATGTCGAGCCATCCGTCGCGGTCGTAGTCCGCAACGGCCGCGCCGGTGAAGGTTCCCTGCGGAGGATTGGCGAACTGGAACGCGTCGGGCTTTTGCCGAAATTTGCCGCCGCCTTCATTCAGGAACAACAGCGGCCCGTTGGCGCGAACCACGATCACGTCCTGGCGGCCGTCGTTGTTGAAATCGGCAAAGAGCGCGCAGGCCGTGTTTTCCAGGATTCCCAGGCCGGACGATTCGGTGATGTCCTCGAACGTTCCATCGCCGCGATTGCGATAGAGGCGATTGGGCAGGCCGGCAGGCTGGCAAACGTAGAGATCGTCGAAGCCGTCGTTATCGATGTCGGCGACGGAAACTCCATTGTGTCCGTAGATGTCGATGCCAGATGCGCCGTCGAGCACCGTGCGCCAGTAGTCGGTGCCATGCAGCAGTTGGGCCGAGTAGGAAGAATTGCTGCCGAGCGCGGCGGACGTGATGTCCACATAGACGGGGGAATTGGAGCGGGCTTGCGTTTCGTCGAGCGCCCGCCAAGTGCGGAGACGAAACTCGCCGGAAGGGCACGCTTCCCATGCCAGATCCCAGTTCCCGACGCGCTGTTCGCGGTAGAATCCGGCGCCGGTGCCCACGATTTCATAACGAACCCGAGTGTGGAGTCGCTGCGGCAGTGGATGCGAGGAAGCTTCCGCCGCGGCGCCGCGTCGATCCCCGTAATCTGGAATTCCGCAGTCAGAATCCTGGAAAAAGCCTTCAGCGTGGACTGCCACTCGCGAAGAAAATCATCGCGGCTGGAGCGTGATTTGACCGCGAATTTGTTCTGGCGCACTTGAAGCGCCGAAACTGGAACGCACGACTCGCGATTCCGTGGGCTTAAGCGATGACCCGAAGAAGTCGGCGGCGAGAACTTTTGCGATTGCCTGCGTTTCTTGCGGAGATTGCAGAAGGCTGGCACTCCACTCCGCAAGAATCGCCGAAATCTGGTCAGCATATTTTTCCGTAACGAAGTCGTCGAGACCGGCCTGCACCTTCAGCAGCGTGGCATCGAGCGGCCGCTCGGTTCGATAGTGAGGATGCAGGTGGAACCCTTGCACGGCGACTGGTTCGCTGCCAGGAGACAACGAACCTGGAAAAGTGAGCCCCCACAAACTCGTGGGAATCAGTGTCGCTCCGGCACCCTGACAAAAGCGGAGAAGAAACTTGCGCCGGCGCAGATCGACGGATTGAGGCGGCTTCCCTGCCCGGCTCAGAGTGATGTCCCCCGGAAAGTCACGTGTGGAACCGAAACTAACATTCGAGTTAGGGCCGGTCAAGGCGGAGGCCGTCTGCGCAACGAGTCCGGATCGACTGAGCCTATGGTAGGCTAACGGCGTTGCCACTCTGAATTGTTTGCGCCCTCATGATCGGCCAAACGGTCTCGCATTACCGCATCATCGAAAAGCTGGGCGGCGGCGGGATGGGTGTAGTTTACAAGGCCGAGGATACGGAGCTTGGCCGCTTCGTCGCCCTCAAGTTCCTTCCCGAAGCTCTGGCCCAGGACGCACAGGCGTTGGAGCGTTTCCGGCGCGAAGCGCGGGCCGCCTCGGCGCTGAATCATCCGAACATCTGCACCATTCACGAAATCGGCAAGCATGAAGGACGGTCCTTCATTGCGATGGAATACCTGGACGGCATCACGTTGAAGCATCGCATCGCGGGCCGCCCGCTCGATCTGGAAATGCTGCTCCCGCTCGCGATCGAGATCGCCGATGCGCTCGACGCCGCGCATGCCGACGGGATCGTCCACCGCGACATCAAGCCGGGCAACATTTTTGTGACCAAGCGCGGGCACGCCAAAATTCTTGACTTCGGAGTGGCGAAGGTCACCACGGCTGACGATTCCTCCCGCGAGAAGGCGGCCCTCACGCAGACCCGGGAGCTGACCAGTCCGGGCACGGTGGTGGGAACCGTGGCTTACATGTCGCCGGAGCAGGTGCGAGCCCGGGATGTAGATGCCCGCACGGATTTGTTTTCGTTTGGCGCGGTGCTGTACGAGATGGCGACGGGAGCGCTGCCTTTCCGGGGCGAGAGTTCGGGCGTCATTTTCAAGGCGATCCTGGATTCCCTGCCCACTCCGCCGATTCGTTTTAATCCCGATCTCCCGCCCGGCCTGGAAGACATCATCTACAAGGCGCTGGAAAAAGATCGTAATTTGCGTTATCAGCACGCTTCGGAGATGCGCGCCGATTTGCAGCGTCTGCGGCGCGACAGCGAGACGAGCCGGCCGGGAATCTCCAGTTCCCTGGCGGCGCCGGATGCAGCCATGCCGCACGCTCGAGAGAGCGGGTCGCAAGCATCGGCGCAGCCGGCGTCAGAATCAGCCGCATGGGCGCCGACTGTCGCTGCGCGGTCGCCGAGGGCGAGGCAGGCCAGCAGTCTCTTGGCGGGAAGCGGCAAGGCATGGAAGATCGCAGTCCCTGGTCTGATGGTTGCCGCGCTGGTCGCGGCGGGCCTCTACTATCGTACGCATCGACCTGAGCCGCTGACTGAGAAAGACACCCTCGTGATCGCCGATTTCGCCAACACCACGGGCGATCCGGTCTTCGACAGTGCTCTCAAGGAAGCGCTGGCGGTCGATCTGGAGCAGTCCCCGTTCCTGAACGTCCTTTCCGACCGGAAAGTGAACGAGACGCTGAAGCTGATGGGGAAACCCAGCGGGGAGCACATCTCTCGCGACATGGGCCGCGAGATTTGCATGCGGACCGGCAGCAAAGCTCTGCTGTCGGGCTCGATCGCCAGTCTGGGCAGCCACTACGCTATTGCGATCAAGGCGCTGAGTTGCCGCAGCGGCGACGTTCTGGCAGCGACCAGCGCGGAAGCGGAAAACCGCGAGAAGGTGCTGCAGACGCTGGGCGAAGAAGTGGCGACGCTGCGCGGCAAGCTGGGCGAATCCCTGGCGTCCATCCAGAAGTTCGACAAGCCGCTGGAGGAGGCGACCACCTCGTCGCTGGAGGCGCTGCAAGCCTACAGCGCAGGCGACCGGCTGGCGCGCGAGCAGAGCGACACCGCCGCCGTTCCGTTTTTGAAACGAGCGGTTGAGCTGGATCCTAATTTTGCCCGCGCCTATGCCTCGCTCGGCGTCCGTTACAACAACCTGGGCCAGGCGAGCCTCGCGATTCAGAATGTCAGGAAGGCTTATGAATTGCGCGATCGCGTGAGCGAGCGCGAGAAATACTACATTGCCTGCACCTACTTCACTCTGGTCACCGGAGAATTAGAAAAAGCCATCCAGCAATATGAGTTGTGGATTCAGGATTATCCCCGGGATTATGTTGCCGCAACCAACCTTGGGGTCAACTACTTTACCCTCGGGCAGTTTGAACGGGCCGCCGCGGTGACACGGCAGGCGCTTGATCTGGAGCCGGGTTCCATTCTCGGCTACAACAATCTTGGCGTGGCTTATTTCTCGATGAACCGTCTGGACGAAGCGAAGTCCGCCTTCGACGAAGCTCTGGCTCGAAAGTTGGATGGCCCCTACCTGCGCCAGTCCATCTACTATCTGGATTTCCTTCGGCAAGACCCAGCCGGCATGCAACAGCAGCTTACCTGGGCGATGGGCAAGCCGGGAGCGGAGGACATCCTGCTCTCGGCGGAATCCGACACGCAGGCCTATCATGGCCGGCTGCAGAAAGCGCGCCAGCTTTCTCAGCAGGCTGAAAATTCGGCCCGGCGCAACGATTCCAAAGAGACGGCAGCCTTCTGGCAAGGCAATGAAGCGCTGCGGGAAGCCGAGTTCGGCCAGGATGCCGAAGCTCGCGAACAAGCCCAACAGGCTTTGACCCTGGCGCCGGGCCGCGACGTTTGGGTGGAGGCAGGATTGGCGCTGGCACGCGCGGGCCATGGCCCCGAAGCCGAAAAGCTGGCCGACCATCTCAACCAGGAATTCCCGCTGGATACGCTGATGCAGAACTATTGGATTCCCGCGATCCGGGCATCGGCGGAACTGGATCGCAGGCACGCCGACAAAGCGATTGCGCTCCTGCAGCCGGCGGTGCCTTATGAGTTAGCCGATCCGCCGCCATTTGCGGCCGGAACCATGTACCCGGCTTATCTTCGGGGGGAGGCGTATCTGTCTGCCCGCAAAGGAAGCGAGGCTGCTGCCGAGTTCCAGAAGATCCTCGATCATCCCGGCGTCATCGTGAACTTTCCCCTTGGCGCCCTGGCGCACCTCGGGCTGGCGAGAGCGCGCACTCTTTCCGGAGACGTCGCCGGAGCTCGCACGGCGTACCAGGATTTCTTTGCCGTCTGGAAAGACGCCGACCCGGACCTGCCTATCCTGAGAGAGGCGCGGAATGAATATGAGAAGCTCAGGTAGGAAGGACGGTGGCTGGAGCAGAAGTAACGGACGCTTGGACGGTTGCGTCGCTTAACTCGGGGCTGCGTCTTAGAGCGGGGATATAGAGGGTGTTCGGCGCTGTTTGGTCCTAAGATGGACCCAAAATTCGGTTCCCGTTGGTCTCATGCCGTTGCTTCGTTGCGGCTCAGACACGTCATCACTTCACCCGCTACGAGTACGCACCGCTGGGGTACTGAAGGACCTAGCCCGAGGGCCATTCCCAATACACAAACACGCTCGACACAGCATTGAGATTAAAGGATTCGGTATAGCTAAAGATGGCTAGCAGAGCGGCAAATTGAACCGACGGCTGCACATGGAAGGACACGGATTGGCCGCAAGTGAGGGCGGCGGGGAGAGCGGTCGAGGCATCCAACAAGGCCCAGGCATCGCCAGGCTGGCACGGTCGCCAGCCGCCATCCGTACCCTGGCAGAAGAACTCGGCTTTGGTCAGGGTGTACGTACGCCCCGGCGAGTAGTTCAACACCTGGATTTGATCATCCATGACGCTGCGAAAGGAGGCATAGCCCGATGCGTCCAACGACGGAAGAATCACTGGGGTAACCGGTGGGTTTAGGTGGTAATAGCTTGTAGTAATCGTCTTCGATAATTCAACCGGGCGGGCAGGCGTGCCGACTGGCTTGGTCCTCCACGACGCAACCGCGTTAACCGGCACATTCTGCGCACAGGGGTCGGTGAAGTACACATCTGTCACCCGCAAGCCAGTTCCACTGCCTGCCGCCGGGAAGGACGACGGCCCGACTTTGAAGGTGACTCTAATGCTCTCGGTATCGACGAGCGGGCCGGCCGCGGTGACGTTGGCCGAGACAAATGCGGATTCGAACTCTCCCGACAAAGTTTCGTGCGATATCCGCAAATCCGCCAGGTTGACCCAACCATCCTTGCATGCCTGTATCCAGGCAACCATGTCGCCCGCATTGAGCCAGCGACGCTGACGTGCAAGCACTTCGCAGCCGCTCGCTGATACCGGTTCTTTTGCTACCTGTCCGACGGGTTTAGTACCCTGCGCATTGGCGACCGTCGCTATGGTCGCAAGAGACAGAACGACACATACTGTGCTCAGGCGCATGACTGCCTCTCCATCTTGAGCGCTACGTATTCTCTAAGCTTTCCGTCCCTGCTTGCGCAGGGGTTGGGCCCTAATTAATTGTCGACAATAATTGGAGGATTGTTCTTGTGTGTTTGTCAGTGCGCATGATCACCGAAGGATGTGATTGCGGGTACGCTTATGCGCAAAGGGAGTGGAGATCCTAGCGAGCGTGAGACCAAGAGCCTTGACCCTGGACGCTCTAGTGTTTTGCACAAAAAGGGACTCCGCTTTCATGCTGAAACCTCGCAGATCGCCAACTCGGTCACCCACGAGGAATTGAAGATCCCAGGGATCGGCTGGCATTCTTTGCGGCATTCGAATGCAACGCTGCTGGACGCAGTAGGAACTCCGCTTGGCACGGCGCAATCGCTCCTCGGACACTCTTCTCCAGAGATCAACCGAGGGACGTATATTTAATCGTTGCCATCGGGAGCGAAAGAAGCGGAAGGTGGAAGATTTGCTAACTGGACCCAACCGGACTCAAATTGAGGAAATCCACAAAATGGCATGCTCGCTAATCCAATGAGCTGCTTGTGTCCGTTCCGAGACATAGGTAACAGAACGTTCCGGAGACAAGGGTTACACTTTTCGGCCCGAAGGGGGCGGAGAAGAGATGCCATGGAAGGAGAGCTCTGTGATGGACGAACGAATGCGATTTGTGATCCGGCTCAAGGACGGCGAGACGATGGCTTCGCTGTGTGATCCTGACCCACGCATTCAGGGGAAGAGGTAGTATGGCCCGATCGGATGAAGTTAGTGCTTCTTGAGTGTCAAGCCGCAGGGTCAATGAATCTGCGCGCCGAGGGCGGCTCCTCAGGCAAGTCTCGAACTCCGCGACGTTTCGTCAGAAAATCAAGTCCCCATTGCAGCAAGACGAAGAGTCGATTAGCAAATCCAATTAAGAAATAGATATGCACGATCGCCCACAGAGCCCAGGCTGGGAAGCCTGCGAACTTTGCAAACCGCAAGTCGGCTACTGCGTATGTCCGGCCAACGATGGCGAGATCACCCTTGTCCCAGTACCAGAATGGCTCAGGTTTCCTGTGACCTGTCACCCGGCCGCGAATGACATCAGCGACATACGTGCCCTCCTGGATAGCAGGCTGAGCAACTCCCGGCATCACCATGGGAGTTCTAGATTTGATTCCCAACAAATTTCGAACCGGAGCAACGACATGGGCGGTATCCCCAATTGCAAAGACTTCCGGATGTCCGGACACTGAAAGGTCTCGTCCAACGATGATCCTTCCGGACCTGTCTGTTTCTACCTCTAGCCAACGCCCAGCCGGAGACCCAACAACACCCGCTCCCCACAGTACGGTGCCAGCATGAATTCTCTGGCCGTCAACGATAATGCCTTCCGAATCTACGCGCGTAACAGGAGCATTGGCATAGACCTCGACGCCTAAACTCTCCAAGTGCTGCTGCGCTTTGGTTGAAAGATTCTCCGGATATGTGGGTAGAACACGAGCCGCAGCCTCGTATAGAAGAATGCGTGCTGACGTCGGATCTATGTGCCGAAAGTCACACGCCAAAGCCATGCGCGACATTTCTGCGAGTGTGCCGGCCATCTCGACCCCGACGGTTCCCGCGCCAACGAGTGCAAAGGTCAGCTCACGGCGAATTTCCTCAGGCCCGGCATGTTCGATGGAGGCCATTTCTTCGGCTCGCTCGAAGGCACGCAGTATTTTGCCGCGGATCACGTCTGCATCATCGAGCGATTCGAGGCCTGGTGCGAACGGCCGCCATTCGTCGTGTCCAAAATAGTTGTACTGGACGCCGGTCGCTAGGATCAGGAAGTCGTACGTCACGTCACCTCGTGTCAGATGAACGATGCGCTGGTCTGCGTTGATCCCCGCGACCTCATCCAAGAGACCGGGAACTAGAGCTTCGCCGGCGAGAGATTCCGATCATCTTCATCACCGCTAGCCCGGATAAGACGGTTCGCCCCCGACTACTCGAACAGGGCGCGGTGGAGTGCCTGTTCAAGCCATTCAGCGACACGGCTCTACTTGAGGCGCTCAATGCCGCACTCCGATTGCAATGAGCGACCGGCACTCTGATGCGCGTCTGGGCGGCATTGTCTGCCCGGGTCGCGGCTCTATGGCAACGCTTGCCCAGTGTTCGGCAATTACCAAAAGCTCCCCGCTGGTGGGCACGAATTCGCCCATCTCCACCGCCCAGAGGCCATTCACTTCAGGAACGTTGCCGATAGGAAACTCCTCTCCCCTGCAACTACAAAATCGTCTACAGCGCCTGCTCGAAGAAACGGCGAAATCAGTGGATCTTTGGGAAGAATGCTTCGCATAATTATTCCGAAGCCGGACATGACTCAACTCGGGGATTAAACTTTCCAGAAGCCGACTTCTGGCCCGCTTCAATGAATAGGCCGGCTGCTCCATCTACCAGCAGAACCTCAAACGGTGCAGGCGTCTGCCGACATAGCAACAAAAAATGAGAACCCGGAGCGCGAATCCCCTGATCGCGCCCCGGCACCATCAGCCAGGAGACCGGCTGCGGTGATGTTTTTCCGTCTAGTCGGCGGCGCCCATACCGCGACGAATGGGATAGGCCGATAGGCCGGCGCCGCTTTGCCGAATCGGCTTGCCATCGAAACGGCCCGGTCAAAAATGAAAGTCGATGAAACACAAGGTCCCTCCACTCCGCTTCGCTCCGGTCGGGATGACAGATTTATTTCGCGAAGTTGTGGGACGGCACACTAGTTCACGGTAAACTTTGTCGGGCTATTGGCCGTCCCGCCCGGGGTGGTGATGGAAATCGTCACCGTTCCCGCCGCGAGTCCGGACGGCACATCTGCCGTGACCTCTGAGTCCGAAACTACTGTGAACGTCGTCGCCTTCACCGTGCCAAATTTCACCGAAGTGGCCTGAATCAACCCCGAGCCGTTGATCGTCACCAGGGTTCCGGTTGTGCCGCTGGTCGGTGAAAAGCTGGTGATCTTCGGCCTTACTTTGAACGTCTGCGGACTGGTGAGTGTGGTCGAGCCCGTTGTCACCGTGACCGTTCCGGTAAGTGCTCCAGCGGGAACTTTCGCCGTTAGATACGTGGTGCCTGAGAGCGTCACCGATGCAGAAGCCACGCCGCCGAACTTCACCACCGAGGAACTGCTAAAGCCTTGTCCAAACATGCCCACCTTTGCTCCCACAATGGCTGTCTTCTGCGTGGGCTCCAGACTCACAAACGCCGCATCGCCGGTTGCCACGCTGAAGAAGACTCCCTGGCAAGGCGAGCAGGAGGTGGGGCCTCCCGAGGCGGTTGTTCCGTACACCAGGCCGTTCGTATTCTGAATCAGCGTGGACAAAGGCGCGTTCCCGTCAACGGGTGGTGGGCTCGGGAATAGGAATGCCGTGAACAGGTTGGCGGAAGTGAGTTTATAAATACTGCCGGCGCCGTTAGGACCGTTAATTCCGTTAACCCCGTAGAAGGTTCCGTCGGTCACTTGCAGCAGATTCACCGTCGTCCTGCCCACATTGTCGCCACAGGACGCATCGGTCGTGTTGTTGAAGTCGTGCAAATCCGTATAGACTCCGGCGGTGGTCAGCTTATAGATATTTCCGGAGTTATTTGCCGCTCCCTGATTCGTGGCTCCATACAGATTGCCATTCTTGCCCTGAATCACGCCGGTACACGGATTTTGCCCGGTTGAGGACGCGAAGCCGTAAATTTCCTTGAAAACGCCTGCGGTGCTGATCTTGTACACGCACCCCGCCCCGATCCCACTGTTGAGTGCGCAGGCGTAGAGCGTGCCATAAAGATTGCCATCGCTAGCCTGGAACAAACTCGAGGCGGGACCGCAGTCGCTGCCGGAAAAGGTGTGCAGATTGGTGTAGACTCCCGCGGCGGTCAGCTTGTAAATGTTCCCGCAGCTAAACGGATAAAATCCAGTCGTGCCATAGAAATTGCCATCTGTGGCCTGGACCGGCCCGTATACGGGCTCGGTGTCGCCGTCCGCCCCAGTGAAGTCATGCAGGTCTGTAAACACTCCGGCTGGCGTCAACTTGAAAACGCCACCGTTGCCGCCCGGATTGGTGAAGCAAGTTCCGTAGAAATTTCCGTCGCTGCCCAGCGTCAGACCCGAGAAGCAGCTACTCCAAGTCGACGGAAAGTTGAAAACGACGCTTTCCCTTCCGGTCGTCGAAATCTTATACACTGCGCCGCTGCTGGTCCCACAGCTCACCCCAATCCCGTACATATTGCCGTCGCGACCCTGTACGATGTTGTCTTCGGGCTCGCAGGCGTCGGTCGAACCCGATTGGAAGGAGTGCAGCGTGGTGGGAGTTTGCGCCTGCGCCGGAACAGGCGCCCCGGCGAACATAGCGACAGCAGCGAGCATGGTGAGCGCTATTGCCATCATGCCCGAGTGCTTACCTTGACGAAAATTCGACTTCATTGGTGTCTCCTGAGAGCGAGTTGCGCGCAGGCCTTTTTCTTGGAGGGGATCCGCCTGCACGCTGCGGCGACTGTCGCCCCGAAAGCGGGTTCCGGTCAATGGTCTGGAGATAGTGCGTGTCTGGCGATCTAACGCTTGTATTTGCAGATAGTTACATAGACTTGTTGTCCAGAAAACGGGAGCTTGCAGCAGCCTGAAAGTGCCATTTTCCCCAGCATTCGATTCGGTGTAAGCTGATCCCTCCCCCAGGTCATCTTTATGGGTTCTGCACAAGCGCCTCCGGCTCTGGTTCGCTTCGGTGTGTTCGAGGCCGATCTCTGCGCGGGCGAACTTCGCCGGAACGGCGTTAGGGTTCGTCTTCAAGATCTGCCGTTTCGGGCGCTAACGCTATTGCTGACGCGTCCGGGAGAAGTGATCACGCGCGAGGAGTTCCGTCAGGCACTCTGGCCCTCAGACATCTTTGTGGATTTCGAGCAAGGGATCAGCAGCGCCGTGATGCGCCTGCGGGACGCACTGAGAGACTCGGCAGACAACCCAATCTTTATTGAGACGATCGAGCGCCGCGGCTACCGCTGGATCGGGCCCATCCAACGGATGGAACCGGTTCCGGACGGATCTCACGAAAACAAGTTATCGCAAGAGCAGGCGCCTGTAACGGCGCCTTCATACAAGCTCTCGCCGTGGCGGATGTTGGTCTATGCCCTCCCTGTGCTGGCGTTGCTTTTCGCCGTGTGGATTTTCCGTCCTGGCCATCGCGACGTCAGAGCAAGCGCGAAATCCAGTCCCGCCAGCCCGCGAGCTCTTCATCAAGCCGCCAATCGCGAAGCCGAAGACTTTTACCTCAAAGGCCGCTTCTACTGGAACAAGCGCACTCCCGAGAGCCTGAATCAGGCTTTGGAGGCCTTCACTCAGGCCATTGCGCACGATCCCAACTATTCCGATGCCTACGTTGGGCTCGCCGACTGTTACAACCTGCTGCGAGAGTTCTCGGCAATGCCGGGGAATGAGGCCTATTTCAAGGCGTTTGCGGCTGCCAAGAAAGGCAGTTGAGTTGGACCAGCAATCTTCCGAGGCGCACGCCTCGCTGGCGTTTGTGACTTTTTTTGGAATGTGGGACGCTGCCGACGCCGAAAAGGAATTCCGCCGCGCCATCGAACTCGATCCGAATAACGTCAAAGCCCACCACTGGTACGCGACATTTCTGCATACTCTTGAGCCGCCACGAGGAAGCCCTGACCGAGATTGAACTGGCGCGCAAACTTGCCCCGGACTCGCTCATCAATCCTCGCCGACAAGGCAGAATTGCTGTGGGCTGTGGCGGGACATCACGAACCAGCGCTGCAAATGCTGAAACAAATCGAGGCAGCCGAGCCAGATTTCATTTCGCCTCACCGTTACTTGAGATTCGCTTACTTCGAGACTGGCGACTATCCCAACTACATCGCGGAGTTGAAGAAAGACGCTCTGCTGACCCACGATGCGGCGCAATCCTCGGTGGCTGAGGCGGCGGCCAGTGGCTTCGCCAAGGGTGGTGAACGCGGGTTGTTCGAAGCGCAACTTGCGGAACAGAGGAAGCTGTATGAACAGGGGAAGTTCTCACCCTATCTTGTGGCGCAGACCGAGGCTCGGCTCGGCGACAAGCGCGAAGCAATCAAGTATCTGACCATCTGCATCCAGTCGCATGACGAGTGCGTGCTGAATCTTCGCGATGACCAGGAGTTTCGCCAGCCTTCACGGCGATGCCGGCCTTCCAGCAACTGCTCGCCAAAATCGGCCTGCCGCCGGTCAACTGAACCGCAAAGAAAAACCGGTGCGCGGATTTATCGAGCCGAACTGGCTGCATCATTGAGTCGATTAGATGACTGTCCACTCCGCCGAGTAGATTTGGTTGCTGAAAACGCGCTGCCCAAAATCAAGCAAGAAACGCAGTTGATGAGTTGGCGTCGATAAAACAAGTGTTTTTCGCGGTTTCTAAGGGTAAAGCACCTTGGCTAATCCCAGTGGGCCCAAAGTGTAACCCATGTCTCCGGAACGTTCTGTTACCTATGTCTCCGGAACGGACAAAGAAAAGATGGTCGGCCCTAGAGGACGATTTTCGAACTTTCCTTCTGTCTACCTAGCGATCGTAGATTCTCGTCCGCAAGATCATCTTTAGAAGGCATGGGCCGCGGCACGCTTTGACGGCCGATTGACTCGCGCTCGCCGTCTCTCTATCATCCTTTCCCATGAAAGACGTTAAATCGATCGGAGTTCTGATCGCTGTGAGTTTTGGCTTCCTGAGCATGCTCCAGGCGCAAAGCTCTTCCACTGTGCCAACCAATCCTTCAGCCTTCGCGGGCACGGTCGAGCACATCAAACTTCATGGCAAATCTCTCGAGCACAATCTGGAACACGACTCCGCCGACCGCGACGTAGCGATTTACCTTCCATCCAGTTATGCGATGAACCGCAGCCGTCGCTATCCCGTCGTTTACTTCCTTCATGGTTGGACCCAAAGCTCCGAGAAGTGGTACGGGCCAACCGAGTTCTGGGCCAAGCTTCCCACGATCCTGAATAACGCGTTTACGAAGCCGGGAAATCGCGAAATGATTTTCGTCACGCCTGACGCGTTCACACGATACCAAGGCAGTTTCTATTCGAACTCCGCTACCACCGGCAACTGGGAAGACTACATCGTGCGCGAGCTCATCCCATACGTCGACGCTCACTACCGCACGATCCCCGAACGCGCCAGCCGTGGTCTCGCCGGGCATTCCATGGGGGGATATGGGGCCATTCGCATTGGCATGCGTCATCCCGATGTTTTCTCCAGCATCTATTTGCTCAGTGCCTGCTGCATGAAATTTCCCGACTCGTTCCTGCTCGAGAATGGCGTGAAAGCGGAAGCCGCAAGAACGCCGGAACAGGCGGATGCCCTCGAAACTCTCCCCCTGCTTTTGGTCGCGATCTCCGTCGCCTGGTCGCCCAATCCCAACAATCCGCCCTTTTTCGCCGATCTTCCTGTTAAGGATGGCAAGCTTGCCGAGGAAATCGTTGCCAAATTCCACGCCAACGAACCGCTCTACATGATCGATCAGTACGTAGGAAATCTTCGTGAGCTGAAGGATATCGGCATGGATGTAGGCAACAAGGATTCCCACATTGCCGAGGCTACCCAGCAACTCGACCGCGTCCTGACCAGCTACGGCATCCCTCATGAATTCGAAATCTACAACGGGAACCACATCGACCACATCGCCGATCGCATTGAGAGCAAGGTTGTCGCGTTCTTCTCGCGAAGTCTGTCCTTCGACCAACATCCAGCGGTAACGGCATCAAAAGTGAACGTTGACGCGTATCCACACTCATTATCCCCGGATCCGGTTCAAAAGTGAGGGATAGGTGTTTTCGCAAGCTCTTGAAAAAGAAGGCTAGAAAGATTGGTCGGGGAGAGAGGATTTGAACCTCCGACCCCCTGGTCCCGAACCAGGTGCTCTACCAGGCTGAGCCACTCCCCGACTTGTGCAGGGGCGCTGGAGGAATTGCTGGGCGCCCTTTGCAGGAATTGCTGGATGACTCGCAAATTATAACACTCCGCGGGGCGTGCGCTGGACTTGCGCTTCGCTGCCTGGTGCGGCACTGGATGCGCGCTCCCGTGGGTTCCGATCGTGATCTAGAGAACCCGCTCCCGATCGGCACTGTTGTCTGAAACCTGACGTGCGGCTACGATAGGTTTTCGCTGCACAACTGCTTCATGAAAACCGCATTCACCGCCAGCCGACTCTACACTCCGGTCGAGGAGATCCAGAACCCGCTGCTGCTGTCGTGGAAGACGGGCTGATCTCCGAGGTTTCCTCGCGCTCCGAAGAAAGAGGTCCCCGCTAACACTTCGCTGATCGATTTCGGCGACGCGGTGCTGGCGCCGGGGTTTCGTCGATATCCACATGCACGGCGGAGCCGGGCTGGATCTCATGCGGGCCTCGCTGTCGGAACTTCCGCGCCTGGGCAAATTCCTGACGACTCACGGCGTGACCGGATATTTTCCGACCACGGTCGCGGCGCCACTCGACGCGACTTGTGCGGCGCTGGGACGATCTGGCCGACGCGATCGAGGCAGCCGCCACCACGACGAATGGCGATCCCGTGCAGGCTCGCCCGCTGGGCATTCATCTCGAGGGACCGTTTCTCAGCCACAAGCGGCGGGGAGTGCATCCGCCGGAAAATCTGGTCACGCCTACGCGTGAAGTCTTCGACCGTCTTTGGCAGGCGGCGCGCGGGCACGTGCGCATGCTGACGATTGCTCCGGAAATTCCCGGCGCCATGGAAGTGATTGCCGAGGCTGCCCGGCGGAAGGTCTGCGTAAGCATCGGGCACTCCGACGCTGAGATGCCGATCGCACAGGATGCGGTGAAGGCCGGAGCGCGGCACGCCACGCATACCTTCAACGCCATGCGCCCGCTCGACCATCGCGACCCCGGGATCATCGGCGAAGTGCTCAGCGATGACCAGCATGAGCGCCGACATCATCGTCGACGGAATTCACGTGGCGCCGGCGGTGGTGAAGCTTTTCCTGCGGGCGAAAGGACGAGCGCGCCGTGCTCATCACGGACGCGATTTCAGCGACTGGCATGCCTGACGGTCGCTACCAACTGGGGCCGATCGAGGTTGACGTGAAAGACGGCAAGTGCACCTCGAATGGCAGCCTCGCTGGAAGCGTACTGACGATGGATCGCGCAGTCCGCAATGTGACCCAGTTTTCCAACTGGAGCCTGCGGGATGCGGTGCGGGCGGCCACACTGAATCCGGCGCGGGCCGTGGGGTTGGCGGGCCATCACGGAGTTCTGGCTCAGGGTGCTTTCGCGGATTTCAGCCGTGCTGAGCGCGGCAGGGCGAAGTGCTCAAGACGGTCGTTCGCGGGCGGGGCTTCTAGCGGCGTCGATTTCTGACGGATTCTCGGAAGAGTCGTGATGAGACGTAGCAGCTGCGTCTCTGCAAATGGATTTAGTTGGGCTTGCGGCGTCGCGCTTCGGCCAGATGATGGAGCAGCATGAGTTCGTCGGCGCGGGAAAGTTGATCCAGAAAAGAGCTTCCTGACTTCGGTGTTTCATCACTTGCCGTTTTCGCCGGGCCGGCCTGCCGCAATTTGTCTCCGAGTTCCGGTTCGTTGTTCATCACCTGCGAATAGAACCAGAGGAAATGGCGCATCTGGTCGAGAGCGGAACGCAGGGTATCGATGGGCTCCGTCTCCGAAAGGGAGTTGAGCGCTTCCATGAGTTCCGGATCACTGGGAGCCTGCATGGCGGCGCAGTTGAGTTCCTGCTGGATCGTTCGCAGATCCTCGGTGACGCGCGCGATTCGGAGATGAAGGTCGTCCATGTCTTCGATGGCCATTCTGTTTGCCATCCAAACATCTCATCGGCAACACGCAGCGAATAGATGTCCCACGGGCATGCGCCTTTCGTAATTCTGGCATTACTTTGGAGCGGGAAAAGGTCACCGCGCCCAAAGGCCACAATTGGCGCGGCTTTTCACGCGCACGTGGCGCGGATTTCGGGCACAGTTAGGACGCGTCTTCCTTCGACGGGATTTTCCACCGCGACCGTTAGTGCACTCGTCATCTGTTCTAAGGTCACTAGTCCCAGCCGTTGGGCTCCGTCGCGCGTCGGTGGCAGCATCTGCGAGTAGAACCAGAGGAAATGGCGCATCTGGTCGAGAGCTGAGCGCAGGGTTTCAATCGGTTCGGTCTCCGAAAGAGAGTTGAGCGCTTCCATGAGTTCCGGGTCGCTCGGAGCCTGCATGGCAGCGCAGTTCAGCTCCTGCTGGATGGTCCGCAGATCTTCGGTGACGCGCGCGATTCGGAGATGAAGGTCGTCCATGTCTTCTGTGGCCATTCTGTTTGCCATCCAACATCTCATCGGCAACGAGCCACAGCGAATAGATGTCTCCCGGGCATGCGCCTTTCGTAATTCTGGCATTACTTTGGGGCAGAAAAAGTCACTGCGGTCAAATGCCTTGATTGGCGCGGCTTTCCGCGACGGCGGACAACTTTTGAACATACCTGCGAGACCGCTTCTCTGCCGCGTCAGCATCATTCCTCGACGACCGTTAGTGCACTCGTACCCTGACGAAGGTCACTCCGCTCGAGCCGTACGCGACCAGATAGGATTATGCGGCTACATTCTGCAAACCTCACCTGGCGAGTCCGGCGACCCACGCCAGAACGTCGCGGCATCGTCCATTTGTGATACAAACTCGCGGTGACCGAAACAGGCCCGCAAGACACGATCCAGCGAAGGATTGGTTCGCGCCATCGGCCGCTGGAGCCTGACCGCGCTGGTGGTGAACTCCATGATCGGCAGCGGAGTGTTCGGACTGCCGTCCACGGTCGCCGGCCTACTCGGGAAGTTCAGCCCACTGGCCGTGCTTCTGGCCGGGGCTGGGATGGGCGTGATCTTCGGCTGCTTTGCCGAGGTCGCTTCGCGGTTTCAACAGGCGGGCGGCCCTTACCTTTACGCTCGCGCCGCTTTCGGACGCGGCATGGGCATTCAGATGGCATGGATGCTTTGCCTCGGGCAAGTGGCAGCCCCGGCCGCCAACGCCAATTTATTTGTGATTTATCTCGCGAGTTCTGGCCGCATGCCAGGGATCCTCTGCCGCGCGCGCTGATTCTTACCATCCTGGTCGGCGTGCTCGCGTTCATCAACGTGCGCGGGGTGCGGGCGGGCACGCAGGTCAGCAACTTCTTCACGGCGGCGAAACTGCTGCCCCTGTTTGCGGTCATCGGGATGGGATTGTTCGTGTTGCACGCGCATCCAAGCGGAATCTCGCCCGGCGCACCTGCGGCTGTGACCACCAGCCAGTGGATGAAGGCGGTGCTGCTGCTGGTGTTTGCCTACGGAGGATTCGAAACCGCGCTCGCGCCCATGGGAGAGGCCAAAGATCCCCGCGGCGATGCTCCGTTCGCGCTGTTCACCGCCCTGCTGGCCTGCACCATGATTTATGCGCTCATACAGTGGGTGGTGGTGGGAGTTCTTCCGGACGCGGCGCACAGCGAGCGTCCACTGGCCGACGTGGCCCGGGTCGCGGTAGGTTCTTTCGGCGCCGCCTTAGTCGCGGTGGGTGCGCTGATTTCTTTCTACGGATATCTGAGCGCGAAAATTCTTGGCATGCCGCGGGTAACCTTCGCCCTGGCCGAGCAAGGAGATTTTCCGAAAGCGTTCGCCGCGGTTCATCCCCGATTTCACACGCCGTACGTTTCGATTCTGGTATTTGCCGCCCTCATCCTGGCGTTTTCCCTAAGTGGGGAATTCAAGTGGAATGTGACGCTCTCCGCCGTTGCCCGCCTGCTCTATTACGGTGTGTGCTGCGCGGCGCTGCCCGTGCTGCGGCGGAAGCAGCCGGGAAGCGCCCGGTTCCGCTTGCCCGCCGGGAATCTGTTCGCCGGGCTGGGAGTCGTGCTGTGCGTCGCGCTGGTGACGCGGGTGGACTTCGGCCAGTCCCTGATTCTGCTGGCCACGATTGCGGTGGGATTGCTGAATTGGCTGGTTGTGCGGAATCGCCATAGCGACGCCAAAGACGAGAGTGCCGGCATCTGCTAGCCGATGTCTGCCGGCGGAGTGGTAGCCAGCTAGGCCTCGAGCAGGCCGCAGAAGAACGTGCCCAACTACGAACAAGCGACCACAGGGGCTGAAGCCCGCACCGATTCCACATGCCTTACGCGGCCCTGAAGGGCCGCTCTTCCACAGTGGCGCACGCATTTGCGGCACGCATTTTGCGGCACGCATTTGCGGTACGCATTTGCGGTACGCATTTGTGGTTTGTCCGAAATCTCCTAGGGCTGCTGCTAGGACTGCTGCTCCATCTCGAGCAAGGCCTTCTTCCGCTCGATGCCCCAGCGATAGCCTCCCATGCTGCCGTCGCTCGCGGACCACGCGATGGCACGGGATCGCGACCGCGACCGGGTTGGTGGCGCAAGCACGGGCCACGGCGCGGGTCGCGCTGGGCCGGCCGATCGCCTTGGCCACCTGGCTGATAAGACCGCGTGTCGCCGAAGGGAATCGATTGCAGGTAGGTCCACACTCGACGCTGAAAGGCGGTCGCTCGAATGTCGAGCGGCAGCGAGGAGTCAAGATCCTTTCCGCGCATGTGCTGGAGCAGAGCTTCCACCCACGATCGCAGCCCGCCTACATCCACCTTGCGCGCGGCGAAGGGGAATTCGCGCTTCAAGCCGTCGATCAGCTCGCCGTCGGAGCGGGCAAACTGGATGGAGCAGATGCCGCGATCCGTCGCAGCAATCAGCATGCGTCCCAGCGGCGAATCGGCGCAGGTATAGCGAATGGCGGCGGCAATCGGCGCCGCGGCGGTATTTATCGGGCGTCATGCCCAGCTGCGAGGCGGTGCGTTCGTAGAGCCGGCTGCTGGAGCCATATCCGGCGTCATACATGGCGCGGGTAACCGAATCTCCGGCCTGCAGATTGCGCTTCAGCAGGCGCAAGCGGCAGGAGTCGGCATACTCGCGCGGCGTAATGCCGAGCACTGCCTTGAAACGCCGCTGCAGATGAAACGGGCTCTGGTGGAATTCCTTGCCCAGGCGGTCCAGAGTCAGCGGCTCATCGAGATGCTGCTCGATGAAGCGGCAAATCGCCTTCACGCCGTCGGACTCGGCGTTGCCGCTGAAACGCCTTGGGCCGGCACCGCAGACAGGCTCGATATCCTGCCTGCTCGGCCTGCTCGGGTCTGGGGAAGAACTGCACGTTTTCCCGGCGCGGGCGGCGCGCCGCACACGAAGGCCGGCAATACACCCCGGTGGTCGACACGGCGAAGACGAATTCTCCATCGCGGGCCGCGTCGCGCGCGACCACGGCATTCCAGCGCGGGTCGGCGCCGGGCTCCGCCAGTTGGGTTGCCGGTTTGGGTTGCTGGACGGGCATGGGCTTCAAGCTTTCCGCTGTGAGTATGGCATTGGTGGTCATGGCAAGGAAAGCCTACGGCGGCGCGTTGCAGCGGACTATCCGAATCTTGCGGCCAAAGCGAAATTGTGCGGAATGGCGATGTCTCAGTCCAGTTCTCAGTTCTCAGTTTTCTCGAGTTCTCAGTGCTCAGTCTCTCAGCGCAGGCAGGCAATACGTTTGCGACTAATGCGCGCGAAAGGATTAGATTCCCGGTGAGCATTTTTCGCTTCAGGAATCGAGGATTATATCATGAAACACTCGTTTGGCAGTCGCTGGCTGTCTGATGCTGGCGTTTCGTCGCTGGCCGTAGCGCAGCAGGCAGCGAAACACGTACTCAGCAGCGACGAACTGAAGAAGGCGGTCCCGACGGAATATTTCTTCCGCGGCCAGAAAGCACCCGTGCAACTGCGCAACGCCGTTGGCATTCCAGCTGGCGGACGGCAAGATGATGTTGGCCGCGCTGGTTGATGCCTCAGGCTATTCCACCGCGATCCAGCAAAAATACCAGGGCCTGCTGATCACGGAAACCAAGCTCAACATCGGCGGATCCGAGTTGTCCCCGGGGCAATACGGCTTTGGGTTCACTGCCGACGGCAAAGTTCGTCGTGATGGATGTGGCCAATAACGACGTGCTCAGCGTGCCCTCGCAGACCGATGCGGCGCTGCCCCATGCTGTCCCGCTGAAACTGGTCGAGGATGGGGCGGGCTACAAGCTGTACGCGGGGAAGAAGTGGGTCGGAATCAAGGCGGAGTAACGGAAATCAGGTATTGCTTGAGTCGAGGCCGGCATGACGATCTAACGGAGCCTCCACCCCTCGCTCCGCTCCGGCGTCGAATGACGGGTCTTGAGGTTCGGCAGCGAAAGCCTAGAGCTAACCGCCGAGCTTCTAGTGCGACAAAGGCTGGAAGGGACCCAGCAGCGTGGTCATTCCGGCGCGCTTGCGCAACTCCGTCAGCAAGGCACTGGCGGCGTTCTGATAGGTCTTGCTGGGATCGGAAGGATCCGCCCATACGGCGTCGTAAATGATCTGCGCCGCTTCTTTCAGTTCCAGGTGCAACGCGGCCTCGAAAACATCCAACCGCTCCTGCAGGCGCTCGTAGCAAGCCGGGCAGATTTCCGCCCTGGCCGGTTCTCCGGAGTGGTGTTCCACAAACTTGCAAACGGATTCTGGAGCGTTCACCACCTCGGCGTGCGCCTCCATCAACTGCGACTTGAACTGCCGAAGAAACTCCTCGCGCTCCTGTTCGATGATCGCCGCATCAGGAATGGCGTCGACGGCAGCCTGCGCCGCTCGGGACGGCACTTTGGGCACAACCGGCGAAACCCGCTCATTGTGCTTGCAGGTTGGGCAAATATCGAGATCGGCTGGATAGTACAGGTGGCATTTCGAACACGGTAACCCATATCCCGAGGGCCGGCGAGGAGCGTCCTTCGCCAAGGCCGCTGCACGTCGGCGTTAACGCTGGTTTGCTGAGACCGGGTTCCGTTCGTTGCCATGCTAAGTTTCCCCTGTCGATGTGTTCCCGCGGCCGGGGCTGCGAACTCGACTTTAGTTTAAGGACTGGCGGCGACTTCGCCTACGCACCGTAGTACATTGGCGGGTATTGGCCTGGCGGTTCATTCCCGGCTCAATTGCTCCGGGACTTGATCCTAGTCGGGCCGCTGGGCTGCGCCTGCGCGGGACAGCCGAGGCGGCTGTTTCTACATAATCGATTTAGCGCGAGTGCGGTTCCTTCATGAGCTTGAGCAGCTCTTCGCGCCGGGCGCGGTAGAGCGTGCGCTCGGGGTCGAGCCGCGACGCCATCTCCAGCTCCGACAAAGCTTCTTCGTACCGGTCCAGGCTCATCAGGCAGGCGGCCAGCGAGTAGTGGTTTTCCGCCGAGCCATTCACGCGCAGCGCCTCGCGGAATTCCTTCTCCGCCGCGTGCACCTGTTGCTGCTGAAACAGGACCGTCCCCAGCAGGTGATGCGCAATATCAGAGTCGGGATTGAGAGACACGGCCAGGCGCAGTTCGCGCAAGGCCTCCTCTGGCTGGTTGTCGAGCAGCAGGGCCTGGCCCAGGATGCGGTGCTCGGCGGACCCAGTCGGATTCTGGCGCAGGGCGACCCGCAGTTCTTCCACGGCGGCGGCGTAGTCTTTCTTTGCCATGTAGGCGCTGGCCAGGCAAGCGTGTCCCTGCTGCCACTCCGGATGCTCGCGGTACAGCGCGTGCAACTCCTCAATGGCTGAGTCGAAGTTTCCCTGATCGCAGTAGGTGTTGCCCAAGTTGTTGCGGATGGAGGCTTCGCCGGGGGCGATGCGCTTGGCCTCACGATACTCGGCCACGGCCTGGGCCAGGTTGCCTTGTTCGTGCAGGATCAGCGCCAGGTTGGAATGAGCCTCCCAAAACTCGGGTCGCAGGTGGATGGCCTGCCCATAGGCCGCGATGGCGCGGGGCAGATTGCCGCCCGCGTGCAAGGCAATGCCCATGTCGTAGTAGGTGTCGGCGTTGCCGGGCTCTCGGGCCAGCGACTCGGCATAGGCATGAACCGCGGCCGGATACTGACCGGTTGCGTAAAGGCCCAGACCCAGGAATTGATAAGCCTCCGCATTCTTCGGATCGAGGCTGAGCGCGGTCCGCGCCTCGGCGATCGCGTTGGGACCGTCATCCAGACGATAGAAAAGGTAGGCCAGGGCGCCATGGTTCTCGGGAAGCGCGGACATGAGGCGCGTGGCCTGCGCCAGTTCGTCGAACGCTTCGTCCCATTGCTCCTGCTGGCGGTACATCACACCCAGGGCAAAGTGCAGGGCGGAATTCTGCGGGTCGGCGCCGACCGCCTCGCGAAGATCGGTTTCGGCCTCGTGGAAGTGCTGCCGGCGAGCCTCAGCTGCGGCTTTCAACAGAGCTTCCGGAATCGGTGCGCCCACCCTCGCGGACTGGGCATTCCCCGAACGCAGAATGCCGATCAAGTCTTTACCCGCTCCAGCCTGCTCGAACTGGCGGAGTTCATTTCTTGTGGGCAGAGTGGCGAGTCCGCGTTCTGTCACCAGACGGGCAAGCCGGCCGCTGGAAACGCCGCCGGTCAGCCAGGCGGCGAGTTGCGTCGTGTCGACGGGCTGAGTATCTCGAGTATCGGTGGACTGCGCGGCAGCGGCAGCAGCCAGGCTGAACAGCAGCACGAATGGTAAGGCCTTTACTTTCACCCGGACTCCCCGACTTGTGAATTGGCTTGCTGGTAGCGGCTTTTGAGGGGAATGCGATCGCGAACGCGTTCAGCATCCCCTTCAGAAACATAGACCGCCAGCGGACCTGGAGGTAAGGTCACGGAGGTAACCCCGGGACGAACTGGTCCCGCGAAGGGCCTGCAGCTGCGAAGCCGCTTGGATGTGATTGGGATCACGATTCACCGTGGCAGGGTTCACCGAAGATCGGGAGGGGTTAGAGCAAGAATAGTGAAAACGCTATAGATAGTCCGGGCCAAGGCCGTTTGACCTTTCCCCCGACGGTCCGGTAGCGTATTATCTGAAGTTGTAGTTTTGTGCCTTGGAGGCTCCGATGTTTGAAGGTCTATTTCAACCGATGCACCTGCTGGTGATCTTCTTTATTGCCCTGCTGGTGTTCGGTCCCAAGAAACTGCCGGAGCTCGGCAAAGGCCTGGGTGAGGGGATCCGTGCTCTGAAGGACGGGATGAAGGACACTCCTCCGGCGCAGGCTTCGTCCGATCCGAACAAGAAGACTGAGACCAAGAGCTAGCCCGGTTCCCGATTTAAGGAGCGCCGCGGGCAGGTTCTTCCGGCAGCAATTTTCGCCTCTACGTCGTGGTATCCCTATTTTTGTTCCATATTTCTGTATTTCTGTTCCATCGCAATTCCGGGCCCCCAAATCGTTTTTTCCTGATCAAGAAAACTGCCATCTGGAGGTAGGTCGTGTTGCGTAGATTCCAGTTGTTCACCCTAATTGCGCTGGTTGCGTTGTCCTCGGCCTTGTTCGCGGACCAGGTTACGCTGAAAAACGGGGATCGCCTGACCGGCACTGTGGTCAAGTCGGACGGCAAGACTCTTCTGTTGCACACCGAAGCCGTCGGAGATGTCACGATTGACTTTGGCGCTATTCAAGACATCAAGACCGATAAGGAACTGCACGTCAGCCTCAAAGACGGCAAGACGGCGGTCGGTCCTGTGAGCACCGCCGACGGCAAGATTGAAATCGCCACCAAGACTGCGGGCACCGTGGAAGCGCCCCAGAGCGACGTAACCTTGATCCGCAACGACGCCGAACAAGAGGCTTACGACAAGTCCCTGCATCCCGGATTAAGGCACGGCTGGAATGCAGGAGCGAACGTGGGCTTTTCGATTGCGCGTGGAAACAGCCAATCCGAAAACCTGGCCCTGGCCTTCAATGCCGTCCATCCCACGCTCAACGACAAGATCACGCTCTATGTGAACTCCATCAACACCCGGAATGACCTGGCCACTCCCACCACGGTCGCCAACCTGGTACAAGGCGGGTTCCGCTACGACCGCAACCTGAATCCCCGCCTGTTTGTGTTCGGGGCTGCAGACTACATGAGCAATGCATTGCAGTTCCTTGACCTGCGAAGCGTGTACAGTGGTGGCTTCGGTTTCCATGCCATCAAGTCCGACACCACCACGCTCGATTTTCTGGGCGGCGTTAACTACACGCATGAAACGTATTCCAACGGCACATTGGTCGCGGGCAGCAACCCTCCGGTCTTTACGTCCTACGGCCAGACCAACAAATTTGTGGCTCTGACCTTGGGCGAGGACCTGAACCACAAACTGGGCAAGACCACAGTACTCACCGAAAACTTTTACTTCTTTCCCAACCTGCAGGACACCGGCCAATACCGGGCCACGTTCAATCTCGGGACAGTTACCAAGATCAGCAAGTTGCTGGGCTGGCAGAACCAGTTTGGCGACATTTACGTGACCAACCCGCCGGTGGGCGCCAAGAAGAATGACCTGATTCTCACCACAGGTTTGAATTTTTCGTTCGGGCACTAAGGCCTCAGGCGGGGGATTTTGACGACGACAAAGTAGCGCCGGGTGCCCCATTTCTCGCGTTCTTTGCGAGAAGTGGGGATTTCCCGCGGAGCGCTCTTGGCTGCCCTCGCCTTCGTGTCTTTCGCGAACAGGGATGGACTAAGCGCAAGCCGGTCTGAGTCCCTCATTTCCTCCACCGCTCTGCAACGGAACATCCGCCGGCACGTCAACGTATGATAGGCAGAGTCCCCCGCAGGAATCCCTGCTCTGTTGCCAGGAGGATCGTCGATGGACGCTCTACGGCACCACCTTACCTTTGCCGCGCGCCAGTTGCGGCGCAACCCCGGTTTCACCGCGACGGTCGTTCTTACCCTGGCGCTTTCCATCGGCGCGAACACGGCGATTTTTTCCATCGTGAATGCGCTCATGCTGAAGAGCCTGCCCTACTCGCATCCCGAACGGATGGGCACGATTTACACGCGGATCACCGGCTCCAGTGCCTCCGAGGAGCGGCACAACCTGAACGGTGAGCAATGGGAGTTGCTGCGCGACAATGTCCCGTCCCTGATATCGGCTGTTTCCAGTGGAGGAACGTCGGGCGTCAATCTCGTAGCGGGGTCGCGCGTGCAGTATCTTCACGCGGGCCGCATCTCGGCGCACTACCTCGATGTGCTGGGTGTGCATCCCGTTGCCGGGCGCAATTTCTCGGAGGAAGAGGATCGTGCTCACGGGCCCAAGGCCACCATCCTGAGTTACAGTTTGTGGCGAAATACCTTCGGCTCAGATCAAAATATTCTGGGGCAAATGATTCTGCTGAAAGGCGAGCCCTACACCGTCATCGGAGTGCTCCCGGAAGACGCGACTACTCCCTTGAACGCCGACCTGTATACGGCGATTCAGCCCAGCCGCGAAGGCGAAGGAAGTGGAACGAACTTTGACGTCATCACACGGTTGCGCGACGGCGCGACCTGGCAGGAAGCCAATGCCGAGATCAACCGCGCCTGGTCCCACCGTGCTCACCTCTATGAAATGAACAACTACCCCGGCGCGCAGGTCACCTACTATTCCGTGCCGCTGCAAAAAGGGGAAACGGCTAAGTTGCGTCCGCAGGTGTTGGCGCTGATGCTGGCGGCGGGGTTCATCCTGCTGATCGCCTGCGCCAACCTTGCCGGCCTGACGCTGGTGCGCATGCTGCGACGCACGCCGGAAGTGGCCACCCGACTCGCGCTCGGTGCGTCTCGCTGGCAGATCCAAAAGCAATTCTGGATCGAAAATCTCTTGCTTGCATTCGTCGGCGGAACGGCTGGCGTAGGAGTCGGTTTCATTGCCTTGCGCGCGTTGCTCTTGCTTCTGCCCGAACACCTTCTGCCTGTGGCCAGCGTACCTCTTGATGGCCGCGTACTGGCATTTACGCTTATCATCTCTGTCCTCACCAGCGTGCTTTTTGGCATGCTGCCTGCCCTTGCCACGCGATCTTTCGACCTGCGGTCCGCCATCGCCAGTCGTGCCGCAGCCGGCGGCGACCGTTTGCGCTTGCGGCAGGCGTTGATTGTGGGCGAGACTGCCCTGACCGTAGTTTTGCTGGCCGCGTCAGGACTGCTCATTCGCACCCTGATCCATTTGGAGACGCTGCCGCCGGGGTTCAATCCCAACGGTGTCATGATCGCCAAGGCCTCGCTCGACGACGCCCGCTTCCACGATCCCGCAGCCTTCCGAAAGTTATTGGACGAAAGCACGGCCGCCATGCGGCAGATTCCCGGCGTGGAGAATGCTGCCGTCGGACTGAGTCTGCCCTACGAGCGCACCCTGAACGACGGCGTCACCCTCAGCGACGGCAAAGAGGCAGGGCAGCAGGACGGGACAGATTTGGTCTACGTCACACCTGGATATTTCGAAACGTTGCAGATGCCTGTGTTTGCGGGCCGTGTCTTTACCGATGCGGATGGCCCGACGGCGCAGCACGTAGCCGTGGTGAACCGGACCTTCGCCCGAAAGTTCTATGGTGGCGCCAATCCAGTAGGACGCTTCATCAATAAAGACACGATGATTGTGGGCGAGGTGGCGGATGTTTCCGTTTCCTCCGGTCTGTACGAGGACGCTCCGCTCATGAGCGAGCAGGCCATGTATATTCCCGCCGCGCAAATGAATGCGCAGGGCCTGTCATTGGTGCATGTGTGGTTTCAACCGGATTGGATCGTCCGCACCGCCCACCCCTTGGAAGGATTGACCGCGCAGATGCAACGCGCGCTGGCGAGTGCCGACCCCAACCTGCCCTTTTCCGGCTTTTACAGTATGCGCGACCTGCTGGCGAAGACCCTGGCGACACAGCGAGTGGAAGTGGCGCTGCTCAGCGCGATGGCGGCGCTGGCTCTGCTGCTGAGTGCTGTCGGAATCTTCGCACTGGTGGCAAATCTCGTGGCGCAGAAAACGCGAGAAATTGGCATCCGCATCGCTCTGGGCTCCAACATTCGTCAAGCCATGGTCCATATCGGAGCGCCGGGGCTACGAGCCTCGGCACTGGGAATCGCCCTGGGTTTGATTTTATGTGCTGGCGCATTGCGGGTTATGCGGAGCGTGCTTTACGGAGTAGGAGTCTATGACGCGCCCACAATCGTCAGCAGTCGTCTTGATGCTCGCATTTGTAACGCTCGTTGCTACCACGGTGCCAACTCTGCGAATTGCCGGCATCGATCCTGCGAAGACGTTGCGAGATGAGTAGGGCGACGTCCCTCAGGACCCGCCGGTGATCAACCGGCAATCAACAACCAGAGTCTTCAGTCGATGCCGTGAATTCTCATGCTGACCAGTTGATCAATGCTGAGGTCGTGGATTCCCCGCGCCCGCATATCGCTGATGTATTCCGGCGTCACATTGTGGATGCGCATCGCGATCAGATCGTCCGGATCAGGATGCTTATATCCCAGACTCTGCAGTTTCTGGATGAACTCCGGCGAAACGCCGTGGATGCGAAAGGCGATCAGCTTTTCGAGATCCACGTGATCGTAACCACGCTGCTTGAGTTCTGCCATCCACTCCGGGGTCGCGCCGTGGATTCTCATCGCAATCAACGTGTCTTCATCCGGCGAATAACCCGCCTGGTGAAGGCTGCGCACCATCTGCGGCGTCACCCCGTGGATGCGGAAGGCGACCAGTTTGTCAGAGTCGGAAATCTTCAGGCCTTCCGCCCTGAGCGCATCAATGAAGGCCGAGTCCACGCGGAAAATGCGGAACGCGATCAGCTTGTCGGCATCGAGTTCGCTGAGATGCTCGTTCTTCATCTGCCGGGCGAATTCCAGGCTGACATCCTGCACCGCCATGCTGAACTGCTTCTCGTCGTCGACGGAGAAGCCGAGGGCGTGCATCTCGCGCGGATAGTTCGCATCCGGCTGGAAGTGGAACAGGCCCGCACCCTCGCCGTTATTGAGGAATCCTTCGCACTCGATCTTGCCCGCGTCGCGCGCGATGGTGAAGTGAACGTCCTGGCGGCCGGGTTTCGAAAAGTCCACGCCCTGGAACGAACTCGCGGGCCAGCCCGACTGGTGGCTTGACGTCCCGCCATGATGGTGTTCGATCAGCGAGAACTCGACCTTGCCGGGTTCGTCGGACTTGCTGATGGTCCAGTCGCCGCTGCGATTTTCTGCGGCTCGATTCTTGACTGCGAACAGAAGAACGCAGGACGCAAAAACCAAATAAACGAGGGTTCGGCGCATTCTCATAGGTTCTCCTCATTGAAATTTCACCGGTGGCGCCGGGCTTCGCCCAGGCTGGGACAGCCGAAGGGCGGCTGTCGCCACATAAGTCTCTAGATGTCGGCCTTGGAATCCAGAACTCCCAGTTGCCGCAGCTGAATCAGTTTCTGCAAGGTCAGATCCTTGAAGCCATGCTGCTTGGCCCGCTCGATGAATTCGGGCGTCACATCCTGCACTTTGGCGCTGATGATGTCGTCGATGTCGAGCTTGTATCCCGCGGTTTGCAGCGCCTTGATGTACTCGGGCGTTACGTCCTGCACGCGCATGGAGATGAACTGGTTGACCGATGGCTTGAGGCCAAGAGCCTGGACGCCGCGCACATACTCCGGAGTTACATCCTGGACCCGCATCGACACGGCTTCGTCCGCATTCGGCTGTAGGCCTTGATCGTGCAGCGCCTTCAGGTATGCCGGAGTAACATCCTGCACTTTTAGAGAAACCACCTTGTCCGCCGTCACAGCGAGGCCCGCCGCGCGGAGTTCACGGACGTATTCTGGAGTTACACCCTGCACTTTCAGGCTGATGAGTTGTTCCACGTCGGGCTGAATGCCGGCTTCTTTGAGTCCGCGGTAGTATTCGCCGTCGGCGCCCTGAACTTTGAGAGAGATGAGTTGGTTCTGATCGGGATTGAGGCCGGAGGCGTGCAGCCCGCGAACATACTCAGGAGTGATGTCCTGCACCCGCATCGAAATCAGGGTGTTCGCGTCGGGATGCAAGCCTTGCTCATGAATTTCCCGGACGTATTCCGGGGTGACGTCCTGAACTTTCATGGCGATCAGCTGATCGACGGTCAGATCGCCGATGCCCGCAGCCTTCATCGCGTCGATGTAGGAGACACTGGCCGAGGTTTGATCGCTGCTTGCCGAGGTTTGATCGCTGCTTGCGGGGTGCGCGGGGGAAGGTTTGGGAGTGCCGCTGGCGGCGGGTTGCGCGGCGGGCTGCGAGGCGGGTTTGGCTGCCGCTTGCCAGATTGCGGCAGCGGACGGTGGATGCGCCATTCCCAGCAGGGCATGCCCAGCCACCAGCGCCGCAGTCAGACAGAGGATGCTGCCCGCCACTCCAATTCCGCGCATGCCCGCGCCGAACGTTTTCAGGCCGAGGACGCGAACGATGCGCTCGGTGAGCGGACCGCGATTCGCGGCCATGGCAAAGACCGGTGCGCCGCGCCATTCTTCCATCAGCGTGAGCGCACGCGCATATTCGACCGGCGTTGCCGCAGAGCTCCACCGCCATGTCATCACAGCAGTGCTCACGTTCGGCACGAATCCTTTTGTTGAGCCACCACACCGCGGGATGGTAAAAGAGCAGCGTCTCGACGCAAACCTGGAAGACATTCACAAAGGGATCGAAGCGGCGGATGTGCGCCAGTTCGTGGGCGATCACCGCCTCCAGCTGTTCTTCCGAGAGGCCGGTAAGCGCGGTTGCGGGCAGGAAGACGATCGGTCGAAACCATCCGACGACTGCCGGCGCCTGCAGCCATTGGCACTCGCAGAATTGAATGGCGCGGCGGATACCGAGCCGGTCCTGAAGGACGAAGCAGACCTTGAGTATTCGTGGGCTCACGACACCGGATTCCCTGCGGCGTTCACGCTCCAGCAGGAAGAATCCGCCGGCGGATCGAAGGCTGAACAAAGCGACGCCCAGAAGCCACGCTTCGACCAGCCACGGCAAAGCATCGAGTGAAGGCGCGAGCGAAACAGAATGCGCCGAGCCACTTGCCGCGGCCCTGCCCCTCGCAATTGGCCAGGCTGCCACGGCAAGCGGCGACGACTTCGCGGTGTCTGCCACACCGGAATGCCCTTGCGAATAGAAGAAGGTCGTCAACGGTGCCAGCAGCATCAACACAAGCAGGCCAACTCCCAGCAGGTAGCGTGCCGACGCGCGACGGCACAACGCCATCGCAACCGCGGCCAGAGCCGCGAGAGCCGTTCCCTGCCAGAGGAAATGCAGCAACGCCCATCCCAAAGAGTGCATCACGGTCGGGGAAAGCCAATTCAGCAGAGTCGTCATCGGCGGCTCCTTTCGTATTCGTCCAGCAAGCGGCGCAGTTCTTCAATCTCTTCGGGTGAAGACTTGCGCCCGGCGAGCGCGTGCATCATGAGCTGGCTCGCAGAACCTTCGAAAACCCGCTGCAGCATGTCCCCGGCCAGCTGGCGCTTGGTTTGCTCGGCGGGCAGGCATGCTTCATAGACGTGCGCGCGCTGGGTTTCGTTTCGTCGCACGGTGCCTTTTGTGGTCATGATCTGCAGAAGCTTGAGTACCGTGGTGTAGCCAAGCTCTTTCTTCTCGCTGAGAGACTCATGGACTTCGCGAACTGTCGAGGGCCCGCGGGTCCAGAGCACGCGGAGAATTTCCAGCTCCGAAGCGGTGGGTTTGTGCGGAGGCTGCTTCATGGGCAGGAACATACTACGAAGACATTCGTACTGTCAACGAAAATCTTCGTAGATGTCAAGAAATCTAGCTGGTTTTTACTATTGCACCAGTGTTGCCTTCTGCTACCTTATGCTTCCACTCGGGAAATCGACATCGATTCAAGACTCTTCGAGAGAGAGGTGCTGAAATGAGTATTCAAAAAGCGGCAAGGGGAGTGATCGTCGTCTGCGTTTTCGCGGCCCTGCTGGCCGTGGGCAGCGATGCCGGCAAGTCCGTTTCGGTAAGCGGCTACGTTCTCGATTCAGCCTGCGCGTTTACCAAGGGGCTGAAGAAACCCATCAGTGCCCAGTGCGCCGAGGCTTGCGCGAAGGCGGGATCGCCGTTGGTAATCCTGGCGGACAATGGAACGATCTATTGGCCGATCGCCGACACCACACCGTCGGCAGGTCAGAATGAGAAACTGATGCCGTTCGCCGGACAAAGAGTAACGGCTAGCGGCAAGGTGTACACGCGCGGCGGGTCCACTGCGATCGTGATCGAGAAGATCGGAGCCGAGGCCGCGCCGAAATAGGTAGACCGGGCTGTGCAGAGACGATTCGGCGCTTCCGCTGGGCTTCGCCTTGGCGGGACGGACGAATGCGTCCGTCGCTACGTGTGACATCTTCGCTAACCAAGGCTTGGCAAGTACGTCTACTACCGGGTAGAGTACTGTTCGTCTCATTTCCCGGGTCAAAGTCCCATACAACAGGAGTCCTCATGCGTCACGCAGTGATTGTGCTGGCGGTCTCGTGCCTGAGCGTTTTCGCCGGCGCGCAAAGCGCCGAAGAGTTGGTCAACAAGAACATTCAGGCGAAGGGCGGAATCGACAAGATCAGGGCCATCCACTCGGTCCGCATGACGGGCAAACTCAACGGAGGTGGAGGTTTCACCGCAGCTGTGGGGCAGGAGAACCTGCGCCCGAACCTGGTGCGCGAGACGTTTTCGCTGCAGGGTATGACAGCGGTGACCGCCTATGATGGCACGACGGGCTGGCAGATCCAGCCCTTTGGCGGACACAAGGATCCCGAGTTCATGGGCGAAGACGACTTGAAGGACCTGCTGCTCGACGCAGATTTCGACGGTCCGCTGGTGGACTACAAGGAAAAAGGCAACACCGTGGAGTTTCTGGGACACGATGTGGTCGATGGCGACGACGCGCTCCGCCTGAAAGTCACGCTGAAAGATGGCGACATCATCTATTACTACCTCGATCCCGATACGTTCCTGGAAATTCGGAAGGAAGTCCAGGAGTTTATCCGCGGCTCGGTGCGCGAGAGCGTCTCGGAGATGGGGTCGTACAAGCCGGTGGCGGGGGTGATGTATCCCTTCTCGATTTCGCAGGGGTCCAAAGCGAATCCCGCGGCGCAGACCACAACCGTCGAGAAGATTGAAGTGAATGTGAATATCAATCCCGCGGACTTTGCGGTTCCTGCGTCGCTGAAGACGGAGGAGAAGAAGTCCGGGTTGGTCGGGATTCATTGATTCTCCCGGATAACGATTTGGTTGGAGGAAGACCACAACCAAATTCAGGAGTTCGCCCATGCGTCACGCGGTGATGGTTCTGGTTGCAGTCTCGTGCTTCAGCGTGTTTGCGTGCGCTCAAACCGCGGAGGAACTCGTCAGCAAGAACCTCCAGGCAAAAGGTGGGATCGACAAGATCACGTCGGTCCAGACCTGGCGTATGACCGGCAGGCTCAAGAATGCCAGAGGGCGCATGGCTGTCGTCGGGCAAACGAATAAGCGCCCAGATTTAGTTCGACAGACTCTCACCATGCAGGGCATGACTGCGATCCAGGCCTACGACGGTTCCACGGGCTGGCGGACCCAACCTTTCCGCGGACGCAAGGAGCCCGAGTTAATGGGCGAGGATATCCTGCGCGATTTGCTTTTAGCCTCCGATTTCGACGGTCCGCTTGTTGATCACGCCGCGAAGGGCAACACCATCGAATACCTGGGGCACGGCCTGGTTGATGGCGATGACGCGCTGCGGTTGAGGGTCACGCTGAAGAACGGCGACATCATTTACTACTATCTCGACCCGGATACTTATCTTGAAATCCGCAAAGAGATTCAGCAGTTTGTCAGGGGCTCGACGAGAGAACGCGTAGTGGACGTGGGCTCTTACAAGCCAGTCGATGGAGTCATGTATCCCTTTTCCATCTCTGAGGGACCGAAGGACAATCCTGGCGCCCAGATCACCACGATTGAAAAAATTGAAGTAAACCTGGCCATTCCAGATTCTGACTTTGCGTTACCTGCTTCTCTGAAAGAAGCACCAAAGCCGGATACGGGAAAAAACTGAGTCAAGCACTGCAGTAGGCGAAATCTTGAACCGCAACGAGGAAACGAACCGATGAATACGAGACGCTGTCATTTTTCCCTTCTGACGAAGTTGAGCATGTTCTTTTGGGTTGTCTCTTTCATGCTTTCAGCCGACACGGCCTACTCCCAGACGGGCTACAAGTTCGATGCGGCCACGGTGTCGGGGCTTCCGGCGCGCAACATTGGCTCGGCGACGATGAGTGGACGCGTCGCGGCGCTGGACGCCATTGAGCAGGACGGCCGAATTACCGTCTACGTGGGAGCAGCCAGCGGTGGAGTTTGGAAGTCGGTGAACGGCGGCACAAC
Source organism: uncultured Acidobacteriota bacterium (assembly GCA_963709865.1). GTDB lineage: Bacteria > Acidobacteriota > Terriglobia > Terriglobales > Acidobacteriaceae > Sulfotelmatobacter. Next base: position 156,477 of record CAVPXW010000004.1, read on the forward strand.
CTACAAATCGGTTTTCGACCGCGAGAGCGTGCAGTCGATTGGCGCGGTCACCATTGACCCGTCGAATCCAAAAACGGTCTGGGTGGGCAGCGGCGAGGCCTGGACCCGCAACAGCGTTTCCGTGGGCAACGGCGTTTACAAGTCCACCGACAGCGGCGAGAACTGGACCAACGTCGGGCTCAAGGACAGCGAGCATATCGCGAAGATTCTGGTCGATCCTACGGATGGCAACAATGTCGTGGTGTGCGCGACGGGGCACCTGTGGGATGACAACGACGAGCGCGGAGTTTACAAGACGGCCGACGGCGGCAAGACGTGGAAGAAGGTTCTGGCGGGAGCGAATGGATCCTCAGGTTGCGCGCTGCTGGCGGTGAGTCGCCAGGAACCGAAGACGATCTACGCGTCGATGTGGGACTTCCGGCGTCAGGGCTGGACGTTCCGTTCCGGCGGGCCGGGCAGCGGGCTGTTTAAGTCGACCGATGGCGGCGATCACTGGACCGAGATCAACGACAGCAACGCCAAAGGCCTGCCCGCCAAACCGTGGGGACGTGTGGCGGTGGCAGTGGCGCCCTCGAAACCGCAGGTGGTCTATGCCAACGTCGAAGCGGAGAAAGGAAGAGGGCTGTACCGTTCCGACGACGGTGGGGCGAACTGGAAGAAACTCGATGCCAGCAACTTCATGGTGTGGCGCCCGTTTTATTTCGGCAACCTGATTGTCGATCCCAAGGACGAGAACAAGATTTTCAAGCCAGATCTCATCCTGCTCTACAGCACCGACGGAGGCAAGACTTTCAACGTCGTTTCGGGCGGAGCGCACGGGGACTTTCACGATGTCTGGATCAATCCCAAGAATCCGAACATCGTGATTGCGGGCGACGACGGCGGACTGTGGCGCAGCGAGGACGGCGGCACCCGCTGGAAGCACCAGATGAACCTGCCGATTTCGCAGTTCTACCACGTGAGCACCGACAACTCCGATCCTTATCACGTGTACGGCGGACTGCAGGACAACAGTTCGTGGGTAGGCGATTCGTCGTATCCCGGCGGCATTACGAATTCGCGCTGGGAAAACATGTTCGGGGGAGACGGCTTCTGGATGTTTGAAGATACTTCTGACCCCAACTATATCTATGCGGAAGCCCAGGGCGGAGAAATCGGCCGCGTGAACCGCTACACGCACGAAGGCCGGTCCATCAAGCCGTTGCCCAACTACGGCGAGAAGAAACTGCGCTTCAACTGGAACACGCCGATTCACATGAGTCCCAACGAGAAAGGGACGATCTACATCGGGGCGCAATTCCTGTTCCGGTCGCGCGATCACGGCCAGTCCTGGGATCGCATTTCGCCCGACCTCACGACCAACGATCCGGAGAAGCAGAAGCAGGAAGAATCGGGCGGCGTGACCATCGACAATTCGTCGGCGGAAATGCACACCACGATTTATTCGATCTCGGAATCGCCGAAAAACGGGCAGATCATCTGGGTCGGAACGGATGACGGAAACGTGCAGATCACGCGGGATGGCGGCAAGACCTGGACCAACGTCGTGGGCAACATTGCCGGGCTGGGCAAGAATTCCTGGGTGTCGACGATTGAGGCCAGCCGGTTCGACGAAGCCACGGCCTATGCGACTTTCGATCGCCACACCTTCGGGGACATGAAGCCGTACGCCTACAAGACCACGGATTATGGGAAGACCTGGACGGCGCTTCCGGTGCAGGAGAGCGGGGCGCGCGGATATGCGCACGTGATCAAGGAAGACTCGGTGAAACCGAACCTGCTTTTCCTGGGTACGGAGTTCGGGTTGTGGATTTCCGTCGACAGCGGCCAGCACTGGGCACAATACCAAGGGAGCAACTTCCCTGCCGTGGCGGTGGACGATATCGCCGTGCAGGCCCGGGAGAGTGATCTCGTGCTGGCGACGCATGGCCGCGGCATGTGGATCATTGACGACATTTCGGCACTGCGCGCGTTGACTCCGGAGCTGATGTCGAAGGAAGCTGCCCTGATTCCGGACAAGGCGGTTCAGTACTTCGACACGTTTGGGGGATGGCCTGAAGGTGACGAAGCCTTTACCGGCCGGAACCGGCCTGGAGAGGCGCAGATCACTTATTACCAGAGAGGCCGCCACATCTTTGGGGATCTGAAGATCGAGATTCTCGATGCCAACGGCAAGCAGGTCGATACCGTGGCCGGAAGCAAGCACCGCGGTTTGAACCGGGCGAACTGGTCGATGCGGGTGAAGGCCCCAGCGGTCCCGCCTGCGGCGACTGCGCTGTTTGAGGCGGCCCAGGGTCCGCGGGTACTGCCGGGCACGTACACGGTGAAGATGACCAAGGGCGACAACGTCTATACCGAGCAGTTGAATGTGGTGCTTGATCCGCGCGCCAAGTTCACGTTGGAAGATCGCAAGGCCCAGTTCGATTTGACGATGAAGGTCTACCACACCATCGAACACATGACGTATGCGGTCGAGGCGATCGAAGGGGTTCGCGACGCGGCCAATCAGAGGGCTTCCAAACTGCCGGAAAATGATCCACTGCGGAAGCAGTTGCAGGGGCTGGCGGCCAGGTGCGACGAGTTGCGGTCGAAGATCGTGGCCACGAAAGAAGGCGGCATGATCACCGGAGAGGAACGCATCCGCGAACTTCTCGGGCAACTCTATGGCAGCGTCAACGGCTATGAGGGCAAGCCGGCAGACTACCAGGCGGCGCGGGCCGATTCGCTGGCGCACGAACTGGAGGACGTGATTGGCGATTTCCAGAAGCTGACGCAGAAGGAACTGCCCGGCATCAATGCCGGATTGAAGAAGAAGAAAGCGGAAAGCATTTCGGTGCTCACCGAAGCCGACTGGCAGAAAAAGCGGACGGCGGAGGGTGGTTCGGGAGCCGCGGCGGGCATGCGGGGCCGGGAAGGGCTCGTGCGGGAAATGGACTAGAGTCAGAATCCCCACCCTGTCCGACAAAAGCGTCGGACAAGGGTGGGGCACCCGCTTCAGTTTTCGAACAATTTTGCGTCTCGCCGTCCTGGTGAGGCGCAAATCATTTTCGGGGCCAATCCCTGCATCCTTCCTGGTGTGCCCCCCGGTGAAAATTGGAAATTTGGCGTGTCCCGTTTGATTCCAGACGTGGGTGCGAGTATGTTGGTCTGTCTTACCGTAGCTGGTGGAGAACATTCTCAGGAGATTCCCAATGCTGAAACGATTTACTGTCTTGATTTTTCTGGTTGCCGGTCTGGTCACGCTGTCGTTCGCTGCCGATGAAAATCAGAACGCCTGCAAGGGCGATCCCGACAAGTGGCAACCGCTTTTTAACGGCAAAGATTTGACTGGCTGGAAGCACGTGGGCCCGGGCGGCGACACGGTGGAAGATGGGTTGATCCGCACCCACGGTGGCATGGGCTTGCTCTACTGGACGGGTGGCAAAATCGGCAATTGCGAGATCCACGTCGTGTACAAGATGCGCGACGAGAACGACAACTCCGGAGTTTTCATCCGCATTCCCATCGAACCCCGCGAAGAGTGGATGCCGGTGAACTACGGATTTGAGGTGCAGATCGACAACCATCCCGAGACTTCGAAAGAAGACGAATACCATTCGACGGGCATGCTCTACTCGCTGACCAAACCGCTGGCGAAGGCATGGAAGCCGGGCCCGGAGTGGAACACCATGGACATCACGCTGGACGGGTCACGCACGATCGTCATGCTCAATGGTGTAAAGGTGACGGACTACAAGGATGGAGATCCGGTGCCGGAGCGCAAGTTTGATTTCGAACCGCAACGTGGTCCGCGACCCAACTTCGGCTATATGGGTCTGCAGAATCACAGCGACAACGACATCGTGTTTTTCAAAGAAGTGGCAATCAAGCCGTTGAAGAAGTAGCCGGAAGAACCAGAGCAGGTCGCAGTCAAAATCAATGGAGGGATTCGCATGAAACGTATTCTTTCGCGACGCGCATTTTTGCAGGGAAGTGCGGCCGCCGCCGCGGGCGGCCTGCTGGTTTCAAAGACTGTTCGACTGGAAGCTCAACCATTTCCGCGGGCCGTGGCGCCGAGCGATCGTGTGCGTTTTGGCATGATCGGAATCGGCATGCAGGGTTCCGGGCTGCTAGGCGGGGCGATCACACTGCCCGGCGTGGAGTGCGTCGGCGCTGCCGACCTCTATGACGGGCGCCACACCCTGGCCAAGGAAATCACCGCTAACACCAGCCTGCCCACCACGCGCCATTATCAGGAGTTGCTCGACCGCAAGGACATCGACTGCATTGTGGCCGCGGTTCCGGATCACTGGCACCGGCGCGTAGTAGTCGACGCCTGCAACGCCGGCAAGGATATTTATTGCGAGAAGCCCATGTCGCACAACGTGGCCGACGGTTTGGCCATGGTCGAGGCGGCGCAGAAGAACAATCGCATCGTGCAGATTGGCTCGCAGCGCGTCAGTTCCGAGCTCTGTGCCAAGGCGCGGGAACTCTACGCGGGCGGAGCAATCGGCGACGTTGAAATGGTGGAGCTCACACTAGGAAGGAACGATCCCACCGGCGCGTGGGAATATCCGCCTCCAACCGATCTCTCTCCGCAGACGCTGGACTGGGACACATGGCTCAATGATGCTCCCAAGATCCCCTTCAACAACCTGCATTTCGCGCGCTGGCGATGCTGGCGCGCCTACGGCACCGGAGTGGCCGGCGACCTGATGGTGCACCTCATCAGCGGCATGCTGGTCACTCTGGGATGGAATAAAGTGCCCAAATCAGCGACGGCCATGGGCGGCATCTTCCGCTGGAAGGACGGGCGTGACATGCCCGACCTGCATACCGTGCTGTTCGATTATGACGGGGTGCCGGTCTATGTCCGCCTGGGACTGGGAACGGAAACGCCGGAACTGGCGCGGTTCATGGGCCCGAAGGGGCTGCTCGATGCCGGCGAGTTCGAGTTGCGGCACTCTCCCCAGCCGGGCATCGATATGGATCCCAGCTATTACAGTTTTAGTTTCCCGGCGAAGATGCGGGAGCAGTACGTGAAGGAGTGGCACGCGGAGCATGACCCGCCGCTGGGCAAAGAGCCTGTGCATGAGGACGTCGTGTATAAGGGCCATGACTGGGACGATGTGCGTCCACACCTGCAGAATTTCTTTTCGGCGGTGAAGTCGCGCAAGCCGGTGACCGAAGATGCGGTTTTCGGCAACAACGCCGCCATCGCCTGCCATATGGCCAACGAATCGTATTTCCGCCAGAAGCCAGTGACCTGGGACGCGGCTTCGAAAACCATCAAGTCCTAGAACGCGGAGGAACGATGCGCACGACTCCTGTCGCCGGGCGGGACCGGAAGATCATTCCGGTCCTGCCCGGCTTTCTTCTACTGAGCATTTGTTCATTCGCACAGGATCTTCCCACCGGCAAACCGGAATCGGTCGGATTGTCTTCCGAACGACTGGAACGCATTGGCACAGCCGTGCCACATGAGATCGACGGCAAGCGCATTGCCGGCACTGTGACGCTGGTCATCCGGCACGGTCACGTCGCCTGGTTCAAATCGCGCAACTGCATCCGACGGGCGAGTTGACGTGGACCGCGAAGTCAACGTGCTCGCGCACCAGGCGATCAACGACTGAGGGAAAGCGGACAAGAGGCGAGTTTCACCGACTGGAGCGGGCCCACATCTTTAACTGGCCCCACCGGCGGGTATATGATTCTCGGCAGAAGGTCCGCTCAAAACGCCGCACGTATGCCTCGATTGTGGAGACTGGAATGGGCAACATTCGTCTCGCTATAAACGGAAAGCCTTATACGGTGGACGCAGACCCTGACACCAGCCTGCTCGCCGTCTTGCGCGAACAACTCGATCTGACGGGCAGCAAGTATGGCTGTGGGGAGGGCCAATGTGGCGCCTGCACGGTCCTGATCGACGGAAAGGCGCAGCGGTCGTGCATCACCAAGGTGGGCACGGTTACTCAGAAGCAGATCACAACGATTGAAGGCCTGGCCAGCGGAGATCAACTGCATCCGGTGCAGGCGGCATTCCTCGAAGTGGACGCGATGCAATGCGGCTACTGCACGTCGGGGATGATCATGTCGGCGGTGGCGCTGCTCCGGCGAAATCCGGAGCCGAAAGAGAGTGAAATTGTCGATTTCATGGACGGCAATGTATGCCGCTGTGGAACCTATTCACGCATCGTCAGGGCGATCCAGAAGGCGGCCAAGGCGGGGACGGCGTCATCTGCCGCGAAAGGAGCGAGCCGATGAGCGACAGAACTCACCCGCAAGTTCCGTTGGAGCCGGAGCGCTACGAACTCACGGCCGCGGCTCCTTACCGTTTCGATTTGGACCGCCGCGAATTCTTCAAGTTTCTCGGCGCCGGAGTTCTGGTGGTTTCGGTCTTGAAACCGGCGGTGGCCGCGCAAGAGTCGGGCGGGGCAAGGCAAGGGCGGCGTGATCTCCCCAAGGAAATCGATGCCTGGCTTCATATCGGAGAGCGCGGCAAAGTCACTGTCTACACCGGGAAGGCCGAGATGGGCCAGAACATCCGGACCTCCCTGAGCCAGGCGGTTGCGGAAGAATTGCACGTGCCGATCGGAAACATTGAACTGGTAATGGGCGACACTCAGCTTACGCCCTTCGACATGGGTACGTTCGGAAGCCGCACGACTCCCACCATGAACCCGCAACTGCGCAAAGTTGCGGCAGCTGCGCGCGAGATGCTGATTGGTCTGGCGGCGGCGCAATGGCAAACGGATCGTTCGCGCCTGGTCGCCTCCGACGGGAAGGTTACCGATCCGGGCAACAAGCGATCCGTGGAATATGCGGCGCTGACGAAGGGGCAGCAGCTGACCCAGACCGTAACGGCAGAGACTCCTCTGATTCCGGCGGCGAGTTGGAAAGTGGCTGGCCAATCCGCGCTCAAGGTGGACGGACGCGACTTTGTGACGGGCAAGCACCGTTATCCATCGGACCAGAAGTTGCCGGACATGCTCTACGGCAAAGTGTTGCGGCCCCCTTCGTTTGGCGCGACTTTGCTTTCCGTGGACGCGCAGAAGGCGGAGCAGATGGGGGCAACGGTCGTGCATGACGGCAATTTTGTGGGCGTTGCCGCTGCGAGTACCGAACTAGCTGCTGGCGCGGTAGCCGCCATTCACGCCGAGTGGAAGTCTGAGCCGCAACCTTCGAGCAAGGAATTGTTCGACTATCTGCGCAAGAACACGGTCGCGGGCGATGATCCGACGGGAGACGGTGACCGGTACGACGTGGGAGCCGTGGATCAGGCCCTGGGCGCTGCCGATCACCGGGTGCAACAGACCTATACCGTGTCCTACATCGCGCACGTTCCTCTCGAACCCCGCGCTGCGCTGGCGAAATGGGATGGGGACAAGTTGACGGTGTGGACGGGCACGCAGCGTCCGTTTGGGGTCCGCGACCAACTCGCCGAGGCATTTCGCATTCCCGAAGATCGAGTGCGGGTATTGATGCCGGATACCGGATCTGGATATGGCGGCAAGCACACCGGGGAGACGGCGATCGAAGCCGCGCGACTGGCGCGGGCAGCCAAGCGTCCAGTCAAAGTGGTGTGGACGCGGGAAGAGGAGTTCAGCTGGGCGTATTTTCGTCCCGCCGGCGTCATTGACGTAACCGGCGGCGTGCGCAGCGACGGGACCATCACGGCGTGGGAGTTCCACAACTACAATTCGGGTTCGGCGGGGATTCGCACGCTATTACGAGATTCCGAACCAGCGCATTGTCTTCCATGCGACGCGTTCACCTTTGCGACAGGGATCGTACCGGGCGCTGGCCGCGACTGCCAACCATTTCGCCCGCGAGTCGCACATGGACGAACTGGCGCACGCGGTGAAGATGGATCCGCTGGAATTCCGACTGAAGAACCTGAAGGACGAGAGGCTGCGCGCGGTGTTCGAGGCGGCGGCGAAACAGTTCGGTTGGGGGAAAAGCAAGGCTGCGGGTCAGGGATTTGGCATGGGCGGCGGGTACGAAAAATTGGGGAACATCGCTACATTCGCCGAGGTCCAACGTCGATCGAAAGTCGGGAGAGGTCAAGGTCGTTCGGGTGGTTTCCGCCTTTGAATGCGGCGCGATCGTGAATCCCGACGGCCTGCGCAATCAAATCGAAGGATCGAACGTTCAGGGGCTAGGTGGGGCGCTGTTCGAAGCCATCGAATTCGACAATGGCAAGATTCTGAACGGCCGGTTGTCGGAATATCGCGTGCCCCGTTTCAGCGATGTTCCAACGCTTGAAACCGTTCTGCTCGACCGTAAGGATATTCCGTCAGTAGGCGCGGGCGAGTGCCCGATGATCGGACTGGCTCCAGCGATCGCGAATGCCATCTTCGATGCGACTGGCGTGCGACTGCGCTCACTGCCGTTGGTGCCCAATGGCCTGAAAACAAGCTGAGGCGGGAAATTCTTCACCTTCATACCGTCATTCCGTCACGCCGGAGCAGCGGTCCTTGACTTGCGCAGCAGCGCCACTTAGCATGGCGCTCGATTCGTGCGCCGGAGCAAATCATGAGTGAATCCCAGATCAACCGCCGAGCATTCCTAGGAAAATCCGCTGCCGTGATCGCGGGTGGTGTGGTACTGCCCCGAACGGCGTTGTCGTACGAAAATATCGTTGGCGCCAACGACCGCATCTCGCTTGGGCACGTCGGCATCGGAAGTCGCGGTGAGGATCTCGATCTGATCGCATCCAAGTTGAAATCCAGTCATCACGTGGAGATGATCGCCGTCTGCGACCTGTGGAAGGTGAATCGCGAGAAAGCCGCCGCCACGAATGCGGGCTATTACGGCCGGGCTCCCCGCGCTGTCCAGCACGTCGAAGAACTGCTCTCCATGAAAGACGTCGACGGGGTGCTGATCTCCACACCGGAACATTCGCATTCGCCCATCCTGAAAATGGCGGCGGAGGCGGGCAAAGACGCTTATGTCGAAAAGCCGATGGGGAACGTGCTGAGCGAAGCGAAAGCGGCGCGTGAAGCGGTGCTGCAAGCCAAGACCATCGTCCAGGCCGGGACGCAACATCGCAGCGAGCCCTACCCGCAGGCGGCACAAAAAGTGGCGCGCAGCGGGGCACTCGGGGATGTAAGCAAGGTGGAAGTCGTGTGGAACTATCACGGCCCGCGTTGGCGGGGCCGTCCAGAGGTGAAGCAAATTCGCGAGCAAGACACGGATTGGAGCAAATGGCTGCTGACGAAGCCAGCGCGGCCGTTCGATCCGCAACTGTATTTTGAGTTTCGTCTTATATAAAGAGTTTTCCAGCGGGATTCCGGATCAGTGGATGAGCCATGCCATCGACCTGGTGCACTGGTTCATGGACGATCAGCTTCCCAAAGTCTGTCGTGTCCCATGGAGGAGTCTTTGCCTGGCACGACGGTCGCGAAACGGCGGACACGTTTCAGACCTTGCTGGAGTATCCGAAAGGATTTCTGGTCAGCTATTCGACCAGCTTCGGCAATGACGCGCCCAGCTTCACGCGGTACATGGGGAAGAAGGCGAGTCTGATCAACATCGGTGGTGAAGGCAGCCCGCGCTATCAAATCATCGAGGAGAAAGGGACGCACGAAGACGACGCCGACATTGATCGAGAAGAGAGAATCGAAATTTGTGCTCCTGCCGGGAGAGAACACAGCTCCCGCCCATGGGAATCGACGATCTGTCTCTGGAGCACATGGCGAACTGGTTGGAGTGCATGCGTTCCCGGCAGCAGCCGCACGCTACGGTGCACGATGGATTCGCGCATTCCGTCGCCTGCATGATGGCCGCACAGTCGTATTGGTCGGGCAAGAAAGTTTACTGGGACGCGAAGAGTGAAACGATCTCGGAGAGCGCCCCGACTGCCGGCTAGGCCGCAGTGCTGAGATGGTGGGCGAACGTGGGCGAGAAGACGTAGCCGAGTTACGTCTCTACGTTCACATCAGTTTTACGGTTACATCAGTCCGCAAGCCCGTGCGTTTCCCAGGCATTGGCCGACCACACGCGCGTAATCCGCGATGGCGATCTCGGGGTCGTCGATATCGGGATGCCAGAGTTTCTCCCATTCGAAACAGTAGAATCCCTTATATCCAATCGAACGCAGCGCCTCGATCTGGCGCTGGATAGGGACGTTGCCTCGCCCGGTCAGCACATACTTGCGATCTTCCCCGCTGCCGATCGAGTCTTTCAGGTGGGTGTGGCGAATCCAGGGGCCGAGTTGGTGGACGGTAAATTCCGGATCTTCGTTCGAGGTGGCGAAAGTGTGATGGGCGTCCCAGAGCAGACCAACGTGTTCGGAATCGGCCGAGCTGCAACACATTTTTCAAGGTCGCAGAGGCCGTGAAGTGGTCGTGGGACTCGATGATCACGGTCACGTTGTGGGGGCCGGCATATTTACCCAGTTCGCGCAAACCCGCGGCCACTCGGGCCTTGGTCTCGTCGCTGGGAGCGAGGCTTTTGTCGGACTCCGCCTTGCCCCCAAACACGCGCACATACGGTGCTTCGAGGGTTGCGGCCAGATCGATGAAGCGGCGGGCGTCTGCCAACTCTTTTGCCCGCTTAGCCGGATCCTGCACATACAACTGTGCAGAGCTGCTCACGCAGGCAATCTGCAACTTGCTGGCACGGATTTCTTTTTTCGTCTGCTCAATCCGGTCCGCAGCGAAGAGGGGATAGCGCGGGCAAGTCCAATTTTCCCTCAAGACCGCGCAGTTCGATCGCGGAGAATCCGTGCTGCGTGGCAAAATCCAGAATCTTTTTCCATTCCCATGCGGGACAACCCAGCGTGGAAAATGCCAGCGGGATCTGGCTCGGTTTCGTTTCCGCCGCCTTTGTTTCAGCCAAGACCATCGGCGCCAGCATGGCCGACGAGAGCATCTTCAGAAATTGACGTCGATTGTTCATCGCGCGCTAAAGCTCTCCCTTCTTCAGTCTGCCGCACGGCGTAGTCACAGGCGCGTGCGGTCAGCGCCATGTAGGTGAGCGAAGGATTCACGCAGGACGATGAAACCATGGCGCCGCCATCGGTGATGAAAAGATTCTTGACATCGTGCGCTTGATTGTAGGAATTGAGGACGGAAGTCTTCGGGTCGCGCCCCATGCGAGCCGTGCCCATCTCATGGATGGAAAATCCGGGCGGTTCGTCGTCGGCAAGGGCTCGATGTCGTGCGCTCCCGCCGCGGCAAGCATCTCGGCTGCGGTTATGGACATATCTTTTCGGAGCGCAAGCTCGTTTTCACCAAATGCGCAGTTGATTTTCAGCACGGGAATTCCCCACGCGTCAACTTTTTCTTTGTCGAGTTCCACGTAGTTATCGTGATTCGGCAGGCACTCGCCGTAGCCGCCAAAGAGAATCGCCACGGTCCCGGCCGACTGATCGACTTCTTGAATTCCGGGCCGAATCCCGTTTGCGCGATTCCGCGCTCCCAGCCTTCGCCGATGGCCGCCTCCCTGGAAACCATATCCCCGCAAGAATCCGGCATGCTTGGTCTTCACGTTGCGAAATCGCGGAACATAAATCCCGTTGGGCCGTCTCCCGAGCACCATTCGCTCTTCATTGCCGGGGATGATCGCCGATTGCGCCCCCGGTCTTCACGTGGTCCATCAGGTTGTGGCCCAACTCTCCGCTCGAGTTTGCCAATCCATTGGGAAACTCAGGCGTGGAAGAGTTGAACAGGATGCGTACCGATTCCAGCGCCGAAGCGCACAAGAAAGATCGCCTTGGCGCGAAACTCCAGTGCAGCGCGAGTCCTGGCGTCGATGACGCGCACTCCGGTCGCTCTTCGCGTGCGGGAGTCGAAGATTGAGGCTGTGCACCACACTGTGCGGTCGGAGCGTCATCCGTCCGGTCTTCTCGGCAGCCGGCAGGGTCGCATTTACGCTGCTGAAGTACGATCGCGTGATGCATCCTCTCTCGCATGGACCGCAGTAATGGCAGGCGGCGCGGCCGCGATGGTCCTGAGTGAGAATGGCCGCGCGCCCGATGGTCAGAACGCGCTCCGCGCCAAAATGTTTCGCAATCGCGTCGCGGACCACCAACTCCGCGCAGTTCAGTTCCATCGGCGGAAGGAACTTGCTGTCGGGCAATTGCGGGAGGCCCAGAGCCTCGCCCGTGATGCCGATGAAATCCTCGACGTAGTCGTACCAGGGCGCGACATCGGCGTAGCGGATCGGCCAATCGATCGCGATTCCGTCGCGCAGATTGGCTTCGAAATCCAAGATCGCTCCAGCGGTAAACCTGGCGTCCCCATACGATGGATCGCCCGCCGACCTGCCGTCCTCGAATCCAGCGGAACGGCTTGCCCGGGCGCGTCGTGTAAGGATGCTCCTTGTCGCTGACGAAGAACTTTGCGGACCATTCGTCACAGGCGTAGCACGTGCTCTGAATCGGCTGATCTTCCAACTGCCGGCGGCGGTCGCGCATTCCGCGGAATTGCATCTCCCACGGCGGAACGTGCTCTACGTAATCCTGCTCGGGCACAATGGGACGGCCCGCTTCAAGCACCAGCGTCTTCAGTCCCTTCTCGGTCAACTCCTTCGCGGCCCAGCCTCCGGTCATACCGGAGCCGATCACAATCGCGTCGTAGGTCGTTTCGTCCTTCACTGGTTCTCTGGGTCCCCCTTTTCCGGAGGGCGACGTCCGCGCAACCGTCGTGCGAGTCAGGGATGAGTTGGAAATGCAATTCCGCGGTGGCGCCGGCTTCCGAGGTGTAGTAGGCGGTCAGCGTCAGGCGCCGCAGCATGGAATAGAAGTTTCTGGATGATCCCTGCGAGGAGCGCCGGCGCTGGCGGGGCACAGTTCCCGACGCGTCCGCCTCCGCTATCATCTTCTCCCCCAACCAAGTCAGAATGTCTGCCTGTTGATCGGGCGAGGCGTCGACAAAATCCTTGCCAAACAGCGCCTTCGTGCGAACGTCCACATCCGCCAATCCATTCAAGAAACGGGCGCGATCCGGCTCGTCGTACCACTCCGTCAAGATCAGGTCGATGAATTCGCTGGCGCCAACGTCCGTCGCTCCGGGCGTTTCGGTCTTGGGAAGAATCAACTCCGCCATCGCCTTCACGGTTGCGTCCTGGTGGGGGTTCAAGGTGCGCAGCGTAGCCTGAGTATCGAGCAATCGGCGTGCTTGCCGCAGCACTCGCCAGCAGTTTGAGTGGCGCCAGTTGGAGGGCTGTCCCCGTGGCCAGCAGTTGAAGAGCTTCGCGTCGATCCATAAAAGGCAAGTCCGAAGAAGGCAAGTCCGCCCGTCGCAGAGTATTCTACGTGACTCGAGGGCGTCAATTTTTCGCGGATCGGCCCCGGCAGATGAAAATCACGGGCGTGGCGCAGCTTGTGCCCAGCCGCCCTGCCCCACCGAAGCTGGTTTTGGCGAAATGACGATGGCCGCGTTGGGGTAGTAGTGGCTCAGGATCTGCCGGAAATCCGCGCCCGCTGCGGCCATGGCTTGCGCTCCGGCCTGGCACAGCCCGATGCCGTGTCCCTCGCCCGTTCCCTCCAGAATGATCTGATCGCGCCCTTTCTTGGCGACGAAGTCATTGCTCGGAACCGTGCCCCAGCCGAGACGGCGATCGAGGTTAAGTCGCGCAGACTCGTCGGAGCTGCGCAGAGTGGCAGCGTCCTGAGCGGAGATTCGACTCGACCATCGCGCCGGGTGCGCGCGGCAGTATTTGCACTCGACCGGGTAGTAAGGATAGGCCGCCGGGGAGAGTCCCAACTGCGCGGGAGTGTGAGTGCGCCCGCTGCAACTGCGCGTATACATGGCGGCGATGGGATGAGACTCGTACGCGAGCACGAGGTCACGCGTAGCCGCGACGGCCCGAGCTGCGGCACTTCCGGCGCGGGCGGTGCGCGCAGAAACTGGCAGTGCGTCGTATCGCAGAAATCGAAATTGTGATGGCGCCCGCGGCTGGCCACGAAGTAGGAACGGGCGGCAACCGCCTGGGCTTTCAGAGCTTCGAGCGGAGCCTCGGGCAGGCTTTCCGCCGCCACGACCGAAGCGACAGCTGTTTCCCGGTCCATGGCCACGATGGCGATTAAGGCTCCGGCGGATGGCTGGATTTCCAGGGTGCCGTGGTAGTGGCGCACGATTTTCTCCGGCACAGCGAGGACGAAGTCTGACGGGCTCGTTCTTCCGGCCGTTGACGGTGAGGTTCGAGGCTCGCACGACACGGTTTCCAGCCGACACGAACGACCCGCTGCCAGAGATGCGGACGTTTGCCGAATCCACTCCTGAACTTTTCTCAAGCACGATGCGCTCTTCGCCCGCGTGCAGCACCAATGCGGAGCCAGCCGGAGCGCTTATGTGAATTGGCGCGGATGAAACAGGCCGAGCACGCCGATGTGAACGTCAGCGTCGGATGAGTCGCTCACGCTAGCGCTTTGAGCAAGGACCATGGAACACACCGGCAGGAATACGACAGCCAAGACGAGTGAGAGCCGTGACACGGGATCGTAACCGTGTTTGTGATTTTCATGCGCACTCGCTCAGTCCTCGATCCGGCGCAGCATCTGTCCGGCAGTTTTTGCGGCTTGGGCGCCGGGGACCCCATGGACGCGGACCATCAGGAGAATCTGGGGATTGTCCGCGGGCGATGAGAACCACAGTAAATCCGTCGCCGGGCGCCTGCCGGGAGTGGGTGCAGATCGCCGTGCCCGTTTTCACGAGAGCATCGGGAGAACGGGAACGCTCGATGCACTTCCGCGCCGGTTCCGTGCTGCGCTGACAGGGCCATCCCGTCGAGAATCTGGTTCACGCCGGACTGCTGGCGGCGGCGAACCAGTTCGAGGTAGGCGCGAGCCACGCGCAACGGGGACGTCCGCCAGCGAGTTCCAAGGCCAGCAAGTTCCGGACCGGACGTTTCTGGGCCGGGGCGCTCCAAGCCCGAAACGGGTTGCAGTCGGAGAGACATCGTCCGCGCTCAGATCGGCAGTCAGCACGCGGAAGTATGAGTTGCAGGAGTGTGCGATGGCGGCGGTAAGATCGACGGCACCGTGTCCACGTGGAAGCCAGCATCCCGTGGATGTTCCGCGACAGGTGTGCCTCGGATAACGAAAGTCGTGTTGCTCGCCGTAGGCGAGGGCGGTGAAAGGCTTGAGCAGCGATCCCATGGGAATGGGCGCGTCGGGATGGTCCCAGCGCGAGGCCAGCACCTGGCCGGTACGAGCATCCAGCAGCAGAAAAGAAATGTCGCGGCTGGGAAAATCGTGGGCCAGCGCCTCCCCGGCGGACTGCGCAAACAGAGATGAGCCGCTGTCGGGCTCCGGACACGGCAGGTCCGGCGCGGCCGTTGGAGAATGACAGCGCGACCAGGATTAGCCCGAGCGCGAAATGCTTTATTGCGACCATTCGTAGGTGACGGTTTGCCGCACCGTGCCTCCCTCGCCACGGACTTCGATTTTCTCGCCGGAGACTGCGGCCAGAGTCGAGCTCAGGCTAGCCATGTTACCCGAAAAGAATTGTGGTTCCCGTTCCGATCCCGCGCCGTTGGGCATACCCGCATTCGGTCGGTCGACAAGACTCGCGAAACGGGTGAAATTGTTGCGTTCGTGCGAATGATTGAACCCAGCTAGAAGCTGGGCAGGCTTGCGATCGGTTTGCCGGCTGAAGTTGGAAAGCACGGACTGCATGAGCGCCGCATCGTCACTCACCAATAAATATTTTCCCGCGTACTGAGGCGGCGAGTGGCCACAAGCCATCGAGTTCCTGGTATCCCGCTTTTGGCTGCCAGCCCACGCCCAACTGGCTGGCGGTGAGACCGGGGCGGACGAAATCCGTCAGCGCTGACTGCACGCCGGCCTCGCTCCAATCGGAAGCTGCCATCAGAATCACGGCGGAATGAATCCGGATGAAGACACCCGCCTGGTCGCGTTCCGTCAATTGCACCTGGAGAGATGCGAGAATCGGAGTCTTGCCGAGCAACTCCTTCAACGCCGATGTGGATTGCGTGGACAGGGCGTTCGGCCGGCGTCTGATCGATGCGAGTCTCCAGGTCGGAGCCTCCGCCCTGCTCGCCGGACGTGAGTTGCACTTGCGGCGCGATTTGCGAAGCCGGCGCAGGGGCCTAGATGTGGCGCCAGGAGCTTGGTTTCCAGCAGCGAAAAGCAGGAATCCGCAGTAGGATTGGCGGTGGCGACGTACATACCAGCATCGTCAGGGACCAGACGCGCAAGTTCGGCAGCGGCCGCTCAGTCCGTTCCGCAGAGGCTGCTTCCTCCGGTTCCTTCTTTCTGATCAGCACACGCTCTTCACGGTATTGCTGGCTGGAGCGGAACAAGTCGGAAATCGCAGCCGAATACTGTGAGAGGTCAGTAATGTTCTGCTGCACCCAGTAGGTGCGGAAATAGCCGTTGGGTACAAGTTTTTCCAGGTCGAGCACCATGCGCAGGTCGCCAGCCTGTCCGGCCGCGGCCGTCGATTGCGCCCACCACGACTCGCTCTCGACGGTGCGGTCCGGTTTGCCGGACATTAATTGCAGGGCGCCCGCCATCAAGTCTTCGCGCGTGGCCAGCAGCAGATAGTCGCCGGAGATCGCAAAGGCAACCTCACGCTTCGATTCAGGATCGCGGCGCAGGTAGAAATCGACTCCGCCCGCGCTGCGCGGCTCAAACTTCGCGCGCGTTTGCCATAATGTCGTCTGCATGGACCTGGCCGACGGGAGATCAGTAATGTAGAGAAACTGCAGGTTGCCGATGTCGTAGAGCGCCAGAACGCTGCGCTCGCCGGAAACCTGCGAAAGAAAATTCATGTCCGGAGGCAAGCCGGCCGCGGCGGCAAATTGATCGCTGGCTCCCTTCAAGCGCAGAAACAGGCGTGAGCGGGAGAATACCTCATAGCTGCTGCTCCGGATCCACTGCTGTTTCTGCGGCGAGGAATTCCAATCGCCGAGCAGCGAAGAGAAATCCTTCGCCTCCAGATAGAGAAGCGGCCCTGCAGGCACATATTTCGAAAGAGGCGGCGGGGCTGGCGCGGCGGCGCCGGTACGCGGCCCAACCGATTCCGGCCACACGAGAGCGACAGAGAAAACAATGGCGATGCGTTTCATTGTTTCACGCCTCCTTTGGCAGCCGGCTTTAGTTGCGGGAGTGACGCGGGCCAGGAGCCTGGGACGAACCACGCGATCCTGCTCCAGGGCTTCGTGCAGAAGCGGCTGGCGGGCGGCGTTCTGCTGCTGGATTCGCAGCGCGGCTTTGCGTGTTGCAATTTTGCGGAGCAAGGTCTTGCGGGCTGCCGGCGAAGTTTCCACGGCGGCGCGCATGTCGATAATAGGACAGCGCATCGGCGAGCCGATTGAGCCGGGTCATGGTGTCGCCGATCATCTGCGCCACTTCGCGCTTGCTGCGCGCGAGAGAGGCTCGGTAGCGGTGGCGGGCAAGTTCTGGCTCGTTCGCCGTTGTCGTCTTCCGCGTCGCCTGAAGCTGATGATCTGTTCTTCTTCGTTGCCTGGCTTTCACGCAACATCAGTTGCGCAGGAATTGCGTCTGGATCAGCGGCTCGAGCACGCCGAGAGCATATTCGTCTGAGTTCGATGCTAGCCGCGGCTTGGAACAGGGGCACGCGCGCCTCGTCGCGGCGCGGGAAGTCGATGATGCAATGACTCAGAAGCTGGATCTTCATTTGCGGGTCAGTCACATTCTGAGCAGCCTTGATGCGGGCCTCATAGAAATAGAACTTGTCGGCTGCGGAGGCCGTGATCGCTGCTGGGGCTGCCGGCGAGCAGGTTCAGTTCTCCGCTGCCCAGATCGGAGTGCGCTCGTCCGGCGAGCGCAGCTGCAGCCTTGATCCGCAGATCGTACGAAGCATTCGGTCCCGGCGGCAATCGGCGGCCAGAGCACCTCGAGCGCGGATGCGGCGTCCTTGCCGGCAGCGAGTCTCGCTTTGGCGAGACGCAGACGGTACGAAGAATCCCAGGGAGCGGATTTGACGAGCTGATCGAGGAACTCGATGGCTTCCGCGTGGTGTCCGGTTTTCTCCAGCAGGGCGGCGGCGGGATCGAGATTCTCGAACGGGTTCCCGACCACCACCACCAGGCGATGCAGCAGATCGAGGGCGCCTGGCGTGTCGCCCGAGGCGAGGCGGATCTCGGCAAGACCGAGAAAGTTGGCGGCGACGAGTTGGTGCTCTTCGATCTCGCGGGCAAAGACCAGTTCCAGAATCTTGCGCGCGGACTGCTTGTCACCGGCTTCAAACAAGCGACGCGCGGCGGTTCGCAGAATCTCCGAAGCGGGCGCGCTTTGCGGCTCGGCGCGATAGGCGGCGAGTTTTGCGTCCAGAGTTCCGAGTTGCGCCGCGACCTGCAGATCGAGCGGGACCAGCGTGGCAGCCTGCGCCTGGCGGGTCTCTTCCGGCAGTGCGGCAATCGCAGCCGCCGCAGCCGCGTACTGCTTGGTGCGGACCAGGTACTGCACCCAGCGCACTTGCCAGGAACTGAGGTCCTGCTGCGGCGTACTGGCGCTCCAGACCGTTGAGCTTGCTGACTGCGTTCTCCTTCAACTCGAGAATGCGCTGGTAAATCGGCGCGCGTTGCGCGAGCGGAATCCAGGAGGCGTCGGCAACATCCGCCAGAACGGTCAGGTGGATCGTGCGCCACGGAAGAAAGATCCAGCAGCCAAGCCGTCGCTGCGGCGGGATCGCCCGCGGCTGCGTACGCGGAGTGCAGCAGAGCGTTCGAGCGGTAGTTGCCATTGTGACGAAGATAGGCGCGGACGATGGCGTCGGCGTCGGGCTTGAGCTCGTCAAACAGGTGGCGCGCAGCAAGCTGATCGCAGGTGCGTCCAAAGTCAGCCCAGAAACTTTCCGGGAGGTGCGCGCTGTTGAGTTGCGCGGAGAGCACCGCGAACGCTTGCTTCCACTGGGCCAGCGCGGCTGCACGATCGCCCTGCTTGTAGTAGGCGACGGCGAGACTGTCATACACATCCGGCCGGTTGGGAGAGAGTTCGAGCGCGTGATTGTAGTCGGCGATGGCGTGCTTCGTGTCGCCGGCGCCGGCATAGTAGTCGGCCAGGGTCAGGTATCCGGAGGCGCTCGCCGGACTCTCCTCGAGAATGGCGGGCAGGAAATCTTCCGGGTTGCCCAGTTTTGCAGTCCCAAGGTATTCGCCATAACGCGAGCCATAGTAGAACCAGGTATTGCCCGCGAGTTGCTGGGCGCGATCGACTGGCCTGGCGAGACGCACGCCGATGGGGTCGTCGCCGAGGGCGGCGAGGAACGCGTTGTTCACGTCCGGCGTCGGCTCGGCGAAATAGAGCCCCACGAGCGCGTTGTAGGCTTTGTTCCAGACGGGCGGGCGAGACTTGCCGCGAGCCTGCACGACGGTGTGGGACAGCGCCGCGCTGCCGTGCGCGACCACATAGTTCGCGGCCTGCTCACCCGTACGACATCGGCCAGGCCGATGCGATGCGCACCAGATCCTGCGGCTGCCGCGCCAGCAGCAACTGGAAGTACCGCTGCTGCCTGGCGGCGTCGAGACCGTTCATGCGAAAAGACGCGGGAGAGCACGCGCAGTTCGTTCTGGTTCGTCGCCGGCAGAACGGTAGGCATCGGCGGCCGCAAGCAAAGGCGTGCTCCGCATGCGTCACAGGCACTTTCTCGGCAAACTGTTCCATCTGCGGGCCAAGCTCCGCGAAGCGGCCGCGCCGCCGCTGCAGGTCGATGAAAGGCTGAGTGTTCGGGATAGTAATTCGGCAGGCGCCGCGCGCTGCATCATCCACTCAAAACGCCAGCGGGCTTCCTGGTCGGCGAGAGAGGCGCTTTCTGCTAGCGGAATCGCGAATTTCTCTACGTCATCCAAAGTCATGCCGCTGCGCTTGGATTCGGCGAAATGGGCGAAGGCGAGCCGCTCCTCCGGCGTGAAGTAGGTATTCACCGCGCTCGCCCATTTCCTGTAGAGCGCTCGCCATGCCAGTGCGTGCGGTCTCGATGCGCGATGCGTCGGGTGGCTCGCGCCACTGGGCATCGGTCATCCCGGCGATTCCTTGCTTCGCCGATCTGCTCTTTGAGAACGGGCAGATTTGCGGCGGACTCGTCCAGGGCTTTCTGCAGCGTGGTGAAAGCCTGCTCGTGCTGACGCAGGCGAGTCATGATGCGGACGTAGGTTTTCGCGCCGGCATGGTGTTCGGCGCCAGCTAGCAAATCCGGACCGGCCTTGTTGACACCTTGCTCCGCAAAGCTGCGCGCCTGGTTCAAGCATGCCCCAGCCTTCGAGACGGCGCGCCACCTCGAAATAATTGGCCGCATTTTCCGGGCGGCCGTCGATCAGCGCGGCCTGCAACGCCGCGACAACTTCTTTCGTCTTCCCCTGGCGTGCGCGAACGGCGGCGACTTTCTCCATCCACTGCGGATCTTTGTAGGCCAGTTGATAGATGCGTTCGTAGTCGGCGGCAGCTTCGTCGAAGCGCATCAAGCGCTCTTCGAGTCCGGCGCGGGCTATGTAGAGGTCGGTGCGATCGGGACGAATCGCAATGGACTTGGCATAGGTATCGATGGCGGCCGGGTAGTTCTCCAGATTCGTCTGCGTGCGCGCCAGCACCATGGACCAGCGATAGTCGCGCGGAGACTGGGCCACGGTCTTGGCGTAGAAATCGACAAGTTGCTGCTGCCGCTGGTAGCGCAAGGCGTACAAGCGCGGCCTCCGTGACCAGCGTGTCGTCCTCAGGGAAATTGTTGATGAGTTCGATGTACTGATCGACCGCGCCCGAATAGTTATTCATGCGGGTGAGTGCGGGGATCAGGCCGCGGCGCAAGGTCGCGATCTGTGCCTTGCGGGCGTCGGCGGGAAGCGGCGCGCTGCGGAAGAGCGCGATCTTCTCGAGATAGAACTGCTCAAGGCCGCGGTCGTCGCCCGCCTGAGCGTAGGTGTCGGCCATGGCGGCGAGATATTCGCCGTTGTAGGGAGAATCTTTCAGCAGCCCGGCGAGCAGGTCGCGCGCCTGCTGGAATTGCTTCGCGTCGGTCGACTTGCGCGCGGCTTCATAGGTGAATTGTGTGCTCAAGGTCGGGATAAGCGTCTTTTGCGGCCTGCAGCAGCACGGAGATGGCTTGCGGCTGCATCTTCATGCGCCAGTAGAAATCCACGGTGGAGCGCACCACACCGAGAATCTTGGGATTCTCGTGGTAGAGCGCTTCGACATTCTTCTGCGCCGCCGGAAAATCTTTGCGGCTCTCGTAGAGCCGGATCAGGGCGTAGCGCAGTTGCAGACGAGTGACCGGGTCGGTGGTCAGGGCGGCCTGTTTTTCCAACGCGTGCTGGCGGACCGTTTCGAGCGATTTCTGTTGCGCTAGCGTCTCGATCTCCTCGGCTTGCTCGATCGACGTAGTGCGACTGGCGAGGGAATCGAGGAAGGCTTCCATCTCTTGCTTGCGGTTCTGCGCCTCGAGAACCTTCACACGCAAATACACCGCGGGCATTGGTGGATTGGGCGGCGCTGCGATCTTCGCCGTGCTCTGATCGACCAGATCGCGGAACTTGGGGCGGCGCGCCAACTGCCAGCAGGCGGAGTTCCGCCGACGACTCTGGAGCACCGAGTGCTCCCTTCACGTACTCGTCGATGGCGTGGGGATAATCGCGCTGGTTTTCGTAGATCGCTCCGGCTTCGTAGGAATAAAGGTTCGCATTGGCCAGGCGGTCGCGGCCCTTGCCCAGCAACGCGGAGCGCATTGTCGAAATCGAAATAGTCCCAGTAGATGGTGGCCGCTTCGAGATATCCGCCGGGCTGCGCCGGGAGCAACCTGCGGGATGCGCTCCCAGTAGGGCGCGGCTTGTGCAAACAGTTCGCGATCAGCGTAGATGTCGCCGATGCGCGCCAGGATTTCGGTATCGCCGGGACTGGCTTGCAGGAGGTTGTCTTCGATCTTCGCCGCAATAGCCGTGTCTGCGGGCTCGAAATAGGCGAGCGAGCGATACACCGAAGAAGCGGTGTGGCCGATTTCAGCCTCAGCCGGATATTGTGCGGCGAGCGACTTGCAGCACTGGGGCGCTTTCCTCGAAATGCGAGCGCCAGAGGTTAGCGTATGCCAGGAAATCAGCGGCGGCGGGATTCTTCTCCCAACTGGCGGCATCGGGCGCGCTCTGGCGTATGGCGCTCAGCTCCGATTCCAGCTTGCCGCGGGCGGAAAGAAACTCGAAGAAGCGGTTTCGAAGCGCGGCTTCTTCAAACCAATGCTGGCGCAGCAGCGCTTCCCAAGCAGCCGGATCACGGGTTGCGGGCGCTTGGTAGGCAGACAGAAGATTGCGAACAAACACCGGATTGTGCGGGAAGCGCTGGTTGGCGTACTGGTTCAGCCGCAGGTACAGCACGGGACTGCCACCGACCACGTGGTTGAAGTACTGCTCCAGTTCGCTGCCCTGGAACTTTGCGACCGCGTCGCGGGTCAACTGCTCAAACTCCGAGTCTCGCTTGTAGCGTAGATAGAAGCGTGCGAGCTTGTCATACCACGATTTGTCGGGAAAGCGGGCCATGGCGCGGCGGTAGATTTCTTCCTGCTGCGAGCCCAGCCGGTTCTGATCGAGAAACACGGCGAGACGTTCGTAGAGGCCGGGATCGTCAGGATTGCGGTCGATTTCGTGGCGCAGCACCCCGAGTGCCGGCGGAATTTGTTTCATCTGCACCAGGCGCGCGAGGTAGCGCTCCAGAACGCGCGCGTATTCCGGCGAGCGTGCGCCGGTCTGCCGCGTGGGCGAGGCGGTCGTGCCCAGCTGAAACGACTGGCTGAGCTCTGTGCCGCGGGACGGCGTTGCGCTTCCGAAGTCTCACCCTGCTGATCTTCCCCGCCCTCCTCGCCTTCCGCATCGGACGCGTTCTCTTTGGCTCGCGTAGGACGAGCGTGGCGTGTAGTTGCTGGCGGAGTTGTACGCTTCTTCGGCCGACCCGAGCGGCACATTCTGCGCCTTGGACGGCCAGTTCCTGCAGAACGGCATCGTAGATCGCAAATTCATTCTTGGTGTCGTCCTTGCGCGCGTAGGCGTCCGCCATGAGCAAAGCCACGGCGGTGCGCTCCGCGGCCTTGGGAAAATTCGCGAGAAATTCGCGCCCGCCCTGGATGACCGCGTCGCTTTCGCCGGAGTTGGAATAGAACTCGAGCAGCTGCGCGTGCAGTTCCGGACGACGAGCGGAATTCGGGAACTTCGCATCCAGCAACGCCAGCAACTCCACGGCCCGCGATCGATGGAAGTACGGCACCGCGCGCTGTTCTTCCTCGGAGTACTGCGAGGCCGGCTGCGTCGTGTTCAGAATCAGCGACAGAATTCCGTTCAGATAACCGGGGCCCTGATCCATGGTGGCAATATCGCGATACATGGAGAGTTCGCCGGAGCCGAGACGGATCGGCGTTTCCGGCGCCGTCAGCAAAAGGCTGGTGAGGCCCGCAATCGCCTTCTCCTGCGCGTCGGGCAAGTCTTTGCTGTTGCTGTTGTAGAGGGCGAAGTAGTAGCGCGCCGACTCGGGATAGGCGTGAATGTCTTCCAGCAGGCGCGCGCAGATGTAGAGTTCCTGCGAAGTCCACGGCGACTTGGCGGCTTCTTTGTGCAGGCGGAAATCGGCGATGGCCTGCTGCGCCACGTCGGTCTTGCCCTGCTGCTGGTAGTAATAGAAGATGCGCGCCGTGGCGTTCAGATCTTCCGGATTGGCGACGAGGGCGGCGTGGGCATCGTCGCGGAACTTGCGCAGGTTCTGCGTGTCGCGCAGAAGATCGAAATAACTTTTCACCAGTTGCGGGTCCCACAGCGGCTGGAAACTCTGCTCGTAGACCGACAGACCTTCGCGGACCGAGCCCCGGCGGTATTCCACCATGGCTTTCGCCTTCACCGGGAAGATCTGGTCGTCGGGAAATTGCTTGCGGTAGTCGGCAATGAGTTGTCCGGCGGCCGGAATATTCTTTCTCCGCCACCAGGAATTGCAGGAAACGCGCGTAGAGCGATGGCTCGTGGGGATAACGGGCAATCCAGGCGCGATACTGGGCGATCGAAACGTCTTTCGGCAGTCCCTGGGCTTGAATTATTCCAAAGATGCGCTCAAACGCCTGCCAGGAGCGCTGCTGCGCGGGTGGGGTAAGTTTTTCCGCCGCGATGGGGGGCGCATTCGCCACCAGCGACAGAGTCTTGATTTCGTCCGCCGGGCGAAGGCGGTGATGGTAAAAATCGGCGAGCGCGAGTTGGGCGCTGATCTTGTCGGAAGAATTGTCGACGTACGCTTTCCAGTCGGATTCGGCGGCGGGGAAATCGAGCTGCTGTTCATCTTCGAGGGCGCGCAACGAATACAGGTCCGCATTGCGCGGCTGCGTCTTGATCAGGTCGGTAAGCGCGGGACGGGTCTCGCGCGGAGGCCGGCGAAACGCGACCGCGCCGCTCGGCAACGACATCATGCGAAAGAAGACGGCTTCGAGCGCGCTGCCGGCGTCGATGTTGCGAATCCACGAGGGCAGTTCTCCGAGCGCGGAGATCGTCCCGCCGATGGCGGCGACGAAGATTGCCAGCGCGATCAGGCGCAGCGCGCCGGGTCGATGAATCAAGGAAGTACTTCAATCTGCACCTCCTGCGTACCAATGTTGTGAGCAATATCCTCGGCGGTGACGGTCAGCTTGTAAGTGCCCGGAATCGCCTGGTCGGGAATGGTCAGCGCGCCAGTGTTGGCCGCGGCTTTCGCATCCCAGCGCAACGCGACTGGCACCGCGCCTTCCATCCGGGCGACCAGCGTGCGCGTGCTCTCCGAGGCGCTGACCCGCAGGTCGATGGTCTGGCCGCGCTGGAAGCGCTTGCGGTCGAGCTTCACCTGCACGACGGGCGGCTTGCTGGCGATGACGAACGTCTTCGACTCGCGATAGGTGTGGCCGACCTTATCGCGCAGGATGAGGCGCACCGTGTAGGTTCCATCCTGCATGTCGGTGGGCGCGAGAAAGCGCGTTTGCCAGACGTCTTCCGAGGAGAGATAGCGAAGCGGCTGCACCAGCCCGAACGGAAACAGGGCGATGACGGAGGCGATGGATTCATCGGTCTTGACGCGAAGAATGGGATCGCCCGGCCGGATGACGCGCGGCCGCAGCAGGGCGCGCGGCACCGCCAGAAACGACGTGTAGGGCGTGACGAACTTGTACTGGCGGGCGAGGCGGATGATTTCGTCGATGGTGGCCTGGTCCTCACCGTCGCGCTCGATTTTCTCCAGCAGAGCGTCTACGCGGGCGCGGGCCCACAGCCGCGGAAGCTGCGGGTGATCGAAGGATTCCCGCGGCAAGCTGGTCTTGCCCGCCATTTGCACCGCAGCGCCGTCACGCACGCCGTGCACGGTGAAACCGACGTTCTCCTGCGGCTTCTGGTAGCGTCCCACCCACGAGGCCAGCGAGCCGGAGAAAGTTGCCGCCTGCAGCGGGTACACGGTATCGACCGCGGTATCCGGGGTGACGGAGAGTCCGAGCTGGCCGACAGGGCTGCGGCCGATCTTCGAGAGAAACGAGTTCAGCTTGAACTCCATCGGCTCGGTCGAAAGCACTTGTTCGAGCAACCCGTCCTGGCGGGCGAGCATGCGAAACAGCGGCAGGTTGGCATCGTCGCCGACGGCAAGGATGTAAGTGCGCGGGCGTTGCGTGTCCGGGAGTTGCTGCCACGCGGACGCATACCAGGCGGCCAGTTTTCCATTCTGAATGGGACCTCGAGTCGCGCCGCCATCGCTCAGAATGACCAGATACGAATTGTTCGCTCCCGGCGCGGAAGCCTGCTGCAGCCCAGTCTGCAGAGCGCGTTGCAGATCGGTGCCGCCGCGCAGACGGCTGGAGCGGACGGAATCAATCGCGCGCTGGATACTGGCCGCATCCGCCGGACTCAGCGGCACCACCTGCGTCTCGGTGTTGAAGAGCACCAGCCCGAAGTGATCCGCCGGCCGCAGCGTATGCAGCAGAGTTTCGAGAGCCTGGTAGCTGCGCTCCAGCTTCTCCCATTGCATCGACAGCGAGGTATCGAACAGCACAATGACGGTCTTCGGCGCACCGGCTGGGCGCGGCTGGCAGACGGAGCGGACGCGCCTGCCAAAGCCGAGCAGCGCTTCCGCTTCAAAAAAGCCCGGCTCGTTCGTGCTGCGGACAGGCGCAGTCTCGGTCGGCGAAGGCTGGCCGCTGACCGGGTTCCGGTAGGTCAGCAGTTGCAGCGTGTCGGACGCGGCGGGATCAAGGTCGTAGGTGGCGACGAAGTCTTCGCCAAGATTGACGTTCTGTCCTTCGAAGTGGCCCTGCACAAGGTGAGGCGTGTTCTGGTCGAGTTGCAGAGGGAACGATCTTGGCAGGCGCCTGAAAGTTGCGAATGGCGTGCGCCGAGTGCAGTTCGAAGTTGATGCGCAGATGGCGCTGCCGCCTGCGCCGAATAAGCGTCCGGCCGCAGCGGGATGGCGAAATAGGACTTGAGATTCTCGACCGGAATCGACTCGTGATACTCGATCTCCAGCCGCTTCGTTCCCCACGCTGGAATGGGAGTAATGCGCGCGCTGAATACGGAACTGCGCTTGGCTTCCTCGGCGCCGCGTTCGCCCATCTGGAGGAGGCCGGGATCAATCGATTGCTGCTTGAGCTGGTTGTAGATTTCTTCGGCGCGCTTCCGTTCGAGGATCACAGCCGGCAGGCGCACCGGGCCGTCCCACGTGGCGAAATCGGAAATCGTGGCATGGCTGGGAAGCGCGAAAATGTAGTTCCCTTCCTCGATGGCGCCGGTGTGGTTGGCAAACACCTGGCGCACGAAGACGCGCGCATCGCCATTGTCGATGCGGACGGTGATTTCCATTTCCTCGAGCGAGAGAATCGCAGGATTCGGTTGCTGCTTGTCGCGCGGGATAAGGACTCCCGCATCCGCCAAGAAGCGGCGCCGAAGTCAACAGCGCAATGAGAACCGATAGGACCAGTCTTTTCATGAGTGCAGCTTCTGCTCTGGTATGCGGACCAGGCCGTTATCGGTACCGATGTAGATGTAGCCGTTGGCGGCCGCCAGCGCGGTCACGTTCAATGAAGGCAGGCCGTCGCGGATCACCGACCAGCGCCCCGACTGGCGATCGTAGAGATACAAACCCTCTCCCAAAGTTCCGGCGAGGACGTAATCTGGCGTGACCAGCATCGCGTTGGGATTCACTTCGAACGGGCCGGAAGCGACTCTCGAAGGAGTGGAAGCGTCCGGAGCGGTCGAGGCCGACAACACCCGCGCCGTAGGTGCCCACCATCCACTCTGAGCCGACCGGGACCACCGCCGTAATCCAGTTGTGCTTCAGGCTGGAGGTTGCCGTCGTGTAGTTCACGGTAACGTCGCCCTTGTCGAGGAGCGAGAGGCCGCCGAGGGTGCCCAGCCATGAGTTCGTCGCCCGATACGCCGAGCGCATAGACATGGTTGTTCACCAGCCCATGGAACGCATACATGCTGCGCGCTCCGCTGGCGTCGAGGAAGGTGAGGCCGGCGGGAGTGGCCAGCGCGAGGCCGTCGCGGTAGGAGACCACATCGGTGACGTGGTCGGCAATCAGCCCATCGGCACGAGTCAGCACCTGCTGTTCGCTGCCGGAATCGTCGAAGCGAACCAGGCCGTTTGCGGTGGCGACGTCGATCGCGCCGGTTTTCGAATCTGGAAAAATGCGGTTCACGCAGAACACATGCTCGTCTTCCACGTGACGGGCGCGGCTGTTGTCGGATGCCAGAAGATCGAGGCCGCGATCGAAGTAGCCGACCCATAGGCGTCCGGAGGCGTCGGCCGCCAGCGCGGAAATGTTGCGGTCGGTCAGCACCGCGGTGCCCGCCTCGCAGCACCCGCTGCCAGCCGAACGCGTGCGGCGTTCATGCGATAGAGGCCAGTTGCGGGCCACGGCGAACACCGCATCCCCCGAGGTGAAACAGCTGGCGCACTTCCGCCAACTGCGTCCCCGGCCCCAGGTTCGGATTCGGACGACGTCCTTCCAGGGGAATCACAATCACGCCCTGATCTTCCGATCCCACGTAGAGCTGGGTGGGCGTCGCCAGCAGCGCGGTGGCGAGCACTCCCGGAGCCAGCACGCGGGAAAAGCGGCCACCGCTGAAAACAGCGACTCCGGTTGGCGTGCCGACGTAGGTGGTGTCGCCGGAAATGGCGAGCGACTGCACCTGGGGATCAGGCAGTCCCTGGGCCTCGGCGAAGCTGTCCGTCTGCGCCCGCGTGAAAGTGCAGGACGCCACGATTCAGGGTGCCCACCCATAAATCGGATTCGTTCCCGGCGAGCGCGGTGACATAGAGCAGCATCGAGCGTCGGATGAAGAACGGTGATCTGCTTTCCGTCGTAGACCAGAACGCCGCGCTTCTTGGTCCCAATCAAAAGATGTCCCGGAAGGAGCAGGCAAGATGGCGGTGATGGCGCGGGCGTCGGCGCCGGCGGGCAGAATCTGGCGGAAGGAGCGGCCGTTGAAGGCCAGAAGTCCGTCGTTGGCGGTGGCGACCACCAGTTCCGGTTCCCGCGAGTCGGCCAGAACCGCCGGAGCCAGCGCAACTAGGGGCGATCCAGGAAGCTCGGCGCCGACCGCATATTGATGGAGCAGAGAACCACTCAGGCGCATATTCCTGCAGCCCTGCGGGCCCGGCGAGATAAAGATGATCCTGGAAACGTGCGGCCTGCAGAAAGACCGCGGGAGAGCTGACGGCTTCGAACCCGATGTTGAAGGCGGGTGCCAGGGGCCGCACCGTGAAGCGGAACTCGTGCTCGGCGCGGACATCCTCGGAAACCTGCTGCATTGCCCGAGAACTGCGCCACAGGACCACCGTTCCGAATCCAACCGCGAATGCCAGGGCCAAAACAACTGCCACGCGCACGGATACGATGGACGACCGCTTCATGATTCCTCTGGCCGGGACAGTGAACTATAAACCGTGAGCCCAGCGTTGCAAATTAGAAAGCAAGGCACGGACCAAATCGTGATCCCAATACAGGATGGGGTTTCACTCGGGAGATGTGTGAGTCGCGGTGTATGTCTCGGCAGACAGTGTCTCAGGAGTGACACAACCACAAGCTTAGGGAGCCTTCTCGCTCCCATCCCTGCGGCCTTCCCGGCCAGGTGAAGCCGCGGCCGAATACCTCGATCCTTCTGAGTTGGGCGGAATTTTCGAGACAAAGTTGCCAGCTGGCGCCCGCGACCCAGCGCCAAACTGCATCCAATCCTCTTTATGGCGCTTCCGGACGGTTCCCGATTTACAATGGCTTCCCGGGCAAGTCGCGCTCCCCGAGGGAGGAGGGCGGGCACGAAGCGGGCGTCTGGCGACTGCCTGAAGGTACGGCGCATCGCTGGCGCGCTGGTCGCGCCAGGATCAGCGTAAAAGATTTGACTCCTATGCGTTCAAGGTTCTCTCGGTTATTCGCCTCTGCAGTAGTGCTCTTCCTGCTGCCAGGGGGGGCAGCAGCGGGGCAAAATACGACGCTGATCAGTCTGGACCAGGCCATTGATCTGGCGCTGGCGCACAACCATTCGCTCAAGGCGAGCCGGACGCTGATTCTTCAGAATCAGGCGCAGGAGATCACGGCGAATCTGCGCCCCAATCCGACGTTGGGGGTGGACACCCAGTTCATCCCCTTCTTCAGTCCGCAAGACTTCTCCGGGACGAATCTGGACCAGACTCAGCAGTTCGATATCGGGATCAGCTACCTGTTCGAGCGCGGTCGCAAGCGGCAACAGCGCCTGCAGGCGGCCCGCGATCAGACGGCGGTCACGCGCGCCCAGGTCGCCGATGCCGAGCGCACGCTGGCCTTCAACGTAGGCCAGCAGTTCGTCAGCGTTTTGCTGGCGGAGTCGACGCTCCAATTCGCGATGGAGGATCTGAAGGGATTTCAGCAGACGGTCGACATCAGCCAGGCGCAATTCAAGGCGGGCTTCATCGGGGAAGGCGACTATCTCAAGATCAAACTCCAGTTGCTGCAGTTTCAGACCGACGTTTCGTCGGCCCGGCTGGCGAAAGTGCAGGCGCTGGTCGGACTGCGGCAATTGCTGGGATATGACGCGGTGCCCGCCGACTTCGATGTGATTGGCGATCTGGCGTATCAGCCGCTCAAGGCCAAGCTGGAAGATTTGCAGGCTCGGGCGCTGCGCGATCGGCCTGACTTCCGTGCCGCGGAACTGGGGATCACCGCCGCCCAGAGCCAATACCTTCTGGCCAAAGCGAACGCCAAGGTCGACGTAAACGGCACTTACGACTTCACGCATGTCTCCGGGGAGAACACGGCTTCGATCTTTGCCAATTTCGAGTTGCCGATTCTTCAATCGCAATCAAGGCGAGATCGCGCGCACCCATTACGCCCTGACCCAGGCCAGAGAGCAGGAACAGTCGGCCAGCGATACGGTGCTTTCGGATGTCGCCAACGCCTATGAAGCGGTCAGAAGCAATGACGAAGTCGTGCAGCTTTATACCTCCGGGTACCTCAAGCAGGCTCAGGATTCACGCGATATCAGCGAGTATGCTTATAAGCGCGGGGCGGCCAGCCTGCTGGATTTTCTGGATGCCGAGCGCAGCTACCGGTCAACCCAACTGGCGTATCGCCAGGCCTTGGCCTCATATATGACGGCACTGGAGCAGTTGAAGGAAGCGCTGGGAACGAGGAACCTGCCATGAACGGGCGTACAGAACACAGACCGCGTGGCCGCGTCGCTGGATCGCACTCGCCGCGCGTTCGGCGATCCTGCTCGTGCTTGCCGGCTGCGAGGGACCATCGACCGAACGCCGCCACGAACGCGAAGACATTCAACAGTACGCCCGAACTGTTTACCATTCCGCCCGAGCAGATGGCGCATGTGCAGGTCGTGAAGGTTCAGCCTACGACCCTGACCCGAATGCTGCGGCTTACCGGAGCGGTCGCCTACAACGGTTTTCGCACCACGCCGGTCATCACGCAGGTGAGCGGACCGGTCAGCAGGATCGTGGTGGTTCCGGGGCAGCACGTGCATCAGGGCGAGCCCATGCTGTACGTGGCCAGTCCCGGATTACTCGCAACTCCGCACCAACTATTTGAAGGCCAAGGAAGCCTACGCTCTGGCGCAAAAGGCCAACGCCCGCGCCAAAGACTTGTATGACCACAAAGCGATTGCCGAGCAGAACCTGGAACAAGCACAAACCGCCGAGGTGCAGGCCGGCGGCGACCTGGCGGCGGCGCAAGCTGCATTGAAAGTGTTGGGCATCACGGATCCTGACTCGCTGGTGCAAGGCCCGCCTTCTTTTGAAGTTCCGGTGAAGGCGCCGATCAGCGGCCAGGTGGTGGAGCAGGATGTAGCCGCGGGGCAACTCATTCAGCCCGGCACTACTCAATGCTTCATGATCTCGGACACCAGCAGCGTGTGGGTGCTGGTCAATGTCTATCAGAAAGATTTGCCCTACGTGCGCGCCGGGGACGCGGTGACCATTCAGACGGACAGCTTATCCTCAGGTCTTTCACGGCCGCATTTCGTACGTTGCCGCCTCGCTGGATCCCAACACGCGCACACTGCAGGCGCGCATCGATACCAACAATCCTGGCGAAAAGCTGAAGAAGGATATGTATGTAACGGCCACGGTGAATGCGGGCACGCTTCCCAATGCCATTGCGTTGCCGGATGCGGCGATCCTGCGCGATAGCGAGAACCAGCCTTTTGTTTATGCCGCGGCGTCCGCAAACCAGTTTGGCAGGCGCCCGGTGACGCTGGGCGAAAGCTTGAATGGACAAACCGAGATCACCAGCGGGTTGAAGCCCGGGGACCAGGTGATTGGAGATGGCAGCTTGTTCCTGCAGTTTGCGAATTCCCTGCAGCGCTAGATCGCATCGCGCCAGCAGGGAAAATGTTCCTACAAACTCAAGTGAGGATAGTGTCCACCACATCTGAATG
Organism: uncultured Acidobacteriota bacterium; assembly: GCA_963709865.1. GTDB lineage: Bacteria > Acidobacteriota > Terriglobia > Terriglobales > Acidobacteriaceae > Sulfotelmatobacter. The sequence goes on from CAVPXW010000004.1 coordinate 188,274, forward strand.
ATCCATCGAATCGTCCAAGCGGCGCTGCGTCAAAGGTTCCTGGTGCTGATGCTGACCGCGTTTCATCACCGTCGGCGGAATCATTTCCTTTCAGCGGATGCCGGTGGACGCTTATCCCGATCTCTCGCCTCCGCAGGTCGAAATCATCACGCAATGGCCGGACCACGCCGCCGAAGAGGTCGAGCGGCTGGTCTCGCTTCCTCTGGAACTGCAGATGAACGGCACTCCCCACATGGTGGTGATGCGCTCCATCTCGCTCTATGGGCTGTCCGATATCAGGCTGACTTTCGAGGACAACACCGACGACTATTTTGCCCGGCAGATCGTATTTGAACGGCTGGCCCAAGCCACGCTTCCAACCGGAGTAACTCCCAGCCTGGCGCCGCTGTTCAGCCCCAGTGGCCTGGTGTATCGCTATGTGCTGGAGAGTCCGGACCGCAGCCCGCAAGAGTTGAAGACGATTGAAGATTGGGTGGTGGAGCGCGCCTATCGCTCGGTTCACGGCGTGGCCGACGACTCGGGTTTCGGCGGCACGGTGATGCAATACCAGGTGCTGCTCGATCCGGCGCGCATCTACGGCTATCACCTGACGGTCCCCCAGGTGACGGCGGCGCTGGCCGCCAACAACGCCAATGCGGGCGGAGGATTTTATTCGCAGGGCGGACAGTTCTACTACGTGCGCGGCATCGGACTGGTGCGCAATACCGACGACATTGGGAACATTGTTGTGGGTGCGAACAAGGGCGTGCCCATCCGGGTGCGCGATGTCGGCGAGGTCACCATCGGCCACGCGCCACGACTGGGCGAATTCGGGTTCCAGAAGAATGACGATGCGGTCGAAGGCGTCATCCTCATGCTGCGCGGGGAGCAGACGCAGAACGTCCTCAAGGGCGTGGAGGCGAAAACGGACGAACTGAACCGCCAGATCCTGCCGCCCGACGTGAAGATCCATCCCTATTACGATCGGAGCGAACTGGTAGATCTGACGACCGACACGGTGGAAGCGAACCTGCTCCGCGGCATGGTGCTGGTGCTGATCGTGCTGATTTTTTTCCTGGTCAGCTTCCGGGCCGCGATCATCGTTGCCATCACCATCCCCCTGTCGCTGCTGTTTGCGTTCATCGTGCTGCATGCGCACGACGTGGCCGCGAATCTGCTTTCCATCGGCGCGATCGACTTCGGCATTGTCATCGACGGCACGGTGGTGATGATCGAAAACATTTACCGCGAGCTGGCCTTGCGAGAGGGGCAGGACTACAAACTGAACGAGGTGATTCTGGCGGCGGCGAAAGATGTGGACCGCCCCATCTTTTATTCGGTGGCAGTCATCCTCGCGGGTTATCTGCCCATTTATGCGCTGAGCGGACCAGCGGGAAAGCTGTTCCATCCCATGGCTGAAACCATGTCGTTCGCCCTGGTCGGCGCACTGATCTTGACGCTGACGCTCATTCCGGTGCTGGCTTCGTACTGGTTCAAGGGCGGCGTGCACGAGAAACCGAACCGCGCCTATGAGTGGATGAAGCGGAAGTACGCGGTCCAGCTGGATTGGGCGCTCGACCGCCCGAAGACGACGCTCGCCGATTGCGACCATCATTTTTGGCGGCGATGCCTGCTGCTGGTCCCCTTCATCGGTGGGGAGTTTATGCCCCACCTGGATGAAGGTGCGCTCTGGGTGCGGGCGACCATGCCCTATACGATTTCATTTGAGGAAGCCAGTAAGATTGCCCCTCAGATCCGCGACATCCTGATGTCTTATCCGCAGGTCACCGTGGTGGGTTCCGAGCTGGGACGCCCCGACGACGGCACTGATCCGACGGGTTTTTTCAACTGCGAGTTCTACGTCGGGTTGAAGCCCTACAAAGACAAAGCGTGGGGTGGCGACGTCAGCGACAAGAAGCAGCTCATCGAATCCATCAACCAGAAACTCATCGCTTTCCCCGGAATCATCTTCAACTACACCCAGCCCGCGGAAGATGCGGTGGACGAGGCTCTGACCGGCCTCAAGAGTTCGCTGGCGGTCAAAATCTATGGGGACGATCTGAACGTGCTGCAGGAGAAAGCGATCCAGATCAAGAACACGCTGGCCGAAGGTCCGCGGGTTCACCGAACTCACGGTGGTGCGCGAACTGGGCCAGCCCAGCTTGCTGGTGGACGTCGACCGCGACAAGATCGCGCGCTATGGAATCAACGTCGCGGACGTGGAAGCCGTGATTTCGGCCGCGGTCGGCGGGCAGGCGGTCACCCAGGTCATTCAGGGAGAAAAGTTGTTCGACCTGGTGGTCCGCATGCAGCCGCAATTCCGCAGCAGCGCGCATGAGATCGGAAACCTGTTGGTCGGCACGCCGGACGGGCAGCAGATTCCGCTCAGCCAGCTCGCCAATATCACCCAGGGAAACGGCGCATCCTTTATTTATCGCGAAAATAATTCCCGATACATCGGCGTGCAGTACAGCATCGAAGGCCGCGATCTGGAGCGAGCCGTTCGCGATGGCCAAGCGGCCGTCAACAAAGTCGTGAAATTGCCGCAGGGCTACCGGTTGGCGTGGGGTGGCGAATACAGCCAGTTTCTCGAGGCCAAGTCGCAGATGTACTTCATCGGTCCACTGGCCGTGGTGCTGATTTTCATGATCCTGTTTGCGCTCTACGGAAATTTCAAGTTCCCCGTCACCATTGCGCTTGGGCGTGATCATGACCGAACCGGTGGGCGCGCTGGTCGCGCTCAAACTCACGCATACTCCGTTCAGCGTCTCTTCTGTTCTGGGGCTGCTGGCGTTGCTCGGCGTTTCGGTGGAGACTGCCGTGATTCTTGTGTCCTACATCAACAAGCTGCGGCAGGAAGGATTGGATATCCGCACGGCCACCCGGGAAGCTTCGCTCCTGCGTCTTCGTCCCATCATGATGACCGCGCTGGTCGCGTGCCTCGGGCTGCTTCCGGCCGCGCTTTCTACCGGGATTGGCTCGGATACGCAGAAGCCTTTCGCTATCGTCATCGTGGCCGGCCTGATTTCCCGGCTCTTCATCGGATTCTTCGTCAATCCGGTGCTGTACGAGATGGTCGCCCGCGAAGGCGACGTGCTTCAGGTCTAGGAGGTTGCGGAAAAACTCCAAAGGTATGCACCAGCGTGGAAGAGCGGCCCTTCGAGGGCCGCGTAAAGCATGTGGAATCAGTGTGGGCTTCAGCCCCTGTGGTCGATGTTTCCTTGCAGGGCCGCGGTTTTCCGCAGCCTGCTAGAGGCCCTACGGCTCCTCATTGCACGGTCCACGCGCGAGGCACTTCAATGTAGGAGCGATCGAGGGCTGCCACCGAGGGACATCCCAGCAGTCGCACCGTGCGCTCAACATCCGCTCGTAAAATCCCGAGCGCCCGCGTCACCCCCGCATGCCCACCAGCGGCCAGTCCATAGGCATAGGCCCGCCCCACGAGAACCGCGCGCGCGCCCAGGCATAGCGCCTTCACAATGTCACTGCCGCGACGGACTCCTCCATCCATGAGCACCTCGACCTGGCCCTTCACGGCGGCGACAACTTCCGGCAGCGCTCGCAGCGTGGGGAATACCGAATCGAGTTGACGGCCGCCGTGGTTCGACACCACCACTGCGGCAGCGCCTTCGTCCACCGCACGCCGGCCATCGTCGCCCGTCAGCAGGCCTTTGACCACGATCGGACCCGGCCACTGTTCGCGGATCCAGCGCAAGTCTTCCCACGTCACGGTTGCGCTCGCCAAAGCAGCCCCGACGTCAACGAGTTCCATCGCGCCTTTGCCGGGCATCACGACGTTCTCCAACTTAGGCACGCCGCCATCGAGCAGAAACGACGCCAGCCAGCCGGGATGAGCGAGAATGTTGGGCATAAACGGAATTTTCGCGAACAGAGAAGTGCCCAGAAGTTCCTTCATCCCATTGCGCGGATCGCGCTCACGCAATCCCGCCACGGGCGTATCCACGGTAATCACCAGTGCAGAGAATCCCGCGCGGCGAGCCCGGTCGAGCGCGCCCTCCGCCGCTTCGCGTCCCCCCATCAGATACAACTGGTACCAGCACGGACCCTGCGAAGCCGCCTTCACATTCTCCAGCTTGTGACCGGAGATGGTGGAAAGAATGTAGCCCGTGCCCGCTTCCCCGGCCGCGCGCGCCGCCGTCACTTCGCCGCCGGGATGCATCAGACGGCTGTACCCGACCGGGGCCAGAATGGCGGGCAAAGAAAGTTCATGACCAAGCACGCGAGTCTTCAAGTCACAGTTGCCCACCGCCACGGCGCCGCGAGGGCGAAACAGGACGTCGCGGAATGCGCGACAGTTTTCCGCCAGCGTGATCTCGCCCTCGGCGCCTCCGTCCAAGTAGTCGAACACCGACCTGGGCAGCCGGCGTTGCGCCAAACGGCGCAGATCCTCAATATTGACGATCCGGGAAGAATTCACCGCGTGCTTCGTAGCCATTTTCTAGTCTCGCGGGACCGTCCATGGTATCCCCACCAGCAAGGAGAATACCGCACAACTTGGCCCAGCCACCGGTGCCTTTCTACTCCATGAGCGCTGTTTCCCGCAACGTGCTGCGATGATAATGCCGCTCCGGATGCGATAGTGGTCGATGGACGTTGAGAGGGGGGAAGGGCTGAAAAGCCGCATGAACACTGGAGAAAAAGATGGTAGGCACGAGGAGACTCGAACTCCTGACCTCTACCGTGTCAAGGTAGCGCTCTAACCAACTGAGCTACGCGCCTACGTTTGCACCGGACTTGCTGGCACGGGTGCGCTGGGGTGCAATTGAATTTTACCACGGGGCTCGCGCCTGGCGCTCCGCCGGCTCATCCCGCTCGGCCCGAACTTGCCGTCGTGACGCGACGCCGCAGATCGGCGGATTTCAGGCGCCGGCACTGTTCTTCAAAGCTCGGCTTCGGTCCCCTCCAGCGCAGGTCCTCGACGGTATCAAAGACGGGCACATCGAGTCGCAGGGTTGCCAGCTTGCGAAACAGCAGGGCGTCGTCCCACGCGCTGAACAGCGATTCGGCCAACCCGCGGGCCTTGCGGATCGATGGATCCCATTGCCGCCAATCCTTCGGAATATCCTCGAGGTGAGGATACTGGGATAGGGTCGCCGCCGCGGCCTTTTGCCCCCACCCGGACACACCCGGGAAGCCATCCGCGCTGTCACCGACCACCGCCAGGTAGTCCGGAATCGACTGCGGCTGCACGCCAAATTTCTCGACCACGCCGGCTTCATCGCGCACGATGTCGCGCCTGCGATCCAGTTGAACCACGCGCGTGCCCACCACGCACTGGCCGAGATCCTTGTCCGGCGTACAAATAAACACCTGCCTTACTCTGTCATCCTGCGCGGCCTTCGCGGCCGCGGAGGCAAGCGCGTCATCCGCCTCGAACTCGATCATGGGCCACACCACCACGCCCATGGCTTCCAGCGCCTCCTCGAGAATTGGGAACTGTGAAAGCAATTCCGGAGCTACGCCTTCGCTGGTCTTGTATCCGGGATACAAATCGTTGCGGAACGACTCCACCACATGATCGGTTGCAACTCCGAGGTGGGTCGCGCCCTGCTCGATCATCGACAACACGGACCCTACCACCCCGCGCACCGCGCCGATCTCCTGGCCGTTTCCATCTTTCGCCGAGGGCACGGCAAAAAAGTAGCGAAACAATTCATAGGTCCCGTCAATCAAGTGGATATCCATGCGGCCTCACCTCAAATCGCTTTCCAGAATAAGCCAAATCTCCCTCGCCTGCGGGCCCGGGCGGGCGCATTTGCAATCCGCACTTCTCCCGGCGACAATCTCAGCATGGCAAAGCGCTCACCCCGCGGAGGTCCAGCCGCTCCTGGCAAGACGAGCGAACCGTTTCTGCCCGGCGCACTCGTGATTGCCACCCTGTGCAATCCGCGGGAGAAGTTCTGGGGGATGATCCTGGCGCTTGCGCCCGAGGGCCTCAGTTTGAGCGGGGCCGAACTCGCCTCGTTTGAGGATCTCGCCGTGATGGTGCGCGAAGGCGAGCCCTTCACTCCGGCCGTCGTTTTCTTCCCCATGCACCGCATTGAGCGCGTCGAACTGGACCTGCCCGACGGAAGCCTGCCTTCCCTCTCGCAACGCTTCGTGACCAAAACCGGGCTGGAGCCGTCCGTTGCCCTCACCCCCTCCGGCGCGGATCAGGGAAAGGCCGGCAACCTGGTTCCGACCGGATCGCAGGCTTCCCGGGAGCGTGCGTGAAGCTCTCGCAAATTTTCACCGCCCCCAACCAACTCACTCTGCTGCGGATGATTTTCGTTCCCTTCATCGTGATTCATCTGGTGGACGGACACTATCTCTGGGCCCTGGTCGTATTCGTGATCGCCGGGTTCAGCGATGGCCTGGACGGCTTGCTGGCCCGCACGCTTCATCAACAAACCTTGCTGGGGCAGTATCTTGATCCGATTGCGGACAAGCTTCTGTTGAGCACCATGTTTCTGGTGCTGTCGATCTTGCACAAGATCCCGTGGAAGTTCACGGTGCTGGTCTTCAGCCGGGATATTTCGATTCTTGCCGCCAGTACGGTCCTGTTTGCGATCGCCGGCCTGCGGAATTTTCGCCCCAGCATTTTCGGCAAGGCCAACACGTTCTCGCAAATCAGCGCCGTGTTTTTCGTGCTGCTGTATGAAATTCGTCCGCTGCGCTGGATATGGATCGCGCGCACGGAGTTTCTTCGAGCTACCTTTATCTTCACCATCATCTCTGCCCTGCATTACGTCATCCTGGTGCAGCAGCGTTTGCGCGAACACACTCATGCCCTGCCTCCGGCGCGGACTCACGGCTCCTGATGACGAGTTGACCCACTCTCCCGTCGACCCTAGAATCTTAAGTTCGTCGAATCATGGTTCGTTTCGCGGTGCTCGAATTTCCTATGGCGCTTCGTCTTTTTAATACCATGTCGTCGCAGATCGAGGACTTCCGTCCCCTCCGCGACCGCGAAGTCCGCATGTACGCCTGCGGCCCCACCGTTTACGACTACGGACACATTGGCAACTTCCGCACTTTCGTCGCCGTCGACCTGCTGCGCCGGTTCTTCCGGCAGAGCGGATACAAGGTGCGCCACGTCATGAACATCACCGACGTGGACGACAAAATTATCCGCAACGCCGCGCGCGATGGCGTCAGCGTGCAGCAGTACACGGCGAAGTATGAGAAGGCGTTTCTGGAAGACGCCGCCATGATTGGCATCGAGGAGCCGACGCTGGTCCGCGCTACCGAACACATTCCGGAAATGGCGGCCTTCGTCACAAGGCTGGTGGACAAAGGATTCGCTTACCGCACCGACGACGGCTCGTACTACTTCCGCATCGCCAAGTTTCCAGAATATGGCAAGCTCTCGAAAAAAGATTTCAGCAATATGCTGGATGGCGCCCGCGTGGATGTCGACGAATATGACAAAGACAGCGCCCGCGATTTCGCTCTCTGGAAAGCGCCCAAGCCGGGCGAAGCTTCGTGGGATACGAAGATTGGGCCGGGGCGCCCGGGCTGGCACCTGGAATGCTCCGTGATGTCCATGCAGGAACTGGGAGAGACTTTCGACCTGCACGCAGGGGGAGAAGATCTCATCTTTCCTCATCACGAAAACGAGATCGCGCAATCGGAATCCTTCACCGGCAAGCCGTTCGTGCATTTCTGGTTCCATGCGCGCTTCCTGCTGGTCGAAGGCGAGAAGATGTCGAAGAGCCTGGGAAATTTCTTTACGCTCCGCGACCTGGTCCTCAAAGGGCACAAGCCGTCGTCGATCCGCTACCTTCTCGCGTCGGTTCCCTACCGGAATCAGCTGAACTTCACCTTCGATGGGCTCAAGCAGGCCGCCGTGTCGGTTGAGCGCCTGCGGAATTTTCGGCTGCGTTTGAGCGCGGGAGCTTTCCCCTCCGGAGCCAGCCCTCAGATGCAGGCTCTCGCGTCCGACGCTGTCCAGCGCATGACGGCCGCGCTTGACGATGATCTCAATACCGCGCAGGCACAAGCTGCGATCTTCGAAATGGTGCGGCAGGCGAATGCCGCGTTCGACACGGGCGGAATCAAGAAGGATGACGTCCCGCCGTTGCTCGCGGCATTGGCTAAGTTCGACGAAATCTTTGCCGTGCTCGACGACGATGATGGTCCGAGGATGAAGCGGGTTCTCGATTGGGCGCAGACTGAGGGCCGCGAGAAAGACATCAGCGCCGAGTTGCGTGAGGCCCTTCAGTCCGGCCAACAGTCCGACGCCGACATAGAAAAGAAGATCGCGGCGATGAAGACCGCCCGCAGCGCCCGCGACTTCAAAACCTCAGACACACTCCGCGCCGAACTCGCCGATGCCGGCATCCTGGTGGAAATCACCAAGGATGGCATCCGCTGGCGCAGAAAATGATGCCGCGATGTTAAGCTGACAGCGGATAGCTCTTCTGTGAACTCCCTCGACGAATATCTCCGCGACGCTGAGCAGGCCCACGGGCACCTCTGTGCCGGGCAAGTCCTGGGCGTACGTCTGGCGATGCTCGGCTTACAGAAGCTGGGCATTGACGATCCACGCGGAAAAGACAGAAAGCGCCTGGTCACCTTCGTCGAAATCGATCGCTGCGCCACCGACGCAGTCGCCGTGGTCACCGGATGCCGACTGGGCAAGCGCGCCTTGAAGTTCCGCGACTGGGGCAAGGTGGCGGCAACATTCGTGGACGTGAGCGACGGCAAAGCCATCCGCATCGCGGCCAAGGAATCGTCGAAGGCTCTGGCTCGCCAGATGCATCCCGAGATTGCGGACAAGAACCAGCAGCAGATGCTGGCCTACCGCGAAATCTCCGACGACGACCTGTTCACCACGCAGTGGGTGAAAGTCGAATTACCGCCCGAGGAATTCCCGGGATACAAAGGCGATCGCGTAGTCTGCGAAGCGTGCGGCGAAGGCATCAACTTCCGCAGAGAAGTGCGCCGGGACGGAAAAGTTCTGTGCCGCGCCTGCGCCGGGGAATCCTACTACCAGCCCTCACGGGAATGACTGCTGCCACGTCAGGCCTGCTCGTAGGCATGCGCCACGCGCAGGATCGTGCTTCGTCAAAATGCTTCCCCAGAATCTGCAGCCCGATGGGCAGCTTCTCTTTCGTCTCTCCGCAAGGCACTGAAATTCCCGGAATGCCCGCCAGATCCGCGGTCACGGTATAAATATCCGCCAGGTACATGGCCAGCGGATCATTCGACTTCTCGCCCAGCCGGAATGCCGCCGTCGGACTCGTCGGCGTCACAATCGCATCCACCTTGCGGAAGGCTTCGTCGAAATCGCGGGTCAGCAGCGTCCGCACTTTCTGCGCTTTCAGGTAGTACGCATCGTAGTAACCAGCGCTCAGCGCATACGTGCCCGAGCATGATGCGCCGCTTTACCTCGGCCCCGAAGCCTTCGTCGCGGCTGCGCCGGTACATCTCCGATAACGTCTTCACACCGCGTGCCCGGTGGCTGTAGCGTACGCCGTCGTAGCGCGCCAGATTCGACGAAGCTTCCGCCGTCGCAATCAGGTAATACGTCGGGATGGCATAGGGCGTGTGCGGCAGAGAAACGGGCACAATCTCGCAGCCCAATCCCTTCAGCTTGTCGATCGCCGCTTCCACGGCTTGCCGCACTTCCTCGTCCAGTCCTTCGCCGAAATACTCCTTGGCCACACCGAGCTTCATTCCACGAATGGGCTTGTCGAGTTCGGCAACGTAATCGGGCACGGGAACATCGGCAGAAGTGGAATCCATGGGATCGCGGCCGGCAATCGTGCGCAGCACGATCGCCGCATCCTTCACCGTTTTAGCCAGCGGCCCAATGTGGTCGAGCGACGACGCAAACGCGATCAGCCCGTAGCGCGACACGCGGCCGTAGGTCGGCATCAATCCCACCACGCCGCAGAACGACGCCGGTTGGCGGATCGACCCGCCGGTATCGGAGCCCAACGTAACCACCGCCATGTCGGCCGCGACCGCCGCAGCCGAACCGCCCGACGAGCCTCCAGGCACGCGGCTCAGATCGCGTGGATTGCGCACGGGATGGTAGGCGGAGTTTTCATTCGACGAGCCCATGGCGAACTCATCGCAATTCATCTTGCCCAGCACCACCGCGCCTGCCGCTTCCATGCGCGCCACGGCCGTGCAGTCATACGGAGGAATGTACTTCTCCAGAATCTTCGATCCCGCCGTGGTACGCACGCCGCGCGTGCTCATCACATCTTTGATACCGACGGGCACGCCGCCTAACGCCGGCAACGTCTTGCCTTCCGCCGCCATGCGGTCGATGCGGTCCGCCTGCTCCAGAGCACGTTCTTTCGAAAGCGTCAGGAACGCGCCGATCTGGCCGTCTTCCTGCTTGATGCGGGCATAGTGCGCCTCCGCCAGCGCCAGCGCCGTCGTCTTGCGCTCCTGCACGGCGGTGCGGGCGCCGTCGATGGTGAGTGAATTCAATTCCATTGTCATGATGAGTTCTGCGCCTAGCGCTCAATCACTTTCGGGACTCGGAAGAAATCTTCGTCCGCATCGGGTGCATTCGCGAGCGCCTCTTCATGCGGCAGCGACTTGCGCAGTCCTTCGAGAATATCTTCGCGGCTGGCATACGCGAATCGCGCGCTTCCCTGCTTCGCCTCGTCAACTCCGTAGCGATCGGAAACCTGCGCCATCGGCGGTACAGTCGGAGTGTCAAGCTCATTGAGGCGGTCGATGTATTCCAGAATGGAGTTCAGGTCGCGCAGCATCCCCGTGCGCTCTTCCTCGGTGAGCTCCAGATTGGCCAGCTCGGCCACGTAGGCAACGTCTTTGTCGGTAACTTTCATGGAATTGGGGATCGCAGTTTCAGCGCGGGTTTTTGTCTGCGCCTTCCGCTCGTGCCACGACGAACTCGATCCTGCGAACCGGCTTCGGTAGTATAGCGGTTGATGACCGCCAGGTATCGCGGCGCCAGAGCCTGCAACTCAGCTTTCCATCCCAAGCCAGCGACTTCCACGCGCAGCACTCCATCCTCGAAACTCAAAGCGCGAGTGCGCTCGGCCACGGCCGAACCGCAGACCACCGGCCACGCCATCAGTGGCGCCTCCGCCCGCGGCGCCAGCCGCAAGGACTGCGCTACGATCTTTTCCAGCCCTGATCCCGCCTGCTCCAAATGCAGCTCCTCGTCTGCTTAAAGTCTTGCAACCAACCCGAAAGAACCTCGATTTTAGCATCCCCGTCGGACGCGCGCCGGTTCGCGCCGTAAGGCAATGACGCAGTTGCCTTCTCCGCTGTCTTCTCTGCGTCCTCTACGATCCTCCGCGTACTTTGCGTTTAAAATCTTTACCGAATCTCGCAAAGAATCTACGCGGGAAATTCGCGGCGCACGAATTCGAGGGCCGCGTCGCGCGACGGCAATCGCCCTTCCAGTTGCGCATCTTCCACCGCACTCAGGATCTCGCGGAATTTTGGCCCGGGCACGTGCCCCGCTGCGATCAAATCATCGCCCGTCACCAGCGGAGCAGGACGCATCTGTTCCGCTGGAATCTCGGCGCGTTTCTGCAGGATAAATTCATACGTACTCAGATTGCGGTGACTGGCCAGGCAGTCCGCCCGGTGCAGGGCCAGATGCTCCTCGAACCCGGGCATGCGCAGGAATTTCTTCAGCGTGGATTCCTTCATGCGCGATACGTGGCCGAAGCGCATGTGATTGTCGACAAGCGCCAGAATCTGCTCCGTTTCATCGTTGGAAAATCGCAAGTGCCGGCAGATCTCCTCCGCCATCTTCACTCCGACTTCCACATGGCCATCGAAGCGAATGCGGTCGGGTGCCACGCGAAACGTCGGCGGCTTGCCGACATCGTGCAGCAGTGCTCCCCAGGCCAGCGTCATCGGGCAAGGATTCGGCAGGTTGTCGAGCAGCAGCAGCGTGTGCACGAACACGTCGCCCTCGGGATGGAATTCCGGCGGCTGCTCCACGCCTTTCATCGCGGAAATGTCCGGCAGAACCTGCTGCAGCAAGCCGCTTTCATCCAGCAGGAGAAACGCGCGCCGCCCGTGCCCTTCCGTCAACATGCGGGTCAGTTCGTCGCGTACCCGTTCGCGCGATACCACCTGGATCTGGTGAGCCAGTTTCTGCATCGCGGCAAAGGTCGCGGGCTCGATCGTGTATTCGAACCGCGCGGCAAAGCGCACCGCCCGCAACATGCGCAACTTGTCTTCCCCGAAGCGCTGTTCGGGATCGCCGATGGTGCGGATGATTCCCGCTTCCAGATCCTTCCGCCCGCCCACAAAATCCAGCACCTCACCGCTCGCGGGATCGAGCAGCATGCCGTTGATGGTGAAGTCGCGGCGCGCCACATCTTCCCGCGGGTCGCGGCTGAACCGCACTTCGTCGGGATGGCGCCCATCGGAATACCCGATGTCGCTGCGGAACGTGGCGACCTCGACCGCATTGGACTTCGAAGCAACTTCCGCGGCAGCGCCGCTTGCCGCGTCCCTGTCCGGCGCGGGCACCAGCACCACGCCGAACTGCGCTCCCACGGCATACGTCTCGGGAAAGATGCCCATGACCTGTTCGGGCGTCGCGTTCGTCGCCACGTCGTAATCCTCTGGTTCCCGGCCCAGCAGAAGATCGCGCACGCATCCGCCCACCAGGTAGGCCTGAAAGCCGCGCTGGCGCAGGGTTTGCACGATCGAGGTAGCGAAGTTCTTCAACATGGCGGGGAACAATTGACGAATCCGATTCCATGATACCGCTCCCAAAAATCAGTGGACCACGCTAGCGAGACCTTCTAGCACGCGCTCCATGCCTGGCGATAAGAATCCGTCAGGAGGCGCGATATAGCGGGTCGATCTACTCGCTCTGGCAGGGGCGACGATTTGGCGGCTTCCTCGCATTCGGCAAAAAGCTTCTGCGCCATGGCGACGACCGTGTACCTTGGCACCATGCAGTTCAGAGCCGCCCACGAACAGATGGATAAGCCGATCCGCGAAAGGGAAACCCGATTCCCGGACGCATGCCAAGATTTCAGTAGCGCCTATCGAGCAGACAATAAGAATCGATCCCAATCGATTCCCCGCACGTGTTGGATCAAGTCCGCCATAAGACTTCGAATAATATAGGAACATGCCCGACGCCTTCATCCTCGGCATCGAAAGTTCCTGCGACGAGACTGCCGCAGCCGTGGTGCGCTCGGGCGAACAGGTCGTCTCCAATGTCGTGGCCTCGCAGATCGCAACCCACCAGCCATATGGTGGCGTTGTTCCCGAACTGGCCTCGCGTGAGCATCTCCGCGCCATCGTGCCCGTCGTGCGCCAGGCGCTGGCCGAGGCGAAGCATACCTACGAATCTGTTGACGCTATCGCGGTGACTCAAGGCCCGGGCCTCGCCGGAGCTTTGCTGGTGGGCATCAGCTACGCCAAGGCGCTGGCCTTCGCCCTCGATAAGCCCTTGATTGCCGTCAACCATCTCGAAGGCCACATTCATGCCGTGCTGCTTCGAGGAGCGCCAGAAGGGCAACCACGAACTGCAATTTCCCGTGCTGGCCCTGGTCGTCTCCGGCGGACACACCCATCTGTATCTTGCCGCTCAGCAAGAAAACTCCTGGACCTACGAGAACATCGGCCACACTCGCGACGACGCGGCCGGAGAAGCTTTCGACAAGGTCGCCAAGCTTTTGGCCCTGGGATATCCCGGAGGCCCCGCGATCGATCGGCTCGCACCGCACGGCGATCCGAAAGCCGTGAAATTTCCGCCAGCCCAGATCAAGCATCGCGACCGCCGTGGCCGAAATGATGGCAGGGCCGTCGAGCTGGACGACGGCCGTCCGCGCTTTGATTTCTCCTACAGCGGCATCAAGACGGCGATCCTGCGTTACGTCGAGGCTCACGGCATGCGCCCGGCCATCGAAGCGCGGCGAAAAGCCTTCGCCAAGATTGCGAAACCGAAGCTGGAGGATTTCCTCGCCCACTGCGACCAGCTCACCCTCGACCTGGTAGCATCCTTCCAGCGCGCGATCGTCGAAGATCTGGTGGGAAAGACTCTGGCGGCCGCCCAAGCCTACGACGTGGCCACACTCTTCGTCACCGGAGGAGTTGCCGCCAACCAGGAATTGCGGCAGACCTTCGAGCGCGAGGGAGCAAAGCAAGGCCTGCCCGTGTACTTCCCCTCGCGTCCGCTATCGACCGACAACGCGGCCATGATCGCCGCTGCTGCCTACCCCAAATTTCTGCTCAAGGATTTTGCTGCGATGGATTTTTCTGCCGAAGCAGGCTTGCGGTTGCGGTAAGAAATCGGTGGCCGTTACTTCCCGGCCTGAGCGCCGCCAGCTTTGCCCATCACCGTCTCCAGGGCCTTGGCCAGCTGCGCTTCGATGTCGATGTCTTTGTAGATGGCGAAGTTCGCGCGCTTCTCCGACTCGTTGAAACCACTGGCCCGGCCGGCAACAATAATGATCGGCACCCTGGCCGTCTCCGGCTTGCTCTTCAGCGCGGTGATCAATTCCGTGCCTGACATCTTCGGCATCTGCATGTCGGTAACGATCAAATCCGGCAGGATGCGTGAGAGGACCTCCAGGGCATCTGCGCCATTGGTGGCCGACTCAACCGCAAACCCGCGCTGCTCCAGAAAGCGGCACACGGTATAGCGGATCAGCATCGAGTCATCGACGACCAGGGCTACCTTGGGCATAAACAGAGGGAGGCCGGCATCCACACGCCCCCCCGGTCGGACAGTAGCAGAGGATTTTCGCGCTGCACAAGCTGAAACCGCTGGGCGGCGATTACCTCCGTCACCCGGCTAGCGGCGAGACCCCGATTCAGGCCTCGCTTTCCTGGGTGCCCTCTTCGATGTTCATGTCTTTGAATTCGCTGGACTCGAAAATCTCGCCGCACTCCTTGCACTCGACGAACTCAGAATCCTCGTCCCGGCTGACAATTTGCACGCGTGGGTGCTTGCAAGGCTGCTTCATATCACGGTTTTGAGGAGGAGCGGGCGACTTGGAGGTCATAAATCCGGAGGGTCCTCCCAGGGAACAAAAGCGGAGGGCTGTTTTCGCCGGAATTTCCCGGTATTTTAGACCGGCTTTGCAAGTTGTCAAGCCCCCAAGCGTTCGCTTGTCGTGAATTTGTAACAGGGGACAAGGGATGCTGCCGGTCTCGGATCGATTTCCCCTCTATCAAATTCCGACCAAAATCATCGTATAGTAATAAGCCGTTCAGTTCTGGATACTTACCGTTAAATACCCCATTTCTGACATCTGCCTGCGGGGGCTTGCTCCGATCCGGGGAAGTAACGTAGAATGAATTACGACGGAAAAGGTCGGATTTCAATCCGACCGGTTTGTTCGGGTTTTACACAGGATTGCGAGTGCTGAAGCTTACCAAGAAAGCCGACTACGCGCTGATGGCGATGAAGCATCTCGCCGAGCACTCCACCGAGGGCTCGCGCAGCGCCAAGGACGTGGCCGATGCCTATGGCATCCCGCCCGAGGCCTTGGCCAAGATTCTTGCAGAGGCTCGCCAAGGCTGGCCTGTTGCAGTCGCAGCACGGCACCAACGGCGGTTATACCCTGGGACGGGCGGCTCACACGATTTCGGCCTTCGAGGTCATTCAGGCGATCGATGGCCCGCTGTTCATCACGTCCTGCATTACGGTGCGCGGGGAGTGCGATCAGAGCGACCGCTGCAACATTCGCGAACCGCTGCGCAAGGTGAATGAGAGCATTGAAGCGGTATTGAAGCGCATCAAGATTTCGCACATGCGGGAAGAACCGGAAGAAGCCGGGAGCGCGGCTCCCAAAACGGCGGATTTGGTGACCATCACCTGAACCGTCGAGAACGCACGATTCATCCAAAGAGATTAACCAAGTAGGAGAGGCAATCAATGAGCACGGACGTCAAGATCCCCCAGGCACAGAGCGCAGGCGCACCACCCCGACGCCAAGGGTGTGAAGCTGCCCATCTATATGGATAACCACGCCACCACCCCCATGGATCCGCGGGTGCTGGAAGAGATGCTGCCCTATTTCATGGAGAAGTTCGGCAACGCGGCCAGCCGCAATCACTCCTTCGGATGGGCCGCCGAAGAGGGCGTGGAGACGGCGCGCGAGCGCATCGCCAAGCTGGTCGGCGCGACCACCAAAGAAATCATCTTCACCTCCGGCGCCACGGAGAGCGACAACCTCGCCATCAAGGGCGTCGCCGAGATGTACCGCGAGAAGGGCAACCACATCATCACCGCGGTCACCGAGCACAAAGCCGTGCTCGATACCTGCAAGCGGCTGGAAAAGTATGGCTACCGCGTCACCTACATGCCGGTCCAGAAGGACGGCCTGATTGATCTCGACGACCTGAAGCGCGCCATGGATGACAAGACGATCCTGGTCACGATCATGGCGGCGAACAACGAAATCGGCGTGCTGCAGCCGGTCGCCGAGATTGGCAAGCTTTGTCATGAGCGCGGCGTGATCTTCCATACCGACGCGACCCAGTACGTGGGCAAGGTTCCGACCGATGTGATCAAGCAGAACATCGATCTGGCTTCCATCTCGGGTCACAAGATGTACGGGCCGAAAGGTGTGGGCGCGTTGTACGTGCGCCGCAAGAATCCGCGCGTGCAGCTTTCCGCCATCATTGACGGTGGCGGCCACGAACGCGGCATGCGCTCCGGCACACTCAATGTCCCCGGAATCGTTGGCCTAGGTAAAGCCTGCGCCATAGCGCAAGAAGAACTGCCGCAGGAGTCCTGCCGTCTGGCCGGCCTGCGCAACCGCCTGCGGGACCGCATCATGGGCCGTCTGGATGAGGCCTACATCAACGGCTCCACGGAGCATCGCCTGCCGGGCAACTTGAATATCAGCTTTGCCTACGTCGAAGGCGAATCGCTGCTGATGGGCATCAACGATATCGCGGTTTCGAGCGGGTCGGCCTGCACCTCAGCGACGCTGGAGCCGTCTTACGTATTAAAGGCATTGGGAACAGGCGACGATCTGGCGCACAGTTCGATTCGTTTCGGCATCGGCCGCTTCAACACCGAAGCCGAAGTCGACTACGTTGCGGATCGCGTCATCGAAACCGTCGAGCGCCTGCGCGAACTTTCTCCGCTCTACGAGATGGCGAAAGAAGGCATCAACCTGAAAGATGTGAAGTGGGCAGGAGAAGCGCACTAAAGTTTGTCGCGAAGTTCGTATCAGGGCACGACTTCAGTCGTGCCGTTGGCGAAGGTTTTGAAAGGGCGCGGCTTCAGCCGCGCCGTTGAGATCAGGTTTTGACGGGGCTTTAGCCCCTGAGGGCAAATTCGGAGTTTCAGGGAGAACGAAATGTCATACAGCGACAAGGTCATCGATCACTACAACCATCCCCGCAACGTCGGCTCGATGGACAAAGCGAGCACCGACGTGGGCACCGGCCTGGTGGGCGCGCCCGAGTGCGGCGACGTCATGAAGCTGCAGATCAAGGTCAATCGCGAAACCAATGTCATTGAAGACGCGAAGTTTAAGACCTTTGGCTGCGGCTCCGCCATTGCCTCTTCCTCACTCGCCACCGAGTGGGTCAAGGGCAAGACCGTGGACGAAGCCCTCGCCATCAAGAACATGGACATCGTGAAGGAGCTTTCGCTTCCTCCCGTGAAGATCCATTGTTCGGTGCTGGCTGAGGACGCAATCCGCGCCGCGATCGGTGACTGGAAAAAGAAGCAGGAACAGTCCAGCCCCGTCGCCGCCGAAGCGAAATAGTTGCGAGCTTCGAGCGACGCGCTACGAGTGTTTGCTCGCAGCTCGAAACTCACGGCTCATGGCTGACTTATGACGACTGCGACTGAAGAAACGACCAAGCCCGCCGCCCCGGCCAAAGGCATTCTCGTCACCGAGAAAGCCCTGGCCAAGGTGCGCAGCGCCATGGCCAAGGAAGGCATTTCGCCCGAGCAGGGCGGTCTGCGGCTGGGTGTACAGGGTGGCGGCTGTTCGGGCCTGAGCTACAACATCCGGTTCGATACGCAACCGCGGGAACGGGACCGCATCTTCCAGTTCGGCGACGTGCGGGTCTTCGTCGACCCCAAGTCGTTCATCTACCTGCACGGCATGACCCTGGACTATCAGGAAACGCTGATGCAACAGGGCTTCGTATTCGTGAATCCCCAGGCATCGAAGTCGTGCGGCTGTGGAACTTCGTTCTCTGCCTGATGCGATGATTATGTGGCGCGGGCGCCCACGCCCGCGCTGCCTGCGCCACCAGACGATCTGCGTTCGCAACCAGTGCTCCGGTCTGCCGCGTGCATGTGTGAGGAATCTGGAAAGCATGACGCAAGTCTGCTCTTACCACGATCAGCGCCAAGCCCCTGCCGGAGGACACCCACTCCTGCTGGTCGTGCGGGTCCATGCGCGCCGCGCACTTCTGCGAATCCTGCGGTAAGGTTCAGCCTCCGGTTCCGGTCGACTATTTCACGTTCTTCGGTCTTCCGCCCAAGCTTAACCTCGACGTGGCTGCGCTGGAGAAAAGCTTCTACGAACTGAGCCGCCGGCTGCATCCGGACCTGAACGCGCGCGCCGGCAGCCAGGAGCAAGCCTGGAGCCTGGAACAGAGTTCCCTGCTCAACGACGCGTACCGCACTCTGCGCGACCCGATCAAGCGCACGGAATACCTCTTGCATCTGGAAGGCGTGGAACTGGAAGAGCAATCCAAGAGCGCCACCGAGCAGGCCCGCGCTACCGGGGAGATCAAGAAACAGATCGTTCCACCGGATTTGCTCGAAGAAGTTTTCGAGTTGAACATGCAACTCGAAGAACTTCGCATGAACAAGAAGATGGGCGAGGATGATCCTGCCCTGATTGCAGAGATTGGAAAGCAGAAACTTTCGCTCGAAGCCAAGCACGAAACACTTTTGCAGGAACTGCAAACCTACTGGAAGACGTGGGACCACCTGATCGAGCACAGCCCGGCCGCGACCCAGGAACGCGCGCAGGTGCGGGACAAGATGGTGGACGTGCTGAATCGCCGCAACTACATCCGGAACCTGGTAAGGGATGTGAACGCGGCGCTGGAGGATTGAGGAAGTCAGTAATTGAGAAATTTAGTAATTGAGTAATTTGAACCTCGACGGTTTTCAATTACCAATTGCGAGATTGCACAATTACTCAATCATTTATGGACCGTATCGTCGGCATCGACCTGGGTACCACCAACTCTCTGGTGGCCTTTATGCAAGGGGAGACCCCTGTCGTAATTCCGGGCGACGACGGCTTGAATCTCCTCCCTTCGGTGGTCGCGCTCGACGCGAACAACCAGCCCATCGTCGGCAATGCCGCCCGCAATTCTCTGATCGAAACGCCGGAACGCGCCGTCTACTCGATCAAGCGCCTGATGGGACGCGGCGTAGAGGACATTCAGGAAGAACTGAAGCTCTTCCCCTTCCGCCTCGCCGAAGACATGCAGCCCGGAGAAGTACTCCGCATCAAGCTGGGCGACAAGACATTTACTCCGCCGGAAATCTCCGCGCTCATTCTTCGCCAGCTCAAGCGCAGCGCCGAACGCTTTTTCGGCGGTCCCGTTACGAAGGCGGTCATCACCGTTCCCGCCTACTTCAACGATGCCCAGCGCCAGGCCACGAAAGATGCCGGACGCATCGCCGGCCTTGAAGTCCTGCGCCTGGTCAACGAACCCACGGCCGCGTCGCTCGCCTACGGGCTCGACAAGAAGCAGAACGGAATCGTCGCGGTCTACGACCTGGGCGGCGGCACCTTCGACATTTCCATCCTCAAGTTGCACGACGGAATCTTCGAAGTCATCGCCACCAACGGCGACACGCACCTCGGCGGCGACGACATCGACAACCTGCTCATCACCATCGCGCTCGACGACGTGCGCGGCGACCTCGGAGTCGACCTGCGCCGCAATGCCGAGGCGGTACAGGCAATCCGCAAAGCCGTCATCGAGGCCAAGATCGCGCTCTCTTCCCAACCTTCGGTCAAGCTCGATATCGAACTGCCCGGCGGCCTGCGCTACCGGCGCGAGATTACCCGTGAGCAGTACGAACAACTGATTCAGCCGGTCATCGATCGCACCGTCGGCCCCTGCAAGCAGGCCATGAAAGATGCCGGACTGAAGCCCGAACAGATTGACGAGGTCGTTCTCGTCGGTGGTTCGACCCGCATCCCCAAAGTTCGCGGCCTGGTGAAGGACTTGTTCCACCGCGAGCCGCACATCGACTTGAATCCCGACGAAGTGGTTGCGCTGGGCGCGGCCGTGCAGGCCAACATCCTCGGCGGCGGCTCCGAAGCCACGGAGAACATGCTGCTGCTGGACGTAACTCCGCTATCGCTCGGCATCGAAGTCGCCGGTGGCGTGACCGACAAAATCATTCTGCGCAACTCGACCATCCCGGCTTCGGCCACCCAGTTCTACACCACGCAGATCGACGGTCAGACCAACGTGGCGATTCACGTGTTGCAGGGCGAGCGTGAACTGGCCAAGGACTGCCGCTCTCTGGCGCGCTTCGATCTCAAAGGAATTCCACCCATGGCGGCGGGCATCCCGCGCGTTGAAGTCAAGTTCCTGATCGACGCCAACGGCATCCTCCACGTTTCCGCGCGCGAGCAGCGCAGCGGCAAGGAAGCCGAGATTCAAGTCCAGCCCAGCTACGGCCTGACCGACGAGCAGGTCGAAGGCATGATCCTCGACTCGTTCGACAATGCCGAAGAGGATTTCCGCCGCCGCCAGTTGATCGAAGCGCGCAGCGAAACTTCGACCATCCTTGCCGCCCTCGAAAAAGGCAAGAAGAGCGCGGCCTGGGGACAACTCACCACCGACGAAAAGAAGCAGATCGCCAAGATGGAAAAAGCGCTGGTTGCCGTAAATGCCGAAGAAGACTACCAGGCGATCCGCAAAGCCATCGACGCGCTGAATCAGGGCACGATGCGCCTGGCAGAATTGATGATGGACACCGCCGTATCATCGGCGCTGAAGGGCAAGAACATGGACGAAACGGATCTGGGCGAAGGCCCCACCGCTCCGCATCCCATGGCGAAAGCAGAATTTGAGTAGCGTGTAGCGTCCTGCGTCCCGCCAAGGCTGTCGCGAGGGCGTCTCGCCCTCGCAATGGAGATCAGGAGCAGTCATGGCTAAAGAAGAGACGCAAGGAGCTGGCACGTTGACCGAAGACGCCCCCGGCGAGAACACCATACAAGTCACCTTCCTGCCCGAAGGCAAGACGGTCCAGTTCGAGAACGGCAAATTGCCCTACGAAGATCACGGCAAAGAGCAATCCCTGCTCGACGTGGCCCTGAATTTCGGCATCGCACTCGACCATGCCTGCGGCGGCAATTGCGCCTGCACGACCTGTCACATTTGGGTGAAGGAAGGCGCCGAAAATCTCTCCGCCATGGACGACGACGAGGCCGACCGGTTGGACATGGCCGCCGATCTCCAGTTAAACTCGCGTCTCGGCTGCCAGGCGCAGATTACCAAGCCCGGCAAAGTGGTCGTCGAGATTCCCGCCTGGAATCGCAATTACGTCTCTGAGGAGCACTGAGCATGGCAAAGCAACTGACTTGGGACGACGCCGAAGACATCGGTATTCTGCTTTCCGAAACTCACCCCACGCTCGATCCGCTCGCCGTGCGCTTCACCGACCTGCACCGTTATGTCACCGAGCTGCCTGACTTCGCCGGCGACCCCAAAGCCTCGAATGAAGGCAAGCTGGAAGCGATCCAGATGGCCTGGCACGAGGAAGTCCAGGATCGCACCCAAGGCTGATCTAGTTCCCCCCCGGCCGAAAAAGATTCGTATCAGTACATGTCTTTTAGGCGCGCCGCACTTGCCCGAAGCCTGAGGACGGCTCTAGCCGCTGAGCTATGAAGAGAGGATTAACGCTTAGGATACTGATCTTCGCCATCGTCCTGTATGCCTCGACTTGTCTGCACGCACAAACGATTTCCTGGAAAGGACATCAATGGACTGTCACCGCGGGAGGAATGGCCGGCCTGGCCAAGGGTGACCCCGCCAATATCAATGTCGATAGCAGCGGATATTTGCATCTGCGAATTGTCCATCGCAGGAGAAAGTGGACTGCGTCGGAAATGTTTACTGCTGACACCCTGGGCTTTGGCACATATCAGTGGGTGGTTCAGGGCGACGTTTACAAGATGGACAAATCCACTGTGCTCGGATTGTTTTCCTACGGACCGGCCCACCATATCGGGGTTGACGGAGAAAATGAAATTGACATCGAGTTCTCGCAGTGGAACAAGACTTGCCGCGGTTGCGATGCTGATTTCACCGTGTATCCTTCGACGGGAAACCGCAAGCCAGATGGTTCGCCAAGCTGGGAGGAAAATTTTTATGTCGCTGGCGGAACCCTCACCACCGCAAGGATGGAGTGGCGCTCCGGTGAAATCGTCTTCACCATCATGAACGGTGCTCAACCCATCGGAACCACCGCGAACGTCCTCCGGACCAAGACCTACGTGTCCAATACCGTAAACATTCCGCAGGATGCTGCTGCCGTGGGCATCAATCTCTGGTGTTTTCAAAAGACACCTTCGAAAGAACAATCCGTCGTGATTCGGGACTTTCAATTCGTGGCTCAGTGAGCCGGACAGTGCCATTGAGCTTCTCGTGCTGAATTGCCGCGCTCCTTCGAGAAACAGGCGCAAGTATTCCGGAATGGATCGACCCCAAGAGGCTCTCTGATCCTGGCCCAGGCCGCTCCGAGACCGAGATGTGTAAGAAGTTTTACAACTCCGTGACAACCGCTCTGCCCGGCCCGCTTATCCTGCATTCATCAGGGCCCGCGGAAATTTGCAGGCCCTTCTCTCTCCGGCCAAATTGAAGAAGGGCACGGCCTCAAGCCGTGCCCTCATTTTTCTTAGCGGAATTCTTGGACCCGACCTTCCCCCTAGCGGACCGGCACCGGTGCAGGTTCCTCCACATTCGCCTCACGCAGAAACTTCGCCGCCTCTTCCGGTGGAGTGGGATTGATGTAGAAACCAGTCCCCCATTCGAATCCGGCCGTCTTGGTCAGCTTGGGCATGAACTCAATGTGCCAGTGATAGTGGTCGTTCGTCGGATCCTGCACCGGCGAACTGTGGATCACCAGGTTGTAGGGCGGGTTATCCAGCACCCGGTCGGCCCGGCTCAGCAAGTCTTTCAAACTGCGGGCCAGGTTCTCGAACATGTGTGACGACGAGTTCTCAAACGCGGATTCGTGCTGCTTGGGCAGAATCCAGGTCTCGAACGGAAAACGTGGCGCGTAGGGCGCCAGCGTCAGAAAGTTTTCATTTTCCGCCACCACCCGCGTGCCCCCGTCCATCTCCTGCCGGATGATGTCGCAGAACACGCAGCGTTCCTTATAGAGGAAGTACTGCTTGGCTCCCTCCAACTCTTGCACCACGTTAATGGGAAGAATGGGCAGCGCAATCAGTTGCGAGTGCGCGTGTTCCAGCGATGCTCCGGCTGCCTCGCCATGGTTCTTAAACAGCAGAATGTACTTAAACCGGCGGTCTTTCTTCAAATCGAGGATGCGGTCCCGGAACGTCCACAACACATCTTCAATGCGCTTGGGAGGCAGGCTGGCCATGCTGGCCGAGTGGTCGGGCGTTTCAATAATGACCTCGTGCGCCCCGATCCCGTTCATCCGATCGAACATGCCTTCCGCCTGGCGGTTCAGCGTGCCTTCGATGCCCAGGGCGGGAAACTTGTTGGGCACCACGCGGACCGTCCATCCCGGAGTGTCGCGCTGCGGCGGAGGCCCACCGTTCTGGTTGGGCCGGTACGCCTGGATCTCGGGAGGCGTCTTGCTCTCGTTCCCATAGCAGAAGGGACAGAATCCTCCCTTGATCTTCATATTTTCGCGAACAAAATCGGTTGGGCGCTTCGCCCGATCCGTCGAAATAATCACCCAACGGCCAACAATCGGATCTTTTCTCAGCTCAGGCAATTACTGAATCCTTTCAGTCGGGCAGCGCAAACTTCGTATTTTACTCCGACAAGGAAGCATTGCGAAACACTTCGATCTGCGGGCGGGAAGTCAGACTTTCATAGTATACGCTTACAATATCGAACCTCCATTGGCACGATGGTGGTAGCCGCCTCAGATATTCCCGTGCCACCAGGGCCACTTCGCGCCGTTTGTGCCGGTCCACCGCCGCCTCCGGAGTCCTCACGTCGCGCGACGTGCGCGTCTTAACTTCAATGAAACAAAGAACATCCGCATCCCAGCCGATCAGATCGATCTCCCCGCGGCAGCGCGGCGAACGGAAATTGCGCGCCACCATCGCATAGCCCAGCTTCCGCAAATGGAAGTACGCGTCTTCTTCCCCCTGCGTGCCGGTGCGCTGGTGCCTCGGCCGCGGGTCCGCGGGCAGCACGCGCCCTGCAACCCAATCCAGACCGTGAATGATCGTTCGCGTGAAAACCGCGGAAAGCATGGAAGCTTCAGATTAGCGGGAGAACCCGGTCCGAGATGTGATTTGCGTCACAGCTCAACGCGAATGAGTGAAGCCTTTCCCAGACAGGGAAACAGGGGAGTAGGTTTCTAAACCACGGAGGCACAGAGTCACTGGGAACCACAAATCAAGAAATGCTTTTCTCGGTGCTCCTGCCTCCGTGGTGAGTTAGCTTAGCGGTGCACTATGCGTTCTCTCCGCAACACGCTTACACGCCTTTACCGACGGTGGAGATGCACTCTTCGAGTACATCCACCGCAACGTCGGCCTCTTCCTTCGTGACCACCAGCGGCGGGCAAATCCGGACCGTGCTCGGCCCGCAGCCCAGGAACAGCACGCCATGCTCGAACGCCATTTCGACGATCCGGTCACGCTCGGCGTTGCCATGTTCCTTGGTGACTTTGTCTTTCACGATGTCGACCCCGATCATCAATCCGCGGCCGCGCACATCGCCCACCAGTTTCAGCTTCTTAGGCCAGTCGGCCATGCGCTTCATGATGTGATCGCCCACGCTGGCCGAGTTTTCGAGCAAGTGCTCTTTCTCGATCACATCGAGTGTGGCCAGCGCTGCCGCGATCGCCACGGGATTGCCGCCGAATGTCGACGCGTGCGAACCGGGAACCCAGTCCATGACTTCCGCGCGCGTCATCGTGACGCCCAGCGGCATGCCGGATGCGATGCCCTTCGCCATGCAGACCATGTCGGGCTCAACCCCGGTGTGCTCGACCGCGAACCACTTGCCCGTGCGCCCAATGCCGCTCTGCACTTCGTCCACCACCAGCATGATGCCGTGACGGTCGCAGATGCGCCGCAGTTCCTGCATGAAGATCTTCGGGGCCACGACGTATCCGCCCTCCCCCTGCACCGGCTCCACGAAGATCGCCGCGACTTCCTCCGGCGCCAGCGTGGTCTTAAACAGCTTCTCTTCGATGAAGCGCGCGCAGCCCAGCGCGAAGTTATCGGCGTCCTGCGTGCCGCCAACGCAGCCGCGGTACACATCGGGATAGCGCACGTGCGTCACACCCGGGACGAGCGGAGCAAAGCGCCGCCGCTGCTGCGGCTTCGACGCCGTCAGCGACAACGCGCCCATCGTCCGCCCGTGAAACGCGCCAAAGAACGCGATCACGTTCTGCCGCTTGGTGTGGTAGCGCGCCAGCTTCAGCGCGCACTCAATCGCCTCCGCTCCGGAGTTGCCGTAGTAAATCCGGTGCGGGCCGGGCATGGGCGCAATCTTCGACAGCCGCGCCGCCAGGGTCACCATGTTCTCGTAATAGAAATCCGTGCCCGACATGTGGATCAGTTCGCCCGCCTGCTTCTGAATGGCGGCGACCACCTCGGGATGGCAGTGGCCGGTCGAGGTCACGGCAATGCCGGCGGAAAAATCAAAAAACTCGTTGCCGTCGACGTCGGTCACGACGATGCCGCGCCCGCTCTTGGCCACCATCGGGTACGAGCGGGTATAGGACGGCGAAATATACTTCTCGTCGCCCTCGAGCACGCGCTTGGCGTTGGGCCCGGGCAGGGCGGTCTTAATCTTGGGACCGATTGCGGTCATGGTGTTCGTAGTCATGATATTCCTCCGTAAGGTGGCGGCCAGTAACTCCCTGGAACTCGCTTTTCGCAAATTGATTTTGGGAAGGGCGCGGCTTAAAGCCGTGCTCGATTCGGGAAGGGCACGACTTCAGCCGTGCTCGACTCGGGAAGGGCACGATTTCAGTCGTGCCGCTAAAGCGCATAAATGTTCTGGGCTTTAGCCCCTGAGGAGGAAAAAGAGATTAGTCGCTACCGAACAGGCTGGGACGAAGGCGTGATGGCAAATTCGCCCGGTAGCGCCGCGGGCACACCAGACAGTGCAGCCAGCACTCGGGCAGATGCGAATTGGGAAGATGCGAATTGGAGTTCATGCGCAGCATCGCCTACCGTCAACATCACTGATTCATTATATCTGGAAGAAATGAATGGCGTAACCCCCTTTGGTAACGAACGGCTTACGGCGTCGTTGACGGGTATATACGCCACGAGGGGCAAACCCGCACCCCATGGGGTCTGGAAGACCCTGGAGCAACCCCGGGGAAGGTGGCGGAGTAGTTTCGGGTTGGGATAACTCCGCCACCAGAGAACCGAGCGCCGCGTGGGGTGGGTCCGCATCGGTTCCCCTGCATCGAGTCGTGCGCACAACGAGTCGCTTATTTGGCGCTGCCTCCGAACCTGAAACTGACGCCACCCGAATATCGGAAGTTATTCTGCGACGAATTGTTGAACTGGTTGGTGAAGCGCGTCATCAGGTAATCGATCTCCGCCGGGCGGATCTCGAACGATTTATTGACGGGAATGTCGAAGCCGCCGCCGATGGCCAGCGCAAAAGCATTCCCTGCGGGTGATCCCGAAGTGGTGCATGCGCCCGCGCACGCCTTGGTCAAATTGGCATACACGTTGCTGTGTGCCCCGCCCAGCAGCACGTGCACGAACGGCTCGAATTTTGGCGCACGGACCTTCACCTGGGGGCCGAACATGTAGGTGAACAGATTGCCCTGCGCCTTGAAAATCCCACCCGACGGATTCGTCCACGTAATGGTGTTGCTGCCATATCCTTGGAGATCCATTTTGATCCCAAAGTAATCGTTGAAGTACACGACGGCCGCGCCACCGCCGCCATTCAGACTTAGGCTCTGGGTGCCGCGAGCAACCGGGTAAAAGCGAGCGTATGAGTAATCGGCAGTCACCTCCGCTCGATAGAAGTCCTGGGACAACGCGGCGACTCCCGCCAGCAAGACAACGCAGAACACGACTAGCTTGGCAACCTTCATGATGATTTACTCCTTAGACGAAGATCGGAGGCCGATTCACTTCGAGCATGTGCTGCCTTCTTATCGCCTATGGTGCCCAATCCCCGAAGAACAGCGAAACTGGCAAAAATGACAGTGCTAACCGGTGAGAGAGAAACGTGGCAGAGCCTTTCGGGCGCCACAAGGCCGACTGTTGAGTTTCACGCAATATAAAAAGGCGCGGTGGGCTGGATCTCAGAAAAAGAAATCTCGCCCCGGTCGAGGCAGAAATTGTTTCGTGACGTCCCTTTTTTATAGCACTCCTGGGCCTGAGAACGCCCGGTTTCGCTGGCCGTTCTGTTACAAAATCCGAACAAGCCTGTTGCGTTTTCCCAGCTGCACATAGTTTCTGGGATCATCCTATGTTTTCGGGAACTCTTCAGACTGAGCTTAGCCGCCAACAAGACGGAGATGCGGGGTGGCACTCGAATCCCTTCCGAGATTCATGCCACTCTCATTAGTCTCGACTCGCTTCATCCGTTTTCCGAGTCGTGCCAGATCATCCTTGTGAACCTGCGAGGGTGCGCTGCCCGCTTCTCCCGGTCGGTGGAAATAGGGATGGCCGTGCAGTTGGAAGGCCTTCCAACCCCGACCAATGTCACGGGGCGAGTAGTCAACTGTTTTTCTCTTGGAAAGCATGAAAAACTCTGGCTGGTGGGATTGGCCCTGGATGAGCCCGGCAACGTATGGGGCATTGAAACCGTGCCAGAAGATTGGCTGCAAGGAGGAGGCCCTCGCTAAGAACCTGTTGGCGCGAATTTTGGCTTCTGGCTCGAGGGGTGGCCGAATTTCTTGGGGTGGGACCCTTGCGGGCGGAAAAATTTGAAACCTTGAAGGGTCCGCGTCGCAGCCTGGTTCCATTGGTGGCACATCACTTCAGCAAAGGAACGTGAAGCAAGTAGATGGCAGTTGCTAAACAAAATCCAAGGAGGGTGAGGGCCCCAAGCACGATTTTGAAAACTCCCCGTTGCGGAGGATTTCGGTGCCCTAGCGTTGCTCTGTATTTCTCTATCCACGCTTGCTCCGCCGGGTTCTGCCCAGGGTTCTGATTCAAGGCCGACTGAATAGCCGCTCGTAACCTGCGCGTATCGCCTTTTTCGAGCGAAATGAACCGGAACGGCTGCCGGGTTGTCGACACGGGACTCAACATCTCTGCTGCGCCAAATACCGGTCCGGTCTGAGTCAGGAACATCAACTTGATGCGGGACCCCTGATCCAGTATGGGAGACACCTTGAGCAAGCCGCCAGTGAGAGAAACAATCTCCAGTTTTCCTCGGGAGCGGCGCCCGTCCGGCCATCGAAGGACAGCATGGGCCATATCTGCCAGCTGTAGGCGCGGGCTTCGGCAATTCGCGTGTGGTGTGGGGAGGTTAGTCATGGGGCAAGTCGAGTTCGGTGCGGGTTGGGCAAGGGCGGGCGTTCTGGATATTTCTTCGAATCAAGACTGCAGTCGCCATGGTCCCGCGTCCTGTCTCGGACAATTTGGCCAAGACAATCCGAAAGTTCCTTCTCATCATCAGCGAGCAGCAGAATTACCATGTGGAGGGCTTCGATCTCCCTTTGCACCTGCCTTAGCTCTTGCTGCTTTCGACGCAACCCAGCGTACAGAGTCTCCGGTTTGCATGAGTCGCACCGAGACCCCCGCAATTCTGCTGAGCCACTCAAATCTCGATTCGGGCCGAACGTCGAGCCATCCGTCGCTCTATCGTCTGGAGGAAGCTGGGTAAGGAACTCCAACCCCAAACAATTGCCGGTACGATTACGGACCACGGCTGTGACGCGCAACGTGGTGGAGGTCGGAAATTGAAGCTGCATCAAATCACCGGGCTTAAGACCAACCGGGGCGTGCAGCGCCATACCGGCCCTGCTTATTGCGCTGCCGCGCGCAGGAACCGGAGTGGTTAGAATCCCGTTGAGTGTGACGATGCGAACCGGCAGATCGACCTGATGTCGCGGCCATCGTCGTGTGTTTTGGGAGAAGGGCATTTTCGATTTGTCTCAATTCTGCTTGAGTCTGAACCCTAGCGGTGGCCAATGGCTTTTATCACTAAACGCTCGGTCCGCCTCATCATCTTCCAGTCGTACTCCTAAGCGGTTCCACAATCGGAGCAAATTTGATAGTGATGGCCATTTGTATCGATACGCGGCCATGAGAAACGATGCAGGCAACCTCTTCCGAATAATCGCCTCAAGAAAGCCATTGTCTTCCCTCTTGATTGCGATGAGTCCGTTCCCCTGGTCGTCGGTGAAGAGTGCAGAGTATGGTTGTTCTTGCGCCGAGACATGACTGCTCACGGTCCGATCCGGCCAGGGCTGGGTGTTGTCAGCGGACGCTGCTGCCGGAGACCGGCAGCGAACCATTGCTGATCTGCGAAGTGGTGGGCAGATTGATTCTGACTGCGCTGCAACGTGGCTTCAAATTACGAACGTTCACCTGGGCAGCAGTTACCGCTCCCCGTTCGAGGGAAGCTTTCCGTATTTACGGTGGTTAACCCCATATGTCGGGCGCTCCATTGTTCAAATATCACGCGCCAGGATTCTCCCGGACGATTGGCCTGACATCGCGACATCAGTCATTGACCCTAGTCGCCCTTCTCCCGCCCTTTCGTTGACTTTGCCTCCTTTCGCCCCTAAGATGGCTCACCGGACTTGAGCTCTGGCTCGCGGAAACCAAGTCCAACCCGCAGAAATGCTCGACCAAACCATTTCTCATTACCGCATTCTCGAAAAGCTCGGTGGCGGTGGCATGGGCGTGGTTTACAAAGCGGAGGACACCCGACTCGGCCGCTTCGTTGCCCTAAAGTTCCTCCCCGAGCAACTCGCGCAGGACCGCCAGGCTCTCGAACGTTTTCGTCGCGAAGCCAAGGCCGCATCCGCTCTCAATCACCCCAACATCTGTACCATTTACGACATCGGCGAAGAAGACGGCAAAACCTTCCTCGTCATGGAGTTCCTCGACGGCTCCACGCTCAAGCACCTGATCGCCGGCCGTCCGATGGAACTCGAAACCATCCTGGCGTTGGGAATCGAAATCGCCGACGCCCTCGACGCCGCCCACGCCGGAGGCATCGTTCACCGTGACATCAAGCCCGCGAACATTTTCGTCACCAAGCGCGAGCACGCCAAGATCCTGGACTTCGGCCTCGCCAAGGTGAAGGCCGGCCCTTCCGCATCCGGCGAAATCCCCGACGTAACGGCTCCCACCAGCGTCGTGGTGGAAGAACATCTCACCAGCCCCGGCTCGACTTTGGGCACCGTTGCCTACATGTCCCCCGAGCAAGCCAGGGGGAAGGAACTCGACCCGCGCACCGATCTGTTTTCTTTCGGCGTCGTGCTCTACGAGATGGCCACCGGAACGTTGCCCTTCCGCGGTGACACCTCAGCGCTGATTTTTCAAGCTATCCTCGACCGCACTCCCGTCTCCCCGGTCCGTCTGAATCCCGACCTGCCTCTGAAGCTCGAAGACATCATCAACAAGGCGCTGGAGAAGGACCGCAACCTGCGTTACCAGAGCGCGGCCGACATTCGCGCCGATCTGCAGCGTCTGAAACGCGATACCGGCAGCGGTCGCGCCGTTGCCCATAGTTCGGACCCGGTTCCGGGCGCACCCGATAGAACCGAACCCGCGAGTCACGCTGCAACCGCTCACTCCAGTTCACGCATTTCGGCGCAAGCTCCTCCTATCCAACCGTCATCACCGCAGCCTTCCCCTTCCACCGCAGCCGGTCCATCTCCCGTTGCTGATCCGCACGTCAGTGGAGTCGCGACCGCCAGCACCGCCAAGCGTTGGAAGATTGCCGTGCCGGTTGCCATCGCGGTCATCGCGCTGCTGGCCGGGGGTCTCTATCTGCGCTCGCGATCGTCAACCGCTCTGACCCAGCAGGACACGATCGTGCTCGCCGACTTCACCAACACCACCGGCGACGCGGTCTTTGACGGCACGCTGAAACAGGCGCTGGCTGTGGATCTGGAACAATCCCCCTTTCTCCGCGTGCTGCCCGGAGCCCGGGTCCGCGAAACCCTGGGTTTTATGGGACGCTCGCCCGACGAGCGCATGACCACCGACCTGGCCCGCGATCTCTGTCTCCGCGCGGGCAGCAAAGCCATGCTTGCCGGCTCCATCGCCAGCCTGGGCAGCCAGTATGTAATTACTCTGAACGCGGTCAATTGTCAGAGCGGCGATTCCCTGGCGCAAGAGCAAGCCGAAGCCTCCAGCAAGGAACAGGTGCTCGGCGCGCTCGGAAGCGCAGTGTCCAAGATGCGCGGCAAATTGGGGGAATCCCTCGCCTCGATCCAGAAATTCGATACACCGATCGAGCAAGTCACCACTTCCTCGCTCGAGGCGCTGAAGGCGTTTGCCATGGGCAACGCCGAATTCGATCACGGCCGCGAACGGGAATCTCTGCCGTTCTACAAGCGGGCCATCGAACTGGATCCGAATTTCGCCTGGGTCTATGCGCGCATGGGGGTCGTCTATGTGGCGGACGGCGAATTGGAGCAGGCTAAAGAGAACACCCGCAAAGCTTACGACTTGCGCGACCGTGTCAGCGAACGGGAAAAGCTCTACATCACCGATCACTATTACGACACAGTGACCGGCGAACAGGACAAAGTAATCGAGACCCTGGAACTCTACAAACGCACCTACCCGAACGACTCGGTCCCCAGCAACAATCTGGCTGTGGCCTACGGGCAGATCGGGGACTTCGAGAAGGCGGTGGCGGCGGCGCGAGACAGCATGCAGGCTGATCCTCACTCGACCAACGCGCACATCGGGCTAAGCGGCGCTTATTTCGAGTTGAACCGTTTTGATGAGGCCAGGCAGATTCAGGAACAAACGCTGAAGCAGTTTCCTGATTCGGAATTCGCTCACTGGCTCGGCTACCTTGAGGCAATGCGAGCCGGGTGGCCAGCGGATGCGCAGCGCGAATCTGATTGGGCGAAAGGTAAGCCGGGAGAATTCCGCTTCGTTTCCCTCCGTGCGGAAATAGAAGCGGGAGCGGGAAAGTTGCGGCTATCGCGCGAACTTTCCCTACAAGCCGTCGAAAAGCAGAAGAATCTAGGCATGGCCGAAGGAGCGCAGAACGAGATTGCCCGGCAAGCCGTGGTGGAGGCGGATTTCGGCGCCTGCCAACTGGCCCATCAGGACGTCGCCATGCTTCCGTCGAATCCAGGGCGCGCGGCTTCGGCAATGGCGGCATTCGCCTTTGCCACCTGCGGCGATCTGGCGAAAGCCGAGAATCTGGCCAGCAATCTCAACAAGAACTATCCCTTGGAGACTTTCGCGCAAAAGATTGACATCCCGATGATCCGGGCGCGACAGCAATTGCAGCGCGGCGACGGATCAAAAGCGGTCGATGCGTTGCGTTCTGCCGAGCCTTACGAGTTCGGCAACGCCGCCCTCGGCGTCCCCGCCTACTTGCGTGGCCTGGCGTATCTCAAGATAAAGCAGGGAACTCAGGCGGCCGTCGAGTTTCAAAAGGTTGTCGATCACAAAGGTGTGACCGCGAACAGCCCGTATGCAGCGTTGTCCCGGCTCGGGTTAGGTCGCGCCTTCGCACTTGCGGGCGATAGCGCGAAAGCCCGCACCGCCTACCAGGATTTTCTTGCGCTGTGGAAGGATGCTGATCCCGACATTCCTGTCCTGAAAGAAGCCCAAGCGGAATACGAGAAGCTGAAGTAACCGCCGACCACCGGACCTCGGTTCGATGAGTCCCATCAGATTAGATCAACCATGATTTCGCGGATTGCTATTCATGCCCGTTCAGGATTAGGATTTGCGGGCGTTGAAAATGTAGCAACGGGCAACGCTTCGAACCGTTTTCGCATGTCCGAGGATATGCATGAGTACTCTCCACAGGCGCTTATCGTGGAGCATAGAAGACCCAAATTCACCGTTCCACACGGCGATCCTGGTATTTCTAGTCGCTACGTTGTCCTGTCTCTCCGCGCTGTTGGGATCGGGGATGGCCGTTCCACCGCACAACATATCACCGCTTTGGCCGACCAACGCGGTGGTGCTTGTGGTGTTGTTAGCGGCTCCCCGCCGCGTCTGGCCAATACTCATTGCGGCAGCCTATGTAGTCGTAGGGTTCGTTAACGTTCGCCACGGAGTCCCAATCGCTCTCAGCGTCTGGCTTGTTCTCGGCAATGTGGTCGAGGTTGTGGTTGCAGCCTTGGGGGTCAGCTGCTTCTTCAAGGGTATGCCCCGGCTCGACCGGCCTAAGGCTCTGGCGCAGTATTCGCTGTTTGCGGCGATCCTCGCACCCTTCGCCGGAGCGTTTATTGGTGCTCTGGCTGCGAACGAGGGTAGCTACTGGTTGCATTGGAGGATGTGGTTTCTGTCGGATGGCTTGGCGCTCTTTACCTTGCCGCCCGCCATATGGAGTCTGGCGCACTCAATACCGAGTTTGAGACGCAAATCACGTGCTTATTATCTGGAGCTAGTGACGCTTACCGTTGTGTTGGTTGTTTTCGGATACGCCGCCCTCGTCGCCTCTGGGACGACTACTCCCCAAGCAGTCCTTTATCCGTTGGTGCCATTCTTGCTATGGTCTGCTTTTCGTTTCGGGTCAATGGGGACCGGCCTTTCAGTGATTATCGTTAGTGTCCTATCGATTTGGGGAGCCGTGCACGGGCACGGCCCTTTCGCCGAACCGGGGCCAATCAACAACGTGCTTTCTCTTCAGCTGTTCTTGCTGTTCACTGCGGCACCTTTCATGGTTCTCGCGGCGCTTGTAGAAGAGCGCCAACAAAGCGAGCAGACCGTGCGCGAAAGCGAACAGCGGCTGCGCGTTGCCGCCGAGGTCGGCAGAATGTACGCCTGGGAGTGGAACCCCGCCACGGACTCAGTGCTGCGATCCGCGGAATACGCGGACATTCTGGGCCTGGACGACTCCTCCAGAGAGAGTTCTGCGAAAGATTATTTCACTTTGATCCATCCCGATGATCGAGTGGGGCTGCGAAGTCTGGTCAACTCTCTAACCCCAGAAAGCCCGGTTTATCGAACCCACTACCGCAGGTTTCTCCCGGGCGGTGCGCTTCTATGGTTGGAGGAGAGTGGCTGCGCGACATTTGATGGAAACGGAAAGATGGTCCGACTGGTCGGCATGACAGCCGACATAACCGAGCGCAAGCGTACGGAAGAGGCGCTCGCCAGCGTGAGCGGAAGACTGATTGAGGCGCAGGAGCAGGAACGGACCCGAATTGGAAGAGACCTTCACGATGACATCGGTCAACGACTCACCATGTTGACCATAGGGATCGAACGACTCCAGCACGATTCTTCCGATTTGTCTGTCGAAATCATCAGCCGTATGGGCGAGCTTTGGAGACAGGCCTCCGAGATAGCGGCCAACATTCAGTCCCTGTCTCACGAGTTGCACTCGTCAAAACTGCAATACCTGGGTATGGTTGCGGCCATGAGAGCGTTCTGCAACGAATTTGGCGAGCAGCAGAAAGTGGAGATTGACTTCGGCACTCATGATTTGCCAAGCCCTTTGCCGCAGACTGTTTCTCTTTGCCTCTTTCGGGTTCTGCAAGAAGCCCTCCACAACTCGGCGAAACACAGCTCAGTGAGGCACTTCGAAGTGCGCTTGTGGGGAACATCGGGTGAGATTCATCTAACTGTTCGGGATTCCGGAGTTGGCTTCGATATCGACGCGGCTAGACAAGGCAGAGGGATTGGCCTCATCAGCATGGAGGAGCGGCTGAAACTAGTGAACGGCACATTTTCAATCGAGTCGCAGCCCAAGCATGGGACGACAGTCCACGCTCATGTGCCTCTCAGTTCGGGCGAGGATTCTCTCCATGCGGCTGGATAGGGGCGCACTAGAATCGCTGCAGACAGGCGCAACCTTAGGTGTTAACTGTCGTGATATCGCATTACAGTCGTCACCATTGCTCCTCAAATTTAGAATCCAACTCGCCGCTCCACGCGTCTGATATCTTTTAGCTTCCCCCTGTTTCTCACGCCAATGCATTCCGCTCAGCGCCCAAGCCGGTGGATGGTGATTCTTGCCTTCGGGCTCGTGTACCTGTTCTGGGGCTCGACGTATCTCGGCATCGATATCGCTGTGCAGACCATTCCTCCCGCTCTCATGTGCGCCGTGCGCTTCTCCATCGCGGGAGTGATCATGCTGGCCGTCTGCGCCGCGACCGGGCGTAGGATTTTTTATTCGCCCAGGCAGATCGCGCTGGCCGCGGTGGTGGGCCTCTTGCTGCTGATGGGCGGCAATCTCACCCTCTCGTACGCCGAACTCTCCGTATCATCGGGCCTCGCCGCGCTCATCATCGCCATCACCCCGCTGTGTTTTCTGGTGCTGGACTCCCTGCTGCTGGGCGACCACCACATTTC
This sequence comes from uncultured Acidobacteriota bacterium, assembly GCA_963709865.1. Taxonomy (GTDB): domain Bacteria; phylum Acidobacteriota; class Terriglobia; order Terriglobales; family Acidobacteriaceae; genus Sulfotelmatobacter. The sequence goes on from CAVPXW010000004.1 coordinate 223,841, forward strand.
CGGACGCGGCAAAGCCGGCCTCGCGCTCGGCATTCTGGGATTGTTCGTCCTGGTCTGGCCGCAGCTGCAATCCGGCACCATGGGCCATCGCGAACTCTGGGCCTCCATCAGCCTGATCGGCGGATCCTTCAGTTGGGCGCTGGGATCGGTGCTCTCCAAACGCTGGCAGTCGGGCATGGATGTCTTCAGTTCCACGGGCTGGCAAGTCACTGCAGCCGGAGTAGGAAACTTTATTTTTGCGTTGTTCGCCGGCGACCTCTCGCGCGCCACCTGGTCTCCCCGCAGCCTGGCCGCCGTGATGTACCTGGTCGTATGCGGTTCCTGGATCGGCTACACCGCCTACATCTGGCTGCTGGAGCACGTTCCCACGTCCAAGGTCTCAACCTACGCATACGTGAATCCGGTGGTGGCCGTGTTCCTGGGATGGTTGATTCTGCACGAGCGCGTGGACCGGTTCATCCTGGCTGGAAGCGCAATCGTGGTGCTCTCCGTCATCCTGGTCACCAGCGCGAAAGTAAAAGAAAAGACGGTCGCGGAAGAACTGCCCGCAGTGGAAGCCGCGGGAGATTGAGGTCTTGGGCAAAAAGCTCCTTCCCCAGACCTAACCCCCGCATTACTTCGACCCTTCTTCCTCCTCCTCCGCATCATTCACCAGATCCACCACATGCCCGCGGATGGCAAACGTCTGCTTCGCACCGCCCGCCGTTTCAAAGCTCACCCGCGCTGGACTGCGCTGCCAGGACGGCACGGGACAGGCCGAGTCGGGCGCTGCGTCCTCGGGCACGCCGTCTTTGGACAGCACCGTCTTTAACACCGGCTTGCGCCGGCTGAGCTGCGCGACCATGGCATAGGTCTTCTTTCCATCTTCCGCAACTCCGCAATAGGCGACATAGTCACGATACCAACTGGCAGCGGAGTAGAAAACATCGAAGTCCGGAAGGTTGATGGGCGACACGCGGCCCGTCACCCGGTCGACCAACAGCCAGCCTCCCCGCTGCCATTGCCAGCGTGGAGCAGAATCTTCGGGAAGGCTGTCATTCACCCGAAACACGCGCCGCACCACAAACAACCGGTCGGTCACCTCGTGCGCCGCACCCAGCGTGTACTCTTTGACGCGCCCATCAATCACCAGGGCGCGGATCTTCAGGATCAGGGGCTTGTCCTCCTCGCCGGAACCGGTAAACCACTGCGCCGAGGTCCATTTTCCGAAAGCGATGACATGCACTTTCGCGGCCGTACCCGCCGCGGTCATCAGCAGCGCAGCACAGCACAACACGCCAAACACGCTGTTTCTCACAGTCCGCATGAGGCGAGAGTAGGCACCAAACCACATCGGACGCAAGGATTCCGCGCACATCCGCAACTTTGAGGTACCGAAGTGGGAATAGCAGCGTTCCACAATTGGTGGTACTGTACAAAAAACTTGCCTGGGCCCGGCGGAGATCGCTAAATGGCGGTAGAATCGGGTGTTCGATTGACGGTTTTATCATGAGCGTCTCGCCTCCCTCTCGCCTTCCGGCGCGGCCGGATGCCAAGACAACTTCGAAGAGCGAAACCGCTTCTTATCAAGACATGGGTGACCTTTTATCGCGACGTCGTGCCCCGCGCATCCTCGTCGTCGACGACCAGCCCAGCATCGCTGGCCTGATGAGCCAATTGCTCACCATGCGCGGCTACGACGTAACTACCGCCTCCAACGCTGAGCAGGCGGAGGCCGAGGTCCACCGGCAACTGCCCGACCTGATCCTCTCCGACGTCATGATGCCCGGCAAATCGGGTTACGAATTCTGCCGCGGCCTCAAGGAAAACCCGGCCACTCGCCTCATTCCCTTCGTCCTCATCACCGGTCTCAGCGACAGCAGCGACAAAGTGCGCGGCATCGAAGCCGGCGCCGACGACTTCCTCAACAAACCCGTGCTCGCCGAGGAACTCATCGCCCGCGTGAAATCGCTGCTCCGCTTGAAAGAGTTCACCGACGAACTGGAAACCGCCGATTCCGTCCTATGCACCCTCGGCCTGATCGTCGAAGGCCGCGACCCTTACACCGAAGGCCATTGCGAGCGCCTCTCCGTTCGCGCCGCCGACCTGGGCCGGCACCTCGGCATGGACGAAGATTCCATCATCGCCCTCAAGCGTGGCGGATACCTGCACGATCTGGGCAAGATTGCCGTGCCCGATGAAATCCTGAAAAAGGGTAGCGATCTTACTCCCGAGGAATGGGCTGTCATGAAACTCCATCCCATCACCGGTGAAAATATCTGCAAGCCCCTGCATTCCCTCCGTCTGGTCCTGCCCATCATCCGCCACCATCACGAACACTCGGATGGCTCGGGCTACCCCGACGGCCTGACTGGGCCGGAGATTCCCGTACTCCCCCGGGTCCTGCAGGTGGTGGATGTCTACGATGCGCTCCGCACCGCCCGCTCCTACAAAGCGCCGCTCACCCACGAACTGGCTGCCCAGACCATGCGTGAGGAAGCTGCTCGTGGCCTCTGGGACGCGGAGCTGGTCGCGGAATACTTCTCCATGCTCGAGCAGAAGCGTCAAGTAGCGTAGAGCAGCTTCAGTTCAGCTTCTAGCTCTCTCAGCTCTCCTCAATCACCGTTCAAGATTTCAAGAATCGCTTTTGGGTGGCGCAGCGCTTCAAGCGCTGCGATCAAGATCTTCTTTTTCTTACGGGCTTTAGCCCCAGAGGTACCTCGACCACGTCCGATTTCCGAAATCTTAAAAGCCCAACGTACAATGAGCAGTGCTTTCCATGCTGGCCAGCTTTCGGCTCACGGTCGCTCAGACTGAGAACTGAAAACTGAGAACTGAGAACTGCTCTTGGATCCCACCTACAGCATCGTGATTCCCGCCTATAACGAGAGCGCCCGCCTGGGCGCCACTCTCGAAAAGGTGCTGGCCTACGTGCACGCCCAGGGCTGGGATGCCGAGGTCATCGTCGTCAACGACGGCTCCCGCGATAACACCGCCGACATCGTCCGAACTTTTGCCGCGAAAGACCCCGTGCTGCGTCTGATTGAAAATCCCGGCAATCGCGGCAAGGGATACAGCGTGCGCAACGGCATGCTCCATGCCCGCGGGCGCATCGTCCTGTTCAGCGATGCCGACCTCTCCTCGCCGATCGAAGAAGCTCCAAAGCTTTTCCATGCGCTGGACGAGGGTGCCGATATCGCCATCGGCTCCCGCTGGCTGCGCGCCGAAACCCAGACCCAGCGCCAGCCGCTGCACCGCCAACTCTTCGGCCGCATCTTCAACCTGATCCTGCGCCTCACCCTCGGCCTGCAATTCAAAGACACGCAGTGCGGCTTCAAAGCCTTCCAGCAACCCGCGGTTCAGGCCATCTTCCCGCTGCAGAAAATCGAGCGCTGGGGATTCGATCCCGAAATTCTCTTCCTGGCCCGAAAATTCAGATTCAAAGTGCGGGAAGTCTCCGTGGCCTGGGGACACAGCGGCGGAACCCGCATCAATCCCCTGGTCGACGGCTCTCGCATGGTCATGGAAATGCTGCGAATCCGCTGGTATGACCTGACCGGAAAGTACAACAGCGACTCCCGCACCCGCCGCCAAGCCGCTCCCCAACCACCGCGGCCCGCACGCCTAGGTCGTGCACAGTCTACTCCATCCTCCTGCATCGGGATTGTGCAACGGCTTTGCCTCGGGCATTCTATGCCCTTGGGCGAAGAAGAAAGCCGTTCCCGTCTCCGCCGCGAAGCCGCGGAGCGGCGGCATACGTTAGCCCAGGACGTAAGTCCTGGGTAGTCGCAGACAAATAGTAACCGAGTCCCGGAGGGACGGCACCGGACCATCTCGTCATCTCGCTCACGCCGACTTCTCTGCCTGCGCCGAGGCGGCCCTCACCGCCTCCACCACCCTGCGCCCCATCTCCGCCGTCGAAATCGCGGCGTGCGATTTCCCCGCCAGATCCGCCGTCCGCGCACCCTGCGCGAGCACCGCGAAACCGCCTTCTCCACGCACACCGCTTCCTTCTCCAACTGGAACGAATGCCGCAGCAGCATCGCCACCGACAGAATCGCTCCCAGCGGATTGGCAATGCCCTTCCCCGCGATGTCCGGCGCCGACCCGTGCACCGGCTCATACAGCCCAACCGGCCCTCCCACGCTCGCCGAAGCCAGCAGTCCCAGCGAACCCACCACGCCGCCGGCCTGATCCGACAGAATGTCTCCAAACATGTTCTCCGTGAGCAGCACATCGAAATCCGTGGGCCGCTGCACCAGCAGCATGGCCGCCGAATCGACATACTGGTGCCCCAGCTTCACGTCGGGATACTCCTTGCCCACGCGCGTCACCACTTCCCGCCACAGCCGCGAGCATTCCAGCACATTGGCCTTGTCCACCGACAGAACCTTGCGCCGCCGCTTCATCGCCAACTCAAAAGCCACGCGCGCGATGCGCTCGATTTCCGATTCGCCGTAACGCATGGTATTGACCGCAACCCGCGAGCCTGGGCTCGCCTTCGATCGACCGCGGCTGCCCAAAATAGGCTCCGCCCAGCAGCTCGCGCACGATCATGATGTCGGTCCCGCGCACCAGTTCCGCCCGCAGCGGAGAACAATCCTCCAGCGCCGGAAAGAAAACCGCCGGGCGCAGATTGGCATACGCGCCCAACTCGCGCCGCAGGCGCAACAATCCCGCCTCGGGACGCAGGTGCCCCGGATTGTGATCGAACGCCGGACTGCCCACCGCGCCCAGCAGCACCGCAGACGACGCCAGGCAAGCCTGCACCGTATCCGCCGGCAGCGGATCGTTCGCCGCCGCGAGCGCTGCGCCGCCAATGAGTTTGTGTTGAAGCTGGAGTTGATGACCAAAGCCGTCGGCCACCGCTTGCAACACGAGAACGGCTTGTTCGGTAACTTCCGGACCAATGCCGTCGCCAGGGAGGATCGTGAGTTTCAGAAGCATGGGGATGATTGAGTAATTGAGTAATTTAGTAGGTAATTGAGAACCTTGCGCTCGTAATTCTATCGTGAGGGAACGAACGATGGCGGGAGGCCTCGCTGTCAAATTACTCAATTACAAATTCCCCAATTACTCAATTCCCCTACACGCCCCAGAGATAATCTTCCTGCTGCGTCTGCTCGTGGTGGGAATCGCCGTGAACCGGCAACGGCACGCCAAACGCATTCGTCTGCGGCCCACTGGGAACGGCTTCCCGGCTCGGGCTCTGGCGAGTGGCGCGTTGACGACCGCCGCTTGCGCCGGAACAATCGGCTCAATCAGCGGCGTCGCCGAACCCGACGGCTTGTGCGTGTCGCGGATCAGTTCCAGCAGGTGGTGATCTTCCACTTTCTTGATCTTGTCCGCCAGCCGGACAAAGCGCCGGTAGATGTCGTCCAGCGCCCGGCGATCGAACTGGTAGCCCAGCTGTTCGCACCGGATGCTGAGAGCATGACGTCCCGAATGCTTGCCCAGCACCAGCTTCGAGTCGGGCACGCCCACCGACTGCGGCGTCATGATTTCGTAGGTCAGCGGATTCTTCAGCACGCCATCCTGATGAATGCCCGCTTCGTGCGCAAACGCATTGCGCCCGGTGATCGCCTTGTTCGGCTGCACCGGCACGCCGGTGATCTCGCTCAGCATCTGGCTGGCCGCGAAAATCTGCTCGCCGATCACGCCGGTTTCGTAAGCGAATCGATCGGGCCGAACCCGCATCGCCATCACAATCTCTTCCAGCGATGCATTGCCCGCCCGCTCTCCGATCCCGTTGATCGTGCACTCGACCTGCCGCGCTCCCGCCGCCACCGCTGCCAGCGCATTGGCCACCGCCATGCCCAGATCGTTGTGGCAGTGCGCCGAGATGGTTACATTCTCAATTCCCTTCACCCGCTGCCGGATGGTCGTGATCAGATCTCCGAACTCGGCTGGTATGGTGTAGCCCACCGTGTCCGGAATGTTCAGCGTGGTTGCCCCCGCTTCGACGACCGCCTCCAGCACCCGACACAGAAAATCAGGATCGGTGCGGGTCGCGTCTTCCGGCGAAAACTCCACGTCATCACAAAGCGACTTGGCCAAGCGAATCGCTTCCCGGGCCTGCTCCACACACTGATCGCGCGTGATCCGCAGCTTGTACTTGCAGGTGAATATCGGAAGTCGCCAGAAACACATGGATCCGCGGACGCGCCGCGTCCTTCAGAGCCTCCCACGCGCGCTCAATGTCGGGACGGCAGGCCCGCGCCAGTCCCGCAATAATCGGGCGCCGCACCACCGCCGCGATCGCCTTCACCGATTCAAAGTCGCCATCGGAGGCAATCGGGAACCCGGCCTCGATCACGTCCACACCCAGACGGTCGAGCTGGTGAGCCAGGCGCAGCTTTTCCTGCTGGTTCATGCTGCAGCCCGGCGACTGCTCCCCGTCTCGAAGCGTGGTGTCGAAAACCGTGATGCGGGCTCGCTCTGCGGTCATGGATCTCCCTCAAAACAAAACTGATCCTCTATGGTAAGGGCGACGTGCCATAGAAGCAAAACTTATAATTCTTCAATAATCATTAGTTATAGTTGTATAATAAGTTTTGCTAATGGATCACTCGAGATTTGATTAAGGAGCCGCCCGCATGGAGCTTTCCCAACTCGAAGTCTTTCTGGCCGTAGCCCGCGAGCACCGCTTCTCGCGCGCCGCCGAGAAACTCTTCCGCACCCAGTCCGCCGTCAGCCAGACCATTCGCAAACTCGAGGACGAACTGGGCGAGGCGCTGTTCGACCGCTCTTCGCGCGAGGGCGTGCTCACCGACGCCGGCAAGGTTCTCCTCGAGTACGCCGAAAAGCTGATCAACCTGCGCAGCGAAGCCGCGCGAATCTCTGACCGAACTGCGGGAACTGCAGAAAGGCAAGCTGGTCATCGCGGCCAACGAATTCACCGTGCTCTACCTGCTGCCCTTGTTGGCCGAGTTCCGCCGCCTGCATCCCATGATCAAGGTCACGGTCGAACGCGCTCTGGGCAGTCACATCCCCGACGACGTCCTCCGCTACAACGCGGAATTCGGCGTGCTCTCCTATGAACCCCAGGAAGCGAGCCTGCATTCGGTGGTCGTGTATCTCGACGAACTCGTGTTGATCGTTCCCCCCAAACATCCGCTCGCCTCCGCGCCGCAGGTCAGCATCCGCCAGTTGGGCGCCGAATCCTTTGTGGCGCACATCGTGCTCTTCGCCCTACCGCGAGAAAGTCATCCAGCTGTTCAAGACGCACAAGACACCCCTGCACATGGACCTCGAACTGCCCACGCTGCAGGCCATCAAGCAATTCGTGGCCATGGGGCATGGAGTGGCTCTGGTCCCCGAGATCAGCGTCGAGACCGAGTTAGCCCGAGGAGAACTGGTGGGAATCTCCGGTGCGCGAACTGCAGTTGAAGCGCAAGCTGCGCCTCATCTATCGCAAAGACGCGAACCTGTCGCACGCGGCCCGGGCATTTCTGAAAGTAGCCGAAGCCGTGGCCCCCGACCGCAAAGGCCGTTACCGTTTCCAGCGCGAGAACTAAAGCTCCTCTCCGCGAAGCGGCAAAAAATGCAGCACAGTAGCCCGAACTAAAGCCCTCTCCGCGCTCTTAGCGGGTTCCTCTGCGACCTCTGCGGTTAAGATCTTTTGTCGTTTCCCGCGCCACAAAAGCAAAAAGGAGCAAGGCGAACCTTGCTCCTTCGCTTAAGAAGAACCCACCTCAGCAGTCGGCGCAAACCTGCTCTTCCCGGAACGACGCCAGCGCCGCATCCACCGAAGGATGCACTTCCAGCACCGAGTCCAGGTTCGTCAGCTCCAGCAACGTGCTCACCAGCGAATTCGGCCCCGCACACTTCAGGCTCGCGTTCTTCCCTTGCGCCCAGGTTTGCAGCAACGCCAGTTCCCCAATGCCGGCGCTGTCCATCGAACTCACTCCACTCAGGTCGAGCACCAGCTTGCTCGCCTGCTGCAGAACTTCGCCCACCACCCGCGACAGGGCGGCCGCCTCATCGCGATACACGATGCGGCCCTGGCAATGCACGATGATGACATCGCCCCGATTGCGTGTTTCCAGACTGAGTTTCAACTTCAACTCCTTGTATACTTCAAAGGCAGCCCCCACTCCCGGCTGCTCCGCCATTTGCCAATTCATGTCCATAGGTTGCATGCTAGTAGATAGACGCAGGTCGAGTGGTTTTGGCACCATGAAAATCTGGTAAATTTTTGTTGGTCCTGCGAGCCGCCGTCCGGCTCCGGCCCGGACAAAATTTGCCAACCGGGACATCTTGGGCATCCGGTACACTGCATCTAACGGATTTCGTTGACTATCATGCAACTTTTTGCCGGCGCAACCGCCGGGGAGGAATAATTCGTGTCCAAATCTGCTGCCGTTGTGCTGGCGTTTGCTGGCCTCATTTTGTTCTCGATCCCGATGTCGGCACAATTTAACGGACTTCTTCCGAACGGCAACATTTACGGTGGCGTCTCCTACGGCCAACTCACCAACGTCATCAACAAGCAGAGTTATCGCGGATGGAACGGCTCTTTCGAGGCCCTCCCCTTTACCCGCTTTCCGCATGTCGGCCTGGTGATCGATGCCAGCGGTTTCTATCGCAGCGGCGTCACGCAATACAACTTCGTCGCCGGCCCCCGCCTCTCCATCACCTACGGCAAATGGCGCCCCTTCGTGCACGCCATGGCCGGAGTTCGGCACTTGAACTCCAGTGGCTTCGTGTACAACCCCCTCGTCATCGACATCGGCGGTGGCGCGGACTACAAAATCTTTTTCAAGAATTTTTCCTGGCGCCTTCAGGCCGACTACATGCACACTCACTATCTCAGCGCCACCCAGAACGATTACCGGGCCTCCACAGGAATTGTCTGGCGCTTCTGAAATCGTCCCAGCGCCCTATTTACTCATCAACCATTTAGCGGATATCCGAATCTCTTCTCCACACATCCAAAACTTTATCGCTCGATACGGGTTTGATGGATGCCAGGAAGGGAGAATCGCCTCATGCTCAAAGCTGTGTGCATTACCGCTGTGCTGTTCCTACTCGCAGGGTTCGCGAGCGCACAGGTTCCATCCGGAAATATATTCGTCGGATATTCTTACGAAAGTACGAACTCAACCGCCTTCGGCCAAAATCTGATCACCTCGACCGTGACCCGGCCCAACCTGAATGGCTGGGAAGCCTCGTTCGAGGGTAAGGTGGTGCCTTGGATTGGCATTGTGGGCGATGTCGCGGGCACTACGGTTCCAGAACTTTACGGAAGCGACCCCGGCCGGTCCCGTCACCGTGAACGTCACAGGCCATGAGCAGGAATATCTGGTCGGACCGCGCCTGTCAGTGCCCGTGGGCAAATCACGCCATTTGCCGAAGCCATGGTCGGCGTCGCGCATATCCACACCGGTGGGACGTTTCCGAGTCCCTCGAATACTTCGTTCGCCGCCGCATTCGGCGGCGGCCTCGATTACCGCCTGATTCGCCCGATCGCCTTGCGCGTCGAAGGCGACTATCTAAGAACGACATTCTTCAGCGCCACTCAGAACAATTTCCGACTGGCGATGGGCGTTGTTTTCCGCTTCTAAGCGCGGCCAAAATCGTCTCTGCGCAAAAGCAGGATTCAGCTGGTTGGCTGAATCCTGTTTTTTGTGGCCACGACAAAACCTGTTGAGCGCAACGCACCGAAAGCAGCTAGGCCCGCGGCAAGCTGTCCGGTTCCGCCGCCCAGTACTTGTGATCGCGCAGAAAGTATTTTTCGTTCCAGTAATTCATTGCGGTCCACAGGAACAGCCAACCCACGCGCAGGTGGCCCATCTTCTTGAATCGCCGGTTCGTCGTGTACACCCCGCCCCGCACGATCGCGAAGCGGCTTGCGCTCCACTTGCTGGCTCAGCCGGTAGTCTTCCGCGAACAAAATCTGCTCGTGAAATCCGCCCAGTTCCCAGAATTTCTTCCGGTCAAAGAACATGAACATCCCGGTCGCGAACGGACGGTGCAGGTACGACAGGTACTGAAAGAAATCATTGCCCGCATAGAACGCCTGGTCGAGCCAGCTGCCTTCGCGGCACAGAATATTCGTGGTCAGGCAGTGCAGTTGCTTGCTCTGCGCCCGCTCCACGCACCGCCGCACCAGCGATCCGGTCGGCCAACTCAATGTCCGCATCCAGAAATAGCACGTAGGGAGTATCCGCCTGCGCCGCGCCCTGGTTCCGTCCGACTGAGGGCATCCCTCCGCGAATCACGCTCACGTTCAAGCGGTCGCGGAAGCTCATCACGATCTCGGGCGTTCCGTCCGTCGAGTTCGCGTCAGCGACCAACACTCTCGTACTCGACATCTTCGAGTAGTCCTGCTTCGTCAGCGAAGTCAGCAAGCGCGGTATCAGTTTCGCCTCGTTCTTCGCCGGAATCACGATCGTCAGCTCGTTCGCTGCCTTCCCGTTCGTCGTATTCATGCTCGTCGAAGTCATGGATTTGGACCCCCTGTTCGTCGATCGTCAGATAAGTAAGCCGCGAATCGACCCACCCTCCCGAGTTGTAGTAATGGACGCCATTCTGCTCCACATGAACCGCTTCGTGGGTATGTCCGCAGAAGATGCGGTCTGCGCCATGCTGCCGCGCGTAGTTCAGCGCGCCCGACGCCACTTTCGGTGACATGCGCAGCCACCGCGTATTCAGCCGGTCAATCAGCCGCGTAATCGGATTCCCCTTCAGGTCCAGCTTCTGCAACTGCAGGAACAGCGACGTGCCCCACTGGCTGAGCCGCAACCGGTTCACCTGAAACCCGTCGAACTGGTGACCATGAATCGCCATGTGCCGCAACCCGCCGTATTCCCACGCGTATTCCTGGTACACGCGCACCCCGACCAGATGCGACATGATGTTGGTCAGCCCGTGATCGTGATTGCCTTCCACCCACACCACCTCCACGTTGCGCTTGGGATTGGAAAGCTTTCGGATATATCCGAGAAACTTCCAGTGCTCCTTGGTCAGGCGGGCAAAATTCAGGTCGGCGAAGATGTCGCCCAGCAAGATCAGCCGCTGGAAGCGATTCTCTTTGAGCACGCGGGTGGCTTCGCGCGCATGACTCGTCTCTGCACCCAGGTGCAGGTCGGAAAGGATCAGCGTGTTGTGCCCGTGCAGATCCATACTCCTGTTCTAGCAGCGCAATGTTACGGGTTGATGAAATGTGCATCAATATTGGTGCATCCGGTAATCTCGAAGTAACCTTCATGGGGAAACATTCCATCCTCGGCCGTCTGCATGTGGAGACAGCCGCCCTCGGCTGTCTGCCGTGCGTAGCACGGCCGCTCTCTCTCTTCACTCTGGGGTTCCCTCACTGCAACGCGCCAAACCCCATGCACTGCTGCCCATCAGGAGGAGTCGTGCTGCCCTCGGCATTGAGATCGCCCCGAATCACATTCTTATCTGTCGAGCAAAATCGCCGCCTGCCGGTGCGGTCGTAGACCACGGGCGCCGCTCCCGCCACGTAGCTCGTGCTCATCCCATTCGCCGGATTGCTCCCCACCGCGGCAAAGTTATATCCGGACTTCACTCCTCTGGCCAGGCTCTGATCCAACAAACATGCGGTGGCCGCCGAACGGGCGCACGGCTCGGCCCCTCCCAGGTTGGCCAGCGCCGCCGCAAATCCCCCGTAGGCCGCGTCATACGACACCTCCGCCTGGTTGATCGCCCGGATCGAAGCCACGGCCGACGCCTCGTCCGCATTGATCTTCGCCTGCGTCATGCTCGGAATCGTGATCGCAACGATAATCAGAATCAGCGCGACCACGATCAGCAGTTCAATCAACGTGAATCCACCTTGATGTCTCATCTCACGCCCTCCGCGCTGCGAGAACGCAGCAACAAAACAGAGAACGGCCGTCCAGAAACGGCTTGCACTAAAAAACGCGACGTGAGAACGACAGAAATCCAGCCGCGGAGCGGCGAAAGAAAGCCTCAACGCACGTCGCACGCGAAGTCTCAAGGCCGTAAACCTTGGGCTATTCGTGCTATGCGTGTTCCCCCGAAATGCCCGCCCGGGCCGGTACCACCGTAATGTTGACCCACCTATATAGGATTCCTATACTCCACAACATAGGATTCCTATACTGCGATTCCGACCCTGATATGACCAAACGCATTCGCTCCAAAATCGCGCGGGGAAGCGGCGAACTAGCCATCCTTTCCTTGCTTGCCGAACAGCCCCTGTACGGCTTCGAAATCGCCAAACAGATCGGCGAACGCACCGGCGGCGCCCTGAAATTTACGCTCGCCTCGCTCTATCCCCTGCTCTACGACATGGAAAAACGCGGCTGGGTCGAGGGCCGCTGGCAAGCCAACAGCGCCGGCCGCGACCGCCGCTACTATCGCCTCACCCCCGGCGGCCGCCGCCAACTCGCCCCGCTGCGTGCGGAATGGCGCACCTTCTTCCAGGCCCTCGACCTCCTGGCCGGAGTCAGCCATGCCTGATTGGAAAGAACTCGTACGTGACCGATTGGCTTCTTCGCAATGCCTGCATGATCGAAACGAAGAGGTCGTCGTTGAACTCGCGGTGCATCTGGAAGAAACTTACGAAGCCGTGCGTCGCGCAGGGATTGACGGAAGACGCAGCTTACGAATTCGCGTTGCAAGAGGTCAGCGATTGGCGCGTTCTGGCGGAGGACCTTCGCCGCGCAAAATCGAAGGAGAATCCATGAACCGTCGAACAAAGAGTCTTTGGCTGCCAGCGATGGCCAGTCTTCTGGGCGCAGGTCTCGCGATGGCCTTGCTGCAAAAGATCGGCGTCCGCCCTCGTCTTGTCTGGAATGGCCCGGTGGAGATGGGCCTCTATTTGCCTTGGCTGGCGGTTCTGCCGTTCTTTGGCGCGTTGGGAGCTTATCTCTCGCGAGCGGGCGGGCGGAGTGGTTTGGTCCCGAGTTACTGCGGCGTTGGCGCCGGTTTTGTGGTTAGGTCGGGCTATGTTGCCTGACCGAACCGGTGGAATTGGCATCCCGCGGTTTTTCACATCTGCCCTACTTCATTTACGGCATGGTCGAATGGGTGGCAGTTCCCGGGCTCGCGCTGCTGATCGGGGCGGCACCGTTCCTCCACGAATCTCACGCGATTGAGACACAGCAAAGCACCACTTAAATTCGCCATGCCCAACTGGTCAAAACTTGTTCGCGAGAAATTCGAGAGCCCCGGCTTGCCTCCCGCGCACCGCGACGACGTGATTCGCGAACTCGCCGCTCACCTGGAAGAAAGTTACGCACAGGCGCGTTCCGAGGGCCTGCCCGACGACGCCGCAGTCGAACACACGCTGCAGCAAGTCGAGGACTGGCATGTCCTGGCAGAAGACATCCGCCGCGCAAAACCACAGGAGGCTGACATGAACCACCGCACAAAGACCGTTTGGCTGCCCGGAATTGCGATCCTGTTCGGAACCGGTCTTCTGCTGGTTTTCTTGGACCGTGCAACCTCTCTGCAGCGCTTCATCTGGATCGCCTGCATGGTCATGCTGATGTGCGCCGCAGCCACTGAGTCAAATCGCCTGAGCCACCGTACCAAAAGTCTCTGGCTCCCCGGATTTATCAGCCTGGCCGCCGCCACTCTGTTTCTGTTCGCCGAGGAATTTGTGCTCACGCGTGATCCCTCCTTCGACATGGCGGATCTCAGTTTGCATCCTCAGCACGTTGCCTATGGACTGCCGCTCTGGCTCTACGGCGCATGGCTGGCCGCCCAGGTTCTGTGCGGAGCCCTGGGAGCATTTTTCTCCCGCCGCGGCGGTGGATCGATTGTGACCAGAATCGTTGCCGGAGCGTTTCCGGCGCTTATGATGCTCCTGGTACTTGCCCTGGTGATTCCGATTGGCGTGGTCTCCTATGTTCTTAGCCACCCGTCTGTCACCGCCCTGGTAATGCTGATCTGGGCGGGAGGGCCTGGGGTCGCCCTGCTGATCGGGGCCGCTCCATTCCTGAGCGAATTGCCCCTGCATCGAGCTTAGACGCGTTGCATCAATCTCCTTGACGTTTTGCGAGGACGGGCAATCGGGAAGAAATCACTTCGCCGGTGGCACATACTCCTTGGGCTTGGCCGATCCTTCCCCGAAGAAAAACTGTTCCATCTGCTTGACGATGACTTCCTGATCCTCGCGCCGCGCCGGGTTCAACCGGTATTCATTGAGCAGCATCTTGCAATGCTCCACCCACATTCGCCACGCTTCCTGGGACACGTTGTCGTACACCTTCTTCCCCAGGTCGTTGTCGAACGGAGGCTCATCCAGCCCCGGCATGTCTTTCTGAAACTTCACGCAAAAAACCGTGTGCGCCATAAAATTCCCTCAGTAATGAATTAACTCCGATTCCAAGCGACCGCCCTAACGAAGTAACGCTAAGATTTTGTCTTCCTTAGTGAACCTTCGTGTCCTTAGTGGTAAAGGTTCGTCATGCTTGAGCGGCGCCCCGAATCTCCATGCTCTGAATCAGCCCATCCCGAAATTCGTAAACGTGCTGGACCATCTGGTCCACGACCAGCTTTCCACTCCTGTCGTGCACCACCTGATGCACATCGATCGAAATCCGTCCGTCCTGCTCCCTGGCAAAATTCTGAGGCTCTACGCTGGGGTCAAGGACTTCGAACTGCCGTTTCCAGTACTCCCGCACCTCGGCTTTACCCAGCACGCGGCCGCCTTCCATCCCGTTGGGCCAATCCACGTCGGCCTGCATCGCCGCCAGCACAGTCTCAATATCTCGCCGGTTAAATGCCGCGTACATCCTGTGCAGCATCTCGATCTCGGCCGCTACCGCCTGAACTTCCGCCATAAAGCACCCAAACAATTATCTTACACGGAGAACACCACCGCGCAGCGTGCGGTCCCTGTCATCACTCGACCGCATCCGAAGAATTGCCAGACGCGACCGACCCCAGCCGCGAAGCGGCGAAAGAATGCAGCCCACAGCGCGAGCTGTGGGTGGAGAACCGCGAAATCAACAAGCCCCGGAGGGGCGAAAGAAATGTACACACACAACCGTGTGGACGCCCGGAATGACGTCAAACGGAATCCGTCCGCCGTTCCGCCCGCCCGATCCGCCACCACGTCACCGCCCCCAATCCCCAAACCGCAAACAGCGGAAGTAAACTCGCGAGCCCGTGCAACCCCACCCGCTGACCGAGGTTAAACGCTCCATACTTCCCGCCCGATCCCGCCTCCGCCACCGTTAGCATCGATTCGCGATTCACCGCCATTTGCCCCGACCAGAACGCCGGCCAAGTCGAATGTACGATCGGGCAACGATCCTGCATCGCCAACTGCGAAGTCGTCGCAACCACCATCAGCGCCAGAAAAACGCCCCACGCACCCACCACCATCAACCCGCGCCGCCAGCCCGCCTCCGCGCGTTCCCACACCACGGCCAATCCCACGCACACGAACGGAATGCACGCGCCCGCGTACCGCGGGCCAAACGTCAGCCCCGCCTTCCACCAGTAGAACGATGCATTAAACAAAAAGTAGTAAGCCGTAATCGCCGCCGCCACCCCAGCCGCCACACGATGAGCCTTCTGTTTCCCCAACCACCACAATCCCACGGGAGCCGCCACCAGCACCGGCGACGCAAACAGCAGCCCGCGCGAGCATCCCAACAAAATCTTCAGCAGCCGGTCCGGGTGAGGATAGGTCAGCCCCATGTACCCTTGCTGCTGCATGAACGAAAACGAATTCGGATCGTAATACGCGTAGCTCGGACGAAACGCTCCAAACGCCGCATGCAGATAAGCCAGCAGCACCAGCAAACAAATCCCCGCCCCCACTCCCACGCCAGCCACCACGCGCCAGCGCGCTGCCATCCCGCGCGACCATGCCTGCGACAGCGCCAGAAATGCCAGCATCGCGGAAGCCGGCGCCGCCGGATACTCCGTCACCGTGGCCCATCCCGCGGCCAGTCCCACCGCCAGCGCCCAGAGAAAATCAGCCCGGGCGCTCGAACTATCCCGCACCTGCACCGCTGCAGCAAACCCAAACACCAGGCACGCTCCCACCAGTGCATGCGCCCAGAACAAGCTCGCATACGCCCACATCGGCGTCCCCAGACACATCACCAGCGCGGCAAACGCGGCTCCGCCGGAACCACTCCCAAATCGCAGTCCCAGAAAAAACAGGCACACTCCCGCCAGCGCCGTCGGCAACGCCACCGTGCCCGCGCTCACCAGATAAGACAGCGCAACTTCGCCGCGCGGCGATTCAGGATCCATTCCCGCAGTTCGCAGCAACGGCCTCGCACCCAGGGCAAACGGCACCGCCAGAAACACCAGGCCCGGCGCTTTGTCGGAGTAGTAGTGCCCGTTGAAGTGCGCCTTGTCCTGCGTGTTCTCATGGTAGGCATCGATTTGCAGGGTGTGCCGCTCCACAATCGCGCGCAGCAGATCGAAGCGCGAGTTCTGGTTCCACCCGCCGCCTTCATAGAAGTAGAGGAACGAGAAAAAGCTGACGCAGCCCAGCAAAATTGCGACTTTACGATGGGAAGGAGATTTTTCAGGGAGGGGGCTCATCGAATTTTCCAGGTCTCGAACGATGCGCCCTCACGTTCCGAAGCCGTGCCATTTGGCCTCGGGCCTCCTGCCAGTTGCTGATAGACTCTGGCTTCGTGTCAGGGCACCGCTTCACGGACTTGCCGGAAAAACTCTGGATTCGTGTCAGGACCCCGCTTCACAGGCTGCCGGAAAAACTCTGGATTCGTGTCAGGCTATGCCTTCAGGCATAGCGTCCGTGCTCTCTGATCAATCACGCCTTCAGGCGCTGTGGCGCGCGGAATGCGAGTTTTTCAGCAACCGCGATGGCCAATGCACTCACGGCTTTCCGGATGCCAGAAGAATGCCGCGACGATCTTATTCATTTCTTCGTCCATTGCAGTCAGGGGATCGCTAGAGCCGTTCGAGCCCGTCGCGATTCTGCCTTTCACCCCAATGTAAACCCCCTCGTAGGAAGTGTCGCCCAGATTTTCCACTTTGTGCTTGAAAGGCGGATACCAGCGAGCTTCGCCCGGCTTGGAGTATACTTCGCGCACTTTTCCGTTTTCGTCGGTGAAACGAAGGTGGGCCTCGGTGAGGCTTACGACGACGCCACCGATGTGCTCGTGCAGCGCAGACTTTTCATGGCCCCATAGTGAACCGAACCACATCCACGTGCTCATTTTCAAAATCCAGCTTGTAATGCTTGGGTTCCACCTTAACGGGATCCTGCCCCAGAGCGAAACCCGTCGCCAGACACACCAATGCCCCCGCCCAGAATAGCTTCGACCGCATACCTGCCTCCTGCCCGAGTTCGTAGTTTTTCCGTGAGAACCTACGCAACTCTACTTCCCGCTTTGGAGAGTGTCAACGAGTGGGACCAGAAGGGTGAACGGATCGGACCTTGGACCAATGGGCTATCGGTCCGCTGGTATAACCGCTTCCGGCGACATCACCCGGCTGCTCGACCCGGTTGTTACAGAGAATGACGAAGAGGAGTTAGCGGCGTGAAATCCTGGACTGGCTCCGCGTAAGAAACAGCGCGGCGGAGGCTGGTTTGCCCCCGCCGCGCCTGTGCTAATTCACTACTTGCTTCAGCACCGCAGAAGTGCTGGTTGTGAAGTGAACGTCCCCGGGGTAGACGGCGGTAATCGAGTGCGTGCCGACTGCCAGAGTGGACGTGGTGAAGGTTGCCTTGTTGCCGGGTTTGACGGTTCCTGTGCCCAGTACCTTGGTTCCGTCCTTGAACGTGACCGCGCCGGTGGCCGTTCCGCCAAACGCTGGCGTGATGGTTGCCGTGAAGGTCACCGCGGTCCCATGCGTCGAGGGATTCTTCGACGACACCAGGCCGGTCTTGGTGGTCGCCTTCTTGACTCGTTTGGGTCAGACCCGGCGACGTGCTCGCCAGGAAGTTCCCGTTTCCGTTGTAGACCACGGTGATCGTGTGGCCCCCCACTGCCAGCGTGTTCGTTGGATGCGTGGCTATGCCACTGGCATTCAGCGTCGCACTTCCTATCACGGTGGTGCCCGTCCTTGAACGTGACCGTTCCCGCCGGAATGCCGCCGACCGAAGTCACCTTCGCCGTCAAGTTCACGGTTTGGTGATAGGACGACGGGTTAACCGAGGACGTAACCGCCGACGTGGTTCCCGCCTTGTGCACAACTTGCGAGGCCCTGCCGATGTGCTGGCGGCGATATTGGCAGAGCCGTTGTAGACCGCCGTGATGGTATGCGTTCCGCCGGTTAGCCCGGACGTCGTGAAGGCGGCAACCCCTCCTGCCAGGGCTTTCGTGCCCATAGCCGCGCCTCCGTTTTTGAACGTGACCGTGCCCGTTGGTGTACCCACTCCGGAACTGACCGTGGCGGTAAAGGTCACGGCCTTCCCGTACGTGGACGGATTCAGAGACGAGACCAGCCTGGAGGAACTCGGCGCCGGCTTCACCGTTTGCGTGATCGCGGTGGAAGATGTGAGGAACAGTGTGCTTCCCAGGTATTGCGCCGTAATGGAATGCGCGCCGCCACCCAGTGACGCCGTGCTGAAGTGCGCGATGCCGCCGCTGAGATTGACCGTGCCCATCGCGTTGATGCCGTTGTAGAACCTGACTTGGCCGGTGGGCGTTCCCGCTGTCGTGGAAACGACCTGGGCCGTGAATGTCACACTCTGCCCGAAAGTAGACGGATTCAGACTAGAGCCGAGGGACGTCACCGTCCCCGCCGCCACGCCCGTGCCGGTCAGTGTGCTGTAACCGTAGGTGTAGGCAGTGTTGTCGAATACGATGATGTAGCCCGTTCCGGCGCCTAGCGAATTCGGATAGAACGATACGCCTTCGTAGCACAGTGCCCCAGGCTGCAGAGTCTGGAAGGCACAACCGTCGTAAGTGATGTAGAAGTCGCTATCTCCGGTGACTTCCGTCGATGAGGTATACATCGTCGCGTTCCCCGTGTTGGTGAAGCTCACGTACTGGGTTGCCGCGCTCGAGTAGATCGGCTGGTTTCCGAAGGCAACCGTCGTGGGTGACGGCGTGTCGATCGGGAAATAAGAGTTGTAGGTGGGATCGATTTCCTTGGCCCATCCATTGGTGAACGCAACGTATTCTCCTTCCACCCAAATCCCGAGGAAGTCCGGATCGTTGCTGGCCCCCTGGTAGTCGCCCCAGCGGTTGCGGCCGATTGAGTCGATGACGGCGTAGTTAGCCTGCCCGGTTGCCATCGTCCCTTCGCCGTCAATACAATACGTGCAGGCGCCAGAGTTGGGGATGCCCGCAAAGTAGGCTCCCGGATAGGTACTGGATCCGTCGGACCGGGTGTAGACCATGGTCTTGTCGCTGTTCACGTTTTGGTCCACAAACGGGTAGTAAATGTCCTCGCCGCTTTCGGTCCAGACCCAATCGTTGACGTTGCTCATCGAGGGGTAACCGCTCACATCAACTTCGGTGAACCCCGCGCAGGCCTGGTTGGCGCCCGAATTGGAACATGCCGTCGTCTGTCCGAACGACAAGTGTCCGAACTGGTAGGTGGCGTAGAGCACTCGCGACCCGCCCGTGTCGAGCCCCTGCACCCCGTTGGGTTGTGCCGCCGCCGGCGCACTATCGTAGCTGCCTACCCCCTGTTCGTTTCCATTCAGCGTTGGACCGCCGCTGCCATCGCAACACGCGGTCGCGTTGGTGAGCTGCCAGACTTTCACCGTGCTGCCCGAACCGCCCCCGCCTTCGGCGTCCACCCAGAAGTCTCCAAAGCCGTAGCCCACCCAGCGCTCCAATGCCGGGCGAACCGTGAATGAAGTGAACAGATTCAGGAATCCTTCCTTCAGGTTCCAGTAGTCCCACCAGCTACAGCAGGCGTCATTGATGAATTGGGACTTGGTCATGATGCGGACCTTGGAATACTGGAAGCTGGCCGAGGAACTCGGGAAGCTGAACTGGTTACAGCTCATGTAGATCGCATCGGCATCCATGCCCATATGCGGGTAGTCGCACCAGTTGCTGGTTGCGCTGCCGCCGTCGTAGGTGGCATCGGTCCAGTAAATGAACCAGCCCTGCGTAACATCGCTGGTGAGCGACACGGCCACCAGAATACTGGACCGGTTGGGCGCGTCGTTCTTCGATGTTGCCAGCACCCAGAACCGCGAGGTCAGCTGGTCGTAGTAGGCGGAGGGGTCGTAGAGGAAGTCGGAACCAGGCGTCCCCAGGCCGCTGAAAAAGTTGTTCAGGCTCTGCGAACTCAGCAGGTTGCCGTTCTTGTCGTAAACGTTGATGCTGGAGTTCACGACTTCGATCACTTGTATGGGGCCGGCAGCGATGCCGCCGTCGGGCGGGAACCAGCCCGTATCCCCGAAGCCTGCGAAATCCTTGCCGTTCACCGGCATGGATGATGGCTTGAACCCCTTCGGCGCCTGCAGCGGATTCTTCTTCTCGGCGGACTTCAGCAGCTCGCCTCCCAGAATTGGATTCTGCATGGGATCGAGTTGCGTCGGGTTCCAGTGCAGCAGCGAAAGCTGCTTGGCGCTGAGAATATTAACCGCTGGCTTACTGGACGGAATCAACAGGCCCGCGGCGGCACGAACCCCAGCTTCGCGTTCCTGAGGAGTTTCCACTTCGTCGGGAAACCGTCTGGCTTTCGCATCGGGCACCACCTGGTGAACTTTGCCATCCGGCCCGAACGGACCCGGCTTGAAGGCAACCTTGGCGGCTCGATGGGTTTTTGCCCCACCACCTCCCTGGTATTCGGGCTGCTTGGCCTGTTGGCCCCAGCCAGGAATGACTACCGTGGCAAGAAATAAAATCAGGCTACACCAGGATGCCGGCTTGGCAGACGCGAGGCGTCCTGGAAGCAGAGAAGTACTTCCAACATATTTCATGTGGATATCTCCTTCTGCACAGGTGGGGGGGGACTGGCAGTTCTTTAGACGATCAAATTGTGTTTGGCCCAAAACTGGCTTGGAAGGCGGGGAAAAAACAGAACCCCAAGCCCCGGAATTTTGTTCCAAGTTGCTCCGAATGTCAATACGAATTGTTAAATTTTTTACGATGAGTCGCGGCGGAGTTACCCGGCAGCTCTCGCGGGCGCCCGCGGAGGGCAATTCGAACACTTGACGGAGCCTATGCGGTACGCCTCTTAGCGGGAAATGTTCACCAGATTCTTGAAATTCCCTGGTGGGCCCACCAGGATTTGAACTTGAGCCGTCTTGCGGGCGTGAGCGAAGCGGGAGCCCGCAGGCGAAATCCCGAGCCCGGCGAGGGACCTCGTACTGCCGAACAGTCTTCGTGACATCGGTTGGTGGGCCCACCAGGATTTGAACCTGGAACCAACAGATTATGAGTCTGCTGCTCTAACCGTTGAGCTATGGGCCCGCGTTTTATTTTGTACGAGATGCGGTGAGTCGTCGGACGCGACCCGGCCGGTTTTTTCACTAATCTTTCACTTGATGGCGGCCCCGAGTTCGAGGCAGACGCATCGCATTCGTCACGTCATCCGTGGAGACAATGTGATAGCGGTCGAACACCGCCCGCGTTTTGTGTCCACTGATTTTCATGGCGACAACTTCTGGGACGCCCGCGCCTACAAGATTTCTGACGGCGGACCTTCGGAGGTCGTGAATCAGGAGCCCTCGGTATTTATACCACGCGAAACCGTCCTCGCCTTCTTCCGGCTCGATCAGCGTCCGGGTTCCAAGCCCGCAAGCAGCGCAGGCTTTCTGCCACTCTACGCGGAGATTTGTGTCCAAGAAAACCTTTCCGGTCTTCGGCTTGATTTCCGCCAACATCATCACGAGAACTGAAGGCAGCGGAACTGTTCGGGCTTGCGCGTTCTTGGTCTGATCCTCTTCGAGCCGGATGGACCGCTATATTATCGATTACCTTTGGCCCGATTGTGGGTAATGCAGAGCATTTGGCAGTTCTCGGCCGAACTTCCGCCGCCCTTGCTCCATGCGGCAACGTGGTCGGCGTCCATTTCGTCGAACTTATAGATCCTGCTCTTGTTCGCGTCGTGCCCAATCGCGCAGAGCGGACAGTTGGATTCGCCCTTGCCCTCGGCTGCTTGCGTCTGCTTAGCGTATGCGGCCCGCTTTACCGGCGTCTCGAACACCCGGACATCCAACAACTTCGTATCGACCGAGCCGCCTAAGAGATAACTCGAAGATTCCCTTGCGGCTCTTCACGTAGTCATCGGCGGCGAGCTTCTTCACATCGTCCGACATCTTCTTCGGATCGTAGGACTTGCCGTGGTACTCCTCGTACAGCCTGCCCCACTCCAATCCCCGCATTTCTGGGAGAACATCGATGAACACGGTTGAAACCCAGTCGATCACGCTGTTGAAGTAGGTCTTCAGCTCATTGATGTTGTTATCGTTGCGATGTGCGCTCATGTAGCCGCCGATATCGCCCTTGCTCACCCAGTCCAGCGCCCGCTCCAGGAACTCCTGCCGGTTCGCGCTGCCCTTGACGTACGCGCTCCATTTCTGGATGTTCGCGTTCTGGCTGTTGCTGAACTCGGCCTTCGCAAGCGTCACGAACGGCCCGGAGTAGATGGCGTTCAAGAGCTCTTGGGCGTTGAGCGGCACACCTGCGATGTTGATAGTCTCAAACCACTGCTTGATCTCGGTCTCCGTGCCCTCGCACTCGTAGATCAGCAATTTCGAGTCCCGAATCTTGGCTTGTTGGTCGGCGGGCAGGCTGTCGAAGTTCTTCGGATTGCCGTTATCCATGATCGCGAACTTGTTCGTAACGAACCGCCCGATACTGGTGATCCGTTGCTGGCCGTCCAGCACCTCGAACTTGTCCTCCGCGACTTTGTTGAAGTAGATCAGCCCGAGCGGATACCCCTTGAGCAGCGATTCGATGACCGCCTGCCTCTTTCTTGCCGCCGCCATCCGCATAGATGTAGTTGCGCTGGTACTCCGGCTGAATGGTGAGCTTTCCGCCCAGCCCGAACAGCCCCTTGCCCTCCAATTGGTTGTACACAAACCCGTCGCAGATGTCGGCGACGGTGATGTCGGTTCTCAGCGTGGTCTTCACTTTTTCGTCCCTCTTGCGGGCCTGGGTAGCGGTGGCGGATGAGGATGCGCTTGATAATACCTGTGTACTGCCGTTCACGACCCAGTAAGTCCGTATGCCGGTCGTAGATCGTCCGTGCTCGTCCGAGCGTTTGCGATACGCGTCCCGTGCACTCTCGACTGTGTACACCGGAGTCCTACTCGCATTGTCTCCGTCGTCAGCTCTGTAATCCCAGAATCTCGAACTGGTCGGGGTTGTACTTGTCGAGGAAGGTGATCGGGACGCCCATGACGCCGTCGTAGTCGCTGGGGATTTCCTTGTAGGTGCCCACCTCGATCGCGTCGTAGTTGTCGTACCGGTCGTAGCGGCCTTGCCTCTCAGGTTCTTGCTGAACTTCAAGTTCTCCGCCATGGTCATGAGAGGCAGCTTCTGGTGGCGGCGGCCATGGTCCAGGTTCGTGAACCACACGATGCTTCCCATGCTGAAATACTTAATGCCATTCACGATCTTCTTGCGCGACTCAGTCTTGAATGTCGTAGTCCTCCTGCACTTCGAACCACTTCGTTCCGCCGTTGTCAACTCCGAGCCACAACTTGTTGTCCTTGATGAGCGGGAAGATCTCCTTGTAGGTGATCGCGTTCTGGTTCCCGATGATCAGGAACTTCTTGTTGTGCTCCACGAGCTGGGCGACGTACTCGCGGAAGAGGGAGAAGGCGGGTTGGTGACCACGATGTCCGCCTGCTTTCAGGAGCGCGACGCACTCGGGGCTGCGGAAGTCGCCCCGGCGTACTTGTCGTCTCCTTTCAAGGCTATCCGTGCGGCCTTGTTGCGCTTGAGGAAGAGCTTCACGTCGTCGATGTTCGCCGCGCCGTCTCCGTCCTCGTCTTTCACATGGTCGAGGATGACGGCGAGCGCCTTGGGCTTCTGGCGCTTGCCATTCCCCTCGTTGTATTCCGGGAACAAGGTGCCCTGGCCGGCGATGGGGGAGCCGTCGTAGCTGGTGGTGACCAGCTTTTTGAGGCCGAGCTTGTTGAAGTTGGCGGCGAAGTACTTGAAGAAGTTGCTCTCGAATGGGTCGTCGCAGTTGCAGTAGACGACCTTGCCGCGGAAGGTGTCGGGGTCGAACTCCAGGTAGGCCTCGACCTCTTTCTGGATGTCGACGTACTGGGTGTAGAACTCGTCCTGCTTGGCCGCCTTCGCGGCGTCTAGGCTTCGGTTCAGCGGCTTGCCTTCCGTCATCTTGCGGGCGTTTGTTGCCATGTGGCTTGACATGAACTCTAACACCCTAAGTTGCGGGTCGACAATAACATCGGTTGCACTAAGGGTGGATGCGCGGCGGGGCGGAAGAACTCACGCCCGCATCCGAGAACCACGCTGGGGAAGTTCTCCTCTGCCGGACGCGCACGCACTGATGTCCAAACCACGGTAACTTTCCCGGCTCCGCCTCGCGGCGTAAAACGGAGGCAGGAGGGTGACACGATGAAGAAAGCGGTTCCCGCCGTGTATCCAGACCTTGCTTACCGCAGGGGCATGACGCGTGCTGATGAAACCATAGTTCACGCGATGAGAATTTTGGAAGAGTGCGAGCTGCTCGCTTGGGAGCAGCGTGACGACGGCACGTGGGCCGCCACTGTAAGCTTCTTCGCTGATAGAAGTGGCCAGTACACAGGAACGGCAGGAGGCTTCTTTACAGGGGAGATGCTCTCCCAAGAATATACTCGGCGACAGCGAGAGCAGGTGCGCCACACTCTGAAGGCGAAGTCTGCGAAAGCAGGTCGGTGATGGCTGGGACCCGCTTGGAGTTGTTGGTCCTTCAGGAATCCTTTGTTCGAAGACTGCGAGAGATACCAAGCTCTCCGGCGCGAACTCGCGATTCCCGGCTCCGTAAACTGGCGAGTGAGTTCAAGAGCACTGAACTGGATAGCTGCAATGACATCATCCCATGCGACCTATCGCGGTGGGAATTCCCCGCAAGCATGAGCTTCGATGACTTCCTCTACGACGCACTGGGGCGGAGCAACTGACTTCCGCGCCGCCGCTGGTCCGCCAATTTTTACACTTATCTTTCACTTATCCGTCCAGAAACCACTGCACCGGGCAGCACGACGGAGCACGTAACTTGATGAAAACTATCAGGACTGGCGCAGCGGTTGGCCATTATGAGTCTGCTGCTCTAACCGTTGAGCTATGGGCCCGCGAAACCCAATCTAGCATATTCGCCCACCCATCGCCCCGGAACCCCATTTCTCGCGTCCTTTGCGAGAAAGCCTGCCCGAGCCTGTCGAAGGGTGGGGTTTTCGCTCACTGGCCCTGACTCCCTGACCCGCAATCACTGCCGCCGGCTCTCAATGTGCAGTTGCCTTCTCCGCCCCCAGTCCCGTGTTCGACCGCACCAGCAACTCGTTGAACTTATCCTGCGACGACGGTTCGTGACTGATCAGCGTGCCGAGAATCGCCCCGATGAATCCCAGCGGAATACTGAGAATGCCCGGATTCTCCAGCGGGAACCACGGCCTTGGCCTGGATCAAGTGCCGCGCCGCTCCCGTCACCGTAGGCGGATCGATCGCCATCAGGCTCGGGCTCGACCAGGATCAGTCCGATCGAGGCCAGCAATCCCACCGCTAGCCCTGAAACCGCTCCCACCGTATTGAACCGCCGCCAGAAAATCGACAGCACGATCACCGGCAGGTTCGCCGACGCCGCCACCGCAAACGCCAGCGCCACCAGGAACGCCACGTTCGCAGTCGGTCCCAGCACAATCGCAATCGTGATCGCCACCGCGCCCACCACAAACGCCGAAATGCCGCGCCACCATCACTTCTTCTCCCGGCTTCCGCTCCACGCCGTTATGGATCACGTTGGTCCAGAAATCGTGCGAGAACGAGGTGGTCGCGCTGATCGTCAGTCCCGCCACCACCGCCAGAATCGTGGCAAACGCGATCGCCGAGATGAACGCGAAGAAAATGGATCCGGCCAGCGCATTGGCCAGCAGCGGCGCGCTCATGTTCGTTCCCCCGTGCGTCTTGATGAAATCCGGGCCCACGATCGTCGCCGCTCCGAATCCCAGGAACGTCGTCATGATGTAGAAGCTGCCGATCAGCACCATCGCCCACACCACGCTGTGCCGCGCCGTCTTGGCGTCCGGCACGGTGTAGAACCGCACCAGAATATGCGGCAATCCTGCCGTGCCAAAGATCAGCGCCAGCCCCAGCGAGATCAGATCCAGCGGCCCGTACGGCGGCTTGTACCGCAGTCCCGGCTGCAGGAAATCTTTCACCACCTCCGCCCCTTTCGCATCGTGATAGGTCACGTGCGCGATCGCTCCGAAAAAATTCGCCGAAGCTGAAGTGGAAATGCGCCATCACCAGAATGCTCAGCAGAAACGTCCCCGCCATCAGCAGGATCGCCTTGATGATCTGCACCCACGTGGTCGCCAGCATGCCGCCGAACACCACGTACACGATCATCAGAATGCCCACCCCGATCACCGCCTGGTTGTAGGTCACCTTTCCCTGCAGCAGCAGCTTCACCAGCGCGCCCGCCCCCACCATCTGCGCGATCATGTAAAACGTGCTGACCGTCAGCGTGCTCAGCGACGCCATCGCCCGCACCGGCCGCGGCTTCAACCGGTACGCCAGCACGTCCGCCATGGTGTACTTGCCCGCATTGCGCAGCGGTTCCGCGATCACCAGCAACACTGTCAAATAAGCGACCAGCCAGCCCACCGAAAACAGAAACCCGTCATATCCCTGAAACGCAATGATGCCCGCGATCCCCAGAAACGACGCCGCGCTCATATAATCGCCCGCCACCGCGATCCCGTTCTGCCAGCCCTTAATCTGCCGGCTCGCCGCAAAGTACGCGCTCGCCCCGGCCGAGCGCTTCGAAGCCCAGTAAGTAATGCCCAGGGTGATGGCGATGAACACCAGGAACATGATCAGAGGAATATTCGACATGGCTTACTTGCCTCCCTTTGCGTCCTCGGCCCTGTCGAGAATGTCTTTTGCCAGACGGTCGAAGTTGTTGGCGGCTTTCACATACAGCCCCGCAATGATCCACGCCACAAAGAATTGCGACAGGGCAAACAGGTAGGCCAGGTTCACAAACCCACACCTTGGTCGACATGAACTGCGGCGCATACCCGACCAGCACCGGCAAGGCAAAATAGTAGACAACGAAGAATATGAATGCCGGCACAATGAACGTCTTCTTCGTCGCCATCAGATCCTGGAATTCCTTGCTGTCGGCAATCTTGTCCCAGGTCAACTGCGATGCTTGATACTGCTTGGGTTGGATGACTTCCACATTCCTTACGGCGTTTGCCATAGATTCTCCTCGTGGCTGGGCGTCGATCGGCCACATTCTGCTCTGCTGGTTCGGCGCGGGCGGCTGCTGATCCGGGACAGATTACTCCCCTTTCCAACTTTTTGGGAGCAATTCCGTCCCCGCCAGCTCTGGGGCGCATGCCTCCGCACCCGTCACATCACCGCTCGCTCGCGGGTTCCCTAGAACGAAAAGATCGGCCCGATTTCGGTGCGAATGTCCTGCCACTGTCGTGACGGAACTCCGCGGTAGATGGGAAATGGGGCAACCCCTGTCGGATCACCCACCGCCCGCGTGCGGTAGTAGGACTGCTCCCATGTAAACGTGACCAGGTTGTTCATTTTCCAGTTCAGCGTGGCCGCGGCCAGATCATTCTTCTGCCGCGTGTTGCCGATCTTCCTCACGTCACTGGCGAACGCGTCGTCAAATGCGTAGTACATGTACAGCGTCCATCCCGCGTTGCGCCCGCCCGGTTCCGCCCGGAAGATTCGCCCCAGCGGAAAGCCGAGGTTCACAAATCCGCCCTGCGCGCGTATCGGCCTCTGCGGCGCTATGATGCCAGCCCCGTTGCGCAGGCCGAACAGCACGGCCGACGATTGATCGTTCGAGAAACTCTCGACCACCGGCGAACCCGCGTCGAAGACCCCCTTATCGTTGAAGTTGGAGAGCAGGCTGCCTACGAAGTACCAGCGCAGGTCCCCGCCCCTCCAATATTTGGTGGTCAGTGTCGCCCACCGCGTCGGCAATTGCAGTTCAACCGTATAGCCCCAGCGTTGGCTGCTGACCTGGGCCCCCGTCGGGAAGACATTCTGGAACACCTTCTCGTTGGTCGGACACCCGCCGTCGTCGCTGGGCACAGCGGAATGTCCGCGGCCCGCACCAGCGCCGTACGGTCGCCATGAACTCCGCTGAAAATCAATTGCGCCGGCGCCACTCCCGGCGCCTTGTCCAGTTGCCATTGCGTCACGATTCGGCTTTGGATCTCCGGCAGCGCCGAGTCCGCGCCTTGCCGCTCGCCATATCCCAGCTGGTTATCAATCGCTTTAGGATCGTTGCCGTATGCCGGCATCACCACCGCGAATTCCGGCTGGAAGAAAACATTCCGCGATCCGCCGATCTTGTGTCCCAGTCCAAATCGGAATTGCGGCGCGCGTTCGTACAACGTGCCGAATCCCAGCCCCAGGCCCGTGGTTTCATACAGAGCCGGCAGGGTGGACGATCCGAATGGCGTCCAATCCTGCCCGAACAGCGCAAACATGCTCGTCTGGTCGGTAAAGCGATGGTCGATTCGCCCCCACGCTAAACGTATCGACGCCGTGCTTGACCGGATCGTCGATATGTTCCGGTTCAGTGCCCGCGTGTAATTGCCCTCGAAGTCGAACTCGAATTTCCCCGAGATCGAATTGTTCTTGCTCACATCCGGCCACTCGAAGTTCGTTCCTATCCGGAAGAAGCGCGCCTTCGCATGAAACTCCGGTGCGCCGTTCGGGCCTGGATCAAACTGACTTACGCCCACTGCGGTGGTGGTATTGATGAATCCCGGCAAAGGCATGTCGGTGCCATACGGAGCCGAGCTGTCATAGATCACGCTGGCCTTTACCAGGCCGTACACCTTGAGCTTTGCCCCACTTCCCAACTTGATGTCGGGAATCATTCCGTCCACTGGCGTCGGTTCCAGCTGCAGCACTCGAAGCGGAGCCACTGCCGGAATCACCGCCGGGGCGGCTGGCTTCGCGGGCTGGGCCGAAGACTGCGTTTCGTGCACAGCCACTGCCTCCACGGCCGCGGGCGCCAGCGGAACCGCAGACAAATCTGCTTCGCTCACTATCCCTTTCCGCGCCAGCGCCTCCACCAGCAACTGAAACTCCGCCTCGGGAGCCGCGGTGCGGATCGCATTGGCCTCGCCCGGCGCCAGAACTCCCTTCATCACCAGCACCCCCAGCAATGCCGTCACGTTGGCATTCCCGGCGACCGGGGTTAGGGTTGGGTTGGCAGCCGACGCCGGCTGCGCGGCTGGGTTGGCTGTGGTCTCCGCGGGTGCTTTCGCGTCGGCGGCGTCCTTCGTCCCTGCCAGGACCGGCGCGACCGAGACGACTACCAGTAGCGAGCTGCAAATCCATTGCTTCAACTTCGGCATAATCAATATCTCCTCCTTAACCGGGAGCAGTTCCGTTTACAAGAGCTTCATGCACGGCATATTGTCATCTTGCAATCGGCGCGCGCGGCTGGCATTCCGTGCGCCACCGGCGTCCCGTTGTGGGACCGAGGGGCCTGGGTCCGAGACTGGTTTTTCTCGGACGTAATGGGAAGTCACACTAGGACGGAATCATTTGCGGAGATGTGTGGATACTCACCGCCGGAGCAGACTCACCTCGCCGGCGACGGCAAGTGGGGATATGTCATCGACAACTGGTGGCAAACTGAATTGGGTTGCCCCACGCTCGGAACCGCGCCCTCCATGGCGATGCGCCCCGGCAAAGTGGGAGTCGCTGTCCCCGGCGCCGAGGCCGACATTCTCGATGAAGATGGCAAACCGGTCCCTCCCGGAGTCGGCGGACGTCTCGTGCTCAAGCGTCCCTTCCCCTGCATGCTCCGCACCGTCTGGCGCGATCCCGCCCGCTACGAGCGCGACTGGCAATTCTTCCCCGGCTCCTACGTCACCGGCGACGTCGCCATGAAAGACAAGGACGGATACATTTGCGTGCTGGGCCGCTCCGACGACGTGCTCAACGTTGCCGGTCACCGCATCGGCACCGCCGAAGTCGAGAGTGCTCTCGTCTCCCATCCCGCCGTCGCCGAGGCCGCCGCCATCGGCGTTCCCGATCCCCTGAAAGGAGAGACCATCAAGGCCTTCGTCCAGGTCCGTTCCGACCACGTCCCTTCCGACGCTCTGGCCGCCGCCCTGATCGAGCATGTCCGCCGCGAACTCGGCCCCATCGCCACTCCTTCGTCCCTGGAGTTCGTCGCCTCGTTGCCCAAGACGCGTTCCGGCAAGATCCTCCGCCGCTTCCTCAAAGCCAAAGAGGCCGGAGTCGACGCTGGCGATGTGTCCACGATGGAAGGCTAGAAAACTCACGTGAAATTCACGTGGGGACGGACGCATTCGTCCGTCCCGCGCAGGCGAAGCCGAGCGAGCCCCTGGTTTTCTCAGCGCTCTCCGCGCCATTTCTCCGCGCCCTCCGCGGTTCAAGCTGTTCACCAGCCCCAGAAACCCACACCCATCTTCCAGCGCAAACAAAAAAGGCGCCCCTTCAGGGACGCCTGAAACCAAAACTTCCTGACACCGAAACACTACACACCCGCCCCGCGCTGTAACTTGCCTGCCGACGCCGCCAACTCCGCCAGCGACGGCACCGACTCCGGCTCCGTCACTTTGTGCTCCGGCAAGTGGCAGCCCCGCTCTTCAGCGCTTCCACCAGCATCTCAATCGCCAGGTCCGTATTCGGGCGAATAAAGATCGTCGCCGCCAGCGTTCCGTTGCGCACCCACGCCTGCCCCGTCTTCGGCATCCCATCGCACCCCGTGATCGGAATCTTCATCCACCGCGCCCGCTCACTCTCCGCGATTTCGCTGAACGCTTTCCTCGCGCCCATCGCCATGCTGTCGTCCTGCGCTCCCACCAGATTCATGTGGCTTTCCTGCGACGTCCGCAATCGCAGCCACGAACTCACCGTGCGATACGCGCTCTCTTCCGTCCAGTTCGCCCGCATCGTCTTGACTTGAATGTTCGCCGGTTTGGTTTTCAGTTCATGCCGGCCGATCGTTCTTTCGCCGCGGAACTGTTCGCCGGCCCCTCGATATACAACATGGACCCGCCATTCGGCAGCAGCGCCGCAAATTGCTGCCCCTGAATCTTGCCTACTTCTTCATGATCGGAACTGATGGCAAACACCGGAACCTTAAAAACCCGGCGCAGCTCCAGCACGTAATCCACTTCATGATTCAGCACGACCCACCCAATTCCCGCTGCCGCCGCCGCTCGCGCCACCTGCGGAAACGCGGTGCCACCCGCGGGTTCGAACATGATGGCGTCCGGACGCGCCACCGAAGAATCCTGCACGTAATGCAAAAGCTGCTGGCTCTGTGCCACCGCGTCATTGTCCGCGTGAATAATCTTCACGTCCACGCCCAGGCGCCGCCCGGCCTTCTCCGCGGCCGCAGCCTGCTCCTGCTGATAATCGTTGTCGTTGTTGGTGAGCGAAACCAGAAAGCTGAGTCGTTTCATAAGGTGGTCCTTAGCCGGATCATAGTCCTAAAAATTCGCTAACCTATGTAACCAGGGTAACCACCGTCGCTTGGCAGCTCAGAAGAAAGCCTGAATGAGTGAAGGACAAAACCGGGAACGGAGCTTGGAAAGGTTCAGGCGCCCGCCGTGGCGCTCTTCGTGGCTTCGCCCAGAAACGACTTCAAATTCGTGTCCAGAACTTCCCGGCTCTCGTCGGAGAGGCCCACGAAACGGAAGGGCTGCATCCACCCTTGCGTCGCCCACATGGGAAACAGCATCTGCGCCTTGCTGCGAATCGTAGTCTCGCGAATGTGGAAAATCAGTTCGACTTCCAGCTTCTCGTCCAGCGGCTTTTCCAGATGGATCACTCCACCCGTCGTCGACAGCTGGTGAAACGCCGCTCGCAACGAACGCCGGTTCGGCAGCCGCACCAGCACCAGCACCGACCCGCGCAGCTTCACGCGAAACGGACGGTCCGTCAACTTGTTTTCATTGCCGGACACTACCGGCTGCGTCGAATTGACCTGTTCGGCCATATGCCAAAGTATGGCAGCGTGTGGGCACTTCAAGAAGTTACGAAAGAACAAGACCGCAGAATGATTGCCTGATTACCACAGTGGGGGGCTCTTACTTGCGCCCAGGATGGGCTTCGGCGCCGTCAGAAAACAGATTGTATGGCCACGCCTTCTTGTTCACCGTCAGCTTTGGAGCCGCGGCCGGGGCGGCGTTTGCCGCGCTGGGCGCAGGATCGCCCTGTACGGCGTCATTCCAGTCCTCCGGAGGATCAGCGATCCCCCAGACATTGCCGTGCGTGTAGAGCGATGCCCCGATCAGAAAATACTTACCATCGCTTCCCAACGGCAGGCAGTTCGCCACTCGCGCCGTCACGCTGCCTCCGCCGGGAAGTCCACTCAGCATGATTGGAGTCTCGATCTGCAACGCCTCCGAACTCCGAAACCCGCATCCCTGCGCACTGACGATCACCACCAGACACTTGTCCCCAAACGGGCGCTTCCGGTCGAGACTGATGACGCTGACCGGAATCTCCACCCGGATTCGCGTGCTGCGTCGAGTTACTTTGGCGGTCAGAACTTCCATCGAAGTATCGTGCGCAGAAAGCTTCGCACCATACTTATTGTGACAGACTCCCCCCTCGCTCCAATGGTGACCGAGGTAACCTCGGACCGAAACCGGCGCGCATGGACTTACCGCCGCGCATTCCGCCGCGCCTGCCGGATCCCCGCTTGAATCCCATTCCTCACCACCCGCGCGTACCCAGAAGCATCCATGGCCGCCATGGTCGCCGCCGCAATCCCTCCCGGCGTGGCCGCTTCGTGCAACAGATCATGCAGGCTCTGTCCGCTCCCGCGCCAGTACACAATCCCATCGCTCAACGCATGCGCCGCCGCGGTCAACGCCGTCTTGCGGTCCAGTCCTGCATCCTGTGCGGCCTTGGCCAGAGTCGCCAGCGCATGATAGCCGTGGGTGGGTGAATGGGTTGCGGTAATCGCATCGAGCTGGCGTTCCGGCAGATTCAGTACTGGCCCGACGTGCGCAAAGAACTGTCGCACCCGCGCGCGCTCACTCCTGGTAACGCTCCGATCAAAACTCACGGGCGTCAGTCCTCGTCCAATGCGACACACCGGGCTGGGCATGGCGCGCGCCCAGTGAACCGGAGGTCCAAGCCACGCCCGCAAGTTCCGCAACGGCACGCCCGCAGCCAGGCTGACACAAAGCTTCGGCGCTTGCGCGCCGCAAGCCGCCACTTCGTCGAGCATCTCCTTCACCGACCCCGGACGCACCGCAATCACCAGCATCGCCGCCCGCTCGACCGCCGCTTTCAGATCACGCGGCATCTCCACCCGCGATTCGCGCCGCAGGGCCCGCACCTTCTCCGGATGGCGATCATAAACAACGATCGCTCCCTTATATCCCGCCAGCCGCAACCCCGCCGCCAGCGCGCTCGTGATGTGTCCGCCGCCAAGAAACACCGTAGCTGTCATCAATTTGCACCCAAATTCGCACCCAAATTTGCACCCATTCGAGTTTGCACCTTAGTCCGCGGTCCCTCCGCCATCGACCACCAGCGCCGCCCCGGTCATGAACGACGAGTCGTCCGACGCCAGGAACAGCACTGCCTTGGCAATCTCCTCCACCGTCCCAACCCGCCCCAGCGGACGATTGGCGCAGCCCGCAAGGTAATCTGCCCACTTCAGCCCGCGCATCTTCGCATCCGCCGGAAGCATCGGAGTCTCCACATCCCCCGGACAAATGCAGTTCACCCGAATGCCCTGCGCTCCGTGATCGATGGCCATCGCCTTGGTCATCAGCACGACTCCGCCCTTCGACGCACAATACGCCACCGCATGATCGCCGCCCACAATGCCCCATCCCGAACTGTTGTTGATAATGACGCCGCGGCCCTGCGCGATCATCCCCGGCAGCGCGAACTTCGACATCAGAAACGTCCCCTTCAAGTTCACGTCAATCTGCTCGTCCCATTCGCGCTCGGAACATTCCAGCGCAGTCTGCGGATAGAACACTCCCGCATTGTTGAACAGAAGGTCGAGCCTGCCGTAGGCGCGCACCGTCTCGTCCACCGCGTGCCGGCAATCGCCGGCCACGCTCACGTCCGCACGGACGAAGATCGCCTCGCCGCCGTTCCGCTGGATGCGCTCGACGGCCGCGAGGCCGCGTGCGTCGTTGCGTCCGGTGATCGCAACGCTGGCGCCTTCCGCCGCGAACAGCACGGCCGTTGCCTCGCCGATTCCGGAAGTTCCGCCCGTGATGAGAGCAACTTTATCTTTTAGGCGCATCTTGATTCGTGCCTCTGCTCGAAGCTGCCCCCAGCGGCAGCAACAACCGCAGGGGCTAAAGCCCACACTGATTTCACGCGCCCGCCGCGGCCCTGAAGGGCCGCTCTTCCACGGTAACTAGCCGCTGCGGGCGACGCTCTTTCACCGGCTCGCCAGCCCTCCCGCGGTTTCTCCGCCATCCATCGTAAACACCTGCCCTGTGGCAAACGCGGCATCCTCCGACGCCAGATACGCAAACAGCCCCGCAATCTCCTCCGGCGTGGCATGCCGCCCCAGCGGAATCTTCTGGTTCACTTCCGCCAGCATGGCGTCGGAATACTCCGCGCGCTGCATCGGCGTCAGCACGTATCCCGGAGCCACGGCGCACACCCGCACCTTCGGCGCCAGTTCCAGCGCCATCGAGCGTGTCAGCTCAATCACTCCCGCCTTGGTCGCGTTGTAGTCGGCGTAATACGGATATCCCATCACGCCATTAGTCGACGCGGTCTGCAGAATCACGCCGCTGCCTGGCTCGACCGAATAACGCTCCCACATGTGCCGCGCCGCGGTCTGCGCCACGTAGAACACTCCCGTCAGGTTCACGGCAATCACGCGGTCCCACTCTTCGGGAGTGATGTCGAGAAACTTGTGCCGGATGCTGATGCCCGCGTTGTTGATGAGCACGTCGACGCCATCCATCAGCCGGATCGCCTCGGCGAACGCGGCTTCGACCTGCATCAGGTCGGTGACGTCGGCAATGATGGCTTCACCCAAGGCAGGCAATTCGTGCCGAATGTGCTCGCAGGCCTTGGCGTCGCGATCGAGCACGCATACCCGCGATCCCTCTTCCAGAAACCGAGCCGCGGTGGCCGCGCCAATCCCACTCGCCCCGCCGGTGATCAGGACGCGCTTGTCTTTCAATCCTCGCATGTCAGCAGTCCTCGCATGGAGTCTCCCTCGCTAAGACTCTATTCGGCGGAATGAGTTTTGTCATGCGGCGTTAGCTCGTGTAGGGACGGACGCATTCGTCCGTCCGGCGGCCCGGGTGTATCGGGCCGCAGGGTTTTTCTTTCGCCCCTTCGGGGCTTGCTTCCATCTTGGTTGAGCTCACCCACGGCTTGCGCCCCTTTGGCTTCGCTCAGGGCAAGCTGTGGGCTGCAATCTTTCGCTGCTTCGGAGCTTCGGCTTTCACGCCTAGTGGGGGCTTGCGTTTGGCGACTTCGGCTGGAGGCGTTGGCGCGGGCTTGGAGGCAACTGTGATGCGGCCCGGTACTTCTGGGCCGGGACAGCCAGGGGCGGCTGTCCCCACAGGAACGGGACGGACGAATGCGTCCGTCCCTACGCGGGCTTGGGTGGTGCGGGCGTGCGTCGCTATGCGAACTGGAGTCGGGGCGGGGGGAGTTGCATTCGCGGGTGCTGCGTTGGCTGACACTTTGTTCTGGGCGGCGTGATAAGCGGCCAGGTCTTCGGCGCGGATGCGGGCGATTTCGGCGCGGCCGGCTTGGCGGGCGGCTTCGACGCGGGCGGCCTCTTCTACTTCGGGGTCGGGGACGGCGGGGTAGGTGGGGATTTCTTTGACCATGTCGCGGGAGTGGATGCCGAAGTGGACGCGGCGGATGTTGCGGACGGCGGTGTTGAGGGCGCGGAGGATGAGTTCGGCGCGCTTGAGTTCGATGCTGCCGCGGAGCAGGCCGTTGACAATCTCGATGAGGGAGGCCTGGATGGATTCCTCGTCCTCGAGGAGGGCGGCGTGGTGGACGCGGGAGTAGGGCGGGCCTTTGACAGTGCGGAGCATGCGCTGGTGGAAGTAGCAGAACTGCTCTCCACGGAGAGCGGGGGAGCCACAGCGGACGCCGGTGACTTTAATATGAGTGCAGGATTTGAAATTCGACATGTGGCTGTTGGTCCTCGTATTGTCGACAATTTTTTTGTAGTTACGAGCTAAGATCTTGGCTTCATTGGAGTTCGGGGCGGAGGATCAGGACGAATCCGCGTATAATCTTGGAAACACAGGACTTGCGAGTAAAGTATTGCGAACAATGGACTTAATACGGGCGCGCGATGGTCGGCGAGCGGTTGCCGTTTCGGGAAACCGAGATGGTCGGTTCTGGGGTTCTGCGGAGGACGAATGCGGTCCGTTGGATACGTGAGTTGCGTGGCATTGGTCCAGTTTGGCCTGTGAGATTGCGCAGTAAAGGTCGTACGTCACAGGGGTGGGCTGTGGAAGGCTGTGGAAAACATTAGGACTCCCCGAGTTGGTAGTGTCTTAGAAACAAGTTTTCTCGGAACACTGCCCCCGAGTTTAGGGTGCGAGGAAGACTTCGATGAACCGGCGAGGGGTGACGATGGATATCGATTTGTAGTTTTGCAAGGCCAAGCAGGTGGTGGTCGCCGGAGACGACGAGTTGTGCCTGGGCTTCGACAGCGCACTCGAGGATGCGGTTGTCGTCGGGATCGTCTGGGACGGCGTCGAGTGTCGATGCGGGGCGACAACGAGTTGGCCCATGCGCCAGAGGACTGGCAAGGCTTGCCGGAGCATGGCTTGCGGCCAGTCGAACTTCTCCGAGAGGACGCGGCGGACTTCGGTTTGGATTGGCAGGGAGTAGAAGAACTGGCATTGCCCGGCTTCAGCGAGTTCGAGGACACCTCGCGGTATGCCGCCGAAGACCAGAGCCGACACAATTACGTTCGTGTCGAGAACCATGCGAATCATTTTTTGGTGGCGCGTCGGGAGGCGCGCAGTTCGTGGACGAGGCGATCGACATCGTGCTCGCGGATGCCCTGGCGGTCGGCTTTGGAGCGGCCGTAGGCATTGATGTCATCCCACCAGGAGCGGCGTTCGTAATGGCGGAGGGCCTCGCGGATTAGCTCGCTCATGGTGCGGCTTTCCTTCTTGGCGATGGACTGGGCGCGCTTCAGCATATCGGGAGGAAGGGTTACTGAGAGTGTCCTGGTGTTCCTCATGGGGATATTATATAGCAGGATTAAGCGAGATTTCGCATGATTTTGGTTCCCAAGAACATCAAAAGTCCCACCCTGTCGCAAAGGGCGCGACAAGGGTGGGGCACCCCCCTCGGAATTGAATCGGATTGAAAGGGCGGGCCAGCCGCAGTTGGGAAACTTCCCGGTGGGAGCAGATTCAGAGGGATGGTCTCGGTCCAGTCCCATTTTTGCCGATCGGTCCATTGCTTTGGGTAATTCGGGATTGCTCCCTGGTAGCACAATCACAGCTTTACCGAGCTTTAGATCTCGATGGCCTAATATGATCAAAGGCAGCGGACAGGAGTGTCCGCTCTACACGATCAGGACGACAGAGCAGGGTCAAAAACCCAGCGGCCCGATACACCCGGGCCGCTGGACAGCCGAGGCGGCTGTCCCCACACGAGCACACTCTCACTCAGGAAACTCAAGGTCCCTCGACTGCGCAGGCCGTTTCGCTTCGCTCACCGACCTGCTTCGCTCGGGATGACAAGGGGATATGGAATCGGGAAGAGATGGTTTCAATTCCCCAATTACCAAATTCCCCAATTACTCAATCGTCAGATGGGTTTGCCGCGGAAGAAGTAGACCAGTTCGATGATGAGGATGACGACCACCATCAGTTCGAGGACGAAGGCGCGGCTTTGGTTGAATTGCTCGACCATGAAGCGGTAGAGGTCTTCGGCGGTCTGGAGTTTTTCTTTGACCAGGTCTTTGTAGTCGGGGACGCCGACTTTTTGGGCGCAGAGTTTGTAGAGGCGCGCGGAGAACATGTCGCTGAGGAACTTGATGGCGTTGTCGGCGCGTTCGGTCAGTTCGATGACGTCGAGCAGCACGGTGTGCAGTTTGGAGGCGGCCCGCGCCGTCCGCCAGCGCGACCAGAGTCCAGTGCCGCCGACTTCGAGGAAGTCGTAGACGTTCTCCAATTCTTTCGTCAGCAGCTCATCATAGTAGCGGAACTCGAGCAGCTGGGAGTTGGCGTACTGCAGCAACTGGATCGCACCTTCGGCGCCCGCGGGATTGTCGTAGATGAAGGCCGCGTTCCAGCCAATCACCGCGAGATCGTTGGGGTAGTAGGAAATCCGCGACTGCAGAATCTCCTGACGCTCGCCATCGGAAAGCATCGCCATCTCACCGCGGACGACCTGGGCAATTTGATCTCCGTGGGCAGCCAGCAGGTCGTTGGCCGAGGGCGCGGCGATCTCGCCGAGCTTTAGTTCTTTCACATGGAAGATGAAGTAGTCCTCTTGCAGCCACTCGCTCCCGCCTTCCTGAGAAGCGTAGGGTTTGACCAGCGCGGGCGCGGCGCGCTCGAGCTTTTCCTTCACCACGCGCGAGGCCAGCTTCTCGAAGTTGGTGTCGGACGTCCAGCGGCAGGAAAGCTGGACCAGCGTATCCCAGTCGCCGGAGAACGGCAGCTCAAACACCAGGCTGACGACGCCGTAATCGTAGTACTTGATCTGGCCTTCAAGGCGCTCGCCGCTGTCGAGGATCAGGGGCTCGAGCGTCTCCTCGACCGGAGGACGCTGGTAGCGGACGTATCCCGGAGCCTGATGCTTGAAGCTGGCCTCGGCGGTGCGGGCGCCGAAAATCTTGCGCAGTTCGTCGAGGCGAATCTCTTCGCAGACGTCAAACTGGATCAGGACCAGCACCGATCCGCGGAGAGGCGCTGCCGCCGACAACGGAGCGGGCGCCGAGGCGGCGTGAGCGACCTCGCCGTTGACCATGGTTGTGAGTTCGCGATCCATAAGAATGCGGCCGCTAAGGTTGCCGCCGCGGGTTGGAACCGAGCCCCGGAAAGCGCCGAGAGAAGCGCCTGAGACTTCCACTATTGTCCCAGAAAGCGGGGCGTTGGGCCATAGGGGAGGCGGTTAGCTCGCTGACGAAGCGGCGCTACCAGATACTGGCGTAAGTGGCTGATAAATCAGTGGCTTCTGCCGAATCCCAGAGCAGGAATGCGCCGGTCGCCAAGGCTCCCAGGCCCAGTCCGGCGCGCTGCATGGAGGCGCGGACTTCGGCTTCGCGCTGGCGCACGGAGGCAGACTCCGGGAAGGGATCAGAAGCCGCCTGGGACGCGGGTTCCAGCGCCATCTGCAGCACTTCGGCCAGGTGCAGCGCGTGACGGCCGGTGCCTTGGGCGATCTGCTCGCGGCAACTGAATCCGTCGGCGATGATCAGCCAGTCGGGCGGCGCTTTGCGGACTGCGGGCAGAAGTTCGAGTTCGCCGATGGCCTGGGAGATGTCGTACTTATCTTTATCCCGCTCGAAGCCGAAGGAGCCGGCCATGCCGCAGCATCCCGGAGCGGGAGACTGGAAGTCGATGCCGATGCGGCGCAGGAGGGATTCCTCGGCGGTCATCTTCATGATCGACTTGTGATGGCAGTGACCGTGGAGCAGAGCTTTGCGGTTGAAGCTGCGGCAACGGCGCGTTGCGCGAGTTGCGTCGATGTTCGAGGAATTCGCTGAGCAGGAACGTTTGCTTGCTCAGGGCCTGGGCGCGCTGGTCGTGGGGAAAGAAGTTGAGGAGTTCGTCGCGGAAGACGGCGACGCAGCTGGGTTCGAGGCCGACGACGGGGATTCCGGCTTCGATCTCGGGCGAGAGTTCGTCGAGGATATCGAGCAGCAAGGTTTCGGCGCGGTCGAGCATGCCGAAGTCGTAGAGCGGGCGTCCGCAGCAGAGGTTGGCCTGCGGGAGGAGGACGTGGTATCCGGCGGCTTCGAGGACTTCGACGGCGGCGCGGGCGGTTGCCGGGTGGAAATAGTTGTTGAAGGTGTCGGGCCAGAGGAGGACCTCAGGGGCTGAAGCCCCATTCTCAGGGCTCGCTTGACGCGGCCCTGAAGGGCCGCTCTTCCACGGGGACGCAGGCGTCGCCGCAGACGCAGGCGTACACGACGACGCGGGCGTACGCGACGACGCGGGCGTCCCGGACGCGGGCGTACCGGAGAGCTCGCGAGTACGCGTGCCGAGATCGATCGCTGCGCTATCGCTTGCGGGGCGGACGAATGCGTCCGCCGCTACGCGGGCGCGTGCGGTGGAACCAGCATTTGAAGGTTTCGGGGGCGAAGGCGGGGATGCTGCGCTGGGGCGGGATTCCGGCGACGACTTTCGCGATGTCGCGCAGGAACGGCAACTGCGTGGTTAGATTCACCAGGCCGGGAGCGTTCGACGCCAGGCGCGCCCAGAGGTCGATGTTGCCGAAGGCGTAGGCGCTGCGCGGGCGCACGCGGCCTTCGTAGTAGTGGGAGAGGAACTCGGCTTTGTAGGTGGCGACGTCGACGCCGACCGGACAATCGCTCTTGCATCCCTTGCAGGCGAGGCAGAGGTCGAGCGACTGTTTGACCTCTTCGCTGCGCCAGCCGTCGCGAATGACTTCGCCTTGAGTCATCTCCCAGAGCAGGTGAGCGCGGCCGCGGGTGGAGTGTTCTTCGTCATGCGTGGCGCGGTAGCTGGGACACATCACGCCGCCTTCGTCGCGGCGGCACTTGCCGACACCCACGCAGCGCAGCGCGGCGTGCGGGCAGGCTGCCATGATCGTCGGGAAACTGGAAGCGGGTTTCGCGGCTCCCAGGGAGCGTAGTTGGCGCCGAGGCGAAGATTCTCGTCGAGCTTGTAGGGGCTCGACTGACGCTTGCCGGGATTCATCTTCCAATCGGGATCCCAGGCGGACTTGAACTTGCGGAAGGCCTGCATCAATTCCGGGCCGAACATTTTCGGGCAGCAGTTCGGCGCGGGCTTGTCCGTCGCCGTGTTCGCCGGAGAGGGATCCGCCATAGCTGACCACGAGGTCGGCGGCTTCTTCGACGAACTTGCGGAACTTGGCGATGCCCTCTTTCGATTGCAGGTCGAAGTTGAGGCGCGTGTGCACGCAGGCGTGGCCGAAGTGGCCGTAGAGCGAGCCTTTGTAGTCGAACGCGGCCATCATTTTGCGCAGGTCGCGGAGATAGCCGCCGAGTTTTTCGGGAGCGACGGCGGCGTCTTCCCAGCCTTCCCAGTTCAGCGGCTCGCCGGGCACATGCGAGGTGACGCCGAGACTGGCTTCGCGAATCTCCCAGACGCGCTTGGCTTGCTGGCCCGCGAAGAGGCGGACGTTGGGAGGATTCGCGCTGCGGCTGAGCGCGTCAATCAGGCGCGAGCCTGGGATTCGGCTTCCAGCGCCGTCTGGCCGCCGAACTCGACCATGAGCCAGCCTCCGCCTTCGGGGAGCAGCGCGAGTCCTTCGGAATTGATGCCTTTCGTGCGCGTGTAGTAGACGAGAAGATCGTCGAAGCCTTCGAGGCCGATGGGCTTGTGCGCCATGATTTCCGGGACGTGGTCGGCACACTGATAAATATCGGGATAGGCGACGACGAGCAGGACGCGCTCGGCGGACTCTCGACGAGGCGGCAGGTGGCTTCAAGAACGGTGGCGCATGTTCCTTCGGAGCCGACGAGCGCGCGGGCGACGTGAAAGCCATTCTCCGGCAGCAGGTAATTCAGGTTGTAGCCGGAGACGCGGCGCGGGATGTTGGGGAATTTTTGGCGGATGAGATCGGCGTACTGGTCGGCGATTTGCTTTAGCGAGGTGTAGAGATGAGTGGCGCGATCGGAGTGCGCTCGCGGCCCGACGGACGCTGGCCGCCCTGTGACGCGACGGACGCCGCGCAGCCGGACGTCGGTCTCGGATAAAATCTTGACCGACTCTCAGGCGGGTGCCGTCGTAGGTGATGACTTCGAGTTCTTCGATGTTGTCGTCGGTCTTGCCGGCCATGACAGAGTGGACGCCGCAGGAGTTGTTGCCGATCATGCCGCCGATGGTGCAGCGGTCGTGGCTGGCGGGATCGGGAGCGAAGGTGAGGTGATGCTTCTCGGCGGCGTTGCGGAGGTGGTCGAGCACGACGCCGGGCTGCACGCGGGCGATGCGGCGGGCGGGATCGATCTCGAGGATGCCGGCCATGTACTTGGAGAAGTCGAGCATGACGGCGACGTTGCAGCACTGGCCGGCGAGGCGAGGTGCCGCCGCCACGGCAGAGCAAGGGCGCCTGGAATTCGCGGCACAGGGAAATCGCGGCGAGCACGTCATCGGTATCGTGGGGAAGATTG
>CAVPXW010000005.1:0-303184 GCA_963709865.1 uncultured Acidobacteriota bacterium
CCGGTATTCTCTGACCTGTTACGAGAAGTGGTCCTGCGCAGGGTCAGCCTCCTCTTTCTTCCGCGCCTCGGCTAGTTTTTCGATGAAATCTCGGCATAGATACTCGCCGTGGCAGGCTCGTCGTGCTCTGTGATCCCGAACTGATCCGCACCTCTTCCTCCCACGTCATTCCTTACTCCCCTGAAAAATGGAAACCCGTTTGTAGGCGAGTTCCCGCTCCTATCGTATTCTTTCCTTACCCGACAGGGGAATCCCCTAATGGAATCTTCCACTTTCAGAGGGCGGGTGGCCCAGGCTTTTGATCTCGCGGGCGTTAGCAACACGGTGGGTGCCCGTCCTTCGCGCCCTTTGCGAAGGGCGGGAGTTGGAAATGCCTGCGCGACGCGGGCCCATCAGGCCGCCGGCGACTCGAAACGAAATCTTCGTCCAGCCCTCATTGACTCGCACCGGCCCCGCTTCGTCCAGCGAGATCGAAACGATAGCTGCTCCAGCGCCACTGCTCCGGCGATTCGACCAGTCCGCGTTTCACCGGATTGCGGTGCATGTACCGCAGTTTTTCGATGCGCTTCTTCGGCGTCCACACGTTGAAGTCGTAGAAACGCGCCTGCCAGAACGCTTGGGCCGGGCCTCTTCTCCAAACAGATTGCGTTGACGCGGGTCGCTGGCCTTCGCCTGGGCAGCAAAGCGCGGGCCGTGCGCTGCTTCAACACCTGCATCACCGTCGACGGAGTCCCTACCTCCGGCTCGGTGATGAGCAGGTGAACATGTTCTGGCATCACCACGTATCCGACCACCACAAAGCGATAACGCTCGCGCGTCTGTTCCAGAATCGAGAGGAAGCAGTCGCAACTGGGCGC
Source organism: uncultured Acidobacteriota bacterium (assembly GCA_963709865.1). Classification (GTDB taxonomy): domain Bacteria; phylum Acidobacteriota; class Terriglobia; order Terriglobales; family Acidobacteriaceae; genus Sulfotelmatobacter. Next base: position 858 of record CAVPXW010000005.1, read on the forward strand.
GGTGCGCAGAAAAGGGAATCGCCGGTAACACGAGCAGGTGATAAAGTGCAGATGATGAGCACCGTAACTGCGATACAGGCCGCTGGGCATGACAAACCCATCGTACCGGCAGCATCGTACCCGCCCTTGCAAAGAACGCAAGGACGGGGCACCCGACGCTTCTGGAACGGGAAGAAAACAGCCCGAGAAAGGCTGGGCGACCCGCCAGGGCTAGAACGAGGGGTACATTCCCGCGTTATGCCTTCTTTAATTAAACGATTCGCATCTGCCTTTTCTAGGGGTGGTTTGGGAACCGTGCGAGAACGGATTCCAGAGATCGCGGTGACGCTTGTGAGCGGAGCGGTCTTTTCTCCTCCGAGCTAGTGATCCGTCATGGGCTATCTTTGGACGGTTTACGACAAAGTGCGGCGGCGACGCTATTACTGTCGCGGTAGGCGCATTAAGCATGATGGTTGCGTGGCACTCGATTGATGCCGCCAGAACTGTATCCAAAGAGGTTAGGGAGGAATTGCGTAGGCCCCAGTCGGGCGCATATCTGCAAATTGTTTCTCCATCCGGTGCCCGAATTCCTGACCCGAGAACAACTTCCGGCATACCATCACCCTCACGCAAAACTGTGGACAATGGCCCTGTGCCTTATGGTTCTAGTTGGTCTGCTTCTTACTTTACATGGATGCGACAAGAACCTGGGAAACAGCGCAATCGCAATCGACTGCCGATGCATTAAAGAAACAACAGCAGGCCGATACCAAGGACAAACTGACTGGGAACCTATACGCATCGCCTTCTGGCGATCCAACAGATTCGACCTTTACGTTTACCAATGGCGGGGCAACAACTATAAGTGAGCATAAAATCACGTGCCGCATACAAATTTCCTAGGCTATCAAGATAATATGATTATCATGGAGCAAGCTCCGGTGAGGATGATCCAAGATAGCAAGGTGCCCATTGATTCAGGTGGGGACGGCGAGAGTACTACTTGCTTGTCAAACTCGTCGATAAGCGCAGCAATATGAAATTGTCTTGTGCTGATGTAACGTTTGAATATCATTACGCGATAGCGTCGCAGCCCGACGAGTGAGCAGCAAGAGCTTTCGTTTTCCAACACGCAAAGTCGGCGAGAAGTTCGAGTGGCAAAAGCAGCCCCTTCACTCTTCCGATAGCGAATGTGAAGGTGCTCGAACGCCGATGCCCGACACTTCCGCTTATAAGAAGCTGACAGTATGTTCGTCAGGGTGTAACTATGAAGATCTCCAAAAGGCGGTTTACTCAGCATCATGCGGCACAGTCATATACATTGAGCAAGAAGAGCCGCTAATGCATCTTGATATTCCATCGCAGTATCACTGCGATGCGCGAAAGGGTTGGCTGATTATTCGAGAGAGCGTCAACGCTGCGGAAGAGGCTGAGCAGCCTTAGTGAGTTCTTTATATTCGGGGTTGTCAGAATGCAGAAACCCGGGGAAAGACGGGACGTTTTCCACCACCTGGCAACGACGATCTAAGTGTAAGTCGACGTCAGAGCCGGGGCTCCAGAAATCCACAGCCCTCGCTCCCGTCGTGTGACATCTGACCTTGCGCTCCACAGGCAATGAAGCAGAAGATGGTCAAGGCGGAGGCGGTACACGCCGCCACCACGAAAAAGGCCGCAAGTCCTTTGTAGTCAAGATTTTGACCTCTAAACTCCTTGGGGCTCAAGATTTTGCAGACGCATTTTTGCGGAACCCCGCGCCAGTCAAGGCTTTGGAGGGGTGGGGGGAGGGGGGTACCCCCTGTTCGGCTGTGGGTTTCCCAGAACGGAACCACTTGGCGAACGATGTTTTAGCGCCGTCCTCAGACTATTTTCGCAAGCGATTTCCACAGTTTGCGGCGCTGCCATTTCTGCCCGAGCGCCGGTCGCAACTTCCGATTCAATCTTCGCAGCCTCCCGCCGATAGTCCTACTCAGGAGACCTCTGCATGCTGCTGCAATGGTTCTGGGTTCCGCTGGGCGCGCTGGCCATCCTGGTCTCTGTACCAGCAGTTCCGGATTTACCAGATCCATCGCGAGTCCAAGAAGACACGAAGAGTTGTTCCAGATCGTCACCGAGAATGCCGCCGACATGATCGCTTTGGTCGACGTGAAGGGACGGCGGTTGTACAACAGTCCGGCTTACAAGAGAATCCTGGGTTACTCGGCGGCGGAGCTGGGAGAGACTTCGGCGTTCGAGCAGATTCATCCCGACGATCGCTTCAAGGTTCTGGAAGCGGCGCGAGAAGCGCGCGAGACCGGAGTCGGAAAACGGCTGGAGTACCGCATCAAGCATAAGGATGGCAGCTGGCGCGTGCTGGAGTCGCTGGCCAGCGCGGTCCGGGACGCTCAGGGTGAAGTCGCGAAGCTGGTGATTGTGAATCGCGACATCACCGAGCGCAAGCGCGCGGAACAGCAACTGGAACACAACCTGTTTCACGATCCGCTGACCGGATTGCCCAACCGCCGGCTGTTTCTCGACCGGCTGCAAACTGCGTTTGCGCGAGCGCGGCGGGACGCCGGACGACCCTATGCCCTGCTGCTGGCCAACGTGGATCACTTCAAGGTTTTCAATGAAACCATGGGCACAGCCGCCGGCGATCAGGTGCTGCAGGAAATCGGCCGCCGTCTGGCAGCGCATTTGCGGCAGGACGACACCATCGCGCGCCGCGAGAGCGACGGTGCTGCGACCGAGGTGGTGCTGTTTCGGCTGGGTGGAGACGAATTCACCATCCTGCTGGACGCGGTGGACGATCCCAGCGATGCGATGCGCGTCGCCAAGAGAATTCAGGCGGCAGTGGCCGAGCCTTTCTCCATCGAGTCCCGCGAGGTGCGGGCCGTCGGTGAGCATCGGCATCGCCCTGAGCACGCTGACTCACGAGCGGCCCGAAGACGTGTTGAAGGATGCCGACGTGGCCATGCGCCGCGCCAAGGCGCTGGGCGGATCGCGCTGCGAAGTTTTTGATGAGGCCATGCACACGCGCGCGGTCGGGCGGCTGCGGCTGGAAGCGGATTTGCGGGCCGCGATGACCGAGCGCCAGTTCCGCGTTTATTACCAGCCGGTTGTGCAACTCGACACGCGGCGCGATCGTGAGTTTTGAGGCGCTGCTGCGCTGGGACCATCCCACGCAGGGACTGATCTCTCCTTACCGCTTCATCGAAGCGGCCGAGGACACCGGCATTCTGGTCTCCATCGGGCACTGGCTGATCCTGCAGGCCTGCCGGCAATTGCGGGAGTGGGAGGTCAGACCATTTCTCCGAGCAGCCGATGAACATTACGGTGAATGTTTCGGCGCGGCAGTTTGCCGACGCGCGGCTGGCCAGCGATATTCAGGACGCGCTGCAGCAGACGGGCAGTGGAACCGTCGCGTCTGCAACTGGAGATGACGGAGAGCGTCGCCGCCGCCGATCCCAAGCTGACGGTCACGGTGCTCTCCCACCTGAAGCACATGGGGATCGGGGTGATTCTGGATGATTTCGGCACGGGATCAACCTCGCTGCGCGGGTTGAGGCAGTTTCCCGTGGACGCGCTGAAGATCGACCGCTCGCTGGTGCGGGAGATGCAGACGGATCGCGCCACCTGCGACATCGTGGAGCTGATCATCGCCCTGGCGCACAAAATGAATCTGCGGGTGATCGCCGAAGGCATCGAGACGGCGCGGCAAGTGGAGCGCCTGCTCGAACTGGGATGCGAGTACGGGCAAGGATACTACTTCTCCCAGCCGCTGGAAGCGAAAGCGGCGCAGCAGTTCATGCGGCAGCAGGTTGCTCCGACGCGCACCAAGGGCGCGGCGACGTAGGGAGCACCGTCAAAGACAAGAGCAAGAGCAGCGGACAGGAGTGTCCGCTCCACATGGATACGCTCCACACGAACCTGGCTAGCGCGCGCCGTTTCCCGGGGAAACTACTCTTCCGTATTCTGTGGCGCGGCTGAGGCGGTCGAACATGCGCCAGGTGAGCAGCGAAACTTTGCTGATGGCCTCTTCCCCGTCGCGCTCGTTACGAAGAAACGAAGTCATCACGCAGATCACGTAGGGACGGCCTTCGACGAAGACGATGCCGGAATCGTTGCGGACCGCTTCCAGTTCGCCGGGCTTGTTGGCGATTTTGAGATCGGCGGGCAGGTCGCGGGGGATGAACGAATCTTTATTCGTGCTCAGACATCTTGAAGAAGTCGGCAGTCGAATCTTTATTCAGAAGTTTGCCGTGATAGATGGCGTCGAGCAGGGTCATCATTTCGCGCGGAGTGGAGATGTTCTCGCGGCCTTGCTTGGCGGCCTGCAGGTCCATCATCTTGCGGCGCAGGCGGGTGTGCGTAAGGCCGAGCGAGTCGAGCATGGCATTCACGTTCGGCATGCCGACGCGGTCGATGAGCACGTTGGTCGCGGAATTGTCGCTGACGGCGACCATCATCGTGGCCAGATCGCGCAGGGTGAGACGCGTCACGCCGGGCGTGAGTCCGCCCATGATGTCGCTGTCGGGAACCAGATCGGACGACTGCACGGTGTAGAGATCGGTGAGTTTGAGCTTGCCTTGCTGCACCTGCAGGTACAGGTTGGCCAGGACGGTAATCTTGATCGAACTGGCCTGGGCGAAGACTTCGTCTTCGTGCAGGAAGAAGTGGTCGCCGGTGGTGAGGTCTTCGATGGCAACTCCCATAACGCCATCGAGATGCTGGTCGACTTCCTGAATGCTGGATTCCAGTTTTTGCCAGAGGACTTTTTGTTTGCCTGAGGATGGCGCGGGAGTCTGGGCAAGGCACGTAGAAAGAAATAGAGCAAAGCACAACCAAGGTTTCACGAGAAGGGTCTCCTGACGGCAGGGATTGTAGCAGGGTGTGAAATCCGGAGAGGCAAGGACGCAGCGAGTCGCTCGCACGGTTGAGCCGTCGTTAGACCCGGCCCAACTTGCGCACGAGCGCCTGAAACCTGGCGACGAAACGATGCAGGCGGGTGTCCTCTGTCCTAGGCCTTGCAATCCACGCCCATCCCGCTACCACCGATCAACTCTTCTAAGAGGTTGCGGAAAAACGCGCCCATCTACGAAGAGGCGGCCACAGGGGCTGAGACCGGTGATTAGTGTCATCCACCCCCGGCAGCGCCTGTTTATCGACCTCGAGATGTGGCCGGTGCCTTCGGCCAGCGAGCACCTGACAGTCTAACCTTCCGGGGGTTTTGAGTGTAATCGCTGTTAGCAACATTTATTGACTCACGACTGCAATGCGCAGCTTGCTATCCCGTTTTGTCCCCCCACAATTACGGCGTAATTTTAAACACCGTTCCACAGCCGTCTAAATATACTGCGAGACAACCGTCTCCCCCAGCAGTAGTCGCGCCGTAAAGGTTGCCAGACGCGTCCATGGCTAGACTCACTGGATGTGTCCCGTCCGTCGGTGGGCCGGCAAAAGTATGTACCACCTTTTCTCCGCCAGTGGCGCCCACCTCGAACACCACTCCCTCACCCGAGGCGCCGCCTACTGCGGTGGTGCCATACAGATTGCCTTGCTTGTCGCGGACGAGATTTCCGTTTGGCCCTTGCCCGTCGCCGGCAGTCCTACCGAAGATGTGTAAAACGGTCTCCGTCCAGGCGCCATCGGGATTTTGCGCTAACTTAAAAACGACACCGCAGCCGTATCGACATCGGTCACTCCTAGTGAAGTGCCCTCCTCGCAAGGTGGTACCGAATAGTCTGCCCTTCGCACCCATAACCACGCCTTGCCCCGGGTTTGCCCCATCGCTGTCTCCAGTGAAGGAGTACAACACGTGCTCCGTCCAGGTACCATCTAAATTCGGCGACAGCTCAAACACCGTTCCCTGGCCGTAGGCGCCTCCTCCAGCAGTAGTACCGTAAAGGTTGCCCGACGTGTCCAGAATCAAATTTCCTGAAGGAACCTCTCCGTCCGGTGTCCCGCCGAAGCTGTACAGGGCGGTCTCTTGTCCCTGGCTCACTTCAAACACAGTTCCACAGCCCTGTGTGCCGCACGCGGGCGGTAGTGTTCCGACGCTACCCATGAGGGTTGTGCCATAAAGGTTCCCGGATGCGTCTCGGGCCAAGCCTGCGCTGGGAAAGTTCCCACCGACGTCCGTAAAACTGTGAACTACGGTGTCCTGGCGCCCGGTTAACTCGAATACGGTTCCATTGCCAGTAACCCCACCAAAGTAGGTAGTCCCGTAGAGGTTGCCCGCATAGCGGACAATCTCGCCTGTGGGCCCAGCTCCGTCGCCGGCAGTCTCTCCGATAAAGCTATATGCCACGGCTTCTTTCCCCGTAGGGGCCAATGCGAACACCGTTCCACAATTATTGCTGCCCCCTGTCCAAGTAGTCCCGTAGAGGTTGCCAAACTTGTCGAAGATCAACCCTCCCTGGGGGGATCTTCCGTCATTTGGTGGGCCCTGAAAGGAGTGCAAGAGTGTGTAAGTCTGGGCATGTGCGGATGGCGTTCCAACGACCGCGCTCGAAAGGACGATAGCGAGTGCGGAAGCAACGGTTACGCTCCATGAGCGCGCTCTCGAAATCCAGTCCCCATGTTCTCGTGAGTTCTTCATGACGCCCCTTGACGTTCGTCGTTGTGAGCGCCCGTTACAGCGTTTCATAAGCCAGTCCTCAAAGTAGGTTTCAGGCGTTGAGGCCGAGGGTGGGGGAGTCGGCAGGCGGCGATGGCGGCCTCTGACGCGAGAACTATACCACACTCAGACTTACTCCCATGCGGGGTCTGGCGCTCTGCCTTTGAAGTCGGCTCAAGGAAAGAACGTGTTCCCGCGATTAGCGTAATATCCCGTGGCTGTTGAAAAACTCACTCACCAGAAAATGGCCAAAAAAACTTTGCGTCAGGAAGCCCTACAAACGACTTCCTCGTTTTTCCTAGACATTTTCTATCCCCCAAATTTGGCTGCTTGGGACGAAAAGGGAGTTTTTCGACACCCACGCTGGTAACGTCAACTGACGGAATGGCCCAATGAGTGATGCCCATCACTGTGACGTCTGCTCCACCACTTCTAGGATGACCACAGGAGCCATATATGAACCCGGCACTGTTTCAATCAAACATGCAGCCGCATAGCGGCTGGGACACACTCATTGGCATCGGTATTGTAGTGCTGGTCATTGCATGTTTGTGGCTGCTCAATCGTCTGATCATGCATTACTTTCCTTTTACTAGGAAGACCCACACTACTGCCGGCAACGCTCTTATGCGGGTTGAAGCGATTTTCCTGCCTGGACGTGAACATATTATGGAAGCTCTCGAACGGGATGATGAAGAAGAGGACGAACAGGGCGATCCGCCGAATACGGGAAGGGGCAATGGTTCTCGTACCTGAGCAGGAGTTCATCGACCAGGCATTCTGGACCCACCCGTATCTTCAATCTCCTGGGGATTTTGATTTTCTCTGGGAATCGGATCCGAGCTCATTTTCGAGCCAGCCGGGAAACTCTATCGGTCTGAACGTCAACTTCCCCACCCTGGGGATTCCAAGTTGGATCTTAGGTTGCGACCGTCCAGTTCTCCATCGCCAGATTGCGGACCCGGCCAAACTCCCGGATGTTGTTTGTGACGAGAGTCAAGCCGAGGCTGCGGGCATGAGCGGCGATGAACAGGTCGTTTGCGCCGATCATCTTGCCATGCGTCTTTAAGTCTGCGCGAATCCGGGCGTAATGCAGAGACGCTTTATCGGGGAAGTCCAGAACTTCGACGTAGCGCAGAAACTCGCTCAGGGCCGCTTCGTCTTGCTTTCGTCGCGGGGACAGTTCGACGCCGTACAACAATTCCGATTTCGTGATGACCGAGATGCACGCGTCGCTGACCGGAACCTTCTGCAGTCGTTTCAGGACCGCGTCGCTTGAGCGCTTCATGATGTAGGAACAAATGTCGGTATCGAGCATGTAGCGCGGCATTACGGCTTCCGCTCCTGCACGGGCAGGTCTTCGATGCCTTCCATGAAATCCGCCGAGGCCACCGGAGCCTCGGCAAGATACGACGACCAATCCGCGGGACGAGGCGACAGGACGACATCACTGCCTTCTTTGCGGATGAATACTTCCTCGGTATTGAACTGAAAATCCTTGGGCAGTCGCACGGCCTGGCTGCGGTTATTCATGAACAGTTTGGCCCTGCGTTGCGGCCCGGACCTCGATGGACGTGCCTGTCTCTTCGGCATATACACTAGTATATGCCACAATTAGACATTACGCAAATCAGGTCATGGTTCGACATTCTTGTTCGACATTCTTGGAGGGGGCGAGGCAGGTTCTGCACCTTGAGCCCGGAATTCCTAGGGATTGAAATAGGGATCCTTCGCCATGCGGATGAACGCCGCTTCCGATTCGGGAGACGAGCTGATGCGCCAATCGGCTTCCTTGTTGATGTCGAACCAGACGAGGCATTTGATGAGTGGGAAACTGGCGCGGAGGGTGGGAATGATTTCGTCGATCCACTTGCCCTTGTCTCCACCCGCTTGAGCGGACGACATCTCTCCAATCATGATCGGCTTTTTCCTGGCCGCAAGGAGGGGGTAGATGTCCTTGAAAACCTGCTGGAAGGTCTGCCAGCCACCGTTTGTCGTACCCCAGTTGTAGCCATCGACCCCGGTCCAATCGACGTAGGCATCGCCTGGGTAGTAGTCCATCGTATTTTTGTTGCCTCCGTTGATATCCGTGACGTTTGGACACCACGCCCAGATCACGTTGGTCGCGCCCGCGGCAACGAAGATGTCGTGAATGTGTCGATAAGCGGCAACGTACGAGGGGCGCATTGTTGCCGCTCCACGCCTCGTCCCCGTTCATCTCGGCGGCGAAGTCGAGGAAGAACTTCTTGCCGAGCGCTTTGGAGCCTTTTGCGCGCGCTACGATCGTGGCATCGAGGCTTCCGTCGACGATCTTGGTGAAGTCGATCTTATGGGGTTCCCAATTGACGAGAGGGATGCGTCCAGCGGCCAGATCTGCTTTGGTGACGGTGCCGGTCCAGTCGTCGGTCCACGCGTAGTAAGTGAGGTGAACAGGAGGTGTCCGCCCGAGCTTCGCCGTGGTCTGGGCCACGTTGCCGGCGCCGTAGTACTGTCCGAGCAACGCACCCGCTGCCGGCTCCAGAATGGACGATCTACTGGCATTTGCTGCGCCGAGGAGACATCCGTTGGAAGCAAGAATTACGACGCCCGCTAGAGCTGCTCTGCGAAGAATTTTTCTCATGGCTATCACTTGGCCGATTCTACACCTGCTCTTGCGCTGGTCACTCGCGCTGCGCCAACGGCTCCCATCACAAGATTTTCCAGCGATACACTGCCTTTTTGGCTACAATCCGCGACCTTGAGGCTTCTAAGTGTTTTGCGATATCCAGGTTACATCTATATGTCGTAATACAACGCAAATTCATACGGATGCGGGCGCTGGCGGATGGCGTCCACTTCCTTGGAGCGCTTGTAGTCGACGTAGGTTCGCAATAACTCTTCGGTAAATACGTCGCCCTTCAGCAGGAACGCGTGGTCGCGCTGCAGGGCGTCGAGCGCGTCTTCGAGCGAGCCCGGCATCGATGGGATGTTCGACAACGCCTTCGGGATCGAGGTCGTAGATGTCTTTGTCGAGTGGCTGGCCCGGGATCCATCTTGTTCTCGATGCCGTCGAGGCCCGCCATCAACATGGCGGCAAAGGCCATGTAGGGATTGCAACTCGGGTCGGGAGGGCGGAACTCCACGCGCTTGGCATTGGGAGCGACGGAATACATGGGAATCCGGCAGGCCGCCGAGCGATTGCGCCGCGAGTAGGCCAGATTCACCGGGGCTTCAAATCCGGGCACGAGGCGCTTGTAGGAATTCGTGGTGGGCGCGATGATCGCCGCGAGGGCAGGCCCGTGCTTCAACAGGCCGCCGACGTACCAGAGCGCCAGCTGCGACAGTCCCGGCGTATCCGTCACCGGCAAACAGCGGCTCTCCGGCCTTCCACAGCGACTGGTGGGTGTGCATGCCGCTGCCGTTGTCGCCAAAGATCGGCTTGGGCATGAACGTGACCGTTTTGCCGTGGTGGTTGGCCACATTTTTCACAATGTATTTGTAGAGCAGCATCTTGTCGGCGGAGCGCAGCAGCGAATCGAACTTCAGATCGATTTCGGTCTGGCCGCCAGTGGCTACTTCATGATGGTGGCATTCCACGTCCATGCCGCAGGCTTGCATGGTCAGCACCATCTCGGAGCGCAGGTCCTGATAATGATCGGTGGGCGGCACGGGAAAGTAGCCTTCCCGGTAGCGCGGACGGTATCCCAGATTGTTCAGTTCCCTGCCCGAGTTCCAGCGGCCCTCTTCGGCGTCGATGAAGTAGAAGCCGTACTGCTCGCGCTGATCGAAGCGCACGTTGTCGAAGATGAAAAATTCGGCCTCGGCGCCGAAGTAGGCCGTGTCGGCAAAGCCGGTCGCGGTCAGATAATTCTCGGCTTTGCGGGCGATATAACGGGGATCGCGATCGTACTGCTGCTTGGTCACCGGATCGACCACATCGCACACCAGCACCAGCGTGGGCACTTCGGTGAAGGGATCGAGCAAATGAAAATTGGCGTCGGGCTTGAGCAGCATATCGCTCTCGTGGATCCCGGCCCAGCCCCGGATCGACGAGCCATCGATGCCGAAGCCGTCTTCCAACGAGGATTCCGTCAGCTGCGCAATGGGATAGGAAACGTGGTGCCAGAGTCCGGGAATATCGGTGAACCGCAGGTCGAGAATTTTGGCGTCGTGCCGTCTCGCGAAATCGAGCACGGTCTTGGCATCAGCCATGAGAACTCCTTGCCGGCAGGCAGCATCCTTCAGAAATCGGGCGAACGGTTGCGGGGAGTCCTGCAATCTCCCCCCTTTGCCGCCAAGAACGCGGTAAAGATGGGGCACCCGGCAGGCTGCTACAATCGGTCGCGTTGAGCGGGACCGAGAGAGTCTAAAGGCAGCGGCGGGTGCTGGCAATTCGATTGTTTTTATAGCGGGGATAACGCGACTTTATACTGAAGGTGTCAACACCGAATGGCCATGAGGCCAGACCTGGTTTCAAGAAATGCTTTGGGCAATCTCGAACCGCGACCCTCAGGGGCTAAAGCCCGGGTCGTCGGTCGACTTTAGCGGCACGGCTGAAGCCGTGCCCTTCCCAAACCCGATTCTTGCAAACAGTTCGACTGACAACTGCTCTTATGGACTTCGACCAGCTCGAGACGTTTCTCGAAGTGGCGCGGCACGCTTCGTTCTCGCGGGCGGCGGAGAAGCGTTTTCGCACGCAGCCGGCCATTTCGTCGCAGATTCGCGGGCTCGAGGAAGAGGTTGGGGCCAAGCTGTTTGACCGCTCCGGAGGCAAAGTATCGCTCACCGCGGCCGGCAAGGCATTTCAGAAGTATGTCGAGGAAACGCTCGACGCTCGCAAGGCGATGCTGGTGGCCATTGCGGAGATGGAACGGGTGCCGCGGGGCGAAATCATTGTGGGAGCGAACGAGGGCACGTGCCTGCACATCCTGCCATATGTGTTTGCCGACTTCAAGAAGCAGTATCCCGATGTCTCGGTGAACATCAAGCGGGCCGACTACGCCAAGATTCTGGAATCCATCATCGACAACTCGGTAGACTTCGGGGTCATTTCCCTTCCCGTAACGGACAGCCGCGCCTGACGGTGGTTCTGATCCATCGCGATGAATTGATCGTCATCGCGCCGCCGCACCATCCTCTGGGCAAGATGAAATCGGCGACCATCGCCGACGTGGCCAAGTTTCCCCTGGTCGTCCCCAAGGCGGGACACACGCGCGATGCCATCGAGCAACTGTTCCACGAGCGCCGCCTGAAGGCGAACTTCACCATGGAACTGGATTCCAGCGAACTGTTGAAACGCTTTGTGGCGGCCGACGTGGGCGTCGGCTTCGTCGCCCGCTCCAACGTGGAGGAAGACGTGCGCGCCAAGGTGCTGGCCGCGGTTCCCATCTCGGACGCGCAGGTCCGCCGCGATCTGGCACTGGTCTTCCGCAAAGACAAGGCCCTCAGCCGGGCCGCCCTCGCTTTCATCGATATTGCGGTGAAGCACAAATCCACAGAAGAATTGGTGCAGACCCCAAGTCGATGACCAAGGTGACTTCCAGATTTCTGCTTGTGTTATTCCTGGCTGGACTCGGCGTGCCGGGCATGGCGCAACAAACCCCCTCGCAGAAGCCCCTGGCGCAAATGCCGGCTTCCGCGCGCCAGTTGATCGCCATCAAAGTCGTCGGCAGCAAGCGCTATTCCGAGGAAGCCGTGGCCGCGGCCACCGGGCTGCAAATGGGCACTGCCGTCAACGAGGATGACTTCAAGAAGGCGGCGCGCCGCCTGGGCGACATGGGAGTATTCACCGACATCGCTTATTCCTATTCCTATTCTTCGGCGGGAACCAAGCTCGAGCTGCACGTGAGCGACGCGGCAAAATTTGTCCCGGCGCGCTTCGAGGATTTCGTGTGGTTCTCCGACCGCGAACTCCGGCAGCGCATCAAGGAGCACGCACCGCTGTTTGATGGAGAGCTGCCCCTGTTCGGCCGCCTGGCCGACGAGGTTTCCGACGTGCTGCAGGCCATGCTGGTGGAAAACTCCATCCCGGGACACGTCGAGTACCGGCGTGCCGGCAAGGAAGACGGCCCGGTCGAATCAATCGACTACCGTGTCTCTGACGTTCTCATCCGGGTCCGCAACATCGAATTCACGGGCGCAGGCGAAGCCGAGATCCCCGCGCTCGAGGCTGCCGGCCAGAGACTTCCCAACCACGAATACTCACGCAGCCGCCTCAACCTGCTGGTCCAGCGCCAGTTGCTTCCGGTCTATTATGAGCGCGGGTACCTGAAGGCTGAATTTGGCGAGCCTGCAGCCGAAAGTCGTGAAGGCGCCGGCCGCCGAAACCGAGGACGGCCCGCGCAACCAGACCGTGGTCGATGTCACGCTGGCGGTGACCCCGGGCCAGCAGTACAAGCTGAAAAGCCTGGAGTGGTCGGGCAACCACGAGTTCACTACAGAGGCACTGCAGAAGATGGTTCGCGCCGAACTCGGCCAGCCCGCCAACACGGTGCGCCTGGCCGAGAACCTGAAGGACGTCCAGAATCTCTACGGATCGCGCGGATTCATTGCCGTCACCATCACACCCGACGCGCAGTTTGATGACGCGGCCGGCACCGTCGCCATTCGTCTGGATGTGAAGGAGGGCTCCGTCTATCACATGGGCGAACTGGAGTTCCGGGGCCTCGATAACAGCCTGACGGCGAAGCTCCGCAACGCCTGGAAGCTCCGCTCCGGAGAGGTTTACAACTCGGCCTACCTGAGCGACTATCTGCCCGTAGCTCAGAAACTGCTGCCCCCAGCTTGGACTGGGAAGTGACCTCGCATGTGACCGCCAACGTCCGCGAGAAGAGCGTCGACGTGGACCTGATCTACACGGTGAAGGCGCCGAAATAGGGCGCCGGGCGGTCGAGGTGGAGGGCTTGTCCGGTTTTTGGAACAAGATCAGGGAGTTTTGTCGAAGCAGCCTCGATGCGGGTAGTCTTACCGGTTCTCTCTCCGAAAAACCTCGGAGCAAGCTTGTCCGGACTTGCGAAACTGGGATCTCTTGGTACACTAGCCCGCAAGTTTTGGTGTGCTGAGATCGATCGCGTGAGTCGAAGCGGACGATTTTGATGTGCAGGCTTTGCCCGGGCCCTCCCCCTACACAATCCGGGCATAAGGCGGGGACGCGCGCCTTGCGCCTCCCCGCATTTTTTGTTTCTGTGGGATGAAAACTTGTAACTTCTGGGTCGATGGATCATCATTCTCTAAGCAAGAGGCTGAGCGGCCAGCAACAACCCGGATGCCAGCCCACAAGGAGAATCTTTTGATGAAAGCGCGAATTCGGAACGTGGGATTTCTTCTGTTGAGCATGATCGTGATTTCAGGTCTGGCCGTTTCCTCCGCCTATGCGGCCAAAGCCAAGACTTTCACCGGAACCGTCAGCGACTCCATGTGCGGCGCCAAGCACGCGATGCCGGGCGACGACGCGGGCTGCACCCGCGCCTGCGTCAGCAAGGGATCGAAGTACGCTCTGGTCGTAGGCGACAAGGTCTATACCCTTGACACCAGCGACAAGACTGCGTTGGCGACTCTCGACAAACAAGCAGGCGCGAAAGTGACGGTCACAGGAACAGACAAAGACAACACCATCACCGTGACCGGCGTCACGGCGGCTCCCTGAGCCTTTCAGTTTGCGATCGGGCGGGACGCGTTTCCAACGCGCACCCGCTTTTTTTTGACTCCCCGGCGGAAATTCATATTTCCTTTACAAAGCATTGTGTTAGATTGTGCATTCTCAACACTCAATTTTAGTTTCCGGAGGATCACGGAATTGGGCAAAGACATGGTTCCGAAGCGGATTTTCTTTACCAAGGGAGTGGGGAAACACCGCGAGCGGCTGACTTCGTTCGAATTGGCATTGCGCGACGCCGGTATCGCGGCCCAGAATCTGGTGCGGGTTTCCTCGATCTTCCCGCCCAACTGCAAGTTGCTGGCCCGCAAGGAAGGCGTGAAGTACCTGCATCCCGGGGAAGTGGTTTTCGCCGTGGTCGCCGAAAATTCGACGCGCGAGCCGCACCGGCTGCTGGCATCGTCGATCGGCGTGGCCATACCCGCCGACCGCAATACCTACGGGTATCTCAGCGAACACCACTCGTTTGGCGAGACTGAGGACGCGGCCGGGGAGTACGCCGAGGAACTAGCCGCCGAAATGCTCGCCACCACCCTTAACGTGGAATTCGATCCCGACCGCTCCTGGGATGAAAAGAAGCAGATCTACCGCCTGTCGAACAAGATTGTGCGCACCGCGAACGTAACCCAGTCCGCGGTTGGCGACAAGCGTGGCCTGTGGACCACGGTGATCGCGTCGGCGGTATTGATCTTCGATTAGGGCTGGCGGATTAAGGCTGGTGGGTTAGGATCGACGGGCGAAACAGCTTGTTAGATTTTGACGGTCCTGAGACGCTAGCGGCATGCGTAAGCGCTCGCGTTTTCTGCTGACTTTTCTGTTCTTAGTGCTTGGTCTTGCCTAGGCAGCTGGCTCCGAGCCTCCCACCACTTGTGCCAGCCTGAAACGTCTGGCCTTGCCCAACACGAGTATTACGCTGGCCAAGCCAGTGGCCGCGGGCACCTTTGCGCCGCCGGATCTCAGATCGGACCAGACGGTCCCGCCTCGTTACCAGGCAAGTATCGGGAGGGATATCGGCCAAAGGAGTCAAAATGACGCGGTCGCCTTGCCCCTAGCCGCTGGCCACCGAGTACAAGGGCGCGGGCGACCCTAGTGTGGCGACGTCGTTCGCCTGTGCGTCAGGCAAGTAGGGCAGCCCGGGTCCTCAGAACCTCCGACAGGCGTGTCGGCCAGCTCCCGCCAACACAGCTCACGAAAGAGTGCGTGTTTCTGTCGCTAATTCCCGAAATTGGCCCCTTCGCGGCGCAGTGAATATTCGGCTAAATAATTGAAACCAATACCCTTGCACAACATCTAATGGGCTTGGAACAAACCTTCCAAGGGATAGCACTTTGGTAACCCGTTAATTAGCCGGATGTAACACTCCGTTAACGGGGATCGGCTATTATGGAAGTGGTAGAAAAGACACAGAAATAAGGAGCGGAAGTGGACCTAGAAACGCGTAGAAAGAAGCAGCAAACCCTGATGGTGCAGTTGGTGGAGCGCAAGGTGAGGTCCCGGGCCAAGCAGCTCTACGAAACCCGGGGTCAAGAGGACGGCCAAGCTTTGCAGGATTGGTTTCAGGCAGAGTCGGAAATCCTTGAAAAGAGTATCCTTGCACCGCTTTATCGCCGGCTGCGAACCGGCAATCATGACATCCAGGAGGGCGACTCCAACCAGGAGTTTACCTCTCAGGATGCGGCTGGCCGCGAAAGCAACGCCTAACTCGCGCCCAGCCGGGCTCCGTCCCAACCATTGCGCTGTGCGCCCTGACTTGCCTCTCGCCACAGCGTCCTCTGCGATTGAGATTTACTTCCTGGTAGCGGCTTTCGCACCCTTCCGTGCCCCGCCCTTCTTGGCTTTGTCCAAGCGTTCGATCACCGCGGCCACGATGATGGGTAGCCCGACGGTGGCGTCGACGAAGACCTCTCCAAACTTCCCGCCTTCCGATGGGGGGACGAACTTGCCCCAGGAGATCGCCTCGCTGTAAGGACTGCCGGACAATCCGCCCCAATAGACGGGCTCGGGGCAGATCCGGAGACCATAGTGATAGCGCTTCAACGGCACGTTCTCTCCCAGGCGCCGGTGTCGCAGTTCGATGAAGGGACCAAACTGCTGGGACCAGTTGCGGGAACGCCCCCGCCAATGGTGAAGATTCCCAGCTTTTTCTGGCGCAGCAAGGTGGCGGCAAAGTGTTCCAGATCCTCGAACGGATCGAAGCGGATTTTGTGTCTTCCCGTGGACTCGCGCAGACGGTTGTTCAGCGCCGTGTCGAGACCCAGTTCTGAGTCGCTGAATGCGGGCACGAATACCGGCACTCCCTGTTCGTAGGCGGACTTCAGAATTCCTCGTTGCCCCTGATCACGCTTGGCCAGATACGCGCCAATCACGTGGTTCAACTTGTAGGAGCACATGACCTCGTTATGGTCCCAGGCCTCAAGCACGGCGGCCATGACTTCTTCGACGTCGTCGAGGTTCTGTTCGGGCTCCAGCGTATCGTAGACACGGTTGTAGCCTTGCTCGTAAAGGTCCTCGTCGGAGACCTCAGGATTGGCGCGGAAGTGGGCTCGCCCGGTGGCTTCGACCAATCCGTGGGCCATGAGCGCGCCGGTGGAGACAATCGCATTCACGATGCCGCGATCGATCAACTCCGTGACGATCAGTCCCTGCTTGGCGACGGTCATGGCACCGGCCAGGGTCATCACGATGAAAGCATCTTCGTCAAGTGCCATGGCCTCCAGCACGTCGGCGGCTTCCCCCAACTGGCGGCCGGTAAAGGCGGTCTTGGCCATCGCCCGCACCAGGCCGTCGATCGAACTAATCTTGCCGAGATCGAGCGGCTCGAGTGGGACCAGGCGGTCTTCGATGGGATTGTGCAGGTGACGGTCTTTGCCCTCCCCGCCGGCGCGCGTGCCCCTGCCCCGGATGCGAATGATCCGTGTTCGAATGATCCTTCGAGTTGCCATGATTGCCGTGTTTCACCGCGAACCTCCCCAAGCCGAATGCGAATCTGCCCGACAAGATACTCTACAGGAAGAACGGAACCAGAGACCACTTCGCGCAGGGGGTAGTGGAGCAGTTTGAAACGCGACGGCTTTTCTTTGCGTCCTTGGGGAGGGGTCTCTGCGGACTCTGCGTTAAAAAAGCATTTGACCGCGAAGGGCGCAAAGAAATCGCGGAGTTCGCAGAGCACATCCTGTGGATACAGTGCTCTCTGCACCCCTACCCCAAGCGCAGCAATTCGCTCAGTTACACTGCCAAGCATGGCTGGCAAGCGCAGTTTCGAGGAGCACATCGCGGCTTTGGACGAGCTTCGTCAACAGCCCGAAGAAGCGCGCGTCGAAGCGCTGCGGAAGGCGCTGGCCCATCGCAACAATTTCATCGTGGCGAAAGCGGCGGACTTGGTGCGCGAATTCCGCATCGCGCAGTTGATGCCGGAACTGCTGGCGGCCTTCGACCGTTTCTTCGAGGATCCGGTGAAGACCGATCCGCAATGCTGGGCCAAGAACGCGCTCAGCCGCGCGCTCGCTGCGTTTGAGCACCAGGAGGCTGAAGTGTTCCTGCGCGGGATGCAGCATATTCAGATGGAGCCGGTCTGGGGAGGCCGCTCCGACACCGCCGGAACCCTGCGCGCCACCTGCGCTCTGGCGCTGGTGCAGTGCCGCACCCTTACCGAGAAGGATCTGCTGGAGTATCTCATTGATCTGTTCGCGGACCAGGACAAGGCGGTCCGAGCCGAGGTGGTTCGCGCGGTGGAACAGTTGAACTCGCCGTCCGCCTCGCTTCTGTTGCGCCTGAGAGCCGTTCTCGGCACTGATGAACCTGAGGTACTGGGAGCCTGTTACGGTGGGATTCTCCGAATCGAGGGTGTGCGCGCCCTTCCCTGGGTCCAACGTTTCCTGGCTGCGGGCGATGACTCCTCGGCCGAAGCGGCTCTTGCCATTGCCGGCACGCACTCTGCCGAGGGCTTCGCTGCTTTGCGGGACTGCTTTGAGAAAGCGCACGACCCGTGGTGGCGTTCGGTCCTGCTTTCGGCGATTTCGCTCACGCGCCGGGAGGAGGCTCTGGAGTTCCTGTTCGATCTGGTCCGCACGGAATCGCTCGACGCCGAGGCCGCCATCGAAGCGATCCTACGGTCTGCACCCTCGCAGGAAGTGATCACACGCCTGGAGAGCCTGGCCGCCGGCAATCCGCGGTTGCAGCGTGCCTTCGCGACGCATCACACCTCGTCCCCTCGAAGCACGGAAAAAAAATAGAACCGGGTAACGGCACGGCTTACAGAGGTTGCGGAAAAACGTGCCCATCTGCGAAAGAGTGACAATGCGCCCTCAGGGATACAACTACGACCACGCGTGAGCCAAAAGGAACGCCACATACAGAGCGCAGCACCAAAATGCCAGCAACAGAGGGCGCTGACGATCGTATGGAACTTCCCAGCTGCGGCCTGCGAAGGCATCGCCGACGGTCAAGATTCTTGTGGTCGCAGACCAGTGTTCAAATTGTTCTCGCCACTCTGGATGAGCCTTGAGGCATGAGACCGCTTCAAGTTCTGCGTTCGTCATCTCGGTCTCAAGCACTCTGAAACGGCTGCGCACGTGGTAGAAGCACCACACAGCAATAATCGACACAACTATTCCCATGGCGCCCGGGAGAAGTGCCTCGGCAATCTCCGACGCCACTCTTGCCAAGGCGCCAGCACGCGATCCGCCAACAAAACATCCCAGGATGCCATTTACGGTGCCAAGAAAGCCGATAAACGGTGCGGAAGACGCAATGGAGGCGAATGTGTTAAGCCCACATTTCAAGCGGGCAGCGAGCATTTTGCTACGGCGTTGAAAGGCTCGTTGGGCGAGTGCAATCGCTTCAGTATTGGTAGAGCTCTGATCGCGCCGCCGAAGCGTAGGCTGCTAAAACCTCGGCAACAAGGTTCGCAACGTGACTCCGTTTGTTGCGGGCGGCGATGGAGATTACTTCATCGAACTTGCCCTCGCGGAGCGGCGAGGCAGCGTCACGCATGAAAGTGCGGGATTCACGGCGAGCCGCGTTGTAGCGGCAGACGCGGAAACAAAGGATTGCCCCAGTGTTCGCTAGCATGAAAGCGAGCAGCAGGAAATCTGCTTCGTTCAGCCTGTCCATCGAGCGCCAAAGTTCGCCGACGTTCCAAAAGCCGGGCTGCGGATAGATTATTCCTGCGGTTTTGGTTTTGCGCTGGTCAACCAGAAAGACGACCTTTTCTACGCCAACCGAGCGCAAAGCAGCCAAGACCGTGGCAACATTTCCGTAACTGGCGTGGGCATCAACGGCCAGGTATATCTGGGCTTGCGGGCTGCGTTCCACACGGTGGCTGAGTTTATGTGGCAAGTCACCAATCGAGATTGGATCTTGCCCCCAGAAAATCCTGCCGTTGTACATAACCGCAAGAACGACGGCGTCGTCTACATTCGCGTCCCCCGCCCAGATGGGATTATTGACCTTGGGCAAATCCGAGCGCCCGAACCTCGGCAGTCCGTTTGTCAGCATGAGAGCAAATACGAAAATCGCAAACAAAGTAGCACTCACGGCTACAAATGGAGTGCGATCGACGCTGCAGAAAAGCTCCGCCGTTCTCACGCGCTGGTGGCGCATCTACTTATTTAGACCCCTGTCGTAATCCTATTGTTCCGCTTACTTCGAGGTAAGTGACCTTCGTACTCGCGTGCCTGATAAAGGATCGTTGGCGAGCATGAATATCACCATAGGACCGCCAAAAGACGCTTTCGGTGCCACTGTTTACGCGGCCCTGAAGGGCCGCTCTTTCACAGTTGTGCACTCATTTGTAATTTTTCCGCAGTGCGTTACAGGCGTGCCGCCACGGCCACCCGGCTCAATTACGCCTTCAGGCGCGGGCTTTGCTGGCTGATAGCTGACGGCGGTCCCTGCTATATTGTTCGCGGAGGTCGGAAACGCGTGCCCCCTGAAAAATTTCGCGTGGCGCTGGTGCAGATGTCGTGCGGCCCGGAGCCGGAACAGAATCTCGAGAAGGCCCTGAGCCGCGTCGCCGACGCTGCCGGACGTGGAGCCCAGGTGGTGTGCCTGCCAGAGCTTTTCCAGACCCAGTATTTCTGCCAGCGGGAGGATCATTCGCTGTTCGATCTGGCTGAGCCGATTCCTGGCCCGACCAGCGAGAGGCTCTCCGCCGCGGCACGCAGCCACGGGGTGGTGCTGATCGCATCGCTGTTCGAAAAGCGGGCGGCCGGCGTCTACCACAACACGGCGGCCATCTTCGACAGCGACGGTTCCCTGCGCGGCCTCTACCGGAAAATGCACATCCCGGACGATCCGCTCTATTACGAAAAGTTCTACTTCACACCCGGGGACCTGGGATTCCGTGCCCTCGACACCAGCGCCGGACGGCTGGGAACGCTCGTCTGCTGGGACCAGTGGTATCCCGAGGGCGCGCGCCTGACGGCGTTGCAGGGAGCGCATGTGCTGTTCTATCCGACCGCGATCGGGTGGCATCCGGCGGAGAAAGCGGAGTTCGGCGTGGCCCAGCACGACGCCTGGCGGACGATCCAGAGGGCGCATGCCATCGCGAACGGCGTTTATGTTGCCGTGGTCAACCGCGTCGGCTTCGAAACCGGCAACATCCGAGGGAAGTCAGCCCCCGGGCAGGGGCTCGAATTCTGGGGCGGATCGTTCTTCTGCGATCCGTTCGGCCGCGTGCTCGCGGAAGCATCGCACGACCGGGAGGAGATTCTGGTCGGCGACGTGGATTTAAAGGCGCTGGAAGACATCCGCCGCAACTGGCCTTTCCTGCGCGACCGCCGCATCGACGCCTACGCCCCCATCACCAACCGCTTGCTCGACTAGGACGAGAATCTACCGTGGCTAGAGCCCTGCGCAGAACTTCAAGTAACCCTTTAACCGCTGAAGGCGCCAAACCTGCAGCCCTCGGTTACCGCATGCCGGCGGAATGGGAGCCCCACGCCGCCACCTGGCTCGCCTGGCCGCACTACCTCGGCGATTGGCCGGGAAAATTTGAACCGATTCAGTGGGTTTACGCTGAGATCATTCGGAATCTGGCCAAGCATGAGAGGGTGGAGTTGATCGTCAACCATGCCGCGGCGGCGAGGCAGGCGCGAAGGGTGCTGGAGCGAGCCGACGCCCTTTCCGCGAACATCCGCTTCCATCGCTGGCCCACGAATCGCGTCTGGCTGCGCGACTCGGGCTGCATCTTCCTGACACCCCAGCCGGGCTCTGCCCGGCCGGACAGCCGGGGGCGGCTGTCCCCACATGAACCTGGGACGATTGCCCTCAAGTTTCGCTTTAACGCCTGGGCCAAATACTCCAACTGGCGTTATGACGAGAAAATCGGGAGCCTCATGGCGAGGGTCAAAAGCCCCACTTCTCGCGCACAGGACGCGCGAGAAATGGGGCACCCGTGCGGAGCTTCGTCCCGTGTCGGTAGGGGCCCGCATCGTGCTCGAAGGTGGTTCGATCGATGTCAACGGGGCGGGCACAGTGCTGACGACCGAAGAGTGTCTGCTGAGCAAGGTGCAGGAACGAAATCCCCACATGGCGCGCGTGCACTACGAAAAAGCGTTTGCCGACTACCTCGGCGCCCCTCATACCATTTGGCTGGGACGCGGCATCTTCGGAGACGATACCCACGGCCACGTCGATGACCTCACCCGCTTCGTGTCGCGAGACACCGTGGTCACCATGGTCGAACCCGATTCCAAGGACGTGAACCACGCTCCCCTGCGCGCCAACCTCCGCCGCCTGCAGGCCGCGCGCGATCAGGACGGTAAACAACTCACGGTGGTCGAACTTCCCATGCCGCAGCCGGTGGTCTTCGAAGGCCGCCGCCTTCCGGCCAGCTATGCAAACTTCTACATCGCCAACGGAGTCGTGCTCGCGCCTGTCTTCAACCGCCCCAATGACCGCATCGCGCTCAACACGCTGGCGGCCCTGTTCCCTACTCGCCAGATTGTGCCCATCTATTCGGGAGATTTCATCTGGGGCCTGGGCGCGATGCACTGCATGACGCAACAGCAGCCGGCTTGAAGCGGATCACCACGGAGGCGCGGAGGCAGGGAGAAAGCAGGAAATAGTTTTTGATTGGCCGGCCGGTTTTCGCTTTCAGCTTGACTTCGCGCCTCCGTGGTACTGGCGGGCGCGCACGACACGTAGCGCCGGCAGCTTGCCCGCTGTCCCGAGAGCCTGCCCTGAGCTTGTCGAAGGGGCGCACACGCCCTCGGGCCCGTCTATCGTTCTATCGTTTCGATGTTGTGGAAATTGCTTAGCGCTTATACGGCGTGGGCTGCGGACCTTTTTCGAGCGTCTTGCGATCCCAGATCCAGCCTTCGCGGGTGTAGCTGGCGAGTTCGAAATCCTGCGTAAGTTCGAGGGCGTCGACGGGGCAGGCGTCTTCGCAGAGGCCGCAGAACATGCAACGGCTCAGGTCGTAGGTAAAGTCGGTGAGTTCCTTGCGGCGGGTCTGCTCGTTGCGCGCGCTGGAGACCACGATCAGATTCTCCGGACATGCCAGCGCGCACAGGTCGCAGGCAATGCACATGGTCTCATCGGTGTCGGGGTTGACGTTCAGCCGCGGCGCTCCGCGATAGCGTTCGGCCACCTGCGGCCGCTCCAGGGGATACTGCTCGGTATAGATTTCCTTGGGATCCTGGTAGCGGAACGTGACCTTCAGCCCTTGCAACAGGTCGACGAGGAAGACTTTGCGCAGCAAACTCGGCATGCCCATGACGCCGTAAGCATACCATTAACCACGGCATCGCCAAAACCCGGGCCTGCCCGCCGTTCCCGAAATCGGACTTGACCATTTTTATTTCGAAACGTCTAAGCCTACAAATCAGTCTTAGTATCTGAACGCTCGCCTCAACTGCGAGATTCACGCCGGGGGTATTGGGGAGATAGTTAACCCGAATCATCCCTTGAGTGTTTTGTTTGCCCCGCCCTTGCTGGGGATTGGTGGTCCCTTGGCGGTGGCGGCGCGGCGGGGTTGACGAGGGAGCCTGGTGGGCGAGGTAGCTGGGGGAACTTTTCCCGGCGGCCATCCGTATCCATGAGGAGAGAAAGACATGAAGGCCTATTTCACAAATTTGTCGACGAGGGTATGGCTTTTGCTGGTCGTGCCCGCGCTCTTGATAGCCTATCCGGTGGCTCGCGTCGTAGTCCCGGCGGTGGTCCGCGCGGTTGTGCCAGAGGTCGTGCGCACGGTGCTGCGCGTGATCTGAGCTCGCAGCCGAAGGTCAACCGCTCCGCCGGGAATTCCCTGCCCAGACCCGGACCGCCGATGTCTGCATTCCTGCCACAAACCCGCTAAAATATCGCAGAGCATCCACCCTAGTGCCTGCACAGAAAACAGCCGCAAGCAAGCGCCCCAAGACCGACGCCCCAAGACCTGAGACCGCTCCGGACGAACATCCTTCAGACGAGTTATGGATGGAAGAAGCCCTGCGCTGCGCCCAACGCGCCCTCGAAGCCGGAGAAGTTCCGGTGGGCGCGGTCGTGGTATGCGACGGCCGCATCGTAGGACGCGGATGGAACCGCAACATCACCGCTTCCGATCCCACGGCCCACGCCGAGGTTGTAGCGTTGCGCGAAGCGGGTGCCACCGTGGGCAACCACCGCCTGGAAGACTGCGCCCTGTTTGTTACAATTGAACCGTGCGCCATGTGCGCCGGCGCGATGGTGCATGCCCGCATTCAGCGCCTGGTATATGGCGCGGACGACCCCAAGGCCGGGGCCGTGCATTCGGTGATGCAAGTCCTGAATCATCCGCAACTGAACCACACGATCGAGGTTCGCCGCGGAGTGCTGGCCGGCCGCAGCGCGGAAGTGCTGCAAACGTTCTTTAAGAGCCGTCGTTAGACGATGGTCGTTGGTCGTCAGCAGAACCCTCAAAAGGGCTCGTCATCAAGGGCGGTTATCGCGAGCGCTGCGAGGGATCTTCTCTTGCTGATGGCTGATCGCTGATCGCTGCTTTCCGGAGAGGTGCGTGAGTGGTTGAAACGATCCGCCTCGAAAGCGGACATACCTTAACGGGTATCGTGGGTTCAAATCCCACCCTCTCCGCCATTTCATTTTAGTTCGTCGTGTTTTCCCTCCATCTGCTTCAAGCGCGCCGATCACTTGGGGCGTACGGGCATCCCGCCGGAGACCGGCCTTCTCATCCTGCTGTTTCATCTGCTTTCATCGGCTATTGTTTTTCGCGCTTCTGGGTTACTATCCGCTGCATGAAAGAACGAGCAACGTCCTCGCAACAGCTCGCGATCGCCATTCTCTTTTTTGTTGCCTGTGCTGCAAATTTGACCGCTCAAGCGAAGGCGTCCGGTGCGGAACCGCCGATGGGAACCGTCCACGTCGATGCGACGCGCGGGCATGCGATCAACTCCTTCGATCCCGACAGCGCCCTGGGCAGTTCCATCGATGTCTTGTCGCACGACGGCATTGACAAGGTTTTCACCCCACACATTATTCAGGAGTCGCTCTCGGCGGGTTGGGGACCCATCACTTATCGAAACAATTCCGAGCTCCGCATGGCCGCCTGGCACTGGACCGAGAATGGCACGTGGAGCGATCCGGCACACAAGAGCGGATATTTTACCGGCAGCACCGATCTCAAGGAGCCGTCGCGCTACATCCTTTCCTACGCCTTGCCCCATCGTGGCTTCTCCACCAGCGGAGACCGCCCGCTGCAGGGCCCTAATCTCAGCTACTGGAAAAGTAATCCATATCTCACCCGCAAGTTCACCGGCGAGAGCGACGCGCTGCACCCGCAATGGGTGGTCGTGGATCTGAAGGCCGAAAAACCGGTGAACGCAATCCGCATCGCGTGGGCAAGCCCATATGCCACGACCTACCAGGTGGAATATTGGGTGGGCAAAAGCGCGCTCGACTTCGATGCAGGTCCCCAGGGTGAGTGGAAGACCTTCTCCTCCGGCGCCATACGAAACGCTCAAGGCGGTACGGTGAATCTGAAGCTTGCCGACGCGCCGGTCAGCACTCAGTACGTTCGCATCCTGATGACGGAATCGTCGAATACCTGCGATCTGCATGGATCGGACGACGTCCGCAACTGCGTGGGATACGCTATTCAGGAAATCCGTGTGGGCAGTGTCGACTCCAGTGGCGCCTTTGCCGAAGTCCAGAAGAATTTCAGCGACCGGCCAACCACTTACAACTCGTCGTCGATTGATCCCTGGCACTCGGCCGCTGACGTGAACGCCAGCGGCGGCTACCAGCACACCGGCTTCGATCTCTTCTTCACCAGCGGGCTCACCAACAATCTTCCGGCGATGATTCCGGTCACTCTGCTTTACGGGACCCCGGACGATGCCGCTGCCCAGATTGCCTACATCGAAAGGCGCGGCTACCGCATCGGGTACGTTGAGATGGGGGAGGAGCCGGACGGCAAGCACGCCATGCCCGAAGACTACGCCGCCTTATACATTCAATGGGCCGCGGCCATCCACAAGATTGATCCCCAACTCAAGCTGGGCGGGCCGGTCTTCGAAGGAGTGAATGAGGACATCCGAGTCTGGCCCGACGCCGCGGGCCGCATCTCATGGATGGGCCGCTTCGTGGATTACTTGAAGACGCATGGCCATATTGCAGACTTGGCCTTCGTGTCGTTCGAGCATTATCCGTTCGAGCCCTGCGACATCACGTGGAAGACTTTGTATACCGAACCTCAGTTGATGAAGCACATCCTGCAGGTGTGGAGGGACGACGGTGTCCCCAAAGAAGTTCCGCTCATGGTGACGGAGAACCATCTGGCTGCCGCACTCACCGGCCCCATGACCACGATTTTCGCGGCGCTATGGCTGGCCGACAATGTTGGATCTTTCTTCGAGGGAGGAGGCGCCGCTTTCTATCACTCGCCGATTCAGCCGCAGGGTATTCAGAATAGTTGTCTGGGCTGGGCGTCGTGGTCGAATTTTGTTTCTGACGAGGACTACAACATCAATGGCTACACCTCGCCGTATTACGCGGCTCACATGATCAACCTGGAATGGGTGCAGCACCGTTCCGGCGTGCATCAGATGTTCCCTTCTTCCACGGATATCAAGGATGCTGAAGGCAATTTGCTGGTTACGTCGTACGCGGTGCATCGCCCTGACGGAAATTGGTCGCTCATGCTGGTGAACCGGGACGAGACCAATGCGCACACCGTCCACGTGCAATTTGAGGATTCCAGGAGCAAGCAGAATGTATCGTTTTCCGGACCCGTCACGCTGGTGACATTCGGGAGCGAGCAATACGTCTGGATCAACGATGGCCCCAACAGCCATGCGGATCCGGACCACCCGCCGATCGCGACTACTCTCGCGGCAGGTCCGCAGACTGCGTTCACCCTGCCGAAAGCGTCCATCACCGTCTTGCGGGGAAAGGTGGCGGCTTTCAAGGATTGAAGTCGGGGGGCCGCGCTTTGCTGAATTGCTTTAGGGCAGTAATTAGATAATTCGAGGAGCCGTAGCGCCGGCGTCTCGCCGGCTGTAGCGCGGGCGACCTCGCCTGCGCAGTGGGCCGGTGCCGCAAAAGCTGCGGATGTTGAATCGCTGCCGGCAGTGGCGGCGGGACGCCGCCACGACAGCCGCCGGGACGGCGGCGCTACTAAGGAGGATGTCCTGCGAACAACCTAGACTCTGGCCAGCTATGGTCCCTTCTGCCCTGCCGTAAACACCGTCCACGGGCCCCGCCTTCATGTCGTGCAGCAACGGCTTCTGCCAGGCAAACTCGGGGTGGTGATCCAGAAATTCCGCTGCCAGGAAGTCCGCTCCGCAAGGATGCCCTGCCCTGGCTACAAAGCTCATCTTCGCGGCCATCGCGCTGTCGGTCGCCTTACCCTGCACCGCGCCGCCCGGATTGTACGGGTCCCATCCCCACTGCTTGACGCCGCGCGGAGACCGGTCAACGTGGCCGCAGAGGGTGCGCTCGTTGGGCTGATCGACTTTCTTGTCTGAAGTTGTTCGCTCGTACCTGTCCACATGGTCCGACAGAAACTGCTCAGCCATTTCGACGTCGATTGTCCCTTTGGCTGTTTGGATCAGGTCATCTCCTCGCCGGTGGCGAGCGTTCATCGACGACGACGAATCGCCCGGATCGAAACCGCTGGTCTCTTCCTTAATCAGTTTGGGATCCCGAGGGAAATTCGAGCTCACGAAATAGCCATCCTTGGTGCGCCACAGCGGCGTGTTCTTCAGGCCCAGTTCCAGATACGCGATCTCCCCGGTCTTGCGGTCGCCGATGAGCCAGTCGTTGGCATATCCCCCGTTGTTGCCTTCTTTGATAATGCGCACATAGTCATCAATGCTATTGGCATACTGCAGCGCCTTGCGCGAGCGCATGAATTCGGGCTTGCCGTTCGGATCCCATCCCTCGAACTGCGCCATGGTCGTTTCCGTAATCATGATTCCGGCGGAGTTCACGCCAAAATCGTCGTCACTGGTAATCACGCCCGGAAAGCCGTCCATCAGGATGTGATTGCCGTGCTCCGGCTGGATATCGAAGATCACCACCCAGCGCTCGCCCGCCAGGTAGCTGGTCCAATTGTTGTGGGCAATCACGATCTGGTGATCCTTGGTCATGCTGCCGGTGGCGATGAACGCGCTACAGTTTCCGGGGGCCGCGAGCTTCGGCGCCTTGGGCGAGTTCTGCTGGCGGTTTGTCGTTTGGCGGTTTGTCGTCAGTTTGTTTGTCGTCTGCTTGCTCAACCAGGGCACGTAGTAATCCGGCACTTCCTCAAATGCGTTGAGCGCCACAATGTCGTAGACGTCGAGATCGACTCCGTGGGCCTTGACGCCATCGGCAATGCCCTGCAGTTCCTGCTGGTATTCGGCATCGATGTGAGGCCAGAGCATATCCCGCGCGGTGGTGCGGAAGAATTCCCAATCGCGCTGCGTCTGGTGCGTATCAAACAGCTTGATAGCTTCGAACGCGTCCGCAATTTCCGGCGCGAGCAGATAGCCGTGCTGAAAACCCATGTCGGAGGGCGAGCCTTCCAGATGCAAGTAGGTCCAGCCGCCCTGCTGGAAGCGATAGGCCTTCTGCAGCCGCGCCTCCGGCGAAGCGGAGGCCCACAGGGCACAAGTCATGGCCAGCGTGAAGCCGAGCACGGATGCACTACGCACGAACGGTTTCAGCATGATTCCCCCCACGGTTCGGTCGATACGATTCGGTCAGTTGGATTGACGCAACATTCTAGCCTACCTGTCTGTCCCTAGATATCGGTGCGCTGATCGGGATGCCGGCTCAAATACCAGCATGGCAGCCATCCCGAGTGCGGAAACAAGGCATTCACGCAAGTCTGAGCTTGCGGCGGGTCGAAGATGAACTGGGTCTTCCCGTTTTTCTGCAGCACGGCGTAGTAGTGGTTGACCGTGACCGAGCCGTAGGCGTTCCGGTTGGTGGCCACCCGAATCCGCAAGACGGCGAAGTCCAGACCGTAGGCCAGTATTGCCACGCCCACCACGGCAACCATCGCGGCGACGAAAATTCGTCGCAGGCGTACTCTGAGGTTGGGCGCAGGAGTCTGTGTCACGAGGCCAGATTATAAATCTTGCGCGACCGCCAGCCTTGTTCCCATGACCGCTCTCCATCGAACGAGCCTCCATTTCCCGACCTCCGCCTCCCGCATTGACAATTCGTCATCCGACAGGCAAACTACCGCA
Source organism: uncultured Acidobacteriota bacterium (assembly GCA_963709865.1). Classification (GTDB taxonomy): domain Bacteria; phylum Acidobacteriota; class Terriglobia; order Terriglobales; family Acidobacteriaceae; genus Sulfotelmatobacter. Next base: position 29,716 of record CAVPXW010000005.1, read on the forward strand.
TTCGCCGGGAATCGTCTCTGGCGAGCGCCTGCTGCGGCTGTGAAGCATGAACGCCGTTCAGGCCGTATAATCGCTCGTACACTTCGTCCATGGCCATGACCGAGCAACGGGTCTCGTACACGCTCGACTCCTCGTTGGAGACGATCGACAATGCCGAGGAAAAGGCCACACGAATTGCAACCGAACTCGGCTTTGCCGACGATGAGATCATGCAGATTTCCATGGCCGTCCGCGAGGGCGCGGTCAATGCGGTCTTGCACGGCAACGGGTATGCCCCAGACAAGAAAGTAACCCTCGCGTTCGAGCGCACGGGCGGCGACCTGATCATCACGATTCGCGACCAGGGTCCGGGAATGGATCTGAGCAAAATTCCCAACCCCCTGGCGCCGGAGAACCTGCTCAAAACGTCAGGCCGCGGAATTTTTCTTATGCGCTCGTTTATGGATGTGGTGGAAATTCGCCCCACCCAAACGGGCACCGAACTCAAATTAATCAAGCACGTCCACGGTCCATCCGCGGGCGGCAAGGAGGCTTCCCAGTGAGCATGAAGGTTGGTAGTCGGCAGGTGGATGGAATTACGATCGTGGATTGCAGCGGTCGCATCACCCTCGGCGAAGGCAGCGTCATTCTGCGCGACACCGTACGCGACCTGCTTTCCAAGGGCAACAAAAAGATTGTTCTCAATCTCCAGGACGTCAACTACATTGACAGCTCCGGCATCGGTGAACTGGTGAGCGCCTTTACCACCACCAAGAATCAGGGCGGCGAACTCAAACTCCTGAACCTCACCAAAAAGGTCAACGATCTGCTTCAGATCACCAAGCTGTACACCGTGTTCGACGTGAAAGACGACGAAGCGTCCGCGGTCAAGTCGTTCAAGTAGACCATCGTCGCAGGACATTGGCTGAGGGTGCCCCATTTCTCGCGTTCGCTGCGAGAAGTGGGGACTTTGCCAGTTTCATTCCGGGACACCCCGCGTCATTTTTTCTTCCTCGTCACAGACTCCTGCCTGCATCGTTCCTAAAATCAAGGCATGTCGCGTTTCAGCTCTAGCCCAGTATCAGCACATGTGGCGACAGCCGCCATCGGCTGTCCGGCCCGGCAACGCCCGATGTCGCGCTCCACGGCTGTGGCCGGAATATGGGCTTCAGTCGCGGTTCTGATCCTCCTGTTCATCGCCCCTTGCCTCCACGCCTCCGACTGCATCCCCATTCAGGAAGCGGGCCAGCATGTGGGCGAAACCAAGTGCGTGGCAGGCAAAGTTCTCAAGATAAAAACAGGTACAAAGGGAGTTCATTTTCTCGACTTCTGTGAAGATCAGATGGCTTGCCCGTTCACGGTGGTAGTCTTCGCCTCCGCCCTGAAAGATGTCGGCGACGTCCGCCACTTCGAAGGCCGCACCATCGAAATTCACGGAGCGGTCAAGCTCTACGACGGCCGCGCGGAAATCATCCTCAACCGCATCAGCCAGGTCACCGGGGGCGCCGCCATGATCCCCCCGCTCCCCAGGAGCTATGACGTCGAAAACCGGGGCCACTTCAGCGCCGGCCGCGTCCGGCCGTCCAAGAAACCCGCGAAGACCAAAACTAAACCGTCGACCACCGCTACGTACGGCAACGACGTGGAAGGCGATGAGCCGCGATAGAACGCCTTGGACCGGAGCACTGGGAGATCTTGAATTGAGGGCTAAGCGATTTCGACAGTGATTGCTTCCGAGTTGCCCGTCACTCGCCCCGGAATCCGGTTTTCGCGCCTAAACGTCAATGAGTGACTCTGCGATTGATCGACAATTGACATGAAGGAATCGCGGACATCGAGAGTGAAACCTCTGAACTCGCCGAAGACGCAATCGCCCGGGTGGCAGTCTCCTTGACGGGAAAGGAGAGAGCATGTACTACTCCTTTCCCAGATAGGAGAGAGCCTTTGACGAAACCGGTTGAGCTCCCGCAGGGCACACTCGAGATGCTCATCCTCAAGGCGGTCTCGCTCGGTCCGCTGCATGGCTACGGCATCCTGCTGCGCATCCAGCAGATCTCCGGCGAGCGCCTCGAAATCCTGCAGGGTTCCTTCTACACCGCCATCTATCGTCTTGAGCGCCGGGGCTGGATCAAAGGCGAGTGGGGTGAGTCGGAGAACAATCGCCGCGCCCGCTTTTACTCGCTCACCGCTGCCGGTACGCGTCAGCTCAAGGCCGAGACCGCCAAATGGACCGACATGGCCGCTGTCGTCGCCGGCATTCTCGACAAGAAGGCGGACGAGATATGAGTCTCCTCGCCGCAATTCGCAAGCTCTGGCACTCCATCGCGCCACGCATCCACAGCGACGTCGAAGAAGAGTTTCGTTCTACCCTCGAAGCCTACCAGGAAGATTTAATCCGCCAGGGCCTCCCCGAAGAAGAAGCGCGCCGCAAGGCCCGCATCGACCTCGGCCGGCCCGCCGCCCAAAACGAAACTTACCGCGACGCCATCGGCCTCCGCCTCTTCGATGAGTTAGGCGGAGACATCCGCTACGGCCTTCGCGCGCTGCGCCGCAACCCTGGCTTCGCCGCCGTCGCCGTGCTCTCCCTCGCGCTCGGCATCGGCGCCACCACGGCGATGTTCTCACTCATCTACGCCGTCCTGCTGCACCCGTTTCCCTACGCCGACGCCGACCGCATCGTGAACCCTAGTCCTCATCGACAGGCAACATCCGACGAGTATAGCTGGTTTATCCTCAGCAAGGCACGAGTTGATGACCTGCGCCTTGCGGCCCCCGTTGATTCGGTGCTTGGCTTCAACAACTCGCACATGGAGATCACCGGCGGCGGACTGCCGGAAGACATCTCTGGCGTGTACCTCACGGAGAATGCCGGGACTTTTTTGGGTGTGCGCCCGCTTCTCGGCCGCAACATCGAGCCATCCGATCGCAGAGAACGGCGGCCACTCCGTGGTTGTTCTCAACTACCGCTTCTGGCAGCGCCACTTCGGCGGCGATCCCCACGTCATCGGGCAACGCTGGAAATGGATCACGCACCCTACACCATCATCGGGGTCATGCCGCGCAGCTTCGCATTCAATAGACATCATCGGCGTCGGCGATGTTTACCTGCCGGGCAGTCTAATGAGGGATATTACCAATGTTCCCGCCTTCCCTACATACCGTGGATCAAGCTCCGGCCCCACGTCACACTTGCCGCCGCCAATGCTGCGCTTGAGCCCATCGTGCGCCAGATTACGAAAGAGAATCCGTGCGCGATCGCTGGCATCTCGGGCTGCAGCCCATCATCTGGATTTTCCAGGAGAATACCGGCCACACCCTCAAGCTTCTTCTTGCAGGCGTTGTGCTCCTGCTGATCATCGGCTGCGCCAACTGCTCCATCCTTCTGCTGGCCCGGGGCCGCACGCGCCGGCATGAGCTCGCCATCCGCAGTGCGATCGGCGCCAGCCGCTGGCGCATCGTCCGCCAGTTGCTGGTGGAAGCCATCGTCATCTCCTGACGGGCGCCGTCCTTGGCGTTGCTGCGTCGTACTGGCTGGCAAAGCTTCCCATGGTGCTTTCTCCGGATTCCTTTCCGGCAGAATCCGTCATTCGCATCAACGCTCCCATCCTCGCATTCTCCGTCGCGCTCGCGCTGCTCTGCGGCATCCTCTTCGGTCTTGTTCCCGCATTGCGTCTCTCGCGTCACGATTCCGCGCGCGATGCTCCCCGGCAGGCAGATGGCGTTGTGGCTGCTCCCGCAAGGCATCGCTGGAGCATTCTCATCGCCGCGCAAGTCGCGCTCACACTGCTTCTCATGGCCACTGCGGGCACCGCCATCCGCAGCTTTCTTCGGCTCATGCAGATGCCGCTTGGCTACGATCCCGCAAATGTCATGAAGATCGGCATCGGGCTGCACATCCACGACTCAGACGAGTGGAGCCGCATCCAGTCGCGCGAAGCGCGAGCCGCTTACATCGAGCAAATCCGGGAGAAGATCGCATCCGTCCCCGGCGTCTCCACTGTCGCTGTCGGCGCGCGATGCCACGCCGCCCTATCTGGCGCTGAGATCTCCTTCGACATCGACGGAACCGGCGATCGTCGAGCAGCCGCAGGCCCGCGTGATGCTGGTCGACCAGCGATATTTCGCTGCGCTCCGCATTCCACTGCTTCAGGGCCGCATCTGGAATGCGGATGAAAACACCCGCGGAGACTTCATCGCGGTCGTCAATCACGCTTTCGCCACGCGCTATCTCTCCTCGTCCAATGCCCTGGAGCCGGCAGCTACGCATTCCCGATCTCAAAACTCGAGAATCGTTACCAGGTCGCCTCTGCGCAAAGCACCGCCTGGCGTCAGATCATCGGCGTGGTCGGCGATGCGCGCAATGATGGCCTCGATCGCCCCGTCGTCCCCGCCATCTACGTTCCGTACACCGCCATGATGCGGCCCTATGCGCAGTTCTTCGTCCGCACCCAGAGCGATCCGCTCGCCTACCTGCACTCCATCCGCGCCGCTATCGCATCCGTCGCTTCCGACCAGCAGATCTCCACAGGCGGTTTCAACGGCACCTTACCCTCAATGAAGCCATCGAGCGCGACGCACAGTACAGCCGCCAGCGGCTCTTCTCCATATTGTTTGGCGTCTTCTCTGCCATGGCGCTTGCGCTCGCGCTGGTCGGCATCTTCAGCGTCGTCGCTTACAGCGTAGCGCAGCGCACTACAGAGTTCGGCGTCCGCCTGGCGCTTGGCGCGCCGCGAAGGCACGTCTGTGGGTCGCCGCGCGCATCGCGTTTGTCAGCGCGGCCGCGGGCATTGTCATCGGTCTTGCCTTTGACAGCTTTCTCGGCGCCGTCCTCGCCCACTGGATGCAAAACACCTTTGCCGCAGGCAGTCTGTTCGCAGCCGCCGCGCTCCTCGCTCTCAGCGCACTCCTCGCCTGCCTGTTGCCCGCCCGCCACGCCATCGCCGTCTCACCCACTGAAGCCCTCCGCTATGAATAAGGCGTGTCCAATTGATCAGAGCGCGGGGTGCCCCGGGCGGAAGTCACGTCAGGGTGATGCGCCCTTGACAGGGTTCCTGTTGGATGGTCGGCTAACCGGAAGCCACCTCGGTGGGTGGCGTAACATCGCTATATCTCGTTGGACCGGGCGTCTGGAGCCAATAGCCGCGCTCGGAACACGGCTGCTCACACCATCCCCTTCCGCAGTTCCTCCAGCGGATACTTCGTCCCCCGCCACACAATTCCGTCGATCCACAGCGTCAGCACCATCGACCGCAGCAGCGTGTAGATAAACAACGCCGCGCTCACCGGATGCAGCAGGAAGTAGTAGCGGCGGCACCGCCGACCGCCACGACATCCCGATAGTAAATCAAGAACATCGATCCCAGCGCAACCGCATAGGGCACCCGCGCCCACCCGTGCGCAAGCCAGACGCCGAGAAACGGCCCAAAATTCAGAAACGCCAGACCCGAAGGCACGAAATGACCGTGCGCCACCACTGAAACGACAGCACCGCAAAGAAGTTCTTGGTCAAGATTGTTGACCACTCCCAACGCGCCCTTGGCCCAGCGGATCGAAATCAGATCCCCGCCGAAGACATTGCGCTGCGCGAAGCCCGCGTTCTTCACCACCTTTCCCAGTTTCATGTCGTCGAGCACTTCCATGCGCAGCGCCTCGATAAGTCCCGACCGCGTCGTAGACTCGGCGCCGCACCAGGTTAAACGCGCCCACGCCCATGTGATCGTCGGTGCTCGGGATCGGCGACTTTCCAGGGCCGGTGTCCGAACATGAACATCGTCTGGAAGAAAGCGATCATCATGTACTCGCCCGGCCGCTTCATGATCATGCGCGGAAACAGCACGACGTGGTCCGCGGGCTCGCTCTCGGCATAAGCCAGCGCGCGCCGCAGCGAGTCGGGCTTGAACAGCACGTCCGCATCGGTGAAGAGAAGCCAGTCGCCGGTCGCCTGGTTGGCGGCGGTCCACATGGCATGCGTCTTCCCCAACCAGCCGGGAGGCAGTTCCGTGATGATGAATCACCTTAGCGGTAGAGTGGGCAGTGCCCCATTTCTCGCGTTCTTTGCGAGAAGTGGGGCTTTTCCGCAACCCTCTCCATGATCTCGCCCGTGCGATCGGTCGAGCGGTCGTTGACCGCGATCACTTCGTAGTTGTCGTAGTCGAGCGCCAGCAGCGTATTCAGAGCCTGCTCAATGGATTCTTCTTCGTTGCGCGCTGGAACAATAATGGAAACGCGAGGATTCCCCGCGGGTGAAACCGGATTGCGGTCCCACTCTGGACGGGAAACATCGGCCACGCTGGGCATGCCGAGAGCGGCATCCACAATGCGGGAAAACCACGCCAGGCGCCAGAATCGTTCCCGCAATCCAATGAAAGTATGCCAATCCATCCTGATTAGGAAGATGCTTCCCTGCGGCTGCGAGCTGCCGATGGCGCCGTCGACCGCGACCGGCGGCGCAAACCTCATCCCATAAAACAGTATCGCAGAAGAGATTCCCATCGCGATCACCGGCAGGACAAACGCGGCCTGCAGCGACGCTTGTCGGCCACCCATCCCATCATCGTCGGCGAAGGCACATCGCCCAGAATGTGGATGATGAAAATATTGACCGCCATCGCCGTGGCGCGGATATGCGCTCCCACAGAATTGATCACGGCCGCATTCAGCGGTGCGGTGTTCAGCAGCAGAAAAAACGCCGCCACCGCGATCGCCGGAATCATGGCCGGTCCTTTCACAAACAAGGCCACAATCATGACCGGCACTCCCAGCAGCCATGCTGGCCGCCGAAACCAGGTAATAGGAACCCTTCAAGCGGGGCAGCAGATAATCTCCCAGCCATCCGCCCGCCAGCGCCGCCAGAATTCCGTCCACCACAATAATGATCCCAAAGGCGAAGTTGGCCGCCTCCAGCGTGTAATGGCGCTCGCTGAACAGGAACTTCGGAATCCACACCTGGATCCCGCCCAGAGAAAATGTCATCGCCGCCATGCCCAGGGTCGCTGTCAGAAACGCGGGATTTCGCGCCAGGCCCAGCACCGTTCCGCGCTCCGGAGTTTCCTTCAGCGAATCGAATTGCCCGCGCTCGGGTTCCTTCAGAAATAGAACCGCCAGCGCCAGCAGGAACCCTGGAGCGGCCGCAATATAGAAGGGGAATCGCCACCCATAGTTCGGCGCCAAATACCCGCCTAGCAGATAGCCCGCGGCTGAGCCCACGGGAATTGCCAGATAAAACACGCCCAGGATGCGTCCACGCTTTTTCTCCTCGAACAGATCGGCCACAAACGTCGGGGCAATCGTGACGAAGGTCGCCTCGCCCACGCCCACCAGCGTGTGCCGGACCAGCAACTCCGTATACGTGTGAGTCACGGCCGTGAGCAGCGTCAGCCCGCTCCAGAACAGCGCACCCAGCACGATGATGAGCTTCCGCGAGTACCGGTCGGCCAGCGGCCCCACGAACGGCGCGGCAATCATGTAGAAACCGAGGAAGGCGCTGGTGAGATATCCGAGTTGCGTGTTGGTCAGATGAAATTCATCCTGCACCAGCGGCTGCACCGCAAACAGCACATTGCGGTCCGCATAATTGAGCAGGTTGAGCGCCGTCAGAACAATCAGCGCGGTGCGGGGTTGGAGATCAGCCTGGGGCACGGGTCGAGCGAATATAGCATGTCGAGCCACCTTGCAAGGAGCATAATAACGATTGACATTATTAACGATATCCGTTACTATCGAAGATGTGATCAGGACTTTCGCCAACCAACTGACGGCGGAAATCTGGAGAACCGGGAAGACCCGGGGATCACCTCCAGCCAGCGTCACCAGGCGAAAACTAGCGATGCTCGATGCTGCCGCGACCCTGGACGATCTGAAATGCCCCCCCGGAAACCGCCTGGAGAAGCTGCGCGGCGACCGGCAAGGGACAGCACAGCATTCGCATCAATGACCAGTATCGAATCTGCTTTGTATGGCGCGGTCACGATGCGTTCGAAGTGGAGATCACGGATTATCAGTAACAATTAGAAACGCCGCAGTTAAATGCACATGAGGTGACCCTGATGGGACACGACGACAATCCAAGAAAAGGCGCGCCGCACTGGAGCGTTCACCCCGGCGAAATTCTGCGGGAAGAGTTTCTCAAGCCGCTGGGGATCTCCGCTTACGAGTTGGCAAAGCGGCTTCACGTTCCGGCGCCTCGGATCAACGACATCGTACTGGAGCGCCGCGGCATCAGTGCCGATACCGCCGTCCGCCTGTCCCGCTTCTTCGGAACGACGGAGCAGTTCTGGCTGAACCTGCAGGGTGCCTATGAAGTCAGCCGCGTAATGGCCGAGCAAGGCGTAGAGATTGAGCGTATTCAGCCGCGAGCAGCGTCCGCCTCGCGCTGACCAACGGCATCCTCACCTCGACGGACTCCCCTTCGGGCGCGGCCACTTCGCGACAATCGTCGTCGAAATTCCGCCCCGCGGGCGAAACTCCCCCCTCACTTCCGCCCACACCGGCTTCGCCCACCGCACCACGTCTTCCAGCACCTGGTTGACGACGTTTTCCTGAAAGATGCCCAGGTTCCGGTAACACTGCAGATATTCCTTCAGCGACTTCAACTCCAGGCAGCTCTTGTCCGGCATGTAGCGGATGGCCAGAACTCCAAAATCGGGCAGCCCGGTCTTGGGACAAACCGAAGTAAACTCGGGATCGTCCACCACAATCTCGTATCCCGGAAACTGGTTGGGCCAGGTCTCAATCTCCGGAAACTTCGCGTCGAGACCCGCCGCAGCGTGCTCAGGCGTATAGCGAGGGGATTTAGCCATGCCACCATTGTAGCGTTTGCCAGACTCACCCGAAGCGGCGATCCAGCCGAAGCAGCGGTGCAGCCGAAGCCACCCTGCCCGCATCCAATCAGGTACCGTGCTTGGGGGCGCTCCTGTATCTGTCGCGGCCTCCGGAATGGTAGATTAAATACTTACAGTTATTCCTGCCGCAACCTGAAAGACAAACCGGTTGGCATCGACGAACAATTCGAACACACCGTCACGACGGCGGTGGATTTGGCTCACGTTCGCACTGCTGGCAGTTTTGGCGATCCTGTATTCCTATTTGCACCAGACTCCTCTGAAAGTGCGCGCCACCACGGTGCAGCGCGGACCCATTCGCAGCCTGGTCTCGACCAACGGCAAGGTTGAGCCCATTCAGAACTTCGAGGCGCACGCTCCCATCGCGACCACGGTAAGACGCCTGCTGGTCAAGGAAGGCGACCGTGTGCGCCAGGGCCAACTCCTGCTGCAGCTCGACGACGCCGACATTCGCAGCCAGGCCGCCCGCGCCCAGGCTCAGGTCAAGGCGGCGCAGGCCAACCAGTCGGCTCTCCATGCCGGAGGCACCCAGGAAGAAGTGCTGACCTTGAATACGCAGCTGGTTAAGGCCAAAAGCGCACGTGATGTGGCCCAGCACAATCTCGATGCCCTGCGCCGCCTGCAGCAAGATGGCGCGGCGTCGCCGGGCGAAGTTCGTCAGGCAGCGGACGCTCTGCAACGCGCTCAGGCCGACGTCACTTTGCTCGAGCAAAAACAGAAAGACCGTTATTCCAAACCGGAGGCAGCACAGATCGAGGCCCAGGCGGCGGAAGCGCAAGCCGCTTACGCCGCCGCCGAAGACGCGCTGCTCAAATCCAGCGTGCGCGCTCCCTTCGACGGCATCGTCTATTCTCTTCCCGTCAAGCAGGGAGCCTTCGTCCAGGCGGGGGATTTACTCCTGCAGGAAGCCGATCTCTCTCGCGTCCTGGTTCGCGCCTTCGTCGACGAGCCGGATGTGGGCCGCCTCCAGACCGGACAAAGAGTCGAGGTTACGTGGGACGCAATCCCCGGCCGCATCTGGATGGGCACGGTCAACACGGTGCCCTCAACCGTCAAGTTGCGCGTCTCCCGCAATGTCGGCGAGACGACTTGCGTCATCGATAACAAGGATCTCCGCCTCCTGCCCAACGTCAACGTTGGCGTCACCATCGTGGTGGCCGAACACAACAATGTGCTGACCCTGCAGCGCGACGCTCTGCGCATCGATGACAGCAAGCCTTACGTTTATAGAATCGTGGACAACCACGTGAAGCGCCAGACGATTGAGTTTTCCCTGCAGAATCTGACCCGGGTCGAAATCACCTCCGGCCTGTCCGAAGGGGAAACCGTGGCTTTGCCGGCGGAGGAACCCAAGCCCCTGTTCGACGGCGCCCTCGTCAAGGTGGTTCCCTAAGTTTTGGCACACGGCATCAGTCAGAGACGGATTCCACGACTCATGAGACGAGCAATCTTTCTGTCGCTCCTGTTCTTTTCCCTGCTCCTGCCGGCCTATGGAGCCACGTCTCCCAAGGAACTTCTGGCGGCCGGGCGGGTGGACGAGGTCATTCCGATCCTGGAGCAGCAGGTCAGCCGAGCGGCCAGCGATGCCGAATCCTACAACCTGCTCTGCCGCGCCTATTTCATGATCGAGCAGTGGGACCGCGGCATCCCGGCCTGCGAACGCGCCCGAAATCTTGACCCGCAGAACAGCCTCTACCATCTCTGGCTGGGCCGCATCTATGGCGAGAAGGCGGACCGTGCCGGATTTTCCTTCTCGGCGATGGGTCTGGCGAAGAAAACCCGCGCCTCTTTTGAGCGCGCCGTCGAACTCGATCCCCACAGCTGGGAAGCCCGCGCCGTTCTTGCTGAGTTCTACCTTGAGGCTCCAGGCATCGTGGGCGGAGGTAAAGACAAAGCCCGCGGACAAGCCGATGCGCTGCTCCCGCTGAATCCGACCATGGCGCACTGGGTTCTGGGTCGCATTGCCGGAAAGAACAAGGACACAGCCGGCGCCGAACGCGAGTATCGCGCCGCGATTGAAGCCAGTCACGGAACCGCGCAGGCCTGGCTGCACCTGGCCCAATTTCTGGCCCATGACAACCGCGTTGAGGAAATGGAGCAGGCACTTCGTACCATGGAGTCCAGCCCGGTCGACCGCCCTGATTCTCTGATGGACGGCGGCAGCCTTCTGCTGCACCACGGCCGTAACTATCCCCTGGCCGTGCGCTTGCTCCGCCGCTATCTGTCTGCTCCCGTCGAGGAAGGTCCGGCATTCAAAGCCCACGATTTTCTTGGCCAGATACTGGAGAAACAAGGGGACCGCCGCGCTGCCGCCGAAGAGTATCGCGCCGCCCTGGCTCTGTTTCACAACTACCCTCGCGCGCTGGAAAACTTGAAGCGGGTCGAGCATTGAGGCTCTTGCGGAAGAACGATGCGCGCCCATGTGTCGTGGCTTTCGAGGCATCTGCGCGGCGCTTCCCCTCCCCTCCCATCCGACATTTAGAATCTCGCTGGCATCCAATTACCCATGCAATCATTTCCAGGTCACGCTGAAAGGGACGCAATGAAAACCTCGTGCCGTGGTGCGCACACCGCAAAATGGATTCTGGCAGTCGCGCTGCTCCCCAACTCACTGCTGGCCGAACCCGTCTCTCTCAAGCGCGTCGTCGAACTTGCCCTGGCGCATGCGACGGGGGCGGCCATCACCGCCGCCGACGAACAGCGCGCCGCCGCCAGCTATCGCGAACTCCGCAACAACTACATCCCGCAACTCTCGACCGGAGCGGGTCTCGGCTATTCGTATGGCTTTCCGCTCGCCCTGGAGGGCTCGGCGCCGTCTTTGTTCAACATCAACACCCAGTCCGCGCTGTTCAACCCCTCACTGCGCGATTTCGTGCGCGCCGCCAAAGCTGAATCCACCGTCGCTTCTCTCAAGAGTAAAGACCAGCGCAACCAGGTTATCCAGGACGCGGCCCTGAGCTATGCCGAACTGGCGAAGTGGGAACAACGCCTGGCGCGTCTGCAGGAAACTGAGGCTGCCGCCAACCAGATGCAGGCCGCCGTCGCCCAGCGGGTCAAAGAAGGCGTCGATAGCGAGATCGACGGAACTCGCGCCCGCCTCTCCGCCGCTCGCGTCCGCCTGCGCATCGCCGAGGCGCAAGGCGCAGCCGACGTGCTTCGCGAACATCTCTCCAAACTCACCGGACTACCCGCCGCAAATCTTCAGACTGACCCGGACTCGATCCCGACGCCCCCAACCGCGCCACCGACTCAAGACGCCCCCAAAGCGGCGGCCGATTCCAATCCCGCGGTGCAGGCCGCCGTGGAACACGCCCGCGCCCAGTACCTGCGGGCCCAGGGAGAACACAGAGCACTCTTGCCGACCGTCGATTTTGCCGCGCAGTACGCCTTGCTCTCAAAATTCAACAATTTTCAGAACTATTACATCCCGTCGAAACCCTGCACCACGTCTCTCGGTGAATTCCTGTGCGTGACCAACAACTTCCAGCAGAACAACGCCACCGTCGGCGTGAATATCCGATTCCCTCTGTTCAACGCCTCGCAACGGTCCCGCGCGCAAGCTGCCGACGCCGACGCTCTGAAGGCCACCAGACAGGCGGAAGCGGCCCGCAACCAGGTTTCGGAAGAGACCTTGCGCCTGCAGCGCTCCGTTGCCCAGATGCAAGCCGCGCGCGACGTAGCCCAACTGGAATATGAAATCGCCCAGAAGAATCTGACCGCGGTCCAGACTCGCGTGGACGCCGGCACCGGCACTCTGCGCGATCTCGATGATGCCCGATCGCAAGCCAGCGAACGCTTCATCACCCTGCAGGACGTGACCTTCGAATTGGAGCGCAGCCAAGTCGGCGTGATGCGCTCGACGGGAGATCTGGAGAAGTGGGCGCTGGGCACGCCTTAACACGACTGAACCGAATCTAAGGGTAGGTTCAGGGAGGCAGAGAAATTCGCGAAGCCAGCAAAATCCCTCAATGAGCGCTCAGTGATTTCGTCAACAACGAGTCAGCCTGGGAAAAAGTAGCGGGGCTATTTTGAACTTAATTCGCGAACTGCTCTGGCGTAATCGTCAGTCGCTTTCTTTAACTCAGTGCTAAGGTGGTTCGGATCTTGCGCACCGGCCTTCTTGAGGGCGGCTAAAACCTCTTGCACCTTTTTCTCGGCAGCTCTTACTTCCTCAATGGTTGACATCGCTATGCCGCTCTCTCTGCCCTCCGCTGCCTTTGAGACGCATTAGTGCCGCACGTCGGATTAGACTTGGCCCGACTCCCCGCCGTCGAGTGTCGGCTGGGCGAGATGCCCTCACCCGTTACCGAGTCAAGCGCAGTTTGGGGTATTTAGTTTTAGCGCCTTCTGCGAAACCATCAGGGAACCTTCCCGCCTCCCTGTCTGTGATTTGTCATCACCCTGAATTGCCACTCGTACCTAACCTTCTTTGGAGTGATCGGCGCAAACATGGGATGTGAACTCTTGGTCGCGCTGCAACTCGAAGTTGCGCATCATTTCATCGAAGGACGAGCCGGTGGGCGCTCCAGAAGGTTTGAACCGCCAGCCACATTCGGAACACCCAAAGCCCCGAAAACGCTGTTGGTCAATCCACACTAGCTTTCGGCTCATGGCGGGCAAATATTACATGCACCAATCTGGATGGTCTGTCGGGCATCCTACATACAGGGAAGACCCTTGTGCATGCGCACGCTCGATTTCAGAGTCACGTTTGAAGTAGAGGATCGATCCGCTTAAGTGTTTTTCAGGTTTTGTGCGTCTTGAAGCGATCAGAATTGCTCAGTATCAGAGGTCGGATGCGGGGTAGTGTTGATAGGTCTTCGAGATGGGTCCGGCAGGCCCTCCGAGAATCCCACCCTGTTGGCGACGCGCGACAGGCGAGTTCATCCCCACATCTGCGAGTTTGTTGGTCCTGATCTTAATCTGTTCAAGGATGGTTTGTGGAAAACAAAGGACTCCAAGTCGTGCAGTCTGGCGAGCGGACGAATACCGACGGGAAACCAGTCAGCAACCTGATCCTTCTGTCGCTCTCCGATAGCGATTACATCTCACTTCGTCCTCATCTTGAATACGTCAGCTTGCCAAGCCATCTAATCCTTCACGAAGGGGGCGGAAAGCTGGAATTTGCGTATTTCCCGAATCGAGGTCTGATTTCTCTTGTAGTCGTAATGCAGGATGGAAAGACCGCCGAAGCCGGCATCGTTGGCAATGAGGGTTTCACAGGTACACCGGCGGCAGTTGGCCTTAGCAGAAGCCCGCTTCAAGCGGTGGTACAAATCACCGGAGATGGGTTTCGGGTAGAGATCGCACCTTTGCGGAACGCCTTAGAATCCACTCCACACCTGCAATTGATGCTGAGCCGCTATGCAGTAGTTCAGGGAATGCAGGTTGCACAAACAGCCGCGTGTAATCGGCTGCACGATATTAAGCAGCGCCTTGCACGGTGGTTGCTAATGACTCAGGACAGAGTGGATTCGGAGTCGCTGCCGATCACCCATGATTTTCTCGCAACGATGCTAGGGACCGATAGGCCCAGCGTAACTTTGGCAGCTGGTGTTTTGCAGAAGAAGAAGCTCATCGAGTATACCCGTGGCGCAGTGAAGATCGTGAACCGCAAGAAACTTGAGGCCTCCGCCTGTGAATGCTACGGGATTACCCAACAATATAATGGGGAGCTGGGCTTGAAATAAATCCACAAGTAGAGACGCGCCGTGTGCTGATTGGCGACTCGACAGCGTTGTTGTCGTAATATCGCGATAGCACGCATTGCCCCCGGGTACGCTCCCGGAGTACCGAATCTAGAATACAGCCGGACAGCAGCTCTTCATGACACTTCCCACCGGCCTTAGCCGTTGAGGGCTTATAGCTTTCCGCGCAACGTCTTCACCATCAGGCGAATCGCCTTCTCATTGCGCCGGTACCAGCGCCACTGGCCCTTCTTCGTCGCCTCCACCAACCCCGCGCCCGTCAGAATGGCCATGTGGTGAGAAATCGTGGGCTGTGAAAGGTGCACGCGTTCCTCGATGTCGCCCGCGCACAGGCATGGCCCCATCGCGCCTGCTCGGTGCCCTGCTGCCTTGGCCTCGGCTTCACCCTCTTTCAGAGCTTGCAGAATTCGGCGCCGGGCCGGGTCGGCAATGGCGTGCAGCGCGCGGTCGAGCGATGCTTCGGCGGAAGACATGGATGGACTAGGAATAACGCGGGAATCGATGGGTGTCAATGTAGGAAATCTAAATTGTTCGAAATGATTTTTGAGGTCTCACCCTATCGTCGGCGGTTCAGCTCGGGCAGACGCCGGTCCCAGGATCGCCATCGATCGTTTCGTACTCGTGCCCCGCGGGCTGTGAATGGATTGACCGTCAGTTCGGAACAGCGGTTTACTTTTTCAGAATCGGGCTATACCCATCCGCAACCAACCGCGTGCGCATCGTTTCCGCTTCTTTAATGTCGGAGAACGGACCAACCTGCACCCGAAACAGCTTGTCGGTCGCAATCTGGGCCGCCACAAACGCCGGATACTCCTTCTTCTTGAGCGCCTCCACCAGGGAATCCGCGTCTTCCTGTTTGCTGACGGCAGCCACCTGCACGAAATATGCCGCTGTCGGCAGGGTTGCCGTGGGATCGGGAGGGTTGGCCGAAGGAGTTTGCGCCGGAGTCGCATTCGCGGGCGCCGCTGCCGCTGCCGTATCCGTTTTCGCGTCGGCCGCGGGCGTCAACTGCGGGTTCGCATCTTTCTGCTCCACGGACTTGTAGAACGTCATGGGCGTCTGCGCCGTCGATCCACTGCTCGCCTTGTTCGTGCCTGGCGCGGTCTGCGGCACCACGGCCGCGCTGGCCGTGGTAATCGCCGGCTCCGACTTCCGTCCCAGCGAATATCCCAGCGCGAAGAACAGCGCGCAGATTCCCACCAGGCCAAAGAACAACACCAGCAGCTTGCCCGTTCCTAATGTAATTTCCGTGTCTTGTGACGAAGCCATAGCTCAACTCCAGCCAACCCTTGGCGCGCGCCTCACTTCTTGCTCCTTATGCCTTCTTCGCCGGTGCCGCCCCATCGCCACTTCCCAGCAACTTCTGCAGCCCCGAGAAAAAGTCCACTGGCACCGGGAAGATGACCGTCGTATTCTTCTCCACGCCGATCTCAGTCAGAGTTTGCAAGATAACGCAATTGCACGCTGACGGGCTCGGTGGCCAGCAGATGGGCCGCGTCCACCAGTCTCTGCGCGGCCGAGAATTCGCCTTCCGCATGAATAATCTTCGATCGCTTTTCGCGCTCGGCTTCAGCCTGCTTGGCCATGGCGCGCAGCATCGACTCCGGCATGTCGACCTGCTTGACCTCGACGTTGGTGACTTTTACGCCCCAAGGAGAGGTATGCGTGTCGAGAATGCTCTGCAGCCGCAGATTGATTTTTTCCCGGTGCGATAGCAGTTCGTCCAATTCCTGCTCGCCCAGCACCGACCGTAGCGTGGTCTGCGCGAATTGCGAGGTCTGATACACGTAGTTGGACACCTCGACCACGGCCTTGTTCGGATCGATCACGCGCAGGAAGATGACGGCGTTCACCTTCAGCGTGACGTTGTCGCGGGTAATGATGTCCTGCGGAGGAACTTCGAGCGCTTCCTGCCGCAGCGACACCCTCACGATGCGGTCAACGGGCGCGAAAACCAGAGCGATGCCCGGCCCTTTGGCCGTCGCCAGTAACCGGCCTAAGCGAAAGATGACGCCGCGCTCGTACTCGGCCAGGATCTTGATGGAACTGAGAATGTAAATGACAACAATAACGATGATGATCGTACCGAAACCAACGCCAAGAGATTCCACAGACGCCTCCACCCTTCGGAGTGCGAAGAACACTCCTACCGCGGATTGTATAGCAGCCAGCAAACAGCGGCGCGCAAATCGCCAGCCGAACCGTTGCTTGGCTTGATGCGCGATTTCAGAACCGGAATTGCCGGGGCACCCAGCAGGCCGCAAACCTCAAAACGGGTGTACACTTGGGGCCGCTTTTTGTCGCCGCAGCAGCCAAAAGATTGCAGGTTATTTCCCGAAAGCTGTGGAGGCCGTTGAATGCTCAGCTACTCGCGTGGGCCAGACCAGCCGTTGTGGGAGAAGACGATTGGGCAGGTGCTCGATCAGACCGTCGAGCGCTGTGGCGATTGTCTGGCTCTGGTTTCCTGTCATCAATCGAAGCGCTACACCTGGCGCGAATTGCGCGACCTGGCGGATCGTGTTGCGCGCGGATTGCACTCCCTCGGGATCCGTCCCGGAGACCGCGTTGGGCTGTGGTCCACCAACTGCGTGGAATGGGTCATGCTGCAACTGGGCTGTGCCCGTGCCGGCGCCATCCTGGTGAACGTGAATCCCGCGTATCGCACGCATGAACTGGCGTTCACGCTGCGCAAGTCGCGGATGAAGGCATTGTTTCTCTGGGAGCGCGACAGCCGCGCCGAATACGCGCAAATCCTCAAAGAGGCTCGTCACGGTCAGACGCTGCCCCTCGAACACGTGGTTGTCTTCGGGACAGCGGCGTGGGAAGAGTTTCTGCGCGCCAAATCCGATTTTCAAGTCGCCCATCCAACCCGAAGACGTCGCCAACATTCAATACACCTCGGGAACCACCGGCATGCCCAAGGGAGTAATGCTGACGCATCGCAACCAAGTCAATAATGGCAAATTCCTGGCACAAGGCATGCGTTACACGGAGCGTGATCGCATCTGTGTTCCGGTGCCGCTGTACCACTGCTTCGGCTGCGTAATCGGCACCATGTCAGCCCTGGCGAGCGGGGCGGCCATGATCCTTCCCAACTGGACCTTCGATGCCCGCGCCACACTCGCGGCGGTACAAGCCGGAGGGCGCGACATCGCTTTATGGCGTGCCCGCGATGTTCATCGCGGAGCTGGGTCTTCCCGAGTTCAACACCTTCAATCTCACCAGCCTGCGCACCGGTATGATGGCGGGCGCACCGTGTCCCGTCGAGGTGATGAAGCGGGTCATGGGCGAGATGCGTTGCCGGGAGCTGATCATCGGCTACGGTCAGACGGAGAGCACGCCGGTTGTGACGATGTCGGCGGTCGACGATCCGGTGGAGATCCGAGTCTCGACCATTGGCAAGGCGCTGCCCTGCACGGAGATGAAGATCGTGTCGCCCCTGGAGAACACACGGTGCCGACGGGCGAGCGGGGCGAAGTCTGCGCCCGCGGTTACATGGTGATGAAGGGTTACGACGACGAACCCGAGGCGACGGCACGCGCCGTCGAT
The DNA here is from genome assembly GCA_963709865.1 of uncultured Acidobacteriota bacterium. Classification (GTDB taxonomy): domain Bacteria; phylum Acidobacteriota; class Terriglobia; order Terriglobales; family Acidobacteriaceae; genus Sulfotelmatobacter. The sequence goes on from CAVPXW010000005.1 coordinate 47,792, forward strand.
CCCGAAGGCTGGCTGCATACCGGAGATCTCGGCGTGATGCGGGAGGACGGATACATTCACCTGACCGGCCGCGCCAAAGACATGTTCATCCGCGGCGGCGAGAATGTTTATCCGCGCGAGGTGGAAGAATTCCTGTATACCCACCCGAAAGTGGCCGAGGTGCAATTAGTCGGAATCCCGGATGAACGCCTGGGGGAAGTGGGAGTGGCGTGGATTCGGCTGAAACCGGGAGAAAGCGCCACTGACGACGAGATTCGCGCCTTCTGTGACGGCCAGATTGCTTACTTCAAGATTCCCCAGCACATCCGCTTTGTGGACGCATTCCCCATGACGGTGACCGGGAAAATTCAGAAGTTCAAGATCCGCGAGATCGAAACCCAGGAGCGCGGCCTGGAAAGCGTGGCCAAGCGAGAGACGGCGTAGGCGCTCAACTCCGGTCCGGATCAATTCCCTGATCCATATAAATCCAGAGCACCCGCGCCATCCAGGTCAGCACCGGCGCCAGAGGCAGAAACAATACCATCCCTCCCGCCACGCTCTTCAGCAAGGGCCACTTCGACACTTCCCACACCAGCGCCGCGAGCACCGCAATCGCGCCCACGCCCAGTCCGTAGCCGAAGTACATCGCCCCCAGGAAGTATCCTTGCTCGCGCTCAAACTTCAACCCGCACGCCGGACAGCGCTCATACATCCCGGGAAACAGCCACACCGATCTGCGAAAGATCTTCCCGGTGCGGCATCGCGGACAAAGCTGCTGCAGAATTGCCCGCATCGCAGAAACGTCGGCCCTCTGCATGAACGAAAGTTTAGCAGGCAGGCCAGCTCTACCGCGCCGACCCGCGCTATCTGGATCCGGCTGGCATCCACCGGGATCGCGCGCTGAATCTCCATCTCGATCGAAGTCCCCACCTCCAGCTTCACGTCGGGACCATGCTTGAGCAGCGCCCAGGCAATTCCGGCAGCTGCCCCAATGCCAGCGCCGGCGCGGGCGCCATTCAGGCCGCCCGTGGCCAGCCCCCCGGCAGTGGCGCCGGCCATGGTTCCGATCGCTCCACCCTTGGCCGCATCTTCCACCTTCTTGCCCGTGGTCTTGTCCTGCTGGATCGTCCCTTCTTTATCCTTCACGGTTGTATTCTCCGAGCCCGGCATATTCTCGACCGACCCGGGCAGCATGAGCGTATATCCGCTGGGATAAATCATCGTCGTGAAGTGCATCAGGAGCTCGGACCGCCCCTTCATTCGTCCCGCGCGCTCGACGTGCGAAATCTTTCCCTGAATGTAAGTCCCCGCCGGCACCAGCACGCGATCGTTCACCACAAACGGAAAGGCGGTCTCGGCATACACGGCGTCGCCCTCGCGCGCATTCTTGGTCGAGATGGCCTGCTTCAGCAGCAGAGGAATCCTGGTCCCCGCCGGAATCACCGCCGCGTTCGGATCTGGTGCCTCTGCCCGCGTGGCCCCAGCCGGAGCAACACTTCCGTCTTTCGCCTTGAACCGCGGCGCTTGGCTGTGACACACCCGCCGCCGGAGCGGGCTGCATCCACCGGCTTCGCCGTATTCGCCGCCTGTCCCCACGCCACACCGGAGACCAACCAAACGGATCAAAAGTCCGCGCATACCACACCTCCCGAGGCACCCCGCCTCACCCTCACCTGCCCGAGATTATCACGCCCTTGCCGCTAGGATGCACCCGTCCCGGCTCCGAGTTACCTGACAACGTGCCGACCCCACTCCCGCCAGCGCCAGCCCTGCGCCGATGAGCTTGAACCGTCCCCAACGATTCTTCGGTCGCACTTCGTGGGTTTTCATTGGTGGGTTACTTGTAAATCAAATACTTCTCCCGTACCTTCCCAAACTTCTGCAGCTCCTCTTGCCAGTCCTGCGCGATCCTGCCGCGGATCCTGCCCCGCCACCAGCGCGTCATACACGCTCTGATTCACCAGCAGACTCCGACCATGCGCTCGATCTTGAAATCCGCCGGATACAATTTCCGCAGCGCCGCCGCCAGTTCAATCCCCAACTCCGGCGCGTCAAATCCATTCCGATCCGTCACAATGAAGTTCACTCCCTCGCACGTCTGTCCGCTGTGCGTTGCTCGCAGTCGGCGTAAACGTCACTGGAACGAAGCGCACGCCCGCGATCCCGCGCGCGTTCAAATACGCCGCCAGTTCCTTGCCATTCTTGATCCAGGGCGCGCCCACCAACTCAAACGGAGTATCCGTGCCGCGTCCCACCGAAACATTCGTGCCCTCGATCAGCGCCACTCCCGGATACAGCGCCGCTTCGGTCACGCTCCTCAAGTTCGGCGACGGATTCACCCACGCCAGCCCTGTCGAATCGAACCAGTCCCCGCGCTGCCATCCCTCCATCGGAACCACGGTGAGCTTCGCGTTGATGTTGCGCTCGGCGTTAAACATCTTCGCCAGTTCGCCCATCGTCATCCCATGCCGCACCGGCACGGTCAAGTAATTCGTGAAATTCTCCCGCCCCGCGTCCGACACCGGACCCTGCACAAACGATCCCGTCATCGGATTCGGCCGGTCCAGCACAATCAGCTCGATGCCAGCCTTCGCCGCGGCTTCCAGAAAATATCCCAGCGTGGTCTCGTAGGTATAAAACCGCGCGCCCGCATCCTGAATGTCGAACACCACCGCATCCAGAGTCTTCATCACATCCAGCGGCGGACGCCGCGCCGCATCCGTCCCCCCATACACGCTGTAGACCGGAATGCCCGTGGCCGCATCCTTGGAGTTGTTGATGTCCGTCGTGTCCAGCGTTCCCGTCACCCCGTGCTCCGGACTGAAGATCGCCTCCAGCGAAACTCCCGGCGCCTTCGCCAGCACATCGATCGTCCGCCGCCCCTGGCTGTCGACTCCGGTCTGATTGGTCACCAGCCCGATGTGCTTCTTCACGTCCGAGGCCTGCCCGGCGCCTTGAGCACATCGAACCCGTGCTCCTCGAGCACGTCGATCCCGGTTTTCACCGACCCATTGCGCGCGCTCATCCGCCGCGCCGCGCTCTGCGTCTCGTTGTAGCCGGTGATGCTCTTCCACCGCAACGCGTCTTTCTCGCTCGACCGTCAGGCCAGCGCCGCCGCCACTTCCGTCGCCACCTTCGACCGCAGTCCGATCGCATTTCCCTTCCCGCGCGGATGCACCGCATTGGTCAGCAGGATGATGTAGGTCTGCGTCGTGGGATCGATCCACACCGACGTCCCGGTGAACCCCGTGTGCCCAAACGATCCCACGGGCAGCAGGTCGCCGCGATTCGACGAGAACGGAGAATCAATATCCCACCCAAACCCGCGCAGCACGGGCGCCTGCGGAGGCTGCTCGGGCGGCGTCATCTTCTCCACCGTCACCGCCGCCAGAATTCCGCCGCCCCCATTCAGCAGAGCCTGCGCAAATTTCGCCAAGTCGTCCGCCGTTGAGAACAGTCCCGCATGCCCCGCCACGCCGCCCATGCGCCGCGCCGTCGGATCATGCACCACGCCGCGCAGCATGTGCTCTTTCTCGTCATACTGCGTGGGAGCAATCTTCGACCGCCACGCCGCCGGAGGCACAAACCGCGTCCGCGTCATCTCCAGCGGCGTAAAAATATGCTGAGTCGCTATACGCATCCAGCGTCTCCCCCGACACCCGCTCCACCAGCGCGCCCAGCACCATAAAATTAATGTCGCTATACACGAACCCCGACCCCGGCGTCTGCTCGGGCGGCTCGACAAATGCCAGTGGTAAGCCGTGTTCTTGCCTTCCCACGGCTTCGTCAGATCCAGGTCCGGCGCCAGCCCCGAGTAGTGCGTCAGCAACTGCCGCACCGTGATGTCCTCTTTGCCGTTCTGCGCAAACTCCGGCAGGTACTTCGCCACCGGATCATTCATCCTCACCTTGCCCTGCTCGACCAGTTGCATCACCGCGGTCGTAGTCGCAATCACCTTGGTCAGCGACGCCAGATCGAACACCGTATCGAGCGTCATCGGCTCGCGCCGCGGCTCGAGCGCCCGGTTGCCATACGCTTTGCGATAAACCACCGCGCCGTCGTGGCCCACCACCAGCACGGCTCCGGGGATATTCCCATCCGCAATCGCCTGTTCGATGACGGAGTCGACTCCCGCCAGGCGCGTAAGGGCTGGCGAAGTCTTAGCATCGGCACCTGCGGGAAGCCACGCCAGCGCAAACGCCCCCATGAGCGCGCACGCAATTCTGGAGAAATGCGAATGTGATTTCATGTTTAGGATGATCTCTTGACTGTACACAACTCGGCGGTAGCGCTCAAGAAACTCAAGTAAGGTGTGCCCTCAGTGGCACGGTCGGGGCGCCCGGAGCAGAGCGTTTCGGTCTGAAGATGGACCTTCCTTTGTGCTCTCTGTGTCCTCCGTGGTAAAGATCGGTCGCCCGCGCTCCGCCTTTACCCTTCCCGCCAAACTCTGCTATAACCCGCTCAGGTCACAATTCCTCAGCGAGCGTCCAAGCCCTGAATAGTCCGCTTCCCACTCTCGTCCCAGCCTTCGAACATCAGGACGAGACCTTTTCCTCGGCCTTCTCAGTTCTGAACAAAGGCATTTCCAACCGCGCCTTCCCCGCCGCTTCCGTCGCAGTGACGCACCAGGATTGCCTCGTCGCCAGCAAGGCCTTCGGTCATTTCACGTATGAAACCAATGCGCTGGGTGCCCCACCCTTCTCGCGTCCTTTGCGAGAGGGTGGGGATTTTGACTTTCCTGCTGTCACCCCCACCACTCTCTTCGATCTGGCCTCAGTCACCAAAGCCGTCGCCACCACTACCATGGCGATGATCCTGTACGAGCGCGGCCTGCTCGAACTCGAAGCGCCCCTGATCGGCGTCGTCCCTGAATTCATGGCCGACTCCTGCGGGCAGCCCGATCCCCGGCGCCGGGATGTCACCTTCCGCATGCTGCTCGCCCACTCCTCCGGCCTGCCCGCCTACGAAAAGTTGTTCCTGCAAGCACACTCGCGCGACGAACTGTTGCGCGCGGCCTTCGCCACATCCCTTTCGAACGATCCCGGCACGCACGCCGAATACAGCGACATCGGATTCATCGTGCTGGGCGCGGCCCTCGAACGCCTCGCCCAGGAACCTCTCGATGCCTTCTGCCAGCGCGAAATCTTCGGCCCGCTGGGGATGATCAACACCACATTCAATCCTCCCAAAGAATCGCGCTCCCAGATTCCACCCACTGCCGACGAACGCCCAGAAGGCCAAGGTGGCGCGGGCGCCCGCCCGCGAAAAGCCAGCCGGAAAAATGGTGCCGAGCGCAAGCCAAACCGCCCGCAGCACCTTTCGCCAAAGAATCATCCAAGGCGAAGTCCAGGATGAAAACGCCAGCGTCCTGGGCGGCGTCGCCGGACATGCCGGCCTGTTCTCCACCGCTGAAGACCTGGCCCGCTTCGCCCACGCCCTGCTCCAATGTGGCGCGGGCGCCCCCGCCCGCGAAAGGCCCGCAACGACGCAGCCGAGCGTGAGCCAGAAGAACTCCTTCCGCCCCATCCTCCGCCCCGAAACCATCGCACTGTTCACCCGCCGCGAATCCACTCCTCCCGGCACGTCCCGCGCCCTCGGATGGGACACTCCCTCCGCCCCCTCGCAATCCGGAAAACATTTCGGCCCGCGATCCTTCGGCCACCTCGGTTACACCGGCACGTCGCTGTGGATCGATCCCGACCGCGAGCTTTCAATCACATTACTGACCAACCGCACCTGGCCCGATTGCGCGAATCAGGCCATCAAACAAATCCGGCCGAAGTTCCACGACGCCATCGTCGAAGCTCTGACCGGATCCACTGATGCCAAACGATAGGCGAGACAATTCAGGTCCCGCTCAGCCTTCGCTCCTGGTTGATGTGTGATTCCGGCTCCGCGACCCGTGCGCTTCATCACTGCACGGTTAGACATGATTTACTAAAATGATTTGCTTTGCAGATACTCCGAAAGGCGCACGACTTGACCCGAACTGGCAAGGATAAATCCGATCTCCGCATCCTCCCCACCGAACAGATTCTTCCCGGCGCCACCGATCTCGACCGCATGTCCTCGCTCGAAATCGTCCGCCTCATCAACCGCGAAGACGCAACCGTGGCAGCGGCAGTAGGCCGCGCTCTGCCCCAGATCGCCCGCGCCATCGACGTCATCGTCGCCGGACTCCGCTTCGGCGGACGCCTGATCTACGTTGGCGCCGGAACCAGCGGCCGTCTGGGCGCCCTCGATGCCTCTGAGATCCCGCCTACTTTCAATACCGATCCGCGCATGGTGCAATACATCATGGCGGGAGGCGTGAAAGCCCTGGCCGCCTCCACCGAAGCCAGCGAAGACGACACCTCCCTGGCGCTTGCAGAAATTAAGAAGCGAAAGCCTGGCAAGCACGATATCGTTCTCGGCATCGCCACCAGCGGACGCACTCCGTTCACCATCGCCGCCGTCGAATACGCCCGCCGCCGCGGCGCCCGCACCATCGCCCTCACCTGCAACCGCAATTCTCCTTTAGAGCGCGCCTCCGATTTCGCCATCGTCACCGAAGTCGGCGCGGAAGTCCTGGCCGGATCTTCCCGCATGAAGGCGGGCACCGCCCACAAGATGGTTCTGAATATGATCTCCACCGGCGCCATGACCCGCCTGGGCTACGTCTACGGCAACCTCATGGTCAACGTCTGGACCAAGAACGAGAAGCTGGTTCAACGCGCGATCCGCATCCTGGAACAAGCCACCGGGGCCGATCACGACGCAGCCCGCCAGGCTTTGGAAGCCAGCGGCAATCGTACCCCGGTCGCCGTCGTGATGCTGGCCGCCAGCGTGAACCGGTCCCAAGCCGTCGCCGCCCTGAAAAAATCCAAAGGCCACGTGCGCAACGCGATTGCGATAGCGAAAAGCTAGAGGGTCCCCATTTCTCGCGCGCTTTCTGCGCGAGAAGTGGGGATTTTCCTCTATGTCTCCTGTGTCCTCTGTGGTGAAGGTTTGCGCTGCGTGCCCTCCCAATCAACAACGCGCTCACGTGTTCCCGCTACAATATCCGTACAAGGACTTATTCATGGACAAGTTCGTCATCCGCGGCGGAGAGCCGCTGCTGGGTACGGTTCGCGTCAGCGGCGCGAAAAACGCCGCGCTTCCCTGCATGGCCGCGGCCTTGCTGACCGATCAGCCTGTCATCCTCGAAAATATTCCGCAAGTCCGCGACATTCAGACCACGCGCAACCTGCTCGCCGCCATGGGCGCCGAAGTCGAACTCGGCTACGGACGCGCCCAGCACCGCACCACCATCCACTGCGCCAAGCTCGCCACTCCCGAAGCTTCCTACGAACTGGTCAAGACCATGCGTTCCTCCACGCTCGTTCTCGGCCCGCTCGTCGCCCGTTGCGGCCGCGCCCGCGTGTCGCTCCCCGGCGGTTGTGCCATTGGCGCTCGTCCCATCGACCTGCACATCAAGGGACTCGAACGGCTCGGCGCCAGGATCACGCAGGATCACGGTTACGTCGAAGCCAACGCCGATCGCCTCAAGGGAGCGGAGATTGTGTTCGACAAAATCACCGTCACCGGCACCGAGGACCTGCTCATGGCTGCGACCCTGGCCGAAGGCGAAACCATTCTGCAGAACTGCGCCCGCGAACCTGAAGTCGCCGACCTCGCCGACCTGCTCAACAAAATGGGAGCCAGGATCGAAGGCGCGGGCACGCCGACCATCCGCGTCAAGGGCGTGAGCAAGCTGAAAGGCGCCAAGCACCGCATTATCCCCGACCGCATCGAAGCCGGGACCTTCATCATTGCCGGGGCCATGACCGGGGGCGATCTCAACATTGCCGGATGCGATCCCTCCCACCTCGGAGCGCTTCTCAGCAAGCTTCACGAAGTCGGCGTCAAAACCAAGGCCTCCGCCGACTCCGTCCGCGTCATGGGCGACAATCCCTTCACCGCCGCGGACATGTCAACCGAAGAGTATCCCGGATTCCCCACCGACTGCCAGGCGCAATTCATGGCGCTGGCCACGCAGGCCGAGGGCACGTCGATCATCACCGAAAACATTTTCGAGAACCGCTTCATGCACGCCCAGGAACTGGTGCGCATGGGCGCCAACATCAAGATTGAAGGCCGCCGCGCGGTGGTCCGCGGCAAGACTCCGCTGAGCGCCGCCGCCGTGCTGGCCAGCGACCTGCGCGCCTCCGCGTCGCTGGTCCTCGCCGCCCTGGTCGCCGACGGTGAAACCATCATCGACCGCGTCTACCACATCGACCGCGGCTACGAACACATCGAAGAAAAGTTAAAGGGCGTCGGCGCCCAAATCCGCCGCATCGGTGAGATGTTTCCTAAGAAAGCAGCCGCCATGAAGTAACATCACGTAGCCCCGGACGCATTCGTCCGGGGTGACGCGGGCGCCCCCGCGCGAGACGCAGATGAGTGTAATCGCGACCTTTCGACAGCTCCGGCCGCTCACATTGTCTCTTGAGGTCTAGGTCTAGCGAACGTCCGCAAATCCTTGGTAAAGTCCGGTGCCTTACGAATAGTACGTCAGATGGCGAACCTGCGTGTGAGTTGTCGCGTTCTCTCCAACTTCCCAAGTCTCACTTCTGCTCGTCCAGTTTCCATGCTCGTCATACTCGTAAGAATAGCGCCTCTTCGTTAACTGCAACTCTTGCTGTCCGCCTAGTTCGTGGGGAAAGCCACTCGTCTGGGTGGTCCATTCGATCATGTCCCCGCGGTCGTTGAAGGTCCACGCCAGGTCTTCGCGAATAGGGCCCATCCGCATATGTCTTTCGGCGACGCGCCCTTGACCGTTATACACGTAGGTCCTTTCGGCATTGCCGAACAAACCGGTCTGCTGCCTGATGCTCTCAAGCTCCGTTTTCATCTGAGTCAATACGGCAGCGCGTTGTTCGCTGGGGATCTGGTCGCGGATTGCCTTTGGAAGGCTTGGATCCTCGCTTATTAGCCGCTCCTCGCCGAGACGACCGCTGGCGTCATACAGATGCACGATACGAAACAAAAGCGTACCCTCGTCATCGAGAATTCGTCTTTCGACTGGTTGACCGCGTTCGTTATAGCTCGTCTCCACTGTTCCGCTGTCAGTCAGAGTGTGGCCCTCAGAGATCGCTTCGAAATAGATCCCGATACCGAACGCCTTCGCTCCTCCTCCCTCTGTTCGTGCAGGGACGTGTCTGATCTGCTTCATCCGTCCTTGTTCGTCGTAGCGAAATTCGTCGAGTTGGTCGTTGCTGCCAGTGATTCGGAGCAGCTTTCCGTTCTCGTCGTAGGCGTACGTTTGCTCCGAATGCCCGTAAAAGGTATTCCCACGCCATTCAATAATCTTGCCGTCTCGATCAAAAACGGTCGTGCTCCAATCGTCAACGATCGTTCTGACTGATCCACGGAGGTCTGCTCGCTCACGGTCGGAGGGTGAAAGTGATTTCATGCTTGCATAGCTTGCTACCAGCCAGTTGAGCTGTCAATCTATTCGTTGGACAGGAAACTCACCACGTCAATTGTTGTAACCAGGCGCGTTTATCTGCATCCCCACCACGAAACTCACAGGAGATTTCATGAAATTCCAGAAGCTCACGCCCAATCTTGTCGTCCGCGACGTCGCCGCCAGCATGGAGTTCTACCGCTCCGTCCTCGGCTTTCAGCCCGCCATTACTGTGCCCGAGCAAGCCCCTTATGTCTTCGGCTCGGTCACGTCCGGCGGCGTGGAGATTTTTTTCAACGACCAGAAAGCGGTGGCCGAAGAGTATCCCGCTCTCGGCGCCAGCCCCATCGGCGGCAGCCTCACATTGTTTATCGAGGTACAAGGCGTCGAAGAAGTTCTTGCAGCTTTGAAGAAGAGTGGGGCGAAAATCACCATGCCCCTGAAACAGCAGTTCTACGGGATGCGCGAATTTGCCTTCGAGGATCCCGAAGGCTGGGTCATCACGATTGCAGAAAAGGTAGCGTAGGGAACACAAAACCAAAAGGCACCGAAGATCACGGAGCGGTTTGCCCGGTGTCCTCGGTGCCTCTTCTGGCCATGAAACTTACTTCACCTGGATTTTCGTGCCGCTGTCGTCCAGCTTGCCCTGCACCCGGACGCGCTTGCCTTCGAACTTCTTTACGTCGTCCTGATGGTCGATGTCATAGGTCTTGCCCGAATCGGTCTTCAGCACATACTTGTCGCCGGATTTCTCAACGGTCCCGGAGAAGACCTGGCTGTCAGAAGCGCCGGGTGCCGCCGCGGTCGGAGCGCGGTCCTTCGAAGCCGACGGCTTCGCCGGATCCGGAGTCTGCGTCGCATCCGGAGTCTGCGCAGCCGGCGGCATATCGGGCGACGGCGTGGCCTGTGTCTCCGGCTTCTGCTGGTTCGGCGGAGTGTCCGGCGTGGGTGTAGGTTGTGTCGTTTGCTGGTCCGTGGGCGTCGATGGAGTCGTTTGCGCGTTCAGCGCGCTGCCCCAGGAGATCAGGCCGAAGACGACTGCCAGGGTGGCGAGAAAAGAGAGAGACTGAATCTTGGTTTTCACGAAATCCTCCAGGAGCCAACCGGCTCTTGTGGATGAATAGCAAGCGCCCTGCCACTCCATGCAGAATCTCTCACCCAATTCGCGCCGCGTTGCATCTGCACGCTTTAGCCGCAATAGTCAGGAGTGCCGGGCGCGCTTGTCAGCAATATTTTCTCGACAGCTACAGGAGAGTCTGTAGACAAATCGATGTGATTCGCCCCCGCTCACCCACTTCGCTGAGCATAGTTTTCGTCGCATCGAGCAAGAAATGCGTGCGAAGTTCGCCGGATTCACGGCAGCTTCGCGACTCCGCCTCCACTGGCTTCAGGAGACAAATGTCGGAGTCGCCATGTGGGCCATCGGACGAGAAGGCGTCATCCCGAAACTAGCCGTTCGTCAGGCGGAGTGAGGGATCTGCTTGCAGAACCTGACGGTCGCAGTCACTGACGAAATACAGACTCCAGAAGGCTCTCCTACTTCGCCGCCCCAATGGTGTCGACGATCTGCTTCGCCACGGCCTCTCCCCCTGGATCTTTGAAACTCACTTGCGCGGCACACACACCGCCGGGGACCGCCACTGCCACATACCAATTGGTCCCGGGAAGATCGCTGGCGTTCGCCAGATGCTTGTACGAATACCAGTATCGCTTGCCGTTATCTTCGATCGTCTTGTCCGGTGGCATCATTTGCTGAACCATCGGCTTAATATTCGCTAGCGATTGCTCGTTGCCATGAACCACCACGTTGCTTTTCTTGTCGGCAGAAGTCGCCGTACCGGCCAGCAGTGTGTCCGCCGTCCAGTCCGCTGGAACGGCATACTGACACGTTTTCTTCCTGTCAACGACTACCTTCCATCCCGAAGGCACACTCGCAACCACCATGGTTGACGCCGCTAGCAAAACCGCCACGCCAATCTTCCTCATTCGATATTCCCCCCAAGCTTCCAATTTCACCCCGGCAGAAATCTGCCCGAGAACTTATATCACGTCGCTCCGGACAAACAAAAAGGGCCGCACTTTGTGCGACCCTCAATTGGTTGATCCGTGGAATCGGTAAAGATCCGTGGCTGAAGTTAGTGCCGTCCACCGCCACCGCCACCGTGACCGCCGTGGCGCCCACCGCCACCGCCGCCTCCGGGACGTCCACCGCGACCGCGACCACGTCCACCGCCTCCGGGACGCCCGCCGCGACCACCGCGATCTCCGCCACGGTCACCACCGCGCGGACGATCTCCGCGCTCCCGCACTCACGTGAGGGGGTCCGTCGCGATTAAAGTTCGGCTCGGCATCCGGCTCATCCGGGAAATCGCCGCCGCCTTCGATCACCAGCGATCCCGTCATTGCAGGTTCACCGTCACCGGACGGCGCCAGCGCCGCAGGCGGAGGCGCTTCCCCGCCACCCATCTTCGCGCGCTGCTCTTTCAGAATCGCCTTGCGCGATAGCCGGATGCGGTTGCCTTCCACCGCCAGCACTTTCACCAGCACCTGGTCGCCTTCCTTCAGTTCGTCGCGCACGTCGGCAATGCGATGCTCCGCCACTTCACTGATGTGCAGCAGCCCGTCGGTGCCCGGCAGAATCTCCACGAACGCGCCAAAGTCCGCCAGCCGCGTCACTTTCCCGAGATACGTCTTCCCTACCTCGGCCGTCGCCGTGATGTCGCCGATAATCTGCAGCGCCTTCGCTGCCGACTCCTGATCGCTCGACGCCACCTTGACCAGCCCGGAATCTTCCACGTCGATCTTCACTCCGGTCTGCTCCACGATGCTGCGAATCATCTTGCCGCCCGGCCCGATCAGATCGCGAATCTTGTCGACCGGAATCTGCACCGTGTAGAAACGCGGCGCGTAATCGGAAATCTTCTCGCGCCCGGTGGTGATGACTCTTCCATCTTGCCCAGAATGTGCAACCGTCCACGCTGCGCCTGCGCCAGCGCCTCGCGCATGATCTGCGCCGTGATGCCGGCCACTTTAATATCCATCTGCAGCGCGGTAATGCCATCCTTGGTCCCGGCCACTTTGAAGTCCATGTCGCCGTAGTGATCTTCCGCGCCCGCAATGTCGGTCAGAATGGCGTAGTCGTTCGCCTTCCTTCACCAGTCCCATCGCCACTCCGGCCACCGGAGCCTTCAGCGGAACGCCCGCATCCATCAGCGCAATCGACGCGCCGCAGATGGTCGCCATCGACGATGACCCGTTCGATTCCAGAATGTCGGAGACCACGCGCATCGCATAAGGCCACTTCTCTTCTGTCGGAAGCACCGCCGAAACCGCCCGCTCCGCCAGCGCTCCGTGCCCAATCTCGCGCCGTCCCGCTCCCCGCATAAATCCCACTTCCCCAACCGAAAACGGCGGAAAATTATAGTGCAGCATGAAGCGTTTTTTGGCTTCGCCTTCGAAGCCTTCCAGGCGCTGCATGTCGTCGCTGGTGCCCAACGTCGTCGTAACCAGCGCTTGGGTTTCACCGCGGGTGAAGATGGCGCTGCCGTGGGTACGGGGCAGGACGCCGGCTTCGATCCAGATTTCACGGACTTCGTCGAAGGCGCGCGCATCGGGACGGCGCTTCTGATTGATCACCTGCTCGCGGAAGATGCGCTCGCGCAGCGTCTCGTAGTACTGCGAGAGTTTCTTCTTGGCATCTTCGTCGTCCTTTTCGCTTCCGGTCTTCGGCAACTCGGCGGCCAGGCGCTTCTTGATTTCTTTGACCAGCGTGTAGCTTTCTGCCTTGGGATGCTTCTTGGTATCGAGCGCATCCGCCACCTCGGTGCCGACCTTCTTCTGAAGATTGCTATAGTACGCATCATCGAACTCCGGGGGCTCGACCTTGCGCTTGGGCTTGCCCACTTTGGCGCGGAGGTCGTTGATGGCGGCGCAAATCTTTTTGATTTCGGTGTGGCCGAACTCGATGGCGTCGACGACGGTTTCTTCTTTCACTTCCTTCGCGCCCGATTCGATCATCACGATGCCATCGGACGTCCCGACGACCATGATGTTGACCAGGCCGCCGCGCATCTCGTCGTAGGTGGGATTCACGACGAACTGGCCGTCGACCAGGCCGACGCGCACGGCGCCGATGGGGCCGAGGAACGGAATGTCAGAAAGCGTCAGCGCGCAGGAGGCGGCGTTGATGCCCAGAACGTCGGGGTCGTTGTTGCTGTCAGCGGAGAGGACGAAGGCGATGACCTGGGTCTCGCACTTGAAGCCCTCGGCGAACATGGGGCGCACCGGCCGGTCGATCTGGCGGCTGGTGAGCACTTCGCGCTCACTCATGCGGCCTTCGCGCTTGATGAAGCCTCCGGGGAAACGTCCGCCGGCGTAGGTGTATTCGCGGTAGTCAACGGTAAGAGGAAAGAAATCGATGCCTTCGCGGGGATCCGCGTTGGCGGTAGCGGCGGCGAGCACGACGTTTTCGCCGAGACGGACAACGGCTGCGCCTCCGGCCTGCTTGGCAAGCTTTCCAGTTTCAAATGAGATTTGTTTGCCGCCGGAGAGATGGACTGTAACGCTAGTTGCTTCTGGTTTCATGATTCATTCCTTTGGAAAGACAGCTTCTGGCTCCTAGCTTCTAGCTCTTGGCCGTGGCTAGGCGCGAACAGTTGTTCGCTGCGGCGGGTGAAAGAGAGAGTCGAAACCTCAAAGCGCACGAATACCTTTACCATCCGCGGTTTGGAGCCACGGTGAGTCGATGAGGGAGTCGCTAAAAGATGCACGTGTGGAGAATTCCTCGATGCTGGACCGTCTCCCCAGAGACGGATTCTCAGAAATAGCCCGGTTCAGGTGCCCCAGCTTTCACGCTGGGTGCCCCATTTCTCGCACCTTTTGCGCGAGAAGTGGGCCGGGCCAGCAATTACTTGCGGATGCCGAGTTTGGTAATGACGGTCTTGTAGCGCTCGGAATCGTATTTCTTCAGGTAGTCGAGCAAGCTACGCCGCTTGCTGACCAGCATGAGAAGGCCGCGGCGCGAGCCGTGGTCTTTCTGGTGCGTCTTGAAGTGCTCCGTCAATTGGCCAATGCGTTCACTGAGCAACGCGATCTGGACTTCGGGACTGCCGGTATCGCTGGGATGCGTGCCGTATTGGTCGATGAGGGATTTCTTGTGCTCTCTGGCTAACACTTGCCTGGTGCACTCCTGTCTTCTTGGTTTCGATTTATCTTGGTGACGTTATTGAGGATATCACGCGGGGTTAGGGACCGTAAAGCAAAGCCGAGAGGCCCATCCTTAACCTAAAGCCGGGTAGCCCATCCTTGCGCAATTTGCAAAGCGTGGGCAGCTTCAGCATGCTTTCAGGTATAGCCGACGTGGGAACAGGGAGGAGGAAAGAAGTCAAAGTCTTCGGCGTTCAGACTTAGGAAAGCCCACCCTCTGCAAAAAGCGCAAAGGTGTGGGCTGCCTGCCCCACCTGTACCTACTTTCGTCGCTTACCGCTCGATCCCGTGGCCCTTCGAACTACCCCGGCCACCGGTTCGGTTCCAAAATGCCCGGAGGCTGGGGACGCAAAGGTTAAGGTGATGTTGGAGTACTTGCGGTTCGTGCCGCCCGTGACTTGTACGGTCAAAACTGATGGCGAAAGTGTGGTCGAGATGCTACCGTTGCCCATGATCGTGGCCGAACCGGTTATTTGAAATCCGTTCGTGATCGTCGTGACAGCGGCATTGACGAGACTGATGTGGTGAGTATGGGCTCCCCTGGCGGACGGATCAAAGTTTGAGCCGTTCTGGGTCATGCACCAGCCGTCCGACTCTTCCATGTTCAAGTCCGTTGAAAAATCCGCCGTGGTCGCTCCCTTTAATGCGAGAGACCATGAGCCTCGAATCTCATACGGACCGGTTACGGCACCGGTTGAGCTAGTGGTTTGGGGCGAATAGGCGTTAATCTCCCCGACGAATCTCGTCAGTTCGGCAGTCTGAGCCGACGAGCCGACGCTGGCTGCCAGTACGAGGACCGCGATGGTGAGCACCGTCTGTCCGAACGCTTTGTTCTTCATGAAAAACTCTCCCATTTATCAATTTGAAATTCAGTGGAGACGCAGGGACACAATCAGACACATGGGCGGGTGGCTACAAGCGGTAAGGCGCAGAATGGCCGATGTTCCATCAACTTGCCGTCGAATGCAGTGTTTTGCCGTGCCTTTGACCGCGGAGGAGGCTACAATCTGGGCTCCCCGGTCGTCATGACCGCGGACCAAGCAGGAGAGCACGATGGGCGAACCATCCCTTGGGACACCGCCATCCGAGAAACCGCTGGAAGACCGGCTGGATTCGTGGAAGGAAATCGCGGCGCACCTCAACCGCGACGTGACCACGGTCCAGCGCTGGGAGAAGCGGGAGGGGATGCCCGTTCACCGGCACCTGCACGACCGGATGGGCTCGGTCTACGCGTCTCGTGCGGAATTGGACGCATGGGCGCGCAGTCGGAAGCTGCCATCACCGGCAGGGGAACGGGAACAATGTCTCGTCGCCGGATCACACTGCATCGGTACCGCGCCCGGCGACATCGACATCTCTAACTCGTAGGTTGCTCTTGCCGCTGGCCGCGGTAGTCGCGCTGGCAATCGTCACGGGCCTCTGGCTTCAGAAAACGGAGTACTTCTGGCGAAGCCCGATCGTTGACGCACGATTTCAGCCGGTTACGGACTTCGAGGGGGTGGCACAGGATGCGGCGGTGTCCCGCGACGGTCATCTCGTGGCGTTTCTGTCGGACCGTGACGGACCGATGGACGTCTGGGTTACGCAGGTGGGTTCCGGCGAGTTCCACAATCTGACCCACGGGAGTGTTCCGGAACTGACGAATCCATCGATCCGAACCTTGGGATTCTCGCCTGACGGATCTCTCGTCACATTTTGGGTTCGCAAGCCAGACGGTTCGAATGGGGGCGACATCGGCATCTGGGCGGTGCCGACTCTGGGCGGCGAACCGAGGCCATATCTTGAAGGCGTGGCCGAGTTCGACTGGTCGCGCGACGGCTCTCGGCTCGCTTATCACACGCCCGGCCTTGGAGATCCGCTGTTCGTGTCGGACGGCAGCGTGCGACCGGACAACCGGCACATCTTCACTGCGCTCCGCCGGGCTCCACTCTCACTTTCCGTTGTGGGCGCCAGACGCCGCATTCATCTACTTCGTGCAGGGTACTCTCCCCGACAAATTGGACATCTGGCGCATTCGTCCAGGCGGCGGAACTCCGGAACGGATCACTTCGCACAATGGGCGCGTGAGTCACCCGGTCCTACTGGATCGGCGGACGCTGATGTACCTCGCGAGCGATCCCGACGGTTCGGGGCCATGGCTTTATAGCATGGACGTCGAGCGGCGCATTCCGCACCGGCTGACCTCCGGGCTCGACCGGTACACGTCGCTTGCGGCGAGCGCTGACGGTCGCCGTGTGGTGGTCACGCTCGCAAGTCCGAAGAGGACACTCTGGCGTCTGAGGTTCGGTGATTCTCCGGCTGCAGCGTCGACGGCCGCTCGACTCTCGCTGACGACCAGTAGTGGGTTCTCGCCACGACTGGGTCCAAATTATCTTCTATATGTGTCTGCGACTGGCACGAGCGAGAGTATCCGGAAGCTCGCAAACGGAGCAGACACGGAGTTGTGGAGTGGTCCGGGAGCGCGCATCTTTGGGGGCCCTGCCATCGCTCCCGACGGAAGGTCTATCGCATTCTCGGTCCGGCAACATGGGCAGACGCTCTTGTACGTGATGCAGGCCGACGGCACGAACGCGCGGATTGTGGCCGATTCGCTCGATCTGCAAGGCGCTCCAGCATGGGCACCCGACGGCCAATCGATTACTTCTGCGGCGGACGATCACGGCGTCCCACACCTCTTCCGCGTGCCGCTCGACGGTCGTCCCCGGCTCTTTTTGTCGGAGAGTACGCGGTGGATCCCGCATGGGCGCCCGACGGCAAGTTCGTTGTCTTCTCGGGACCTGACATCGGCACCACGTTTTCGGTGAAAGCCGTCACGGACGAAGCTGCATCGCATCCCCTGCCGTCGCTGACCCTGACTCGGGGAGCTCGACACCTGGCCTTCCTGAATGGAGGACACGCACTCGTCTTCCTGCGAGGAGAGATTCAGCACAAGAATCTCTGGCTCATCGACCTGAAGACGGGTGCCGAGAGGCAGTTAACCAACCTCCCTCCCGACTTCGATATCGGCGCCTTCGACATCTCCCCGGACGGCAGTGAGGTCGTCCTCGAACGAGTGCAGGAACACTCGGATGTGGTGCTGCTGGATCTTCCCCGTCCATAATTCGGCCTTAAACCCAAGGGCACAACGCTGCTTGAGGACCTGCATGACGGTCGAGGGCGTCCCTTGCTCGGGCTCGCTGATCAGCAGATGAATGCGGTCGGGCATCACCACATAGCCGACGACGACGAAGAGATAGCGCTGCCGCACTTGTTCCAGTATCTGCAGGAACAGATCGCGGCGTCGGGGTTCGCTGAGCCAAGGCTGGCGATGGTAGCAACTGCAAGTCAGAAAGTGGAGATAATCGTGTCCGTAATAGCGCTTCAGGCCTTTCGGCATGCTTTCACTGTAAAAGGTGAGAGCAGGATGGGCGCGAGAAAAGCAAAGTCAAAACCCCAAGCGGTTCGCATGTGGGAATGCCCACCCTTTGCAAAGAACGCAAAGGTTGGGCAACCCGGGTTTGTTCTCGCGTCAAAGGCGGGCCACTGGCCAGGACTTACGTCCTGGGCTAAATTATGTCGTCCCTCCGGGGCTGCGGCAGTGGGACGGACGAATGCGTCCGTCCCTGCGTGATTTATTTTGGGCGAAGGAGGTGCCAGGCTTCGCGGTAGGCGTCGTAGAGGCCGGGACGGCGGTCGGTGCGGCGGCGGAACAGGAGGCTGGTGACTCCGCGGGTGGCGTGCAGCGGGATGATGTACCAGGTGTCTTCGGGGATGATGTAGACGGCGAAGAAATGGATTTCGCCGGGGAGGTAGGGGACGGCGCGTCCACCGGCGCGGCGATGGGCGTTGACGCGGTAGAGGCCTTCGAAGAGCTGGGTGGAACACTTCACCTGGACGCGCCAGAGGGGCGGGGAGGGGTCGGGGGCTCCACAGTTCTCGCATGTCGAACGCGCGGGGGCGGGAGTACGGCCGGCGTTTTTTTGGGCGGCATGCGTCTTTTCTGCGCTCTGCTTTCTGCGTTCTGCTTTCCTGCGTTCTTTATGGCAACAGCGGCGGGCAGGAGTGCCCGCCCCACACGAGCCGGCGCCACACGAGCGTGCCCCACACGGCGGCGGGGAAGGAGTTCGCGGGCGTCGAGGATCACGTCGTAGCGTTCGCTGTCGCCGTAGGGGCGGGCGATACCGAAGCCGCGGTTGGCAGCCTTCAGGACGAACTCGAGTTCGGCGAGTTCTCCGCGGCGCTTGGTGTTGACTTCGCGAACGCGAGCGCTTCGACGGAATGATTCCGTTGGGAGAGGCTTTCTCCGAGCGGACTTCTCCGGGGCGGGCTTTTCCGGGACAGAGTTTTTCCGGACAGGCTTTTTTCGGACAGGCTCCGAGCGCGACGCTGAAGGGCGTCGGCGCGACGAGCTGGTCTGGGACATGGCCGGGAAAGAGAAAAGGCGCGGGCTGTTGGCCTGCGCCTCTGTTTTTACTCTATATATCTAGGATAGCAATTTGGGTGGGGCAAAGTGGACAGGATTTTGGATTTATTTTCCGTTCGTTTGCTATGGGTTAGGGGGATTTGCTCAAGTTTAGGGTCTTGACAAGATTTTGGGTGGGGGCTCCTGAAAAGCAGGTTCCTCCACTCCGCCGTCGCAGGCGCTCCGGCTCCGGTTGGAATGACAACGTTGCGAAAGCACTTCGAAGGAAAAACTAGGCGGCATTTGTGAGCCAACTCTTCATGGTGTTCGCGTCTACCAGACCGGCTTGCTGGAACTGAAGGTTACCGCCAGAGAATACCGCGAAGTTCGGAATGCCTCGGACGTTGTAGCGGGATGCCAGTTCCGGGGACTTCTCGGTGTCGACCTTCAGCACGACGACTCGGCCTGCGAGGTCTCGCGCGACTTGCGCAACGTGGGGCGCGGCCATCCGGCAGGGGCCGCACCACGATGCCCAGAAATCAACGAGGACAGGAACTTTGCTGGCACGAACAATTTCGTCGAAGTCCTCGGGGCTGACCTCCACCGGCTCAGCCATCGGGGGCAGCGTGGTTTTGCAGGCACCGCATCTTCCGGTATCGGCAAGGTGTTTCGCCGGAATCCGATTCGGCTTCCCGCAGGATGGGCAATTTCGGGTAATGGCCATGGAGAGGTCCTCCATCGAATTTCTGCGTTCACAGTATCTCGCCAGCAGGCTGATCGCGGCAACCGTGGATGATCTGCTCAGACGTCCGCCACGAGCATGGGACTCGCGAGCTTTGACAAGGGTCCGAAATTTCACTTGCCGTCTCCACGGCCGCGAGCTAACGTGTGGTGCCCGAAATCGTTCGACAGGAGTACGCACCTATGGCAGCCGACGAGAATATTCAACTGATGCGACGCTGGTTTCAGGAAGTGTGGAATGAGGGCCGAATCCAGACGGTGTATGAATTGCTTTCTCCGGATGCAGTAGCCAGGGGACAGAGAGGCGCGGATGCAGAAATCCGCGGGCCGGAGGAATTCGTAAAGTTCGTGCGGGAAATTCGCGGCGCGTTCCCGGATATCAAGGTCACGGTCGAGGACATCTTTGGGGCGGACGACAAAGTTGTCCTGCGCTGGTCGGCCATCATGACTCACACGGGAGACGCGCTCGGGCTCCCCGCCAGCGGCCGGACCGTGCGCAGTCGAGGGATTACGATCGCGCGGATGGTTGACGGGAAGATCGTTGAGGGCTGGGACAACTGGGACCAACTCGGAATGCTCGAGCAGATCGGCGTATACAAACAGCCCCTCGCAGCGTAAGTCATCGTCAGGTTTTGGACTCGCAGCCGGGGCTGTCGGTGTAGTAGGCGTTGCCTTTGTAGTCGAGTTCTTCCAAACCTGCGGACGTGGTGTAGTAGCCGCGGATGGCCTCGGTGCGGGTGATCTCGAAGAATTTTCGCAGCGGGTTGCCGGACTGGGCCGTCCCCGCGGAAGTCAGCAGGTCGATTTGTTGGGCATCGGTGAGTTGCAGGAATTCGTGGCCGTGAGCCTGGACGGAGAGATCGTGAAGGGCCGCGAGTCCGGCGCGCGCTACCGACTGGGGATCGGAGGTTTCCAGTTCGCGCACGGACTCTTCTCCGTTGACGGCGACCGCGAGCAGGCGATGCATGGGGTCGAGATGCGCGGCCGCGGATCGGACTCCCGCCGCGGCATGCAACCACCGGTCGAACCATTGCGCAGCTTGCGACAACGCAACGGCGTCCACCTTGCCCAGAAGGATCTCGACGAATCGGGTGACCACGCGAAACTCTTCCGCGGAGAAGAACTGCGGTTGGAATGGAAGCAGGCTGGGCTGGACATAGTCGGTCTCGCTGCCGGGCGGCGGAGACCACTTCTTGCCGGCGCTGCTCAGGGCGTGGACCAGATGTTCTGGCGAAGGATCGTAGAGGCCCGGGGGGAGAGCGGTGGCTGTTGCCTCGGCGTCTTGGGCGGCGCCCCACAGAGCTGCCGCCGATTCTGGAATCAGTCCACTCACGCCGGCCAGGGCGACCATTTCGCCCAGGCGCAGCAGCCACTGGCGGCGAGTGAGGTCGTCGTCTGCTGGCGTCGACGTCGGTTGTTGTTTTTCAGTCATCGTTCACCTGGTTGAGGGGGACGTCAAAATCCCCGCCCTGTCGCAAAACGCGCGACAAGAACGGGGCGACCCGCATTGGTCCCGTCTCATAATTCCCCTCGACGAAAGGCTTGCGCGATGTGCTCTCCGGCGCGGGCGGAAATGGCCATGATCGTGAGCGTGGGCTCGTAGCATCCCTGGGTCGTGAAGACGGCGCCGTCGGTCACGAAAACGTTGGGAGCGTCGTGCACTTTGCAGTGGGCGTCGACTACGCTTTTCTTCGGGTCCGTGCCCATGCGGGCGGTGCCGCACTCGTGGATGTTCTTGCCGAAGACGCTGATGTCGGTCCTGGGAGGGGTCGCGTCGGTGAGCTTCATCGCGTCCAGAATCCCGCTGAGGTTTTCGCGCATGGCGGCGGCCATGGCCTTCTCGTTTTCTCCGTAGCTCGCATTGATGTGGAGCACGGGGATGCCCCAGGCATCTTTTCGTGTGGAGTCCAGGCGGACGAAGTTGTCGGCGCGGGGCAGACACTCGCCCTGCGCTTCCATGGCGAAGTAGTAGGGGATCTCCTGGCGCACGCGCTTGCGCCATGCGTCGCCCAGTCCGGGCATCAGAAATGCGTGGCCGTAAAGCTCCTGGCTGCCATCGCCGTCAAAACGGTAACCGCGGAGGAAATTGGAGTTGCGATCTTTGGCCGCGCCGCCGGCAGCGTTGACATATTTGGGGATCAGGAAGCCACAGGGACGGCCCACCGCCTCGCGCACGGAGGAATGCAGACTGGGCATGGATCCGCCAGCGCCTTCGATGGTGAAGTGGTCCATCAAATAGTGGCCCAGCACGCCGGTTGAGTTGCCGACTCCCTGGGGATGGGCCGGCGATTGCGAGTTCAGCAGAATGCGGGTGGACTCGAGGGCACCGGCGGCGACCACCACAACCTGGGCATAGGCCTCGCGATGCTGGCGCGTGACCCGGTCGATATAGTGGACGCCCTTGGCGCGGCCGCTGTGGTCGAGAAGAAGGTCGCTGACAATGGCGTCGCTGACCAGGGTGAATTTTCCGGTGCGGGCGGCGGCAGGCAGCGTGACCGACGGGCTGTTGAAATACGAAGCGGTAAAGCAGCCGCGCTGGCACTGGTCACAATAGTGGCAGGCGGGGCGTCCACGATGAGGAACGGTCAGGTTGGCGACGCGGTCGGCCATGACGCGCCAGCCAAATTTGCGCTCGATCACTTCTTTGGCTTGCAGGGCGCCGCAGGACAGATTCATGGGCGGCAGGAATTGTCCGTCGGGCAATTGCGGCAGGCCTTCGCGGGATCCGCTGACCCCGATGTAGCTTTCGACCAGGTCGTAGTAGGGTTCGAGTTCCTTGTAGCTGATAGGCCAGTCTTCGCCGTAGCCGTCGCGGGTGGCGGCTTTGAATTCGTTGTCGCTGTAACGGTAGCTTTCGCGCGCCCAGCAGAAAGTCTTTCCCCCAACCTGGCGGCCGCGAATCCACATGAAGGGCTTGTCCGCGGGAAACGTGTAGGGATGTTCCAGATCGTTGACGAAAAACTGGTGGCTGTATTCGTCGCAGGCGTAACACAAGCGCTGCACGGGCTGAGTCTCGAGCAGGCGCTGCTGGTCGCCGAAGCCGCGGAATTTCAGCTGGTAGGGCCAGATGTGTTCGGTGAAATCGCGAGTGGGAACGCGGGGCGGGCCAGCCTCGAGCATGACGACGGTGAGCCCGCGCTCGGTGAGTTCCTTGGCAACCCATCCGCCACTGGCGCCCGAACCGATGACAAGCACTTCGTGGATTTTTCTGCGCGGAACTGGCATGCGGCAGTCAGTGTAGCAAAGAGTCGTCCCGCCGACTGTCCCGGCCCCGGACCCCGGAGATTGCTTAACTGGAATTGCGCATGGTATTGTGCCGCGACTACCAGAGCGGAGGCAAACGTTGGCCCACAAACTCCACCATCACGATCACCATCACGATCACGCGCATGCTCACTCGAAGCCGAATTCCCCCACGCGTCGCGACTTTCTCTCGTCGCTGATCTCCGCGGCCGTTCTCGCTCCGTGGGCCTTGGGGCAGACCCAGGCTCGGACTCCGGCGGAGGTGGCAGAGCGCTTTCGCCAAATGTCCGAAGACTATGAACTGAAAGGCCTGGCCGAGCCCTTCCGGGGAATCACCACCGACGGCAAAGTCGTACCGGATCTGTTCAGCATCAGCCCCAGCGGAGTTTCGACCGAGCCAGTGCGCACCGCCGCCGAGAGATTCATCGCCTCGCTCACCAGCGTACAACTCACCCGAACCATGTTCCCCGTGGAGGACGCCCAATGGCGAAAGTGGATGAACCAGCATTTTTACCCGCGCCAGGGGATCAGCTTCCAGGAAATGACCGACGCCCAGCGCGATGCGGCCTACGGCCTGATGCACGCGTCGTTGAGTGCGAAAGGCTTTGAGCTCACGCGCAACATCATGCGCTTAAACGAAACCCTCGCGGAACTGGCCGACGACCGCGTGTTCCTGGGCGAATGGCTGTACTTCATCACCATCCTGGGCAGGCCATCCGCCACCGAACCGTGGGGCTGGCAACTCCAGGGCCATCACGCCATCATCAACTATTTCGTGCTGGGCGATCAGGTGGTGATGACGCCGCTGTTTGTCGGCTCAGAACCGGTGCGGGCGCCGTCCGGCAAGTACAAAGGACTGACGATTCTGCAGCAGGAACAGAACGATGGGCTGGCGATGCTGCAGGCGCTTCCGGAAGTGCAGCGCAAGCAGGCGGTGCTTAATTTTTCCAAGACCGGCAACAATAATTTGACCGAAGCCTTTAAGGACAACGTCGTGCTCGACTACTCCGGGCTGCGTGCGAGTGGTCTGGCGGACCAGGCGCGGCAGCGACTGCGCGATCTGGTCCATCTCTATGTCAGCAACATGGACGACGGACATACGCGCGTGAAGATGGACGAAGTCGACCGCCACATCGACAATACATGGTTCAGCTGGATCGGGGGCGCGCAGCCCGACAGCGCGTTCTATTACCGGGTGCAGAGTCCCGTGATCCTGATCGAATTTGATCACCAGAGACCCGCGAACCTGGCGAAATTTGCGGCCGATCCCAACCTGCCGTCGCAGCAGCACATTCACTGTGTGGTGCGGACACCCAACGGGAATGATTATGGCAAGGATCTTCTGCGGCAGCACTATCTGGCGCACCCGCACACGTCCTGAAAGCGGCGCGGAGACAAGACTCGCCGCGGTGCATGGCCAAACGATTGGGAGGAATTCAGCGGCGGTTCATCAAATTGGGCGTATGATTAAAGAGATGCCATATATCTCGGAACATCTCTCCAGCCTTCGCCAGGAAATCGCCGATTTACGCAACCTGAACGCCCGTTTCGCGGAAAAAGGCGAACACACTGCGGTTGACCAGACCGCCCTCGAACTGCGTACCAACCGCCTGCGCGAAATCAAACAGGAATTGTCCAAAATCCTCAACCGTCCCGAGGATCCTAAGGTCTGGTGGGAGCGTTCCCGCAGGCAGCCCCAGGCTTAGCAGAAAAAACCAGCAGCCGGAAACGAATAGAGATAGGCGGAACTTGCCTTTCTGAGGATCCTGCTCGCGTTGAATTATTTTTATCAGCCGACGCTGAGGCCACAGTATGCTCGGGGTGGTTCAACTCGTGCCGAACGTCCGGAACAGGAACGTGCTCCGGACATTGTCCAAAAGAGGTTTGCCATTGAAGGACGCGGCCCCTTTGGCATAGCCGCCCACGACATACTTCCATCCGAAGACGCTGCCTACACTGCTTAGCCCGATGCTGTAAACCTGCCCCGGCGTCAGGGGCACACCACCGCGGGGAAAAACGAACAGCACGTGACTGCAGTCGTCGACGGGGACGGTTTTGGACACGACCCCCAGCGGAATTCCCTCTTCATTCATCACCATCAAGTTGACGTCGGCGGTGTCTGGCCCGGGGTTGGCCACCACCAGCTCCACTTCGACCCCGGTCAGCCTGGGCAGCGAAGGCGTGAACGTCTGCCGCACAACGTTGAACAGGGAGGTCCATGCGCTGTTCCACGGCGCGGGGTTGGCCTGGTCAGGGGTCATCAATAAATGTTGAGCGGACGGCTTTCGTGCGGGTGGTCCGACTCGAATGGTCACAGCGAAATCAAGGTCCTTCGCCAGATCTGGATTATCCATGTCGTTAATGATCGGAATGTGGACCTGCGCTTCGCCTA
The DNA here is from genome assembly GCA_963709865.1 of uncultured Acidobacteriota bacterium. GTDB lineage: Bacteria > Acidobacteriota > Terriglobia > Terriglobales > Acidobacteriaceae > Sulfotelmatobacter. The sequence continues at coordinate 73,160 of CAVPXW010000005.1, forward strand.
CCGAAGTTGCCTCAAAGATGTAGACAAACCGCGGGCCGCCGGGGTTCGGCGGCCCATCCTGCGCGACGCTTTCGAGCCGGATTGCAGGCGAAGAAATTTCGGGCGTACCGTATTGCCTCGGACCGACTGTTCCCAGGCTGATCTCGATCTGTTGACCGACCCTGGCGGACAAGCGTTGCGCGTTGTTTGTGAAATCGAGGGCCAGCACCTGTTGGTTAACACTCTTCGAGGACATGCCAGACTTCTGCGCGGCGGCATGACCGCAGAAGGTCCACACCAGGGCCAGTGCTACCAGGGAGAATGCTGATCGTGAGTTCGTCATCGTCTCACCTCGGCGTGAAGGTACGTGTACGTGGAACGACCCTGACTCGATCTCTTGCCGGGATAATTCCTGAGGTAGCGCCGGCACTATGCTAGCCGCATTCTCACAATGCGCGGGGTCTCTGGCTTCAGGCCACGAGCGTGGCGGCGAGAGCATGGAGAACGGCGTCGATTCCGTCGGCCTTCGGGATACCGCCCTGCGCCATATCCTTGGTGCCGCCACCGCGTCCGCCCAGCTTCGCCATGGTTTCCTTCAGCAGCGCCCCCATGTCAAAGGGCTGGCCTGCGGATTGCGCGAACACCAGCGACGGTTGCGGCGAAATCGTCGCCAGCAGCGCGACGGAGGCGGGCGAAAGCCGGGTCAGTTTCTGGCCCAGCAGTTTTACGAAGGCCAGTTCGCGCTCGGCGAGCGTACAGACTACAACCTTCCGGCCGGCGGTTTCAGGAGTCTCGGCGAGCAGGGCGACGGCCTGCGCCGCGGCCAGCTCTTCCTGCGATTGCTCGCGCTGCTTGCGCAGCGACTTGATCTCATCCAGGGACTTGCGCGCCTGTTGCGGCACATCGTAGATGTGCGCCGAAAACAGTGCCGCGGTTTCGGTGAGCGTGGTGAAATCGCGGCGCGCGGTGGCCACGGCACGCTGCCCGGCAACGAACTCCACACGCCATCCCTGGCGCACCTTTTCCACCTTGCGCAGTAAGACGCTGGCAATCTGTCCCGTTTGCGAGACGTGCGTGCCGCCGCAAGCGGTGAGGTCGAAATCGCGGATGTCGATCAGGCGGAGTTCATCGCGTTCGCTCGGCGGAAGTTTGCGGAGGCCAAGCTTCCCCGCCTCGTCGCGGGTCACGAAGCGGACGTCGACGGCACGGTTCTCGAGGATGATCTCGTTCGCCAGGCGCTCCGCCGACTCGATCTGCTCCTGGGTCAGCACAGGCGGGTTGAGGGCGCTAAGGTCCAGATCAATCGAGCAGTAGGCGTCGGCCATGTGGAACGAGACTGTGGGCATGTTGTAGAGGCGGACAAAGGCGGCGGAGAGCACGTGCTGTCCGGAGTGCTGCTGCATGTGGTCGCGGCGGCGGGTGGCGTCGATCTGGCCGCGGATGCGGGCACCGGGCTTCACATCTTCTTGCTGCGAATCATGCAGCGGTGCTTCGAGATAGTGAATCACCTTGCCGTCCTCCGCCTCGGCGACCTCGGTCACACGCAACTTGGCGCCTTCGTCGGATGTGATCCATCCGGTATCGAAGACCTGCCCGCCGCTGGTGGGATAAAACGCAGTCCGGTCGAGAATGAGACCGGGACGGGGGGAGTCGACGACATCGCGGACTTCGGCTTCGAAGTCGTAAAGGAAAGAATCGTGGTAGTAGAGGCGGGTGGTCATGGGAGAAACCATTTAACCACAGGGGACACGGAGGACACAGAGGAGCGCCGGTCCCAGCGCCGGTCCCACACCTCAATACGGGCCGATGATTCCGCCAATTTGGCGAGCCGCTGGCTTGGCTGATGGTGCAGGCTGAGCGGGTGAGGTCGCCCGCGCCACATTCGCGTCCAGCACATCCAGATACTTCAGGCCGCTGCCCGTGTTGAACAGGACTACGGTGTCTTCCGGCTTGAAGAATCCATTGGCGCGGAGTTTCCGGTAGGCCACCAGCGAGGCTGCGCCCTCGGGCGCGGCAAAGATGCCTTCTACTTTTGCCCAATGGCGTGTGGCTTCGAGAATTTCGTCATCCGTGGCGCTGATCGCGGTTCCACTGCTCTTCATCAATATATCCAGGATCAGGTAGTCGCCATAGGGTTTGGGAACGCGCAGGCCCGAGGCCAGGGTAGCGGCGTTGGGCCACATTTCAGAGGTCGGCCGGCGTTCATCCCAGGCTTTCACGATGGGAGCGCAACCCGACGACTGCACGCAAACCATCTTCGGGCGGTCGGCGCCAATCCAGCCCAGCGCTTGCATTTCTTCGAAGGCCTTCCACATCCCTAGCAAGCCGACTCCCCCGCCCGTGGGATAAATAATGCCCTGCGGCATTCTCCAGCCCAGTTGCTCGGCGACTTCGTAGCCCATGGTTTTCTTGCCTTCGACGCGATAGGGCTCTTTGGTGGTGCTGACGTCGAACCATCCGTCTTTTTCCCAAGCCTGGGAACCCTTCAAGTCGGCGACTCTGCGGGCGCAGTCGCTGATGAGGCCGTCGACCAAGGTCACGTGCGCGCCATAGTAGTCGCATTCGATGCGGTTGGCCATGGGCACATCTTTCGGCATGAAGATGTGCGCTTCCAGTCCGGCGGCCGCCGAATAAGCGGCCAGCGCGCCGGCCGCGTTTCCCGCCGAAGGAATGGCGAGTTTCTTCAGGCCGAAGTGGCGAGCCATGGTCACGCAGGCGGACAGGCCGCGCGCCTTGAACGATCCGGTGGGGTTGAGTCCTTCGTCCTTGATGTAGACGCTGGGATATTCGCGGCTCGACAGCATGGGCGTGAAGCCTTCCCCGAGAGAGACGGGATTGGCCTCGGGCAGAACCGCATCGTAGCGCCACATGGTAGGCGCACGTCCGGCGAGGCGCGCCGACGAGAACGTGCGCTTGATGGCGGCGAGATCGTAGCGGGCGTAAAGGATGCCGGCGTCCTTGGGACAAACGGATTGCGGACGGTCGGCGGGATAGTGTTCGCCGCAGCGGGTGCATTCGAGATGAGTCAACATGCCGATGCTGAGTTTAGCATCGCGGCGAGATGGGTTCTCAGTTCTCGGTTCTCAGTTCTCAGTTCTCAGTTCTCAGCCCGCGGAGGATTCGGAGGTTGCCCATGATTCACTCCAAAGTCATTGAGTTGAATTCCGCGATTTCTGCAGGGATTCGAGTCACGGTTGAAGCAGCTTAGGGCAACCGCGAAGTGTGCTTGTCAAACGCGCGTCGCAGAGTTGTAAAAGGTTGGTCTGGAAAGGTGCGGTGTCTTGCGGCAGGAGGCAACGAAACCCCGAGGCGTGGGCGGATCAGCCACGCGGACGCCAGGCCTTCGTTGCCGTGCCCGCATCTATCTCTCGGCCAGAGTTGGAAGCACCAGTCTGCCGCTAAGGCCCCCGACGATGGCTCCGACCATGATGGTCGCCACCAGGGTATAACCGGCTTCGATCACCAGCAGGTCACGGGAGAGGATGCTCATCGAGGGCAGGGTCGCGAGCATGATTGCACTCCAAAGCAGAGTGGCGGAAAGGATTCCTTGCCACAGGCCTTTCCGTGAAAGCCAGGTCTGCACCCACGCTACTCCGTAGGCGAACAGCAGGCAGGCGGCAATGCTGAGCAAGTGCGGAGAATACCAGGCCAACATTTGTTTCAACTGATCCTGCGTCAGGCCCAGAGCCGCCATCCAGCGGGCGCGGAACAAGTAGGGCGAATGCCACACCATGCCTGCGTACCAGGCGGCGAAGGCGGCGAGCAGCACGGGCAGATGAAAAATCTGGCGGTGGGTCTTCGGCAGACGGGCTTCCTCATGCGGGTAGGGCTCATTGCGGAGAGCCTCCGGGAGGCAGTCTTGCGCGCATTGGATGCGAGCGGGCCAGCGACTGCAGTCCGACAGACGAAATTCCGGAGTGCCGCGCAGTCCGGTGACGGCGGCATGCGCGGCGTCAATCGTGACTCCGACCTGCTGCTGCGTCTCCGGACAGGTTACGGCTCGTGGAGCCGCATAGGCGTGGTGGATTTCGCGGGCCCAGAGCGCGGGCATGAGCAGGACCACACCGGCACAGAACAGGACGAGAAGCACCCCGTAGAGCAGCAGCATGACGCACCTCCCGGGCGGCGATGATGGTCAGAGACCGGGTCGTCGTTCTGCCTGCATGGTAAGACGGGTGTCGGGCTGAGTCAGTGAGTGGGATCACCAACGACGTCTCCGCTGGGTCTTTTCGAGCCCGCGAGCCCCATTCCCCCGCGTTTTTGCGGTTTTCGTTTACTATCAATTATCGAGTAAATCCACAGGAGAACGTGCATGGGCAAATTTCTGGTTGGGCTGATCTTGGGATTAATCGTGGTTCCAGTCGGGGTCTATCTGTATTTCGCTTCCGGGAGCGCGCCGGTGGCGACGGCGGCGCCGCCGATGCCGTTTGAGAAGTCGCTGGCGAGAATGGCGTTGCATGCTCGGCTGGATAAAGAGATGCCGAAGTCCGTCCCCATCGCCGCGGATGAATCCGCTTACGTGGCCGGAGCGCAGATCTATAAAGATCACTGCGCGGTCTGCCACGGGCTGCCAGGACAGGCGCAGACTGCCATCGCCCAGGGAATGTTTCCCAAGCCGCCTAAGTTGATGGAAGGAACCGGCGTGACCGATGATCCTCCGGCAGAGAGCTATTGGAAAGTTGCGGGCGGAATTCGCATGACCGGAATGCCGGGATTCGACAAGACTCTCTCGACCACGCAGATGTGGCAGGTTAGTCTTTTGCTGGCAAATGCAGATAAGCTGCCCAAAGCAGCTAAGGACACTCTGACCGCGGTGGCTGCGCCCGCGCCGGTCACTCCCGAAGTAAAGAAGTAGCGTTTCGAGGAAACAGTAGTTCTAAGGGTGCCCCACCCTGCTCGCGTTTTTGGCGAGCGGGTGGGGAAACTTCGGAGAGTCCACACTCCTGATTACACTGCGGATTCTGCCGCGCTTGCTTCTTATTTGTTCCCACCAATCCGCTTCACGAACCTGGCAATCGCCGCCAGCACTGCGTCCGGCTGGTCGCGCTGCGGAGAGTGCCGGCATTCCGCCAAGGTAAGAATTTCCACCGGACCGCCCGACTGCCGGGCGATCGCTTGCACCTGTGCCATGGTTCCATACTGGTCATCCAGTCCCTGGATGGCGAGGATGGGACAGGTGATGCGCGGCAAATATTCTTCGATGTTCCACCGGCGGAACTCAGGATGGAGCCAGATGTTGTTCCATCCCCAGAAGGTGCGGGCGGCGTCGCGATGATGGCGGGCTAGCTTCTCGGGGAGATTCGTAGTTTCGAATTTCGTTTTGGCATCGGCGATGCTAGCGACGCTGAGGTCCTCGACGAAAACATGCGGAGCTAGAAGCACCAGGCCCTGCACGTGATCGTGCGCGCCGGCGTGGATCAAGGCGATGGAAGCGCCATCGCTGTGGCCGATGAGAATCGGAGCTTCGATGTGGAGTTGCGCGAGCAGATCGGGCAGGGAACGTAGTCCTTCGTCATGCATGTAAGTGATGGCACGCGGCTCGGCGAGAAGATCGGATTTGCCGGAACCGTAGCGGGAATAGACAGTGACGGGACATCCGGTCACGGCCGCGACGCGCGCGGGAAAATCCTTCCAGTGGGAAACGGAGCCGAGACCTTCGTGGAGGAAGACGAGTTCCGCCGCCACCGGCGCGTGGCCCGCAATGCGCTGCACTTCCAGGGTCCGCCCTTGCACGATGACGTGGAAAATACCTTTCTGCTTGCGGGCTCTGGGCTTGGTGCTGGGAACATCGAGAGGCTTCATCGATTTCTTCACCGGTGACATCCAGTCATTTTGGCGGTACTCCCGTTGCCTTCCTCCTGCATCGAACCTTCAAGATATCGTAAGCTATAGAGGAGAGATCAGGAGGATCGGTGCGCTGCCCTCACTGTGGCAATGAGAATCCGGAGACCAACCGCTTTTGCGGCATGTGCGGAGCGTCGCTGTTGCCCGCGCCGTCCGCAGTGGCCTCTGCGCCTGCTTCCAGCAGTGCGGCGCGACCCTCGACGCCTCTCTCACCTGTGGCTTCCGTTCCCTCCCCGTCGCAAGATTCTCAGGCTCCTCGAAGTTCCGCGCCGGTGTCTGACGAAGCGCCGGTCATCAGCGGCCCGTCGTTTCTGGGATTGAACCAGCCTGATCCCCGCAAGCGCGCCAGTTTGAGCACGGAGCCACACGCGGGTCCCAGTTCGAGCAATCTCGATTATTTGCTGGATGACGACGAACCCAGGCGCGGGGGCGCGGGCAAGTTCGTTCTGATTCTGGTAGCGCTGGCTTTGGCTGTGGGACTGGGATATTTGCGCTGGAAGAATCAAGGATTCGGATGGATGAGTTCGAGCAGGAACAAACCCGCCGCCGCGACACAAAGTTCCGACACCCCGGATCCGAGTTTGAGTGCGCCGGCGCCTTCGGGCAACACGAGTGCCACCGCAACGCCCGCAGCGAACCCGCCTGCTAGCGATCCGGCTTCCCCGGCTCCGGCCGCCGGGAGCCCAACGGCCAATCCTCCGGCAGTCAGCACCCCGGCCGGCGCTGCACCCGTGACGGGAGATACCACGCCGTCGAGCGCCGCGCCGAATTCCCCGGCAGATGCCACCGGCGCGCCTCCCGTGCCTGCGTCCAAAGAACCGGCAGCTTCCGCTCCCGACAATGCACCGACGGCGGTCCCAAAGCCCAACAAAACCGCGGATGAGCCGGCACCCACGCCACCCGCGGCCATCAAGCCCGCCAAGCCTCCTGACCCGGTCAGCGAGGCGCAGAAATATCTCTACGGACGAGGTGTGCGCCAGGATTGCGATCGCGGACTGCGCCTGTTGAAACCGGCAGCCGCTCAGGCGAATCCCAAGGCGATGATCGAGATGGGCGCTCTGTATTCGGCGGGATTGTGCACTCCGCACGATCTGCCCACCGCCTATCGGTGGTTTGCCATGGCTCTGCGCAAACAGCCCGACAATCAGGACGTGCAGGCGGATCTGAAGAAGCTGTGGGGCGAGATGACACAGCCCGAGCGCCAACTTGCCATCAAAATGAGCCAGTGAACTCCCAGGGACTCGAATGCCTGAACAGGCCGGATGGAAAGATGTGAACCCATCACTGCGCGTGATCGTTCGAACTACCGTTCTAGCCTGCGCTCTCACCCTAGCCCTATGCGTCAGCGCAGGGTCGCGCCAGACGCCCCAAGCCACTCCCTCCCCTGAACCACACACGATGGGAACCAGACTGAAAGCAAAAGGACTTCCGAACTTTGGCCAGGTGACTGCAACTCTTTATCGAGGGGGACAGCCGAACCAGCAGGGAATCGAATCTCTGAAAAACCTGGGGGTTAACTTCGTGGTCGATCTGCGCGGCAGCGCGAGCAAAGACGAAAAAGCCGCGGCGGCCAAGTTGGGGATGCAGTACATATCCATTCCGTCCCACTGTCCATTCCCGAAAGATGAGCCCTTCGCCAAGTTTCTTCGCGTGGTTCGTGAGAACCCGGGCAAGAAGATCTTTGTGCATTGCCGGTTGGGCGACGATCGCACGGGGATGGCGGTGGCGGCGTATCGCATGGCCGAGGAAGGCTGGTCGGCTGAGGAAGCGATGAAAGAGATGAGAGCTTTCGGGTTCAGCGCCGTGCACCATGCGATGTGCCCGGGCCTGACCGACTATGAAGAGGATTTTCCGCAGCGCCTGAAGACCAGTCCCGCGTTCAAGGAACTGCAGCCGTACGGCTCATCCACAACGACGAAGTAACCAAGTCGGGAGCGAAGAGGGACCGCGGGTGCCCCATCGCCCCATCCTTCTTTTCGCGATTCTCGCGAACAAGAGTGCGGAATCTCGACGTCAGTCCTACACTTCGTCCTGCTCCTGCAGCTTGGCGATCACGCCAAAATCCTCCAGCGTAGTGGTGTCGCCTTTGACGTTGCCGTTCGTCGCCAACTCCCGCAGCAGGCGGCGCATGATTTTGCCGCTGCGCGTCTTCGGAAGGGTGTCGGTGAAGCGGATATCGTCGGGCTTGGCCAGCGCCCCGATTTCTTTCGCCACCCAGCGACGCAACTCTTCCTTAAGTTCGGCGGTGGGCTGTCTTCCCTGCTCGAGCGTGACGAAAGCCGAGATCGCCTGCCCCTTCAGGTCGTCAGGACGGCCCACCACCGCGGCTTCCGCCACGGCTTCGTGCGCCACCAGCGCGCTCTCCACTTCCATGGTGCTGAGCCGGTGCCCACTGACGTTGAGCACATCGTCCACCCGCCCCATGATCCAGAAATATCCGTCCTTATCTTTGCGCGCGCCGTCTCCGGTGAAATACATGCCCGGAATTTGCGACCAGTAGTTCTTCACGTAGCGGTCGGGATCGCCGTACACCGTGCGCAGCATTCCGGGCCACGGCCGCTTGATGACGAGGAATCCTCCCGAACCGTCGGGCACGGGCTTGCCCTCCATGGTGACGATCTCGGCGACGACCCCGGGAAACGGACGCGTGGCCGACCCGGGCTTGGTGGCAATCGCGCCGGGAATGGGCGTAAGCATGATGTGGCCAGTCTCGGTTTGCCACCAGGTATCGACAATCGGACAACGGTTCCCGCCGATCAGTTCGCGGTACCACATCCAGGCCTCGGGATTGATCGGCTCGCCGACCGTCCCCAGCAGGCGCAGGCTGCTCATGTCATGCTTTTTCGGCCATTCGTCGCCCCACTTGAGAAACGTGCGGATCGCCGTAGGCGCCGTGTAGAACACGTTCACTTTATGGCGCGCAATGATTGACCAGAAGCGATCCGGTTCCGGAAAATTGGGAGCTCCTTCATACATCAGGCTGGTGGCGCCGTTCTGCAGCGGTCCGTACACGATGTAGCTGTGCCCCGTCACCCATCCAATGTCGGCGGTACACCAGAACGTGTCTTCGTCTTTCAAATCGAACACCCACTTGGTCGTGAGGTAGGTGCCCACGGAATATCCCGCGGTGGTGTGCACCACGCCCTTCGGTTTACCCGTGGTTCCCGAGGTGTAGAGAATGTAGAGCGGATGCTCGGCATCGAGCGGCTCGGCCGGGCAAACGTCGGACGCCTTGGCCATCAGCTCGTGCCACCAGTGGTCGCGGCCCGCCTGCATGTTAATGGCAGTTCCGGTGCGCTTGTAGATGACTACATGCTTCACGCTGGGGCAGGACTTCAGCGCTTCTTCGACCGCGGGAAATAACTTCACTTCCGCGCCGCGCCGGTACGATCCGTCCTGGGTGATGACGGCGGTGGCTTGCGAGTCGTGAATGCGATCGACCAGGGCATTCGAAGAAAATCCGCCGAACACAACCGTGTGCGGCGCCCCAATGCGCGCGCAGGCCAGCATGGCGATTGGCAGTTCCGGCGTCATGCCCATATAGATCGCGACGCGGTCGCCTTTTTTCACGCCCAGCGACTTCAGCACGTTGGCAAACTTCTGCACTTCACGATGCAGTTGCTGGTAGGTGAGAATGCGAACCTCGCCGGGTTCGCTCTCCCAGATGATGGCGGCCTTATTCTTGCGCCAGGTGGTGACGTGGCGGTCCAGGCAGTTGTAGGAGAGGTTGATCTGCCCGCCCACAAACCATTTCGCCCACGGACAATTCCATTCCAGCACCTTGTCCCACTTCTTAAACCAGTGCAGTTCGCTGGCGATGCGCGACCAGAACTTGTCGGGCTCATCGACGGATTCCTTGTAGAGCTGCTCGTATTCTCCCAAGCTCTTGATGTGGGCTTGCTTGCTGAACTCCGGCGGGCATTCGAACTTGCGCTGCTCGTTCAGGATGGAATCAATGTTAGGGCCCTGGGTATCGACAACCGCTTTGTCGGCCATGCTGAAAACCTCGACGCGAGGAATGATTTCTACGTGCCGGAAATGGGGCACGATCGCCGGAGTTTATTCTACAGCGCATCGGGCCGGATGTGATTAGGATCACACGCGGACGTTCAAGCCCTGAGCCTTTGGCCAGGCTCCGGGTGCCCCATTCAACGCGCCCTTTGCGAGAAGTGGGCGTGGTTGGCGAAGAGTCGCCTCAGCGCTCATTGATCCGGGAACGGCCCCGGAGTACTGAATCTTGAATACGCCGGACAGCCAGAGTGGAACGACACGTCCCGCCAGTTAAGCCCCTGCGGCGGTTTGGCCGGTCGGTGGTTTGGTCAGTCTATTGATCGAGGAAACGTCCGCGTACGTCTTCCCCGGGCAGCGGGCACGTGTCGTACCTTCCAAACACGCGGTAACGATTGCGGGCGATCAGGCGGTATCCCCAGTCGCGCGCAGGTCGCGGAACCAACTGCAGCAGCAGTGCCATCAGCGGCCAAAGGAATCGCCCTCGTATATGTGCTGGTGTGGGGACGGGCGCCTGGCGCGTCTGTCCCAGGCTCACCTCCCCTGCTCCGAGGTGCCTCAGGATAAAGATGACGGCATCGGAGCGAGGCAGCACCTGCTCGTCGCTCTGATCGGCATTGACCACGAGATACACGGTATCGAGGTCCCGCGGATCTGCCCCATGCCGCGCCAGAATGCGCCCCGCCAGCGCACTCTGCAGCGAGGCAAAACGAAACAAGCCTGCCGCATCGCGCCGCAGAATGAACTGCACCAGCCGGTTGCACAGCGCGCACACGCCGTCGTAGAGCAGGATGGGATGCGCGACCGGCTTGGATGCGGCATGGTCGAGCGGGAGGGCGGCCATCAGGCGGAGCACCTGAGATCACGCACTCCAAACGGCCCCGCGTCGGGCAGTCCGCCGCGAATCTGCTCCGGCGTGAAGCGCCGTGCTGGCGTCAGGTCCGCTGGCAAAGGATCGCACGCTGTCGCCGGCTCAACGACTCCCTCGGACAGAATCCGCACCTGGGCCCTTGCCACCAGCGGAACCTTCATCGTGGCCTCGCAGACCAGTGCCAGGGCATAGTGGAACCAGAGCGGGGCGGGAAAGATCCAGATGCGCCGGCCGAGCACCTGCGCCACGCGTCGCGCTGCGTCACTGAGATACAACTGCTCCGCTCCGGTGATCGCGATCGTCTGCCTGCTCAAACGGCCCTCCACCAAGGCCGCGTGCAAAACCTGGACCAGGTCGTCGACGGCGAGCGGCCGGATTGCTTTCTCGTGCAGCCCGACCGTCGCGAAAAACGGCGCCGTGTAGAGCGAATGGCTCAGGTGGTCAAGCATGTGGTCGCCACGTCCATAGACCATTCCGGCCTTTACGATGGTGTAATCGAGACCGGAGTCTCGGACGATCTCCTCTGCCGCCCACTTCGACTCGTGGTAGGGTGAACCGCAATTCGGACGCGCCCGCAAAAAGCTCATCAGCGCGATGCGCCGGATGCCGGCGCGCTTCGCGGCCTCGACCACGTTCCGCGTTCCGTCCACATGAATGCGCTGGAAAGTCTGGCTGGCAATCTCACGATTGATCCCGGCGCAATGGGCAACGGCCTCGCACCCGGCAAACGCAGCGGTCAGAACATCGATGTCAGAAAGGTCGCTGGAAACGCGGATCGCCCTCGCGGAATCGTCCCGCCCGCTGTTTTGCCGGCTGGCGTTGCGCGCGAGCAGGACGACCGTGTGCCCCTCGGCCAACATTTTCGTGGAAAAATGGCTCCCCACAAACCCGGTTCCGCCGGTGATCGCGATCTTCATGACATGGCCTCCTTCTTAGCCCGGTTGGCCTTGCGCCTGTGCAGGACCTGGGTGGGGCAAACCGCGCTCAGGAAATCGCCCACCGCGCTGGCGATTTCTTCCGGCTCCAAGCGGTAAAGAATGCGGTTGCCTTCCCTGCGCTCCGACACCAGGTCAGCCCCTTTGAGGATGGAGAGATGGCGGGAAATCGAGGGTCCGGAGATGGAGAAGCGCGATGCAATCTGACCGGCGGCCAATTCACCCGCCTTGAGTTCCTGCAGAATCTGCCGGCGGGTGGGGTCGGCGAGAGCGCGGAAGGTGCGGGAAACTGCTTTCATCATTCTAGTTTAGCTATTTTGCTAAATAGCGTCAATAGCAATGTTCCTGGGCCTGTTCCCTCGCCGCGCCGTGATTCCACTCCCCTATTTGCTGCGGTATTTCCCCGGCTAACGGGAGTACAATTTCGCCCTAGAGTCCGCCGCACGCTGGAGGTGCATATGCCCACCCGCCTCGTTCTCCTGCTGGCGTTTTTTCTTGCCGTCCCCGCCCTCGGCCAACAAGCCAACATGCAGGCCCGAATCGCTCAGAAGGTCGACCAGCGCGAACAGGGCATTTCGCAGGTGGCTGCCGCCCCAGCGATCGACGCAAAGATGGCCCGGCTTCAGGTTGTTCACCAGGACGCGAACGAGTTGTCCGCATTGAGTGAGTCCGTGCAGTCGGAACTGCGGAAGCTGCAGGAGGGCCTGTTGGTCAAGGATCTCAACACCAATCTGAAGAAAATGGAGAAACTGTCTAAGAAGCTCCGCCGGGAAATGGAGTAGCAGGGTGGGGCCCCAACGTCGCGATTCACCGCCGAGGCCGTGCAAGACGAAGCCGCCTTATTGTTTCGACCCCAACCGCAGGAGTTCGTGGAGCAGGCGCGGATGGCGCTGGGTCAGCCGCAGGTAGCGCATCTCGTCAGGACCGGCTTGCGCGCGGATGATCCTGGCTGCATCCTGCTTCTCCTGCTGCGACCAGTCCCTCAACTTCGGGATCAGCGCCAGGACCAGCGCCCAGTTCTCGAAAGCTTGCCGCTCCCCCGAATTCCAGTTGGATATGTTGACCCGCAACGCGTGGCTGACCTCCGCGACCGCGTCGCGCCGTATGCGCTGGCTGTCTCCGCCGAACTCGCGCGCCATGCGCCGGTTCACGCGCAGGCCGAGATGACGCACGGAAAACGTGTCCCATGGTCTAGCCCCTGAGGAGCCTTTACGATTCAACTCATAGAACACATGCGCTTCGGCCAGGCGCTTCAGCGTTTTCTTCGGCGTGCGGTATTGCGGGTGCGCGGCGATCTTCTGCTCTTCCCTTCTGGCCAGTTGCTCCAACTGCTGGCTCCCGGAGCGGAAGCCTAACTTGCGATAGAACCAGAAGGCGCCGGAATCGAGAGCTTCGTCGTTGTTCTGGCCGATCTGGTAAGGATAGACGGAGATCGTTGTCGCTGCGGTGAACGCGCACAGGCAGCGCAGCGCCTGGGCGTAAATCCATGCGGTCTCGCCCTGCCGATACGTGTAGAAAGTGTTGAAGCCGACCTCGATCCATTCGCCCAGGCCGATGGCTTCGATGTAGTTGATGGGAACACCATTCTTCACAGTGAATCCCGCGACGTAGGCGCGGAGCGGCAAACGCCGCGCTGCAGGCAGGTTCCAGAAATACATGACGACGCCACGGCCAAGTGTGGCCCGCACCACGGAGTTGGGGTCGCCGAGCGTAGTGCCGTAGAGTTCGCGGTAACGCACGGCCATCACTTCCCGAATCGTGTGCATGACGGACTCCCCTTCGCGCCGCGAGAGCCTGGGAAGGCGCGGAGCAGGTTGAGATAGTTCATGCGCCAGCGACACCTGGCTTCGGACAATCAGCGGTGCGTTGTGATAGTAGAACTGCCGCGGGCGCTTCCAGTTGCGGGTGCGCGAGAACTTCAGATTCCCGAGATGCCAGCGGAGTGGAAGGCGCAGCGAATCGTAGAGTTCCGCACGCTCGCGTTCGGTGACCGCCAATTGCTCGAAGCGGGTGAGCAGCCACTCCAACTCCCGCTCGCGGCCTCGTGCCGCGTCGAGCCAGCTGCGCCAAGGGACGTTGGCTTCCACATCGGAATCTTCCGCCAGCAGCGGGATAAAGCGTGGCCACGTCGATCCCATCGCACGCTCTTCTTCATAGTCGTCCCATGCGATCTCGATATCCCGCGGAATGCGGCGGGCAAGCCAGCGCGCGACCTCGAAGTTCAGCGTGTCTTGCATTGTGGTGCCGGCAATGCCGGAGGTGTCGAAGTCGTCGAAGTCCGCCATGTCGACGCCAAGTTCACGAAGCTTTTCGATCCGGTGATGGAACGTATTCAGAAGCTCTTCGATGCGGCGGACTAGTGCGGACGACTGCGGAAAGGCGCGCAGGAATAGCAGCGCCTCGTGGAAGCGGATGAGGGATTTGGAGTCGCGGAAAGTGTGGCGTGCGAGCGCATCGAGCAGGGCCTTAGTTTCAGCGGCTGCGCCTCGTCCGAAACGACTCTTAGCGGCTTCGAGGCGAGTCAGGAACTCATCTACGCTTGCAGGCATGGGGATTCCGGCTGGCTAGTGTAACCCATTCCGGCGCAACTTCTCGCGCTCATCCCTGACCTGAACAATGGAATGGAACGCGCACGCCGCGGCGGCGGGAAAGGGGCCGCTTCATTTCACCCTGCGGCTGGCGACCAGCAGGCGGGTCCAGGGCTGGTCGTCGAGGCGGCTGATCTGGACCACCGGATGTCCCTCAGTGGTGTCTTGAATAAACTGGCCGTCGCCGATGTACATGCCAGTGTGATCAATGTTGCGCGGTGAGGAACCAAAGAACAACAGGTCGCCGGGCTGCAGATCCTTGCGCTCGACGGGAATCACGCCCGTCCAAGCGGCTTGCTTGTCGGCATCGCGCGGCAGGTTGATGCCGCGGGCCCGCACCAGCATTTGGGTGAAGCCGGAACAGTCGAAACCAAAGCTGGAAGTGCCTCCCCACAGGTAGGGCAGCCCGAGGAAGCGCTTGGCCAGGGTAATGCTTTCGGGAATGGACAAGGGCTTCACGTCGGAGGCGACGTCGCTGGACTGGATCCAGGCGGTGCGTTTGTCCGGGAGACGAACCTGCACCCAGCCGTCGTGGCTTTCCTTCGCCGCAGTTTTCCTGGCCGCGCTCTCGTCCACGGGAATCACTTCGAGCCGCGCTTCGAAAGGGATAGTCAGGACAGGCTTGTGGCGCGTCACATCGGGCTCATGGTAGACGTTGGCGAAAAGACTCTCCACCTGCACCGTCACTCCGGCGGTAGCGTAACCTGCGCCGCTTTGCACCAGGCGGAGGTGCCGGCTTGGAATCCATCCTTTGTAGCGGTCCGCGGTTTGGATCCTGGACCATTCTCCGCGCGCGGTCAGCAGAATCACGTTGCTGCCATAAATGGTCTGCGAAACTACGGCCGACTGGTCGCTGGGAGCAGCGTACATGTTGGCGACCGGAATCACTACAACCTGAGTGCTGTTCTTCGCGAACAAGCTGGGAGCAGAAAGGACAGCGAGCAGCGCGACCTGTGCGCGGAAAAAGCGGAGTCTGCGATTCGTTGGCGTGTGTGTGATCGCCCGCATGAGGAGCATCCCGAACATCGACCTTTCTATTTCCAGGTGAGAGATGGTAATGGATGGAGTGGTCGGCCCGCCACTGAAAACCGGAGAGGACGGAGCATCACAGGCGCGGGTGCGGGAAGGGTTGAAGTTTGGCTGCCCCCCAGGGATTCGAACCCCGATAACCTGCTCCAGAGGCAGGTGTCCTAGCCGTTGAACGAGGGGGCAATTTCTAAGCGGAGCCGGCGCTAGCCAGCTCACCTTGATTTTATGGTTGAACGCGAGGTTGGGTCAACCGAAAGCAGTTCGTGTTAGCACTGACAATTCGCCGCCCATCCGGTGCCAAGTTTGATCTGCGGGGCGTGCTCCCTGCGTGCTTCTTCTCTGAAGCGGTAGAATCGGAGGGACAGATTGTTGGATGAGGAGAAGCCATGGTCACCGCCCTCGATACCATCCATCCCACCACGGACTATGCCGAGATGGCGCGCCGGCCGCTGGAGGCCGAGCAGTGCGCGCTGGTGGTGATCGATATCCAGGAGAAGTTGCTGCCGCCGATTTTTCAGAAGGAACAGCTGGTGCGGAACTCCCAGCTTCTGATTCGAGCGGCGGGCATTCTGAAGATTCCGGCGCTGGTCAGCACGCAGTACGCGAAGGGGCTCGGCGGAACCGTGCCGGAAATCGCCTCTCTGCTGGCCGGGACGGAAGCGATCGACAAGACGCTGTTTTCCTGCTTCGGCAGCGAGGCTTTTTGCAGCGTACTGAAGCGCCTGCCGGGCCAGCGCAACACTCTGCTGCTGTGCGGGATGGAGAGCCACATCTGCGTGACCCAGACGGCGCTGGGCGCGCTGCGCGAAGGCTACCTGGTCCACGTGGCGTCGGATGCCGTCAGTTCGAGGACGGAGTGGAACTGGAAGATCGGGCTGGAACGCATGCGGGCCGCGGGCGCGGTGATCTCGTCGACCGAGATGATGATTTATGAATTGATGCGGTCGTCTTCGTCAGCGGCGTTCAAGGAATTGTTGCCGCATTTGAAGGGATGAAGGACGCGCGTCTGGATTGCATTCCGATGTAACATGCAATCGTCAGGAAGAAATCGATGATCTCGCCGCGCAAAGCGCTCGCGTTCTTCTGCCTCGTGGCTGTGCTGTTGGCCGCGATGAATCCGGCTTCGGCGAGCCTGTTCTCAGCCGCCCTCGTTCCGCTCTTGTTCGTCGTTGGGACCGTCGCCATCGTTTGGGCTGAACGGCAATCGGAAAAAAGTTACAGTCCAACCCTTTCGTGCTTGCCGGTGATCGGATCGAGAGCACCGCCCGCCTGCTGACCTGAAGTCGTCCCGCTAAAACCAAATTCACAAGATCAGGTGGCGCCTCGGCCGCAGAGTCATCCACGCGCTGTTGCCTGGAGCGTCCGCCGGGAGGGACTGGTGTCGATCAAGCGCCGGCTGCGCACGCTATTGCTTTGCCTACCACTTCTGCTGGGAGCGTTTTCGGGAATGCCGATGCGCCCCGAAGAAATCGAGGAACTCATGCACAGCATGAATCAACAGAAAGTCGTCGTCACCGTTGACGACGAAAGCGAGAACGGTGACCACACGCTACCGAAGCTGCCTGTCGGGGAGCCCTGGGGCTTATTCTTTCTTCTTCACCCGGACGACGGTGATTTTCGCGAAGCCTTCATCGAACGCCGGCGCCTTGAGTTTGGCAGCCATGCGGCGCATGACGTCTTCGGGAATGACGCGATCGCGGCGCTGATGGCGCTCGATGCAGACCTCCAGGGGGACATCGAAGAAGACGGCATGAACTTCGTAATTGTAATCCTTGGCGAGTTTGATCCAGTGCTGACGCTCCTGCGGGGTCAAGTTGGTCGCATCCACATAGTTCATGGGACGCTTGGCAATGAGGCGCGCTTTGAGCATGGAGCGCAGGTTGGAGAACACAAGATCCTGAAAGCGCTGCTCGCGAACGTCATCGAACAGCAGCGAACGGACCATGTCGCTGGAGAGCGGGACCACGTTGTGCCGCTTGAACCAGGAACTCTTGCCGGAGCCGGGTAATCCGATGGCGAGGACGACGATGCCTTTGGGCGGACGAGCGGCAGCGACCGGCACAGCGGCCGGAATCGCCGGCGCTTGCGGCGCGGCGATCGCACCGTCTAGTTCGGCCGTTTCGGGCGCTTCCTCCTCGGACCCTTCTTCGATTCCCTGACCCGGCAGGTCAGGGACAATGCCCTTCGCGGCAGCGGGAGTGAAAGCCTGGGCGACAGCTTGCTCGCGACCGCGTCCTCCACGGCCGCGTCCACCGCGGCGACGGCGGCCGCGTCCACGCTGGGCTTCTCCGCCGGCGGGCGTCTGGCGTGGCGGCACGGCGACAGATTCTTCGCGAGCGGGCTGCGCTTCAAAATCCGGTTCGGGAGCGCTGCAGTTTCGGCTTCGTGACGGCTCGACTCGGGCGCCGGGCTGGGAGGCTGGTCGGCATCAAAATAGGCCGGCTGCAGGGGCGGCGGTGCCGGCTGACTTCCCTGCTCCGGAGCTTTCTTCTTGCGCCGCTGTAAGCGATCTTTCATCCATTTACGCATGTTCAGGCTTGTAACACAGATGACGCGACGGGAGCAATCGACGCAGGCAGGTTGCGTACCAGAGATGACAGGGGAAGCGAGCGTGGAGGTTGCGAATTAGCGGTTTTACAATAATTACTCAGCAACGAGAGAGCGAATGAAAATGGACCTTCCGGACGACAGTGTGCGCTGGGTTTCAGTGCATTTCGACGAGGCGGAGAGAGAACAAGCCTTAGCACGACCTCGGTGTGCTGAGATTCACGCGGAGGAACCGGCAGGCCCACGCCGGTTGCGCTGCGTGGCTGTCGTCTCTCGTGGCAATCTCAAACTTCTCGATCACTGGATAAGAGCACTGGGGGTAGGCTTTCGTGACGTCATCATGGCAGCTGAGTACACTTGTGAGGCAGGCAAGAATGTACGCGCCCGTGATCTCAACAACCCTATGGATGCACCGACTGCGATTCCTGAGCCTATCCGAGGTCAGAAATATATTTCCCTGACAACGTTTCGCAAGACCGGAGCGGGCGTCGCTACTCCAGTATGGTTTGGAGAAGAAGACGGCAAACTCTACGTCATGACGCGCAGCGACATGGGGAAAACGAAACGGATTCGCAATAATCCCCAGGTGCGCGTGGCGCCGTGCACGATTCGCGGAAAAGTGACCGGAGCGGAATTTGCCGCGACGGCGCGGATTTTGCCGCCAGAAGAGCATGCCCGGGCGCGGCAGACGCATCAACCGCAAGTATTGGATGGCGCGGATTCCGCTCGTATGGTGGAGGACGGATACGTATTTTGAGATTGAGCTTTGAATGAAGCAGGTTTCAGAGTCCGACTTCAAGGCATGCAATGATCACACGTGCACTGACTTGGAAACCCTTGGAATGCTTAAACCTTCTTTTCTCACTATCCGCCCGTGGTCAAATACTCATGGATCGACTTGGCGGCGCGCCGGCCGGCGCCCATGGCGAGAATCACCGTGGCGCTGCCAGTCACGATGTCTCCTCCGGCGAAATACTCCTTTACGCGTGGTGCGCTGGGTTTCTTCGCTGGCCTGAATGTATCCGCGCTTGTTGGTGCCGAGGCCGGGCGTGGTGCTTTGCACGATGGGATTGGCGCTGGTGCCGATGGCGATGACGGCCACCGACAATGGCAGATCGAACTCCGAGCCTTGAGATGGGCACCGGGCGCCTGCGCCCTGAGGCATCGGGTTCGCCCAGTTCCATGCGAACGCAGCGGGCGGCGGTCAGCCATCCCTTGCCGTCGGACAGAAATTCTACCGGCGCGGTCAGCATCTGGAAGTCGATTCCCTCCTGACGGGCGTGATGAACTTCTTCGGCGCGAGCCGGCATTTCAGCGTCGCTGCGGCGGTAGATCACATAGGCCTTGCGCGCGCCCAGGCGCAGGGCGGAACGAATCGCATCGAGCGCGGTGTTGCCGCCGCCGATCACAGCCACGTCTTTGCCCTTCAGATCAAGCATGGGCTCGTCATAGGTCGGGAACTTGTAGGCCTTCATCAAGTTGATGCGAGTCAGGAACTCGTTCGCCGAATAGACGCCGTTGAAATGTTCGCCGGGAATGTTCATGAACTGCGGGAGTCCCGCGCCCGTGCCGATGTAGACCGCGTCGTAGCCTTCTTCGCCCATGAGTTCGTCGATGGTCACGGTACGGCCTACGACCACGTCGGTCTCAAATTCGACGCCCATTTCGCGCATGTAGTCGAGTTGCTCGCGGATGATCTGCTTGGGCAGGCGAAATTCCGGGATGCCGTAGACAAGCACGCCGCCGAGTTCATGCAGGGCTTCGAACACGCGGACCTTGTGGCCCTTCTGGATGAGATCGCCGGCCACGGTGAGGCCCGAGGGGCCGCTGCCAACAACGGCAACCTTTTTCCCGTGGGCACGCACACTGGGCACCACGTGCGTGCCCATGCGCTTTTCGTAGTCAGCCACGAAACGTTCCAGATAGCCGATTCCGAGCGGCTTTACTTTTTTGGACAACAGGCATTTGCCTTCGCAGTGGTCCTCCTGGGGGCAAACGCGGCCGGTGATGGCGGGGAGGACATTGTCTTCGCGAATCTTGGCGGCGGCGCCGAGGAAATCACCCATCACGATCAGTTCGACGAATTCTTTCACCTTCACGCCGACGGGACAGTTGTCGGTACAGGTGGGCTTGGCGCATTCCAGGCAGCGCTGGGCCTCCTGCTGTGCCAACTCAGGACTGTAGCCGAGATTCACTTCTTCGAAGTTGTGGGCGCGCACATCCGCCGGCTGCTCGGGCATCAGTTGACGAGGAACCTTGATGCGTTCTTTGATTGGCACCGGGTTCAGCGATTTCTTCGCGGTGGGACTCATCGTTGCTCTCCTTGCCGGTTGGCACGAACCACGGCACAGGCGTGTTCGAGTTCCTGGGTAGACGCCGCCGCGCTGGTGACTCGCTGAAATTCCGCCAGAGAACGCTGCTCGGCGTCGCGGTACATGGAATTGCGCTGGACCAGTACCGCGAAATCGACGCGGTGCGCGTCGAACTCGGGGCCGTCGACACAGGCGAACTCGCTCTTGCCGTCGATCAGAACGCGGCAACCGCCGCACATGCCGGTACCGTCGATCATGATCGGATTGAGACTGACCACGGTGTGGATGTTTTCCTTGCGGGTCATCTCGGCCACCGCCTTCATCATCACAATGGGGCCCACGGCCACGACCAGGTCGATGCGCGTGCCATTTTGAATCAACTGGCGGAGCTTGTCGGTGACGAAACCTTTGTCGGCATAACTGCCGTCATCGGTGGTGATCATGAGGGCGTCGCTCACGGCGCGCATTTCCGGTTCGAGGATTACCAATTCTTTGTTGCGCGCGCCCACGATGGAAATCACGCGGTTGCCGGCGCGCTTGAGGGCTGAGGCCGTGGGATAAGCCATGGCCGTGCCGACTCCGCCACCCACGACTACGACCGTGCCGTAGTTGGCGATCTCGGAGGGCTTGCCGAGCGGGCCGACCACGTCGAGGATCTGATCACCTGTTTCCAGCGAGTTGAGCAGGTGAGTCGTTTTCCCGGCCGCTTGCACGACGATGTTGATGGTGCCGCGGGCCGGATCGGAGTTCTCGATGGTGACCGGGATGCGCTCACCCTCTTCGTAAATCCGCAGGATGACGAACTGGCCAGGCCTCTGTTTGCGGGCGATGCGAGGCGCTTCGATGACAAAGCGTTTGATTCCGGGTGCTAGGAATTGAGCGTCGATAATTTTGAACACAGGCACTCCGCGGGCAAGGAATGACGAAATTCCCGACTGAATGATTGTGTTCGGAGGGCGGATGGGGAGGCTGTGATTTGGATCACAGTTGAGTGTGCGGAGAATCTGACACCTTCTAGACAATATGTCATTTTAGTACTATACTGGACAACATAATAGACCTGTGTCATTGATAGCGAGGTGTGACATGGATTCAGAAGCCCGATTGCGGATCAATGAAAACGGACGTGTCGTCATTCCGGCGCCCTTTCGAAAAGCGCTCGGAATCAACCCTGGCGACGAGGTCATCCTGCGGCTGGAGGACGACGAACTGCGGATCACGACCATGAAACGGCGCATCGAGCGAGCGCAGCGTCACGCCCGGCAGTATGTGAAGCCTGGTGTCTCACTGGTCGACGAGTTGATCGCTGAGCGGCGCGAGGCTGCCAAGCGTGAATAAGGTCGTCCTCGATGCCTCTGCGATGCTGGCTGTAATTCACCGCGAGCGCGGTTTCGAGAAACTCACGCCGGAGCTGTTGGCCCGAGCGATTGTAAGCAGCGTCAACCTCGCGGAAGTGCACGGCAAATTATTGGTTTCTGGCTGGCCGCGCGATCTCGCGTGGGGAGACGCCACGAGCCTCGTTCAGGAGGTACTGCCTTTTACGGCTGATCAGCTCGCACTGCCGGAAACTTGCTCACCGAGACTCGTGCTCTTGGCTTGTCTCTGGCCGACCGGGCATGTTTATCCCTTGGACTCGAATTGAAAGCTCCCGTCTACACGGCTGATCGGTCGTGGAAGAATCTGAAATTGGACCTGCAAATCCACGTGATCCGGTAAGCGCTCCAGAAACTGCTCGGCCCTTTTAGTTCCCTTCCGGCTTGAAGATTACGCCCTGGCTCGTCCGGCTGTTCATGACCACGCGAAGGGGCTGAGCAAATTGCAGGCGGCGGACGCAGCCTTGTTCTTCGACCGCGGGCCGCTCGGCCAACCATTGCCAATCGACGGAGCCTTCGCCGGCGTCGGGGTTCACCGTGAAATATCCGATCTGGAAGGCGGTCAGGTTCTGGAAGAAGTGGCTGCCTTGGGACGGGGTGACGCGGAAGTCGTGGAAGCCGGCTTCGACGATGGCGCGGGCGCCGGAGATTTCGTCCCACTCGACGGGGATGCCGAGCCAGGGATCGTTGGATCCCCAGCGGCCGACACCGATCAGCAGTAGGGGCGACCCTCCGTGCTCAGCGTCGCGTTGAAGTGGGCACGGCGCGGGCCACTTCCTGGCTGCGGCTGCGCTCGAAGCGCTGGGAATCGACGACGACAATGTCGTACAGGTTTTCGATGCGGCCGTTGCCGAGAACTTTCGTGCTCCGGCAGATCAGCTGGGACGCGTCGACATCGCCGATGGTGAGGTCCTGATGATCGCGGGCCAGGGTCAGCGGGCGGATCTGCAAGAAGCCAAACTCGGCGGGTTCTTCGGCGCGCGGCAGGCGCACGGCGAATTCGATTTCAACGGGATTGCCCAGGGCATCTTCGCCGGCGCGCACCAGCAACTCCAGGATGTTGGCCAGCGGGAACAGGCCGTGCTTGAGCATGGGAGCGAAGGTCACGACGCGGGCGCCAGCGCGGCTCAAGCCGTCATAGACGGCGTGATTGTCGGCAGAGTAGGTTGAGGCTACAGCGTGCAGCGTGCCGTCGGATTCGGCCACATCGAGGCCGAAGCGGGCTTCGCGCAGATGGCCAGGACCTCCTCCGTGGGGAACGCCGTCGAGCTCGAGGGCGCAGAACTCGGTTTGGGTGTTGGCCAGAATGTCTTCGACCGAGGAAAACTGCAGGAGATTGCGGGGATAGCGCGGACAGAAGCTGAGACACTTGCCGCCATCGACCACGGTGCGACCCAGGCCCAGGGCAACCGCGGCGATGCCGTCGGCGAAAGTCATGGGCGACACGGGATAAAAATTGTGCGAACGTACGACTCCGGAAAAGTCGGGATAGAAACGCTGGCCGTGAATCGTACCCACCACCTGCTGCAGAATGACGGCCATCTTTTCTTCTTCCAGGCGATAGGGCGTGGCGCGCACATAGGCCTTGGCATGCTGGCTGAAAGTGGAGGCGTAGACGCGCTTGATGGCTTCGGAGAGTTCGTCGAGGCGGGCCTGCGGGTTGGCTTGCTGGTTGCCCAGCATGAACGTCTCGTAGACGCCGGTGAAGGGCTGATATTGGGAATCCTCGAGCAGGCTGGAAGAGCGCACGGCCAACGGGTAACCCACTTCAGACAGAAATGCTTTCAGGTTTTCCTGCAGAGGAACGGGCAGGGTGGCATCGAGGAAGCGCTGCTGAATCTCAGTGTCGTCGTCGCAGTGCAGCGCAAAGTCGCTCAGGTTATTCTCGGCGAGAAACTGGTCGAAAAGATCGGTAGCAATCACCACGGCGGGGGGAACGGAAATGCGCGCGCCGGGAAAACGGCGCGCGATGCGGCGAGTGCGCAGCAGGTGACGGACGAAGGCCAGGCCGCGGGCTTTGCCGCCCAGCGAGCCGGAACCGATTCTTAAGAAACTGGAGTCGGAAGGCTTGAAGGTGTCGGGCTTGAAGTCGCCGATGAGGACTTCGTTCTGCTCGCGGCGGTAGTCGTTAATGGACTCGATCAAGTCGCGCCGCAGGTGCTCGGGACCGTTAAAGTCGGAAACCTTGCGCGGGCGGAGCTTGGCGGCCAGGGCAAACTCGGTGCGCGCCATCAGCCAGTGCGAGAAGTGGTTGCTCTGAGCGTGGTACATCAGGCTTTCGGGGGGAACGGTCTGCAGTTGCTCTTCGAGTTCGTTGAGGTCTTTGGCGCGGCCAACCTCGCGCTGGTCAGGCAGGCGGAAGACAAAGTCGCCGAATCCAAAAGAATCGGTCAGGATGCGGCGAAGGTCCTTCAGCAGAGTGGGCGAACGCTTGCGCAGGAACGAGTAACCTTCGGCGTGAGCGCGAGGACGAAATTCGGTGCGACTGGTCTGCAGAACCACGGGCACATCGGGCACCAGGCTTTTCACCATGCGCGCGAGTTCGAAGCCGGCCTCGGGACTGAGCTTGCCTTCCCAGGGGAATTCCACGTCGGACACCAGACCGAAGAGGTAGTCGCGGTAGCCCTGCACGAGCTGGGCGGCGTCTTCGAAATTCGAGCTCAGCAGAATTTTCGGGCGCGCCTGCATGCGAACGAGCTTGTGGGCGACGTTAATGCCTTCCTGAATCACGCGGCGTGACTGCTTGATCAGCTCGGTGTAGATGACCGGCAAGAATGAGGAGTAGTAGCGGATGTTGTCTTCGACCACCAGCAATACCGGCACGCCCATGGCGCGGGTGTCGTGCAGCACATTGCGCTTGTCTTCGACATATTTGACGATTGCGATCAGGATGCGGGCGTTGCCCTGCCAGAGGAAGACGCGGTCGATATCGGTGACGGGATTGCGGGCGACGAAATTCTTGATCTCGCGGTAGTCGTAGCCGAGCACGACGACGGGTACGTCAAGGCCCTTGCGGCGGACTTCACAGGCCAGTTGCGCGGCGTCCATGTCGCCGACGGCAAGGTTGGTCACGATCAAATTGAATTGCGGATTGGAGCTGGCCAGGTCGAGGGCTTCGGCGCAGCTGGAAACGTGGGTGATGCCGGGAATTTGCTGCAGGTTGAGTTCGAGGGATTCGTCGATAAGGAGCTCGTTGAGGCGTCCGTCTTCGCGAAGGATGAAGGAATCGTAGAGGCTGGAGACCAGAAGGATGTTGTGCACCTTGAAGGGCATCAGATTTTCGAAGCCTTCGAAGCGCTGTTCGGCGTCGAGGATGGGCTCGGCGATGCGGGGCAGGGTCATGGGGGACGTTGTCACAGGCAATCATAGCGCTGGGGGCCCTTCCCTTGTCGCGTTGTTTGGGACAGGGTGGGGACTGTCGACTTTTCTCTCCGAGGAATAGGATTTAAAGTCAAAATCCCCACCCTGTCCCTGCAAAAGACGCAGGGACAAGGGTGGGGCACCCGCTCTGTGATGCTGCATGCAGTTGCCGGGCTTCGCCCGGCCGGACAGCCGAGGGCGGCTGTCCCCACGTAATCGACAGACATGGAACTCTACTCGAATCCCAGGCAGACGAGAATCGCTCCCAGATCAGCTACACCAGGCCCTGATCCAGCATGGCGTTGGCTACCTTGAGGAAGCCGCCGATGTTGGCGCCGTTCACCAGGTTGCCGGGCGTGCCGTATTTTTCGGCCGTTTCGAAGCAGTTCTTGTGAATGGCGATCATGATCTTGTGCAGACGGTCGTCCACTTCCTCGCGAGTCCAGCTCAAGCGTGCGCTGTTCTGGGACATTTCGAGGCCGGAGGTGGCTACGCCACCAGCGTTGGCGGCTTTGGCCGGTCCGTACAGGATTTTGGCATCGAGGAACATCTTGGTAGCTTCGAGCGTGCTGGGCATGTTCGCACCCTCGGCGACCAGCTTGATGCCGTTCTTGATGAGGTTCGCCGCGTCTTTCGCGGTGATCTCGTTTTGCGTGGCGCTGGGGAAGGCGCAGTCCGCTTTGATGTTCCAGAGCGGGTTGTGTTCCAGCTTGATGTCCGTGGGCATGAAGATCGCTTTCTTGTAGTGATCGGCATAGTCCCGGATACGGCCACGCTTCACGTTCTTCAGTTCGATGATGAAGGCCAGCTTCTCGCGGTCGATGCCATCGGGATCGTAGATGACGCCGTTCGAGTCGGACACCGTGACGGGCTTGGCGCCGAGATCGAGCAGCTTCTCGAGTGTGTACTGCGAGACATTGCCGCTGCCCGAAACCAGGCAGAGCTTGCCGTCGAAGGAATCTTTCTTGCTCTTCAGCATTTCGGCGGCGAAGTATACGCAGCCGTAGCCGGTGGCTTCGGGACGAATCAGCGAACCGCCCCAGCCCAGGCCTTTGCCGGTCAGGACGCCGGTGAATTCGTTACGCAGGCGCTTGTACTGGCCAAACAGGAAACCGATCTCCCGTCCGCCCACGCCGATGTCGCCGGCCGGGACGTCGGTGTCCGGTCCAATGTGCCGCTGCAGTTCGGTCATGAAGCTCTGGCAGAAGCGCATCACTTCGTTGTCACTCTTGCCCTTGGGGTCGAAATCGGATCCGCCCTTGCCGCCGCCCATGGGCAGCGTGGTGAGCGAGTTCTTGAAAACTTGTTCAAACGCCAGGAACTTCAGGATGCCGAGATTGACCGAGGGATGGAAGCGGAGTCCGCCCTTGTAGGGGCCGATGGCGCTGTTCATCTCAATGCGGAAACCACGGTTGATTTGGATGTTGCCCTGATCATCAAACCACGGCACGCGGAACATGATGACCCGCTCGGGCTCGACAATTCTTTCCAGCAGACGTGCGGACTGATACTCGGGATGCTTGCCCAACACTAACCTGAGAGAATCGAACACTTCTGCAACCGCCTGATGGAACTCAGGCTCGGCGGGATTCTTCGCCTTCACACTGATCATGACTTGCTCAATGTAGTCCCCAGAGATCTTGGTTCCGGGGCGCGTGGTAACCGAACTCATAGTCCTACCTCCGTAGGTACAGCGTAGACATAATGCCGTTGTTCATTCTCGGCTTCCAGGAGAAAGAAACAGTGATAATTCTCACGGGCGGGCGTGATTTGGGTCACTATGGTATATGTCGATTAGAATCAAGCAGATACAGGAACTACGGAGGTGACTCCAGGGGTACCTCACGCGTCGTCTCTTGAGGTTTAGACTGGTTTTGCGCCGCTATGCAATCAATGATTGCATTGCTATCATTGATGTCATGGCTAGTATTACCATCAGGAATCTGGAAACGGACACGAAACGCAAGCTCAAGATCCGGGCGGCCATGAACGGACGCTCCATGGAGCAGGAAGCCCGCGAAATCCTGAAGAGCGCGCTGGCCCAGACCTCGAAGAAAAGAACCAACCCGGCCGAGCGCATTCGCGAGATCTTCGGTCCGCTGGGAGGAGTGGAACTGGAACGTCTTCCGCGGGAGCTTATACCCGATCCAGATTGGCTGGCTGGGAGGGAGTAGGGCAACGAACCGCGTCGAATCTTCTGCCGATGATCATTAGCCGATGACCATTCTCGATACCAATGTCGTATCCGAACTGATGCGCCCGGCGCCGGAGCGGATGGTTCTACGCTGGTTCAGCAGCCAGGCTGCCGAAGACCTGCACGTCACCGCCGTCACGATGGCAGAGATTCTTTATGGCATCGAACTCATCTCGTCCGGCAGACGCCGCGATGTCGTTCGGGCGGGAGCTGAAAAAATGTTCGGGGACGTATTTGCGGATCGCGTTCTGACCTTTGAGGACAGAGCCGCGAGTGCTGTCTCGCAGATTGGGTCATCGCGCCGCCGGCAAGGCAAACCGATATCCGGAGTCGATGCACAGATCGCGGCGATCGCGCGAGTCCACGGAGCGACGCTGGCCACGCGCAACCCCTATGTTTTCGAAGGATGCGGGGTAAGGCTGGTCAATCCGTGGGAAGGGTGATCGTAGGCGGAAATGCACGTGCATGGGACGACAACGCCTGGGGTCCTAACAAATCCGCGGCAATTGCTCGCCGCTCAGCATGTCAACCACGCGGTTGCCACCGATGCGGCTTTGCAGGACCACCGTGCGGCCGGGGCTCTCCAGTATAGTTCCCACGCGGACCGAACCCTCCGAGACCGGAACTTTCTTCATGACTTCAAGGGCCGCGTCCGCCTGCGCAGCGGGAACGAAGACGGCAAAGCGGCCTTCGTTCGCTACATACAGCGGATCAAGGCCGAGAATCTCACAAGCGCTCTGTACCGTCTCCTGCACGGGAATGAGCGTCTCTTCCAGCTTGATGCAGATATTTCGGTCCGAGGCAATCTCGTTCAGGGTGGTGGCCAGGCCGCCGCGGGTCAGGTCGCGCAGGCAATGGATTTCAATGCCGGCATTCAGCAAGGCTTCGACCGCAGGCCAGACGGAAGCGGTGTCGCTCAAGATGGGCGACTCGAATTCGAGGCCCTCGCGTACCGAGAGGATCGCGACGCCGTGGCGTCCAAGATCGCCGGAGATGATGACCGCGTCGCCAACTTGAACTGAGGCCGGACCGATCGTCCCTTTGACGTTGGCTTCGATCAGGCCGATGCCGGAGGTGTTGACGAAGATGCCGTCTCCTTTGCCCTTGTCGACGACTTTGGTGTCGCCGGTTACCAGTTGCACTCCCGCCTTGGCCGCGGCCTCTTGCATCGAGGTGACCACGGTGCGCAGTGTGTCCATGGCCAAGCCTTCTTCGAGAATGAATCCCGCACTGAGGTAGAGCGGCCGCGCGCCACACATGGCGAGATCGTTGACCGTGCCGTAGACAGCGAGGTCGCCGATCGTCCCGCCAGGAAAAATCAGGGGGCGCACCACGAAGGAATCGGTGGTGAAGGCGAGATCGCGATCCGGTCTTCATTCCTTCGAGCGGCAGGACCGCGCCGTCATGGCGCTGGTCGAGCATGGGATTGCCGAACGCGGGCAGAAAAATCTTTTCGATGAGCTGGTGGGTCAGGCGTCCGCCGCCGCCGTGCGCCAGGACGATGCGATCGTCAGCGACTCGGGGTACCGGACAACTCAGGTTGAATTCGGTCATGCCTTTGGCGTCTGCCATAGTGGTAGTAGGCCGCGCACGCGCCCTCCGACGAGACCATGGGAGCGCCGAGCGGGTTTTCCGGCGTACACTTCACCGCGAATGCCGGACACTCGTGAGGCTTCTTGATGCCCTGCAGAATAAGTCCGCTAATGCACTCCGGCGACTCGTGGGCGGTTTCGCCCGAAAAAGGATACCGCCGGTTGGCATCGTATTTCTGGAAGCGGCCACGCAACTGGAAGCCGCTGGCGGGAATTTCGCCCAGACCGCGCCACTGGCGGTTCACGATCTCGAACACTTCGATGATGCGTTCCTGTGCGGGGCGGTTCCCTTCCCGGCGCGTGGCACGGACGTATTGGTTCTCGACCTGGTGGCGGCCTTCTTCGAGTTGGGCGACCGTCATGAGAAGGCCTTCGAGAATGTCGAGAGGCTCAAAGCCAGTCACGACGATGGGAACTTTGTACTTGTCCGCAATCGGAAAATATTCTTCATAACCCATGACGGTGCAGACGTGGCCCGCGGCCAGGAATCCCTGGACCACGCAATTCTTCGAGGAAAGCAGCGCCTCCATGGCGGGGGGAACGAGAACATGGGAAACGAGCAGCGAAAAATTGTCGAGGTGGTCGTGATCGGCCTGCCACGCGGCCATAGCGTTGGCGGGCGCGGTGGTTTCGAAGCCGACGGCAAAGAAAACGACCTGCCGCTGCGGATTTGCCTTGGCAAGTTTCAGGGCGTCGAGGGGTGAGTAGACAATGCGGACGTCGGCGCCCTCGGCCTTGGCGTCGAACAGGCTCTTCGAGGAGCCGGGGACGCGCAGCATGTCTCCGAAGGAGCAGAAGATTACTTCGGGGCGCAGCGCAATGGCCACCGCTTTGTCGATCAATTCGATCGGGGTCACGCAGACAGGGCAGCCGGGACCGTGGACCAGCGTGATATCACGGGGCAGCAAATCTTCGAGGCCGCTCTTGACGATGGTGTGGGTCTGGCCGCCGCAGATTTCCATAATCGTCCAGGGACGCGTCTGCTTCTTCCAAATTGCCTGTGCTAGTTGTTCGGCGGCCTGGGGATCGCGATATTCACTGAGGAATTTCACCGAGCTCCTCCTGCAGCCTGCCCATCTGTTCAAGGTACTGGAAGACGCGCTGGGCTTCCTCCTCGTCAATCACACTGATGGCGAAACCCACGTGGACGAGAACGTATTTTCCGACTTCGGCCTCGGGAGTGTAGGCAAGGTTGATCTCTTTGCGGATGCCGCCAAAGTCGACCCGGCCGCGGCGAAAGGCGATGTCGCCGTCGTCCATGATTTCAACAATCTTGCCCGGAACTGCGAGACACATGTGGTGGCCTCTCTCAGCGGCTAAAGCCGCGATTCAGTCTTGCCGGCTCTTGCGGCATGCCTGAAGGCATGCCCTGATACGAACCATGACAGCAACTCGACGGCTCGTGCCGGCACTAACGACCCCGGTTACTCGACGGCTCGTGCCGCGCTAACGACCCCGGTTACTCGACGGCTCGTGCCGCGCTAACGACCCCGGTTACTCGACGGCTCGTGCCGGCGCTAACGACCCCGGTTACTCGACGGCTCGTGCCGGCGCTAACGATGACTGGAGCCAACAACTCGGGCAGATTCGTATCAGGGCACGGCTTTTGCCGTGCCGCAACACGTTCTAATTCTTAGCGCCTTTAGCCGCTGCGCTCATCACTGCCTGACCCAGGGCGATTCCGCCATCGTTGGGCGGAACCCGCTGGTGGGTATACACCTCGAAGCCGCGCGACTCCAGCGCAGCCGCCGCGCGTTCCGTCAGATAGCGGTTCTGAAACACTCCGCCGCTGAGCACAATCTGCTTGAACTTGGCGTTGGAGGCGACCTCCAGGATCCACTCCACCAGCGCATTGTGGAAGCGCGCTGCGATGACCGGACCGGCGACTCCAGCGACCTTGTCCGCCATCACCGCCTGAATCAGAGGACCCCAGTCACCACCTGGTAAAGGATACGCCTCTTGCGTACGCAAGAGGCCAATTTCATTTTCGAGCAGCATGGCGGCCTGGCCCTCAAAACGGTTCTCCGCGGCTACGCCAATGATGCAGGCGACGGCGTCAAACAGTCGACCCACGCTGGTAGTCGGCACCACGTTGATGCCGCGCTCGAGCATCAAGCGGACCTTGGCATCGTCCAATCGGGGTTTTCCCGGCGAATGGGGCGCGACATCAGGGTGGGCGGGCTCCGAGCCCAAAGACTTCGAACATGCAGACTGGCGGCCGAACGCCAGCCTTCGCGGACCGCGGCATCACCGCCCGGCAAACCAAACGAACGCAGGTGTGCGATGCGCTCGAACTGATTCCCTTCCACTTGGAAAAACTCACCACCCCAGATGGCGCCGTCGAGGCCGTACCCGGTGCCGTCCCAGGAAATGCCGAGGTAGGCGCCCTGCACGTTGTTCTCCGCGGCACAGGCAGCCACGTGGGCGTGGTGGTGCTGGACACGGATCACCGGCAGTCCGGAATTCTCCGCCCAGTGGGTGGAGGCATAGTCGGGGTGCAGATCGCAGGCCACGGCCTCCGGCTGGAAGCTGTAGAGGCGGCACAAGTCGTCAATCGCTTTCTGGAACGCGCCTCTGGCCTCGAGGGTTTCGAGGTCGCCGATGTGCTGGCTGAGAAAAACGTCCTGGCCTACGCCGATGGCGACCGTGTTCTTGAGATGGCCGCCGACCGCGAGCACGGGCGGCAGGGATTGGGCGACGTGAACGCCCAGCGGAGCGTAGCCCCGGGCGCGGCGCAGGATACCGGCGCGTCCGCGGGTGAGGCGCACCACGGAATCGTCACAGGCGCGCACAATGGGGCGATTGTGCATGAGGAAATGGTCGGCGATGTCCTTGAGGCGGACGGTGGCGTCTTCGTTGGCGATGGCGATGGGCTCGTCGCTACGGTTGCCGCTGGTGGCGATCAACGGGAAGCGGCACTCTTGCATGAGCAGATGATGCAGCGGCGAGTAGGGCAACATGACGCCGAGATAGGGGGAGCAGTGCGCGACATTCCAGGCGATGTCCGTGTTGGCCTTGGGCGGAAGCAAGACAATAGGCGCGGCCTGCGATTCCAGTAGCTGCACTTCGGCGGGCGAGATTTCGCAATAGGCGCGCGCCATTTCCAGCGACGGCATCATCAGCGCGAACGGCTTTTCCTCGCGATGCTTGCGCTGGCGCAGACGCGCCACCGCGTCCGGCTGGCGGGCATCGACCAGAAGCTGGAATCCTCCGATGCCTTTGAGCGCGACGATTTCTCCCTGCAGCAGGGCTTCGACCGCGTCTTCGAGAGTGCCGTCGAGCTGGGGCCCGCACACCGGGCAGGCGTTGGGCTGCGCATGGAAGCGGCGGTCGGACGGATTCTCGTATTCCTCACGACAGCGGGGACACAAAACAAACTCGCGCATCGTGGTGTTGGGGCGGTCATAGGGGATATCGACGACGATGGTGTAGCGCGGGCCGCAGTTGGTGCAGTTGGTGAAGGGATACTGGAAGCGGCGATTCTCGGGATCAAACAGCTCTTCCCGGCATTCCGTGCAGGTGGCGAGGTCCGGGAGAACGTTGACGCTCTTGCCGGAATCGTGGTCACTGGGAAGAATCTCGAAACGGGTCGAACCCTCGGCGGCCAGCCAGGCGCTTTCGCGGACGGTCACGACCGAGGCTCTCGGCCGTTCCTGCTCGAGTCGTTGGTCAAAGATGTTCAGTTGATCGGAGGGGCCTTCCACTTCCACCACCAGGCCAACGGAGGAGTTCAGGACCCAGCCGGTGAGAGACATTTCGGTGGCGAGGCGGTAGACAAAAGGGCGGAAGCCGACTCCCTGCACGGCTCCGCGCAGAGTAATCCGCAGGCGCTGCATCGCGGGCTTTGCCGTAAGCGTCATAGCACGGGTTGAACCGCTGGCCTGATTTTACGGCTTGCCGGAGTTGGGGGGAAACGCCGGGGGAAGCAGGAACGTGCGAAGCAGAGTTTCAATCTGCATCACCAGCGCGGGCAGGGCGGCCTTGACTACGGGGGAAAGCGATTCTCCGTGATCGAAACATTGGCCCGTCAGCGTGACGGAAAATGCGTGGGGGCTGGCACTGTAGAGTTGGCGGGCCAGCGCGATGACCGTGCTGGGGGAGAGTTGGTGCGAGAAGCGAGGCGCACCTTCGGGCGAGGTAACTTCTGAAGAGCGCACTTCTCCAGGCTGACCGTTCGCTCCGCCGGCGGAAGCAGCGTCCACAAAAATCACGGCTTCCGAGTGGCTCACGGTTTCGGCGAGTTCGGGCGCGAGCTGGTGGCGGCGAAGAATCTCAACGTCTGGGTGGGGAAATTTCTTTTCCAGATCGTCGGCGGCGCGCCACGCCAAGCCATCGTCGCAACGCATCGGATTTCCGTACGCGACGATGAGGACGCGGGGCATGGGTTGGAGTTTATCGCGGGAGCGGGTGGCGTCCCGTTTTAGTTTGTGTCGCAGCGTCTCTTCCGCCCCTCCGGGGCTTGCCCATTTCCGACTTCCGTCCCACGGCTTGCGCCGTGGGCTGCATTCTTCCGCCGCTTCGCGGCTGGAGCGTTTGTTCTCTCCGCCTTGTCCCGGAGGGACATCGGACCGTAGCCCGGCGTTTCCAACGCCGGGTGGATCCAAAAAGGACATATTCGCGTCCCGGAGGGAACGCCTGACACCAACCAAAAGTGTTTCAATCGTGCCTAACGGCACGAGGTTCGAGCCACGCGACGCCCACCCGCCACTAGAACTGGCGGGCTATTTTCAAATCGTCCCTCCGGGACGAGGCTTTGCCCTCTACGCCCGCGCCACTTCGTCGAGCACTTCGCCCGCTGGGGCTGAGGAGCTGGACGCGCAGCGGCCATCTCGCCGAACGCGTGGGTGGAGCAACTCAGGCAGGGATCGTAGCAGCGGATCACGGCTTCGACGCGATTGAGCATGCCCGGAGTCAGGCGGTTGCCGTGCACAAAATGTTTGGCCACCTGCAACACGCTGCGGTTCATGGCCAGATTGTTCTGTCCGGTGGCGATGATGAGGTTCACCCAGCGGATCAGGCCCTGCTCGTCGATCTTGTAATGATGGAAGAGCGTGCCTCGCGGGGCTTCCGCGGCGCCCACACCTTCGAGAGCATTGGGGCGGGCGACGGCGCGTACGTGCTTTGACAGAATCTCGGGATCGTTCAGCAGCTGTTCCAGGCGCTCGATGCAATAGAGGATCTCGATGAGCCGCGCGTGGTGATAGTGGAATGAACTCAGGACGGCGGTGCGCTGCAGTTCGTGAAATTCCGCCAGTTCCTGATCGGCGCGCGGCGTGCCGCAGCGGTCGGCGACGTTCAGGCGCGCCAGCGGCCGACGCGGTAAACGCCGTCGGGGAATCCTTTGGGCTTGTAGTACGCGGACTTGAGGTAGCTCCAGGGCTCGACCTTTTCGCCAATGTAGTCGGAGTACTGGTTGGGGTCGAGATCGTCGGCGACCACATGGCCCGAGGCGTCGACGATGCGGATCTTGCCGCCGTAGAAAGTGAGGCCGTTATCTTTCTTGACGATGCCCATGAACAGCGTGGGAAAGTTGCCGAAGGTCGAAATCTCTTCGCGGAAACCCTCCATCGTGCTCTTGAACCATTCCAGGGTGCGCTCGGCGATGGCGAGGGCATCGGGAATGGCCCAGAGAATGGCGTCGCGGTTGGCCTCGGTGAGCGGTTCGCTGACGCCGCCGGGAACGATCCATGCCGGGTGGATGCGCTTGCCTCCCAGGCGCTCGATGATGCGCTGTCCGAACTGGCGCAGGCGGATGCCATCGAGCGCAAGCTCGGGGTTCTTTTCGGCAACTCCGAAGATGTTGCTCTTCGCGGGATCGGCGTCCATGCCGAGCAGCAGGTCGGGCGACGACAAGTGGAACAGGCTGAGGGCGTGCGATTGCGTGACCTGGGCAAGTCCGAAGATGCGGCGCAGCTTGTCGGCCGTGGGAGGAATTCTTACCGCCAGCAACGAGTCGCAGGCCTTGGCGGACGCGATCAGATGGCTGACCGGGCAGATGCCGCAGATGCGCGCCATCAGCGAGGGCATCTCGTAAAACGGGCGGCCTTCGCACAGCTTCTCGAAGCCACGGAACTGGGTGACGTGAAAGCGGGCTTCCTCGACCCGGCCGTCTTCATTCAGGTGGAGCGTGATCTTGGAATGGCCTTCGATGCGCGTAACCGGATCGATGACGATGGTGCTGCCCTGCTTCACGAAGTCTCCCCTGGTTGCTTCTAGCTTCTAGCCGCTAGCTTCTAGCTCTTCCAACTGTTTCCTTAATGCCGGTCAATTTCGATGCCTCATTTTGTCGGACGCGAGCGGTTACGATCCGAAACGAGTTTTCGTGCTCACGTCCGGCTGCCGGCCCTCCAGCAGTTCGGTCACGACGTAATAAATCGTGTCGGCCGACGGCGGACAGCCCGGGACAAACACATCGACGTTGACGAATTCGTGCACCGGGCGCGCATTGGGCAACAGCGCGGGCACGACCTGGTTGGGAATACCGGGATCGAAGGTCACATTCTCGCGATAAGCGCGGTCGTAGACTGCCTTCGTGCCGAACGGATTGCGCATTCCCGGGACATTGGCGGTGACCGCGCAGTCCCCCAGCGAGACCAGGATTTTCGTACGCGCGCGCACGATCTTGATCTTGTGCAGGTCTTCTTCGCTGCTCACGGCGCCCTCGACCAGGGTCACGTCAACGTCCTCGGGAAATTCCTTGGCATCGACCAGCGGGCTGTAGACCAGGTCGGCCATGCCGGCCACGGTGAGCAGACGTTCGTCCATATCGAGAAAAGACATGTGGCAGCCGGAGCAGCCATCGAGCCATACGGTAGCAATGCGCTTCTTACTCATCTGTGCTCCACATAAGTGTTCGCGAAGGGGCGGACGCATTCGTCCGCCCCGCGGAGCGGAGCGACGCGTGCAACGTCCCTAGAGCTTCCGGCGTTCGCGTCATCACGAAACACTCTCATTGCGCGCTTTGCGCGCAACCCCGGACGAATGCGTCCGGGGCTACATAACCCTTCATTCGTTTTCTTCCCGCATCATGGTCAGGTAGGGCAGGAACTGGCGGCGCTTGAGCATCTCGGCAACCGAGCGTCCCTTTTCAAACAGTGCGCCGGTGGGACAGACATGCACGCACTTGCCGCAACTGGTGCAGGTGTCGGACGAACCCCACGGTTCGTTCAAGTCGGTGATGACCTTGGCGTCGATGCCGCGACCCATGATGTCCCAGGTATGCGCGCCTTCGATTTCGTCGCAGACGC
The DNA here is from genome assembly GCA_963709865.1 of uncultured Acidobacteriota bacterium. Lineage (GTDB taxonomy): Bacteria > Acidobacteriota > Terriglobia > Terriglobales > Acidobacteriaceae > Sulfotelmatobacter. The sequence continues at coordinate 109,039 of CAVPXW010000005.1, forward strand.
GCACGCAGCGGGTGCACAGGATGCAGCGGTTGTGGTCGATGACGAAGCGGTCGTGCGAGGCGTCGACCTCCTCCTTGGGATAGCGATAGGGAAAGTGGACGTGGGTAATGCCGAGCCGCTGGCCAGCATCTGCAGCTCGCAGTGTCCGTTGGAGACACAGACCGAGCACACGTGGTTGCGCTCGGTGAACAGCAGCTCCAGGATCATCCGGCGGTAATTCTGCAGGCGCTCGGAATCGGTGGTCACCTCCATGCCTTCTTCGACGGCGGTGACGCAGGCGGGGAGCAGCTTGTTCTGGCCCTTGACTTCGACCAGGCACAGGCGGCAGGCTCCCACGTCGGAGAGGCCGTCCATCTCGCAGAGGCGTGGAATGAAGATGCCGTTCTGGCGGGCGACGTCGAGAATGCTTTCTTCCTGGCGTCCGCTTAAATCGCGGCCATCGATCTTCAGGGTTTTGACGGGTGCGGCCGGCCTCATGCGGTCTCTTTCTCCCGCGGGCTGGGCGCCGCAGACTCCGGCCGGGCACTTATGGTCTTCGATGTGCGCCCGGTACTCCTCGGCAAACGAACGCAGCGTGCTCACCACGGGATTGGGCGCCGACTGCCCCAATCCGCACAGGCTGGTGTGCTTGAGCAGATCGCAAAGTTCCTCGAGCATTTTCATGTCCTGCGGCGGTGGCGGTCATGTTGCCGATGGCGGTGAGGATGCGGTGCATCTGGTAGGTGCCGACGCGGCAGGGGATGCACTTGCCGCAGGACTCGGTCATGCAGAAGTCCATGAAGTATTTGGCGACGTCGACCATGCAGGAACTTTCGTCCATGACGATCATGCCGCCCGAGCCCATGATCGATCCGGCGCGGGCCAGCGATTCGTAATCGACCGGCATGTCGAGGCATTCCGAGGGCAGGCAGCCGCCGGAGGGCCCGCCGGTCTGTACCGCTTTGAACTTCCGGCCTTCGGGAATGCCGCCGCCGATCTCGAAGACCATCTCGCGCAGGGAGATCCCCATGGGAACTTCGACGAGGCCGGTATTCTCGACGCGGCCGGCAAGGGCAAAGACCTTCGTGCCTTTGCTCTTCTCCGTGCCGATCCCGGCGTACCACTCGCCGCCGTTGCGGATGATGGGCGCGATGTTGGCGAAGGTCTCGACGTTGTTGATGAGCGTGGGCTGCGCCGAACAGGCCTTCCATGGCCGGATATGGCGGGCGGGGGCGCGGCGTGCCGCGCTTCCCTTCCACCGAAGCGATCAGAGCGGTTTCTTCGCCGCAGACGAAGGCGCCGGCACCCAGACGCACATCGACGCGAAAGCTGAAACGCGTGCCGCAGATGTTGGACCCGAGCAAGCCGAGGCGTTCGGCCTGGCGAATGGCGTTGCGCAGGCGCTTGATGGCCAGGGGATATTCGGCGCGCACATAAATGTAGCCTTCCGCCGCGCCCACGGCGTAAGCCGCGATCAGCATGCCTTCGAGCACGCGGTGGGGATCGCTTTCGAGCACGCTGCGATCCATGAACGCGCCGGGATCGCCTTCGTCGGCGTTGCAGATGACATACTTCTGCGTGCCCACCGATTTCGAGACCGTGCTCCACTTCAGGCCCGTGGGATATCCCGCGCCGCCGCGGCCGCGCAAGCCGCTTTTGGTGACCTGCTCGATGACTTCGCGCGACGTCATTTCGGTGAGCGCTTTGATCAGCGCGCTGTAGCCGTTGGCGGCCACGTAGTCTTCGACGCGATCGGGATCGATGACGCCGGAATTTTCCAGCACGATCTTTTTCTGCCGCTGAAAAAATGGAACATCGGTGGGGCAGACCAGGCGCGAGACGGGCGCGCCGTCCAGGCTGTCGAGGATCGCAGCGCCGTCGGCGGCTTCCACCTTCTTATAGAGCACCCCGCGCTGGTGGAGACCAGCGGGCCTTCGGAGCACAGCCCCATACAGCCCACGCCTTTTACCTGGCAGTGATCTTTGGTGCCGCGGCGAGTAACTTCCTGGTCGAGCGCATCTTTCACCGACTGGCTTTGGCAGGAAAGGCATCCGGCCGCGACGCACACATTCACCCGCTGGGTGAACTGGCCCTGCGCTTCGCGTTCGGTTTCGGCAATCTGGTCGAGTTCCTCAGGCGTCATGCGTGGGTCCATTTCTTCAAGTGCTCGCGGATGGCCGGCGTCCCAACCTTCCCGGCAACTTCCTGATCGTAGACGACGGCGGGAGCAAGGCCGCAGGAACCCAGGCAGCGGGCCGTCAGCAGAGAGACTTTCTTGTCGGCGGTGGTCTCTCCGGGGACGATGCCGAGATCGCGCTCGACCGCGTCCAGCAGTTGCGGCGCTCCCTTGATGTAGCACGCCGTGCCCATGCAGATGACGCAGGTGTGCTCGCCCGCGGGCTTCAGGGTAAAGAAATGGTAGAAGGTAGCGACGCCGTAGGCCCGGCTGAGGGGCACGCGCAACGACATGGCCACGTAGCGCAGGGCTTGCACGTCGAGGTATCCGAATGCCTCTTGCACCGTGTGCAGCGTCTCAATCAAGCCGCGCTGCTGCTGGCCCTGACGCCGTATGGTGGCATCGACCAGCTTCCAGCGCTTATCCTGATTGGGGGGAGTCGGTTTGGCAACGTATGAGGGCATATGCGTTCTCAATCGCGGAATGATCGCAAAGCAAGAGACAATTGTAGTCTTATACGCGCGGTCACACCGATTCGGCTCGCGAATATCTCGCGTTCCAGTTTCAATTCGGTTCTAATTCCAAGACGGCAGACTGGGCACACATTTCCACCGTCTCCCTGGAGTTATTCAGGGTCGAGGGCAGGGCGGAAACTACGATCAGGGTGGCGTCGTCTCTCAATTGCGAGGAGCAGAACTGCTTCACGTCGGTGAGCAGGGTGGATTTCAGTTGCGTGGTCGACTGGCCGGCGCAGTTGCGCGCCCCGGCAACCAGCCGTTGTTCCCCAAATTCCTCGCCTCCGGGCAGTCCCGCCTCGGTAATGCCGTCGGTAAACAGCAGCAGGCGATCTCCGGGATGGAGATGCACGACGGAGTCTTCGTACGCCCACTCGGGAAACACTCCAACCACGGCCCCGCCGTTGTCGAGCTCTTGTACGTCACCGCTGGCGCGAAGCAGGATGGGCAGCAGGTGTCCCGCATTGGTGTAATGCAATGTGCCGCGCTCCGAATCGAGCACGCCGTAAAACAGGGTCACAAATTTTCCCGTAGCGATGTTGGCGCACAGAACCGAGTTGACCCGGCTGCACAGAGCCGACGGAGAGGTGGCCTCGGTGGCGAAGGCGCGGACGATGGCCTGCACATTGGCCATCAGCAGGGCGGCAGACACGCTCTTGCCCACCACGTCGGCGATGCAGATGCCGAGTTTCGCCGGGCTCAGCCGGATGACGTCGTAATAGTCGCCGCCCACCACGCTGGCGGGTTCCCAGGCGCCGTCGATTTCGTATCCGGCAACCTGCGGAATTTCTTTCGGCAGCAATGACTGCTGAATCTCCCGTGCTTGCTGCAGTTCCTGTCCATGCAGCTCACGCTCGACAGCTTCGCGTTCGATCGTCTGCTGCAATTCATGATTCTTGGATTCCAGCCGCTCGCGGGTTCTCCGGTAGATCTGGGAGCTGACTCCGAAAATCACGGTCGCCATGAAGGGAAACTTCCATCCGGATGCCAGGAACTCCCACAACGTCTGGCCGGGAATCCTCATGGCAGGAAACTGGAGAATGTTAACGAGCGTGACCCCGGCCACGGACAGGAGCAGGAGCAAGCCGAGGTAAATCGTCCAGGAAGTCAGCAGAGTTTTTCGGCTGTAGAGAAACCCCAGGTGGTCCTGCATGAGGCCTAGCAGATTGCAGAGCGCCAGAGTATAGATGAGGGTGCGGCCCAGGGGCACGGGGCGGCCCGCGGCCCACAAAGCCGCGTAGATGGCCACGGCGACGGCAATATAGGACTGTTGCCGGCGAATCAGGTGCATCGGGTGAAACGATCGAATCGGCGACTTCATCCCCGAATCGTCAGCACCGGGCAATGCGCCTGTGCAATTACATGGTGCGCCGTGCTCCAGGGAAGATGCGTCGTGCCTACTTCACCGGAAGTACGGGCGCCCAGCACGATCAAGTCGGATTCGCGCTCGGACGCGACCTTCAGAATGCATTCCGCCGCGGAGCCGAATTCCAGCACGGTCTCCGGCACGTATTGCAGCGCGGCATTCTGCGGAATCAGGTCCTGCAAGCGGCGAACTCCGTCCTCCATGGGACCGGGCCGGCTGCCTAACTGGGTATAGTCCTCAATCACATGCAAGAGCGTAAGCCGGGCGCGGAATTCCTCGGCCAGCGATACGGCCTGCTGGGCGACCAGCGCCGAGTTCTGGGCAAAGTTGGTGGCGAACACAATTTGCCGCAGTTCCAACTCCAGGGGGGCGAGGTCGCGTCCCCGGTATTGGAAGGCGGGCAGTTTGGGGTGTCCGGAAACTTTCGGACCCACGGTCAGCACCGGGCACGGCGCGTGGCGCAAAATGTCCTCTGCCACCGAACCCAGCAGCAGCTTGCCCAAGCCAGTGCGGCCGTGAGTGCCGACGACGATCAGGTCAATTTCGTTCTCGTTAATAATCTCGGAGAGGTTCTTCCATACCTGGCCATGACGAACATAGTTGTGGTGCGGAATTCCTTCCAGACGGTCGGAAATCTGGTCGAGCTTCTCTTTGGCTTCGGTGTGCGCGTCTTCGTAGATGGTGCTCATGCTGACGTAGTCCACCCCTCCAGTCATCATCAGCAGGCTGGCATCCGAAAGGACATGCGCGGTGTGCAGCGTGCTGCCAAAACGCCGGCAGATGGCCGTGGCGTAGGGCAAGGCGGCTTCCGAGGTAGCTGAGAAGTCGGTGGCAAACAGCACATTCTTAACGGAAATTGAGGTAGGGGACTTCTGGGAAAGCTCCGGGTCGGTCTTTTTTTCTTCGATATGGGCTTCAACAAGTGCCATGGAACACCTCCTGCACCCATTTCGAGGATCACACCGGGGTCTGGTTTTCGATATGGCTCCTGTCACTTGTTTTTGTGATTGAGATCACACCTAAATAGGGGTGCCCCCAGTCATCAAATCTGAATACCGGTGACAGGAAATCAAAATCCCCACCCTGTCGCACAGAGCGCGACAAGGGTGGGGCACCCTCTTCGATGTCGCTATGGTTTACTGCGCGAAGCCGTCGGCCTGCGTGACCGCCCCGATCGCGACCGTGTGGTCAATGTAGAGTCGCCCGGCGTCGAGCGCCTTGCGGTCGAGTTCGAGCAGGGCCGGATTCTTGACCTTCGCTTCCAGCACCTTGCATGGCAGTCGCCGGTGACAGGCACTCGGTTTCTTCCAGCAGCGCTCCCATCATGACCACGTTCGCCACTTTCGCCGAGCCCAGCTTGTCGGCAATCTCCGAAGCCGGGATGCAGACGACTTGGGCTTGCGGGATGGAGAAGTCGTCGGGGAGCTGTTCGCGCCCGTAGATGATGGTGCCGCCGGGCGCAATTTGCGCGGCAAACTTGCGCAGCGAGATCTCATTCATCGCGATCAGAACTTCGGGGCGCGATAGCACGGGCGATCCCGATGCGGTCTTTCGACAGGCACACGTGGCAGTGGGCGCTGCCCGAGCGCATCTCGGGACCGTAGGAAGGCAGCCAGCTGACTTCCAGGCCTTCGCGCATGCCCATTTCGGCCAGAAGCTGGCCCAGCAGCAGCACGCCTTGTCCGCCGAAGCCCGCGATCTTGATGCCGAGGTCGCGGAAATGATGGTTCTTTCGCGGCACAGCCGCGTCACCCGCCGCTTTGCGCTCTCCCTCGACCAGTTCGGCCACGGTTTTGTGCGGAGGAACATTGTTGTTCGGAATCTCCACCTTGCGGTCGCGGAATACATTCAAGGGGAAGGTAGGGATCATCTTCTCGCCAATCCACTTCCGCGCTTCGACCGGATCCTTGCCCCAGATGGTGGGACAGGGCGAAAGAATCTCGACGAAGGTGAAGCCAGCACCATCGCGCTGCAGCTCGAGCGCTTTGCGGACGGCCCGGCGCGCCTTCATGATGTTCTTGTTGTCGGAAAGCGCGACGCGTTCGATGTAAACCGGAGCCTCCAGCGAAGAGAGCATTTCGGCCATGTGCAGGGGGAAGCCTTCGTTCACGGGGCGCCGGCCCCAGGGCGACGTGGTGCTGCGTTGACCGACCAGCGTGGTGGGCGCCATTTGCCCGCCAGTCATGCCATAAATCGCGTTGTTGACGAAGAAGACGCTGATCTTTTCTCCGCGATTGGCGGCATGCACGATTTCAGCAGTGCCGATCGCCGCCAGGTCTCCGTCACCCTGATAGGCAATCACGATCTTGTCGGGGCAGGCGCGCTTCAGGCCGGTGGCCGCGGCGGGTGCGCGGCCGTGCGCCACTTGCACGTTGCCCACATCGAAGTAGTAGTAGGCGAAGACCGAGCAACCGACGGGGCTGACCAGGATCGTCTGATCCTGCAGTCCGAGATCTTCCAGGGCTTCGGCGATGAGTTTGTGGGCCACGCCGTGGCCGCATCCGGGACAGTAGTGCGTCTGATGCTTCAGATCGCTTTTGCGCTCGTACTCCGGATAGAACAGTTCCGACTTCTGGTGCACGACTTCATACTTGTCGGGGCTCACCTTGGGTTCCTCTCGGATCACGTTGTTTTCTGCCATGATTGGTTCTCGCCTGTCCTCACGTAGCGGACGGATGCATTCGTCCGCCTGCCGATATTCTCTTTCTGCCGCCCCCGGACGGATGCGTCCGGGGCGACCTGTTCTTCACACTGCCGCCGGCAACTGCTCTTCCATCTTCGCGAACAGTTCGTCGACCGACGGCACGTTGCCGCCGCCGCGTCCGTAGAACTCCACCGGCCGCTTGCCATTCAGCGCCAGGCGGACATCTTCCACCATCTGGCCGTTGCTCAGTTCCACGACCAGGATTTTCTCCGCCCGCAGGCCCGCTGCCAGCAGTTCCTTCGAAGGGAACGGCCACAAGGTGATGGGCCGGAACAATCCGACCTTTAGTCCCTTGCTTGCGGGCTTCATCCACCGCCGAACGCAGCACGCGCGACACGATGCCGTAGCCGACGACGATCAGTTCGGCGTCTTCGGTGCGGTATTCTTCCCAGCGCGTTTCCGACTGCTGGGCGCGAATGTACTTCGCCTCCATGCGGCGCTGGTGCTCTTCCAAGGCATCCGCTTCGAGGAAGATCGAGCTGACCATATTCTTGCGAGTCTCCGCGGTTCCCTTCACCGCCCACGGCTTTTCCGGGGCAAGGATCTCGCGATACTCCAGGTCCAGCGGTTCCATCATCTGGCCCACGAATCCGTCGGCGAGCACGATGGCCGGATTGCGGTAGCGGTCGGCCAGTTCGAAGGCGAGGATGGTCAGGTCGGCCATCTCCTGCACCGAGGCCGGCGCGACCACCAGGTTGCGATAGTTGCCGTGGCCGCCGCCCTTGACCATGGCGAAATAGTCGCTCTGCTCGGGAGCGATGTTGCCCAGGCCGGGTCCGCCGCGCATCACGTCCACGATGACGCAGGGCAGTTCCGCACCAGCCAGATACGAGATGCCTTCCTGCATCAGGCTGAGGCCGGGACCGGAAGAGGCGGTCATGACGCGCACTCCGGCAGACGCCGCGCCGTAGACCATGTTGATGGAAGCGGTCTCGCTCTCGGCCTGCACGAAAGTGCCGCCGACCTCGGGAAAATACAGCGCGGCCGCTTCGGCAACTTCACTGGCAGGCGTTATGGGATATCCGTAATAGGCGCGGCAGCCTGCCAGCACTGCGCCTTTGATGACCGCGACGTTGCCTTTACAGAGCTGCCGCATGTTCGCCTCCTGGCTGGGCCTGAGGGACCACTGCCTTGGGGGGCGGGACCAGCCGGTAGACGACGATGGCCCCGGGCTCCGGGCAGCAATAGAAGCAGATGCCGCATCCGGTGCAGTCGTGGCCGCTGTAGCGCGCCGGATGCACCCCGTAAGAACTCAGTTCAGGAGCAAGTTCCAGGCATTTGGGCGGGCAGGACTCCACGCACAACCCGCATCCCTTGCACTCCTCAACATCAATCGTGATATTGCCGCGCGCTGGACCCGCCATGTTTCCTCACCTCTGTGCCGCTGTCTGTGCCACCTGCGGACTCTGCAACCACTTGGTCTTTTCACAGTATTCGTAAAGCTCGCTGCGGAAATCGGGATGCGCAATCTCGATCAGCGACTTGGCCCGCTCGCGAATGGACTTGCCGTGCAGATAAGCAACTCCGAATTCCGTCACGATGTAACGGACCAGGCCGCGCGAGGTGACCACTCCCGCGCCCGGATCGAGCGTGGGCACGATCCGCGAAATCGTACCTTGCTTGGCAGTCGACGAAATCGCAATGATGGGCTTGCCGCCCTTGGACCGCGATGCGCCGCGCAGGAAATCCACTTGCCCGCCAATGCCGCTGTAGAACTGGTTGCCGATGGAATCGGAACACACCTGTCCGGTCAAATCGATTTGCAGCGCCGAGTTGATGGCCACCATCTTGTCGTTGCGCGCGATGAAGGCTGGATCGTTGGTATAAGCCGTGGGATGAAACTCGAAAATGGGATTGTTATCCACAAACTCGAACAGGCGCTTGGAGCCCAGCGCGAATCCCAGAATGATCTTGCGCGGCTTGAAGTTCTTCCGAGCCCCGGTCAGCACCCCGGCTTCGATCAGCGGGATCACGCCGTCCGACACCAGTTCGCTGTGAACGGCGAGATCTTTGCGGTCCATGAGCATGGGCAACACCGCATCCGGGATGCCGCCGATGCCGGTTTGCAGCACCGCGCCGTCCTCGATCAAGCCGGCGACGTTACGCGCGATGGCGATTTGCAGGTCGGTGACGACCGGCTTCGGCAAAGCGCACAAGGGGCGCGACGACTCGACCAGGGCATCAATGTCGCTGACGTGAATGAAGCTGTCGCCGTAGGTGCGCGGCATGTTGTCGTTGATTTGCGCCACCACGTAGCGCGCGCATTTCGCGGCGGTGAGGGTGGTGTCGACGCCCACGCCAAAACTGCAGAATCCGTGCGAGTCGGGCGGGGAGACTTCGATCAGGGCCACGTCAATGGGCATCGATCCGCTCTCAAACAGTCCTTCGATCTCGCTCAGGTAAATCGGGGTGTAATCCGCGCGACCGTCGTTGATCGCATCGCGCACATTGGCGCCGATGAACATGGCGTTGTGCCGGAAATGGCCCGCCATCTCGGGAGCCACGTAGGGGGCACAACCCATCGTCATCATGTGCACGATTTCCACGTCGTGGAGATCGGGAGCACGCCGCATCAGGGCTTCCACCAGCGTCTCCGGCTCGGCACAGCCGGGTTGGATGTAAACCCGCATCCCCGACCTGACGCACTGCAGCGCGTCATCGGCCTCTTTCAGCCGCTTCTTGTAATCCATTTCCCAAGACATCGACATCGTTGTCCGCTCCCCTAGCTGGCCCGCAGCGCGCCTTCGGCGTGCGCCGCCCGGGCCATCTCTTCTTCATACCCCACAGCGGCATAGTAAATCGCCCGGTCAAAAAACATCTCGAGCATCTGCAGGAGTTCCAGTTCACCCATAATTTCGATGGCGCGATCCATGACCGCTTCGCTTTTGAGGAACTCCCAGAGATTTTCCTTGGTGAGCACGATGGCCTGGACAACTTCACTGAGCGGCACTTTCTGATGTGCCCGGCGCGCCCCGATTTCGCGGTAGCGGTGCTCAATATCCAGTTCGTTCTTGCCCAGCAGCCACTCGCCCAGGTGGCGGTAGATTTCGTAGACGCGCTCTTTCAACTCATGGACGGGAATCTCGCGAAAATGCGTGACCTGGAGACTTCCTTGAACTCTCTCCTCCAGTCCCGCGGCAAGCGCGTCGGCGTGTGATTCAATCAGACGCACCAATCTGTAAGAGAACATCATAGGCACCCCCTCGCCCATTTTCCGGGCCCGGCATTACACCCCAATTTTCACCCCTGCATCCTGATTGCTCCAACCCTCCACCGGCACTTTGCCGGCTTCAACGGTCGGTTCCAGAGTTTGCGGGACCGTGATCGCCCGCGAAATCATGCAGACCGCCTTGGTCTTGCGCAGCAGCGCCAGTCCTGCTTCGCATTGCTCTTCGGACTGCACAGTCAATCGGGGACGAATCAGGATCTCGTTAAAATTGCACCCCGTATTGCGGTTACGGCGGACACTGCCTTCGATCTCCACTTCCAGGTCGGTGTAGTCGAACTTGGCGACCCGCGCCACCTCGTGGAACGTAGTCGTAAAGCAACCCGCCAGGGCACAGAGCAGCAGTTGTTCCGGAGTCCACCGGCCTTGCAGGCCACCCAGCTCGGCGGCCTCGGAGAAGTGGATGGTGTTGGGAGAGGACTCGCACTTGGCCAGTCCAGTGCGGCCTGAGGTCCACCAGGCCGAAACGCGATAGGTATATTCAGCTGCCATGTTTAGACTCCTGGCGCTCCCAGAGGGCGCCGTCCCCCACTCAAGAGGAGAGCGTAAAGATCACGGTGATGGTGGTCTCGACCTCTACCGGTTGCCCATTCAAAAGGTACGGCTTGTAACGCCATTGTTGAACCGCCGTGATGGCCGCCGGCACCAGCATGGGGTGCCCGCTGACCAACTGCAGATTCTCGATTTGTCCGTTGGCACTGATGATCGCATTGAGCACGACATCGCCCTGGATTCGTGCCGCTCTGGCCAGCGGGGGATAGACGGGTTCGACGCGATGAATCAGCAGCCCCTTGGTCACGCCTCCGGAAATGCGGATGCGTTGCGGGGTCGCGGGCACGAACTTGGGAACCGCGGCCAAGCTCGACGTCGAATTGATGACGCTGCCGATCACGCCTCCCATTTGTCCGCCCGGAATCCCTCCCGGCACGCCTCCTACCACTCCTCCGGCAGCGGGCATCGGCGGGGGCGCGTCTTCTTCCTTGATCATCTGAATCTTTTGGGGAATTTTCGTGGGCGTGCGCAACTGCCCGCTGTTGAGCATGTCGGTCTGGATCTGCCGGACCACCTTTTGCACCTGGGCGGCTGCCGGTGGCGGAGGCGGTGGCGGCGGTGGCGGCGCCACCAGAAACGTCAGCAACTGCGCCTTGGGCAAGTCCTCGGTGAACATCAGCGGAACGGCTAACATGACCAGGATCGCCAAGCAGTTCAAAATAAACGAGGTGGTCGTCGCCAGGGCTTTACGTTTCCTCAGCGTCCCAAATTCCAGCACGCTATCGGTAAACATCGGCCGCGGGGGCAAGGGTGGCCCCAGGACGAGTTCGGAACGTGGCAGCACCGCGGCCGCGCCACGGCTTGCCGGCTTGACTTCCTTTACGACTACTACTTCTGGTTCATGGACTTCGACGGTGCCCATCGCTACCTCCAGCCTCACCCTGCCGCGACTACTCTGGTGTCGGGCCAGGGGGGATGTGGCCCGAGCAGGTCACATCTCCGCTGTTCTCCACGGACATCTTCCCCGAAGCCGCCACTTGGGCAAATGGCCCTCATCACGGTTCTTCGTGATCGCAATCACGGTTTTAGCGGTCTTTGGTAAACCAAAGTAACAACGGCAGATAAATGGCGCGGCATCTGCCTGCGGGAGATTTGCGGGCAGCCTGCGCGCCCGCGAAGAAGAAGCAAAAGGAGAAAGGACAGAAACGACATGGGCTCAGACTGAGACCGTTGGAGGGAAGAAGAGATGCGTTCCGCCAGGTGTGCATCGTAAAGTCCGGCCACCAGGCCAGTGAAGACATCCATGGTGTAATGCGCTCGCAGGACCAGCACGGTCACCGCCTCAAAGAGGACGATTCCGACAGCGCCCACGGTCCACCAGCGTTGCCGGCACGGGCCAGTTCGGTGGCGCCGAGGACGGCAATCGCGGTGTGCCCGGAAAAGAAGTAATCGTTGGCCACGCCATAGGTGACAAGCAACGAGGGAAATCCCGGATAGTGCCAGATCGCATCTGGTGGGGCAGGAAGGGCAACGCAGGCCTGCATGATCTGGCGCAGCCCGAGCACGATCACGAGTCCCAGGAAGGGCCGCATCTCGTCGCGGAAAATCCATTTCGCCAAAAGAAAAATTCCCAGCAGGTCAATGATGGCCGAACTGAGAACCAGCAATGCGTTCGCCGCAGCCGGGTGATGGTGCAGGTAGAGATTGGCGGGAGCAGTGACCGCGAGGATTCGGTCTCCGATGCCGGAAGCGGGCAGGCTGCGCGCGCCGATCAGGGATTGCGTCCAGAACCAGAACACCAGCGCCGCCGCCGTCAGAGCGAGCCGTATTCCTCGCGATGAACGGACGGAGAATCGCCGACTTTGTTCCCGCGGCATAAGTGCGAGGAATTATATCCTCGTGGAACCGGGCGGTCATTCTTCTCGTTGACCAGCCCTCCGCTCCTTCGCGCCTCTAGCGGCAATCTGGACAAGCCTCGCCCTTGATCGCTTCCCTGCCTTCATTGGCGATGATCGGAACCATCAACAGTGCAGCCACCGGGTCTGCCCACCACCAACCCACGGTTGCGTTGAGAGCCAGTCCACCGACCAGAATGGCTGACAAATAAGCGCACAGCGAACTCTGCCGTGAGTCCGCGTGCAGAGCTGCACTATGCAGATTCGCTGCCGCTTTCCGCTTTGCCCTTGCCAGCAGCGGCATGACGATCAGGGAGACCATCGCCAGAAGGATGCCGATGAAACTCCGCGCCGGTCCTTTACGCTGGATGAGGGTGGCTACGGAATCATAAGCCACGTAGGCAGCCAGCAAGAAGAAACTCACGCCCACCATTTTGAGTGCGGTGCGTTCTACGGCCTCAACCTGCTTACCGCGCCGCTCGGCATGGAGCCGCCAGAGCAGGATGGAGCCGGAAACACTTTCAATTGCCGAATCCACTCCGAAGCCCACGAGCGCGACGCTTCCGGCCATGGCGCCGGCGGTAACCGCAACCAGGCACTCCAACACGTTCCATCCGATGGTGAGGTATTCAAGTGCGATCCCTCGCCGGACGTGCTGTTGCCGGGTCAGTGCATCGGTTGCCATGCACCCCAGTCTAACGTGCTCGGGCGCACTGTCCACGTGATGTTGAGTCAGACGTCGGTGCCGCCGCCAGCCCTTGACTTGCACCGCATCGTGAATCCTTAGAGTGCGCGGAGTGCTCTTTCCGCGCGGGCGCAGGGCAATGCTACCTGGCATTCAGGAAGCGGGACGCTGGCCCACGGGATGCACCAGATTGAAACAATGGAGCGGGAGACCGGGATCGAACCGGCGACATCCAGCTTGGGAAGCTGGCGTTCTACCGCTGAACTACTCCCGCTCAGCCGGGGAACGAACTTAGCTTATCACCACCGGTAAGCGGTCACAACCGCCGGGCGCTGCCGGTCATGTCTCAGTGTGCGGGTTTCTCCTGACGAAGACCGTCGAGCTTGGCTCGACCGGACAGCCGAGGGCGGCTGTCCCTACATGCGGCTGTCCCTACATAAAGCTCAGGCGGGCTCGTGAACTCGTGCTGTCATTCGTGTTTAAATAGTCGGCCTGTGTCCAAATTCTCGTCTGCATCCCGGGTGACTATGCCTCCGTCCAAATCTTCTGCTTCGCGCCGCAAGTTTCTGCAAACCGCTCTGACGGCTGGTGGAAGCGCCGCACTGTATCCTGCGCTGAGCGCGGGCAGAGCCCTCGCTGCTCCGGCTGGATCGGCTGCTCCCGACGTGAAGCCGTTTGAACTGGAGGAGATCACGATTCCGGAATTGCAGGATGGGATGAAATCGGGCAAGTTTACGGCCAGAGCGCTGGTCGAGAAATACCTGGAGCGCATTGACGACGTCGATACTCCGCGTAAAGACAAGCGCGGGCCGGCGGTGAACGCGATCATCGAACTCAATCCGGACGCGCTCTCCATCGCCGATGCGCTCGATCAGGAACGCAAAGCCAAGGGCCCGCGCGGACCGCTGCATGGCATCCCGGTACTGATCAAAGACAACATCGATACGGCGGACCGCATGATGACCACAGCCGGATCGCTGGCGCTGGTCGGCTCAAAACCGGCCAAGGATTCTTTCGTGGCGCAGAGGTTGCGGGCCGCGGGCGCAGTGATTCTGGGCAAGACCAATCTCAGCGAGTGGGCCAACATCCGTTCCAGTCACTCGACCAGCGGGTGGAGCGGGCGCGGCGGTCTGACCAAGAATCCGTACGCGCTCGATCGCAATCCCTGCGGGTCGAGTTCCGGGACAGGCGCGGGGATTTCGGCGAACCTGGCGGCGGTTGGAATTGGGACTGAAACCGATGGGTCCATCGTCTGCCCGTCATCGTCGAACGGGCTTGCGGGGATCAAGCCGACGGTGGGCCTGGTTAGCCGCAGCGGGATCATTCCGATTTCTCATAGCCAGGACGGCGCCGGTCCCATGTCCCGCACGGTGCGCGATGCGGCCATTCTTCTGGGGGCGCTTACCGGCGTCGATTCCGACGACCCGGCGACCGCTGCCAGCGTGGGCAAGTCGCAGACTGACTATGCGCAGTATTGCGATCCCAATGGTCTGAAAGGCGCCCGCATCGGGGTGGCGCGAAAGTTTTTCGGCTTCAACGATGCCGTGGACGCCCTCATGGAGCAGTCGCTCGACGTAATGAAGAAACAGGGAGCAACGCTGGTCGATCCTGCCGATATTGAGACGCTGGGCAAGTTCGACGAAAGCGAATTGCTCGTCTTCATGTACGAACTGAAGGCCGATCTGAACGCTTACCTGGCGCGCCTTGGTCCGGGTGCGCCCGTACGCACGTTACAAGACATCATCGACTTCAACGATCGCAACCGGCAGAAGGAGATGCCCTACTTCGGGCAGGACTTATTCCTGAAGGCCCAAGCTAAGGGGCCACTGACCGAGAAAGAATATATCGATGCGCTGGCCAAGAATCATCAACTGGCTCGGACCGAAGGCATCGACGCGATCATGGATAAGCACCACCTTGACGCCCTTGTGGCTCCCACTGGGGGGCCGGCGTGGCTTACAGATCTGGTCAATGGCGACCACGTGGCAGGGGGCAGTTCCAACGCCGCCGCGGTCGCCGGTTATCCCAATATCAATGTGACTGCGGGATTTATTTCCGGCTTGCCGGTGGGAATTTCTTTCTTTGGGCGGGCATGGAGCGAGCCTACGCTTAATCAAGCTGGCTTACTCCTTCGAGCAAGCGACCAAGGCGCGGCAGGCGCCGCGATTCCTATCCAGCATCGGATAGCATAGGTTCGGATCGACTAAGATGAGTCGGCCGATCGCATCACAGTAGATTCAACTCTTTGTGAGTCGTGTAGTTTGAGCCGCCACGCCTTTTTCACTTTGTGTCTTTGGAGTGAGTACTTTGCGGTTAAGGAAAGAATTTAACCGCGAAGAACGCAGAGGAACCGCGGAGTCCGCAAAGCACATCTTGCGGGCTCGCGATGCCAATTGTCCACTACTACGTCCTTCTAATCTTCCACTAAGTTTTACTTTCCCATGTTAGCCTTGACTTATGAGGGGGTAATAAATGACCAACCTGAAGAAGGTAGTCAGTTCCCTGCGGAACGAGTACGCCCGTCTCGAAAAGGAGATGGGACGAGTGGGGAAAGCGTTGGACGCGCTCGGCCATGCTGGCGGGAACAAGCTCAAGAAGACGGGACGTACCTTGAGCAAGGAAGCTCGCAAGCGGATCGCCGACGCGCAAAGACTACGCTGGGCGAAAGTGCGGAAACAAGCCGCCAAGCTAGTCAAAACGTAACCGCAGTCATTTCGCAAGCGCCGCAGACGGCCTCGTTCGAACTTCTTTTAAGACGTGCGGACGGGGCTGAGCGGGGCTTCCCACCTTTTAGGTTTCGCGTTCAAGCGGCAACCAGATACTCACTGCTCACCAACCCGCTGGGAAACTGCCGAGTCGCTACATGACGGAGCCGAATGTCGGCCGCCAGAGTTCCGAACAGCGGAATCCCTTCTCCGATAAGCACAGGCACACGCGTGATCACTAGACGTTGAATCAGCCCTGCGCGCAAGAACTCTTGGATGGTTATTCCGCCGTCGATGTACAGGTTGTGGGCACCGCTGGCAGCGAGATTCGCAACGATCTCAGCTGGAGTTCCGGCCATTTGTTCGACGACGCCTCCACTGACCGCAGATAAGTCGAGGGACCGACTACTCAATACCACTACGCGCTTGCCGCCATAGGGCCAAGATCCAAGCTTCAGGACCGTCTCGAAGGTCTTGCGCCCCATGACAATCGCGTCGACACTGGCGATGAATTCCTCGTAGCCGTGGGGTTCGCCGCCGCCCGGAGGCAAGAAGTCGAAAGCGCCATCCGGCCGCGCAATGAAGCCATCGAGGCTGGTCCCACAAAAAACAGATAACATGGTGAGCCTGCTTTCCTTCGCTCTTTCAATCTACTAGCGGCTCCCGCAGCCTACTAGGTCCAGCGGAACCACTTCAGCGCCAGCACAAACGAAATCCCTCCCCACAGCGACCAGGACCAGCAGGCGCGGCCACTGCTGCAGCAGCGGCGTGCCTTCCAGAATGCTGGCCCGCAGGGCGTCGTTAAGCGCGGTTAAGGGCAGGGCCTTGATCAGCGGATGGATCACCGCCGGGAAGCGTTCGTAGGAAAAGAAAACTCCAGAAAAAATCCACATGGGCATCATGACCAGGTTGATCAAGCCGCTGATGCTTTCGATCTTCTGAGCGCGGCTGGCGGTCAGCAGGCCGACGCCGCCAAAAGTGAGCGATCCCAGGCCGCCGAGCAGAGCGATCGAGAGTACCGACCCCAGAACGCGCATATGAAAGAAGAGGACGCCGAAGACCAGCAGCAGGCCGATCTCGATGACCATCAGCAGCAGGCGGCTGGTCATGATCGCCAGCAGGAAATCTCCGCGGCGCATGGGCGTGCCCACGAAGCGCTTGAGCAGCTTGCGCTGGCGCATGTCGACCAGGGCGAAGCCGATGCCCCACATGCCGGAGTTCATCAGGTTCATGCCGAGCAGGCCGGGGATCAGGAAATCGATGTAGCGGGAGCCGGGCTCGGACGACGTGACCGCCGCGGTGGGTACCACATCTTTGCGGCCGGCGGCGGATTGCAGTGCCTCGTTCACCTCGGCTTTGGCGAGCACGCTTTCGGGACGCGCCGGATCGTAGCGGTATTCAAACCCTCCCTTGCCGTCGGGCTCGATCACCAGGTCGAACTTGCCGAGCCGAAATCCCTTGTGCGCTTCGGCGGAGCTCAGCACCTGCATTTTGAAAGTTCATGCTGCGGCGAGCGCGCCAGCAGTGCTTGCGCATCCTGCGACCCGGCTGCCAGCAACAATCGCGACCGAAACCGCATCTCCGGGCTTGTTGCGGAACGCGATGCCCAGACCGAGCGCCAGCAGCAGCGGGAACACGAACACCCAGAACACCACTTCGGGTTCGCGCTTGAGTTCGAGCATGCGCGCCATCAGCAGATGGCTGTAGCCGGCCCAGCGGCCGTTGCGCCGCGGCGGAGCCTGCGGCGCTTGATCGTGTAGTGACCGGTGTTTCCTGGGCAACGCTCATAAGCTCTGATTAGCGAGCGACAGGATTCGCCGCCTGCGGTTTCCATTGATTCAAGAATTCCAGCAGCACTTCCGGGGTAAGCCGCGCGCATCTTCGAACTCGCCATTCTTCTGGCTGACCACGAGTTTGCCGTTGCTCTCGGCCACCGCCAGCGCCGGGATGCCTTTATTCAGCGGGATTTCGTACTGCTTCGACCAAGTCCGCGTTCTTCTCTTCGTCGGGCCCGAGGTCGACGTGCACGACTTCATAATTCGCCGCCAGAACGGGCGCGAATTCAGGCCGTTGAAACGCCAGGTCGAGCACGTGACAGTCGAAGCACCAGTTTGCGCCAAAGACCAGCAGCAGACGTTTGTGCGCTTTCGCCGCCTTCTCTTCGGCCTCTTTGATCTCGGCATGGGCATCGGCGTCGGCCGGATAAATATTCTTCTTCATGTCCGACGGTTGCTTCAGGCGGGGCGAGTCGGTTCTCTCCACCGATGCCAACCGCCACTGGTCTCCCTGCTTCAGCCAGTACTGATCGTCGGTAACGAGGTCAGGGTTGCCCGTTGGGCAGGCCGGACACCACATCGGCGCGGAAGATGATGCTGATTTGTCCGTGGCTGGACGATCTGGCGGACGATCTCGACCTTCATGCTCCGCGCCTTGAGGCCGAGCCAGAAGCTGGTGTCGACATCGGCATCATACATGCACTGGCAGTTCACGGCGACCTGCGCGGCCGGATTGGTGCTGTAGAACGCCTTGAGTGCGGCGGCATCTCCCGCGAGAACCGCGCTCTTCCATTGCTTCAAACGGCGCGAATGCATCGGCCGCCGAGCCAAGCGGAGGCTGGGCCCGCAGCGCACGAATGGCGATCAACGCCAAGCGACCAATGCGAGCTTATCTGCCAAAAATTCGACTACCCGTATTCATAAGTCGTCTTCCTTCGACGGCTTCACTGTTCCCGCAGATGCCGTCCCGTCAAGCGCACAAAAACATCTTCCAGACTGGCCTGCCGCGTGGTGAGATGCTGCAACTGGCTTCCCTGCCTGTCGATCGCATCGAGCAGCGCGGGGATGGTCAGGTGCGGCTGCTTCACGTTGAGGGCGACCAGGCCGTCGTCCTCGCGAACCGACTCGACGCTGGGCAATCCGCTCCAAGCCTGCAACGCCGCCCCGTCGGAGTTGCCGCTCACGGAAAACTCGACCACGTGATGTCCGCCCAGCCGGTCAATCAGATCGGCAGGCGAGCCCTCGGCGATGATCTGCCCGTGATCGACAATGGCCAGGCGGTCGCACAGGCGCTCGGCTTCATCCATGTAATGGGTGGTGAGCAGCACCGTGCCGCCGTCGCGCTGAAATCCGCGAATGATGTCCCACAACTGGCGGCGGCTCTGGGGATCGAGTCCGGTGGTCGGCTCGTCGAGAAACAGAATCTTGGGATTGCACACCAGCGCCGTCGCTACGGCAAGCCGCTGGCGCTGCCCGCCGGAAAGCTTGCCCACCCAGGAATCGGCTTTCTCGGTAAGTTGCAGTTGCTCGAGAACTTCTTCGGACGAGCGCGGCTCGCGGTAAAAGCTGGCAAACAGTTCGATGGTCTCGCGCACCGTCAGCTTTTCCGACAGGCGCGTTTCCTGCAGCGAGATGCCCAGCCACTCGCGCATCTCGCGTTCATTCTCATGCCAGCTGTGACCGAGGATCGACACTTCTCCGGAAGTTGGCGCCAGCAAGCCTTCCAGGATTTCAATGGTCGTGGTCTTTCCCGCCCCGTTCGGCCCGAGCAGGCCGAAACATTCCCCGTCTGGATTTCGAGATTCAGTCCGCGTACGGCCTCGACTTTGCCGTCGTAGGTCTTGCGCAGGTCGCGGCATTGGATGGCGGTGGGCATTGGGTGATTTTATCGAATATTTGCTGAGGTCGTATGTATTCGGTCTGATGCTGCCAGCGAATGCCCAGGTCCTTCGCTTCACTTAGAGTGACGGTCGATTCTTCGCGCCGGGAACGATGCTGGCGTGTGCTGTTAAAATACCGCATCGCCGGAAGCCCTTCCGGCATCTTCTTCCCATGCGCATCCCGCAGCGCGGCTTCACTTGACGGCGTTCCCTCTAAGACGCCCGTGTGTCGTTTCCAACCAGTTCTCAGATTCCAGTTCTCCGTTCTCAGTTGAGAACATGATAAGGAAGCCGCCTATGCTGCGCAAGCTTTGCGTCGTGTCGTCTCTGCTGTTTACTTTTGCTCTCGTCTCGGTTGCGCAAGACTCGCGCCACTTCACTTTTCACTATGCCTTTACCGTGAAGAGTGTGCCGACGGGCAAGAAGGTTCGCATCTGGATTCCCGCCGCCCAGTCGGATGCTTACCAGGAAGTGAAGATCATCTCCGCCAAAGGGGACCTGCCGTTGAAGAAAACGCGTGAGTCGAGATTCGGCAATGAGATTTTCGTTGCCGAGGCCACGGGCGCCACTCAACCCGAACTGCATTTTGATGTGGAATACGATGTGGTGCGTCACGAACGGGTGGCGCTGAACTCCGCGCCACGCATGGTGACGCGCCGCTCTGACAAAGAAAGAACAGCAGGAAGACCTGCAGCCCGACGCGCTCGTGCCCATCACCGGCCTGCCTGCCGACCTCGCTCTCAAAGTGACGCAAGGCAAGACAGAGCCGCTCGACAAGGCCCGCGCCATTTATGACTACGTCTTCACCACCATGAAGTATGACAAGACGGGAACCGGCTGGGGACACGGCGACGTGCTCTACGCCTGCGACGCCAAGAAGGGCAACTGCACCGATTTCCATTCCCTGTTCATCGCGATGGCGCGATCGCAGGGCATTCCGGCCCGCTTCGAAATCGGCTTTCCTCTGCCGCCCGACAAGCATTCCGCCGAGATCGCGGGCTACCACTGCTGGTCCGATTTTTACATCGACGGCAAGGGATGGATTCCCGTGGACATCTCTGAAGCCTGGAAGCACCCGGAGAAGCGCGACTACTTCTTCGGATCGCACGACATGAACCGGGTGCAGTTCAGCATGGGCCGCGACCTGCGGTTGAATCCTCCACAGGACGGCAAGCCGCTCAACTACTTTGTCTATCCTTATGTGGAAGTGGATGGGCGAGAGTATCCCAACGTTTCGCTGGGCTTCTGGTTCGCCGACGTGGCGCCGGCGGTGGCGATGAAATGAGGTCGATTTTCGTCAGCATCCCGAGGCCGCTGCCACGCGCAGTTCTGCTCCCGCCTTCTTCATCATGTGGATTTGCCGCCGTAGGTTTGGCCGCAGCATCGCTTGGGAGGAAGTGGTCTTCCCGCCGGGAGCCAGTTCGCTATCGGCCGGCTACCATGCCGCCTGGCCCGGGATTTCCGGAAGGCTGCGGCGTACTCGGCGGAGCGGAGACTGGGACCGGAGAGACTCCCTCGGCAGGCTTCGGGGCGTTTTCAGAATCTTCGCCGGGACGGCGCAGGCTGGGAGCATTGGCGGGCCGGTCTTCCTGCTTAGCTTCGGTGTCTTTGTCGGGCCGTTGCAGGATTACTTCTTTTTCGGTGCGCACGATCTTCTGCCCGCCGACTTTCATGGTTTCCACGCGCACCACTTCGTCGCTCACGATGCGGACGAAGTCCACATCCTGCGGCGGGTCGCCGTAGATCCACTCCTCATATTCGGTGTCGCCGTCTTTCTCGCGCACTTTTTTCGGCGCTTTACCGCGGGCGTGCAGCACCATTTCCGTGTTCATTCCAACCAGCACCTGATGCGCCTGAATGGCCTCCTTCACTTTGGGAGGCACCGTATCCAGGTAAGCTTCCTCTTTGCTGCGCGCATTGAAGTCGAGCACGGGAAGGAGCAGATCGCGCAACTGCCGCGCGCTCATCTCCGGGACATACTTGTCGAAGTACACATCCAGATAGGTACCGTGGGGATTGGTTTGCGATTGGTTTGGACCCAGCGGAACCTCAGCTCCGCTCGCCCCGGAAATCTGGATGTGTTCATACCATTTCTTGCGGTGAACCGGACCGCCGTTGAGATCAAAATGAATGTGATCGTCCTTGATCCGCACAAACGAAATGTGAGCCGGATCGCCGGGCTTAATGGCGGGTCCCCAAAGGGCGAGGGCCTGTCGCAACTCCTCTCCGCTGGGCGAAGTCACGCCGTCTTTCAGGATGATCCCCTTGGCGCCCATGGGGAAGGCCGACCGGGCGTACACAATCTGGGTTTCAAAGTCACGGATGATTTCGAGGCGCGTCTGCTTCGACATTTTGGGAGCGTCCGCGGGAATCGGGGGCGCGGGCGTTTGCGAATTGGTCGATGGGCTGATGGAGATCGGCGCCGACCGCTCCCAGGGTGAGACCGGTTTGCTGCTCTGTCCTGTCAGGAGGGTCGCGGGGAGGAAAACGGGGAGAAGCAGGAGGGACGCGACGCGAAGACGATCCATAAAACACCCCAGGGCCACTTGCGCCTATTATAGCGCGACGTACAGCGGCAAAGAATACCTTATCGAGAGGAAATCGACAACGAGCAAGGTCGGAATGTCCTTCTGGGTGCGGCCCCTCACCTGGTTTAGCATTGACAGTAAAGTGGTTTTGCGACAAACTCTTTGCCAATCGCGCCCTCGCCACAGTCATTTGAGGCGGCTTCGTCCTGGCCAATTTAGCTGTAAGCGGGCCGTGCCATGGACTATTCGCTTCGTCCAAGCTCCTCGGGTTCCACTCTCTCCAGCAGTGACGCACTGCCGGTTTCGTTGCGGCCGCAGCAACCGGTCGCACCGCAAGTTTCCGAGCCCACTGCCCTGCTGGACGTTCTGCGCCAGGCGCTCGCGGCGGGCACACGGTCCGCAGATTCCATTCTCCGCGCCGCCACCGATGCTGCCCGGGTTCTGACTGGCGCGCAGGGAACGGCGCTCGCGTTGCGCACCCATGGAGTCATCGTGTGCCGGGCGCGGAGCGGCGAGATTGCTCCGGCGCTGGGAGCCCCCCTCAACGTCGATTCGGGAATCTCGGGCGAGTGCCTGCGTGCCGCCACCATCCTGGTCTGCCACGATGCGGCAAACGATCCGCGCGTCGACCCTGAGGTTTGTCGCAATCTGGGGGTCCGTTCCATCGTCGTCGTGCCCCTGCGCGGCGCCATGGGAATGGCCGGGATTCTGGAAGCCTTCTCCACCCGAGCGTACGCGTTCGGCGCTGAACAGATCGATTCCCTACGCGGTTTGGCCGCGATCGTCGAGGAGGCCTACGATCGCGAAGGTCGATCCCAGGGTCCAGTTCGCGCGACCGCAAGTCCGGCCGCCAGCCGACGCGCGATTCTTGCGCCACCGAGCGACACCGAGCTGATTCCAGCCAACTTCTCCGACGAGTATTCCCCGCGGCGACGCTATTGGATTCCTGGAGTGGTGGCGCTTGCCTTGCTGCTGGTGTCGATGGTGGTGTGGTTGAGTTGGCGCGAGCCCGTGGCCGAGATCGCCGCCAGCGAGTCGGCGGCGCACTCAAGCAGCGCACCGGAGGAGTCCTCCGACCGTCCCGCGCCACGCGTTCTGCCTCTGAAACCTAATCCCGGCATCGCCGGCCGCCAGCTCAACCCATTGAGTCAACGGAGTGTGCTGCACAATGCAGCCGAGATCGAGCCCGCCACGAGTGTTCCGCCAGCATCCGATGGGGCTACAGTTTCTGTCACGGGCCTGGCGGAAACAAACCCATCGGAGAAGATGGCCCCACGCTCCGCGCCCCCGAGTTCAGCGGAACCGCCGCCCTACGTTGAATTGACGCCATCGACCAAGCCGGGCGAGTTGGACACTCTGACTCCAACGTCAACTGAAGTACCGGCATTGGGGGCAAGCGTCTCCACCGGCGTCACCGACGGCAATCTCATCCACAAGGTAAATCCAACCTATCCCCCAGAAGCGCGTATCCAGAGGCTTGCCGGCGCAGTGACCCTCGACGCCACCATCGCTGAAGATGGATCGGTGCACGAAATTAACGTGGTCAGCGGCGCGCCGGTGTTGGCAGCCGCGGCCACTGCCGCCGTCCGGCAATGGCGCTACAGTCCTTCCATGCTGAGTGGCAAACCGATCGAGGTCCAGAAGCGAATTACGATCGTTTTCAAACTGCCGTGATGGGCACGTACGAGGGGAACAGCGGGAGTTCTGAGCCGGTGAGCCAAAAACTGCGGTTCTAGCAGGTTGCTGAAAAAACTGGCTTTCCTGCCGATAGAGCCGTACAGCGGCTGAAGCCGGAATTGATTCTGCTGCATTTACGGCATCGCTAAAAGCGATGCCCTGATACGAATCTTGAGTTTTTCAGCATTCTGCTAGGCGAGGTTCAGCGCCTTCTTGATGGTGCCGCGCTCTTTCTGAATCTTTTCCTGCAAAAGCGTGATGGCATAGATGAGTTGCTCAGGACGCGGCGGGCAGCCGGGGACGTAGACATCGACAGGAATGACCTGGTTGACGCTTTGCACCAGCGCGTAGTTCTGGAAGACGCCACCCGAAGTCGCGCAAGCACCCATGGACATCACCCACTTCGGCTCCGGCATCTGCTCCCACAACTGCCGGATGACGGGGGCCATCTTGTTCGAGACGCGGCCGGCAATGATCATCAGATCGCTCTGCCGGGGCGAGGGGCGAAATACCTCGGCGCCAAAGCGGGCAATATCGAACCGCGACGCGCCCATCGACATCATCTCAATGGCGCAGCAGGCCAGGCCGAACGTCATGGGCCAGATCGAACTCTTGCGCATCCAGTTGACCGCCGAGTCGAGCGTAGTCAGCACCACGCCTTCCGGGGTGGGATTGCCGAAGGTGAGGTCCTTGACCGTCTTCTGGCCGTTCTCGACGTCGACGTAGGGTCCGAAGTTCAGTTCACGGGACATAGACCGTATTCTAAACCAATCGGGGATTACACCAGAAGACGCCCTGAGCTATTTTGCGGTGGCGGCTCGCCGCACAGCTTTCTCTGCAGACTGGGGTAACTGCACGGGAACGAAGTATTCTTCGGGGTAAAGATAGTCTTCGCCCGACTCGTCGATCACTCTCACCTGTCCGAGCTTGGCCGCAGCCCCATCCGCGACGACTTGATAAAGCTTCCGCAGCTCGAGCGAGGCAGCGTAGCCCTTGTTCCTGACACAAATGACAAATCGCGGTTCGGTTCGCTTCATTGAATCCCTAGTATGCGCTTGATCTTGAGCTCTCTTGCGCCAATGCCGTGGGCCTCGTACCAGTGCACCTCGGCATGACACATCGTACCATCTGTGAACTGCACCCTGGCCATTCCCTTCAGCTTTCTCCATCGGCGACCGCCATAAAGCTTCGCCAATCGCCGGCGCTCCCGAATGCCTTTGCCTGAGGCAATCAGCTCAATATCCGAGATCCGACCAATGATCTTGAAGAACACAGTGGCCGATTGTACTCTCGCCCACAAGGCAGGGAGGCCCTCAACAGTCCTCTTGGTTAGCAGGTTGTCGAAATCTCTTGACACCGGGATTCGATGGCGTAAGCTTTTGCCAATCTTCCCCTTCGGCTTGTCTGTCTCGGCCCCTGTTTGCAAACCATCGGAGTGCGGTCAACCTGGGTTGCGCCTTGCACACAGATCTTGTGTGCAGCGGACGAAGGCGCTTCAACGAAAAGCTCAAGGAGATGACCATGAATGGATCGCGCGCTTTCAGCACCGGGAAAGGAACGGGCAAGCGGTTGAGCCACGTGCCTCCGGTTTCGGCTGCCAAGCTCCAAGTGCAGGCGGTTGGCATCCAACTTCCGCACTACCCGTTTCAGCCACTTCCCGCTCCCAATGGTCCGCCACCCTACCGGTTTGATCTGTCCCAGTTGCTCTCCGCCGCCGACGTCAACACGATCGCAGGCGGCACGTTAGTCTTTCACACTGTGGGAGACACCGGGGACCACCGGGGCCAGCAGCAGGATTTTGTTGCGGAAATGATGACCCAGGACGCGCAAAGCCTGCCAGCAAACCGCAAACCCGCGTTCTTCTATCACCTTGGAGACGTGGTTTACTTCGCCGGCGACATCGGCATGTACGGCGACAATTTCTACCAGACCTACAAAGACTATCCCTGCTTCATCGTGGCGATCCCGGGAAACCATGACTGCCAGCCAGATGATCCTCAGGATGGTCCGGTGGATCCGAACAAGGTGCCGCTCGATGGCTGGGTACAGAACTTCATGTCCAAGAATTCGGGCCAGCTGGGCTCGCTGAAGACGGGGGCGAATCGCACGCAGATGGACTTGCCTAACGTCTATTGGACGTTCACCACGCCGCTGGCGACGATCATCGGTCTGTTTTCCAACGTTGGCGAAACCGAGGGAGAGATTCACCAGGACCAGGTTGACTGGTTTCAGAAGGAACTGGCCGCCGCCGATCCCAAACTGGCGTTGATTGTGACGGTTCATCACCCTGCGTTTTCGGGGGATGTCGAACATTCAGGGAGCAGCGTGGTGGACCAGGTGCTGATGAACGCATTTAAAGCGGCGAAGCGCTACCCTGATCTAATTTTGTCGGGCCATGTGCACAGCTACCAGCGGTTCACCAACGTGGTTCAGGGGCCGAAGGGGCAACTCCAGATTCCCTATGTGGTAGCCGGCGCCGGCGGATACACCAAGCTCGGCAAACTTCAGAAGGTCCAGGGGGCGTATCCCAAGGCGCCGCTGGCTGTTGGGAACAGCCTCACTCTCGAGCAATACGATCAGGACAACTTCGGGTTTTTACGCGTGGAGGTGAGCAAGACTCAGATTGTCGGAACCTACATGTCGGCGCCTTATTCGGTTGGGGGTACACCGGCGGCGAAGGTGGTGGAAAGCTTCACGGTCGATCTGGTGAAGAACACTGTCACGACCGGGGCGGGCGGGGCGGGCGGCGGAGGTGCGGCACCGCAGCGCAAGCCGAAGCCCGGCAAGAAGAAGAAAAGGTAGGTCGATTCTCGATCAGGCTGGGGACGACGAGAGCTTGCACAACCGGTCAGGGATTCAAAATCACCTTGCCGAACATTTGACTCTTTTCCATGTATTCGTGGGCCGCGCGGATTTCGCTGAGTGGGAATGCACGGTCCACCACCGGCTTCAGCCGGCCCGCGAATACATGACCGAGCACTTCCTGCAGCTCGCCCATGGTTCCCATGTAGGAGCCGAACAGGGTCAACTGGCGCGCGAAGAGGTGGCGCAGATCGAGTCCCACGGTGGGTCCAGTGGTCGCCCCGCAGGTCACCAGTTTGCCACCGCTTTTGAGGGAACGCATACTCTCGTCCCAGGTAGCCGCTCCAACGTGCTCGATCACGATGTCCACGCCCTCTTTGTTCGTGATCCTCCGGACCTCTTCCGAAATCTTCTGCTTGTAATGGTTGATGCCGTGGTCGGCGCCCAGGGCGCGTCCTTTCTCCAGTTTCGCTTCATCGCCTGCAGTGGTGATCACGCGGCAGTGAAAGAGCTTGGCAATCTGGATGGCCGCGATGCCCACGCCGGAGCTTGCACCCAGCACCAGCACGGTTTGCCCGGGGCGCACCGCTGCCAACCCGACCAGCATGTGCCACGCGGTCACGAACACGAGCGGCACGCTGGCAGCCTGATTGAAGTCGAGAGTGTTGGGAATGGGAATTACATTTGCCGCCGGGACGGCGATCAACTCGCAGTTGCCGCCGTCGACGGCATTGCCCAGGACCGTGAACTCGCGGCACTGGTTCTGCAGTCCCGCGAGACACTTCCCGCAGTGTCCGCAAAAATGCATGGGGGCGACCAGCACACGCTGTCCGGCGGTGAATCCGGTGACATACTCACCGACCTCGGCGACTTCTCCCGCGATGTCGCTGCCCAGAATGTGCGGGAGTTTCACGCCCGGCAGTCCTTTGCGGACCCAGATGTCGAGATGGTTGAGCGAGCAGGCCTTCACGCGCACCAGCACTTGATCCTTGCGCGGCTGCGGGTCCGGGACATCTTCGTAGATCAGGACTTCGGGACCACCGAACTGATGAATGCGAACGGCTTTCATAGGAATTTCTCCCCGTCAAAGTGACGCTACCACAAACGTCGTTGGATCGTGAGTTCTCGCCGGTTTCGTTGCGAGCATAACGGCACAAGATCTTAACCGCAAAGGACGCCGAGGACTCGCAGAGGACGCGAAGAACCAACTCGGAGAAGCCGAAACTTCACCGTTCCTGGAAATCTATTCCAGTTTGACTCTGCTTGTTAACCGACTGATAATCATCAGGGCAAGGCGCTGGCCATGGACATTTACGAACAGATCGTCGAGCTTCGCCGCGAAGGACGTCGCGGGGCGGTGGCCACCATCGTCAATGTGCGCGGATCGATTCCTTCGTTCAAAACGGCCAAGATGCTGGTGCGCGATGACGGCTCGATTGTGGGCACCATCGGCGGCGGATGCGTGGAGGCCGACGTCTGGCAGGCGGCGCGCGAAGTGATGGAATCGGAGAAGCCGCGAACCTTAAAGTTCGACTTGAACCAGGATCCGAAGTACGACACGGGCCTGGTCTGCGGCGGGACGCTGGAGATTTTCGTGGAGCCCGTGTTACCTCCAGCATTACTTTATATTTTCGGTGCAGGCCACGTAGCTTTCAACCTTTGTCAGACTGCCGCAAACGCTGGATTTGACGTGACCGTGACCGATGACCGGTCGTCGTACGCCACCAGGGAACGATTCCCCGCCGCTCGCGAAGTGCATGCGCTGGACTTTGACGAGGCCACGCAGAAGCTGGATCCGAACGAGTCTTCCTACATCGTGATCGTGACGCGCGGGCACCGCGACGACATGCGCCTGCTGCGCTGGGCGGTGCAAACCCGGGCGCGCTACGTGGGCATGATCGGATCGAAGCGCAAAGTCATCGAAATCTTCAAGACGCTGCGGCAGGAAGGTCTGCCGGCACACCTGTTCGATCGGGTTCACGCGCCCATCGGGCTTGATATTGGGGCGGTCACGCCGGAGGAGATTGCGGTTGCCATCACCGCGGAACTCATCGCGGTGCGGCGGCACGCGAGCGCGACTTTGCCGCATCTGAGTTGGTTCAAAGGATCGAAGGAAGAATCTGGGACAGAGTCCGCTGCCGAGGCGCTGGAAGAGGGCGACCACAGCGTCTGAATGCGTGGTAATGTCCTGATTTGCTGGTTCTGACCGAGAAGTCGTCGAGCTGCGCTCGACGGACAGCCGAGGGCGGCTGTCCCCACATGGAAATCGGCGAACCGGAGAGATCACGGAATTGCCTGGGCTCACTGACTTTCCCCGCGCTTTCTGCTATCTTCCGACACATGTCCCGGTCTCCGAGTTTCGCCGGAGTGATTTTGGCCGCGGGCGATTCCTCGCGCATGGGGACGGACAAAGCTCTGTTACCCTGGCCTCCGCAGGCCGCCGGGCAGCCGCCGTCGAAGGACACTTTCCTCTCCGCTGCGATCCGTTCCCTGATGGCCACCGACTTCATCCTCGTCGTAGCGGGCAAGAACGAGGCGGCGCTGGCGCCGATTGCGTATGCCAATGGTGCGTCGGTCGTGACCAACCCTGACCCCAGCCGCGGCCAGTTCAGTTCCCTGCAAGTGGGAATGCACGAAGTGCTCAATCGCGGCCGCGACGCCGCCGTCATCACACTGGTGGATCGCCCGCCGGTCAGCGCCGCAACCGTGCAGTTGCTGCGAGACGCCTTCGAATCGGCGCCGCAGAACATCTGGGCCGTGGTGCCGGAGATTTCCGGTAAGCACGGCCATCCTTATCTTGCGGGGCGAGAGTTGATCGAAGTTTTTCTGCAATGCGCCGCCGACTTCCACCGCCCGCGAAGTCGAGCACCGCTATCAGGAACACATCCAGTATGTGGCCGTCAGCGATCCGTTTGTGGCCCTGAACATCAACACTCCCGAAGACTACGCCGCTCTGCTGGCGAAGTCCGAATCATACTGAGAATCGGTTTCCCAAGGTTTGCGCGTTTCGGCGTCCGCACGTTATCGTCGAAGGGCATGGAAACCTTTCGGGCGCAGACACCGCATCTCACCAAGCAGGAATTCCTCGACATCCGTTCTGCGGCTGAAACCGCGGGTGGCGGCGTTTGACTGCGACGGCACCCTCTGGTCGGGCGACGCGGGAGAAAGATTCTTCGACTGGGAGATCGAGCAGGGCGTCGTTTCGGCTGAAATTGGCCGGGCCATGCGGGCCCGCTACGTCGAGTACAAGGCGGGCAAGGTGAGCGAAGACGACATGTGCGGCGAAATGGTCACGATGCACAAAGGAATGACCGAGGCCGCGATGATGAAGGCGGCGGCGGATTTCATGGAGCGCGCCTTCCCCGGGAAAATCTTTCCCGAGATGCAAGAACTGGTCAGGGCCCTGCAAGCGAGCGGCTGCGACGTGTGGGCCGTTTCGTCGTCGAACGAGTGGGTCATCCGCGCCGGCATGAAGGCATTCGGAATCGCCGAAGACCACATCCTGGCAACGGCCATCGAACTCAAGAACGGAGTGATTACCGACCGCCTGATTCGCATCCCCTCAGGTCCGGGCAAGCCGAAGGCGCTGCGGGAAGTGGTGAAGAAAGAGATCGACGCGGCGTTTGGCAATTCGCGCTGGGACGCGGATATGCTGGGCATGGCCAGGCATGGGTTTGCGGTGAATCCCAATCCTGATCTGGAAAGCGCCGCCCGACAACGCGGCTGGACTGTCTTCTTCCCCGACGGAACCCGCTCGTAGTTTCCAATGCAGAACTCAGGCGGAGCGCCAGGCGTTTACAATTCGAACGGTATGTACTCTGCGCAATGCTCGATCACTTCCAGAATCCGCGCAACCCGGGCGAAGTCGCCGGCGCCGATGCGACCGCGGAGATCGAGAACCCAGCTTGTGGGGACGTGCTTCGTTTGACCCTGAAAATCAGTTCCGGGCGCATCGCCGAAATCCGATTCAAGGCCAAGGGATGCGTGCCGTCGATGGCGTGCGCGTCAGCTCTGACTGAGTTGGTGGCGGGGCAGACTGTGGACGAAACGCGAGCCCTGCACCGCGAAAAGTTGATCGCCGCAGTGGGCGGCCTGCCGCAGGCCTCGACCCACGCCGCACAACTGGCTCTGGACACGCTATCCGCGGCGCTGGGCCAACTCAAACGGTAAGCTGGAATCATGTCCCGCGCTCCCACGGTCCGCCGCATCGCATGCCTGCAGCCGAGCGCGACCGTCATTCTCGATGCCATTGGCGAACTGGGCCGCGTGGTGGCCTGCACGCGGTATTGCGCAGAGGTCGTGCCCGGAGTGGCTGACGGTTCGCGTGTCATCCTGGCCGACTCATGGACTGCCGACACCGCCGAGATCGTCGGCCGTGCAACCGGATCTGGTAATTGCGGCGGTTCCCTACCAGGAAAAAGCGGTCGGCGAAATCCTTAAGGCGGGTGCGCGGTTTCTTGGTCTGGCTCCGAAAACTCTGGCGGATATCTACACGGACATCGCGACTATCGCCGGTGCCGTCGGGGCAATCGATCGGGGAGAAGCGGTGATTGCGGCCATGGAGCGCGAGATCGGCGAAGTCCGTGCTCGAACAGAAGATACGGCGCGGCCCCGAGTCTGGTGTGAGGAATGGGGCAAGCCCGTCATTGCTTCGCAGAGATGGGTTGCGGAACTGGTCGAGGCCGCGGGAGGGGATTTCCTGGGCACGGCTGGCCGTCAGGCCTCGGCCGAGGACGTGCGGCGGCTCGATCCGGAGGTCATCGTTGCGGCATGGTGCGGCGCGGGCGAACGCGTGCCGCTGGAAAAGATCATCGGGGAGCGAGGCTGGCAGCAGACCGCCGCCGCCCGGACGGGCCGCGTATTCTGCATCCGCGACGAGTTTCTCAATACTCCCGCACCCACGCTGCTGCAGGGTTTACAGGCGCTGGCCTGCGCCATCCATCCCGAGATATTCCCCGGCACGAAAGGAATCCGAGCGATTACTGCTGCTCCCGCTTCCACAGCCAGGAATTCGCCGCGGTGAGTTAAGATTTTACCGATGCCGCGCCGCAGAGGATCGAAGAAGTCCGCAACGAGCTCAATGAAATGGCCGAATCAGTCCCTACCGCTCAGGAACTCATGCAGGCGATGGTGAAACTGCTGCACGATCGCATGCTGAAATATAACTGGGTGGGTTTCTACATGCTGGAACCGGGAGCCCAGCCGCCGATGCTCGTGCTGGGTGCGTTCGAGGGAGCTATGACGCCGCACACGCGCATTCCGCTCAACCAGGGCATTTGTGGCGCGGCTGCATCCAGCGGGCAAACGGTGGTGGTCGACGATGTCAGCAAAGATCCACGGTACCTGGCGTGTTCGCTCGAAACCAAGTCGGAGATCGTGGTGCCCGTGTTTGCGCACGGCAAAGTGGTGGGCGAATTGGATATTGACAGCCACTTCCCGGCGGCTTTCACTTCCGAACATCAGGATCTGGTGCAGCACTGCGCCCGGCTCGTCGGGAAGAAACTGGAAACCTCCGGACACATAAGGATCAGGCATGAGAGTCGAAAAGGGCAAAGTGCGCGCCCCGGAGATCGGGCGGGTCTGGCTGAACTCGACTCCGCTCAGCTTCCGGCAGTTACGCGGGCGCGTCGTGCTGGTCGACTTCTGGGATTACACCTGCGTGAACTGCATTCGCACTCTGCCCTATGTGCAAGCGTGGCACGAGCGCTACCGGGACAAGGGCTTGACCGTGATCGGAGTGCACACGCCTGAGTTTACCTTCGCGCAATACGAGTCGAACGTGGAGCGCGGGATTCGCGAATTCGGGCTCACCTACCCCATCGTCATCGACAGCGATCGCGAAATCTGGAAGGCCTTTGCCAATCGCTACTGGCCGACCAAATACCTGCTCGACAAAGACGGATACCTGCGCTACGGCCACTTCGGGGAAGGCGGTTATGGGGAGTGCGAGCAGGTGATTCAGGAACTGCTGCGGGAGATTGATCCCGGCGTGGAGCTGCCGGCCTTGATGGATCCGCTGCGCGAAGAGGATCACGTGGGCGCGGTCTGTTACCGCGCCTCGGGCGAACTCTATCTGGGACATCGGCCGCGGGCGGATCGGCAACGAAGGCGGATTCAAGGAAGATCAGATTGCCGACTATGTCTTCGCCGGGGATCCGGAAGAGAACTTCTTCTATGCGAGTGGGCGCTGGGCCTCGACCGCCGAGTACTTCGAGGCTGTTGAAGCCGGGCCTCATACTTTGCGGTTGAAATACGAAGCGTCCGCCGTAAACTTGGTCATGGCTTCTCCCCATGCCACGTCGGCCGAAGTGGTCGTCCTGCAGGACGGCAAGCCGCTTAGCCGCAAGCAGGCGACGCGAGACACGCGCTTCCGCCCGGGCGCGAACGGCGGCGAGGAAGAAAGCTACGTCGTGGTCGACTCGGCGCGCATGTATTTTCTTGTGGACAACCACGAGTTCGGCGAGCACGAACTGGAACTGCGTTGTTCTGCGGGCGTTGCCGCGTTCGCCTTCACCTTCACCAGTTGCGTCGATCCCGTGGCCAGCGCGCTGCAAACTGCCAGCGTGCCGCCCGATGTGTCTGAGATATGAAGCGCGTCGTCGCGGGCCTCATCGTAAAAGACGGCAAGCTGCTGGTGTGCCAGCGCACGCGGCACCAGACCATGCCGCTGAAGTGGGAGTTTCCCGGGGGAAAGATTGAGGAAGGCGAGCAGCCGCGCGATGCCCTGCGCCGGGAACTGGAAGAGGAACTCGGGATTCTGGCGACCGTCGGAGACGAAGTCCGACGCATTCAGCACGAGTATCCGAACGGGGGCATGGTGGAACTTCGCTTCTTTGTCGTGCGCGAGTACCAGAGAGAAATCGAGAACCGCATCTTCCGCGACATGCAGTGGGCGGACCCCAAGGATCTGCCGAAGTACGATTTTCTGGAAGCCGACCTGACACTCGTGCGGGATTTGGCCGCGGGAAAACTGTTGTAGGAGGCAGGATTCTGCCTGGCCGAAAAGCCCATTTCTCGCGCACAGAACGCGCGAGAAATAGGGCACCCGGCGTCTATCCCTTCATCGATGCCCACGCCCACACCAGGGACAGTACGGTCACCAGAACAGTCGTCCCCCAGGCCACCACATTGAACAGCCGCGTGTTCACATACTCGCCCATCAATTCCTTCTTGTTGATGAGCAGAAGCATGAAAATCAATACGAAGGGGAGCACGACGCCGTTCAGCACCTGAGACCACACGGCAATTCGTATCAGCTGCGGTTCCGGAATTAAGATCTCAAGCACACCGCCCGCGACGATCAAGAGGGTATAGAGCCAATAGAACGCGGGAGCCTCATTGAACTTCATCCCGACGCCGGATTCGAACCCGAGTCCTTCGCACACCGTGTAGGCGGTAGAGAGTGGAAGAATCGAGGCCGCGAACAGGGATGCATTAAACAATCCCACGGCAAACAAGATGTAGGTGTAGTCCCCGGCCAAGGGACGAAGCGCTTGAGCCGCATCCGCCGCGGTTTTGATGTCGCGGTACCCATGGACCCAGAGCGTGGCAGCGCAGGCGACAATAATGAACCAAGCCACAATGTCGGTAAAAACGCATCCGGTGACCACGTCCAGGCGCGACGCTTTGTAGCCTCTCTTGGTTACGCCCTTTTCGACGATCGAGGATTGCAGGTAGAACTGCATCCAGGGTGCAATGGTCGTACCCACGAGCCCGATCACCATAAACAGATAGGCTTGGTCACGGAAAGCACTGCGAGCGGGCGGGCTGAAGGTTGCGATGGTCGCGTCTTTCCACAAGGGATGAGCGAATATGCCCGCAAAAATGTAGGTCACATAGAAAAACGAGGCGGCGAGAAAGACTTTCTCCACGCTTTTGTACTGCCCTTTGACCACGATCAGCCAGACAATCACCGCGCACACGGGCACGGTGACGAATCTCGACAGACCAAAAAGGCCGAGACTGCTGGCGATGCCGATGAACTCCGTTACCACGTTGCCGAAGTTGATGATCAGAATGCCGATCATCATGAAGAAGGTAATGCGAAGCCCGAATTCCTCGCGGATGAGGTCGCTCAACCCCTTGCCGGTAACGGCGCCCATGCGGGCGCTCATCTCCTGCACCACGATCAGGGCGAGGGTGATCGGGATCATGGTCCAGAGGAGAAGATGTCCGAATTGCGCTCCGGCCTGCGAGTAGGTAAAGATGCCGCCGGCATCGTTATCGACGTTCGCGGTAATGAAACCCGGCCCGACGACGGCGAAGAACAACAGGATCCGGGTTTTTGAGCGTCTCAGGAACTTCATGCGCGCTTTTCAGTGACATATGGACGGAGCAGAGTAGCTACCGACGACGCCACAGGATAAACGCAGGCAGTGAATCTGGCCAAACGAAAAGTGCGCAGCGGGTGGAATTAGGGATGGCGGAGTTGGTGCGGGGTTGGGTGGGGTCTTAACTTCTTGTCGTTCTGCGGGCCGATCGGCTATTGGCTCGATGTAATTCCGTTGTGAGAAGCGAGGTAGGAACGCGCATGCGCGAGCTGGGGAAGATTGGGATCGGCAGATTTCCACGCTGCCAAAAAGTCTGCGTACCCTGCCGTGGCCGCTGAGGAATCGCCAGCCTGCTCACTGGCCTGCGCCATGCCGTAGAGCGGAAAGCCGGAGCGCGGACGCTCGATGAGCGCCTGTTGGTAAGCTGCCTTGGCGTGAGTCCAATCCGAAGCGGCCAGAAACGCCGCCGCTTCGGTTTCGCCAACCGGTCGAATGTAGGCGGGCGGCTCGCGGTATCCCAGCGCCTTTTCTTCTTGCGCGGCTTGGGCGTAGATTTTCTTTGCCTCGTCGGTGAGCTTCTTCGCCAGCAACAGGCCAGCGCGCAGTTCAAGCGACATGACGGATAAGTTGCTCACCAGCGGGTCCGGCAAAGCGTCGGGCATCACTGGCAGCTTGGGCGGAGCTGTGTCCGCGCTGCTTTTGCCCTTGTCTTTGTCTTTTTCCTTGGCCATGGCGTCCGCTTCATCTTTCAAGCGATTCGAAATTCGCCACAGCTCGGCATCGAACTGCGCCGACGCCGCTTCTGCGCGAGACAGATCGTGCTGCTCCAGTGCCTGCATGCCGAGCGCGAATTGGGTCAACTCGCGCGCCAGAAACTGCAGATTCGGCAGCGCCGGCGACGGGTCGCTGGACTTCAGGAGCGCCAGGACCATGGACCAATCTGCGGCGCGCAACGCGACCGGAAGGCGCGGGTCGAGGCGGGAGATGGCATCGCGCGGCGACCAGGGATACAAAGTGCTTTCCAGCTCTCCGCGCGCATCCTTCAATTTGGCCGACAGCGCCGTAGCCTCGCTGAATTCCCCCGTTTCCAGGAGGTTCGCGACGGCATACATCAAGTTGTGCACGTAGTTCCAGTCGTCGTCCACCTGGACGTGCTGCGCCTGCATATACTGCTCGTCCGCTTTCATGGAAGCTGCAAAGGCCTGTTTCGCGCTGGCATAGTCGCCAGTGCGATAGAAGATATGGCCCGGCATGTGGACCATGTGTCCTGAGGTGGGAGCGAGACGGCCCAGGATTTCAGCGCTATGCAGGGCCTGCTCGGGGTGAGGACTGGCCTCAACGGCATGTATCCAATAATGATTGGCTGCCGAGCTTTCCGGATCCTCGTGCAAGACAGTTTGCAAGATTGCCAAAGCTTCTTTTTGGCCGGCGCGCGGCTGGCCGTTGTCGTCGTAGCCGTTCCGGAGGGTCTCTGCAAGAAAGATCTGTGCCTGCATGTCCTTGGGATTGTTCTTAACCAGCTTGCGGTAGAGTTGAACTTCCTCGGACTCCTGCTTGCGCTTGGCTTTCTTTGCGGACTTCTCGGATTTCTGAGCAGCGTCGGCAGCCGCGCTGGCCTCGATATAGAGGCGCTCAGCCTTGCCGGCGTGGCCCTTGAGGCTGACCGCCTTCGCCAACGCCTGCGTCGCGTAATACTTGGAGTTGCTGTGGTAGAAGATCTCCGCCTGGTAGATCCCCCAATAACACATGGCGCACTGCGGATCGACGCGAACGCTCTGCTGGAAGGCACGAAGGGATTCGTAGTCCCAGAAGTCGTGGAGTAAATTCAGGCCCTGGTCAAACCAAATCTGCGCTTCCGGTGTTGCGGTGATGCGGATGTGGGCGTTTCCAATACCGGCGAGCTTCTGTGGAGGAGGAAGCTTTTCCGGGGCGACCTGCTCCCGCGTGCCCATGGGGTGACAGGTCATGCCGCTCTGTGCGGATATCCGCGGCACGCAGCCAAGAGTCAGAACCACCGTGATCAGTGCAAGCCCAGTCGCCTTTCGCGATGTCACGATGGGATACGAACCAAACGGTCGCACGAATTCCTCCCCAAACTTATTCGATGGATTGTAGATGAAATTCTAACGCCGCTCTGTTCTTACAGTTTCGCCCGCAACATGCTGATCACATCATCCGAGGTAATGACGCCGGTGAGCTTGTTGTGTTCATCCACAACCGGCAGGGTCTGCAGATTGTACTTATCGAAGAGTTCGGCCACTTCATTTTCCGCGACGCCCTCATGGGCAAGCACCAGGGGCTCCTGGGTCAGTGACAGCATCGGGGTAGACGTTGGCGCGAGCACGAGTCTGGCCAGCGGAACCGCGCCGACCAGGGTTCCGTGGGAATCCACCAGGTAGATGGTGCTGACCGCTTCCACTCCGCCTTCGAATTCGCGCATCGAATCGATAGCATTCTGCACCGTGGCCGAAACCGGCAGCGCGAGGAACTCGGTGGTCATGCGGCCGGCGGCGGACTGTTCGCTATGCTCGAGCAGTTCGACGACTTCCTGCTGCGCTTCCGGTTCCATCTGGACCAGAATCTGTTCGCTCCGCTCTTCGGGTAAATCTCCCAGCAAGTCGGCGGCGGCGTCGGGATCCATCTCCTCGACGATGTCGGCGGCCCGGCCGGAGTCCAGCGACTCCACGATGGCTTTCTGAACCTTGGGCTCGACCTCTTCCAGGGCCTCGGCGGCCACATCCTCATCGAGCGTCTGAAACACCGCCTGGCGCTCATCGGGCGCGAGATCTTCCACGATGTCGGCAATGTCGGCCGGGTGCAGGCTGGCGAGGCCGTCGTAGGAA
Organism: uncultured Acidobacteriota bacterium; assembly: GCA_963709865.1. Taxonomy (GTDB): domain Bacteria; phylum Acidobacteriota; class Terriglobia; order Terriglobales; family Acidobacteriaceae; genus Sulfotelmatobacter. The sequence continues at coordinate 146,557 of CAVPXW010000005.1, forward strand.
ATCTTCAGCTTCACCCGCCGGGCGGGATCGGTCTCGATGACATCGATGAAATTCCACGGAATGCTGCGCGGGGGAATCCGGCCGAGCAGGGCCTGCAGAGCGGTTTTGGGCGCAACCCCGCGCAACAGGCGCCGGATGGCGCCGCGTGCTCCCACGTCGACGGAATGAACGCGCAACACGGGATGGGTGCGGTCGGCATCCTTGTCTTTCAAGGCATCGACCTGCAGATCGACATCATTGACTCGCACCACTTTTCGCCCGTTGATGTCGATGACCTGCTGGTCCAGCAGATCGCGTTCCAGCAGAAACAGACCTTCGGTGCCGTTGGCGGCCGGCCAGTCTGCCGCCGCCGTCGTTGTCCGTACTCCTCCGTTGATGGCCGAGACCGCAGCGAATGGCAAAACGCGGTTCCCGGACTTGGTCTTGACGATGAGGGACGAGATGCGGGAACGGTCCTCTTGGGGAGCAATGGTCACTTCGCGCACCCGTCCGGACGCGCCCGACGGGTCATAGACCGTGGCGCCCAGCAATTCGCTCAGGGCAAGAGTGATCATCCCGCTAGAGAATAACTAACTCGCGCACGATGCGAAACGAAAATCGAGAATCGGACCTTGGATCTTGGACCTCAGACTCAGCCCGTGGTGAGAAATTCACCTGGAGGGGGCAGCAGTCTGAGGTCTGAGGTCGGCTCTGGCGTCTGGGGCGGAAACCGGAGGACTCCTATCCCCGTATAATAGGTCGAGAGCATGCGCCATATTTTCGACATTGTCGGGCAAACCTTCCGGGCGCTCTGGGCGCACAAGCTGCGCTCGTTTCTCACCATGTTCGGCATTGCCTGGGGGGTTGGTTCCCTGCTGTTGTTGGTGGGTCTGGGAGAAGGATTCCGCTCCGGCAACCGCAAGCAGTTTGATTCGATCGGCGAAAACGTCATGTTCATCTGGTCGGGCCGGGCCCCGGTCATGCAGGGCAGCTTTACGGCGTTGCGCCAGTATTACTTGACCTACCGAGACTACGAAGACATTCTCCGCGAGTGTCCGAGCGTCGCTGCTGCGGCTCCCGTCATCAATCGCGGCGATATCCGAGCCGTCAGCGACTTCTACCAAGCGAGCGGCCAAATCATGGGCGTACCGGCCAACTTCAACCAGATCCGCAACATGCCGATCCATGAAGGCCGCTGGATCAACGACATGGACGACGCGCAGAAGCGGCCTGTGATCGTCATCGGTGACGAAGTGCGGCGCACGCTGTTCCCGGGCCGCCCTGCGGTCGGCTCCACCATTTTGCTCAATGGCGTTCGCTTCACCGTCATTGGCACTTTGAACAGGATCGGACATGGCGACAACATGAATCAGAACCTGCGCAGCGTCGTCCCGTTCCATGCCATGCAGGACTATTTCCGTCCTTTGAATGCCGGCATCGCCACCGACGTCATTTCTTTTATCAACTATCAGCCCAGATCGCGCGCCCTGCACGAGACCGCGCAGCAGGAAGTCCATAAGATCATCGCGCGCAATCACGGCTTCGACCCGAATAATCCGGACTCTTTCGACGAGTGGGACACCATCAAGACGGTCGACCAGATCGGAAAGATTTTTGATGCGATGAACATGTTCCTGGGCAGCGTGGGACTGGTCACACTCGCGTTGGGCGCCATCGGCATCATCAACATCATGCTGGTGGCGGTGGCCGACCGGACCCGCGAAATCGGTTTGCGCAAAGCGGTGGGCGCCACCAACGCCAGCATCATGTTCCAGTTTTTCGTGGAAGGAGCTTTCCTGACGCTGCTGAGTGGAGGCATCGGCATTGGAGGCGCGGCGGGACTGATGGCGCTGCTCTCGGGAGTGGATCTGGGCCAGGGATTCGATCCGCCCAAGCTGGTCGCATCTACCGCGGCCCTGGCGGTCGTTTCGCTGGGAGTTGCAGGCGTGGCTGCCGGTCTGTATCCCGCGCGGCGCGCTGCGATGCTCGAACCCGTGGAGGCGCTCCGCAAGGAATAAGCATGCACCGCGACCTGTTACAACAAGCGTACTCGGCCATGCGCCACGACCTGCGCCGCACCCTGCTCACCATGGCGGGAATGGCCTGGGGCATCGCGACCGTGGTTCTGCTGCTCTCTTATGGCAACGGCTTCGGGAAAGCCATCGAGACCATCTTCCAGAGCTTCGGCGCCACCGCCGTGGGAGTCTTCCCCGGACGCACTTCGCAGCAGGCGGGCGGCAACAAGGCCGGAGTGCAAGTTCGCTTCACCAATGACGACATCGAACTGCTGCGCAACAACGTTCCACTGTGCCGCCATGTGGTACGCATGTTGCAGAAGGATTCCACGGTTCAGAACAACAATCGCTCGTTTACGTTTCCTGTGATGGGGCTGGATCCTTCGATTCAGGAAATCTGGAATCTCGACATCGCACAGGGGCGGTTTCTCAATGATGCCGACAACATGCAGCACGGACTCGTATGCCGTCATCGCGTCGGAAGCGCGGGACAAGCTTTTCTCGGGGATGCCGGCGGTCGGCGAGTCGATCCGCATCGATGGCGTGACCTTTGAAGTGATCGGGGTAGGAGCGCCTCGCATGCAGGAAGGCGACAACGATAACAACCGCGTGGTTTACATCCCCTTCAACTCGATGGATGTGCTCAAGGACAACCACTATCTCGACGGAATCTGGATGGACTCCGCCGGCCTGGACCACGACAAGCTGGACAAGACAGTTCGGGGAACGCTGGCCACGGCGCACAACTTCAAGCCCGAAGACCAGCGCGCCGTCTTCGTTTTCGATGCCCAGAAGCAACTCGCGCAGTTCGGCATCATCACCATGGCGCTGAAAGTTCTGCTGGCGTTTATCGGGACGGTCACGCTGGGCATCGGCGGCGTCGGCCTGATGAACATCATGCTGGTATCGGTCACGCAACGCACCCGCGAAATCGGTGTCGAGAAGGCGCTCGGGGCGCGACGCCATCACATTCTGTTCCAGTTTCTGGCCGAGGCCATGGTCATCACGGCCGCGGGTGGGTTCCTCGGGATCCTGCTCTCTTACGCGGTATCGATCGGGGCCGGCCGCATCACCTTCTACAGCGCGCTGGCCAAACACGCGGAGGCCGCGGACATCCGGCTGATTGTTTCGCCCATGATTCTGCTGGTGGCAACGTCGATCCTGGCGGTGGTGGGAGTAATCAGCGGAATGGTGCCGGCCATGCGCGCCGCCAATCTGGATCCCATCGAAGCTCTACGCTACGAGTAGGCGACGCGCGAAACGCCGTGCGGCGGTGACCTTGCCTTCTGCCTGCCGTAGAATCATTTCGGCATGTCCGACGATATCCTCACGTTACCACCGCCGCCCGCCGACGCGCGGCTTGCCTACGGCTCGGACCCAAACCAGTTTCTCGATCTCCGTCTGCCTTTCTCCAAAGAGAAAAGAAAGCCTCCCATCCCCTTCTTATCAACATTCACGGGGGCTACTGGCGCGCCAAATACAACCTCGATCATGCTGGGCACTTGTGCGCGGCGCTCACAGCCAAGGGGCTGGCGACGGCGAATCTTGAATACCGGCGCGTGGGCAACCCAGGCGGGGCTTGGCCCGGCACCTTCGCGGATCTGCGTTCCGCGTATCACTTTCTGCTGCAAAACGCACAGCGGCACAACCTGGACGCAACCAGAATCGTGGTGATGGGACACTCCGCGGGAGGCCAGCTCGCGCTTTGCCTGGCGGCCCATGAGTCCAGCGTCACACGCGTTGTCTCGCTTGCCGGGGTGGTCGACCTGCAACGCACCTACCAACTCCACCTCAGCAACGACGCCGTCGTCGAGTTTCTCCGGGGTACGCCGGGCGAGGTCCCCGACCATTACCGCGAGGCCGATCCCATGGAGCTTTCCATTCCCCAAGCCCGACAGTGGCTGATTCACGGTTCCGCCGACGAGGTCGTTCCTCCTGCGTTCAGCCGGGACTATGTTGCGACCAAACAAAAGCGTTCAGGGAAGGAAAAAGAAGACACGCACCTGATCGAGATTTCCGGCGCCAGCCACTTCGACGTGATCGATCCGCGGAGCGAAGCCTGGAAGAAGGTTGAGGAGACGGCACTCCAGTTAGCCACGTAAGCGGAGAAACGGCCCTGCTCCTTCCGTTCACCGGCGGCCGAACTAGCGGCGATCGCGCATTTGAGTTTCTCGAATGCCTCCTCTGCGCTCTTGGCAAAATCCTTGGCGTACTCTGCGTTTTAAGATCTTTTGCCGCACAGTTCGCGAAGAAAGCCTGCGAAGGCCTCAGGGGAAAGACGCCGCTTAAAGTCTAGACCTGCACTTACACCGAACTTGCGGTCTCATTGACACCTTCCGCCCCACCTCATACGATTCTCGGTTCACAGAATGGTCCTTATGCCGAATCATTTGAGGTCTCATCGCCTTCTCCTCGTCCTCGCAGCTGCGTTATTGCTGACTGCTGCGTCGACTCCGGTACAGCAGGCGGATCCCGCACGCTATCTGAACGACATCAAATCACTCGCCTCTCCGGAAATGGACGGTCGTGGCGCTGGTACGAAAGGCCTGACGCTCGCGGAGCATCTGATTGAGAAGCGCTACAAGGAACTTGGGCTTACGCCCGCAGGAGTGAAGGGCTATGCCCAGCCCTTTACGGTGGTCACCGGGGCGCGCCTCAAGTCCGACAATCACTTCGTGGTGCAGGCGGTGGGCTCCCGGACCGACCTGAAGATCAATCAGGAGTTCGTCCCATTCAGTTTTTCCGCCTCCGGCCAGGTGGCGGCCCCGCTGGTGTTCGCGGGGTATGGCGCCACCGCCGACGAGTTCCACTATGACGACTATGCCGGCCTCGAGGTCAAAGACAAAATCGTAGTCGTGCTGCGCTACGAACCTTCGGGCTTCGCGGAGAAGAGCGGCAACCACGGACTCACGCAACACTCGCAACTCATCACCAAGGCCATCAACGCCCGCAATCACGGGGCGAAGGCGGTGATCGTACTAAACGGCAAACTGGGGGATGGAGAAGAAGATTTACTGACGCGCTTCGGGAGTGTAAGCGGCCCGGAGAACATCGGCGTGGTGATGGTGCAGGTGAAGAACGTGGTGGCCGAGTCCTGGTTTCAGTCCGCCGGAAAGCCCCTGAAAGACGTGCAGGAGCAGATCAACTCGACCACGAAGCCCGCGTCGTTCGCATTCCCCGAAACGCTTCACCTGTCGCTGCATATCGACATCGAAACCACGCGCGCCACGGTCAACAATGTGCTGGCGTGGCTGCCGGGGCAGACGGACGAGTACGTCATCATCGGGGCACATTACGATCACCTTGGGCGCGGCAACTTCGATTCCCTGGCCCCGTCGCAGATCGGCCAGATTCATCCCGGCGCTGACGATAACGCCAGCGGCACGGCGGGAGTCCTTGAGCTCGCGCGCGCTGCTGGCTCCGCAACGCGGACAACTGAAGCGCAGCATCCTGTTTATGGATTTTGCCGGAGAAGAACTCGGGCTGCTGGGCTCCGCGGCTTGGGTCAAGGATCCCACGCGGCCTCTGGCGAAGGCCGTGGCCATGCTCAACATGGACATGATCGGCCGCATTAAAGATGACAAGGTTTACATCGGAGGAGTCGGCACCGGGTCCAGTTTCAAAGTGATGCTCGAACAGGCGCAAAAAGAAACACCTTTTAAGATTGAATACTCCGCGGGCGGGTATTCTTCGAGCGACCACACTTCATTCGTAACCAAGAAGATTCCGGTGCTGTTCTTCTTCTCGGGGCTGCACTCGGATTATCACAAGCCGTCGGACACGTGGGACAAGATTAATGCCCCATCGGCCGCGCGCCTGCTCGACCTGGTGGGAAATGTGGCAGTTCAACTGGCGAACGCGCCAGACGCACCCGTGTTCCAAGTAGTGGCTGAAGATAAGCCGCCTGCGGGCGGCGGAGGGGGCGGCTATGGCCCCTACTTCGGCTCGATTCCCGACTTTGGCCAAACCGAAAATGGCGTGAAGTTTTCCGACGTGAAACCAAACTCTCCGGCTGCCAAAGCTGGGCTGAAGGCGGGAGACGTCCTGACCCAATTTGGCGACAAGCCCATCAAGAATCTGTATGACTTCACCGACGCCTTGCGGCGCAGCAAGGTGGGAGACGTGGTGGAGGTGAAAGTCTTGCGCGATGGCCAGCCCATCACCGCGAGCGTGAAACTGGAACAACGGAAATAGCGCCGCAACCGAGGGTTTCCAGTTTCGCAAATCCCTTATAATCGTCGGGCCAACAGAGAGGAATCCTTTGCCCTTCGACGACCTCCGCCAGTGGATCGCTGCGCTCGACCGCGCGGGCCAACTCAAGCGCATCCAGACCGAAGCCGACCCGATTCTCGAAGTTGCCGAAATCACCGACCGCGTGTCCAAAAGCCGAGATGCCAGGGGCGCCCAGGGCGGTCCCGCTCTTCTCTTTCAAAATCTGAAAGGCCATCCCGGGGCCCAGGTCCTCATCAATCAGTTTGGTTCCGATGCGCGGATGAAGCTGGCTCTCGGCGTGAATTCGTTCGATGAAATCGCCGGCCGCATCCGCATGTTCATGGATGTGAAGTCGCCGCAGGGATTCCTCGACAAGCTAAAGATGCTTCCCCTGTTGACGGAAGCGGGAAAGTTTTTCCCGCGCACGGTGCCGACTGGACCCTGTAAAGAAGTCATCAAGCGCGACAATTTCTCTCTGCTTGACTTCCCCATCCTGCAGTGCTGGCCCAAAGATGCCGGACGCTTCATCACTCTTCCCTGCGTCACCACGCGCGACCCCAGGTCGGGAAAGCGCAATCTCGGCATGTACCGGATGCAGGTCTTACGACGAACGCACGACCGGAATGCACTGGCAGCGTCAGAAAGTTGCGGCCGAACACGCGCGGGAACGCATGCGGGCAGCGGTCGAGGGAAAGTCCGCGGCAGTCGACATCATGGCGCGCTCCTCCGGAGGCTCGTTGTCCCCGAAGGCGATCGCCCTTCCGGAAAAATGGAGGTCGCGGTCGCCATCGGCACCGAACCTGCGGTGACGTTTTCAGCGATCGTTCCCGCGCCGCCCGAGATCGAGGAATACCTGATCGCCGGCTTCTTGCGCGGTGCACCCGTGGATCTGGTGAAATGCGAAACGGTCGATCTCGAAGTTCCCGCTTCGAGCGAAATCGTCCTCGAGGGCCACGTGCATCTCGACGAACTGCGCAGCGAGGGTCCGTTCGGCGATCACACTGGATTCTACTCGCTCGAAGATCTTTATCCCGTGTTCCACGTCTCCTGCGTCACCCACCGGAAGGATCCGATCTACGCGACCACGATCGTGGGGAAACCTCCGCAGGAAGACGCCTACATGGGCAAGGCGGTCGAGCGCATCTTCCTGCCATTGATGAAGCTGACGATTCCGGAACTGGTCGACATCAACCTGCCGGTCGAAGGCGTGTTCCATAATCTGATGATCGTCTCGATCAAGAAGTCCTACCCGGGACAGGCGCGCAAAGTGATGAACGCCATCTGGTCGCTGGGCCAGGCCATGTTTACCAAGTGCATCGTCGTGGTGGATGAAGATGTGGACGTGCAGGATACTGGCCGACGTCACGCTGAAGGTGTTCAACCACATCGATCCCGAACGCGACATTCAATTCACGCTGGGCCCGGTGGATTCGCTCGACCATGCCTCGCGCCTGCCGAATTACGGATCGAAGATGGGGATCGACGCCACACGCAAATGGGCCAGCGAAGGCTTCGCGCGGCCTTGGCCCGACGAGATTGTCATGGATGCGAAGACGAAAGCGCTGGTCGACAGCAAGTGGAAGGCGCTGGCCAAAGAACTTGGGTTGGAGTGATCCGGCTTTGCTGCCAGTTCTGCGCTCAGTTCTCGATCTTGATCTTCGCCAGCATTTTCACGACCTCGGCATCCGTGGCGTCGTGCACCTCGATGCGAACGGCGGTTCCCTCGGGGTAACGCTTGGCTTCGTCGATCATTTTCAGCATCCGCGCCGGGAGCTTGCTCTTCCGTGCTGCCGCAACTGCCTTGTCGCCCAGGATAAACGAAGCCAGAAACCATCCTGTGCGCGGGCCCAAATACACGATGTTACGTTTCTTCAATTGCAGCCGCAGCGACCACCCGGCCTTGACCGAATAGCTATTCCACTCTTCGCCATCCAATTTCAGATCGTGCTTCAGATCGGTCACGAGTTCCTTCCACAAAGGTAGCGGCTCTCGCCCAACACCGAAGCCAGTTCCCTCTCCGTAGGCCGCTTGGCCTGACCGGCAAACGCATTCTCTGGCATCGTCTTTGTCTTGTTTCGCAGGCATCTTGCTGGACAGGCGACTGTCAGTGTCCCAGCCCAAACAGCGTTCGCACACCCCAGGCCGCGGCGACGCCCAACACTGCCATGAAAGCCACACCAATGAAATGATCGGTGGTTGTGCTTTTGCTCCAGCCCTGGAGCACGGCAACCACTCAAACGACAAACAAGAGGATCGCGCCGGTGCCAAGAATCTTCAGCAGCATGATCCGATTCCTTCCCTGAGGCCGGCTCACAAGGCGAACCTCGAATCGATACTGCGGGAAGACTCGAACGTGCGCAGTGACCGCCCGTCACGCCTCGGTGCTCAGGGATCCTGCACTCAACCGCTCGTATCCGGCACATTGCAGAACGGGCAGGCGCGGATACTTGGGAACCTGGCATCGGTTGCGGACCGCTCGCAGAGATAGAACGTCGACCCACGGTCTGACTCGATCAACCGCATGAACCGGCAGTCCGCGCAAAGACCCGATGCAAGCGGGCGAGACCCTTTCTTCTCTCCTGGCTCACAGCTACAGAATAACCCGCCTGAGCCAGCGCGGGTGTAACGTGCGCTGGTGTCGATCCGTTACGTACAGAAGAATTCTTGCTGCGAACCTGAAGAAAAATTCATCGAATTTTGACGGACTTTTACACTGAACCTCCTTGAACCCCGCCAAGTCGGTTTGATATAAGGGCTTCCCATTACAGGAGGTTCTACCGTGCATATTCCCTAGCCTCGGTGTCTTCGTGTCTCCTTCGAAGTCCTTGCGCGCCCTTCTGGTTGTTGTCGTGGCGCTCGCGTTTCTGACTGCGTTCGCGTCCGCCCAGCAGACCTTGGGTGCGATCACCGGCACGGTGACTGATCCGTCGGGAGCTGTCGTGTCCGACGCCACTGTGAAAGCCGTCAATATCGCGACCAACCTCGAAGTGGTTGCTCATACGAAGAACGGCTCTTTCCTGATCCCGGATCTTCCCGCCGGAACCTATCGAGTCACCGTCACGAAGGACGGCTTCAAAACTGAAACCCACACGAAAATTCTGGTGTCCGGTAACCGTACGACCACCGTGGATACGTCTCTGGCAGGTGGGCTCGATCGGCACCACGGTGGAAGTGACCGCCGTGCCGTTGATGAACCAGGTGGACACCACGATCGGCTATGTCGTCGATACTCAAACCATCGAAACGACTCCGCTGGGCACCGGCAGCTTCACGCAACTGGCAATTCTCAGCCCTGGCGTTCATGCGGACTTCCTCGGTGGAGGCGGCGCCAACACGGGCCTTGGCAATCAGGCCATCTTCGCGAACGGAAACCGGGACACCAGCAATAGCTTTTCCTTGAACGGCGTCAGCACAAACAACCTCTTTAACGGCAATTCCACCAGCCAGGTAGGTGAAAACCGCTTCGTGCTGAACACGGGTGAGAACTTCGGTGCGGGGGGTACCATCCAAACCAGCACATCGGTGTATGGGGCGATTGGCCAGGCTCTTCCCACTCCGCCCCCGGATGCCATTCAGGAAATCGCCGTCAACTCCTCGCAGTACGACGCCACGCAGGGCAACAACAGCGGCGCGCACATCAGCGTACTGACGAAGTCTGGTACGAACGCTCTGCATGGTTCACTGTGGGAACAGTGGCAGAACAGCGATATGAACGCCACACCGTATTTCTACAATGCTGCTGGCCTCAACCCCGTCACCAATCGGCCTTATCTGCCTCGTCCTTTCCTGAATCGAAACGCTTTTGGCGGGACAATCGGCGGAGCGATTATCAAGGACAAGTTGTTCTACTTTGGGTCCTATCAGGGCGTGCGCATTGCCGACGCTCAGGCTTCCACGAAAGATGTGACCGTGCCTCTGGGGTTGACGGATGATCGCAGTTCGCAGGGCATCATTAACATGATTCAGGCGACATACGGCCAAACCATTACCTCGAGCCAGATCGATAGCGCTGCCTCGCAGATCCTGAATGCCAAACTTCCCAAGCGGGCAGTATCTGATCCCAAGCGCCCAGTACAATCCGACGCAGGCCGTCACGCTGGGCTACGACGCCATTGTGCAAGGCCCTAATACGCAAGCCACCGTCAACCAAGGGATCGCCGGCATCGATTATGTTTTAAGTTCCAAGGACCGCTTGGCCGCGAGATATTACATTCAGAGCAATCCTACCAACAATCCTTTTGGCGCGGTCGGTTCGCTGCTCGGATTCGCACAACAACTTTCCGCGGGCAGTCAGGTATTTTCGCTCTCGAACTCCGTCGTGCTCTCCCCTAACCTCACATGGGAACAGCATGTGGGGTTCACCCGCCTGCGAGCTTATGCGAATACGACAAAAGCATTCACCGCAAGCTCGGTGGGCATTAGCCTCGCCTGGCTCGGCGACTTTTCCGGATCTCTCCATTTCAGAAACGGACCCTACGATCCAAAGTGGGTTGGAGTTCGGTCCCAGTACCAGCTTTGGCGATGGTGGCATGATCCAGAATCAATGGGAATACGGGACCTCCGCGAGTTGGGTGAAAGGAAAGCACATCCTGAGTGTGGGGACAACGTGGGACCACACGCAACTCAACATCCTCAACAACAACACGAATACGGATACGCTTGACTTCCAGACCTTCCTTGACTTTGTAGAAGGCACCTTGCACGGCGGCAACGAGTTCGTTGGTTCGGCTCACCGTTACTACCGCTCCAATACGCTCGGCACCTACATTAACGACAACTTTAAGATGAGGAAGAACCTCACGATAACGGCAGGGTTGCGTTGGGACATCGACGGGCCGCTCTCGGAGAAATACGGACTGCTTACAGGTTTTGACCCTTCGAAATACAGTTACGTGCAATGCACTGTCGGTGGAGTTCCGGCAGATCCGGCTTTGACTGCGTACAGCGGTGGCACTTGCGACTCAGGGACCGATGCAATTACCGGCTCTGGTCTAGTCATCGCGGGGAATAACAAGACAGGAGCCACAGCCGGAGCCAACAATTCGCTCATGAAAAATCACCAGTGGGGATTCGCGCCGCGCATCGGCATCGCGTGGTCTCCACTGTCCAAGCTGACGGTGCGCGCAGGATACGGTATGTACTACGACCGCGGCGAGCTATTCAGCTACTTGTCGCCGAGCGCGGGGTCGGGCTTTAACGGTCCATTCGGCGTCACGCTCGCGCCTCCGTTCGTCCAACCGATCTCCGTCGCGCAGGGCGCTACACTCTCGCAACCGTTCGGCACGACTCTGCCACCGCCGCCGCCAGCCACGGGGGCCGCCTTCCTCGCCTACCTGCCCAACCTCCAGCAGACTGCTTGCGGTTTTCCGGGATGCTGGCCGTCGGGCAATCTTTACGGTCCGTTCCTGTTTGGCGGTTACGATATCAATAACAAACTGCCTTATACGCAAAACTGGACACTCGACCTTCAATATCAGGCAAATAACGCCTGGATCTTCGAGGTCGGTTATGTCGGCAATCATGGTACCCATTTGGTGCTGCCCATCCCCTTCAACCAACCGCTCATCGCCACGGCGACGAATGTGGTGAACGGGCAGACCACTTCCTACGGAGGTACCACTCCGCTGTTCCTGGATTCCGAGCCGGTCTTTACGAACGAATTCGCGGGCAATGCCCCGATTCGCGTACCCTATCCCGGCTACGACATGAACTCTGTGTCATATAAGGCGGAGGGCATCTCCAACTTCAACGCGTTGCAACTCCAGGTTCACAAGCGCATGTCCAACGGCCTCCAATTCACCTCGTCTTACACCTGGTCTCATGCTCTTGACGAGCAGAGCGGCTTGGGGCTCTTTTTCACCGGGAACAATCCGCTCATTCCGCGAGCCAACTATGCCTCCTCGGATTTCGATCAGACCCACGTTTTTCTGATCAACTACAGCTATACAATTCCGAAATTCGTGGATAGCGGAGCGTGGGGATACGTGACCAATGACTGGACCATTGGTGGTCAGACCGTGGCGCAAAGCGGGCAGCCCTATAGCGTCTATGACTTTTCGGGCTCGGTGGCGAGTCTGTACTACGGCACCAGCAACTATATTGGGAACCCCATTGTGCCGCTGGTACCGGGCGTAACTGCCAAGCAGGCAGCACATCCGGGTGCGAATTGCGCAGGATTTTCGACAAAAATCTGTAAGCTCAATTCCGCTGATTTCTTACCCCAGTTCGTGGCTCCGGGGAGCAACGGGGTCCCTGCCTGCGACAGTTCGGGGTGCGATGAATTTGAATCCTTGTTTGGAACTACAGGCCGGAACAGTTTTCGAGGCCCATTCCAGGTGCGCTTCGACATGAGCTTGGCCAAGCAGTTCCTAGTTCAAAGAGCGATTCCAGCTGAGGTTTGAAGCCGATGCGTTCAATATTTTCAATCATGCCGATTTCGACACTCCGAACAACAACGTGACTTTCTTTCCCGATTTCGTAGGTCCGCCATCGATTCCGCCGCAAGGTAGCTTGGGCCTCATCCAGCACACGATTGGCAGCCCGCGCTTCCTGCAACTCGCGATGCATTTGACGTTCATTAAGCGGAGGGCGCATCCTGAAGGAAATGCGAATGCAATCATTTTCTACGGGGGCTGATCAGCCTGGCGCTGATCGGCCCTCGTTCTCTTGCAGAGCGATGCGGCGTTCGCGTGGGGCAACGAAGGGCACACAGCCATCAATCGCGTTGCCGCACAGAAGATTCCGGCGACCATGCCGCAGTTTCTGCGCACGCGCCGTGGCCGAGATCGCTTACCTTGGCCCGGAACCCGACCGCTGGCGCAGTCCGTCGGAATTTGCCCTCAAGAACGCGCAGGAGGCCGACCACTTCATCGACCTCGAGCGCGTCGTCATGGCTCGACCCGCTTCCCCAGGGCCGTTACGAGTTCTATCGCAAGCTCTACGAGAAGCGCGCTTCGACCGACCGACCATCCCGACGACTACCTTCCCGAGCGCGTCGGTCTGCAGCCCTATATCACCATGGAAGTATATGGACGCCTGAAGGCGGCGTTCCGCGAATACCGGCAGCAACTGGCGGCGCATCAGCCCACGCTGGCGGTGCAGCGGGCAATCATCTTTTACGCTGGCTGGCTGGGCCATTATGTGGCGGACGGATCGCAACCGCTGCACACCACCATCCAGTACAACGGATGGGTCGGCCCGAATCCAAACGGATACACCACGCAGCACGGCATCCATGCGCAGTTTGAGACCGCCTACGTGGCGGCAAACATCACGGCTAAAGATTTTGCTGGACTGGTGAAGAGCCCCGAGCGTCTGGAGGATCCGTTCGCGCGTTACGTCGCCTACCTCCGGCAATCGAATGTTCAGGTGGACAACGTCTACGCGCTGGAGAAGGCCGGGGGATTTACCGGAAAGGGTACTGCTGCGGCGTTCGACTTCACCACTCGCCGCCTCGCCGCCGGATCGCAGATGCTGCTGGACCTTTGGTATACCGCGTGGATGGAGAGTGCGGTTCCGGTGCCGGAACATGCGCCTTCAGCTCTGCCAAAGAAGTAGGGTTCTCAATGTGGGGACAGCCGCCATCGGCTGTCCGTCGAGCGCAGCTCGACCGCTCTTAATCGCCATTTGGCGGCTCTCTTCGCGACGCATCCGCACTCTTTCGGTATACTGAATATCGACATGCCGGTTCTGAAGAACATCGCGGCCATTGCCAAAGGCATGAGCATCACCTTCATGGAGATGTTCCAGCCTACGACCGTGGAGAATTATCCCGACGGCAAGGGCCCGCTGAAAGGGGCGCGCTTTGAAGCTCGTTTCCGCGGCGCCCACGTGCTGCAGCGCGATGAGAACGGACTGGAGAAGTGCGTAGCCTGCTTTCTGTGCGCGGCGGCGTGTCCGTCGAATTGCATTTACATCGAGGCTGCCGAGAACACCGCGGAAAATCGCGTCAGTGGCGCCGAGCGCTACGCCAAGGTTTACAACATCGATTACAACCGCTGCATTTTCTGCGGGTATTGCGTGGAAGCGTGTCCGACGGATGCGATCACCCACGGGCATGGATTTGAGCTGGCGACCTTCAATGCCAGCAACCTGGTCTACCGCAAGGAGCAAATGCTGGCCCCCCGGCCAGCACACATGGGAGCCAACGTCATCTTCAACCAGGCCGACGTGGACGGTGGGGCGCCGGCGCAGATGGTGCCGGGGAGCTGACTTCGAGAAGAGTTTCGAGTGCAAGCGACGCCGGTCCATCGAGACCGGCGTTCGTGCATGTGGGGCAAGGCAAAGTCAACTTCTTCGCCGCGGATTTACGCGGATCAACACGGATAGACCGAAAGCTGAGAGCTACACACTAGGAGCTAGAAGCTACCAATGGCTGATTTCTTACAGACCGTGAAAGAGCGCGTCGTCGTCTATGACGGCGCGATGGGGACCAACATCCAGAAGCGCAATCCCACCCTGGACGATTACTGGGGCAAGGAGAATTGCAGCGAAGTGCTGGTGTTGAGCCGTCCCGACATTATTCGCGACATTCATGCGGACTTTTTCCGCGTGGGCTGCGACATCGTTGAGACCAACACGTTCGGCGGAAGCGGAATCGTGCTGGGAGAGTTCGATCTGCGCGACCGGGTTCACGAGATCAACGTAAAGGCGGCGCAACTCGCCAAGGAAGTGGCGCAGCAATTCTCGACGAAAGACCGGCCTCGCTTCGTCGCCGGGTCAATGGGGCCCACCACGAAACTGCCGTCGCTGGGGCACATCGGCTTCGACGCGATGGTGGCGTCCTACGAAGAGCAGGCCGCCGCTCTGATCGAAGGCGGCGTCGACGTGCTGCTGATCGAGACGGCGCAGGATCTGCTGCAAGCCAAGATCGCCACCATCGGCGTGCTGGAAGCCATGCGGAAGTCCGGCAAGCGATTGCCGGTGACGGTGCAGGTCACGCTGCAGGAATCCGGGACCATGCTGCTGGGCACCGAGATCGGTGCGGCCCTGACCGCACTTGAACCGTTCGACGTGGACGCAATCGGGCTGAACTGCGCGACCGGTCCGAAGGAGATGAACGATGCGGTCCGCTATCTGGCGCTGAATTCCACCAAGGAAGTTTCGGTGCTGCCGAACGCGGGGCTGCCGCAAAACGTCGGCGGGCAACGCGGTGTACAAACTGTCGCCGGAGGAACTGGCGGAGTATCACAAGCACTTTGTGAAGGATTATGGCGTCCGCATCGTAGGCGGGTGCTGCGGGACAACTCCCGAGCATCTGAAGGCCGTGGTGGATGCGGTTTCTGGCGTGGAGCCGGCTAAGCGCGAGGTCAAGCGCGCGGGTGCGGCCTCCAGCGCCTATACGACTGTTCCGCTCGACCTCGAACCCAAGCCGCTGATCGTCGCCGAGGAAATGAACACGACCACGCGGGTCGAACATTTCCGCAAGCTGGTGCAGGGCAAGAAGTACGACGAGATTCTGGCGCTGGCAAAACGACTGGTGAACGACGGGTCGCACATGCTCGACTTGTGCTGCGCGATCGTCGGCGAGGACGAGAAGGGATACATCACTTCCATTCTGGAAAAGATCGCGACGCGCGTTCCGGCGCCGATCCTGGTGGATTCGACCGAGGCGGACGTGGTGGAAGAAGCGCTCAAGCGCATTCCCGGGCGCGCCATCATCAACTCGATCAACCTGGAAGATGGCGAGAAGCGGACGTCGAAAGTTCTGCCCATGGCCAAGCGCTATGGCGCAGCCGTGATTGCGCTGACCATCGACGAAGACGGCATGGCGCTGACCGCCGACAAGAAGGTTGCGATTGCGCACCGCATCTACGATCTGGCCACCAAGAAGTACGGACTCGACGGCACGGATCTGATTTTCGACGCGCTAACTCTGCCGATTTCGACCGGGCAGGAGGAGTACCGCACCGCGGGAATGGAGACGCTGAAGGCAGTCGAGCGAATCAAGAAAGAACTGCCTTCGGTGAAGACCATTCTGGGCGTGAGCAATATTTCGTTTGGCCTGGATGCTTATCCGCGGCGGGTGCTGAACTCTGTCTTCATGCACGAAGCGGTGGATCACGGGCTCGACATGGCCATCGTGAATTACACCAAGATTTATCCGCTGTACAAGATTCCGCAGGAAGAAGTGGAACTGGCGCGCAAGCTGATCCACCGGGATGCCAACTCGGATGGCGATCCGCTGCAGAAGTACATGGCGCATTTCGCGGGCATGAAGGGCAAGCCGGCCGCTTCGACTACCGCGCATGTGGACACGCTGTCGGTTGAGGACAAGCTGAAGTTCGCCATCATCAATGGCGAGAAATCGGTAGGAGACGGCGCGCACAAGAAATCGCTGGAAGAATTGCTGGAAGAGGCGCTCGCGAGTTACTCAGCCCTGGAACTGATCAACACGGTCCTGCTCGATGGAATGAAGACCGTCGGCGACCTGTTCGGCGCGCGCAAGATGCAGCTGCCTTCGGTACTCGATTCAGCCGGGGTGATGAAGGCGGCGGTGGCCTATCTCGAGCCGAAGATGGAGAAGAAGGCCGGATCGCAACAGAAGGGCACGATCGTGCTCGCGACCGTGAAGGGCGACGTGCACGACATCGGAAAGAATCTCGTCGACATCATTCTGTCGAACAACGGATTCAAGGTCGTCAATCTTGGGATCAAGCAGCCGGGGGACTCGATCATCCGGGCGGCGCAGGAACATCAGGCGGACGCGATCGGGCTGAGCGGACTCCTGGTGAAGTCGACGCTGGAGATGAAGTACGTGATCCAGGACCTGGAGCGGCAGAAGCTTGCGTTCCCCGTGATTTGCGGCGGCGCGGCGCTGACGCGCAAGTATGTGGAGGACGACTTGCGGCGGGAGTATGCCAATGCCGTGTTCTACGCGGACGATGCGTTTGCCGGGCTGCACATCATGGAGGATCTGGCGACAGAGAATGGCGCGAGGCAGACGCAGGCTCACCGAGGGGAGGACGGTCAAGGAGTACGCCAAGGCCGCTGCCGTGGATGAAGAAACCGGGCCGGTGTTTGCGGAGCGGAGTCCGGTGGTCGGGGATGCTCCGAATATTCCAACTCCGCCGTTCTGGGGCGTGCGCGTGCGCAAGGATTACGATTTGCGCGAACTGTTTCAGTACATCAACGAGACGGCGCTGTTCAAGAATCAGTGGCAATTGAAGACGGCTTCGCAGTCGGATTATGTGCGACTGGTGGAGGAGAAGTTCCGGCCGATTCTGCGGACACCTGGAGGATGAGGTCGCCGAGTCGGGGTTGTTTGAGCCCAAGGTCGTGTATGGATACTTCCCTGCTCAGGCGGACGGGAACGACGTGGTGGTGTATGACGCGGAGCGGGCAGCCGAGCTCGCTCGGCCGGACAGCCGATGGCGGCTGTCCCCACACGTGAACTTCGTGCGGTTTACGTTTCCGCGACAGCGCGAGGGCCGGCGGTTGTGCATCTCGGATTTCTTCGCGCCGAAGGCTTCGGGCAAGATGGACGTGATCGGGCTGTCGCTGGTCACGATTGGGTCGAAGGCTAGCGTGGAGACGCAGCGGTTGTTTGAGGGTGGAGAGTACACGAAGTATCTCTACCTGCACGGGCTGAGCGTGGAAACGGCGGAAGCGCTGGCGGAATTGCATCACAAGAAGATGCGCGAGGAATTGGGAATTGCCGGCGAGGACGCCTCGGAGATTCGTGACCTGTTTCATCAGAAGTATCGTGGGTCGCGGTATTCGTTTGGCTATCCGGCGTGCCCGAACCTGGAGGATCAGACGAAGCTGTTTGCACTGCTGAAGCCGGAAGAGAACGTGGGCGTGCGGCTGACTTCTGGATTTCTGCTGGAGCCCGGAGCAGAGCACGTCGGCGATTGTGGTGCACCATCCCGGGGCGAAGTACTTCGTGGTGTAGAAAATCTTCAACCACAGAGGACACAGGGGACACAGAGGAAATTCTTGGCCACAGATTTCCACGGATCTGCACGGACAAGGCTGGAATCGAATCAGAGTGCAGACTGGACGCCTCCGGTGCGTCCTCTTCTTTTTCGTTTCGTTAGAACGAGGCTTGCAGGCGCAGCGAGTAACTTCTGGGCGGGGCGATGGTGTTCCCGGAGAAGAGGCCAGCGAAGTTGATCAGGTTGAGGCGGTTATTCAGATTCTGCACGTCGGCCTGGAGGCGCGTGGCCATCTGGTCGCGTTTCCAAAGATCGACGCCCGCGGATGGCATCCACCGACAACGATGGCTTGACGCGGCCCCGGGCAAAGTCCACGCGGTCGACAACAGCCTGGCCGTATTGGGCAATCGCGTCCTGAACGGCCTGAGCCGTATAATCCACCACGGCGGGCAGTCCTGAACCGTATTGCCCTGCCGAGTGCGCAGCCCAGGCGCGATGGTTCAACTGGTAGCGCAGGCGCCCGTGAACGGTGTTGCGCTGGTCCTGGGAATCCCAGAAACGGCCGCTGGTCTGGCTGAGCGCGTTGGTGGCGTCCGCGCCCAGGAACAGTCCTCCAGTGACGGGCAGATATGCGCTCCCGACAATGTAGGAGTAGCTGAGAAATCCGGAGAAGCGGCGCCAGTGCGGCAGTTCAATTTTGCCTTCGGCCCCGTAGATCGTGGCCTTGGCGGAAAGCGATCGGGAAGCTCACGGCGGTGTTGAGCAGGAGGTCGTCGTCGGCGTAGTTGTCCGGAATAGCGGCGGAAATAGTTCCCATCAGCTTGAGTTTGTCCCGAAGGACTTGGTCAGGCCCACCTCGTAGTAGTTCCCCAGCGAAGGCCTGACCGGCAACCGGAGAACCTGCGGACTCAGCGACACGACTGTGGGCGAACTGGCCAGCAGAATGTTTTCGAAGGCGGGAGTCTGAAAGGCGCGATCGTAGGAGGCATGGAGCACGAGATTTGCCGAGCTGAAATAGCGCGCCACGCCAAAGGCGGGGGCTGACCGCATTCTGATTGACGAGAAGTTGGTAGTGGTCCCAGCGCAGGCCGGCGCTGACGGTCCATTTGCCCAGGCGGATCAGGTCTTGCACATGAACGCGGATTGTTCCAGATCGAGGCGCGCGTCCCGAGAACTGGAAAGTCAGGCCGGAGTGCCGGGATCGAACTGCGACGGGTCGGTGATGATGTCGCTGAAGTTCTCGCGCGAGGTGGGTGAAATCGCCCTCGAATCCGGCTTTGCATTCGTGGCGGCCCCGATGATACGAGGCCGTGCCCTTCAGATATTCCTCGCTGAAGCCGCGATCCTGGAAGGCAATGATGGGAGTGGACTGCGGATTGGAATCCAGGCCGACGGTATCGGTCCGCATCATCAAACGAAGATCGGCGAGCAAGTGATCGCGAAAAGATGTGCTGGTAGGAAACGATGCCGATGGTTTCGAAGTCGTCGCGATGCTGGATTTGTCCCGCGGCCTGCTGCAACTGTTCGTTGGGAACCAGGAACTTGGAAAACTCCCGGCGAAGGGTGACGCCGAAGCGGTCATGGTTGGAGAAATCGCGATCGTAGCGGGCCGCGAAAGTCAGTGGTGGTGGCCGTGTTGGTGTAATTCTCAAGGACCGGAGGGTTCAGGTAGCGATCGGTGAGGGCGGAATCCGCGTTGACAGCGATCGCATTTCTTCCCCAAACGTATTGCGCGAGCACATACGCGTTGGCGGTCCCGAAGCTGCCGCCTGACAGCACCGCCTGACCGTGAAGGCCAGGAGGGTTGTCTTTGCTGGTATCGACTTCGACCACGCCCCCCATCTTGCGGCCAAATTCCGCGGGAATCCCGGCGGTGTAGATCGTGAGTGAGTCGACATCATCGGCCTCAATGTCGGGGCCGGAACTCGGCGACCGGTTGTCGGTGAGCGGGACGCCGTCGACGACGAACTGGGTTTGATATTCCGATCCTCGCGGGTGCAGGGTGGCGCTGCCTTCGTAGACCCAGCCGGGCTGGGAGTTGACTAGATCGGGCAGGGAGCGACCGGGAGAGGACGTGGCGCGGCCGCTGATAGCTTGGGCGGAGATCCGGTTGCTCGACGTCGTCGCGGCTGGGATCGAGCAGCGGGCTTTCCGCAGTCACATCCACAGCGGTGCTGAGCGCGGCCACGCTCAGCTTCACCAAGTATTCCGTGGGCAAGGCAGAACGGATCTCGATGATGCCGCTGAAGGGGGAGAATCCTGCGCTTTCGACCTTCAGTTGGTACGGACCAAAGGGTAGATTGCGGGCCGATAAGGAAGCCGGAGTCGTCCGCTACCAGGCTGCGTTGCAGGTGCGCGGCTTCACTGGAGAGCATGATTGTGGCCTTCACGCCGAGACCTTGAGGGTCCGCGACCTTCAGGCGGAGTTCGCCCACGTTGCTCTGCGCGAACAGCGGCAGAGCCAGCAAAACGATTCCGAGGTGATAGAGCGAGCGCAAGGTCTTGGATCGGGGGGAACTTCCATGATACCAGCCGGCCCTGCAAGCGCCGGATTACCAAGGGCATCAGGCGGGGACGTTTTCCTCGTGATTTTTTACAAAATGCAGACAAGGCAATGACAAAACCGCGCCGGAAGTGGCGCAAATTTCTAATCAGATCCGTAGCGGGCCGGCCGGCTTCCCTGCCGGCCGCGAGTCAGGATCGCAGGCTTCAGGCCTTCCGTCACCGGGAAGGCATGGGGAAAACTGGTGCTCGTACCGCAGGGGGTGCGAGCGCCAGTTTTGTTTTTTGCGCGCCCGCGATGCCGCAGGTGCTCGCTTAAGCACGGGGTTACCCGCGGTCTTAAGCTTTCCCGATCCATTTCAACTGTTACAATTTTGATGCTCGGCCAGGACCGCAGATTTTTCCTTGCCCCGCTTGGGCGGCGCACAGAGTCGCCAGCGGAATTGACAAGGTGGAGCGTCGCGGGCTGAGCAGTTCTGACGGAATTATCCAGCGCCATGAAATGTCCTTTTTGCGGATTTGCGAATGACAAGGTAGTGGACTCGCGCGAAAGCAAGGAAGCGGAATCGATCCGGCGGAGGCGCGAGTGTTTGAAGTGCGGCAAGCGCTTCACCACCTACGAGCGGATCGATGAGATCCCGTACATGGTGGTGAAAAAAGACGGGCGCCGGGAAAAGTTTGACCGCCAGAAGGTTCTCAATGGATTGCTGCGGGCGTGCGAAAAGCGCCCAGTGCCAATCAGCAAACTGGAGCAGATCGTGAACGAGGCGGAGTCGTTCGTGATCGATTCGGCGGAGCGCGAGCGCAAGACCAGCGAACTGGGCGAGTTGATCATGAACCGGCTGCGGCGTTACGACAAGGTGGCCTATGTGCGTTTTGCGTCCGTGTATCTGGATTTCAAGGACGTAAAAGAGTTCATGAACGAGTTGAAGGATTTGGTGAAAGTGAAGACGGTATAAGGGTTACAGCTCAGCTCCCTCCTGACGCCACCAGCCAGCCACCGACCATACTAGAGGATGATGCATTCATGAGTCATAAAGTAACCCTGATCCCGGGAGACGGAATCGGACCGGAAGTGACGAAAGCTACCGTGCGCATCCTGGAAGCGACCGGGGTGAAGTTCGAGTGGGAGACGTTCGCCGTAGGCGCGGAGGCTTTTGAGAAATCTGGCGAGTACATCCCCAAGGATCTGATTGAGTCGCTGGAACGCACCCACGTTGGGCTGAAGGGTCCGGTGACGACGCCGGTGGGCGGCGGTTTCCCCAGCATCAACGTGGCCCTGCGAAAAAGGTTTGAACTGTATGCCAACTTCCGGCCGATCCGCAACCTGCCCCACATTCCGACACGGTATCCGGACGTTGATCTGATTATCGTGCGCGAGAACACCGAAGGGCTCTACTCCGGTCTCGAGCATGAAGTGGTGCCGGGGGTGGTGGAGAGTTTGAAGATCATCACCGAGAAGGCTTCGACGCGGATCGCGAAGTTTGCTTTCGAATATGCGCGCCAGAACCAGCGCAAGAAGATTCACTGCATTCACAAAGCAAACATCATGAAGCTGTCGGATGGCCTGTTCTTGCGCTGTGCCCGGAATGTGGCGAAGGACTATCCCGAGATCACGTACGGCGAGCACATCGTGGACAACACCTGCATGCAACTGGTGATGAATCCCTACCAGTACGACATGCTGGTGATGGAAAATCTTTACGGGGATATCCTCTCGGATTTATGCGCGGCCTTTGTGGGCGGGCTGGGATTTGTGCCCAGCGCGAACCTGGGCGATGAATGCGCGGTATTTGAGGCGGTGCACGGGTCCGCGCCTGACATCGCGGGAAAAAATCTGGCCAACCCGACCGCGCTACTGCGGTCGGCGCTATTGATGGTGCGGCATCTGGGCGAGCATGCGGCTTCGACGCAGATTCGAAATGCGCTGGAACGCGTGTACCGGCACCCGGAAAAGCTGACGCGCGACATCGGCGGACAGGCGGGAACTTCGCAGTTTGCCGATGCGGTGATTGAAGAAATGCAAAGCGGCAAGGCCTGATCCGGGCCCGCATAGCGCCTTCCCGCGCTTTCGGCGGTTGTTTATTCAGCGACGCTTGAGAGCTTCCAACTCTTCCAGGGTGCGCGGCCAGTCCGATCCCAACAACCGGGACAAACTCCGATCCGCCAGAACTTTGCCGCCGGTTTGGCAGCGCGCACAATAGTTGGTTTCCTTGTCGGCGTAGCGAATCCGCAGAATCTTGTCGCCACATCGAGGACAGGGCTGCCCGTAGCGGCCATGGACCGCCATGTCCTTGCGAAACGCGGTGACCTTCTCGGGAAAGGCCGCTTCTGCCTCGGCGCGAAGGCGAGTGATCCAGAGTTGAAGGGTTTGCCGGGTAGCCGCGAACA
The DNA here is from genome assembly GCA_963709865.1 of uncultured Acidobacteriota bacterium. Taxonomy (GTDB): domain Bacteria; phylum Acidobacteriota; class Terriglobia; order Terriglobales; family Acidobacteriaceae; genus Sulfotelmatobacter. The sequence goes on from CAVPXW010000005.1 coordinate 169,532, forward strand.
GCCTCTCCCACTCGTTGGGCGCAAGCTTGTTCGTGAGCGTGATCGGAGAAAGTTGCGCCGCATGCAGGATCTCATCGGAATAGGCGTTGCCAATGCCGCTGAGCAGGCGCGGATCGGTCAGCGCACGCTTCAGCGTATGATTTTCAGCCGTCAGCGACGGCGCGAAAGGAATCGAGATTGGCGGCAAAGACGTCGATTCCTCCCGCGTCGAAAGAGCGCAGGCCATCCTCGCCGCTCACCAGGTGCAATGACGCCCGGTGCTTGGAGCCGGCCTCGGTCAGAACCAGAGAACCATCTGGGAAAGTCGAAGGCTGCCAGATTCTGACGACCGGCCAGCTTCGCGTCTGGAGGGCGCCAGTGCAGCCGCCCGGCAATCATCAGGTGCAGCACCAGCCAGAGATCGCCCTCCACGCCAATGGCAATGCGCTTGCCGATGCGGCGCAATTCGTTCCACGAGACGTCCTTCTGCGCTCGTCAGCGGGGGCTGCGCAGTTCGCAGCAGAAACGGGCTTGCCAGACGTACCCGCTGCAGTGACTGGCCGATGATGCGTGATTCGAGCGCGCTGAGATACGCAGAGATATCCGGCAACTCCGGCATAGATACCAAGCTTGCATGGGGGCTCCGATTTTTTCAATGGCTGGCAACTGGCGCGTAATGACTTCACCAGAATTGCAATTCCGCCATTGACTCGCGTACTCGGTTCAGGGTAAAGTCCTTTGCGTTCTGGGGATTCTGGGGAAAATGACGCGCACATCACGGCGTGTGGGGATAGTTCTCTTTCAGCTCGGTGGACCCGACACGCTGGAAGCGATCGAACCTTTTTTGTATAACCTCTTCTGCGACCCCGACATCATTGACTTCCCTTTTGCCCGCATCGGGCGGAAAGCCCTGGCCAAGCTGATCTCGACCACGCGCGCCCGCAAGGTGCAGCATCACTACGCCACCATCGGCGGAGGCTCGCCCATCCGGCGACATACGGAGCGGCAGGCCCGCGCTCTGGAGAGCGAACTGCGCCATCAGGGGATCGACGCACAGTGCTTTGTGGCCATGCGCTACTGGCATCCCATTCACCGCCGAAGCGATCGAGCAGTTGCGAGCTGCGCAGTGCGAGGAAGTGGTGCTTCTGCCCCTGTATCCGCAGTATTCCTCCACCACGACGGGATCGAGCCTGAACGAATGGCGGCGGCTGTTCCGGGACGACGTGCCCGTCCATTGCGTTGAGGCTTTTTATCGTAATACGATATATCTGGATGCCGTGGTGGAGAAAGTCAACGAGGCCCTGGCGCGGTTTCCGGTTCCAGAGACGGCCGGAGATCGTTTTCAGCGCCCACAGTCATCCCCATGTCGGTGATCGAAAAGGGCGACCCTTACCAGCGGCAGATCGAGGAAACGGTGCAGCTTCTGATGGAGCGCGGCGGATGGAGCAACCCGCACCGGCTGTGCTACCAGAGCAAGGTGGGAGCCAGCCGGTGGCTGCAGCCTTCCCTGCACCAGACTCTCCGCCAGTTGGCGGACGAGCAGGTGCGCGAAATGTGTGTTGTGCCGGTGGCGTTCGTTTCCGATCACGTGGAGACGCTCGGAGAAATTGATCATGAAGCCCGGGAAGAGGCGCACCGGCTGGGAATGACGCGCATTTGAAATGAGCGCCGGACTGAATGATTCCCCAAAATTCATCCAGGCCCTGGGGCAGATCGTGCAGCAAGCCCTGGGCGACACAGTGCGTACCGTAATTCCGATTCGCGATGCCGGGGGGAAGTTGGCGGCGCCGGAGTACGCGGCGGCCGCTGGTTTGGATTAAGGCGAAGTCATCAGGTCAGAGGAGGAGAACTCATGGCGGAGCCGGAGACCGGGAAGGTCAATCCGAATCCCGAAGCGGCGAAGCCGGCCGCAGCCGGGAGCGCAGGATGCCACAAAGTATGTAGGCACACCGGCGGTGGGGACCTCGAAAGCGGCGGCCGCGGCGGGCGTGGCCGGGACTGCTCCGTCGACCGAGATCGACCGCCATCGCCGCCGCTTTGTGTGGACCATGGTGACCGGGTTCCTGATGGCGTGGTTTCTGGCGTTCTTCCGCTTCTTCCTGCCGCGCACTTTGTTTGAACCGAACTCCGTTTTCAAGATTGGCTACCCGTCGGAATTCGCCCTCGGCGTGGATACCAAGTTCCAGCAGAAATACCGCATCTGGGTCGATCGCACGCCCGACCGATTGTTCGTGATCTATGCACGGTGCACGCATCTGGGATGCACGCCAGACTGGAAGCCTAGCGAAAACAAGTTCAAGTGTCCCTGCCACGGCAGCGGCTACGACAGCGAAGGGATCAACTTCGAAGGACCGGCGCCGCGTCCGATGGATCGCGCGCATATTGAGCTCGCGCCCGATGGGCAGGTGCTGGTGGATACCTCGAAGCTGTATTCGTGGCCGAAGGGACAGCCGAGCAAGTTTAACGATCCGGGAGCGTTCTTGACCGGAGTGTAAGAGGCGAGGGCGAGACGCCCTCGCGACCGCCGGCGGGACGCCGGCGCTACAAGAAGAACTCATATGGCTGACGAAAACAATCCGAACGGCGGCAATGGCGGCTCGAACGGCGGCTCTCCGGAAAGAATGGGCAAAGTCGGGCTGGTCGGAGCGGGTGACCACAGGGGTGAAAGAAGACATTCAAGCCCTCAAGACCGACATCCCCACCAAGGCGAAGGAACAGATCGAGGGACTGAAAGATCCGACGAAGACGCAGGTCTACACGTCGATCTTCCGCCACAAGCACGACGACACGCCCCGCAACCGGGCGCTGGGCGTGCTTTCCAACGTGTTCCTGCATCTGCATCCGGCCAAGATCAATCGCGATGCCGTGCGCTACAGCTACACCTGGGGCATGGGCGGGATCACGTTCTATCTGTTCATCATCCTGACCTACACCGGCGTGTTGCTGATGTTCTATTACCACCCGAGCAAAGTGCAGGCGTTTCGCGACGTGCTCTATCTGGAGCACGACGTGCCGTTCGGGAAGATCTTGCGCAACATGCACCGCTGGGCAGCTCACCTGATGGTGATCGGTGTCTGGCTGCACATGTTCCGCGTGTTCCTGACCGGGTCGTACAAGAAGCCGCGCGAGTTCAACTGGAATATCGGCGTGCTGCTGCTGGTGTTTACCTTGCTGTTGTCGTTCACGGGATATCTGCTGCCTGACGACCAACTGGGGTTCTGGGCGGTCACGGTGGGTACCAACATGGCGCGAGCCACGCCGCTGCTGGGGCATGAGGGCCCGTTCGGTTCGATGCTCGGCATGACGCCCTACAACGACGTGCGCTTCGGCTTGCTGGGCGGATCGATCGTGGATGCCAATGCCCTGCTGCGCTCCTATATCTGGCATTGCATCGGGATTCCGATCGTGGCCTCGGTGCTGATGATTGTGCACTTCTGGCGCGTGCGAAAAGACGGCGGAATTTCGGGTCCGGCTCCAGTGATGCTGGAAGCGGAAGCCGACAAGCCGCGCAGAGGCCCGAAGGCCGCAGGCGAGTAGCGAGGTTTTTGTAGGGACAGCCGCCCTCGGCTGTCCGCCGGGCGAAGCCCGGCAGTGGTGAGGTAGAGAGGAAAAGCGTCGAGCTGCGCTCGACGGACAGCCGAGGGCGGCTGTCCCCACAAGATTCTGAAGCACGGGTCGTGGAGAGACTATGGATTGGCGACAACTCTGGGAGATTTGTTCGGCGCCCGACAACGTGCCGATCGTGGGCTTGATTCCGCTGCTTGCGTTCTACATTTATCTGGCACTGAAACAGGCGCGGGCCAACGATCAACTGATCGAGCAGCTCGAAGCCGACCCCGCCATGGCCAAGACCCATCATCGCAAGACCTGGCCCTTCAAGCCCGGATGGGCCAAGGAAGTACACGTTTGGCCATTCCTGCTGCGCATTGAATTTCTCGCCGCCATCATCATCACGATCATCCTGATGGTCTGGTCCATCACCCTGAATGCACCGCTGGAGGAGCCGGCCAATCCCAACTTGACAATGAATCCTGCAAAGGCCCCGTGGTACTTCCTGGGACTGCAGGAGATGCTCGTCTACTTCGATCCGTGGATTGCAGGCGTGGTCATGCCGACCATGATCATCATCGGCCTGATGGTCATTCCTTACATCGACACCAATCCCCTCGGAAGCGGGTATTACACCTGGAAGCAGCGCAAGTTCTCGATTTCGACCTTCATGTTCGGATTTGTGATTCTGTGGGTCGCGATGATCATTATCGGGACGTTTATCCGCGGGCCCGGCTGGCAGTGGTTCTGGCCGGGGCAAACGTGGGACCACAACCGGCTGATCTACGAGGTGAACCGCGATCTGCCGGACATCTTTGGACTCACGTCCAACCTGGCGAAAGCGGTTTTCGGCGCGATCGTGGTCGGCGGATTTTACCTGGTCGGCGGGGGCGCGGTGTATTCGCTGTTCCGCCGAAAAATGCCAAAGGATTTCCAGCGGATGAGCCTGCTGCAATTTTCGCTGATGGCGTTCTTGTGGCTGACCATGCTGGCATTGCCGCTCAAAATGGCTCTGCGGCTGTTGTGGCACATCAAGTACGTGTGGATTACGCCATGGTTCAACGTGTGAGAAGAGCAGCTTCTAGCTACTAGCTTCTAGCTCTTAGCTTGAAGCTCTCGAAAGAGCCGACGTTCAACGTTTACGAGGGAGAATCTGGTGCCTGAAAAACCGATTCCCGAGCAGGATCCGATCACCGGAAAATCGTACGCCATCCACTACCTGATCGCGACGGTGATTCTGATTGGCACGCTGTTCTGGGCTTTGTACGACGAAGCGTGGGGACAGCGGCCGTGGAAGGCCTTCCAGGATCAATGGAAGGATCGCTACAGCGCCTTTCTGAATACGGCAAAATCGACGTCGGCGAAGTCAGAGCAATCCGTCGAGCAGGATCCGCAGTACGCCGCTCTGAAGCAGGCATACGAGAAGGCCTATCAGGACTCGAAAGCGCAGGGCGATGAGGCTCGGAAGAAGCTTGACGATGCCAGCGCGCGTCTGCTCGCCGTGCAGAGCGTGTTCACCGACCGCCGTGCCTATGTAAACGCGCTCACCTACGAACTGGAAACCAGCACCAGCGCTTCGTCGAAAGCCAGCAAGCAGAAGGACATCGACTCCTATAAAGCGGAGCAGGCGACGGTCGAGTTCCCTGACGGCACAAAGCAAAAGTTTACGTTCCCGCAATTGGAGGAGAAGTACAACGAAATTCGTGACGAGCGGACCAAGCTGAGCCTCGAACTGGGAGACGTGCTGAAGCCGGTGACCGCCGCCAAGGCCAAGATGGATGACTACGTCTCGGACCACATGGTCGACCTGACGCCGGGGCAGATTGAAGGACTCAAGCGGAAAACTACCGACTGGGATCCGAAAATCGTGCAGATCAACGTGGCCGAGGCCAACATCGTGGATCGTTGCGAGTCCTGCCACATGGGCGCGCGCGAACCGTTGAAGATCACCGAAGCCGCGATGACGGCCAAGGGTGCGAAGAAGCCCGATGAATATGCCGCGGCGTTTGTCAGCCATCCCGAGCCGGAGTTGCTGCAGATTCATGATCCGGACAGGTTTGGCTGCTCGCCGTGTCACCAGGGCAACGGCCGCGCCACCACCAGCGTCGAGAAGGCGCACGGAAATTATGAGCACTGGCTGTGGCCGCTGTATCCGAAAGAGAATTCGGAAGCGGGTTGTCAGACCTGCCATTCTGCCGACATGGTGCTGGCCAGCGGCGACGTGCAGTGGCGCACCATCAACGATGGCAAAGATTTATTCCGGCAACGCGGCTGCATGGGCTGCCATCGCTATGAGGGTTACGACCGGGAACCCGAAGATCTGAACTCGGTGGGGCAGCAGATCAAGCAGATTGAAACACAGAAAAAAGAGAACGTGAAGAACGCCGCGGATTTGATGAAGCAGGCCGACGCCGCCGAGTCGAACCAGGAAGCCAATAAGTTAAACGACAAGGCTATCGCCCTGAAAGTGGCCAACAGCAAGGCCGACGGGCGTTTGCAACAGCTCGACTTTCAGTCGCACAGCCTGATGCAGGACCAGAAAAAAGTTGGTCCCAACCTGAAAGATGCCCGGCTCAAGCTCAACAAAAATTGGATTCCGGTGTGGCTGAAGAAGCCGTCGGATTTCCGGCCGACCACGAAAATGCCGAACTTCCGCCTGACCGACCATCAGATTCAGGCCATCTCGGCGTACATCTGGCAATCCGGATTCACCGATGAACTGCCCAAGCACAAGCCCGGAAACGCCGCCCACGGCAAGGAACTCTTTGAAGAGCGTGGATGCCTTGCTTGCCACTCCATCGGTGAAGGCGACCAGATGCAGGGTGGAACCTTCTCCGCGAATCTGTCGCGCGTCGGCGAGAAAGCCAACTACGACTACCTCGTGCGCTGGATTCACAACGCGCGGCAGCGCACGCGGCCCTACTGTCCATATGAGAAGAAAGACATTGGTCCCGAAGATTACGCCAAGAAGGGACTGCCCTACGTATTCGACCTGGACCACAGCCGTTGCCCCAATGACGGACACGAACTGCAAGTGCAGAACATGACGGTGATGCCCAGCCTGCGTCTGAGTCCCGAGGACGCGGAGGATATCGCTACCTATCTGATGACGCAGAAGAAGCAGGAGCCGTCGTCCTACGCGGCCGCGTCGTTTATGGATGATCCGGCGCTGAAAGAAGAAGGAAAGAAGTGGGTCCGCTTCTACGGCTGCGGCGGCTGCCACGAGATTTCCGGCATGGAGGATGAAGGGCGCATCGGCACGGAATTGACCTACGAAGGCAGCAAGCCCATCGAGCGACTGGACTTCGCGCTGTTCACCGAAGTCGCGCAGCGCGGCGGCAAGGACTCAGAGCCAATCAAGGATAAAGACGATCTGGCACGCCTGCCGGATGGTCCAGCTACCGAACCGTGGTACGACCACAAAGGGTTTTTCGAGCACAAACTGGCCGAACCAAATATCTACGACCAAGGTAAGGTAAAGGGCGAGACGGAAGCTCTGCGCATGCCGAACCTGCACCTCACGAAAGATCAGGTGCTCGACCTCACGACCTTCCTGCTGGGAAGCCAGGAGACTTCCCTGCCCCAGAGCTACCAGTACAAGCCGGGCGATGCGCGTCACGACATTCAGGAAGGCTGGTGGATCGTTAAGAAGTACAACTGCATGGGATGTCACCAGTTCATTCCCGGCCAGAGAACCATTCTGATGGGGCTGAAGCAGTATCAGGATGTGCAGGAGCAGTTGCCGCCGAAGTTGCTGACGGAAGGTGCGCGCGTCGATCCCGAATGGCTGCGGAAGTTCCTGTCGAATCCCGCGCTGAGCACTACCGATACGAACCGCAACGGCGTGCGGCCGTACTTGAAAGTGCGCATGCCCACGTTCTCCTTCTCGGATAACGAACTTCGCAAGCTGGTACGGTTCTTCGAAGCCTTGTCGCAGCAACCGCTTCCCTATATTCCGGAAGAGGTGCCCACGCTCACGACCAAGGAAACGGACATGGCGCGCAGTTTGTTCTCGAGCACGGCGGCGCCTTGCCTGAAGTGTCACGCCACGGGCGATCCAACTCACGACAAGATCGCGACGGCACCGAACTTCCTGCTTGCAAAAGAACGCTTGAAGCCGGATTGGGTAGAGCGGTGGATTACCGATCCGCAGGCGGTCAGTCCGGGCACGTCCATGCCGTCTGGTTTGTTCAAACAGCAGAATAATCAGTGGGTGTTTGCCGGGCCGACGCCGCCCACCTTCAACGGATATGGAGGAGACCACAGAAAACTCCTGACCGATTACATCTTCCAGTTAACGCCGGAAGAACAACGGCGGGTCGCGTCGTCGATGCCGCGGGCGAAGGCGGCCGTGCAACCCTCCAGTAACCGCAAACAGGCTGCCGTGGAATCGCATCATGCGGCGAGCGGGGGTTCGCGGTAGAATGTGCGGTTTGGTAAGTGGTCTGAAACTTTGTTATCTATCCACGGCGTGGGCTCGGACGCCCACGCGACAGCCGGCGCGACGCCGGCGCTACTCGAAGAGCTACATTTCAAAGAAAGGGCGACATCATGAATAAGAAGACAGGTTGGGCGAGCGGTTGGGCTGGCGGTTGGGCAAGTATGACGATCAGCATGCTGGCCTTGTGCGGGTTGCTGGTGCTGGCAGCGTGCAGCAAGAAAGAAGAGGCGCCGGCTGCGAGTCCGACGGCGGAACAACCGGCTGCATCGGCTCCGGCCGCGACTCCCATCGATCCGGCAACGGTAGCCACAATCAGTGGCACAGTAAAGTTTGACGGCACGGCTCCAAAGGCGTCGAAGATCGACATGAGTCAGGATCCAGGCTGCAAAGGCGCGAATGAGGCTGAAAATGTCGTGGTGACCGGCGGCGACCTGGCCAACGTCTTCGTCTACGTGAAAGACGGGCTGGGCAACCGGACCTTCGACGTTCCCAAAGATCCCGTGGTTCTCGACCAGCAGGGCTGCCGTTATCATCCGCACGTTCTGGGAGTGATGACAGGGCAGACCGTGCAGATCAAGAACGACGATCCGACAACGCACAACATTCATCCCACTCCCAAGGACAACCGGGAATGGAACGAGTCGCAGCCGCCATCTTCTCCGGCGATCGAGAAGAATTTCGCGCGCGAGGAAATCATGCTGCCGGTCAAGTGCAACCAGCACCCGTGGATGAAGATGTACATCAACGTGGTGAAGAGCCCGTTCTTCGCCGTGACTGGCAAGGATGGCAAGTATGAGATCAAGGGCCTGCCGCCTGGAGACTACACGATTGCGTTCGTGCAGGAAAAACTGGGCGAGCAGGACCAGAAGGTCACGGTTGCGGCCAAAGAGACGAAAACCGTGGACCAGAGCTTCAAGCCGGCCGCCGAGTAGCAGTCGCGGTTTGGTAAAATACCGGGTTGGACGGAGCAGGACGCTCGCACTGTGCGGCCTGCTCTGTTCCCTCAGGCCGGGGCCGGTTGGATTTCTGTCCCGGTCAACCTCCTGACCCAAGGGGCACTACTCTGAAAGCCATCGCGACATCCTACAATCGGGGGCATCACAGGCTCGCTGTCGTGCTTGCCTGCTGGACGTTTCTTCTGATCATTGCGGGCGCGCTGGTCACCAGCAACGATGCCGGACTGTCGGTGCCGGACTGGCCGACCTCGTTCGGTTCCTGGTACAAGATTCCGAAGCTGGTGGGCGGAGTGAAATTCGAGCACACCCACCGCATGATCGCTCAGGTCGCGGGCCTGCTCACCATTGTTCTTGCCGTCTGGACGTGGCGGGTGGAGAAACGGCGCTGGCTGCGGGTTTTGGGCTGGGCTGCTCTGGGAACGGTGATTGCCCAGGGGATTCTGGGGGGAATCACGGTTCTGTTCTACTTGCCCCCTGCGGTGTCGTCGGCGCATGCGGCGCTGGCGCAAACATTTTTCTGCATTGCCGTCGCCATCGCTCTGTTCACCGGCAGAAAATGGGTGGAAGAACAACCCCGGGTGGAGTTCGACCCGCGACGTCCCAGCTTGTTTACATTAACCCTTCTTTCCATTTTCGTGCTTTACGTTCAGCTGATACTGGGGGCGATGTTCCGTCACCATGGCTTGAGTTGGTGGCCCCACGTCGTACACGCCGTCGTCGTATCGTTCGTGCTGGCATGGACGGCGGTGCGGGCGCTGGCTGTGTATTCGCAGATCGAGGCTGTTCGCCGGCCCGCGATCCTGATGCTGTCGCTGGTCATTGCCCAGCTGTGCCTGGGCTTCACCGCGTTTTTGACGCGCGTGGCCTGGGGCAGAGACGCCGTGCAACCTGAGCTTCCGATGGTGATGGCGACCGTGGCTCACGTCGCGGTGGGAGCTCTGTTGCTGGCAACAACCGTGATCCTGGCCATCCAGGTATGGCGGCATGTTCCGGTCGCGTTCGAAGAGCGCTTGCCGGAGGCGCAGCGGGATCCCTCGGCGGCTTGAACAGGTCAGCTCGCGGAAATGGCTATGTGGGGACAGCCGCCTTCGGCTGTCTGTCGAGCGAAAGTCGACAGCCTTGCCCGTCGGAGCCGGCACGCTGAAACGTGCCGCTTGTCCTGACATTCGACGAGATGTCGTAAACTGGTTGCAGTCCCCGAGGAATTGTTTTGGTCTCGAAAGTTTCTGCACTCGCCGACGCCGGTACGGAAGGGGAGCACGCTTCCGCCGCACCTGTTATTTCCGTACAAAATCTGGTCCATCGCTACGAGAACCGCACGGCGCTGAATGGGGTGTCGTTTGATGTGCGGCCGGCGGAGTTATTTGGACTGCTCGGTCCGAATGGCAGCGGGAAGACCACGCTGTTCCGTATTCTCTCGACGCTGATGATTCCCGACCGCAGGCCGGGCGCTGGTGATGGGATGCGATGCCGCGCAGGATGCGGCGAGTTTGCGGCGCCAGATTGGCGTCGTCTTTCAGGCGCAGAGTGTCGACCCAAAATTAACGGCGTACGAAAACCTATGGCATCAGGGACATCTCTATGGCCTGCGCGGATCAGCGCTGAAGAAGCGAGTGGGGGAGATCCTGACGCGCGTGGGACTTGCGGACCGCGCAAAAGAACGAGTGGAGACGTTTTCCGGGGGAATGCAGCGGCGCATCGAACTGGCCAAAGGCCTGCTGCACCATCCCGGAGTCTTATTGCTGGACGAGCCCACCACCGGACTCGATCCGGGCGCCCGCCGCGATTTGTGGCAGTATCTGCAGATGCTGCGCGACGAAGAACACGTTTCCGTGCTGGTGACAACGCACTTGATGGAAGAGGCCGAACGCTGCGACCGCCTGGCCATCCTGAACGAAGGAAATCTGGTGGCGTTGGGAACGCCGGCGGAATTGAAAAGCGAAATCGGCGGCGACGTGATCCTGCTGGATGCTGCGCACGACGCGGGTTTGCTGGCCGAGCATATCCGGGCGCGCTTCCACGTAGAAGCGACTGTGCTGGGAAACCAGGTGCGCATCGAGCGCGAGGGCGGCCACCGCTTTGTTCCCGATCGTGGTCGAGGCGTTTCCCGGCGAGATTCAGGCGATTTCCGTGAGCAAGCCCGCGCTGGAGGATGTGTTCATCCACCGCACCGGGCCACAAGTTCTGGAGTGAAGAGCGCGAAGCTGGTTCGGCAGTCGAGCAAAAAGACAAAAAGAAAAAGAGGAGGTAGCTTGCGTCCCATGATTCTGGTGCTTTCTCTGGTACTCGGTGTGGTGCCGTTGGTGGGCGTGGCGTGGATTTTCGTCAGCGGGATGATCACATTGTCTCCGCCGTCGGCCACGGTGGACGGACTATTCATGACGCTGATCCTGCTCACGCTGTCGGCGTGCTTCCTGTTGAATGCGTACTGGGAAATGCGGGACCGCGGAATGATCGGCAAGAAGGAAGCCGCTCCGGCAAAAACTCCTCCAGCGAAAGCGAGTTAATGGATGGCAACCCAGGCAACAACTTTGGCGCGACCGATGGCGCCCGCATCAGCGGGGGTCATGTTGCCGGCCTTCACTCTCTGGTGGCGGGAAATCGTGCGCTTCTACCGCCAACCCACGCGGGTAGTAGGCGTGCTGGCTTCCCCGCTGGTGTTCTGGCTGGTCATCGGCTCGGGATTCGGAACCTCATTTCGTTCCGGTGGCGGCCCGGGCCAGCAGCATTATCTGGATTATTTTTATCCCGGCGCGCTGATCATGATCGTGCTGTTCACTTCGATCTTCACCATGATGTCGGTGATCGAAGACCGCAAGGAAGGCTTCCTGCTCTCCGTGCTGGTCGCCCCTGTGCCGCGCACCGCGATCGTCCTCGGCAAGGTGCTGGGCGGGACAACGCTGTCGGCGGTCCAGGGCATGATTTTTCTGATCTTCGCGCCCTTCGCTGGCGTGCATCTGAACCGGTGCAGGTGCTGCTGGTCGCGGTGGTGGTGTTCCTGGTTTCTTTTGCACTGACCGCACTGGGGTTCGCCATCGCCTGGCCCATGGATTCGTCGCAGGCCTTTCACGGCATCGTGAATCTGTTTTTGATTCCGCTGTGGCTGTTGTCGGGCGCGCTGTTCCCGCTGGCGGGCGCCTCGGGATGGATTCGGATCATCATGCGCCTGAACCCGCTGACGTATGGCGTCGAAGCCCTGCGCGCCTGCTGTATCCCGGCTGCAGAGACCACGTTTCCGCTGCCCGTCAGCGATGGCGACGCTGATGCTGTTTTCGCTGGTCATGTTCGGGCTGGCATTGCTGATGGCAAACCGCCGCACGACGAGGCCTGCTGCGTGATCGCCGAGCAATACGCCTTCTTCCCTGCCCTCAACGCCACGCTGAACGGAACCAGCGCCGTCCTGCTGCTCACTGGACGTAGTCTTGATTGCGCGCGGCCGCATCGCCGCGCATCGCGCCTGCATGATTGCCGCCGTGATCGCGTCGGCGTTGTTTCTGGGATGCTATTTGTTCTTTCACTTCAAGGTGGGGAACATCCGATTTCTGGGCGAGGGATGGGCCCGGCCAGTCTATTTTGCGATTCTGATTTCGCACGTCACGCTGGCCATCGTCATTGTTCCTCTGGCCGTCATCACTTTGATCCGCGGCCTGAAGGCCCGCTACGACAGGCATCGCGCGATCGCCCGCTGGACCTGGCCGCTGTGGATGTATGTATCCGTCACGGGCGTGATCGTGTACTTTATGCTGTACCAGTGGTTCCCGCACAGCTAGGACTAGAACCCACCACAGAGGACACGGAGGACACAGAGTAACATCGAGAACCGAGGCGCAACCTAAGAATAGTTTCGATTTCACTTTCCTCTGTGTCCTCCGTGTCCTCCGTGGTGAATTGATTTTCATGTCCATCCTGAAGCTCAAGATTGATGTTTCCGGAACCGTCGGCGATGCCGCCTGGCGAGAGATCCATCAGTTCGATCAGATTCAGAGCGCGGACTTCGGTCCGCAGTTCGGCAGTGGCGGCCGCTGCCATCATCCGCCAGACGCTCCGCACGCGAAGGGCGAGTGGATCGGGGCTGAAATCCGGCTCCAGACGCCGCTTCTGGCCCAGTACGCCATGTCGCACTACCTTGAGCAGGACCGCGTGCTCGACGCAGACGTGGAGTAAGGCTGCTTCTGCTATATTCCTCTTCGGGATTCCATGTCGCTGCAATCCGAGACTTCCTCTGCCCATCCGCAGGCCGGCTCCGACGGGGGCGCCGCGCCGCAGACTAAACCCAAGCGTTCGATGTCGCGCACCCAGAAGATTCTGTTCTTTGCCACCGGCTGGCTCATCGTCCTCATGCCGTTTCTGTTCTGGTGGAACACCTGGTTCGGGCGCCATCTCTCTGACCAGCAACTGACCGAATATCTCCACGACGACAAGAAGCCGCGGCACATCCAGCAGGCACTAGTGCAGATCAGCGAGCGCATTCCCGCTCCGACGCTGCTGCGAAGCATGGTATCCCGACCTGATTCGGCTGGCCAACGATCCAGTCGAAGAAGTGCGCAACACCGACGCCTGGGTCATGGGACAGGACACGTCGGGCGCAGGCTTCCACGAGACGCTGCTGAAGATGCTTGCCGATTCTTCCCCCATGGTGCGAGGAAATGCGGCGCTGTCGCTGGTGCGCTTCGGGGACGCGACCGGGCGCCCGCAGATTGTGGCGTTGCTGCAGCCCGCCCAGATCACGGCTCCGGTCGATGGTCACGTGGTTGACGCGGACCGCCCCGGCACCGCCATTCATCAAGGCGGATTGCTCGCTAAGTTGGCGACCGCGGGCTCGTCGGCGCCGGTCGAGGTCCGCTCGCCGATTCCCGGACGAATCCGCTCGGTTTCGCAGCCCGGAGCAAACGTCGCCGCGGGCGCGGAAGTGGCCATCGTCGATCCGGGAACCGAGCAGGTGTGGGAAGCGCTGCGGGCTCTGTATCTGGTGGGGCAGGTGGACGACCTGGCGGCGATTCGTCCCTACGAACGGGACCTGCCCGACATTTCCAACGATGTACGGCAACAGGCGCTCGAGACCGAGAAGGCGATCCGGGCGCGAAGCGCTGCGCCGGCAGCCAGTAAGTAGCGCCGGCATCTTGCCGGCTGTCCCGTGGGCGCCTCGCCCTCGGCGCGGCGGCGAGACGCCCGCCGGACAGCCGCCGGGACGGCGGCGCTACTGTCCCGGCGCTCCGATCTGGTCCGACAACGAAGATCATCATGACGCAGAAACTGGGATACGTGGCTCTGGTGGTTCGCGATTACGACGAGGCCGTAGCGTTCTACACGCAGTCGCTAGGATTCCAGTTGGTCGAGGACACGGATCTCGGAAACGGAAAGCGCTGGGTGCTGGTGAGGCCGCCGGGATCCACGGGAACCGACTTGCTGCTTGCCAAGGCAGTGAACCCCGAGCAGGCCAGCCGCATTGGCAACCAGACCGGGGGCCGCGTCTTCCTGTTTCTGCACACCGACGACTTCTGGCGTGACTATCGTGAAATGACTGCCCGGGGAGTAAAGTTCGTCCGGCCGCCGAGCGAAGAATCGTATGGAACCGTGGCAGTCTTCGAGGATCTCTACGGCAACAAATGGGATCTGTTGCAATTAAAAGCGAACGGCTGAGAGCTGACAGCGATTTCTAGATCGCCATCGGCCCGACTTCTTTTTCCACCTCAACCGTATCGACCATCACGATGGCGTCCCAGGGACAGCCGTCGAGGAAGCAGCCGTCGGGACCCTTGCTCACGCATTTCTTGCAGCCGATGCAAAGGATGGGGTCGATCTGAATGCGGCCGAAGGGCGGATTGTCTTCATCAGGCACCCAGAACATGCAGTCTTCCACCGGGCAGTATTCGACGCAGGCAGGCGAGCCGGCGCATCCGGTGCAGCACTCGGTGATGACCGCCAGTTCCTTGGGTTTCTTCTTGCGCGGGGTAGCGAGGCCTTTGGACTTCGGTTCAAACTTCAGTTCGTCGGGAACCATGCCGACGGCTTTGGTGGCGCCGGGGGCAGGAGGCATGGGCGAGATTATAACCTGAACCGCGCCATTCTCAACCTTACTTCCGCTCGAACCTGGGACGGAGTGAACGAAGGCGCACGACCCAAAACGATACTGCGGGCCGAGGTTTGTGACAGGCCGCACGATCTCCACCGGCCTCGGTCTGTTATAGTGAACCCCTGCAAAGGAGCACCCCTATGGCTGGAAGAAGTGTCAACAAAGTTCATCCTTATCGGAAATTTGGGCAAGGACCCCGAGTTGAAGTACACGCCGAGCGGTACGCCCGTCGCCAAGTTGAGATCTGGCCACCAATGACCGCTTTAAGGACAAAGACGGCAAGTGGCAGGACCGCACCGAATGGCACAACATTACCGCGTGGGCAGCGGACCGCGGAGATTGCCGGCGAATATTTGAAAAAGGGCAGCAAGGTTTACATCGAGGGCAGCCTGCGAACCCGTTCCTGGGACGACAAGACGTCCGGCCAAAAGAAGTTCATGACGGAAATCGTCGTCAACGATCTGGTTATGCTCGGTGGACGCGGCGAGGGCGGCGGTGGCGGCGATTTCGCGGGAAGCTCACGAGGAGCTTCATCCTCCGCCAGCGGGGGCAGCAACAACTTCGACCAGCGTACGCCTGAACCAGAGCCCGCGGGGGCGGGAGCCGGACCGATCACGGACGAAGATATTCCGTTCTAGTGGAGGGCGCGCCTTCACCTTGGGGTAGGTGCGGGCCCGCAGGTCGGACCTCAGTCGCCATCTCCGGCGTCAACCGAAACCAACTCCAGGCTCTGCAGCAGCGGGCTTGAATCGGCAACGAACTCCACGTGGCCGCAACGCGGGCAGGACAGGATCGCGTGTCCGGCATTGCCCGGAGCCAGGCTGACCCGCATGAGCTGATAACGCTGCAGCCGCTGTTCACAGCGCAGGCAACAAACCGTCTTGGAATAAGGATCGGGAGAGACGCCGCTGGGGGCGTCGATGGCTGGTTTCATAGATTCCTCGAAGCAGGAGTTCCGGAGCCACAGAAAACCGAAGCGGCATTCCAGTTCCTGAGTGGCAAGAGTGTACCACGGTCGGGGTGAGGGTCCGGAGTTGGGATGTGGCGTTTCCGCTCTGATATGCCGCTCCAACGGTGCATGCGCGATCGTTTCTAGTCCCGAGACCAGCGAGATCCCACAAGATTTTGCTGCTTGACCCGTGCGCGCGATCAAGCGAGAATAGCTGGTCTCGACTAACCCTCCCCCGGCACGACCAGTCGAACCGGCCCCACTGATTCCATAAATTCATGCGGTTCGAGCGTACAACCGGGCTGACCTGGGCCTTCTGCGCCGGGATTCCTCTTCTCTTCTGGGGTTTGGGCGCCTTTGCGCAAACCACGCTGACTCCTTCAGCGTTGTCGTTCGGCTACCAGATCATCAACGTCACGAGTATGCCGAAGACAGTCACTCTCCAGAATACCCAGACGGTCGCGTTGACGATCACCAGTATTACGATCAGCGGGGGAAACGCACCCGGCGACTTTGCCTGGAGCGGCAATTGTCCCATCAGCCCGCAAACCCTCGGCGCGGGCAGGAGTTGCTTCATTCCTGTCACCTTTACTCCCTCCGCCGTGGGAAGCCGCACTGCGACCCTGACGGTAACCCACAATGCGTCCACCAGCCCGCAATCGGTAGGGCTGACTGGGACTGGGTCCCTTCCCGTGACCCTATCGACCAGCGCCTTGAATTTTCCGCCGCAGGCTGTGGGCGACACCAGCGCCGCCCAGTGGGTAACGCTCGCGAATCATCTGAAAACAACGCTCTCATTCTCCGCCATTGCTACCTCTGGAGATTTCCTGATTGCGAGCAACTCCTGCGGCACCAGCATTGCTGCAGGAGCGACCTGTAAGGTTGGGGTAACGTTCTCTCCCACAACTACCGGGCCGCGCGCCGGTGCCCTGACCTTCACCGACAGCGCAACCAACAGTCCACAAACCGTCAGTCTAAGCGGGACGGGGACCTCGCCCGTCACCCTCTCCACGACGAGCTTGACCTTCGCCAGTTCGACCGTGGGTACGACTAGCGCCGCACAGGCTGTAACGTTGACCAATCATCTGACTACAACACTGGGTGTCTCTACGGTGGGGACGAGCGGAGATTTCGCGGTATCCAGCAACTCCTGCGCGTCGGGCGTAGCGCCAGGAGGTAAATGCGTGGTCGGAGTGAAGTTTGCGCCAACCGAGGTCGGGCTGCGATCCGGCGCGCTCTCGATCACCTACGCTGCTTTCGGCAGCCCGGCCGTGGTCCGCCTCAGCGGAACCGGCAACGCGAACGGCCTGACCTCGATCTCGGTCGCGCCGGCCAATCCTTCGATTCCACAAGGGGCGACACAGCAGTTTGTAGCGACGGGAAGCTTTAGCAGTGGCCCGCAGGACCTCACGGCTTCGGTGACGTGGACATCCTCAGCAACCAGCGTGGCGACGGTCAGCAATTCCGCTGGTAGTCAAGGTCTGGCCGCCGGCACCGCGCAGGGAGCCTCGACGATTACCGCTACCTTGAATTCGATCAGCGGTACGGCGTCCCTGACCGTGACCGCACCGGTGCTGGTCTCGATCGCGATAACGCCAGCGAACCCTTCCCTGGCTCTAGGCACCACGCAACAGCTTCATGCCACGGGCACGTACAGTGATGGCAGTACTCTCGATCTCACGGCTTCGGCGGCCTGGGCTACGGGGAACCAGGCGATCGCCACCATCAACAGTCAGGGTATAGCCAGCAGCGTGGCCGTAGGAACAACGCCGGTGACCGCCACCGTCGGTGCGGTTACCGGGTCCAGCACGCTGACCGTTAGCCCGGCAGCGCTGGTATCCATCGCCATCACGCCTGCGATCCCCTCCATCGTGCTCGGCACCAGCCAACAGTTCGCGGCCACCGGCACTTTTACCGACAGCAGCACGCAAGATGTGACGGGCACGGTGCAGTGGAGTTCAGATACACCGACCGTGGCCACCATCAGTAATGCCACCAATACCCAGGGTCTGGCGAGCAGTGTAGGTTCGGGCACGGCAACGATCACGGCAACGTCGGGTTCGGTCAGCAGCTCAACCATATTGACGGTAACACCCGCGCTGTTAGTCTCGATTGCAGTTACACCCGCCAATCCTTCGATTGCCTTGGGGACCACGCAGGCATTCGCCGCCATGGGAACGTTCAGCGACGGCAGCCAACAGGATCTGACTCCTACCACAGCCTGGACCTCCGATACGCTGACAACTGCAACCATCAGCAATACCGGCGTGGCCACCAGTACGGGCACGGGTACTGCCACGATCACCGCGACCTCCGGCTCCATCGCCGGAACGACACTCTGGACGGTCACGGCCGCAACCTTGACCTCGATTGCGGTCAATCCGCAGACTGCCACCGTGGCGGCGGGCACAGCCCAACCATTCACAGCAACCGGGACGTACACCGACGGCACGTCCCAAGATGTGACCCAGTCCGGGCACTGGAGTTCGAGCGCCGCGAGCGTGGCGACCATCAGCAACTCGCCGGGTACGAGCGGCGTGGCGATGGCTCTCGCCGCGGGGACAACGACGATCGGAATAAGTTCGGGGTCCGTGAACGCCTCCGCAACTCTAAACGTGAATCCGGCGCCGTTGGTTTCGATTGCCGTCAATCCGCCCACTGCGAACTTGCTTCTGGGCACGAGCCAACAGTTCAGCGCGACCGGCACGTACGGCGACGGAACCACCGAGGACATCACGACAACCGTTGAATGGACTTCTTCTTCCACAATCGTCGCGGTGATCAGCAACACAACGGGTAGCATTGGACTGGCAACGAGTGCGGGGTTGGGAGCGACCTCGATCACCGCCACTTCGGAAACCATTAGCGGTTCTTCTACGCTGACCGTGGGAAGTCCCGCGCTGACGTCGATCAGTATTTCTCCGGCGAATCCGTCGATCCCGATTGGAACAACCGAGCAGTTGACGGCCACGGGCACTTATATCGACGGGAGCACGCAGGACCTCACCGGCACAGCGACATGGAGTTCTTCTTATCCGAATGTGACGACGATGAGCGCGTCCGGCTTGGCAAGCTCTGTCAGCATCGGGCAGACCACGATTCAGGCAGCCTCAGGCTCCATCAGCGCCACGACTACGATGACCGTCTTTGCGCCTCTCGGACTGAGTCGATACACCACGACATGGAAGAGCACCCAGAGGTATTATTCGGTTGATATCCGAAGATCTTGCCGCTGAACCGGCGATCGCGGTCATGCTGCATCCAACTGTTGTAGTGGTGTTGAGTACACCTCCTTCGAAAGAAGCCCTTTCACCAACTGGAGCGGGTGGCGGATGCAGACGGCGTCATCGTCGTGTGGCCATGAGCACCTAGAACACGCGCTCGCAGAGCTGGTATTGGGATCGTTATTTCATGGATTACTGGTTCCTGTTTATCCGGACGATGCGGGCTACGTGCTGTTCGATTATTACCTCAGTCGCTACATAGAATTCCGCCGAACAGCAAGAGGATGTTTGTCATGAGTTTTTCTTCGGGCGCGTTTATGAGGCACCGGATGGGGAGCTGGAGACGATCGACTCGACCGCGGCCATCGCGCCGGTCTCGGGCGAGGTCGAGGGCGAGCCGTCTGGGGGAACTGGCGTGCTGCCTCTCTCCGCATCCTCACAGGAAGATCCAGTACTTCATTTTCAGGGAGACGGAACCCCGACCGCGCCTACTGCGGCGGAAGCAAGACCCTATGGGGAGAAAAGCTCATTCCGGCCAGTCTCGACCAGACTGCGGCCTACTGGCTGAATGCGAATAGTTGCACCGATAGCGTGCCCCAACTCTGTACGAATGGAGCACCCACCAACGGAGTGAATGGGTTGGATGCGACGCAGTGTACGAGCGCGGTTGAGGTCAAGATTGTGCGTGAGCTGGGAGTCGGACACACTTGGACCGCCGGTACAGAGACATTGGTTTGGAATTTCTTTGCTGCCCACGGCAAGAACTGATGCCACCGGCTTGCTCGCGGAGATCGCTTCCAGGATGGGCGTTTTTTGCGAACATCCTATTTGACCCTGTCGATGGCGCGCTGGTAGATGTCCATCAGGACGGGATAGTTTCTTTCCGCAGTGTACTTTGACTCGTACTCTCTGCGCGCTTCGGCGCCCATAGCCCGGAGCTCGGGGGTGTGATTCAGGCCCATTCCACTCGTCGCGCTAAGTCTTCTGCGTCACCCGGAGCAAAGAACAGTCCTGTACGGCCTTCGCTGATGATCTCCTTCATCGCGCCCATGTGGCTTGCGATCACGGGCGTGCGGCAGGCAAAGGCCTCCGCAACCGTGACCGGAAAATTTTCGTACCATTCGCTGGAGAAGACCAGGAAGCGTGCATTATTAATGGCTGCCAAGGTCTGATCGCGGGGCAACTGGCCACGAAACTGGACGTTCGTCAAACCATCCTTCGCGGCCTGCGCTTCCAGTTGGGCACGATCCGGGCCGCCTCCAATCACCCAGATCGGAATGGTGCGGGGAAGGCGCTTCCAGGCTGCCAGCACGGTATTTACCCGCTTCTCCGGAGAGAGCCGCCCGACAAACAGAGCGTAGTCTCCGTCCCCAGTGCGGGAGAGTGGGTCGGGATTGACGAAGTTCGGTTTTACGAAGATTTTTTCGGCGGGTAGTCCGCCTTCTATAAACTTGCTGCGGGAAAACTCGGTGAGCGCAACGTAACTGGTGATTTCACGTTGCCAGGTGCCGCGCAGACGGTGGGACGACACCATCAGAGCCACGACTGCAGTCGCGCTCTTCGAGTCGTGATAGCAGCCGTACTTCACGCTTGGCCACAGAGAACCACCCACACACTCTTCGCATACCTTGCCCTGGCGGAATAACGTCGCTGCCGGGCACAGGAGGCGGTAGTTGTGGAGAGTCTGCACGACCGGAACGCCCTCATCGCAGCAGGCAGAATAGATCGATGGAGAAATCATGACAAAAGTGTTGTGGACGTGGACCACATCGGGTTTCTCTCTGCGCAACAACTGCAGAAAATCACGCCGCGAATCCGAAGCCCACAATGTTCCCTTAGCGAGACTGATCTTCTGCAAACCGGGATAGTCCTGCACCTCCCAGTTGCTCCGCCGGTAAAAAACGACCTCGTGTCCGGCGTGTTTGAGCATCTGCCCCTCCTGCTCAAACACGACGTCTTCCCCGCCCGGCTGTTGATACGCGTTGTGGACCAGAAGTACTTTCACGAGACGGTGTTTCCTTTCTTTGCCGGACGTTTTCTCAGCAGGCGATATCCTGCGCCGGCCGCAACTAGGATTGCACGACCGCTTCCGCCGCGTACTCTCTCGGTGCTGCCCGGCGCTCGCTGGTCAACCGGTGTCCGAAGGCGACCATCGGTTTCTCAATGAAGTGATAACTCAAGGCGGCAGTGGCAAAAATGCAGAGAATGTTCAAAGGGAGTCTTTGAAACGCGCCAAAGGGTACGGGCGCATCGGGGAATACCAACCACAACTGCTGCCACACATAAAGGCTGTAGGACAGGTGCCCAATCCATCGCAGAAGGCGCAGGTCGAGCATCTTGGCCAGCCAATTGTCGGTGTGCAGCACAGGCCAGATCATGATCAGGGCAATGAGCGCCGGTTCATAAGGGGAGTAATTATGCCGGCCCGAAACCAGATTGGACACAACATAAATCGCCAGACAAGCGAGCCACATCCACCAGGAATACAAGCGGGTCATCTGCTGCCGGAAACCGGGCTTCATCAGCAGAATGGCCAGAGCGCACCCCCACAACAAGCCATCCAGGCGGACATCGGTACGTCCCGGAAACCACAGGGTGGCGTGGACTACATGGTAATGCAGATCGATGTACCTCCAGGTCGCTACCCCGGTCGCGATCACCGCGGGAACGATCGCGCGGCCCCGGCTAAGAATCAACAGGGCGGGCCAAATCAGGTAGAAGTGTTCCTCGACGGCCAGCGACCAGAAGTGCGCCGTGAACCACCCGCCACCGGAGAAGTCCATCGGTATGTAGTTGCGGAAAAAGAACAGAGAGCACAACCATTGCTGTCGCGTGACTGTGAGAACTCCAGCCAGCGTCAATACGCCGAGCACCAGCAGAAAAGTCAGCGAGGCGGGAATAAGCCGGAAGACACGACGGGTGTAAAACTTCTTCAGGCTAATGCTGCCTCGACGCTGTCTTTCCTCCAACAGACGGGTGGTGATCAGGAATCCGCTGAGCGCGAAAAACAATGCTACGCCGGTTGCACCGAGACGAAAGAAGTGGTCAAACCGGCCAAAGTTGAGGTTCTCGGTCGAGTGATCCACCAGGACCAGCAGGATCGCGACCCCCCGCCAGCCGTCCAGGGAGGGAATGTGATTTGGTTCCTTGTCGGTTCTGGCCATGGTTTCGACTCGCGAGAATCAGAATCAGTGTTTGCGGTGCAAGCTAAAAGTTTCCGTATACCACCAGTTGCGTATGGGTGGCAACGAATACCTTCCCGTTCGCGATGGTC
Source organism: uncultured Acidobacteriota bacterium (assembly GCA_963709865.1). Classification (GTDB taxonomy): domain Bacteria; phylum Acidobacteriota; class Terriglobia; order Terriglobales; family Acidobacteriaceae; genus Sulfotelmatobacter. The sequence goes on from CAVPXW010000005.1 coordinate 191,977, forward strand.
GGCGTCACAAAGTGCGCCACTGAGCCCAGCGTATCTCGGCCGCTCGGGGCAGCAGTGCTGGTATAGAGCGGCTTCAGGGTTACCGCGTCAAAGGCGCGGAGTGCACCCGCGTTCGCTGGCGACGGCCCGACGGTGATAATCCAGACAATTCCATTGGTCGTGCCATTCGATGAAATCGAGGGACTGTCCACTGCTCCGTACGACTGGGTCGTACGCATCGGAGTAGCAGCCAGGGTACCGTTGGCCAGGCTGTACGCCAGGAGGGGAGCATTGGTGCCGGGAACATAGACCGTGTTGTTCCAGTAGGTAAGAGCCCCGTAACGGCAGGTCAGAAGCCCCGTAAGTGGCTGCTGGCAGCCGCTGAGATAGGAGGGCCGCTGCACTTCCTGCACAATGTTGCTGTTGATCGTTGCGCACCCGCTGCAGAAACCACCTACGTTATCGCGGTCGAGTACATAGACTTCTTCCGTCTTTCCAGAAGCAACCAGCAAATGGGTTGGGCCAACAGCTTGGTCGGGCAGCAGCACCGGCCCCACTGATCCGAGATCCAGATCGTCCGGGTTGAGCAGGGAGTTGGAGTTGAACGGGGTAAAGAAGTCCACTAAGTTCAGATTCGCATCCAGTTCCAGAACGCTGTTTCCGAAATCGAATCCACCGATGTTCTGGTCAAAGACCGCATCGGAGGTTTCAAAGTAAATGTGACCGTTGCTGTCTGCCGCTAAACCTCCGCCGCCCTGCCAGATACCTCCGTTGTTCGCGCTGGGTGAGGTCACAAACGAAGTCGGAGCGGCTCCTAGATTGCTGGTGCTGAAACCCAGTACATAGCCATGGTTGTTGATCGCCGGGAAGTTCTTCAATCCCGTGCATCCGGTCGAGCCGAGAGCGACGTAGACGGTTCCGTTGCTGAGCACGAGCGCCGACCGGCTCTCCTGAAAGCGAGGGTAGAAGGTCGGTCCCGAGGCTGGATTGACGATCACCGGGCTGCCGGCGGTTTCGTTTCCCGTGGTGAAATCGACTGCGTGCAGATAGAGGGCGTACGGGCTCGCACCGCTACCACTACCGGTCTTGGCCACGAAATAAATAATGCCAGCAACCGGATCGATGACCGGTGTGCCGATGATCCCTGCCCCCAAAGACGGCGAGGTATTAAACCCGGAATCGTGGCATAGCGGAACGAACGATGTAGCCGGACCGTAGTTTTTCATCCACAACTGGTTCCCGTTATCCGCATCGAACGCATAGACACTGTTGTTGAGCGTGGCCACGTACACCACGTTGTGCACCGTTCCACCGATCGTCACATTGGCCACATACAAGGGCTGAGCCGCCGACCAACTATCCAGCGTCACATTGCTGGTAAACAGTTTCTTGAAGGTCGTGGGCTTGACGTTGCTCGCCGTCAGCTTCGTTTCCTGGGTATTCTGCCCGGTGCGACCATTGTCGTTGTGATAGGTCGTGACGTTGACCTGACCGTAGGCGGACTTTGCGGCTCCAAACCAGCAAATCATGGCGCATAGAATGACAACCGCCATCGATCGCAAAAGACTCTTCATCGACATCGTCTCTCTTCTAGGGGAGCTGAGGTCTGGGTTCCCGGGGTTCTTGCCCGAAGTTACCGTTCCCGGCGGGCTCGAATTGCTTCTCCGTTCACAGCTTAAGGGCATTCTGCAGTCGTAGGGGGTAGATTGCGGAAAAGGCGCAAATCCTTCTCATAATTGCTCTTTTCCGGAAAAATACGAGGGAGGAAAACTCTAGGGCCATTCTCACTGGCCGGTAGCTGCCTGTCAAGATGCAAGTTCTTGCACTGTCGGGAGCATGACGCCAAAGTTCACTGAATGAAATGAATGGATCCGGCCGATCACCGCTCTTTCATGCAACTTCTTTCATCTTGCGATGACCTCGCCACTCGGGGACAATGAGGCCCAGAGCGCAGATGTGGGTATCCAGATATGACTAAGCAGCTGTTCCGGGGCACACTTTCATGGGTGTGGGCCCTTGGTTTGGGTTGGCGATCTGTGGCGCGTTCTTCATCGGACCGGGTTCAGATCCGGTCCTCGCGCAGGGTCCGGCGGCGTGGCCGCAGTGGGGTCAGAATCCGCAGCATACTGGCATCCTGGCGGTGGCCGGGCAGGCTCTGCAGGGTAAGCTTTCGGATCAGATTTTCGATCCCTTCACAACTCAGGAGGAGGCCGAGTCGGGCGGGTCGCTGCTAATGCATTATCAAGTCCCTCTGGTGAATGGACCCAACGTATTTATGGAGTTTAAGACCGGGACATACGTGCCCTGCATTCCCCCCGGTTCGGGGCAGCCGTTTCCTTGTGGCCCGAACGATTGGAACACAGAGATTTGGAACGAGACCGATCTGCAGTGGCAGAACGGACAATTGGTGCCGGTATGGAATTTCGCCACCGATTGGAAGCCTGTCCCGAACGACTACAAACTGGGTGGGTGGGAACCCCTGTTTCAACCTGTGCTGTCGGGAACGTCCATCTATGTTCCGGGAGCTGGAGGGACGATTTACCAGCTCGATCAGAGCACCGGAGTGGTCTTGGCGCAGATCAACCCGTTTGGCGCAACCGTCGACCCGACCAAGTTTGTGTCCGGCGGCCTGAGCGCCGACGCAGCCGGCAATATCTATTACAGCGCAATCAAACTGAATGTTGCCAGTCCATGGAAGAGTGACGTGGTAAATTCGTGGATCGTCAAAGTCGGAGCCGACGGCAGCTCCACGTCGGCTACTTTCACCTCTCTCCTTCCCGGCGCGCCCACTGCGTGTCTGGGAACATTTACCGGGCAACCTTTTCCGTGGCCACCGAGCCAGAATGCAGTACCGCCGAATGTGAAATGCGGAACCCAGCGAAGCGCGCTCAACGTCGCGCCGGCGATCTCGGCCGACGGCAGCACCCTGTACACCCTCAGCCGCGCCCATTTCTGGCAGCGCGATGCCTACCTGCTGGCACTCCACACTTCTGATTTGAGCTTGCAGTGGTCTACGTCGCTGACAGGGATTCTCAACGATGGCTGTAACGGGTTGCTTCCGCCGGACGGGCAGCCCGACGGCTGCAGTCTGTTTGGGGTAACCGGGCTTGACCCCACGCAAAATGTGCCCGGGCCGGGAATCATTTCGGATCAGGCGTCCGCGTCCCCGGTTGTCGCCCCTGACGCCACCATTCTTCTGGGTGTCAACGACGCTTACAACTACGCACGCGGGCACTTGTTGAAATTCAGTCCGATAGGAGCCTACCTCACTAGCTACGACTTTGGCTGGGATACCACTCCAGCCATCTATCCGCATGATGGGACCTACTCGGTGATCCTGAAAGACAACCACTACGACAGCGGGTCCTATTGCAGCGATCCGACATGGTGCCCCAAAGTTCCGCCCGGGCCGTATTACATTACTCAACTTGATTCAAATCTGATTCCGCAGTGGCAGTACCAGGACGCCACGATCAACCGGCAGCATCCCTATGGACGCGAATGGTGCGCCAACGCGGTCGCGGTGGATGGGAATGGAGTGGTGTACGCCGACAACGAAGATGGGTACCTCTATGCCATTCAACAAGGCGGGACCTCGGTGCAGAGGATGTTTCTGGAACGGGCAATCAGTGCCGGGTACACGCCAACCTCGATTGGCGGGGATGGGACCGTCTACAGCGAAAATGGCGGTCACCTAATAGCGGTCGGAAATCTGTTCACCACTTCCACAGTGATCCAGTCGTCGCAGAATCCGTCGACGTACGGTACGGCCGTCGCGTTTACCGCGACCGTAACATCGAGTGCGGGCACGCCGACCGGAACTGTAACTTTCAAAAATGGAAAAGGGGGCCTGGGGAAGGTTGCGCTCAATGGTGGGATCGCAACCTATACGACGACAGCGACACAGCTCCCTTCGGGCACGGATCTGATCACGGCTGCGTATGGTGGCGATTTCAGTCACGCGGGCAGCGCCTCACCGGTGCTTACGCAAACCGTGAGTAGGGCGGCAACTACGACGGCGTTGAGTTCCGTACCGAATCCTTCGGGGGTCAACCAGACTGTGGCGTTGACCGCGACCGTGACGGCGGCTCCCGGACTACCGACGCCTACCGGCAAAGTACAGTTTACGAACGGCACGCAGGTATTGGGGGTGGTGGCCCTGAGCGGGGGCACCGCAGTGTTGAATACTACCTTCCCCGCAACTGGTTCGTTCACGGTCAGAGCCACGTACCAGGGAATGGGAAACTATCGAGGAAGTACGGCGACGGTGCTGCAGGTGGTGCAGTAGGGTCGAGGCGAACTTGCTTAGACACTTAGACGCAACGCCAAAGGCGGGATGCACATGGCGCTGAAGGCCGGGTTGACACCTGGCAAGCCAGCCCGGGAGTTGCAAGTTTCTTCATCTTGACGGGTCATTTTGACTCTGCTATCAACCTATTCAGGTTGTGCCGCCGGGATCCGGAGTGAGAAGCCGGGTTTCGGACATTAGGCTGTCCGTGGCTGAAGAGAATATTCGGACAGCGAGCGCCATTACCGCTGTTGCCATCCTCTCCCGGGGAGAACCCATGTTCCGCCATCGACTTTTGCGCAGGTGCGTGTCGCTGTCAGTGTGTTCGCTGTCGCTGACTTTCGCGTCCGCACAAACGCTCACCCTGACTCCAAACTCGCTCGCTTTCGGGAGTCAGGCGGTGGGAACTACGAGCGGCGACAAGTCGACCACTCTGAAGAACACGAGCACGACCAAGACCCTGACCTTTACCAGCATTACGGGTAGCGGCGAGTTTCCCAACACTACGACGTGTGGCTCAAGCCTGGCGCCGGGAGCCACCTGTACAGTGACGGTGAGTTTTTCTCCCAGCGCGCTGGGCTCCCTCGATGGCGCAATCACCCTTCTCGACAACGCTGGATCAGGCACCCAGGTCATAAGCCTGACCGGAAAGGGTATAGCGCCATTCACGCTGTCGCCAGCGAAACTTTCTTTTCCCAGCACTGCGATTGGGAAGACCAGCTCCGCGCTCAACGTGACCTTAACCAACTCGCCAACGGCTCTGACCATGGGCGCAGTGACGGTCAGCGGCGACTACGCGATCTCGGCCAATAGTTGCACCGGGACGATTGCCGCGAACGCGAAGTGCACCGTTAGTGTGACTTTTTTCCCCACCGTCGCCGGCACGATCGCGGGCGCCCTCACCCTCAAGGATAGCGCGGCGGGCAGCCCGCAAGTGGTCGCTCTCACAGGAACCGGCACTGGAACCGTGACGAACCCCGTCAGCTTCAATCCAACAAGTCTGACGTTCTCTGGCCAGCCGACGGGGACCACCAGCGGCGGTCAGACCGTAACTCTGACCAATAACGGCGCGACCTCACTCGCCATCACGAACGTGAGCGCCAGTGGCGATTACGCCGAAACAGACACGTGTACGGGAAAATCCATTCCTGCCGCCGGCAACTGCACCATCACGGTGACCTTAACCCCCAGCACGACCGGCACCATCCCCGGCGTGATTACGGTGGTGGACGCAGCGGCCACGAGTCCGCAGGCGGTCGCTCTCACCGGCGCCGGAGTAAATGCTCTGAGTTTTGCGCCCGCTACCCTCACCTTCACCGGGCAGGTCGGAGTTGGCGGAACCCCGCAGACCGCCACTCTCACCAACAACACAAGCAGCGCGATCACCATCTCGAACGTCGCCATCAGCGGCGATTACACCCAGAACAACACCTGTGCCGGTTCAGTGGCTGCAAACTCGAGTTGCAAGTTCAGTGTGACCTTTGTTCCCCTCGTCGGTGGCGCCATCGACGGAGCCCTGACTCTGACCACCAGCGCCAGCGCTACACCGCAAGTGCTGAGTCTGGTCGGGGCGGCCAGTAGCGCTCCCGTGGCCAGGTATGCGTATGCTGTCGAATACAGTGCACTCACTCCCGGCCTGGTCGTTGCCTATTCGGTGAATCCCGCGACCGGCACTCTGAGGACCCTGGAGACGGTGCAGTTGCCCAGCGACAATTTCGGAATTGTGGTGCATCCTTCGAATAAGTTCCTGTACATCCCGGATGGTTCGCAGATTCTCGCCTACAGCATCGCGGCTAACGGCCTGCTGCAGCCTGCGACCGGTTCGCCTTTCAATTTGCCTGGCGGCACCGCCTTGAAGTTCACGCCCAATGGCAAATTCGCCTACACCAACACCGGCGCCGAGTACTCCGTGAATCTGACTACCGGCGCTCTGACGCAGATCGGAACTGCAACTGTGGGGAATGTGCCGTTCGACGTGACGCTTGCTCCTTTGGGGAAGTTCCTTTACATCCCGAATTTCAACGATGGCACGATCTCAGCCTTCACCGTCAACCAAACGACCGGAGCGTTGACCGCTATCACGGGGTCGCCATTCGCGAACGGGGACACCGGTCCCGCCGCCGTTTTCGTGAGCCCGAACGGCAAATTTTTGTTTGTGGCGAACACGTCGACCAACAATCTCGGGTCGAACTCGGTCTTCAGCATCAACACCACTACGGGCGCGCTCACTGCTGTGACCGGCTCCCCATTTCCCGGCTCCGGTCCGGGCAATGGCGTCGTGGTTGATCCCTCGAGCCACTTCCTGTACGTGGCCAGCACGGGGATCAACGCCTATTCCATCAATCAGACTACCGGGGCGCTGACCGCCATCACCGGATCTCCGTACACGATCCCGGCGGCGGCCAACGCGGTCACGGTAGACCCGACGGGCAAGGTTCTTTATGCGTCGATCTTCGGCGACTTGACGACCACGCAAACCGCACCCGACGTGATTAGCTTCTCCATCAACACCGCCACCGGCGCTCTGACCCAGATTTCCAGTCAAGGGGTTGACGGAAATCAGGGAGAGTCGCTGGCCATCAGCACCGGCACCAAAGCCGTGACCTACACGCCCAAGTTCGCGTACGCAACCAACCAGGGCACCCAGGACATTTCCGAGTACACGATTAACGACGCCACCGGCGCGCTCACCGCGATAAGCGGCTCTCCTCTTGGCGACACGAACGGTCCCCAGCTGATCGCAGCCACGCCTTCTGGCGCGTTCGTCTACACCGGCAACGCCAACAATACGATCTCGGAATACGGGGTGAATGCCAGCACCGGCGCCTTGACGTTGGTCAGTGGCTCGCCGATCAACGGCTTTGGCAGCGTCAATGGACTAGCTGTCGATCCTGCGAGCGGCTTCTTGCTGGTGCTCGACGCCAAGAAAAAACTGCTGTCCAGCTACACCATCAATCCTACGTCCGGGGCGTTGACATTCTTGGCGAGCTCTGCGGTACCGAGCACGACCGGCCAGTCTTTGACTCTCGATCCGACCGGTACGGTTGCCATTGTCACCAGCCTGACAGCGGTGGACTTCTACCAGGTAAACAACGGCGCTCTGGCACCTTTGAAGGCGGGGACCGCAACCAGCTTCCCCATCGCTGTGGCTACTGATCAGACCAGCCAGTTTGCGTTTGTGGCTGAAAATAGCGGGAACGCAGTCGTCACTTATGCCCTGCCCTTTGGCGCCACTCTTTCCTCAGCCACGACGGGTAACAATCCTCGAGCCCTGGTTGCCGAACCCTCAGGCAAGTATGTCTACGTAGCCAACGCTGGGGACGGCACCATCTCGGCCTATAGCCTGAACCTCGCTACCGGGGCGTTGACGCAGATCGGCTCAGCGTTCCCTGCCGGAGCCGGAACCGATTGCTTGAGTACGTCACTCGACGGCAAGTACCTGTACGCTACTAACAACACCGACGGCACGATCTCGAGCTTCACCATCAATTCAAATGGCACTCTGACTTCTCTGGGAACAGCCGCGGCTGGGTCCTTCCCAACTTCGCTAGTGACCACGGGTGTGATGCAATAGATGAACTCCGACCTGGGCCAAGTGCCGTTGCATTCTGCCGCGATGCTGCCGCATCGTGATCGCCACTCTATTTGCAGAATCTTGCACCTTGACAAGCGCAGTACGTCCAATCAGAATCGCGAACACGACCTCCAAGTGCTCCCCTTTGGGGTGGGGATAATGCGAACCTGCTACGTTGCTGTTTTCGTGCTCCTGCTATTCGTGTCTGGAAATCACTCACGCGTCATTGAACCTGGCAGCAGGCCGGTGCCGTCGCGCGCGTTTCCCGCGCAGGCTGAGAGTCAAAGTGACATCGCTCCCAGCACTGCCCTGTCCCAACCCGGTGTGGCAACGCCAAACAGAATTCTGGCAGACTACGGCAAACTTCCGCTCACCTTTGAAGCCAATCAAGGGCAGGTGGATCCTCAGGTCAAGTTTCTCACCCGCGGACATGGATACACGTTGTTCTTGACCGGCGATGCGGCGGTCCTGACGTTGCGAGCGGCCCACCGACCGGAGCCCGGCGTACCACCCCGAGCACACCGGAGCGAGATCCGGCAGTGCTGCGCATGCAACTGGTGCATGCCAACCCGTCCGCACGAGTCTCCGGACTCGAGCCGCAGGCGGGGAGAAGTAACTATTTCATCGGCAACGACCCGCAGAAGTGGCGGAAGAATGTTCCCACCTACGCCCGGGTGGCGTACGAGGGAGTCTATCCCGGAGTAGATTTGGTCTACTACGGGAACCAGAGCGGCCGCTTGGAGTACGACTTCAAGGTGGCGCCGGGCGCGGATGCGAGCGCGATTTCTCTGAGTTTTGCCGGCGCACAAAAAATGCGGATTGACGGCGCGACGGGAGACTTGCTGCTGCAGGTGGGCACTGGTGAACTGCGTTTTCACCAGCCGGTAGTCTACCAACCGGCGAACGACGACCGGCGTGCAGGCGCGGACGATAGTGGCCGGCAGTTGGTGGCAGCGCGCTACGTGTTGCGCGGCCACCACGGCGTGGCCTTTCATCTTGCAGACTACGACCGGAGCCGTCCACTGGTGATCGATCCGGCGCTGGGCTACTCCACATATCTGGGCGGCAGCGCAGCCGATAACGCCTATGGCGTGGCTGTGGATTCGTCTGGCAGCGCTTACATAACGGGGATGACTCAGTCAACCAATTTCCCCGTCACCAAAGGCGCATTTCAGACCAGCAACAAAGGCAAAACCGTTGCTTTCGTGACAAAACTGAGTGTGAACGGATCAGCGCTCCTTTATTCGACCTATCTCGGTGGCAGCGGAACCGATTTTGCTTTCGGCATCGCAGTGGACGCCGCCGGCAGCGCTTACGTCGCGGGCACGACCGGTTCGTCGGACTTTCCGATCACAGCGGGTGCGTTCCAAACGAAGTGCGGCGGCAACGTTGGTAATTGCAAAGGTGTGCCGGACGCCTTCGTCACTAAGCTGGATGCCACTGGCTCCGCGCTTTCTTATTCGACCTACCTGGGCGGCAGCGGCGACGATCGCGGATTCGCCATGGCACTGGACCCCAACGGCAATGTGTATGTAACGGGCAGGACTGGTTCCACGGACTTTCCCAGCACGTCCGGGGCATTCCAGACTACCTTGAAAGGCGCCACCAACGTATTCGTCACCGCATTGAACGCCACAGGGTCAGCCCTCGTTTACTCCACTTACCTCGGCGGCACTGGCAACGATCAGGCCAATGCGATGGCCCTCGATAGCTCCGGCTACGCCTATGTGGCCGGCTCTACCACCTCGACGAATTTCCCGACGACGGCAGGAGCATTTCAGACATCCCTTCCGGGCACTATCAATGCCTTCGTCACGCGGGTGAATCCTGCCGGGAATGGGCTTCAATACTCGACCTACTTGGGGGAGCAAGAGCGACGTCGCCTGGGGCATCCAGGTGGACAGCTCAGGTAAGGCAGTCGTCGCCGGACAAACCCTGTCCGCGAATTTCCCCGCGACCGTCGGAGCCTTTCAGACTACCTGCGGCGGAGGCTGCGTTGCCAACAACGCATTCGTGTCTGAGCTCAATGCAACCGGTTCCGCCCTTGCGTACTCGACCTTCCTGGGCGGCGCGAAGGAGCAGGAAGCTTTTGCGCTTGCGCTGGATAGCGCAGGCGACGCATATGTAACCGGGAGAACTGGCTCAGCCGATTACCCCATGACCCCGGGCAGCTTTCAAGTGCGAGGCGGCACGTTCGACGCAATTTTCACGGAATTGAATCCTTCTGGATCGGCACTGATCTATTCCACCGCCTTCGGCGGCGGAGCTAGTGATAATGGTCTCGCCATCCATTTGACCACGACGGGAGATGTTTATCTGGCGGGCAGAACGTATTCCCCAGATTTTCCCACCACGCCCGGATCCTTTAAGAGCAAATGCAACACCTGCCAGACAACCAGTTCCGATGGTTTCGTGACTGTGTTCGTACCCGGCGACCAGGTTTGGCCGCTCGCTCTCAGCTTCGGAGACCAGGTCGTCGGAGTTTCCAGTTCCCCGCTGACTACCACGCTGAGCAATAGCGGCAGCACTGCGCTGAGCATCTCCAGCATGAGCATCAGCGGAACCAGCGCCAACGCGTTCACGCAAAGCGCCACCACCTGTGGAAGCGTGCTGGCGGCAGGAGCCTCCTGCACCATTTCCTTAACGTTTAAGCCTGCGGGGACAGGACCTGAGGTTGCCCAGCTCAAAATTACCGACGGCGCTGCGAACAGCCCCCAGATCGTGTCGCTGAAAGGCGTGGGGACCCTGGTGCAGTTCGCGCCTTCGCAAGTGAACTACGGTAAGGTTCCGGTGGGGAGCCCGAAGGCGACGGCGATCGCGTTGACGAACACAGGGGCGACCACGCTTTCCATCACCGGTATCCAAATCTCGGGAACGAATGCCACCGATTTCTCGGAAGTGAACACCTGCGGAACCAGCGTGAATGCAGGAGCGAGCTGCACGATTACGGTGACGTTTACACCGGCGGCCAAAGGGGCGAGGAGCGCTCAGGTCTCGGTGACTGACAGTGGCGGCGGCAGCCCGCAAACAGTGCCGCTGACGGGACTAGGGTTCTAGCCACCCAAAGGTGCTCCAGCAATTGAACGGCCTCAGTGGCCGCCGACCGCCCTTGCCGCTTCCTCCAGCACCCGCTGGTATTCGGCATGGTACTGAGCGTACTGCGGACTGTCGGGATCAGGCAATCTGCCAATCTGCCAGGTAGATTTCGAAGATCTGAGCGTGATGCTTCAGGCCGAAGGGCACAAGATCCACCAGCGATCCGGCCCCCGACCCATCCGGGCTTGAGGGATCGATGGTCTGAAGTTGCAACGGAACTTTCCCGTGAAATTCCTCAAAGGCTTCGCACCAGCCCGCCATGCAAGGCGCACCCGAGGCATGGCTGCGCATGTCGTCCGCGCTAAACCCCTGACAGCCGAAACCGATCCCATCCCGAACCGCATGCTCCGCCACCGATTTCGGAAAAACCGGGTCTGGAGGCCGGCTGAGGGGGTTGATTCCGATCATCAATTGCTTGTCTGAGTGGAGTGATTTCTCGTAGTCCATCATTTCGAAAAGGTAGTCGCGCCAGACCTTTTCGGAAAACCCGTGGCGTTGTAGAACAAATTTGCAGGCAGGATACGTTTCTCCACCGGCTCCCAAACCAAAACGGATGTAACCGACGGAAGAATTCTGTCCCGTACTTCTGCATCACCGCCGACATGAACGTCTGGTAGCTGGTGACGAAGTTTTTATCCCAGAAAACCGGAGCGCGGGAAAAATGCGGACACTCCACGCTGGGAACCTTCGACCAAATGAAGTCTGGCGTGGCGGAGCCATTCCCCATGGGCTTTACGGCCCACACCACCAGGTTCACAATTTTTCCCGCCGACACCCAGGGCTTCATCCGCTCATCTACTGACGTCCAGTCATAACGGGGGCTGGCCCCCGGGCCCCGGTCAACCTGGCTCCAAACCACATAGATGTTCGCGCCGCAAACGACTGGGTTGTGCAGAAGATATTTGTGAGCTGCCTCAGCCCGCGGTCGAAGGCCCGGAAACTCCAGCACAAAAAGACCGTGAGGCCCATTCGGGTAGTCCAAGTTGGAGAGGGGCTCGGTGCACTTGGGCATGGAGCTTTTGGGGGTGCAGACTTGTCTTGCGCCACAGTGATCAGAGCCGTCATCACCAGCGCAATCAGAATGGTCGCCATCTTCTTCATGATTTTCCGTCCCGGGGAGCGAAGACACGATCTTATACTGACCCGCCGAATCTCGACAATCCAGGCTCCGCCCTGGAAATGACCGGGAGAGACTCTGTTCCCAAACGCAGGTCATAACGGAAACTCTCAGGCTGCAACGCGGCCGTGAATCTGGTCTCGTGGCGCACAAGGGAATGTCTGACCGGACACCGCCACGTACCAAAGAGGTCCACAAGGACACTGTCCCGCGGGCACCTTTCGGCTGATTACGGCACAAGTTAAGGTCGAAGCTGGCTCGGGTTATTCCCGGTGGCCATGACACTTCCAAATCAATCTTGAGAGAGGTCCCAATGTCCCCCAATGGCTCTCGACCCGCGACTATGCTACTGCTTCACCGTTTGCGGTCTTCGGTTGTGCTAGGCGCCCTGGCGCTCGTCATGGTCCTTGCCGGTGCGCAGGTCCTGTGCGCCGTGGAGCCCGAAGCTGCGGCGCAGTCTGAAGTTGCGGCGCAGCCCGAAGCCGTTCGGCTAACCATGCCGCTCCCCTTAGCCGTATCCATGCCGTTGCCCGTGCGTCAACATCTCAAAGTTTCTGCCACGCTTCCTCCCGGCATGGTCGGGGTCGCCTACAATGCCGTTATCTCGGTCAGCGGCGGAGTAGCGCCTTATGAATTTCGAGAGCAGAACTTGCCGTCCGGTCTGGTACTCAATCAGCACACGGGGGGGATTTCCGGAACTCCCCAAGTTCACGGCCAGTTTGCCTTTAGCGTCTGGGTGTTTGATCAGAGCCGCGACGCGGGTCTGGCGCAATTCAAGTTCACCATCAACAGCAAGACGAGCGTCGGCATCAACCTGACACCTACGAGCACGACTCTGGATCGGGTGCCACTTTCCAATTCCAGGCCTCGGTCAGCAACAGCTCCAACGTGGCCGTGACTTGGTCCGCCTCCAAAGGAAGCGTCTCTGCGAGCGGTCTCTTCACCGCACCGACGGTAACGGCGAACACCTCTGCGGTGCTAACCGCAACCAGCGTGGCTGATCCGAGCAAATCGGCCAGCGCTACTATTTCCGTTGGGGCTCCGCCTGCGTCCACTGTCGCTCTGAAGTGCTGTTCGCCCCCACGCATCCCCACCAGGCTTACTACCAGGATGTGCAAACTTATCTGGTGCATAATTCTGCCGTCTCGGGCGCAAACTTCGTCGTGCAGTGGTCCGCCATCGACCAAGGCCCCAGCGTGAGCCCGCAGTACGACTGGAGTTCGCTGGACACCGCGATGCAACCATGGGTTGCCGCCGGCAAGAAAACGAACCTGATCGTTTGGACGGTCAGCGACGCGGCGACCAACGTCGCCATGCCGCAATATATCTGGAATAATCTCGGGGCCGCCAACTTCGCTACCTGCGGCGGTGAACGGATCCCCAATTACTTCAGCCCGGCATTCCAGATTCCTTACCAGGCCTTCATGGCCGCAATCGTGAAGCACTACGGCAGCAATCCCAACGTGGGCTACATCCGCTTTGGATTGGGCCGAGGCGGCGAGACTTTCCCCGGCTGGGGAATGGGCAAAGAAGCGGCCTGCACGAGTGCTCTAACCCGATGGGGCTGGACCGAAACAGCCTGGATCAACTACTTGAACTCGATGCTGAACTACGAGGCGTCCCTGCGGTCCTCGAAGCAGTTGATGGTCGGGATCGTGGGCACCAACCTTACCCGGAACGTGCCCTCGGCCGTAGCTGCGACCGCAGCGCCGGCGCACATTGGATTCGGTAGCCAGGGCTTGGAAGCCAAGGATCTTACCAGCTATCCGAACTGCACTTCCAACTGGTGCAACCTGTTCAACCAGTATGCGGGCCAGGTTCCTCTGGAATTGCAGACGGTAGCCCCGAGCGATCCAACCGGCGCCGGGACGGGTTCCCTCGTGGACCTGGTGCCCTTTGCCATCAGCCACCATACCGCCATTCTGGAGATCTACTACCAGGACTGGCTGCTCGCTTTCGATCCCGCGTATCCCGGCTACGGCAAGTACGGGCCAGCCTACGCCAAGGTGCTGACGGAGGCGGCGAAGACGCCGGTTCATTAGCCCTTCGCGGGTGCGGCAGAGGCCGCACCTGAGCTACAAACCACGCCACGTTTCCAACCCACGGGCGGCTGCAACATCAGCCGCCCGTGCTCTTTGACAAGGACGACCGCAGCAGAATACTTGCGGGCGAAGTGGTTCTATGGTAGATTCCGTCGCAGTCTACGAAGGTCCCAAGAACACCGCATTGAGCGAGTCGTTGGTCTGGACATTAGTTTTCGGCCCCTGTCACTCGGTCCCTGTAAGAATCGACTCAGCCTTCCCCCTTGTGGCACTCCGGTTCGGAGGGTGTCGATGTTTCGTCTGCGCGCCGCGGTCGCGTTACTTGCCTTAGCACCAGTTGTTGTCTTCCCTGTCGCTTCGGCGACAACGGCACAGGTACTAGTCGCACTGAGCAGTCCCACCCCTTACGCGACGGCACAAACTCCCTCAGGCATTGCGGTAGGGGATTTTAATGGGGACGGCAATCTCGACGTAGCCGTTGCCAACGCGGGCTCGGACAGCATTTCCCTCTGGCTTGGCCGCGGAGACGGGTCTTTATCCACCATCTCCGCCCTTTCCCTCGCTCCAGGCTCGCATCCTTCCGCCTTGGTGGCAGCGGACTTCAATGGCGACGGGAAAATGGATCTGGCCGTAAGTGTTCTCACTACCGCGAATCCTGCCAGTGGCCAGTTGCTCATCTTCCTGGGCAATGGCGACGGCAGTTCCAAAATCCGGCTTCGTATTCCATTGCCTCTCCTGGCACCCTCGCACCGGGGCAGCTGCTTGCGGCCGACTTCAACAACGACGGCCTGGTCGACCTCGCAATCCCCTCTCCAACGGGGGTCGGCGTACTTCTGGGTGGAGGAGCAGGCACGTTCTTACCGGAACTCGACTCCATCTCGGCCTGCGCTGCAGGAGCCATGGCCGTGGCGACTTGAACCTGGATGGAAAACTCACTTGGCCATCGCAGGCTCTACGGGAGGAACGCCCGTAACAGAGTGCCTGCTTTTGGGCAACGGCGACGGAAGCTTCCACAGCGGGCTGTCCTTCTCTTTCTCGGGAAGTGGGCCCGCCTCAATGGCGTTGGCCGACTTCAACGGGGATGGTCGGCTGGACCTTGCTGTGTCCCAGGCTGGGGCGGGCGTAATCAGCGTGCAACTGGCCAACGGCGACGGCACCTTTCAGCCCGCCGCAACCTACTTCCTCGCGGCTGGCTCTAGTCCTGCGATGATTGGCGCGGTCGACTTGAATGCCGACGGCAGAGCCGACCTGTTCGCTAGCAATGGCTCAGCCGGTGGAGTCTCGGTCTTGACCGGAAACGGAGATGGCACTTTTCAGCCGAGTGTCAGCTTTGCGGCGGGAGCGAACTCGGTCGCCCTCACCGAGAGTGACCTCAACGGCGATGCCAGACCCGACGTCCTGGTGCTAAATCAAGGGGACAACTCTCTCTCGGTGTTACTCGATACCACGCTTGCCATCAGTGCATCTACGCTTTCTTTTCGCAGCAGCCGGTAGGAGCTAAGCGGCCTCAAACGCTGACCCTCACCAATATCGGCAACTCCGCCATCTCTCTGAGTTCGATCGCTCTGGCCGGAACCAGTCCAGGTGACTTCCCCGACTCAACGTCGTGCAGGCGAGTCTGAGTCCGTCCGCGCGTCTGCACCGTAACCGTAGCTTTCTCTCCCACGGCGGTTGGACCTCGTTCTGCGAATGTAGTAATTACTGGCCAGCGCGGTGGGCAGTCCGCAAACTATTCCTTTGTCCGGCAGCGGAGTGCCAGAGTCCAGCGCCACAACGGTTGCAGCAGCTTGAACCCTGCGGTGTACGGCCAATCTCTGGTTCTCTCCGCGCTGGTTACGGCGCAATATGGCGGGACTGACAGCGGCAGGTGACCTTCTACGATGGGATAAGACGCTAGGCACGTCCTCCCTTGCGAGCAATACCGCCACGCTGACCGGAGTCTGCTGACCGCGGCGCGCACGCGATCTCCGCTACTTACAATGGTGGACCAACGGTAGCGGGCAGCAATTCCACAGTCTTGACCCAAATTGTCAATGTAGCGACCACTTCCACTACTTTGAAGTCGAGTGTCAATCCATCCTACGTAGGCCAGGCCGTCACGTTCACGGCCTTCGTGAACTCGCAGTATGCTGGAACCGTACCGGAAGCGTCACTTTCACACAAGGTGGGAAAACCCTAGGCAGTGCAGCGTGCGAACGGTCAAGCTTCCTACACCACGACCTATTCGACTACCGGGCAGCGCTCCATCGTTGCGACCTATTCGTCCGACTCGAACAACGCCGCCAGCTCATCGACCACACTGACGCAACAGGTGAATGCCCTGCCCGCGACCACCAAAACTACAGTCGTCACTTCCGCCAGTCCCTCCCTCATACAGGGACCGGTAACCTTCACGGCGACCGTGAGCTCCACCTACGGTCCGATTCCGGACGGAGAAATATTTACGTTCTACGATGGCGTTGCGCTGCTTGGGACTGCAGTCACGGCCAGCGGCGTTTCCACTCTAAGCACCTGACGCTGGGAGCAGGCCACCACACGATCAAGGCCAGTTTTTCCGGAGACTCAACCTTTAAAGCCAGCGCGGGTACAGTTTCGCAGGTTGTCAATCTTTATCCGAGTACGACGACCCTTACCGCCACCCCGAATCCTTCCGTATTTGGACAGGCCGTCGCTATCGCGGCAACCGTGAGCTCGGCCGCACCCGGCGGACCGACCGGGTCCATCACATTCAAGAACGGTGGAGCTACGCTGGGCACGATTGCACTAAGTTCCGGCTCGGCAGTTCTGCTGACGGCAACTCTGCCGGCTGGCAGCCTGCAGTTGGCAGCAAACTACAACGGTGATGCGCTCTCCGGCAAGTCGATCGCGAAAATCACGCAGCAGGTCACCAAAGCCGCGAGCAGCACCGCAGTCGCATCCTCTGCCAATCCATCCACTGCCGGACAGCTGGTCACTTTCACCGCAAGTGTAAGCTCGGCGGCGGGCACACCCATGGGCTCCATAACGTTCGTGGACGGAGCGACCGTGCTTGGAACCGTCAATTTGGCGGGTGGAACCGCGAAGTTCGCGTCGTCTACACTCGGTCCGGAGCCCACACTATCACCGCGACCTACAACGGGAACTCGAACCTGACCGGCAGCTCAGCCGTGCTTGCCCAAACCGTCGAGAGTGCCAACAGCGGTACGCTGCAGGCCCAATTTTTCGGCATGGGAGTCGCTTCCGCCAGCAATTTGCCCAAGGTCAGCTACGGCACGCTGAGCCACGGGCCCGCTGCCTGGAATTCGATTGAAGGCGCCGGTCGGGGTCAATTCAGTTTCTCCGGCATCGATCCCTACGTTAAGAATGCCCCCAAAGATGCCAACGGAGTCGCGCTCATGGATCTGGCCCTGAACTGTACTCCGTCATGGGCGGTTGCCGATCAGAGCAAATGCATCCAGGAAACGAACTTTGTGGCCTGCACGGTTCCGCCCGACAACATGCAGGATTGGGTGGACTTTGTGACCGCCCTGATCGACCACACAACGGAATCACTGCACCTCATATCAAGTACTACGAGATCTGGACGGAGGCCAACACGAACCACTTCTGGACGGCCGGCGTTGCATCCCTCATCAACATGGCGCAACTCGCCTATCCGATCCTGAAACAGGATCCGTACTCTTCCGTGCTCACTCCCTCTGTCGTCGGGACAAGCGCACCCTCCTTCATGGCTTCGTACTTGCACAGTGGCGGCTCGAACACGCCGACGGCGTGACCTTCCATGGCTACACCAGCTATACCGGGAAGGGCGCGCAGCTTCCCGTACCCTGGCCGGAAAGTTCGAGTTCCACCAATGGAGCGATCCAAACCATGATCAGTTCGTTCCGGCAGGTGGCCGATTCCAATGGCATGCAAGGCAAGCCGCTCATGACCACCGAAGGTGGATGGGGCGTTTACGGAGTTTCCGATCCGACCAGCAATCCGCGTGGGTGGCCCATTATCTGATCATTCAGGCGGGCCTGGCCTCGGTTGACAATTTGCAGTTCCAGACTTGGTTCGCCTGGGGCGGAATCTCCGGAATCATCGAGACCAGTCAAGGTACTCCGACCCAGGCAGGCTACGCCTACCAGCAGGTCTACAATTGGCTGATCGACAGCCAGCCATCGCCCTGCAGCAACACCGGCAGCCTGGGGCCTTGCCAGGTGTCGGCCAACTTGATTGTCTGGGATTCATCGCAGACTTGCAGTAACGGCACGCGAATGACTTCCAGCTATACCCCGCCGGCAGGTTACTCTCAATACGTTGATCTCACCGGCGCGGTCTCTGCCGTCGGAGGCAGCGTTGCTCTAGGCGTGAAGCCCATCCTGCTGGAACCCTGAACTGGGAACTGGCCTGACTTCCCGACCATGATTCCTGCTTCCGCCAGAAACCCGCACGCGCGAGGCTAGGTCCCATTCCCGGACAACGGTACTTTTTGAGGACTGGCGCCGCCCGAATCCCAAACCGCCAGTGCGGCACTGCGAGGTCCCTTGGCGAGGGGTGTGAAGGTAACCGAGATGGTGCAACTGGAACCGCCGGCCAGCGTGGACCCACAGGTGTTGGTTTGCGAAAAGTTGCTGGCCTGCGGTCCTGTAAAACCGAACTTGCTGATGGTGACCGTGGAAGTCCCCACGTTGTTCATCGTGACCACCTGCGGCGGGCTTGAGGTGCCTTTGGCCTGATTGCCAAAGTTCACGCTGGTGGGTGAAAAGCCTATCACTGTCGCGGTCCCACTCAGAGCCACGGTCTGCAATCCGCCCTGGTCGTCCGCAATCGACAGGGATCCTTTCAGGGCGCCGGCACTGACCGGCTGAAAAATGGCACTGATGGTGCAACTCGCTCCCGGAGTCAAGGGTGTGGAGCAAGTGTTGGTCTGGCTGTACTGTCCAGTGACGGAGATATTGGTGATGTTGGCAGTGACGGTCCCCATGTTGCTCACGGTCGTAGTCCGGGGCGCGCTGCTGGTACCCACCAGTTGGGTGGCAAACGTCAGGCTCGGGGGACTGACTGACATGGCCGTTGCCGTCCCGCTCAGCGCGACAGTTTGCGGGCTGTTGGCGGCGTCGTCGCCAATGCTCAAGCTCGCGCTCCGCACTCCCGCTGCCGCGGGCGTAACAATAACCGCAATCGTACAGGAGGCTCCTGCTGCCAGCGAACTTCCACAGGTGGTTGCGCTTTGACTGAACTCACCGGCGTTGGGTCCAATGATGTTGATGCCTGAAATGTTCAGCGCAGTGCTGCCGCTATTGCTGAGAGTTGTAGTCAGCGGCGAGGTGGAGACGCCTACGATCGGGTTGCCGAAGCTGAGAGCGAGCGGCCAAACCTGGTCGCCGGGTACGAACAAGGTCACAAAGCGTCGGCGCTCCCCGCTCGACAATTCTTGCAGGCTCTTTGAAAGGATCCGGGAGTGGTCGGAAAATCCGTGGAAAAGGTTCTGCCTGCAATGTAGACATTTCCCGAGGCGGTCAGGGTAATGCCGAGACCGTTGTCCGATCCGCTGCCACCGAACGTGGTCGAATAGATCAACCCAGTTCCGGAGGGATTCAGTTCGGTCAAAATCGCGTCGAAACTGCCGCTCTTCGGCTGGAAGTTTCCCGGCGTTACGGGGAAATCCGCCGAAGCCGTTCTCCCAGTAACATAGGCATCGCCGGCGGCATCCAACGCGATGGCAAAAGCTTCCTGTTCGTTGCTGCCCCCCAGGAAGGTCGAGTAGGTGAGGGCGGAACCGGTTGGGTTCACCTCCGCCACGAAGGCGGTGTATGTCGCGCAGCCTCCGCCACACGTTGACTGAAACGCTCCGGCAGTGGTGGGGAAATCCGCTGACGCAGTCTGCCCCGCCACGTAAGCATCTCCCGACGAGTCCACCTTAACCGCCCAGGCAACGTCAGCACCAGACCCGCCAAGATAGGTGGAATAAACGAGCGACGATCCAGTGGGGGACAGCTCGGTCACGAACGCGTCCGTCGTCGCACAGCCTCCCCCGCAACTGGTTTGCAAGGCTCCAGTCGTGGTCGGGAAATCAGCTGAACCCGCTGAGCCGGCCACATACACGTCACCAGCGCTGTCCAGGGAAATGCCGAATCCCCTGTCCTGGCCACTGCCGCCTAAAAAGGTGGAGAAGACCAGGGCGGAGCCCGTGGGATTTACCTCGGCCACGAACGCATTGATTGTGCCGTGCAGCGTAGTCTGGAATGCTCCCGGCGTGGTGGGGAAGTTGGTGGAACTGGTATCGCCAGTCAGAAAAAGATCACCCGCGGAGTCCGCGACCACCAGGTTCCCCAAGTCGTTGCCGCTGCCGCCCAGGAAGGTAGAGTAAACCAGGCTTGAGCCGCTGGAGTCGAGCTTCGTGATAAAGACATCCGAAGAGGTCTTGCAGCCTCCACTGCACACCGTTTGAAAGGCTCCAGGAGTCGTGGGAAAATTCGCTGCACTGGTAGCGCCTACCACGTAGGCGGACCCCGAAGGATCAACCGTGAAGCCCTGGGGAATCGAAACCGCGCTGCCACCGAGATAGGTCGAATAAAGGAGCGCCGAACCGTCCACGCTTAGTTTGGTCACGAAAGCAACCGTTTTGCCCTTAGTCGTGGTCTGAAAGGCGCCCTGGGTAACTGGAAAATCGCTCGACTGAGTCATTCCCGCTACATACGCGTTGCCAGACGAATCCACTCCCACGCCAAAGGCATTATCGGCTGCGCTGCCGCCCAGATATGTGGAGTAGCCCAGCGCCGGATCGATCACCAGTGGACGGCTCCGGTCGTAGTCTGCAAGATGAAAGGCCACGCCGTGGTGGCCGCGCAACACGTAGCGCGCTGCCACCAGCTGCCGGCCACTATCGTCCGCGCCTGCACGCCGGTCGTCGTTCGCCGGTTGGTAGACTACCGGCTGGTGAAAACGCAGTTCACCAGTGCCCACCTGCAGCAGCAAGTCTCCCGTCGCGCCGTCAATCCGCATTTTTTGTGCGCCGGCAAAACTCAGAGAAATCGCGCTCGCATCCGCGCCCGGCGCCACCTTGAAGTCGTACTCCAAGCGGCCGCTCTGGTTCCCGTAGTAGACCAAATCTACTCCGGGATAGACTCCCTCGTACGCCACCCGGGCGTAGGCGGAACATTCTTCCGCCACTTCTGCGGGTCGTTGCCGATGAAATAGTTACTTCTCCCCGCCTGCGGCTCGAGCCCGGAGACTCGTGCGGACGGGTTGGCATGCACCAGTTGCATGCGCAGCACTGCCGGATCTCGCTCCGGTGTGCTCGGGGTGGTACGCCCGGGCTCCGGTCGGTGGGCCGCTCGCAACGTCAGGACCGCCGCATCGCCGGTCAAGAACAACGTGTATCCATGTCCGCGGGTGAGAAACTTGACCTGAGGATCCACCTGCCCTTGATTGGCTTCAAAGGTGAGCGGAAGTTTGCCGTAGTCTGCCAGAATTCTGTTTGGCGTTGCCGCACCAGGTTGGGACAGCGCATTGCTGTCAGCGCCCATCACGGGCGGCTTGGCCACGCCGGTTTGCTTTACGGGCGACGCACTTACTCGCGCGGAGATCGGGGACTCCGTCAACGAGAGGGCCAGAATCAAACCCAGGCAACACATCATCGCACTAGAGCCCAGAAGCGCAGCGAGACGCCGCTTCGGCATGAAAAAACCCTCTGATGGCTGAATTAGGGGGAGGGACTTATCGACAGAAAGCGCTCAGAGAGTTTACACCGCGGGCACAGGAATGTCAGCAATTTTAACCCTAGGCCGGGCGCCACCCGGCCTTCGAGTGTGCGCCCGGAAATACAGGTTTTCACTTTCCCGTTGCGGCCGCTTGGATCGCCTGGGCGTAGGCTGCCCCATACTGTCCGTTGCCGGGATAGTTTGGATCATAGGCGATCAGCCAATCCTGAAAATACAGTTCCATAATGTTGACCTGGTGGCTGGCCGCAAAGGGCAGGAGGGGTACAAAAGAGCCCGTCTGGCCCCCGTTCGTGGGGTCGCTCGGCCCTACAGTCTGCAATTCCAGCGGCACCTGGCCGCTGTACTGGTTGAACAGATTGCACCAATCCGAGATGCAATTCGGAAAGCTGGTGATATCGCTGGCTTGCAGGCCCTGGCTGCCAAATCCGATATGGCCCGCGACGGCCGTCGCCACTACCTGGGCAACATCGCTGTCAGGAAACATACTCGTGCCGACGATGCCCAGCATCAATTGCTTCGGCGAGTGTAGTCCTGCTTCGTAGGTGAGCATCGATTGCAGATAACTCGACCAGGTTGCAGCGGTCCACCCATAGTTGTTGAGGAAGGTGTCGGTGCAAGTCACATCGGCGCTCGCTCCCTGACCAAACCCTTGCGCCACCCACGCCTCGCCACCACGTCCCAGACCGAACCGAATGTAACCAATGCCAGTCATACTGCCATAGTGCTGAGCCACTGCCGCCATAAAATTCTGGTAAGGCGTCTGGAATGCTGGACTGAAATAGTTAGGGATTTGCTCGCCGTTGCATGTCGTGTAGTTGGCGGAGGTGAGATTATTCCAAACATATTGCGGCGTGGCACTATTGGTGATTGAGTCACTGGTCGCCCAAACGACCAGATTGGCCTTTTTCCCGGCGCTGATCCAGGTTTGCAAGGGAGGGTCGATCGTGCTGAAGTCGTATACTCCTCCGCCCAGGTCCACATCCGCCCACTTGATGGCGAAGTTTCCCCCATCGACCGGAGCATTTGGATTTTGCACCAGGTACGTCTGCACATCGGCGTACCACTGCGCACCCGGGCCCGTGGGAGGAAACAGCACCTCCATCTGAACTGGCCCGTTGGGGCCGGGATTGGGATTGGGATTAATCGACTTGGTGCTGACGCCTCCGCACCCGAAAGTCACGAGGCACGCCGACAACACAAGCACCGTGAGCGACCATCTCACGATCCATTTCTCCTGGACACACTGATTGTAGGGACCCATTGAATATTCAACCCCGCTTCATGGAAAAAGTTGCTGTCCGAGCAGTGGCCCAGCCTCGCCGGGATGGCTCGTGATGATCAGCGCCCTGCCAGGGAACAGGGACAGGGCGTTTTCTGTGTTGCTTGATTTCCAATATAGACAGTTTGCCAGAATTGGCCAGCGAGACAGGAATTACTTAGGTACTTATCGCCACGCGATTTTCAGACACTCCCCCTCGTACCGTTGTCAGAGGTGGAGTGTCTTTCGAGTGCGAGCGGTCGAAGCCGCCAGGCTTATCCCAACGGGCCAGGGTGGCGCGTCACGGTAATAGCCCATAAACGTCCAACTCCGTCTGGGTGGCAACGAACACTTTCCCATTCGCCACCGTTGGAGTTGAGAACTTTACTGCTGGCCCAGCCGTATCGCGCTTTCCGGCTTGTGTGCTGTTATAAAGCTCGTGACTAATGTTGGCCGCGTCGAGCGCGCGCAGAACCGCGGGCCCGCCCTGAGCAGAAGCATCCGATTGCACAATCCACACAATGCCATTGAGCGATCCGTTGCTGGAAATCACAGGAGTGGGTCCGGGATATCCGAACACTTCTGGCCCCATGGAAAGAGGCCCCGCGGAAAGCAGTGACTGGGAGATCGGGTAAGCCTTCAAGTGGTCCTTAATTCCCCCGACATAAATCTGATTCTGGAAATAAGCGATGGTACCCCAATTACCGCTGGGGAGACTGGCGACGCCGATGGTGAAGTAGAGTGCCTGAACGATCTGGTCTCCAGCGGTGTTGTACCCGCCCAGGCTGTCTCGATTCATCAGATACAACGTTCCAGTCTTGCCGCACGCCAGCGCCAAATGAGGGAACGGACCGGCCTGGTCCGGCAGGAGCATCGGTCCACCAGAAGCGAGGTCCTGGTTGATCAGTTCCAGATTCATGTACGCCTGGTTGAAGGGTACAAAGTAATCCGTCACAGGAAGCGTGTTTCCGGTGGGGGTAAGCTTCAGAAAACCGACTCCGTAGTCGCTCCCGCCTTTGAAAACGTCAAAGGTGCCGTTTCCGGTAGCGAAGAAAATGTTGCCCGAGGCGTCAGCGAGAAGTCCGCCCCCTCCCTGCCAAATACCACCATCGGAACCGTTGGGCGTGTCGTTAAAGACGCTGACTTGCTGCAGCGTATTCTCGTCGTATCCGATTATCCAGCCATGATAGGGAGCAATGTCCTCCAATGAGGCCCACGCGATGTACACCACTCCGTTCAGCAGGAGCAGCGCCGCGCGGTTGTTCTGGCGAAGGGGATCGAAAGGAACATTCCCGTGCCCGTCATTACCCGAACCCGTTCCCTTCACCGACGCCTGGATCACAACCGGGCTGTTCGTTTTTTCCGCTCCCGTGGTGATATCGAGAGCGTGCAGGCGTTGCACGTAGGAAGCAGTGCTGCCGGACACTTCTTTCGTGCGCACCATGACATACAGCGTCTCGTTCGCCGGGTCGATGACCGGAGTGCCGGTGATTCCTACTTCCGGGACAAGGTCGACGCCGACCTCGACGTCCTGCTTGGGAATCGACGTGACCCCGGCCCCAGCATTGATGAAGCTGGTCTTCCACAGACAGTGGGCCGTTGAAGAACCCGGACACAGACTCCCGCTTTGCGGATTGTCCGCGTCGAAAGCAAATATGCTGTCGTGCTCAGTGGCCACGTACACGACGTTGTGAAAACCGGAACCGCTGACATTGACGTTGGGAACGTAAAGCGGCTCCGCATAGGTGTAGCCATCCACCGGGTAGGAGAACAGCTTGCCAAACTGCGTCCTATTCACGTTGCCGGTGGTCAATGCCATCTCATTGTTGTTTTGCCCGGTGCGAGCAACATCGTTGTGATGGGTGAAGGTACCCGCATAGTTCGAGACGACCACGGGCACCGACGCCTTCTGCGCAGGCTTGAGGTTGTTGGAGGCGGTGACGGTATGCGAGCCCGCCGCCGCCGGCGGAGTGTACAGTCCGCTGGAAGTGATCGTGCCCACCGAGGCGTTCCCTCCGACCACGCCATCCACCGACCAGGTAACGTTCGAAGTCGGAACGCCGCTGATGCTGGCTTGATACTGCAGAGTTTGGGTAAATGTGATCGAAGCGGAGCGCGGCGACACCGCCACCGGAGCGGGTATCGCACCGGTGCCCGTCAGCGTGACGGTCTGCAGTCCAAATGGATCCGTAAGGCTAACCGTAATGTAGCCGGTACGAGTGCCGCCACCGGAAGGAGTGAAGGTCACATCCACTTTGCACTGGCCGCCTGCCGCGAGAGTCGCTCCACACGGGTTCGTCGCATCCGCGCGCAGCGCATAATCTCCGGTGGCCGCGATGCCCGCCAGCGCCACAGGCATTGCGCCCGTGTTGTTCAGCGTGACCGTCTGTACGCTGCTGGTAGTGCCCAGCAACTGTCCCGCAAAGGTGAGGCTCGACGTGGAGAGCGCGAGAGTCCCGTTGCCCACACCGGTGCCGGACAATCCCATCAGGTGGGGGCTGCCCAGAGCATTGTCCGTCAGCAAAATTGTTCCCATTCGCGTCCATCCCAGACTGGGAGTGAAGGTCACGGTAACGGTGCAGTTCGCACCAGCGGCCAGGCTGGAGCCGCAATTATTGGTTTGTGCAAAGTCGCCTGCGTTGGCTCCGCTGACTGCAAAGTTCTGAATTTGGAGCGGGGCGAGCCCAGGATTTGAAACGGTGATAGTTTGCGATGCGCTCGTTGTATTCGTTAACTGGTCGCCAAAAATCAAGCTGGGCGGAGAGAAACTCACGGCCGGAGCTGCACCTGTTCCCGTCAAAGGGACCTGCTGCGGGCTGCCCGCGGCATCGTCCGCAACGCTGATGGAGGCAGGCCGAATTCCGCCTCTGGCCGGAGTAAAGGTTACTGAAATCGTGCAGTTCCCCCCGGCTGTGACTTGCGTACCGCTCTTGCAGGTCGTCGCGGAAGTCAGTTTGTAGTCGCCTCGACTCTTTCCGGCGATGCTCACGCTGCTGATGTTCAGTGTGGCCGTGCCCGTGTTGGTCAGGGTCACGCTCAATGGAGCGGTTGTGACCCCGACCGGCTGCGTGCCGAAGTTCAAGCTGGTGGGTTGGAAGCTGACTGCGGGAGAGCCCTGTGGCGGAGCCGACGGCGCGGGAACCGCGGGCGTTGCCCGCGCTTCGAGATGCACCGTAACAAGGCACAACAACAACATCAAAAACGCCCGTGGCGACGTGACCATCCTAACCCTCCCTCAACGCAGAGCTATCTGCCCATTGGAACTTATTGTGTGAGAATCGAAATCTTGTTTGCTGAAGAATCCGCGACAGCGATATCCAGTTTGCCGTTGCTGTTGAAATCTCCAATCACGATCGACTGTGGGCCGAGATTGGTGGAAACGTCCGGGTGGGCCTGGAACAATCCGCCACCAGAACCCAGCAAAACCGATACGTTGTTGGCGGTGGTGTTGGCGGTCACCAGATCGAGAATTCCGTCTCCGTTCACGTCCCCTATCGCGATGGAATCGGGGCCAGAAGCGACGTTGTTAATCACCCCTGTCTGGAACGTGCCGTTGCCGTTGCCGGCATACACCGTGACCGTGCTCGCAGCCTGACTCGCCACGGCCAAATCCATTTTGCCGTCAGCGTTGAAATCGGCTACGCCGATGGCGCTTGGAACGCTTGCCAGCGTGAGGGTCCCCTTGGAAACGACGGTGCCGTTACCCTTGCCCGTCGCGATCACAACCGTATTCGACTTGTTGTTGGCAATGGCAACGTCGGGAATCCCGTCGTTATTGAAGTCGGCGACTCTCAGCGCAATCGGCCCGCTGAGAATCAACGTCGGCGTCGAACTGGGCCAGAAAGTCCCGTCGCCTTTGCCCAGGAAAATCGAGATGGTATTGATCATGTAGTTGGCCACCACAAGATCTGGGAAGCCATCGCCGTTCAAATCGCCCACGGCCAACGCAACTGGATCCACCGTATTCACGACGGTCGAGACCGCAGTGAAATTGCCTGTACCGTCGCCCAGGAAAATCTGGACGGTGCTGGTGGGAGCGTTGTTTCCCACGGCGATATCAAGGTGGCCGTCTTTGTTGAAGTCTCCCACCACCAGGGAAAGAGGTTGATCGGCGGTACTGAGGGTCGCTCCGAAATTAAATGTGCCATCCCCGTTCCCCAACAGGATGCCCACGGTCTTGGCATTGAGGTTGGCAACCGCGATGTCGGTCTTACCATCGCCGTTGAAGTCTCCCGTGGCGAGAGCATTGGGATTGGCACCCGCGGGCAAATCCTGAGAAACATACGAGACCGCGGCCGAGGTGGTAATCGGCAACAGCACGGGATTCGAGACGCCGCCCCCAGGCGCCGGGTTCACGACCGTGATGACGGCGGACTGTGCGTTCGTCAGGTCGCTCGCCAGCAGGGTGGCGCGCACACTCCGCTTGTTGGTGAACTTTGTGGTCTTGGCGACCCCGTTGAAATACACCTGCGATCCGGTCACAAATCCAGATCCGATGATCTGCAAGGTTAGGCTGCCATGACCCGGCGTGATGCTGACGGGCGAGAGCGGCTGCAAAATCGCAGGCACGGGGTTGCTGATCGCAGCGATGCCCGTTCCCGCGAGACTGACTTGCAGCGGGCTTTCCGGGGAACCATAGGCGACGCTCAGGATGGGGTACGTTGTGGCTCCGACGTGAAGCGGAGCGAAGGTCACGTCGATGCTACAACTCGCTCCCGCTCCCAGTGAAGTGCCGCAATTGTCGGTCTGTCCGAATTCTCCGAAGTCCTGGATTCCACCAATCGAAATGTTGCCGACCGAAATCGAACCCGTAGTGTGATTGGTCAGGGTGATGGCCTGCGGCGCGCTCACCGCGCCCACTGCCACATTCCCAAAATTCAGAGTATTTGCTGACGCGGACATGGTATAGCCCACGCCTGTCAGATTGATCACCTGCTGGCCAGTCACGTCGTTGTCGGTGATCGTCACCGTGCCAGAGACCGGTCCCGGAACCTGGGGCACAAACGTGACGTTCACTGTGCAGTTCCCTCCCCCCGCCACGTTCCCCACGCAGTTGTTGGTCTGCGTGAAAGGACCTGTGACTGAGACGTTCGAAACCGCCAGCGAGGTGGCACCGCCGTTGGTCAGCGTCACCGGGATAGCAGTGCTCGAGGTGAGCACGATCTGATTGCCGAAGTTGAGATTGGTCGGAGAGAGTCCCACGTTACTTCCGGTGCCGGTCAAAGACACAGTCTGGGTCCCGGCAGAATCGTTAATCACAATCGAACCCGTGCGCGTACCGGTCGCGGTGGGAGTAAACGTGAAAGCGACCGCACAGAACGAACCCGCCGGCACCGCTGTACAGGTGTTGGTCTGAGCAAAGTCCCCCGTGGTCGTAATGTTGAAGGATTTTACCGTGGCATTGGAGACGTTGGAGAACGTCACATGATAGGGCGCGCTCGTGGTTCCTACCTGCTGCGGCCCAAAAGTTTCAGAACTTTCGACAAAAGGGCACGAGGTGGGGTTCAGAATGAGCGGGGGCAACGGCGTTTGCGCAAAATTAAAAGCGTCCGAGATATCGTTCGCGGTCAGGTCGCGCCCCCCGAGCGACGGCAGGCCAAAGCGCTCTTCGATGAACTTCAGCACTGAAGAGGCCTCGTACTGCGTATGGGCAACGTAACCCGGTTTCGCGTAGGGCGAAATAATCAGCATCGGCACGCGTGGACCCAGGCCGTAGATATCTTTTTTGGGCGGGCTGACGTGATCGTAGAAGCCTCCGAAATCATCCCAAATAATGACAATGGCGGTGGAATTCCAATCCGGTCCCTGCATCACCGCGTTGACGTTCTGCGTGATCCAGTTTTCCCCCATGCAGGTACTGATCGGGGGATGTTCGTTCCCGGCGAGCGTGACCACCCAACTCACCGAAGGCAGAGTGCCAGCCTTGGCATCTTTCGCGAACTGCGAGTCCGAGAAATTGTGCTGCGTCCAGAGTGTGCTGTTGTTATAGAAATGGTTGATCGCGGTGAAGGCGTTGTAGCTGAGTTTGGGCGGCGCGTAGGAATTCCAACTGACTCCCGCGGAGTCCATAATGTCGCCCAGCGTAACGTAATCGAAGCATGGATACTGGACGGTAACGTTGCCTTGTTGATCCATGACTTGCGCACCGGAGGTCTTGTCGGCCAGGCACCCTACTTCCACCAGATTGGGATTTCCGGGAAACTTCGCTTGGCTGATCACACCACCACTGGTTGCGGCAATCGTATAGAGATGGTTGGGAAAGCTGGTCGCGGTGAGCGAGGAAAAGAAGCGATCACCCAATACAAAGTTGCTGGCATAGGCCCAATAGTTCGGGATGTCGGCGCCGGTAAGCTGCGACGTGCAAATCCGGCGTCCATTCGCCGTGCAGCTCGAATCCGTATCGAAGTGGTCCATCTTGCCAAAGTCCATGTCGGAGATCGTGCATTTCCAGGCGTGGCAAATATCCAGCGGCGTGGAGTCCGGCAGATGGCCCATGGGGACGACTTGCCCGTTCGAGAGTAGTGCCGTCGTGGCCCCGTCCACGGCGGGATTTACCTTACTGTAAGCTCCAAAGTACACGTCGAAGCTTCGGTTCTCTTGCACCATGAACACGATGTGCTTGATCACCGTCATGTCCTGGGCGTTGGCCCGCCCGGTTGCACCCGACCAAAATATCGCGGCCACAACGAGAAGAACGCCCGTATACAACCAAATGGACACTACGCGAAAGGCTCGGGAAGTCATTTAAGGGGTCTCCAAACGGGCGTTGTAGATGTTGACAGAACTCCAGTTAGCTGTTGGCTTGCGCGATAAACGGGGGATCGAAAACCAGGGGGCGGTTTTGAGAAGTATCGCGGCGCGTCGGACGATTGTCAAGATGCAAGAACTTGCAACGTGATGGCCTGTAGGCGCGTTTACATCAGTTTACAAAGCACGCTTGCCCTCGAAATCGAAATACGACAGAGCGCGCATTCATCGTGGATCTTGCTTGCTGGCCGCGCCGTGCACGGCTTCTGCCACTCCCGGCGCAAGATCCTTCAGCAACCCGCGGTTACGCCTCTCCAGGATCAGCGCCTTCATGCGTGCTTGGTCCGAAGCGGGCCAGAGTTCACTCAACGTCTGCCAAGCCTGCGCTTCCCGTCCGCTGTACAGATAATTCAACACGATGACGAGAACCCGGTGCACCGTGGCAGTCTGGTCGGTAAACATATTGTCACCCAAATGAGACTGGCGAAATTTCGCGAGATCCTCACTGCTTAACTCTCCCCGTGCCTGTTCGATCTGCGCATCATACGGTTTGGGAAACTCCGCGCTGATGTCCACCAGTCGGTCGGCCTCCAGCTTCAGCACGAGTTGGGGAATGACTGCCTCCGAGTGCGGCAGCACAAAATAATCAAACACAGTATCTCCCGCTCGGATGATCGTCGTGTCATCCCCTTGCTTCTCGAAGTACATGGGAGCCTGGCTGTGAAGGTTGCGCAGAACCTGCTGAGTCTTACCCAAGCTTATGATGGTGTAGCTGTAACAGCAGTGCGCCCCGCCAGAATATCCATCCAGGACCAACTCCGGCTTGCCGTCGCCGTTGATGTCCGTGCCCGAGATATTATCCACGGTCAACGCCCAATCGACAGCTACCCTGGCTACTTTCCCATCCGGTGAGGTCAGGGTTGCACGGCAGCGCACGCTACCCTCTGCTTTTCCGGGCAGCAAATGAAGCGTGTATCCCCCGATCTTCTGAGGTCGTTGGAATCCCTTTGCGAATGGGCAGTCATACTTCACACCGGCAGGCTGCTCGCCCGGTTTCATGACAGCCGGCGCATGAGCGGGCTTGTCGTCGTCATCATCGTCGTCGTCTTGTGCTCGGACCATGACAACCGAGAACAGGACGCTGCAAATTGTGAGCAAGAAGAACAATTTCTTCATAGCGGTTATTTCTGATTATTCTACCTGCAACTTGTCGCGCACCGATGGGTTCATTTTTAGGGCAGTCGTGTCTTTAGCTCAGACCCCAGTCGATCCATTGCCGTGACAGACAAGACAAACGAGGAGAGATGATTGCTGCGTAGGAAATCGCTGTTGCTTTTATCCGAAAATATAGCGGGTAACCCGCGCCCTCGATTCACAGTCGTCTTGGCGATTTCTGCTGTCGTCCCAATTTTTCTTCTGGTCGCATGCGGTGGCGGCGCGGGTGCGGCCTCGGAAATCGCCGCGGCCCCGGCTGTTACACTTTCTGTCGCCAATCTCGATTTCGGAGCGGAGCGTGTTGGACAATCGAACTCCCTCACTCTAACCATCACCAATAGCGGTAACGCCGCCCTCAACCTCTCGCAAGTCGCGATCGGTGGAAGCGGCGCGGCGGCTTTCAGCTTGACCAGCAGTACCTGCGGAAGCAGCCTCGCACCAGGATCCAGTTGCGCGGTACTGGTAACCTTCACTCCGGCCCGCAGCGGTTCCGTCTCCGCTACTCTGAACGTCACCGATAACGCTGGCAACAGCCCGCAGACCGCAGGCCTGAGCGGAAACGGATTCGCCATCACCGGCCTGGCTCATGGCATGTTCATTCTCGATCCGCCCGTCAACGATAACAATTGCACCGGGCTGCCCGCGTCCTGCTATTCACAGCACCTGGTTCCGACCCTGATCTGCAATGGCAACGGAACACCGGTGGGGTATCACTGTACGCAAGCGGGTGCGGGCGAACCCTTCATCGCGGGCGCAGCTTTTCACGTCTCGTGGGGCAGCGTTAATCCCAGCAATGGTACGTTTGATTTCAGCTCCGCGGACCAGCGGATGCAGCCCTGGAGCGACTCCGGCAAGCTGGTTAGTTTAGTTTTTGAACCAACTTCTTTTGGCACTACCAACAGCAGCACTCCCCAGTGGTATTTAACGCCGGTTGCCATCTCCAGCGCATCGCAGACCGGAGGGATTATCACGCTGCAAACCTCGGCGGACATGGGATTCTTCCCCGGCGGCATCGCTGCCGCCCCTGGCCTCGAGATTCAGATCACGGGCACGGGGACGGCGCTGGATGGCAACGGAACACCCGCCAATCCCGGCATCTGGACGGTCTGCGACCATACTACCGCCGGATGCCAGGACCCCACGCCGCGGACGATCTACGCGATTGGATCGGGAAGCAATATTGCACCCGTGAGTGCAGGCACGGTGGGCAATCCAGTGTACGGATCGACGGACGGATCGACCTGCACTTCCGGAATTCTGCCCCTCCAATGGAGAGTGAACTTTCAAAAGGCATGGCAGGCCGTCATTCAGCAGGCTGTGACCCACTACGCCTCCACCAGCAACGTCGCATACCTGCGCTTCGGCATGGGGGTTGGAGGCCAAACCAATCCGACCAATGGGATCTCCGCGCCAGATCCGACCCAAACCGCCTGCCAGGCGCAGATGGCGAAGTTTGGCTTTACCAGCGTCGCGGCCCCATGGCCCGACCCAGGCACTTCCCAATGGTTGCAGGTGTCAGCCACATGGACCGCATTCCTGAACACGATGTTGCGGTACGAACATTCGCTCGGCATCACCAAGTCCATCCTGATTACCATCAGTCCGATCGATTTCAGTCCTGTCGACCTGAGCACGCCGGATGCGACCGCCGTCAACGCAGCGGCGGAAGGCATCGGATTCGGCAACCAGGGTTTGCAGAAAAGCGATCCTTTGAATTTTGGCAACGGCCAGCCTTGTTATGGTGGCGACTGGTGCGCCAATTTTGCCAAGTACAGGGGCCAGATTCCGCTGGAGTTGCAGACACTGTTCTACAGCGACCCCACCAATGCCAGCCAAACCGGTTCGCTGGTGAACCTTCTGCCTTTCGCTACCACGCAGGGCGTGCAGATTCTGGAACTCTACGTCGACGATTGGCTGTGCACCTACGACAGTTCGTGGAACAGCAACAACACCTACCAAGCGTGCACTACGGCTGGCTACCCTGGGGTCTTCTCGGCTGCGGCGGCGCAGATCAACTGAGGACAGCCTCGACGAAACGGCTTGCGCATGGAATCCGCGGGATTGAATTTCTGAGCTGACTAGAGTCTTTTGTCTCTGAGTAGAATGGCATCCTTGCGTACCCGGCCAGATCACGATAGACTCCGTTAACTCGTTTTCCCCCTACGAGAGTTCCTCCAGTTTCCCGATCCCTTGCGAGGTATTTCAGCTCATGAATTCTGACGTCCGCTCTAACTCTGCGTCCATCGTTCGCCTTCTGTCGGCGGCCTGCTTCTGCGTATTTTTCGTGTGCGGCTGCGCGTCTTCCGGATACGCCCAGAACACGATTTACACGGTTGTGGGTGGCGGATCTGTGAGTGGCACGGCAACCGGTGCAAATGCCGATTTACCGCAGCCCGGCGCGGTAGCCAAAGACGCCTCGGGGAACGTGTATATTGCCGATCCTTCTGCAAATGATGTCTTTAAGCTGGACACTCTCGGCAATCTCACCGTCTACGCCGGCACTGGCTACCCAACGGAACACGCTACGAGCTCCGATGGTCAACTCGCGACCCTGGCCGGCCTGAACGGTCCTGCCGGTGTGGCGGTGGATAAGAACGGAAATGTCTACATCGCGGACACCTTGAATTACCTGATCCGCAAAGTGACCGCATCGACCGGGATCATCTCGACCGTCGCCGGCAATGCGAAACTGTGCCAAAACCCAACCGCAGTCCCGGCATGCGGGGACGGAGGTCAGGCCAAGGCGGCTGCTCTGAACTATCAAGTTGGGGTCGCCACCGACGCCGCTGGCAACATATATATCGCCGACACCGGCGACAATCGACTTCGCGTGGTCAATCTTGGGACCACCACCATCACTGTAGCTGGAGTCAGCATTGCTCCGGGAAAAATCCAGACCGTCGCGGGCGATGGAAATGCCTGCTCGACTCCACAGGTAGGGTCCTGTGGTGACGGCGCCGCCGCCACCTCAGCCCAACTGAACAACCCACAAGGCGTGGCTGTGGACGCTTCGGGAAATATCTATATCGCGGACTCTGGCGACCGCCGGATTCGCATCGTATCAACCACCGGCATTATCAACGCGTATGCCGGAAGTGGTAATCCGTGTTTCCCCAGCCTTGGCTGTGGCAACAACGGTCCGGCTACCTCGGCGAATTTCAGCAATCCCTGGCAAATCGCCCTGGATCCCTCCGGCAACCTCTTCGTCACGGATGCCCCGACCAACAGTGTCTGGGAAGTGACTGCCAGCACTCAGAACGCGGCTGTCGTTGCCGGCTTCGGCCTCCCGGGATTTTTTGGGGATGGCGGTCTCGCCACCGCGGCTAGTCTGAGCATCACGCGTGGAGTAGCAGTGGACGGCTCCGGGAACGTGTACATCGCGGATACCGGAAATCAGCGGATTCGGCAATTCACCGTGGGTGGAAACATCAACACATTCGTCGGCGGCGGCTCCGGCAATGACGGCTCGGTGGCTACTTCCGCGATCCTGGGGGCAAGCCGCGGAGTGGCTCTGGACTCTGCGGGAAATCTTTACATCGCCGATACCTATAACAACCGGATCCGCGAGGTCACTCCCAGCAACCCGCCTTCAAGTTACGGAAATGTCGCCACCCTGGCAGGAACCGGGATCGCAGGCTTTTCTGGGGATGGCGGTCTCGCCACGGCAGCACAGCTGAATTTCCCGACCGCCGTGGCGGTTGACAGCGCGAACAACGTGTATGTCACGGATGCCGGAAACTTTGTCATCCGCAAGTATACTGCGGGCACAGGTGTCATCGCCGTGGTCGCCGGCACGCCCCAGACCTCCTGCCATGCACTGCCGTGTGGGGATGGCGGGCCCGCGAAGTCGGCGACGTTCGCCATGCCAACTTCCATCGCATTGGACAGCGCGGGCAACATTTACGTCGCGGACGCTCAAGTCCATAGCATTCGCGTTATTAACGTGGGCAGCAGCACGATCACAGTGGCGGGAGTCAGCATTCCGGCCGGAAATATTCAAACCGTGGCAGGCATCAGTGGAACTCCTTGCGGCAACCCGCTCTCTGGTCAGTGCGGTGACAACGGGCCCGCCAACTTGGCGCAGCTGAACAGTCCGTTCGGCGTTGCCGTAGATGCGTCTGGCAACATTTACATCGCAGACACGGGCGACAATCGGATCCGCGAGGTGCTTGCCTCCAGCGGCAACATCGTCCCTTACGCATTCAAGGGCACCACTTCGTTTGGCCCGGTGAAGGCTCCCGCGCTCAATTCCGCGTTGAGCTCGCCCCATTTCCTTGCCCTTGATCCTCGCGGCAATCTGTATGTGAGCGGCAGCGATACCTATTACATAATCGACCGGATCGATGCCGCAGCCAAGACCGTGGTTGCGGTCGCCGGGGTTGTCACGAATCCGAAGTTCTTTGGCTTTGCCGGCGACGGCGGATTAGCCCTGGCCTCGAGCATCAATAATTCGGGGATCGCGATTGACGGAGCGGGCCACCTCTACGTCGCCGATGAAGGAAACAATCGGGTTCGCGAGATCCTTTTGACGGCGGCCGCATCGCTTTCCGTCAATTCCCTGACGTTCCCCGCTCAACCCATACACACCACCAGCGCCTCGCAGTCCTTCATTCTGACGAACGGCGGCAGCGATGATCTTTACATTACCGCCAAGACCCTGAGCGGGCCGTTCCGCCTCAAGAGCAATTCCTGTGGGAAGAACATCGTGCCTCCGCAATACACGTGCACGTTCAACATTACGTTTGCTCCCAGCGTTGTCGGGCCGGCGAGCGGATCGATTACCATCAGTGACAACGCGTTCGGTTCCCCTTCGCAAGTCGTCACCCTGAGCGGGACGGGCCAATGATGGTCTCGTTCTAGTGAATTGCGCATCGCCTCTTCTTGCCCACTGTGGTCGGCCATGATGTCGGTCTAAACCCAACAAATGGACGGCCAGCGTGGGCAAAAACCGGGTCGGACTCGGCGGGATCCATGAAGTCCGCGTCAATTCTTTCGCCTCATGTCCCATTTTGGTTCCGCCCATCCCACTAAGTGCTGCTGTCTGAACCCTTTCCTCCCCGATAAACTCCAAGTCCTCCCAAAGCCTTGCCTGACCGGCCTCAGCGCGTAGGGTAGAAGCGCCCAACGACTATTGTCCTTACCGACCTTGCCACCCCTGTACCTATGCCGCGCCTTGCGTGTCCCACCGACCTGCACTAGTGGCATCTACCCCCTGTTTTCCAGGTTGGCTAGAGTCCTTTGAGCGGTACTTAGCACGTTCGCCGCTTCTCGTGACCGATGCATTACTAAATCGCTACACCCAAAGATCTTTCTTAACGAGGCTCCCCCATGTTGTCTGCTACACCTCGCGTAGCCAAAATCTGGCTGATCGTTGCTCTTTCTCTGGTTTCCTCTTGCGCCTGGGGTCAGGCGAGCGTCAATGAAAGTCTGGAAACCGCATCCATTTATGTTGACGGAAAAACCGGGTCGGACAGCAACCCCGGCACGCAAACCCTGCCCTTGAAAACCATTGGAGCCGCCGCCAGCATGGCGATGCGGAACAATATGCAGAGCGTGGGCAGCCGGGTGATTATCAATCCCGGAACCTATCGTGAGTCTGTTTCGCTCAACAGCGGCAAGGCGAATACCAGTCTGCCGATCACCTTCCAGCCGGCCACTAGTGGGACGGTCTTTGTATCCGGCGCCGATGTCTGGGCCGGTTGGACACCTTACGGCGGCAATGCCAGTATCTACACCCAATCATGGCCGTACCGCTGGGGCTTGTGCCCAAGCGACCCCACGGCGCCCATTGAGCAGCCTATTACCCTGCGACGCGAGATGATCGTGGTCAATGGCCAGCCTCTAACCGAGGTGCTTTCAATTAGCGCCATGCAACCCGGCACCTTCTTCCCCGACGAAGCAGCGTCCACCGTCTACGTCTGGCCCCCGATTGGCACAAACATGGCAACCGCTACCGTCGAGGTGGCGACCCGTCCCACACTTTTCAGCGATAACGGCCAGTCCTTTGTCGTCGTGCGCGGACTGACCTTCCAATACGCCAATTCCTGCGTTCAGAATCCAGCCGTTCAAGTCGTCTTCAAGGCCACCAACGTACTGATCGACAAGGACAATTTTCTCTGGAACAACGCCATGGGCCTGGCCTTTGCGGGTGGGGTCTCGAAATTCACCGTGCAAAACAGCGTGGCCAACCACAATGGCGAAATGGGTTTCCACACCGCTCAGGTCAAGTACGGCTCTTGGCAATCCGACACGACCGCGTATAACAACTGGCGAGGCGCCCAGGGAGCTTTTTATTCCTGGGACGCCGGTGGCACCAAGTTCATGTGGGATCACAACAGCACGTTCAACAAGCTGTCGGCAGTGTACAATCTCGCTCCCGGAGCGGCCTTTGATACCGATAACCGGGACGCCACTATCACTTCTCTGGTGGCGGTGGGCAACTACGGAAACGGGTTCTTTGCGGAGAAGAGCGAGGGGCCGTTGACCTTTGCCAGCAGCTATTTCTGTGGAAATAACCTTGCCGGTGATCCCCATCTTGGCGGGTTTAGCTTGCGGGACTCCGCTCTGGTTACCCTGACCGGAAATACCCTGTTCGGCAACGGCGGGGCCCAAATCACGGTCGCCGGTCGGTTGGGAGGATACCTGGTCGATGACTGGGAGACCGGCCAAACCTATGACTTGGTGAACGAGAATTTCACTTTGTCAAAAAACATCGTGGCTGGCCCCTCACTCTCCCAGGTCTTCAGCGATGGTTATCTGGGTGGAACCGACTGGAGCCGATTTGCCTCGACTCTGACATCCGACACCAACACTTGGTGGGCGGGTGCCAATTCAAGTGCCTTCACGATTCCCTCGCCCCAGTCTTGGACACCGCTCGACATGGCCTCATGGCGCAGCACGACCGGTCAAGACCAGAACTCTACCTGGGCCTCGGCGACCAGTCCTCCCCAGTGCAATGTTCCAACTCAGGGACCGGACTACTTCTTTTTAATGCTTACCAACGTGCTCAAGCCGGTCACCACCTCCCCGGCAGGCGTGGCGACCTGGAACGTAGGGACCATGCCTCTGGGAGGAATGACGGGAACAGTCAAGTTGACCCTGGACGGGATCTCGAAAATTCCGGGAGCCTCTGCCAGCGTGAGTCCAACCTCCATCAGTACATCCGGCACCGCGGCGCTGACTCTGACCACCGGACTGAAAACCCCGGCGGGGACTTATCCCCTTACGATTATCGCGAACAGCGGCAGCTTGACTCACACGATTACTGTTTCCGTGGTGGTCCCGAAAAGCTCGGTGCGCTTGTCCACCACCAGCCTCACCTTCCCCGCCCAGAAGCGTTGGAACCACCAGTTCCCCGCAGACCATCACCTTGACCAACACTGGCAGTGTGCCCCTGGTCATCTCTGGAATTAAGGGAAATGCCATCTTCTCCGAAACCAACACTTGCGGCTTGGCCGTGCCGGCTGGCGCCAGTTGCACGATCAGCGTGATCTTTCACCCCCAACTTGGTCGGCGCTATCTCGCAACACTTGAGTATCAAAGATGTCGATCCGACGAGCCCTCAAGTGATCAGCTTGAGCGGTACGGGGTTGGCTGCGCCTGACGTCGCAGTCTCTCCCGACGTTCTTGGGATTTGGCCTGCACAAAGTCGGAACCACCACCACAAAAACCGTTACCTTGAATAATCAGGGAAGCGCCGCCTTGACCATTACCAGCATGACCATCACGGGCACAAACAACAAGGACTTTACTCAGACCAATAACTGCGGAAGCAGTCTGGCGGCGGGAAAGATCTGTACCGTCAACGTGACCTTCAAGCCTTCGGCCACCGGGGTCCCGGAGCGCTACGTTCTCGGTTTACGACAACGATGTTGACAGCAAGAGTCCCCAGACGGTGACCCTGAGTGGGTCCGGAAACTAGGTGGCAAACAGGCAGGGCGATCGCGCGGATTGATGAACACCCCGCGAACGCCCGGCCTGAGCCGTCATCGTTGCTTGCACAAGGACTTGTTCTCCGCCTCTCCGTAAATCGCAATAAAAAACCCGCCGTGCCGGCGGGTTTTCTTCGTGCTCACGAATTGTCTCAATCACCCTACGGGACTTGGCGTAGGCCAACCGTAGAGAGATCGTCTATCAGTCCGTCAACTACAGGCCGAGACTACACTGCCGACGCCTCTCGTTCCAGCTACTGACCTGTGCCGGAGAGGGGAACGTTTTGAGGACTTGCACCACCGTTATCGCTCACCGTCAGATTGGCGCTGCGGGCGCCAGTCGTGGTGGGCTTAAACGTCACGCTCATGGTGCAAGACTGCTTGGCCAGTAAAGTCGTACCACACGTGGGAGTCTGGCTGAAGTCCCCAGGATCGGCCCCCGTTATCGTGATCCCGGTGATCGAGATGGAGTGGTTACCGCTTACGTTGGTCAAGGTGACCACCACCGGGCTGCTGATCGTGCCCACCGTCTGCGGCGAGAAACTAACACTGGTTGGCGACAGCGTCACCGCCGTTCCCATTCCTTGCAGCGCAACGTTTAGCGGACTGCTCAAAGAACCGTTCGCCACCGACAACGTTGCGCTCCGCCGGTTGATCGATTTCGGACTGAACTTGACGTTGATCGTACAACTGCTGTTGCCCGTAAGGCCTGCGCCGCACGTGTTCGTCTGCGAGAAATCCGTGGGATTGGTCCCCGTAAAGGTAATCGAGGAGATGGCGATAAAGCTGGGAGAGCTGTTGGTCAGCGTCACCGGCTGGGAGGCACTGCTGGTTCCCAGAACTTGAGTGGGAAATGTGAGACTGGTGGGCGCGATAAACAGCGGCACATTGAGAAGAACGGAAACCAGATCATTGGGAGAGGTCGGCAGTCCCCCGATCGTGACCACCAAGTCGGGCTTGCCGTCACCATTTAAATCTCCCGCCTGAATGCCGGTGGGTTGCGTTCCGGTCTTGAACATGATGGGCGCGCCAAAGGTTCCATTCCCATTTCCCAGAAGGACGCCGACGCCGGAGCCGCCATAGTTCGAGGCCGCCACATCAGGAATACCGTCTCCGTTGTAGTCGGCCAGCGCTAACCAGCGGGGTGACGATCCTGCCGGGTAATGGACGGAAGGCTGGAACGTGCCGTCGCCATTGCCCAGCAAAACACTGATCGTGGTGGATCCGCCGTCGGCGGTGACCAGATCCGACTCGTTGACGCCGCCCATCAAATTGCTGACCTGGACATCCCGCGGGTTGAGCCCCACGGGATAATTGACCGGCGCTGCGAAGTGCCCCTTGCCATCGCCTATAAGAATGCTGACATCATTGCTGTCGTGATTCGCCACCGCCAGGTCTTCGTTCCCGTCATGGTTAAAGTCGCCGACCATCACCGCTTTGGGGTGGGTGTGAGCCGCATAGTAGACCACCGGCTGGAAGGTTCCGTCGCCCTTCCCGAGATAGATGCTGACATTGTTCCCCAGATTGTTGGCCACGGCCACGTCCAAAAAGCCGTCATTGTTAAAATCGCCGACCGTAATGCCTCGCGGAGCATTGCCCCCGGGATAATTGACCGCAGGCTTGAACGTTCCGTCGCCATTGCCAATCAGAATCGAGAGGCACTGCCCCGCTCCCTTACCCAACTCATTGGCGACCGCCAGATCCATTATGTGGTCTCCGTTGAAGTCCGCTGCCACCAGGGCCACGGGCTCGTTTCCCACCGTGTAGGTAGAGGTCGGGGGCACCGTAAACGTACCGTCTCCATTGCCCAGAAGCACCGTAATCGTATTGGTGCCACTGTTGGCCACGGCCATATCGAGGATTGTGTCCCCGTTGAAATCGGCGAGAGTGCTGTTGAACGGAAGCGACCCCACCGTATAACTCTGAGGCGCTGCGAAAGATACCCCGGGAACGCTCCCCCCGTGCGTTCTGCTGATCAAAAGTTGACTTGCCGCAAAAGCAATGAGTACCGCCAGGGACAAAGGCACCCAAGACCGATTATGTCGACGCATAAAATAGCTCCTAGCTGATTTCTTTGACCAACAGTCTTGCAACTGTAGAGAGGAGTGTGGGTTCCAGATCGGCCAACCGCGCCGACTCAGCGGGGATTACGGGCACAGCCTAACTCAACTTCCGCCCAGCACCTTGGCGGCGGACTCATACACCTTCTGGTATTCCTCGTGATGGCGGGCGTAGTTTGGATCTGAAGGATCGTAGGCCACGAGCCAATCATCCACGTAGAGCTCAAAGATCTGCACATGCTGGCTCAGGGCAAACGGCAGCATCTCCACCATCGATCCGGCCGTGCCCGAGCCATCCGGATGACTCGCCCCTCCCGTCTGCAACACCAGAGGAACCTTGCCGCAAAATCGCCGGAAGATCTGACACCAGTCCGCCATGCAAGCCCGACCGGCAGCATCGTTTCGGGCATCTTCCGCCGTGAGACCTTGATTGCCGATCGCAATGCCGTTCTGCACAGCGTGCGCCGCTACCTCAGCCGTGAAACGAATGTCTGGAGGTTCGTCCCAGGCGTTGAGACCTACCGCGAGCTGCTTGGGAGAATTCAATGACTTCTCGTAATCCAGCATGTCGAACAGGTACTTGCGCCAAGTCTCCTTGGAGAACCCATGGTCTTGCAACGCGTACCGGCACGCTGGAAAAATCTCCCCACCCGCGCCCAGGCCAAAGCGCACATATCCAATCGAAGCGTTACTCCCATACTTGCCGACCACGGCAGACATGAACGATTGGTAGCTGCTCATGAATGCCGCATCCCAGAACACGGGAACATGCCCGAAGCTGGGACATTCTACCGATGCCACCTTGGCGAAAACATAGTCCGGAGTTGCGCTACCGCGCGCGCCATAGGTGGTTGCCCATACGATCAGGTTGACCCGCTTCCCGGCTTTGATCCAGGGAGCGATCTGGTCATCGACCGACGACCAGTCATAGCGCGGGTTCGCGCCCGGCCCATGGTCGACCTTCTTCCATACGATGAAAACGTTGGCGCCGCAAACCGTGGGAGTGTGCAGTAGGTGCGCCGTCGCCTTGGCGTTCACTCTCGCTTCCGGAAACAAGAGTACGAAGAGGCCGTGGGGTGCGCTCGGTACTTCCACGCTCGCAAGAGGATCCGCACACTTAGGCAGCCTGGCGCTGCTTTCGTCCTTCGCGGGGACGCGCTGTTGGCACAACGCATCCGTCGTAAGTACAAAAATGGCGGACAGCGCCAACAGAAGAACCATCCCTGCCTGCGAGGGCACGGACTTCGTCTCGCCCCCTGACCGTGCGTTTACGGACTCCGGGAGAAATCGACAGTTCACGATCGTCTTCGTAAATCTGCGCGAGACGCCTGGCAAGATGCCTTTCCCGTCACTTCCCCTGTTTACTTCCCCTGTTTCGATACCACCAGCTGCTCAATCGCCTCCACGCTCTTCAGATTCTCATTGGTGATCTCCTGGTCACCAATTCTGACTCGGAACGTATCTTCGAGAAATGACACGAGCCGGAAAATGCTAAGAGAGTCCAGAATGCCGCTCTCCAGCAGTGGTTCCTGGTCGGTGAACGAACCGACGCCCTTCGCGCTGGCGAGACCCTGCACGAACTCGCGGACCTGATCTTTGACGGTGGCGGACTGATCGATGGCCATGCTGCAACTCCTCCTTGGGAAACCTGCGGGAAACTATTTTTGAAATTCAATCACGAATAAAACAAATCGCTTGGGGGAAGGCAGACGCGATGCTCGCGTCCTCGGCTTAAACCTTGGCCTTGGATACGGGCTGGCCGTTCACCGGCGCGGGTGGCGCGTTCTTGTCGTCCACCGTCCACTTGAAGCGCTTGGGGCGGCCGCCGGGAAGCTTGATCCGCGCCGGAACGCCCATCACGGTGGTGTTGTCGGCAACGTCGGTCAGAATCACGCTGTTGGCAACGATGACGACGTTATTCCCGATCCGCGCATCGCCAATCACTTTCGCGCCCGGCCCGAAATACACGTTGTCGCCGATGCTTCGTGTGGCCGCCGTAATCACCACCCCGGTCTGGATCGTGCAATTCGCCCCGATCTTGGTGGGACCCACGACGATTCCGAAAGGAGTGTGGATCAGCAACCCCGGCCCGATCTCCGCGTCCGGCGAAATAAAAACGCCGATAAACATCTGCACCAGCCGCTGGAAGATGATGGAGACAATCTGCAGAATCTGCCGCAAAACTGGCACTCGAAACGTCAGCACCCAGTGCGAAAACCGGTAACAGATGATGGCCGGTGTTTCCGTGCGGAGCAGCACCCGCAACCACCCGCTTTCGAGTTTGCGATCTTCTTCGGCAGCCTGAAAATCAGCCCTTAAATTGTCCCACATCTTTTGCAGAGCCCCTGTTCCTGGATGATTCTGGCCAACACCCGCGGCCAGCGGCGTTAGTCCGAAAACCGGTACCGCACGATGCACCACAACGCCTGCACACCGTCTTTCCAGGTAATCTTCTTGCCTTCTTCGTACGAGCGCCCGGCATAGGTGATGGGCACCTCATAGATGCGCCACTTTCCCTTCGCCACCTTGGCCGTGATCTCCGGCTCGAAACCGAAACGCTTGGACCGAAGCTGAATTCCCTGCAGCGCCTCGCGTCGGAATACCTTATAGCAGGTCTCCATGTCGGTGAGGTTCAAATTGGTAAACATGTTGGACAGCAAAGTCAGAAACTTGTTGCCCAAGTAGTGCCAGAAGAAGTGGACGCGCTGCGGCCCGCTCAGAAAACGCGAGCCAAAGACCACGTCGGCGCGGCCGTCGAGGATCGGTTCCAGGAGTTTCGGATAGTCCAGCGGATCATACTCCAGGTCCGCATCCTGCACCAGAACGATGTCGCCCGTAGCTTCGGCAAAGCCCCGCCGCATGGCCGCTCCCTTGCCGCAATTTTTCTCCTGAAAATAAATGCGCAGATCGCCCAAGGTGATCGGAAAGCCGCCGTCACTGGCAGCCACTTCCGTCTCGCCGAGCGCCTGTCGCGCCGCCATGTTCTGCAGGATCTCCCGCGTTCCATCCTTGGAACAATCGTCCACCACAACGATTTCCCGGTTGGTGGTCGCGTCCAGAACGCGGCGCAGGATCTCTTCGATCGTGTTCTTCTCGTTGTAAGCGGGAATTACGATCGAGACCTTGGGGTTGTCCATGCCCGGCGAGTGGCGCCGGCGCGAGAGCACCACGGATCGCGTCTGCCCGTTATTCTGCAGCTCTTCCCCGACATACCCACAGGCGATTCTCACGTTGTTGCTGTCAGTCATTGTCACTTTTATCTCCTCGATATGTTGCCGGCTTTCGCCATGTGCGCGAAGCCGGATTGGAAACCATTTGCGGGGGAGCGCAGACCAACATCACCTTCGAGGGGAGCGGGCACGCAAGGCAGCGCTGCCCCCCAGCACTGGTCTCGATCTTGGGGAGAACGATACTCGATCCCATTCCAGCGATCGGTAGCAAGTTCGAAACGACCAACACGACTCAGCTTACGATTTTTAACAACCACTAAATCTCCGGGAGAACTGGCGACCGCCGGAGGCTCCAGAAGTCGATGCAGAAATTCAGACTCCACCGGCAATTGCGCAGCGCCGGCTCTGGCGATCTCTTGTCTCACCCTGAACTCTCTCCAG
The DNA here is from genome assembly GCA_963709865.1 of uncultured Acidobacteriota bacterium. Classification (GTDB taxonomy): domain Bacteria; phylum Acidobacteriota; class Terriglobia; order Terriglobales; family Acidobacteriaceae; genus Sulfotelmatobacter. Next base: position 236,583 of record CAVPXW010000005.1, read on the forward strand.
GCGCCCTGCGCGGCCACCAGGCCGGCAATGGCAACCACCAGGTAAGCCAGCGCCGCGGGCCGGTTGAACCAGCGGGCTTCAGACGACTTTCCACGCGCCAGAGGTTCGAACTTCGGGCCGGCTGCAGCCAGCAACATTGCGGGATACAGCGCGAAGTAGCCCACCCCAAAACGAGGGTTCGGAGCACTCACAAAAACAAACGCCGTACCGAACAGCGCCAGCCCCAACGCATACAGAACTGACCTGCCTGCACGCCAGCCGCGGAGCGCAAAAAAGCCCACGAGGCATACCGCGCAGAACGACATCAGCACCAGTTTTTCGGGCTGAGAAATCCAAGCCACCACCCAGTTCCCTGCCGGGGTTCCTGCCGCCGACGCGTCCCTCCAGCGCCCCCAATCCGCGATGCCCGCCGCCACTTCCTGGGCGCCTGCTTTTCCCACACCCCACGGGACGTCCAGACAAAACGCAGAATTGGGATACAGTGGGCAGCCCGACGAGGTCACATTGGCCAATACCACGGGCACCGCGACTACGCTGGCAATCGCTCCCGAAAGCAGTCGAGTGCTCCACCTCAGCGAAGAACTGACCCAGTAGAAAACGCCGGCGACCACCACAATCGGTGCGGCGCTGGGTTTCAGGGAGATCGTGCACAACGCCAGCATCAGCACCACCAGGGGCCCATCTCCCAAAGTGGTCCGCGGAAGCTCATGCGCATCCGCGCTACCGCTCACCAGCATGAGCCATCCCACCAGCAGCGTCAGAATCCAAACCGGAACATCAGGAGAAAGCGATACCTCAAATGCCCAACTCAAGCACACCAGAAGAACAAAAATGTATCCTCCGGCCAGGAACCAGTCCGCACTCGCGGCGCGCCGCTGCAGAATGCGAGCCATCGCCAACGAAAAATGGACAAGGCAGAGGAGAATCGCCAGGCCCCCCAGCAGCGCCGCAGTGCGCCCCTGGAACGGACCAAAGTCGAAGGGTGCGGCCAGTGCGAACCACGAAGAGGAAAAACCAAAGCGGAAGTGAATCAGAGCCAGCCCTGGAACGGTCCCATATCTTGCCAGCCAACTGGTCAGCGGATAGTGGTAGAGCCCCGTGTCATACGCTTCCACGAAACGAGTTGCATTCAAAGCGGTGACCACAACCAGAAATCCGAAACCCAACTTCACCGGCCGCGTGAGATGCCGGAGCGTCGTCTCAAAGTCGCTGCGGACAGACCTGACCGATCCGGCCAACGTAGTGAGTATCACCAGCAGACCAAAGCCAACAGCCGGCGAGAGTGGCAGCACGACCGACAGCCCGAGCAGAATTGCCGCCAGGGTGAGCAGGCCTAACCATGTCGCCACAATCATCCGGTCGCCGAAATGCGAAAAAATGGAACTCCGGGTGAGCCCCAACAGGGCGCTCCCCAGCGCCGCACCGGACACGATCAGAAGAGCCCAACTCGCCAAATAAAATATCATTGCTTGTCTTGTGACCTGCTGTCCCCGAACGCCCACGAAGTTACTGGTGCCCGCTTGAGCCGCGTCGCTCCGCCAGAAATAGTCTGCAGTGTTTTCGCTAACCGGAGATTCTCAAGCGTCCGGGGCAACGGCGGACCGCTTGCCACTGCCGTATCGCCGGCGCAGATACTCGGCATATCCCAGGATGGCGAAATACTGAATGGGCGGCTGAGACATGATGACTCCCATCACGCCCGTGCGAACGGTGAGTACGCCCAGCACCGCAATGGCCTCGACGGCTAACTGGTGCTCCAGAGTCATCGAGGGAAACCGCCGGACATACCGCACCAACACCCACCACGTCCCGATCAATCCGGTAATGATAAAGAGCGGACCCCAGAGTCCAATCCCGACCAGCGTTTCGACATAGTCGCTGTGCAGCGGTGTAACTTCTTTGACCCCCAGTTTCGGGAAGATCGAGAGGCCCGAGGTGAAAGCGCCGTAGCCTGTCAAGGGATGCTGCTTAAACGCTTCCCACGCCACCCCCCACCATTCCAGTCGCCCTGACAGCGATGCGAGTTGCTCCTGGCTCTGTCCGCGCTGCAGGAAATCCATCACCACGTGACTGCCCCCAGTTGCGGCCAATACCACCACGGACGCAACCGCCAGTGCCACGCCAAGACGAATCCGCTTGGTGAAAAAAAACACCAGCAACACTCCCACCACAAAGCCGCCTATGGCCGATCGCGTCTGGGCGAAAACCATCGTCACCGCGCCAAACCACAACAGCGTCAGGTACCAGGCCCGGTCGAACTTGTGCCCCGCCGCGGGCAGGAGCCGGCAGATCGCAATCGTCGACAAGATCGCGCCGTAGGTTCCCAGCATGTTGAAACCTTGCCCGGGATATACCCCAGAGAGCCGGAACCGGAGTGGTCCGCCCATGTACCCGCCTGCCCCTTCCAGTGCCTCCTCGGGCCAGATGGGAGCCTCGATCCAGGCAACTGCGACCAACAGGCCGCAGATGACCCAGGTCCAATTCAGCAGCGTTTCGTAGGACTCAGTCGATCGAACCGTCGCCAGAATCGCGGCCAGCAGGCAGAGATCGACCATGTACTCCAGCGACTTGTAGAGTGTCCACGGAGGATTAAACGACCAGACGGTCGACAGCACGCACACCAGAGCGAAAACCGCCATCACCCCAATCAAGCCGCGGAACAATGACCCAATCCAAGCCGGACGCCGCAATACCAGGCGCACACTCAGAAGAAATGCGGTGATCCCGACCATCGAAATGCGATAGGCAGCGGCCAGATCCAGGGGATTCTGCTCGACGGTGCCGATGTCCCGCGTGCGAAACACAAAATTGCTGGCCACCAGAATCAGCCACAACCAGTGCCACCAGGTAAGCTGCTTCCGCAGAGTGTGAAACTTGCCGATACCCTGCCGGTAGGCGATAAACGAAAGGACAAGCAGTGGGGGCAGGGCCAGAATCAGGAAAAACGTGGCGGGCCCTCCGATGCGATCGGCCACGCTGCGGCCTATCACGCTGACGACCAGGCCGGCGAACACCATGCCCACGAACGCCAGGGACAGTCCCGCCCGGGAGCGCCACGCCGACCCGCGCGCGACCACGTCCGGGCCACCAACCCTGGGATGCGAAATCGATCGGTTCATGAAGTATGCCGTTTCAGTCTTGCACCGGAGCGCTCACTAGATTTTTGTCCCGGCTGACGACCGTTTCGCCTCGGCCGCGTGCTGCGCGATACTTGCGCAGCAGCCAGAGCGGTGCGAAACAATAGATGAAGACGATGGCCCAGTCCGCCGTGCGCAGGATGCGATAGCAAAGCCGATCCCAAGCCCGCTCCAGCGCGAACCAGCGGCTCGATGTAGACTCTGTGGTCTCCGGAAACGCCGGCCACTTGCCTTCATACTGCCCGCGCCAATAAGCCACATAGCGCATGATCTTCCGGCGTACCTCGACGGGAAGAGACTCGCTTTGCCGTTTCGTGCTGGCAATCCGCTCGCTCTTCACCATCTCGTGTTGCGCCGCGTCGTAAATGGCCGACCGGTCCGCGTCTTGCAGACTGACCATTCGGGGATCAAAGTTGAGGTTCAGAAACCGGCAAACACCCGCCATAACACCCGACGGATCGTTGACCAGGGTCTCGTACTGCACCTCGTGGACGGGCGTTCCGTTTGCGCGCAGTTCCTCCAACCCCCGCTTCAGTTCATGGTATCCACACAAGGCTCGCAAGACCATGCCGCGCTTGGCAAAAAAGGAGTCGACCTTGGAAGCCCGCGCCACGCTCCGGCAGATGTCGGTCGGGTTGCGCCAGATCACGATGAACCTGGCTGTCGGAAATCGTTTCGCCAAACTGGGCAACATGTCGAAATAGTTTGGCGACTTGCACCCGCCGATCGCCGCGCCCGCGTGCTGCTTCCACGCCGTTTCAAATGCCTCAGCCAGCGTGGAAACATTCCGCGGGAGACTGCTCGCGTCGATCTGATGCCGCGTTAGCGCCGAGTTCCAGAACTCCCAGCGCGCCGCCCAATCCGACTTCGCCTTGCGCCCTAGAAACAGCGGCCATAGCAGCGGAAGATCGCCCTCGTACAGCAGCGAAATCTGCGGGTGCTGGTTCAGCAGGGCGTAAAACAGCGAAGTCCCGGAACGCCACATTCCCACCACAAACAGCGGGCCGGGTTGCGAACCGTCGCCGGATCGTTTTTCCTGAAGCGTGTGCATTGGGTCTTTCTGGGGGAGGTCACGAGCCTGGCGCTCGCGTGCGTTTTAGTCGCCTGCGACGGCCACGTCGTCGGTCTTCGAGACATTGGCCTTGAGTTCCGAGGCAATCCACTTGTAGGTCACGGCCAAGCCCTGTTGCAGCTTGATGGAAGGCTCCCAGCCCAAGACCCTGCGCGTGCGGCTGTTCTCGCTGTTGCGTCCGCGCACGCCCTGTGGACCGGAAAGGTTGTGCCGGAGCTTCAGCTGCTTGCCGGCGATGTCCGCCACCATCTTGATCAACTGGTTGATCGTGACCAGTTCGTCGGTCCCCAGATTGAGAGCTTCATGGTAGTCCGACGCCATGATGCGGGTCAGACCTTCCACGCAGTCATCCACGTACATGAAGGTGCGCGTCTGTTCGCCGTCGCCCCAGATTTCAACCTCGCCACCTTGCGATGCCAGCGCAACCTTGCGGCACATGGCGGCGGGCGCCTTCTCTTTGCCGCCGTCATAGGTGCCCAGCGGACCATAGACGTTGTGGAAGCGCACGATTCGCGTCTCCAGGCCATAATCCTGGCGATAGTAGCGGCAGAGTTCTTCCGCGAACAGCTTTTCCCAGCCATAACCCGGCTCGGGATCCGCAGGGTACGCATCCTCTTCCCGCAAGGGCGCGACTTCGGCACTCTTCTGCTTGTCCTGCGCATACACACACGCGGACGACGAGAACAGGAAGCGCTTCACGCCGTTCTTGTGGCTGGCCTCCAGCATGTTGGCGTTAATGAGGATGTTGTTGCGGCTGATGGCGGCGTGATAGGCCGTGATATATCCGATGCCGCCCATGTCGGCTGCGAGATTGTAGACCTTGTCGATGCCACCACGAGTCGCCAACAGACAGTTATCGAACTCACGGAGATCTAGGACTTCGAACTCGTCCGCCGGACTGGATTCGTATTCGGGCTGCTTAATGTCGACGCCCCGCACCCAATAGCCGTCAGCTTTCAGACGGCGAACCAAGTGGTGACCGATGAAACCACCCGCACCTGTGACTAACACGCGTTCTTGAACATTCATATGGTTTTTCCTTTGGACCTGGAATGATCGAATCTGGATTTCCGAGCTGACAATTCGGGGTGGGCTATTAGGTGTTGCGACAACAATTGTTTCTATTTCTACGACCTTGCTTGGGAGTTCAATCGAATCGGCGCGCGCTGAGCAACTCCAGACCAACGTTCCACAGGAACACCGGCCCATTGATCAGGTAGCGCCGCCACAACCGGCGGGGCTCAGCCAACAGACGGTAGAGCCACTCCAGCCCGTGCTCACGCATCCAGGCGGGAGCCTGACTCAGCCTGCCGCTATTGAGATCGAAAGCTGCACCCACGCCCAGCACAACCGGCACGGTCAGCTTCTCGCGATGCTCGTACATCCAGCGTTCCTGCTTGGGCGTGCTGAGACCAATCCACAGCACATCGGGGCGCGCCGCTTCCAGCATCGCGATGACTACTTTGTCTTCTTCCGGGCTCAGCGGCCGAAACGGTGGAGAATACGTCCCCACCACCTGGATGCCATGCCGGCTCTGCATCAGGTTGGCCAGATGTTCCGGGACCCCTTGCGCTCCGCCGTAAAAGAAGTGCCGGTATCTCGATCCCGTGCTCTGACAAAAAGTCTCCATCAATTCCGGCCCGTACACGCGGCGCCGCAACGCATGACCATGCCACCGTCCCAGCCATACCAGGGGCATTCCATCGCACACCACCAGTGAAGCCTCGTTCAGCGCGGCGCGAAATGCCGGATCGGACACGGCTTCTGAAATACCGTGCATGCCGGTGACCGCCACGTAGTGATAGCCATCCCGACTTTCGATCCAGTCCTTCAGGATCGCGATCGTGTCGGGAATCTGCACGGCGTCAACCTTCACGCCGAGAACCGGGAACTTCATTGTCTGTGTGGCCACAACACCGCCTCGTATGGGAATCGTCACTCTAAAGTCAGCGTACAGAACGTGCACCGAGCAGAAGAGAGAACCGTCAGGCCGTTACCGTCTCTGCCGGCGCGGCGTCCAACGGATAAGCCATCCGCTCCAATGTCTCTTTGGCATGCTGCCGGAACAACTGCACCTGGGCCTCGCTTAGAGTTCCGCGCCATCCTCCCACCGATCCGCTGCGAATGAACCGGCCGCGCGCCGATGCGCGCTGTGGTGTTGCTTTTTCCTTGGCGCGCATTTTTTCCACCGTATTGTTGGCGATGGCTTGGCGAATGCGGGCTTCGTCGGAGCTTAAACCCAGAAACTGCGCGATCTGGACGACAGCGTTGAGCGGATCCGCGCGCAGGTCCTCGAATCGCAGGATCAACAACTGCTCTTGGCTGAGGGGTGCCGACAACCAGGACTCCACGTGCGCCTTCCAGGAAGCAAAGGGATTCACACCCTGCGTCACAAACTTCTGCAAGTATTGGTCGAGATCCAGATCAACCAACCCCAACGCAGTTTGATACGCGTACTCGGAAAGGGCCACGTCTCGGGGATCTCGCACCAGGTAGACCGCCTTGCGGTACTCGGGATGGAAGACTTCGTGGGTCTTAATGAGGCGTCCGTCGCCGGGCATCAGGGGCAGCCCGGCTTTATGAAACTTCACGTCGGGAATCGCCTGGTTCACGCTGCTGAATCCGGAAGACTCTCCGAGCAGCGAATCGTAGAGCAGGAATCGGAGCCAGGTGCTGCCCGACCGAGGGTACGACGCGAAAAACACGTCGCTCGGTCTGAGGCTCTTGTGGCGAATCCAGACCAGCGGAGTGCGGACGGAACTCTTGGCGACTTGATGACGCAATCTGCGAAGCAACGGCATGAGTAGGCTATCCCCTCTGTGGAAACTGGGCTAATGACAAGAGGAAAACTTGAAAGACGCGATGCGAGTACGCCAACTTTTCACGGAGCTGACGTTGTAGTACTCGTTCGTATACCAGAAAGTGCAGTCATCGACCGGATCCACGGTCATCGCGCTATAGTCACCCCAGCGCCCGTTGCCGGACAATTCTGCTCCCGTGCCTTCCAGGATGCTGGCTTCGGTCTCCATGCTCCCCAGCGGATCTGACGGAACCCGGCCGGTGTAGCGGATCGCGGGATACATCGAACTGCTCGACACGCTGTAGCCCACCGCGATATCTCCCAGCTTGTCCTGGGCAATGCTTGGCATCCAACGGAAGTTGCTGTCGGGCGCGAAGGTTCCCTGCTGGTGCAAGGTGGGCGGATTCCCTTCCGGATTGCGGATCTCATACCAACGCACACCCGCACTGGAGTTCACAGTCACCGCATGCGTGACCAGAAGCGACTCGTAGGTTCCGAAATTCCGGTAGGAAAGCCGGTACAACACCCGATCTCCCAGGGAGTCGAGCGGCTGCGTGCTGTTAAGTTGCGGAACACAAACGCCTCCCGAGCACGCCTCGCTGAACGTGGCGACCGGGATCAGGGTCGGGCCCGTGAAGGTCGAGTTCGTGGGCGTCGTCCAGTCCACGTGAAACTGCCAAAAATCCAAGGCGTTGTTCACCGGATCGAGGCTCACAAAATAGTTAGGAGAACCCAGCGGAGGGCTGGTGAGTCCATCGATATCCGACGGCAGGAAACTATAAATCGCCGTGTTCGCTACCTGAAAACACTGCTCGATGGCGGGGTTGCCCAGAAGCATGTTGCTGCGATCGAACGCGCAGACCATGGTTCCCTTGGCAACGAACCCGTTTGCCGCATCCTGCAAATCCGTCGAGAAGTAATAGCCGTCAGACCAGACACCCAGTTTCGGATAGTCGGTGAAGTAGTCGTTAAACGGATTGACAAATGCGTACCGGTAATAGGCGCCGGTGGCGTCGGAGGTTACGGAAACTGCAACACATTCCAGGTACGGCCCGCTGGTCTGCGAGGCGCGATGCGTCATGACCCAGCGCCCTGCCGCCTTGTCGTACAAGGCGATGATGTCGCCCTGATTCTGAGCCTGGCAGGGTCCGCCAAAGCCTTGCCAGAAGGCGCTTCCCGCAGCGGGACCCAGCACTCTCTTCCCTGTGGCTTTGCTGTACACAGCGTAGCGCGTGTTCACCCACTGCACGTATTGGGTTGCGCCCACCGCACCGTTCGTGTCCGGAACTTTGTAGCTCACTCCCGGGACGCCATCAAAGTTGAGACCCTTAGTCGTCGAGACCGCCTTGGCCATTGCGGGCCGAACCGACGCATCCCGTAGCGGCTTTTGAAAGTCCACTAACGCCGGGCGCAGGTCATCGGACTCTCGTTCTTGGTCGAGAACTCCGATCTCTCTTTCCAGTCCCCGAGTATTACGCGCCTGAGCTGCCATAACTCGCAGCGGAAGCGAGACATCATGCTTGACCGCGGCCGCAACCGCGTGCTGCGCCTGAGCGGGCAGGGTAGCCACGCTGCTCACCACACACATCGCAGCCCATGTTGAAATTGCTGATCGTAATCTCAGATGAATCATCTGTCCCATGGTTGAACGGTGTTCGCTCGTCGGATACAGCTTCGCCCTCTCAGTCACATGACCCTCTCGGTAAGTGACCTTTTCCAGAAACCGCTCCGGGCCCACATCCCGGATAAAGTCAGGAACTCCGAGGAGGTGATTTTCAACCTCCTGAAACAGCCCTGGCCTCCCTGGATTCACCATCTCCCAGGGACTTGGGATTGCGGTTCGCTCGGTACGGAGTATGCAATTTCGTGCACATTGGCACTCCGCATACTCGTTAAAAGAACCTATTTAATTTGGGGGGATCTGCTATCAGAAGAACGAAACCAACAATGAACGTATGCTATACGGCAGCGCAAATTCAGACAAGTAGACAAGCTTCTTAGGGTCTAAAGTCCCTATCGCGCCAAACCGCCCGATAAACTGGGCTGGGCGAGGTGCAGGCGTAGTTTTTCCGCCACCAGATTGACGTTCGGCTCGGTAAACATGGACGGATGATCCCCCGGAATCCAGTGAAATTCGATCCCGCCCGCTGCCAGGTGATTCCATCCCAGCCTGAAGTCAAAATAGGGGCCCTCCGGCCAATCGTTTGATTGCAGCAGGAGCATCTTCCCCGGATACGGCTTCGGATCATACCGGTGAAACGCGGGGTGCACGATGTCGTCAGTGTTTCCCGTGGCCCCGGCTTTGCGCTCGCTGGTCAATTGCCAGGCAACGCGCTGAATCTTGCGACGAGCTTCATCGAGCCGGTCGAGCATGTAAGCCGGAGTCTCGCGCGCATCCAGTTGCAGCAGATTTGACAAGTGATACTTGATTCGCCCCGAGTAGCGACCGTCGCTGAAGGGATTCTTGTAGTAAGCCTGATTGTGGCCGTCGAATAACGCCAGCAGCGCCACCTCTTCACCCTGGTCCACCAGCTGCCTTGCCACTTCGTAGGCGAGCACCGCGTTCACGCACAATCCGGCAACATAGTAGGGTCCCTGGGGCTGCGCTTCCTGCATGGCTTGGACCAACAAGCCGGCTATGTCTTCGAAACGATACGGCACAGGAAGCTTGCTGCCATCGGTATAAGGCAGGTCAAGACCGAAGAAAGGCTGGTCCAATCCCAGTTTCTGCGCCAGCAGTCGAAAACGCGGACCTCCGCGAATCCAGAATAACGGCGGCTTCGATCCATTGGGCTGGATCGGCACAATCGCGCGGTCCCGCAGGCTCTGGCCGGCATTGCTCAGCGACTCCGCCATCTGCTCGACGGTCGGCGCTTGAAACACGAAGGCTAGCGAGAGCGACCGGCCGAATTCCTTCTCGATGCCCGCCAGCAGTTGCGCGGCCAACAGCGAATGCCCACCCAGGGCAAAAAAATCTGCCGTCACATCCTGGGTATCGGTCTTTAAGACGTCTTGCCAGATGGCCAGCAGGCGCCGCTCCACATCGTTTCGCGGCGGATTGATTTGCGCCGCGGAAACCTCATCTGGAAGGTTGTCCGAAAGGTGCAGTCGCGCCCGATCCACTTTGCCGTTGGGCGTACGCGGCAGACTCCGCCTTAAATGGAATGCGGACGGAACCATGTAGGCCGGCAGCCGGCTCTTGAGAAAAACGCGCAATTCGTTGCTGGAGGTATGGAACTCCTCGCGCGTGGCCACATAAGCGGCCAGCTGCAGCTCACCCGACCCGTTGGTCGAGGTGACCACCACCGCTTCCCGAACATCCGGGTGCTGCGCCAGCATGGCTTCGACCTCTCCCAGTTCGATCCGCAACCCGCGGATTTTCACTTGCTGGTCCAGGCGCCCGAGGAACTCCAGATTCCCGTCCGGCCGGGAGCGCACCATATCTCCCGTGCGATACAGCTTAGCCGCCGGATCGGCTGCAAAAGGATCGGGGACGAAACTGGCCTGCGTCAGTTCCGGTCGCTTCCAGTAGCCTCGAGTTATGCCATCTCCTCCGATATATAACTCTCCAGGCACCAGCGAGGGTACGAGCTGTCCGGCGCGATCCAGCACGTAGAGTCGAGTGTTCGCGATGGGACGGCCAATCGGCACCGTACCATCGCCTTCTCCCGGCTCACACTCGTACACGCTGCTCCATACGGTGGCCTCGGTTGGACCGTACTCGTTGAACAGCGAGGCTCGGGGCACAATCCGGTAATGCTCGCTCACCAACTGTCGCGGACAGGCCTCGCCCGCGACGATCACCGTTTGCAGCGACGCGATCTGTGACGGTTGCGCATGATCGAGCAATTCGCCGTACAAACTGGGGAATGTCAGCAGGTGGGAGATTTGATGATCGCTCACCAACCGGGCCAGTTCCTCCGGCTGCCAGCGAAACTCCGCTGGCGGAATCACCAAAGTCCCGCCGGTCGTCAGCGAGTGAAAAATGCCCGCGACCGAACTGTCAAACGCATAAGAAGACAGCAATAGAAAACTGCCAACCGGATTCTTGTAGTACTGCACCCGAGCCTGGTTGGAGTGGGCCAGATTGCCATTCGTGACCTGCACTCCCTTTGGAGCGCCCGTAGAACCCGAGGTGTAGATGATGTACGCCAGGTTGTCGAAACCGGCTGCGTTACGAAGCTCTGTGGATTCTGAGTTCGTCTTCTGCCACGAGTCAGAGTCCAGAAGAACAGTGCGGATCCGGCGAGACAATCGCGGCAGTTCCAGGCTGGATTGCGTGAGCAGCACACTCGCCTCGCAATCGGCCAGCATCAACTCCAGCCGTTCCGGAGGATAGGTGGGATCGAGCGGAACATAGGCTCCGCCGGCCTTGAGCACGGCCAGGATTCCCACAATCATCTCCAGCGAACGATCGAGACAGAGGGCGACGGTTCGCTCCGGCCCCACACCCATGCTCTGCAACACGCCAGCGAGCCGGTCAGCCCGTTGGTCGAGTTCGCCGTAGCTGAGCCGCTGCTTGCCGCATTGGACGGCAATCGCATCGGGCGTTCTCTGCGCCTGAGCCGCGAATGATTCGTCCACGCGCTTCTGCGGTTTGGCCTGCCCCGTCTCATTCCGTTCCACCAGGACTTGGTGGCGCTCCGTCTGCGTCAGGATTGGAAATTCGCTGATCTTCCGTCCCGGATCGGCGGCCACTGCTTCGAGCAGGGTTTGCCAATGCCCCGCCATTCGCGAGATCGTGTCTGCGTCGAACCAGGCTGTGCTGTAGATGAAGCGGCACAGCAGTCCGTCGGGCCGGTCATCCAGCACCAGGCACAGCTCGAACTTGCTGGTGCGGGTTTCCACGTCGATGCACGTCAGATCCCATCCCGGCTCGCTCGATGTGGGCGGCGGCTCCAAAGAAAACAATACCTGGAAAAACGGATGGCGATTGGCATCGCGCTGGGGCTGAAGTTCCGCCACGATGCGGTCCAGCGGCACTCCATCATGCGCCAGCGCATCCAGCGTGACCTTCCGCACCCGCTCCAGCAGTTGCAGAAACGTAGGATTTCCCGAGAGGTCCGATCGCAGAACCACTGTGTTGAGGAAATAGCCCAGCAGTTTCTCACTGCCCGGACAATTGCGGCCCGCGGTGTTGCTGCCAATCAGGATGTCTTCCTGTCCGCTGTAGCGGTGCAGGAGAACCTTGAACGCCGCCAGCAGCGTCATGAACAGCGTCGCCCCTGCCTGTCGGCCCAGACGCCGTAAGTCTTCACTGAGCGCAGCCGGCAGTTGCAATGAATGCATGGCTCCGACGAAAGCTTGCGACCCCGGCCGCGTGCGCGCAACCGGCAGCTCCAACACCGGCGGAGCCCCCGCGAGCTGGCGCTTCCAGTACCGCAGCCGGTCTTCGAGTTCATCCCCGCGCTCCCATTCCTGCTGCCAGAGCGCGTAGTCGGCAAACTGAAAATCCAACTCAGGGATTGGCGAAGATTTGCCCTGGGAGAAGGCTTCGTAAAGGGCAGCCAGTTCGGGAAGGAAGACGCGATAGCCGGAGAAGCCATCGAAAATCAGGTGATGCAGCGTGATGAACAGGCAATGCTCTTCATCGTCGAGATGCACCAACCTCGCTCGGAACAGCGGCCCCGTGGCCAGGTCGAAAGGCAGGCGGGCATCCTCGGCCGCCAGGTTGTGCGCTGCCGCCGCGCGCTCTGCCTGGGGAAGGCTTCTCAGATCTATCTGCGGCAGCCTGACCTCAAAGGGTGGCTGCACCACCAGCACGGGCTGGCCTTCCTGCACGGGGAAGATAGTGCGCCAGGCGTCGTGACGCCGCACAATTTCTGTAAGACTGCGTTCCAGCGCGGCGGTGTCCAGGGTGCCAAGGCGGCGAACCGTGAGAGGTTCGTTGTAGAGAGGCGTGTCCGGCGCCAGTTGATTGTGCAGCCACAATTGCTTCTGGGCGGCAGTCAGGGGCAATACAGATCCGGCAGCCCGTTTGACTGCGCGCGGCGGTGTTTCCGGAGCCGACTCCGGCCGCGTCTGAAAATACGCCGCCAGCAGTTGTTTTCGTTTCTGCTCGGTAAGCACAGTGTCGGACATCGCTTTCGGATCGGCCCGGTGGGGCCGCGGAGAACTCGTCGCTAATCGATTATGGGGAACATCATCCCCAACCTAATTTCGCTCGGCTTGCAGGACAGGCTCGGCAACTGCGGGAGGACTCCCCGCTCGCACCATCTGCGAGAGCTGTCCGTTGGTCAGGTAGCGAACTCCCTGCCGATGGCTCACGTAGTCCATCATTTCCGCCAGTTCCGGCCAGCGGTCCAGTTTGTCTGTTTCCCAGGAATGCCCCAGAAGATGCCAGACGCCGCCGTCCCGCAACGCCCGGTCAAACAACTCTTTTCCCAGCTCTACCCAGCTCTTCGAACGCCCAATCCGCACGGAGGACTTTACCAAAGCCATGACCTCGCCACGCCGCATCAGATTCCTGACATAACGGATCCGCCGATGCGGATAAGCCTGTACTGTCACTGGCATGTCAAAGGCCGGAAACTCAAAGCTCAACGACAGCATTCGCAAGCCGCGCGCCGCGCGATATCCGGCTTCCTTCACCCGCCTCATGGTCTCAGCGTTGCAGCGTCCTTTGGGATAAGCGAACGAGGGCACTTCCCTTCCCAGGATCTGCTCCAAGGCCAGTTTGCAGTCCGCGATTTCGCGGGTTAAAGCGGCGCCCGTGAGATCGGTGAGAATCGGGTGGGTTACCGTGTGTCCCCCGATCTCGAAACCCGCGTCGGCCAACTCCCGCAGCTGTGCCGGAGACATCGTCGACGCCTTACCTAGAGCTCCAGTGGTTACGTAGAACGTCCCCGGCAGGCCCCGGCTGCCCAGCAATTCCGCCAGTTTCAAGTCGCAGCAGTCCCCATCGTCCCAACTGGAGGTCACCACCACCGTTTTCTCCGGCCCGAATTTGCTACTGGAAGTCATCGCAATAAATCTTAACTTTAAGCTGACTTGAAGCCGAAATCCCTGTCCCGCCTAACCCCGTCAGTAGCTCGGTTCGTCTGCCTGCAAAGCTACACCAAATCCAACTTCGCGAGTCGTGATGGTCGAAATCTTGCGAAACAGCAAGATGTACGCCGCAACCATGTAGACCAGGTTCGCCAGGATCATGCTCCAGACGACTCCGGGCAAGCCGAAGTGCCGGGTCGCCGGAATCCCCAGAAGAATGGCGACCACGCTCGCGGCCCCGTTGGCGAAGAACAACGACCGCGGGCTCTCCATCGCCCGCAGCAGAATCGCAGGCCCCAACGCTGCGCTCCACAACATGGTTTCCACGGCAAATAGCGGGACCAGGTGCGACGATTCCATGTACTTGCCCGCATACACCAGATGAAACAGCGGCCCTCGCAGCTGAATCAGCACCGCCCAGTACAGCGTGCCTCCGGCCAGGAAAAGCAATGCCAGCTTACGAGTGAGCGCTACTACTCCACGCCTGCCTTCCTCGGCCTGCACCCGCGCCGCATAGGGCAGGAATAGCATGGAGAGCGCGGCATAGGTCTGTAAAAGCGGCGCCCCAAAATTCATCAGCGCCCGCAACTCGCCGCCGGCCGCCATTCCAGAGAAGCTGCTCACCAGAGGAATATATACATAGTTTGGGATCCATCCCACCACGCAGGTGAGCAGCGCCCACTTGCCATATTCCCAGTGTTTTGACCAAGTCTCCTTGAGCGGTGGGCGGATGTTGGTGCGCTCCAGCTTGGTGTTCAGCTGGAAAAGCATGATCAGCCCGCTCACCAGCGCCGCTAGCCCCATCAGCAGGTACGCGGTGAAACTGGTCAGCCAACCTTGACCGTAGGCAACGAACACGCCTCCCGTAACCAGCACGCAGTAGAAAAAAGACGCGAACGCCGCCGGCCCCGGCGACAGCTTCAGGTAGAAACTGCGCCGCGCCATGGCATGAATCAGGATGAACGGGGTCGCGATGACCAGGCCCGCAAAAGCCACTGCCAATACCGGATTGTGCCACCATACCCGCGCCGCCACCGCAGTTGCGCCCAGCAGGAAGCACACCACAAACGAAATCACCCAGTGGATCCAGACATTGGTCAACAGATATCCACGAATATTGTCGCGATAGGTGGTGCCGGAAAAAACCGACAGCGGCTCCAGCAACAACGCCTGGTACAGGAACGCAACCAGCACATAGATGCTGAACGCCAGCGCGTACGCCCCGTACTGGCTGGGAGACAACCAACGAGCCAGCAGCACTCCCAACAGGAAATTGGATCCCGAAATCAGGCCATAGTCGACAATCGCCAGCCCACCCTTGGTGACCCAGGGGACGAGCTTCTGAAGGATGAATTTCCGGCTGAACATGGAAACCTGCTCCGCTGCCGGCGCCTCAGACACTGCGGTTGCCGCCTCTTGCGTATCGAACTCAGACACTTGTGATTCCACCTTCATTAATATTTTGGGTTGGGTTTGGGATTAGCCTGCCCTGCATTTGCTGCAGACCCGGGTTGGGAGCTAGCTGTAAATCTCCAGAGATACCGGCGTCGCGAGGGTGGGTTGCGGGGATTTTTGTTGTGCTTTGGCCAGGCACGAGCGCAGCTTCGTGGCGAGGACGCCCACCATCGGCTCATTCATGATGCTGCCGTGGTCGCCTTCGATTTCGTGGATCTCCACTCCGCCAGTCACCCACTTCGACCAGTCGTCCTCTGGGTTGTCCAATCCGCGTAAGGCTTTTTCGCTGGCTCGCAGCCAGGTCGCCGCCCCGAAATAGGTTTGTGGTTGGTACGCCATCTCGGCCTGCGCGAGAATCTTGCGGATTTCCTTCAGCGCTTTCGGCAGGAACAGCGCGTCAAATCTCCGGCGCAGCCCCCGTCGATACTTCGTGATCTTGCGAGCCACGTACGCCATCTGGTGCTCGCGCGGCTGCGCCAAAAGTGTCTTCAGCAGGATTGCATTGGTTTTCGGCTTGCCGGGATAAGTATCCAGCAGGCCGAGAAATGCCACTTCTTCCCCGCCCGCCTCGAGTTGGCGCGCCATTTCAAAAGCAACCAGGCCGCCAAACGAATATCCCCCGATGAAGTACGGCCCTTCGGGCTGCACCTTGCGCATCTCACGGATGTAGCACGAAGCCATTTCTTCGACGCTATTGAGAAATGGCATCCCACCATCAATGCCCTGCGGCTGGATTCCGTAGAACGGTTGGTCTGGCGCCATGTGGCGCGCCAAGGCCTGAAACCGCAACACCGCGCCACCCAGACCGTGGACAAAGAAAAACGGTGGCCGGTCGCCCTGGGGTTGGATCGGGACGACCAACGAAACCCTCGGAGTGACACGATCCTGCCGCAGCATGGTCGCGAGTTGCTCGATGGTCGGTGCCTCAAAAAGAGCAACCAGCGGCAGCTGTCGGTGGAACGCTTGTTCGATGCGGCGCATAAGCCTCACCGCCACCAGCGAATGCCCCCCCACTTCGAAAAAATTGTCCCGGATGCCGATCGGGCGCTTGCTCAGAAGCTCTTCCCAGATGCGCACCAGGCGCGACTCGATTGCATCGGTAGGTGCGTCGCAGTTCTCCGCAGGAGTGGTAACGGCCGGCCGCGCCAGCAAAGCGCGACGATCCACTTTGCCGTTTGGCGTAAGCGGTAGCTCGTCCAAAAACACGAAATCGGACGGAATCATGTAATCCGGCAACTGCTCTCTGGACCAACTGCGCAGGTCGCCAACCGAAGGCATCAGGCCTGCAACCGGCACCAGGTAGGCCAGCAGACGCTTGCCACTCACACCCTCGTCCTGTGCCACCACAACTGCTTCCCGAACGGACGCATGCCGGCCAAGAACCGACTCGATTTCGCCCGGTTCCACCCGAAAGCCACGAATCTTGATCTGAAAATCCCGCCGCCCGACAAACTCGATTTCCCCGTTCGGCAGATAGCGCGCCAGGTCGCCGGTCTTGTAGAGCCGCGCCTCCGGTTCGGAACTGAAAGGATCACGAATGAACTTCGCCGCCGTGACCTCGGGACAATTGAGATACCCTCGCGCCAGTCCCGGTCCACCAATGTGAATTTCTCCATCAGCGCCCACCGGCACCGGCTGTAGATTGCCGTCGAGAATATAGATTCGCACGTTGCTGATGGGGCGGCCGATCGGCAACGGAGATGGCAGCGGGCCAGCGGATGCCAGTTCGTACGCGGTGGCAATCACGCTGGTTTCGGTAGGACCGTATGTGTTGATCCAGCGCACGCGACTGCCCGCAACTCTGCGCCACGCTTCGAGCACTGGCATCTGGGCTTTCTCTCCGCCCACGATCACCAGCCGCAAGCTCTCGGGCAACGCAGTACCCGACTCGGAAAGTTCGTGGACCAACTCATGCCAGTACGCGGTCGCAACGGAAATTGCCGTCAGCTTCTGCTGTCGCGCCCACGGCAGGAAATCGGACCCCGCCAGCGAGAAGTCTCCCGACCGCAACACCAGCGTCGCGCCCACCACCCACGTGGGATATATCTCCTCGATTGCGATATCAAAACTGATCGAAGAAAATTGCAGCAGCCGGTCCGTGGATTTCAGGTCATAGAGCTTTACGGCTGCGGTGATGTAGTTCACCAGGCCGCCATGGGTGAGCATCACACCCTTGGGCTTGCCGGTGGAGCCCGAGGTGTAGATCAAATAGGCCAGGTTCTGCGGAGTGATGTGGTTCTCCGGATTGCTACGGCTCTCCCTTGCAATGGAATCCCAAATGGAATCCATCCCGACAACCTTGGTGCCGCTTCCCACCAAGTCCGAAGCCATCGCTTGATCGCTCAGCAGCACGGGAATCCGCGCATCCTCCACCATGAACTGCAGGCGATCCTTGGGATAGGCTGGGTCCAGAGGCAAGCACGCGCCATTGGCCTTGAGCACCGCCAGCAAGGCCACCGTCAGAGGGATCGACGGCTCCAGGCAAATGCCCACGGGAACATCCGGACCCACTCCCATCTTGCGGAGGTAGTGTGCCAGCTGATTGGCGCGTTCGTTGAGATCGCGGTAGCTGAGCTTCTCCCGATCGTGCTGCACGGCAATCGCATCGGGAGTTCGCTCCGCCTGCGCTTCGATCAATTGGTGGATACACTTGTCTGCCGGATAAGGCGCTTCCGTTTTATTCCACTCCACCAGAATCTGCTGTCTCTCGTCGGCGCTGAGCGCCTGAGAACGCGGCAGATCGGGATTGCCCGCCATCACCTCTATCGTCGGCTTCGAAAGGGCTTGCGCTTCCGTGGAGTCCGGTCGTGCAGTCACGACGGGAGACGCTGCATCGCGTTCCTCACGGCCGCCACCAGACGGAGCGGATCCGCCCTGCTCACCGAACGACACGCGCAGCGACGTCAGCCCGCGCAAACCGAGATTGGTTCGCCATACCAGGGACTGTGGTTCCAGACGAAGGTTCTTCAGGCGGCGCAACATGGCCTCGAACGCGATCTGACCTTCTGCCCTCGCCAAAGGTGCGCCAAAGCAGAAATGTGCCGCATAGCCAAAAGCCAGGTGACGGTTATCCGCGCGGGTAATGTCGAAACGGTCCGGATCAGGGAAGCGCTCCGGATCGCGGTTCGCCGCTGCCATGACCGCAATCACGGCCTGGCGCTTGCGGATCTGCTTTCCCCCCAGTTCCCTGTCGGCAGGAGCCAGCCGCGCCGTATGCTGGCTGGGACTCTCATAGCGCAGCATCTCTTCTACCGCCGACGGAATCAACGAGAGGTCCTCGCACAGCAGCTTCATCTGGTCGGGGTTGCGGAGCAGCGTCAGCAGTCCGTTGCCAATCAGATTCGTAGTCGTCTCTTGTCCGCCCACCATGGTCACAACCGAGTTGGCAATCACTTCTTCTTCGGTCAGACGGTCGCCATCGATCTCGGCGGTCAGCAAGGAATGAATCAGGCCGTCACGCGGATGTGCTTTGATTTCCCGGATGGCTTCCCGGAAATAGGTAGTCATCTCCTCCACGGTGCGCAGCATCAGCGGCGCACGCTCTGGATTGTGCTGGAAGTTGCCCAGCATCTCCGCGAAGTTCGAGGACCAAACCTTCAATTTCTTGTGGTCGCTGACCGGAACGCCCAGCAATTCCGCCGTAACCACCGCCGGCAACGGGTCCGCAAGATCGGCGATTACGTCCATCGATCCCGCCGCCACCACTTGGTCGAGCAGGCCGTTCACGATGTCGCGAATATGATCTTTGAGCGTCTCCACTCGCGCCGGAGTGAAGGCCTTCGACGCCAGTCCGCGCAGTCGCGTGTGTGCCGGCGCATCCATAAACAGCATCTGCTTCACCAGCACCTGGGCGATAGGATTCAGGTCGGAAAGACCCATCTCGCTCAGCTGTGCAGGTGTTGGAGTGCGGTCGGCGGAAAAATTGTGCAGCACATCCAAAACATCGGCGTAGCGGGTCACGATCCAGGCGTGCAGATAGACATCCCAGTGCACGGGATCTTCCCGCCGCAAGCGGTGAAATAGCGGATAAGGATTGGCCAATACCGCGGGATCCAGCAGATGGTAAAGGCTCAATGCCGAGTCCGATCGCTCGACTCGGGTAGGTGGAGTTGGACTCGTCGTCACGCTTGCCGTTCCTCCACCGCGGGGTTGGTCTCGGAGGCAGCATCTTTCCCCTGGCTCATTTCGATCTTATCGAGGATAAGCCGTTCGATTTCCTCCGACATCCCGGCCAGCGTGGGATGGTCAAACAGACTAAGCAGTGGCAAATTGACGCCAAAACTGTCACCAATGCGCGTGATGAGTTGTGTCCCCAGCAGGGAGTGGCCGCCTAACAGAAAGAAGTTGTCGTTCACGCCCACTCGCTCCACCCGAAGCAGAGGCGCGATGATGGCCGCCAGGCGCTCTTCCACCAGGCTTCGGGGCGCGATGTACTCCTCTTCACCAAGCTGGTTCGCGCTGGTCGGTTCCGGTAGTGCACGCCGGTCCACCTTGCCGTTGATGCTCGTAGGAATAGCGTCCATTTCGACAAAGGCCGCCGGAATCATGTAATCCGGAAGAAGCTTCTGCAGTTCATCGCGCAGCATGGACGCGCTCAATCTGGCACCCGGCACGGGTACGACGTATGCGACCAGGCGGCTTTCTCCGCCATGCTCCTCGCGCGCAACCACAGTGTTGCTTTGCACTCCTGAACACGAACCCAGGGCGGCGACGATCTCGTTGGGCTCCACGCGGTAACCGCGTACCTTGACCTGTTCGTCCACGCGTCCCAGAAATTCGATCTCACCGTTGCCCAGCACACGTGCTAAATCTCCCGTCCGGTACAGGCGAGCGCCGGTTCCGGACGTCAAACGGGTTTCGCACAAAGCGCTCTGCCGTCAGATCAGGCCGGTTGCGGTAGCCGCGCGCCAACCCTGCCCCGCCCAGATATAGTTCCCCGGTTTCTCCCTGGGGCTGGGGACGCATCGCCTCGTCTAAAATGTAGACCGTTGTGCTGTCGATCGGGCGACCGATGGAAGGCAAACCCTTGGCGCCCGACGGCTCGACGGTGCCCGAGGTCGCGACCACGGTATATTCCGTAGGTCCGTAGTTGTTCACCAGCGTAAAAGGCACGTCCGCCGAAGGTCGCCAGCGCAGTGTGTCCGCTCCGGTCAGCAAGATGCGCAGCGGGGTATTCCGCTGCCAGTCGAGTGCTAGCAGACGTTCTGCCAGAGGCGTGACTGCGAAACTGATCGTAATCTTTTGTTCGAGCAGCCAGTGGCGCAGCGCGCTGGCATCGTTGCGCACGCCCTCCCTGGGAATGTGCACGCTGGCCCCCGCCGCCAGATAGGGCCACAACTCCCACACTGCTGCGTCAAATCCGAGAGCGGCCAGAAAACTCGCTCGATCTGCCGGGCCCACCTGAAACGTTCGGGTATGCCAGGCAACCAGATTCATCAAGCTCGCGTGCTCAACCTCAACTCCCTTGGGCTGGCCGGTGGAACCCGAAGTGTAGATCACGTAGGCAAGATCTTGAGGATCGCTCTGTGCCTCAGGCGGGGTCGCGATCTGTGCGCGGATTTGCGCTGCGTCGCCGCTAAGTTCGACAACTCGCCAGGACCCGCTGGGCAACCGCTCTTGCAGGTTTTCGGAGGTAATTACTGCGGACACGCCGGCATCCTGCAGCAGGAAAGCAACCCGCTCCGCCGGAGAGTCCGGATCGAGGGGTAGGTACGCCGCGCCGGATTTCAGCGTCGCCAGCGCACTGACGATGAATGCTGCCGACCGCTCCAGATACAGTCCAACCACGCTCCCCGTCCCTACACCGGCAGACTGCAGGTAGTGCGCTAACTGATTGGACTGACGCTCAAGTTCGATATACGTCAGCACTTCGGAACCCGCCGCCACCGCAACCGCGTTGGGCGTGCTCGCCGCTCGAGAACTCACCAGTTGAGGAACACACACAGACAAGGAAACCTCCGGCACAAACTTTGCGTCCAGCAACGAGGATCGCTGATCAGACATTTACTCGGCTCCTGCAATAACCTCAGGCCGCTCCCGAACCTTTCAACACTGCCGGGATGGTGCGCAGCAGAATTTCCAGATCCAGCCACAGCGACCACTTGTCGATGTATTGCAGATCCAACTCCATCCATTGCTCAAAGGGGATTGAGCTGCGGCCCTTAATCTGCCACAAACACGTGATTCCCGGACGGACGCTGAACCGCCGGCGCTGCCAATCCTGACTGAAGCCTTCGTAATCGCGCACCGGAAGTGGTCGCGGTCCAACCAGGCTCATGTCTCCCTTCACCACGTTCCACAGTTGAGGAAGTTCGTCGATGCTCGTCTTGCGGAGAAATCGGCCAATGGGCGTGATCCGCGGATCGTTCTTAATCTTGAACACCGGCCCGCTCACTTCGTTCAAGTGTTCTATTTCGCTCATCCGCTTCTCGGCGTCCACCACCATGGTGCGGAATTTGTACACATTGAAATGCCGCTTGTTAAAGCCCAGGCGCTTCTGGGTAAACAGAACCGGCCCCGGGGAGGTAAGCTTAATCAGAATCGTGGTAATCAACAGCACCGGGCTGATCAACACCAGCACCAGCAGCGAGACCACGATGTCGATGCCTCGTTTCACCGCCGCTGGCCATCCGTCGTGGCTGCCGCGGAAGTGAGTAATGAAGGGACGCCCTTCAAAGTCTTCTGCCCGCGTCTGCGACGCTTTGAGATCAAAAACATCGAACAGCCGCACCACAATCCCCTGCTCTTCGCAGAGCTTGGCGATCTCAGAGGCATAGGAATGCAGGGAGCGCACGGGAAGCGCCAGCACCACTTCATCGACCACGGTGCTGCGTAACAACTGGGGCAGTCCGGCAAAATCACAAGTCACGGAATTGCCGGTCTCGCGGAAATGTGCGATTCCACTCCACTCCACGTCAACGAAGCCGACAACCCGGTAACCCAGGGCTGGCCGCGATTCGATCTTTTGGGCAAATTCCGTGGCGCGCTGGTTCGTCCCGATGATCAGCATATTGCGCAGGTTGCGCCCGTACAGTCGCAAACGCTTCAGCACCGAGCGCAACCCCACCCGGCTGGCCATCATCGCCAGCGTGCTGGTCGCCCAAAAAATCCCGAGAAACATGGGCGTCGCCATCCGGATCCGCAGGACCGCGGCAACTACCAGCACGATAAATGTGCCCAATGAGCACGCCTTTAAAATGTCAATCATTTCATCGCGGCGTCGCGATAGGCGATGCGATGCGTAAAGGTGAAACGAAGAGAAAATTGCATGCCAGGACAGCAGGAACATCGCGAAGATCAGAAAGTTCCCGATCTTGACGCGCAGTGACAGAAACTCCGCCAAAGAGCCAGTCGTGGAAGTGTGTGACACCGCCACCGTGGCCAATGCGAAGCAAGAAACCAACAGGCACACGTCAAACATCTTGAGTGCCTTCACCAGGAGTTCACGCCGAAGGGTGGTCACTGAAAGTTTCCTCTCGCTTCTTGCAAAATATCCAGATGCCCGGCCGCCTGCAGGGCGGTCGAGGATACAAGCTCTACGTAGTGATTGACGATTGCAGAGGTTGGCTGAGACCGGGAGAGAGGTCTAAAGCTTGTTGTAAATGGCTTCAGGAATGGGGAATGTGCGCTGATTCAGCACTGCCCCGAGAACTCGTACCTTCGCTGCCTGAAACTCCTGCACTGCGTTGCGTGCAGTTTCTTTGCGGGACGAGTTTGCTTTCAACACCAGCACCACTCCGTCCGCAAGCGAACCGAGAACAATCGCTTCTTTGGAAGAATTCGTCGCGGAGGCGTCGATTAGCACGTAGTCGAACATTAAACGCAGTTCGTTCAGACGCGCACGCATTCGGGCCGACGTCAAAAGTCCGTGCGCTCCCTCAGGGACCGAACCGCAACTCACAATCGAAAGATTACGCGGAGACAATCCAGTCACAAACGACTCGATGGGGTCAGGGTGCATCAACGCATCCGACAGGCCATGGTGATTCGGGATTCCGAACTGCTCGTGAAGTCCGGGTGCTCGAAGGTTGGCATCCACCAAACAGACGGATCCGGACACCTGACGGGCCAGGGCTTCAGCGGTACGCGCGCAAATCCAGCTGCAGCCATTACCCGGTTCGCTCCCGGCAAAGACCACCGTGTGAGGCGCTTGCCCGGGGGCAAGTAAGAAGACGCGCTGCACCAGGGTTCGGACTTCGTCGGTGCTGGCGTTATCCAGAGAAGTGGCCGCAGACTCTACGCTTTCCGGCACTTCCACCACCTCCGGCTCCACACTCGGGGTCGAAGGCGCGAAGATGTCCTGCTCCTTGCCGATCTGCTGCAATAGTTCAAAATTCCTGCTCATTCGGTGATTCCCCTATTGTGCCTGTGGTCTGCTGCCCAATCTTATCCCCGCCTCCGCGATATCCAAACCATCCGCGTCAGTCGGACCGCGATTCCCGTTACCGTTCACTCTGCCATAGCCATTCCCGCCCATCCCTCTCGCGGTCCCGTGATACGGCACCGAGGCGAGCACGGGAATCTCCAGTTCGTCGAACACCTCCGAGGGTGTGCGGAACGAGGGATCGAAGTAGTCCGCCGCCAGCGCCATTCCACAGCTGATGATCGCTCCCAGGACGAATCCCAGCGCAATCGTCATCAAGGGCGAGCCCATCGGGATGACCGGAACCAGCGGCTGTTCGGCCACGATCACATTCAGGATTCCCCTCTGGTCCAGCGCATCCGACATCCGCGCTTCTTCCCGCTTCTTCAGATAAAGCAGATAGTTCTCTTCGTCCGTCTTCTGGGTCCGCACCAGATCCTGGTGCACGATCCCCTTCTCTTCCAGTTGCTCCGCCTGCGTGCGATACGTCGCGACAATGGCTTGCGTGGCTGCGTACCGCGCTTGCAGCGCGCTGTAATCCGCCTTTGCCTTCGCCAGTTCGGTGCTGACGTACTGGTGAGTGGGGTTCGCATCGGTGGTCTGCTCGCGAACCGGCTTGCTCTCTTCCGCGGTAATCTGGGCGCGCGTGTCCGCGATCTGCTTGTCCACTTCTTGCACCAACGGATAGGTGGGCTGATATTTGGTCAACAGTTCTGTGCGTTTTAACTCCAGGTTCATCAGCATGCTCTTGTACTGCTGCAACAGAGGAGCATCATCGATCTCGCGCGACTGGGTCGTAATGCGCCCGGGCAACGTGGCTTCCTGCTTTTCCAGGGTGTGAATCTTCTGTTCCGTCGCCGCCATCTCCGCCTGCGTCTGGTCCAGAGATGCCTTGAATTCAGACAGCTTCAACATGGTGTTGTCGCGCGCCACGGTCGGCGATACCCCACCCGGTTGGCTGGCAAACTCCTTCAGTTGCTGTTCCGCCTGGTTCAGTTCGGTCTTGTAACGTTCCGCCTGCTGTTCGAAGAACTTGTACTGTCCGTGCGGCCGGTGAACGTCTGTGTTCTTCTCGATATAGGTGTCGTCCAGCACCTTCAGCACACGCGCACACAGTTGCGGGTCGCTCGAGGAGTACGTGATGCTGATAAGATTCGACTTCTTCACCGCATCCACTTGCAGGCTGGCGCGCAGACGCTCGGTTGCCTTTGCAATCCGCGCGGGTTCGTCGGACTTGCCGGAGCTGAAGAAGGAGTGGTGCGAGTGCAATCCGGTCGCGATCACTACCTGGCGCAGCACGTCGTCACTCTCCAGCAGTTCGACCTCTGAGTTCAACTCTTCCTCGGTCACGTCATCGTGCATGACGACGGGCGCATCCTGTCCCGGGGTGATCACGGGATCGACGCGCTCACGCTTGACCAGAAGCTTGGTGTGCGCCTGGTAGGAAGCCGGCGAAAGCACGGCGACCAGCACTGCACCCAGAAAAATCGCGGCAAAGCACACCACGATGATCCGCTTGCGCCGGAACGCAATCGCGACCACATCTTTCGCGCTGAAGGAAAAATCTCGGTTGCTGTTAGTTGAGAATTGCTCGTTCACAATGCCTCCGCAAAAATTGCGTTTATTGTCTGACGGTAGTCCCCAAACTGGACGACGGAATAAACCGTGCGATTTTCGAAAATGCGTTCTTGGGCACAAACAGCATGTCGCCCGGGTGCAGTTGGGGGTCTTCGGTCAGATTGCCCGACTTCTCCATCTTTTTCAGGTTGAAAATCTTGGCTTCCAGCCACTGGTCGTTCACCCGGCGGAACAATAAAACTTGCGAATGCTTGGAGCTGTCCGTGAATCCCCCGGCCATCGCAATCGCCTGCGTGAGCGTGGTGTCGCCCCTCAGATCATATTTCCCGGGCCGCCCCACCTGACCGTCGGCCACGAAATAGGGCTTCTCGAAGTCCCGGAGTATCACCACAATCAGAGGGTTGTGCAGAATCTTGCCGTAGGCAGCACGCAGGGTTTGGGTCAGTTCCGGCGCTGTCTGCCCCTGAACCTTGATGTCTCCGATACTGCGCAGGTTCGCGTAGCCGTCGGGCTGCACCGCAATCCCGGCCTGGTTGAACTCAGGACTCAGTTCGAAATTCACGTCGAACGTGTCGCCCGGAGCAATCTTGTAACGCGGGGAGCGATTCTGAAACTGTGCGTCACTTCCGCTGGCCGGCTTTGGATCGGACACTGCCTGCTGCGCCAGGCCGGACAATGCGGCCAGCAACAACAGCGCTCCCGTTCCAGCGATCGCGATTCTGTTTATAGAAAACATTTGGCTTGTGCTCCAACCGACGACTTCAATAATTAAATTACGGGATAGGGAAGAACGTGCCCATGCTGGCCGACGGGAAGAATCTGTCGATCTTCGACATCGTGCTCTTGGGAACGAACAGCATGTCGCCCGGGTGCAGCATCGGGTCTTCCCTCAGATTGCCCGCCTTTTCCATCTTCTTCACGTTAATAATCTTGGCTTCCATCCACTGGTCCGAGACGCGGCGAAACAACAGGACTTGCGAATGCCGGGCCGAATCCTTGAAGCCGCCCGCAATCGCAATCGCCTGGGTCAGCGTGACGTCGCCCCGCAAATCGTATTTTCCGGGACGCCCGATCTGACCGTCGGCTACGAAAAACGGCTTCTCAAAGTCCTTCAACACCAGCGAAATGACCGGATCGTGCAGGATCTTGCCGTAGGCGGTTTCGAGCGTGTGGGTCAGTTCCGGCACCGTCTCTCCGTCGACCTTGATATCGCCCACACCCCGCACGGTGATGAATCCATCCGGCTGAACCGTGACCGCACTCTGATTGAACTCCGGGCTCAACTCGAAGTTCATGTCGAAGGAATCTCCCGCGTGAATCCGGTAACGCGTATCGCGTGACTGCAGTTGCAGATCTCCGGTTGCGTCTTTGCTTTCGGCAGGCGTGCTCTCGGCCGCTTTAGCGGCAGCATCGTCCGGCCGCGGACTTTCCTGGGCGACAACGCAGCTGGCAGTGAGCACCACCGCCACCATGATTGCAGCTGCAACTCTCAATTTTCGGATGGCCTGCATGGCAGTCGCCCCCTTCCAACTCTCGTCCGCTTTACCAACTTCACTATCGCACCGATGCCATTTCCTCACAGTTTTCAGCTCTCCTCGCCCAGGCCCCGGCCCGGAGCGATCTCGTCCCGGCTGGCCGCGGTAATGTTGTACTGTCGGATCTTGTAGAGCAGCCCACGGTAGGAAATGCGGAGCAACTGCGCCGCGCGCCTGCGATTCCATCCCGCGCACTCCAGTGCCAGGCTAATGGCATGAACCTCGGCCTCTTCGCGAAACACTCGCAGCGACATGGACCGCGCCGGTTCCTCGGCGGCAGGACCGCCGGAAACCGGCGCCGCCACCGGAGCCGTCTCGGTTGCTACCGTGCTCTCTTCTCTGTCTTCCACTAGTTTGATTCTCATAAGCTAGGCTGCTCCTGCACCAACTGCACGCGATCAATTTTTCCGGTCGAGGTCTTGGGCAAACTTTCGCGAAACTCGATGTGCTCCGGAATCATATATTTTGGAATCCGCGCCGCGCAGTACTGCTGCAACTCCACCGCCTGCAGGTTTTGCGCCGCATGCGCGGCAATCACCGCCTTGATTCGGTTGCCCACGATCTCATCCGGAATGGCCACGGCCGCCGCCTCCCGCACTCCGGGATGGCTGAGCAGCGCACTCTCAATTTCCCCTAATTCAATGCGGTAACCACGGCTCTTGATCATGCTGTCGCGCCGCCCCAGAAAATCATAGTTACCGTCTTTCCCCAGCGAAACCAGGTCCCCCGTGCGATACATCTTTTCCTCGAAGTTCGGCTGGAAGCGGTTCGGCACTACCATCTTTTGGGTCTTCTCCCGGTCCCCCCAGTAGCCGTTGGTCACCGCTGGGCCGCGCACGTAGAGTTCCCCGCTCTCCCCGGGTTCAGTCACGATCTCGTCTTTATCGTTCACTGCAAAAACTTCGGTGTTTTCGCAGGCCTTTCCGATCGGCAGCTTCTCCATCCCCGCCAGGGTCTTCCGATCGACTTGGTAATAGGTGCAGACGTTGGTTTCCGTCGGCCCGTACAGGTTATAAAGCTCGACATTCGGCAGCAGGTCCGCCAACTGTCGCAGGTACTTCATGGGGAACACTTCGCCGGCGAACAGAATCGTGCGCAGTTGCGTGAGTTTTCCCGCATCCAGATTGCCGTGCAGCAGAAGCAACATCAAAGCGGACGGTACCGAGTACCACACCGTGATCGCCTTATCCTCCATAAACCTGGCCAACGTCGAGGGAAACAGCGCCAGGTCCTCGGTCACCAGATACAGCGTCGCGCCCGCTTCGATGGCGTTGTAAACATCAAACACCGACAGATCGAAGTGCAGGGGCGCATGATTTGACAGCCGGTCCTCGGATTTGAGGTTGAACTTTGCCGCGCACCATTCCACGAAGGTCAACGCATTTTGATGGGAAAGCATCACCCCTTTGGGCCTTCCCGTGGAACCCGAGGTGTAAAGAATGTAAGCCAGGTCGGTTTCCGTGAGCGTAACTACAGGGGCCGAGGATGCCGGATGCTCCGCCAACATCACCCACGGCACCACCTTATGACCGCTGCCATTCGCGCCCGTGCCGTCGGTCATCACGCAGAAATCGAGCGCGTCCACCACGGAAGCATCCAGCACGTTCCGCTTCTCGCGGTTGGTCAGCAGAACCCGGATCCCGCAATTCCCCAGGATGTAGCCCACGCGGTCCGCCGGCGCCTGCGGGTCGAGCGGCACATAGACTCCGCCCGCCTTGAGCACTCCCAACATACAGACCAGCGACTCCACGCACTTGGGAAAGAACAAGCCGACGCGGTCGCCTTTTTTCACCCCACGACCACGCAGCAGGTGGGCCAATTGGTTCGAGCGCTCTTCCAGTTCACGATAGGTGAGGCTGCGCCCGCGGGCCCAGACTGCCACTTTCGCCGGATACAACGCTGCACTGCGCGTCAGAAGCTGTTGAAGAATATATGCCATGAGTTTTCCTGGTTCCCTGGGTTGTACTGCACTGAAGTTCTGCGGTTCTACACGCCGTGCAAACCGGCGATGATCATCCGTTGAATCTCGGAGGTGCCGGAATAGATCTTGGCCGAGATGGCGTCGCGTAACTCACGCTCAATCTGATACTCGGTCATGTACCCGTAACCACCGTGAATCTGGAGCGCATCCATACAACTCTGGATGCACGCCTCCGCCACATAGAGTTTCGCGATCGAGGCCTCGCGGAGCGGGTGTTTCCCCTGGCTCTTCAGCCATGCCGCCTTGTACAGGACCAGGCGCCCGGTTTCGAGGCGCACTTCCATGTCGGCGATTTTGGTGGAAACTGCGGGAAATTCGTTGATGGTCTTCCCGAATTGCTTGCGCTGTCCCGCATACTTCACGGAAGTTTCGAGCAGGCGCTGCATCACTCCCAGGTGGCTGGCCAGAATGCAGATGCGCTCCCATTCCATCGAGGCGGTGAAGATCGCCGGCCCGCTGCCTTCCTTGCCCAACATGCTCGAGGCCGGAACCTCGCAATCCACGAACGAGAGTTCCGCCATCGGAGAGGTCCGGAGACCCATTTTGTGAAGCTTCCGGCTGATGGTAAAGCCCGGTGTTCCCTTCTCCACGATGAAGGCGGTGATGCCCGCAGGACCTTTCGAAGGATCGAGTGTGGCAAACACGATAATCATGTCGGCATAGGTCGCGTTGGTGATGAACGTCTTCGAGCCGTTCAACACAAAGCAGTCGCCGCGGCGCTCTGCCCGGGTTCGCAGGCTGTACGCGTCGGAGCCCGACATGGGCTCCGTCATTGCGTGGACCCCCACCCATTCCCCGCTCACCAGTTTGGGGAGATACCGCTTTTTCTGTTCTTCCGTGCCGAAGGATGCGATCGGAATTTCCGAGCTCCACATGTGGGCATTGATGGAAAAGATGAGACCGTTGTCCTGGCACCCGTAACCGAGGGCTTCCAGTCCGCACACTGTGGTCAGCACATCGGCGCCGCCCCCGCCGTACTCCGGGGAAATGGGCAGCCCGTGGATACCGAACTGCGCGCATTTCTTCCAGCCATCCCAATAAAACTCTTCCTCATGATCCCGCCGGATCATGTCGTCATTGAGTTCCTGTTTGGCGAACCGGATGACCTCTTTACGGAAGTCCTGCTGTTCGTCGCTCCATGCAAAGTCCAAGTCAGTTCCCTCTTTCTGTTCGATTACGCTCTGGCATTGGTCCCACATTTCCGGAGCGGCTACGGTATTTTTATCTAGAATGCGGCCCGAGGGAGGCAGTCCACCGGGTAACTTGAACCTCGTTTACCCAGGAGAGACCGGCAAGCGGGCGCCTAGTCCAAGTTTCGCTTCCAATCTCTCAGTTGCACCGCCAATTGCTGCATATACGCTTTGGCTTCGGCGGGGGTCAGCGTATCGGAGGCTTCGATCTCGGCAGCGTAGGAGGCAGGGTGCGACCCCACCGCAAACCGGTTCGCCGCCGCTCTCAGGAACTCCGGGTCTAACGGCGGAAGCGGCGGCAATTCCGTCACATGTTTGCGGATATCGAGATCGGAAATAACTTCTTCCACCACCGCCAGATTGATGACCCGCTGCCGCAAAGCACAACCTAGCGAGAGCGCATTAAAGCAGAAGTTGTTGATGCTCCGCGGAATTCCTTCGGTAAATTGCGCGATGACCTGCATCGCTGCCGGTGCGATCAGTGGAGGACCGGAATACCCGGCGATGCGCAGACGATGCTGGATGTAGTTGCTGCTCTCCTCCACGGAAAGCGGTGACAATCCGTTCAGCAAGGAGATACGTTGCCGCAGCTGCGACATTTTCCGGCTGGCCAGTTTATCCGCCAGTTCCGGTTGCCCGGCCAGAATAATCTGCAGCAACTTGGCCTTGGGAGTTTCGAAATCGGACAGCAACCGGATGGTTTCCAGCACCGACGGGTGCAAGTTTTGCGCCTCGTCGACGACGATGATGAAGCGCCTTCCGGCACGAGCCTCCTGCAACAGGAGCTTGTTGAATTCCTCGTGCATGCGCACAAAATCCAACTCGTGGCTTTCCGAACCCAGTTCGGCCAGCAGGAAACGCATGAATTCCCGGGAACTGCACTGGGTTTGAAACAGAAATGCCGTGCGCGCACTGCCGCGGAATTTTTCCAGCAGTTGGAACAGCAGCGTTGTCTTCCCCATGCCTGGCTTGGCAATCAACGACATAAAACCGCGACCCGACTCGATCCCGTAATAGAGACAAGCCAGAGCCTCGCGATGGGCCGGACTTAAATACAAAAAACGAGGATCGGGCGTAACCCCGAAAGGCTGCTCTCGCAATCCATAAAATTCTAAAAACATTTCTTTTTCGTCCTCACCTGGGTTCGATCTACAAAGGAGACACTGTTCCGGGCTGACTTGGCTACGCTGTCTCGAAGCGCCACACCACCTGGTTAACCATGTTCGATGGCAGGCGTGATGTTGTGCCGGCGAATCTTGTACAAGAGACAACGATAGCTGATGCTGAGCAACTTGGCGGCCCGTTTTCGATTCCATCCCGTCTGCGCCAGAGCAGAATGGATGGCGTGAACTTCCGCTTCGTTGCGAAAGCTGCGGAGCGACAGGTCCACCGTCTCCTGTGGCCCGGCAGCAATGCTCAGGCGGCCGCCACGCTGCCATGCAGCGGACCGGATACCATTTCCGTTACCGTTATTCTGTGCTTTGACTTCCGTTTCATTCATATTGAACCCCACATGCTGCGTTGAGCCCACAAACCAACTATTGCGCCCCTTTGCGGCGAGATCCCTTGCCGCCCCACTTTGCTACCTGCAATCAGATCGGTTCGACGCAGTAGCCGTCGAGGCACACCGACAATGAACGATGAATCAGGTCAATCGAAATCACCAGCGTGCGATCGCTCTTATGGGCCGCCAGGATTCCCTCGATGCCATCCAGCGCCCCTCCCCGCACCCGCACTCGCTGACCCACCGCCAGGAACGGGTGATCGTTCACCGGAACCTGATTCGCCAGCACCGTCTTCAAATTCTCAATCTGCACCTCGGGTACCGGGATTCCGATTCCCCGCACGCCCACGAAACCTGCCACCCCGTGGGTCTGCAGCACATGCAGGCGAGCCGGCGAACACAGCGTCAGGCGCACAAAGCTGTAACCGGAGAACAAGGGCAGTTCCACTTCTTTCGTCCGGTCGCTCCACTGCCGCGTCCGCTTCACCAGCGGAAGAAAGCTTTCAATGCTCTGCTTCTCCAATTGTTCGGCCACCATTTTTTCGTGGCGCGATCGCGTTCGTATCGCGTACCACTGGGGAGTCTCCAGCAGCGGACCTGCCCCAATCGCGCCGAAATCCATTTGCATCGTCTGGCCACTCATAGCTTCGCCCTCTCAGTCACATTCGTGACTTTTGGAGTACAAAGAACTTCGACGCCGCCGTCTGGCTTCGACCAAGCCAGAAAGCCGTCTTTCCAAACTTTTTTCGGGGGGGAGACTACTTAATCGAAAACTGGATTGCTGGGCTCTTAGTATCCCCAGCACGTTGCAGCCATACTAGCCACCTATGCAAAACCGTGCAAGAGGTGGAAAGTAGAGAGAAGAAAGGCTCCAGCACCTTCATGCGCAATCTTATGGGATTGCCTGTATCTGATTGACAATAAAAGCTATGACAATATTTGTCATAGTTTGAGCCAACGCCCATTTTCACTGCCCCGTACCCGTCAGCGCCACTATCTGCGGTCCATTCGGAGCGTTGTGGCTCACCGTCGCTACCCCGCCAATTGTTCCGGTGACGCTCGGAGAGAACGTCACTCCAAACGTGCAGGTTCCGTTGGTATTCAGAACCGTACCTGAGCTGCAGGGATTCGTGCCTGCAGGAACAATGTTGTAGTCACCGCTGGCCACCATACTGCTGAGCGTTACTGCTGCCGCACTGAAGTTCTTCACCGTGACCTGCAGCAGTGAACTGGTGCTTCCGACCGTGGTTGCGGGAAACTTCAGCGTGCCTGGCGACATCGCAATCGGCCAGAAGCCGCTTCCCACCAAGTTATAGGTTTGAATCGTGGGTCCGGAAGCGACGTTATCCACAACCGTGACTGAACCCACGATCGATCCGCTGCTGGTCGGAGTCAACGAGACGGAGAACCCGCACTTGGCGCCGGCGGCCAGGATCAAGCCGTTGCTGCAGGGCTTGGCGCCGGCTGGGGCAACACTGTATTCCCCCGACGCGGTCACACTCGACAACGTCACCGCGGCGCCGCTGGCGTTGGTGACTTGCACGACCGGCGACTTCTTGGTGGTGCCAATCACCGTGCTGCCAAAATTCAAGCTGGCGGGAGTGAACGTTAAAGGATTGCTGGCCGGCCCGCCGCTGGCGCTGCCGGAAAGATTGACGGACTGCGGATTGTAGGGAACCGTGGCTGCGTCCGTAACCGCCAGGCCGCCCTTCACCACGCCGGCCACGCCGTTGGTCGTGGGGCTGAAGGTCACGCTCAACGTGCAGTTCGACGCCGCACTGAGCGAACTGCCGCAGGGATGGACGCCGCTGCCCGCCGCGGCAAAATCTCCCCCAATTTTCCAGGAAATATTCTGTGCCGTGCTGGCGTTATTGGTGACCGTGACGGTCATCGGACTGCTGGTGCTGCCCACGTTCGTCGTGGGAAAAACCAGGCTGGCTGGCGAGACCGCGATTGTGACTTGTCCCGCGCCCGATAGCGGTATGCGATGCGGTGCGCCGTTTACGCCGTTGTCAACAATCGTGATGTCTCCAGGGACCGATCCGATCACCGCCGGTGAAAACGTCACATTGATGGTGCACACGGCGCCTGCGGCCAGCGGACTGCTGCTCACGCAGTTATCGGTTTCCGCATAGTCGCCGCTGGCCTGGATCGCGCTGATGGTCAGCGGACCGGTGCCGCTGTTTTTCAGCTTCACCGATTTGGCTGCGCTGGTTGTGCCGACCAGCGCGTTGAATTGCAGAAGACCAGGCGACAAGCTGACCGCCGGAGCCGCGCCCGTCCCTGTCATGTTCACGGTCTGGGAACCGTTGGGCGCATCGTCATTCACCGTCACTTGGCCAGTTCGGCTGCCCGCTGCCGTAGGCTTGAACGTCACACTGATGGTGCACGTGCCCCCGATGGGAATTGGGCTGCTGCTCACGCAGTTGTCCGATTCGGAGTAGTCTCCACTGGCCGCCAGGCTGGCAATGTGTAGCGGCACGCTCTGCTGATTGGTGAGGGTCACATTCTGCGGGACGCTGCTGGTGCCAATCGCTTGCGGCGGAAAAATCAGCCCATTCGGAGCCAGCGTCACCGGCAGGCTGCTGGTGCACGAGGGCAACGAGAAAGAAGCGATCCGGGTGTGCCAGTTGAAGTCCCCATTCGACACGAGATATTCGTTGGTGTACCAGAAGGTGCAATCATCGCCGGGATCGATGGTCAGCGCGCTGTAGTCTCCCCAGCGATTACTGCCCACTTGCGCCCCGGTACCCTCGATAATCGAGCTCTCCGCTTCCATCGTGTTCAGCGGGTCGCTTTGCAGGCGTACCGTGTAGCGAATCGCGGGATACATGGACGCGCTGGACACGCTGAATCCGACCGCGATGTCGCCCACCTGATCCATCGCAATCGATCCCATCCAGCGATAGTTGGAGTCGGGCGCGAAGGTTCCCTGCTGAAACACAACTGGTGTGCCGCCGGGGTTCTGAATCTCGTACCAACGCACGGCGCTGGGCGTGTTGACCGAATGTGTGGCGACAATCGACTCGTGGCCATCGGCAAAGTGCCGGTAGGCTAACCGGAACATCAGCCGGCCCCCGAGGCCGTCCACCAATTGATTCGTGCTGAGCTGCGGGGCACAGTTGGACGACGCGGCGCACGCATTCAGAAACGAGGACACCGGCAAATTCGTGGGCCCCTTCAGTGTCGTGTTGGCAGGATTCTGCCAATCCACATGAAATTGCCAGAGATTCAACGAGTTGTTCCCCAGGTTCATCAGGTAGTTCGGAGCCCCCGTCGGAGGCAGAATCGATCCATCCAAATCTGCCGGCAAGAGGCTGTTGTACAACGAGCTCAACTGGAAGCACTGTGCGGTTGCCGCTTTGCCCGCCAGCATGCTGCTCCGATCCAGCGCGCAGACGTAGGCGCCCAGAGCCGCAAAACTGGTTGGATCCTGCTCATTGATCGTCAAATAGTAGGCGTCGGGCCAAACCGAGATTTTGGGATAATCCGGAAAGTTACTGGGCAAGTTGAAAACGTAGCGATTGTAGGTGCCGGTCGCGTCGGAACTGGTCGAGACCGCGATGCATTGATAGTTCGAACCTGAGCCTGGGGCCACGTGCTGCTCCAGCACCCAGACGTTGGCCATCTTGTCGTACTCGACGACCACATCGTCCTCATCCGTCGAGTTGCAGGGTGGAAAGCCGCTCCACAGCGTGCTCGCGTCGAACGGGCCATAGATCGACGCTCCTGAAGTCTTGTTGAAAACCTCGAAATCGGTGTTGACCCATTGAAAATACTGCGTTGCCCCTACGGCGCCATTCGTATCGGGAACAGCGCGGCCCGTGGGCGCGGCAACACCATCAAAATTGAGGCCCACGGTGGGCGCGTTCGACACCGTCGCTGAAGTCTGGGCCACCACGTCGGCCACGGCTGAACTGGATCTTGGCCGGCGTGCGCCCGTCAGACGGTTTTCGGCTCCTTCTTCGCGTCCGACCGCCACCAGCATTCCGCGCCGTACCACCGGCTTCAAAGTACGCAACGGAGGCGACAGATCGTGCGTGATCTCCGCCTTCACCTGAGTCCGGGGGCTCTGCGCAAAATCGCAGATGGGAAACACCAGCCCGGCCACACTCAGGCTCAAGGCACAAAGAACACTCTTGAATCTTCCCACGCGTTTGAACTCCACTGTGTTGGGTTGACAACTCGGCCCCGGAAGCCGAAAGGGAGGAGTATGACCAGGGCGCCGGGGGCACCGTGTGGAGAGTATGATTGCAGCATCGCCGGTTGTCAATGCTGCAAAACTTTGCAACTTTGCCCGCGAAACTTCGGTTATCCCCGCAAAGTTACTGCCCGTTCGGACCTACCCAATAGTGCTATTTACTCCGAGTCTAACTTCCCCTAGTCTTGACCAAATCTGCGTTCCGGCCGCCAAGGGGTAGAAGACCGAAGACTGTGGGCCGTTGGTCTTCCTTGAGGTTCCGGTTCGTAGTCCCCACGATTCCGTCAGGGTTCACCAAACTACTTTTATGACGCCTTTGACCGCATTTCCCAATCAAGATCGGCTTCGTGTTCTGGCGGCGGACAGCACTTCCATGAGCACGCAACTTCTGGTGGATGCACTGGCTCGCGATTCGCAGTTCCAGATGATCGATTCTCCATCCACCGCCCCGGCCATTCTCAACTTGGCCAAACGCGAAAAGCCGCATGTGGTCGTGATCAGCGCAAAGCTGGGCGACAATCATTTAGGCGGATTCGAGCTGGCGCGCGAGGTCCGGGCCCAGTCGCCTTCGCCGCGGGTCATCCTGCTGCTCGACTCCTCCGAGCGCGCGGGGGTGATTGAAGCTTTCCGGGCGGGCGCCCAGGGAGTGTTTTGCCGGACCGAACCGTTCCGCCTGCTCGCCAAATGCATTCAGTGCGTGAACGCGGGGCAGGTGTGGGCCAGCAGCCGCGAACTGCAATACGTGCTCGAAGCCTTGACTCAGCCCGCGCTGGCCAACCTGAACCGCAATGGCGGATCTCTGCTTTCGGCCCGGGAAATCGATGTCGTGCGCTGTGTGGCCGAAGGCCTCTCGAATCGCGAAATCGCTCAACGCCTCAAGCTCACCGAACACACCATCAAGAACTACCTGTTCCGCATCTTTGACAAGCTGGGCGTTTCCAGTCGCGTTGAGGTAGTGCTGTTCGCTCTAGGCGGTGGCGCCGTGCGCACGGCAGACCATCCGGCGGCCAGTGGACCGGCTCGGCCGGTCGCGGTTCCCGTCAAGTCCGGACCCGCGTCGGTCGCCATCCGCAAGACTGCCACATAACATTTTTCGTTATTCGTTCTTGTTCGAGCGGCGGCTCACTGCGGCAATCGGAAGTTGAGCGTAATCCTCGTTTGCATCTCAACCGCACGACCGTCCGCCTGACGGGGCAGGAAGCGCCATTGCTTGACGGCATCAGCGGCAGCCTGGACCAGCAGTGAGTTTCCACTCACGGGTGTGACTTTTTGCACCGCGCCATCCTGCCCGATACGAACATCCAGCACCACGGCGCCCTGGATGTGCTGCTGGCGGGCCGCTTCGGGATAGTTTGGTTCCACGCGGTGTAGCAGGCTGTCTTCCGCTGCCGTCGGACTCAATTGCATGACCTGCTGTGGCTCCCCGGCAGAGGCGCTCGTGTTCTCGATTCCCTGCCCGTTCGCTGGCATCTCCGCTGGGCTTGGCGGGGAAGGCAGGCGAAATACCTCTTTGCCGTTCTCGTAAACCCGCAGATCACCCTCGCCGGAATGGGAATCGGCCGCACCGGTTCCGCCCTGGCCGTTGGACCGTACAGCAGTCGTAGGCTTCTCGCCGGCCGTAGCCGTCGCCGCCGGTGCCGAGACTGGTGCCGGGTTGGGGTTCACAGCGGTGTTGCTGGTTCCAGAGGCTCCGCTTTGCCCCCTGGGCGCAGTTTCCGACACTGCCACCGGCTGGTGGATTCGGGGGGTGGGCTGCCATAGGAAGTGCCGCCCGATCAGCACTCCGAGCAAGATCGCACACGCCAGTACGCTCAGTCCCAATGCCCACGTAACCAGGTCGAGGCCGCGGCCGGAAGGGGTTGCGCCCTCGGCCGACACGGGCGCATCCACAGACGGGGAAGCAGTCGGCAGGGTTGCGGGCGAGGCGTGCAACTCGAGCTCTGGAAGGGTTGCCGCCACCGGGGGCTTTGGAATGGGCTCGGAGGCGCGCTGCAGATTGCTGAGGACGCGCTGCGCCAGCGCATCCAAGGTGCGCTCGTCACGCTCTCCGAAGGCCGCGGCACGGGAGGAAAACACTTCAAACACACCCAGCAGATCACCGTTCCGGAGCAGCGGCATGGCCATCACCGAGCGCACGCCCAGCCTGCGGGAGGCTTCCATATCCACGCGCGGATCGGCTTGGGCATCGTCACAGCGCTGCAGTTGCCGCGTCCGCACGCACTCTCCGGAAATGCCGGTGCCTGGGTCCAGGCGGGCGCCCAATTGCGGGGCCGTCGATCCGCTGCTGGCCCGGCAACTCATTTCTCCGTCGCGCATCAGAACAATGGCGGCGCCCGTAGCGCCCATGGCCAGGCAGGCTCCCTCCACAATCTCGTTCAGCACAATTTCCAGGGCCAGTTCGGCCGAAAGTTCCGCCGAGAAGTTGCCCGCACCGTGGGCGGCAAACTTGGCGGCCAGTTCGGCGAAGTCAGATTCGAAACCCGCGGTCAAGCCGGACCGCGTCGCAGCTTCGTCGGATTCCGTCAATGGCTTGGCCGGCGTGGTGGCAACAGGGTTCGCCGAGTCAGACCCCGGCCTGGGGTGTGGAGGCATGGGCACCAAAGATATATACGCAAATCAGCTTCTGTAGCGGAGTTTCACTCCAAACCAGGGGGATGTCAATAAGCATTCCCACCCCTGTCGACCGACCTCTGCGCTTCGGGTGGATCGCCGGCGTAATAAACCGGTGTAATAAAGAGGACTGGCAGCGACACCATAACTGCCGCAGCGTGCGAGCCATCCCGCCTTCGGGCCCTCTCCCAGAAAAGGAAAGAAGGCAATAGAACTACCGTGGGGGAGTCTTTTATCTCCTCCCAATCGCGAGCGGATGCTGGTAGAATCAGTAAAACTTGGGGCCGGCGATGATAGTTCCCCAGGAAGTTTCTTTTGGTTCCTCCCCTTGGTTTCCCCCGTGGAACCGTCTCAAATACAGCGTTCTTTAGGATATCCATCCAGGGAGTTTGAACATGCGGATTGCTGTCGTAGGCTCGGGATACGTAGGGTTGGTGGCAGGTGCTTGTTTTGCTGACCTCGGCCATGATGTCATCCTTGTCGACAATGACGAACGGAAACTAGCCGCGCTGAAGAATGGCCAGGTTCCCATCCACGAGAAGTTTCTGCCGGAGTTGCTCAACCGCCATCGCGGCCATCGCCTCACCTTTTCCGACGACTTGAAGGAGGCTGTCCGCCTCAGTTCGGCCATCTTCGTTGCCGTCGGCACGCCGCCCACCGAGAGCGGAGAAGCCGATCTGTCCTACGTAGAATCCGTGGCCCGCGAAATTTCCGGGGGCATCAACGACTACAAGGTGATTGTCGAAAAGAGTACGGTTCCCGTCTATACCAGCGAATGGGTGCGCAAGATCATCCTGCGCAACGGCACCGATCCGGAGTCGTTCGACGTCGCTTCCAATCCGGAGTTCCTGCGCGAAGGCACGGCCGTTACCGACTTCCTGTTTCCCGACCGCATCGTGATTGGCTGCGACAGCGAGCGCTCGGCCGACGTGTTGCGCGAAGTTTACGCGCCCCTGACCGATGGCAGTTACTACGAACGCTCCGACGCCATTCCGCAACCGGATCGCGCTTCCATTCCCGCTCCCATCATCGTGACCAGCACCAAGAGCGCGGAACTGATCAAGCACGCCTCCAACGCCTTCCTGGCCATGAAGATCTCCTTCATCAACGCGGTGGCTTCGGTCTGCGAGTCGGTGGGCGCCAACGTGAATCAGGTGGTCCACGGCGTGGGCACCGATTCGCGCATCGGCCCCCGGTTCCTGAATCCCGGCATCGGTTACGGCGGATCCTGCTTCCCCAAAGATGTTATGGCGTTTCGCGCCGTCGCCCGCGAATGCGGTTACGATTTCCGCCTGCTGGATGAAGTGATGCGCATCAACGAAGATCAGCGCCAGCGCTTCCTGCGCAAAGTGCGCAGCGCGCTCTGGACCCTCCGAGGCAAGAACCTCGGCGTCCTCGGGCTCGCTTTCAAGGGAGGCACCGACGACATCCGCGAATCCCCGGCGCTGTTCCTGGTGCAGGCGTTATTGCAGGAAGGCAGCAAAATCACTGCCTACGATCCCGCCGCCATGGAGCGCACCCAGGAAGTGATGTCTTCCGGCATCACCTTCGCCAACTCGCCCTACGAAGCGGCCCACGGCGCCGACGCTTTGCTGATCCTCACCGAGTGGGAGGAATTCGCGAACCTCGATCTCAACCGTCTCCGCCAGGAACTCAAGTATCCCATCGTGATTGACGGGCGCAACTTGTATGATCCGGAAGTGATGGCCGCGCAAGGCTTCACCTATTACAGCGTGGGCCGCGCCGCCTCTCACCCCGACGGCGTGCCCGCCGCGGTCCTGAAGAACGGCAAGAAAGCATGAGTCCAAAACGCGCGGTAGTCACCGGGGGCGCCGGGTTTCTGGGGTCCCATCTGTGCGATGCTCTGCTCGCCGAAGGCTGGCGTGTGGTCGTCGTCGACAACCTGCTCACCGGCCGGCGCGCCAATCTCGCGCACTTGCACAATGAACCCCGCTTCGAGTTCGTGGAGCAGGACATTTGCGAACCCTTTGACGTGGGCAAAGTCGATTACGTATTTCACTTGGCCAGTCCCGCCAGCCCGGTCGATTACAGCAATCACGGCATCGAGACGCTGAAGGTCGGATCCCTGGGCACCTTTCACGCCCTCGACGTCGCCCGCAAATACGGCGCGAAGTATTTCGTTTCCTCCACTTCCGAGTGCTACGGCGATCCCCTGGAGCATCCCCAGAAGGAAACCTACTGGGGCCACGTCAATCCCATCGGCCCGCGCTCGGTCTACGACGAGGCCAAGCGTTTCACCGAAGCCGTCACCATGGCCTACCGCCGCTATCACAAAGTCGATACGCGCATCGTCCGCATCTTCAACACCTACGGCCCGCGCCTGCAATTGAATGACGGCCGGGTAGTTTCAAATTTCATGAAGCAGGCGCTGCGCGGCGAACCCCTTACCGTTTACGGCGACGGCAATCAGACCCGCAGCTTCTGCTACGTGAGCGACGAAATCGACGGCTTCCTGCGTCTTTCGAAATCCGACGAGCATCTGCCCGTGAACATCGGCAATCCCAATGAATTCACCATCCTCGAGTGCGCCCAGGTGGTGTTGAAGGTCACCGGATCGAAGAGCCGGATTGGCCACGAACCCCTGCCCCAGGATGATCCCAAGCAGCGCCGTCCCGACATCACCAAGGCGCGGCAGTTGCTGGGATGGGAACCGAAGATCGATCTGGAAACCGGCCTGCGCCTCTCGCTGGACTACTTCCGCAAGGCGGTCGCGGAAGAAGTAGCCTTGAAATAGATTGTAATAGTTTTATGTACGTACAATAATGAATTACCTATATGCAGGATGTATTTGTACGTACGTAGGATAAAGCTTCCCGCAAGCCGGCGGCGCGTTCCAGGACGCCGCCTGCGATACCCTTTCCGGAGCCGGAAACGGCCCTGCCAGCGACGATCGGCCCCGGGATGAGGGGAAGGTCCATCCCCGGCACCAACGCCCGTCCCTGAGCTCGCCAGCGCCGTTCTACCAGTTTTCAATCACTTACACCAAAACTCAGTGACTTACACGAAGGCTCAACGACTTACAGGCGCTGATGGGTTGTACAGCAGAATCGTCTGGGAGGGTTCCAGCCTCGTTTTACGCGGAAGGATCGGTCGTCGCCGCCACGAAGTCCGTCAATTTCTTCACGTTGGCCCGTTCTTCCTTGGTCTTTAACTCAAACGCCACACCCATCCCGTAGCCGGGATGCGAAGCCTGCACCGCTCCCCGTAACCGCAATTTCATCTCGTAGGTTCGAACCAGAATCTCCACCGACGAGCCCTGCGGAAACGGCAGCGGAACTTCCAGATAGCACCCGCCCGAACTCAGGTCGGTCAGGCAACAGTGATTAGGGACCGATGATCCGGTGCGATAGACTTCTGCGCCCAGGCGGCAGGCGTAACGGGTTTGCGCGCGCCGGTTATCGGCTTCGCTCTGCCCGGTCGCGGCAGATTCCTGGGCCACCGCCTGGTGTGCCGGGTCTTGCATGCTCCGGCTGCCATGGGTTTGCTCGTCTACCGATACCGTGGCCAGTTGCAGCGGCTCTTCCATCTCCACCGTGACCCCGGGCAGCCGCTCGCGCTGGGTGCTGGCGGGAAGGTTGGCGCCCAAAAAATCCGTCAGCAGGCGGCGCGAGGCCTTGGGCACGTCCACGAACTGAAATCCGGCGCGGCCGTTCCAATCCTGCCAAATCACTTGTCCCGACAAGCGGACGCTCGACGTCTGTCCGGGCAGCTGGAACTGAAAATATACTTTGCTGACCGGCGGAAGCTTTTTCCCGAACTGCACCGCCATGCCGTCCTGCGCCAGGTCGACGAGCGTCGCCTTCTCCTGCTCGACGTTGGCATAATCCACGGTGGCGTGGGCGTGCACGGTGGCGCGGGCGTTCTTGCGCTTTTCCTTGCGCATCACGGCGCGCGCCGCCCGCAGGCTGCTCAGCGCCCGGTCATACGCGACCGGCTTATACAGAACAAAATTTACCCCCAGCGAAAACAGCTCGCGGATGTTCTCCTGCCCGGCCACCACTGCCACCGCCAGCGTCGCATCGTTCCGTCGCGACAAGCGGGTTTCCCGCAGCAGAGAAATCACGTCCTGGTTGGATTCTCCGTCGACAACCACCACGTCGAAGCGCTCTTGCGCCAGCCGCATGGCCGCGCGCACGAAATCCGGGCAAGCCTCAACCCGAATGCTGAGTTCTTCCAGGACCCGGCGCAGCACCTGGGCGGGCGCCTCATCCACGCACACTAGCAGGGCAGATAGAGTCATACCTGCCCTCATCCTAGGTTCCCTCAGTTCCCGTCACAAGTTACCAGGGTCACGTTTCCCGCGGCCTTCCCTGCGTTGCTGGGATCTATTCCATCTGCGAAAGCGATTTGGTTACAATCGGAGCGATGGCCTCCCCTCGTCGCAGTTTCGCGTGGTTCCTGTTCACTGCCTCGGCCCTGACCGCCGTCGGATGGTTTTTCGTTCCGGCCTTTATCATCCGCCCGTTTCGCCACCAGACGCCGTCGGCCCTCGCGTGGGCCATGGCCCTCCGCCAGCGCGCTCCCTGGGGAACTCTTGTCGCAGCCCTCCTATGTCTCGCATTCGCACTCGTCCTGTGGGGCGCCGCGAGCCGAGCGCGCAAGATCGTTCTCGCCTCCGCGGTCGTGCTGGTTGCGTTCTCTGCGGTCATGTCCCGCCTGAACTATTTCGAGTGGATGTTCCATCCCGTGGACAGTGCGCAGTTCGAATCCGCCTCCGCCAGCAAACTCGCGAGCGGAGAGATGATTCTCGCGATCCGCTTCGGATCCGACGCCCGCGCGTATCCCATCCGCGAAATGGCCTACCACCATGTCTTGAATGACGTCGTCTCCGGTGTCCCCGTGGCCGTCACCTATTGAACGCTCTGTCACACCGGTCTGGTGTGGACACGTACGGTGAATGGAAGAGTCCTGCATTTTTATCTGGCCGGCATCAACAACCAGAACTTTTTGATGCGCGACAAGGAGACTGGCACGTGGTGGCAGCAAATCACCGGCAAAGCGATCTACGGCCCGCTGCAGGGCGCGTCCCTCACGCTAGTCCTCAGTGACGAGTTGAGCTTCGGCGAGTGGAAGTCGGAAGTCTCCGACGGCCAGGTGCTGGCGGAAGTACCGAAGTATGGGAAGGAGTACGACAGCAACTGGGAAGCGGAGGTCGCCAAGCTTCCGGTCGTGATCAGCTTTCCGGGGACGGAATTGAAATCGCGCGACGTGGTCGTGGGACTGGAAATCGACGGCGCCAGCCGTGCCTATCCCTGGGACACGCTGCTGAAGCAATCGCCGGTTGTCGACCGCGTCCACGGTACGCCGCTGCTGGTAGCGGTCGGTCCCGATGGCAAATCCTTCCGCGTTTTTGTCAGCCGCATCGACGGCAAAGACGCGGAGTTCTTCCTGAAAGGCGAGACCGAAGGCCTGGACCCGTCTGCCGCGAAACCCGACACAGCCCCTGCAACCAAGCCGGCTTCAACCGATGCGAAGGTCGAGGCATCGTCCGCCGCAGCCGTCGCTCCCAAAGCCTGGACCTTACTCGACACCGCAACTGCCAGCGAGTGGAACTTCCAGGGCTGCGCCATCTCCGGTCCTGCGCAGGACAAATGCCTGGATCGCGTCCCCGCCCTCAAAGACTACTGGTTCGACTGGCGCAACTATCATCCCGACACCACGATCTACAAACGCTAGCCGCAGCTCTTACCAGTCGCGCCGGCGTCTCGCCGGCTGTCGCGAGGGCGTCTCGCCCTCGGACACGTCCACAGCACATTCCACTTTCTGTAGTGAGTTCTTGCCCCTTACACGAACGGATTCTCATCCGCGCTGCGCCCGTAGATCACCGGCACCGGAACATCGAGCAATCGCAGATAAACCGACAACTGGCCGCGATGGTGGTACCAGTGATTCAACATGATCGACCGCAGCACCTCCACTCGCGGCCGGCTGAACGCCTGTTTTCCATTCACCAGCAGGCGCCAGTTCCCTCGCGCTTTTTGTTCACTCATGCCGCCCACGCATTCCTCGGCCGTGCGGACGCTTTCGTCGAGAGCGGCGTTGATCTCTGCGAGATTCTTCGGCTCCGGCGGGTTGAAGTTTGCCTGCGCCGCATCGAACTCGTCGAGTTGCGAGATCTTTGCCAGCGCCCCTGGAACCGTCGCGATGTGCAGGGCCAGCGCACCCAGCGACATCGACTTCCGGTGAGGCTTCCAACTTAGCTTGTCCGCGGGCACTCGATCCAACACTCTTCTGGTGATCGCCACTTCCTCGCGGAATTCCTTCAGCATCGGTTCCATCATCTGTGACATTTCCTGATCCTCAGTCTTTCCCGGTAAGTTCGTCCCTTCCTACGAGTGGTTTCCCGAACCTCACGAAGCATCCGCTTTTGCGGGCTGCACATAGAGCGCCTTCACGTCCACCACCTCGCCATCAACGTACTTGTCGTGGTGGCGAACCCACGCCATGGTATGCGCCAGCCCATCTTCATCGCGCCCCTTGGGCGTGAGATCCAGCCACTGGTATGTTGGCAGCATGGGATCGA
Source organism: uncultured Acidobacteriota bacterium (assembly GCA_963709865.1). Taxonomy (GTDB): domain Bacteria; phylum Acidobacteriota; class Terriglobia; order Terriglobales; family Acidobacteriaceae; genus Sulfotelmatobacter. Next base: position 281,539 of record CAVPXW010000005.1, read on the forward strand.
GTCCGCGCGCGTAGCTGGAATAGGTGTGGAAGATTTCTCCGGCCGCGTTCTTGTAGAACACGCTCGTGCCCGGGCCCTCTTCGGACGGGAACTCCGTCATGTCGTAGTTGTAGTAGACCTTGCCCTGCCCCTTCTCCCTCTCCTCCTTCGAAAATGACACGTGGTAGTCGTAATTGAAATCGTTGGCAAACGACGACACCCACTTGAACCGCCATCCCATGCGCTTCTTGAAGGCCTCGATCTCGGGCAACGGGGCGCGCGAAATCGCCAGGAAAGTCACATCCCGGTGCGCGAGATGCACGGCAGCACCGTCGAACCCGTCGGCCAGAAACGAGCAGCTCGGGCAACCCTCTTTCCAGCCCGGACCAAACATGAAGTGATAAACGATCAGCTGGCTTCGTCCGGCAAACAGATCGGCGAGCGTCTCCTTGCCCTTGGGCCCGTCGAACACATAGTTCTTCTCGACTTTCTCCCGCGGAAGCGCGCGCCGCTGCCGGCTCAGCTCGTCGCGCAGGCGCGAGAATTCCTTCTCCTTGCGCAAAAGCTCTTTGCGGGCCGCCACCCACTCAGCGTGCGGTACGACCCTGCCCAGTTCCTTCTGGCTTGTCGTTATGGTTGTCATCGTCGTTTCTCCTCTCCATCACATTCTTTGAATTGTCTTGCGACCCAATCTTCTTCCCACGAACGATTCTCACGGCGAGCGCGGCCATCCCGCCCGTCGACATCACACTTCCCGCCATCCATGCTGCGCTGGCCATACATGCCGGGCACATCGGATCCTCCTTCCCTTTCATGGGCTGATGATGATTGGGATGGGTCCGCCACCCTGGGCTTTGCCATCCCCAAGCGAATCAGCAACTGGGTGTCAGCGCTTGCCCCTGCCCTCCGCCCGCTCCCGCAGGCGATCGTGCATGTGCGTCCAGCCCTTCCCCATGCCTTGTTTGTGATCGTCCGGAATGAATCCGAGCGCCAGGTGGTGGAACTTGATCAGGGTTCCCCCTTCTTCCTCGCTTAGCCGGTATTGCAGATTCGAGACGACCGGATACGACATAAACAGCGGTCCGGTGATTTCGACGAGCGTGGGCCGCTTGATGGCCTGCACGTGTCCCCAGAAGTGACCATTGCCGTCGCCCAGATCGCGGTACCACCTGCCGCCCGGCCACGGCTCGATCTTCATCGACATCTTCTTGCCTTCGGGCGTGTCATTCTCCGGCCCCAGTTGTTCCAGCAGCGCCGCGAACGTCACTTCCAGCGACGCCCGCACATGAATTTCCTGCGTAATCTCTATTGTCAGATTCTCCATCCCTGCGGTTGCTGTCGGACTCATCCTTCCTCCTTGTTCTCGCTTCTTGTTTGCCACTCTTGTCGAACTCGTCGATTTGTCGAAACTTCGGATGCTGAGTCGATGCCGCAAGACCGCAAATCGTCGCTCTTCTTTCCGTCCTTCGCGAACCCTCAGCGCCCTCAGCGGTTAAAAGCTTTCCGGGCCCCGATGGCGATCCGAACCCTCAAAGTGCTTCCCCGATCTTGCGGGACGCGGCTTCCGCCCGTTCCTTCACCCGATTCAACTGGTGCTGCCACAGGCGCTCAAAGGTCTTCGTCCACTCATGCAGCGGCCGGATCGCCTCCGCATTGGTTCGATAGAACATATGCCGCCCGTGGCGCCGAACCCGCACTAACCCCACGCGGCGCAGCACACCCAAATGCTTCGACACCGAGGGCTGTTCCAAACCCAGGCTCGCGACGATGTCTCCCACGGCCCGTTCCCGGATCGCCAGGTAGTTCAAAATGTCCCGGCGCCGCGGCTCCGCCACCGCATTGAAGGCATCGGAAGTGGTCGCCGCTCTCGCCATGGCAAGAATATATATTCCTATATAGGAATATGTCAATCAATTTTCCTGAGCGCACCGATTACCCTTTTCAGAACGCAACCACACCCGCCCGTTCCGCACCTAACTCGTCTAAACTCTTCCCAGAACTTTTCCGCTGGGGAGGAACCGCTCTTGTCTGCCATTCGCGCCATTTTCTGGGATGTCGGAGGTGTGCTGCTCACCAACGCCTGGGACCGCATTGAACGCACGGCCGCGCTCGAGCACTTTCACTTGGACGAAGAAGAATTCCACGACCGCCACGAGATGGTGGTCTCATCGTTCGAGCGCGGCAAGATCACACTCGACGAGTACATCGACCGCACCGTGTTCTACCGCACGCGTCCCTTCCCGCGCGACGCCTTCCGCGACTACATGTTCTCGCTGTCGCAGCCATTTCCCGAAGTGCTGGGATTCGCGCAGACGCTCAGCGATTCCGGCAAATACTTCATGGGCACGATTAACAACGAATCGCGCGAACTCAACTACTACCGAATCGAGAAGTTTGGGCTGCGGAAGATGTTCCGCCTGTTTGTCAGTTCCTGCTTCGTCGGATTCCGCAAGCCGGAGCGCGACATTTATCGCCTGGCGCTGGAGACCACGCAGATCCCCGCGGACCAGTGCTGCTTCATCGACGATCGCGCGCTCAATCTGGAATGTGCCGCCAAGCTCGGAATGCAGACCATCGAAATGCAACAAGTGGAACAGTTGCGCGAAGACTTGGCCAAACTGGGTGTGACTCCGTAAACTCGGATTCGTATCAGGGCACGACTTTTAGTCGTGCCGCGAGAGGCCGCACCAGGACTGGGCTTTAGCCCCTGAGGTTTGCCGCTCCCCCGAGACTCGCGTCACGGATTTTTGCGCGGCTGGCTGGTCTTCACTGCCGCACTTTGCGGAACATCGGATTCCAGCGTGGTCAACGTCAAATCGCTGGACCAGCAATCGGCGGCCAGCTTCCACTCGCCGTTACTCTGCCGCGTGCACACCCACAGATACTTGCCCCGTTCCTCGCGGCGCTTGCCGGTGGCGCTGGGAATCAAGGCCTTGCAGCGTCCCGCTTCGTAGGCAAACTCTCCGACCACGTCCACCCGCAGAGGCTCTATTTCCACTTCTCCCAGTCCCGCGTCAAGCGCGCCAAAGAAAAACTCGCGCACCGCCGCGGCGCCGCGGATGGGAGGACAGTTGGATCGCAGCACCAGCGCATCGGCGGTGTAAAGCTCGATCAGATCATCGAGATGTTTTGTGTTGCAGGCCAGCACCCACTCCTGCGTGACGCGCCGGACCGCCGCCTCGGCGCGGCTCATGTCGCCCCGCAGCGCCGCCGTTGGCCGCAACTTGTCTTCCCTGGTGGGATCCCGCACCACATCCCGCATTGGATCCGCCGCGGACCGCGCAACCATCGCTTCCCCGCCCGGAAAATAGTGGTGGTGATAGTGATGATGGTAGTGATGCGTTTCCTGCCCTGTCGGCCGGCTGGTCATCGGCCTTTCCGCGGGCTCAGGGTCGCGATCGAGAAAGGGATTGGGTGGAAGCGCAAAGTCGTGCAACGGCGGACGGTCTTCCTCCCCGGGAAATCCCCCTTCTGCTTCCTCCGGCCCGGTGACGGTGATGCCGCACATGCCGCAGAATTTATTCCCTTCGCGATTGCGGTATCCACAAACGCGGCAAACGACGGCGGTGGAATCGGATGTGAGGTCTTCGGCCGTGTCATCCGCAGCCTGTTCCGCGTCTGCCTCGGCGGCCAGACGTTGCGCAGCCTCCAGCGCCGCGGCAATCGCGTCTGGACTGGGCCTGGGACGGCGCATTTCAGGTTGCAGCCTGCGGTAGAGTTCGTCCATCTCGGGGTTGCGCGCGGGTGATTCCGAGGGCGCGCCGGAAGGTCTGGGATTTTTCTTTTCTTTGTCCACGAATCGCATCACCCACTACTGGGGTAATTCTAGCCCACCGGCTCGTGCTACCGGCTGGAAAACTCGATCTTGCCTTCCGTCTCCGTGGGAACGCCGTTGCAGGTTGCGGGACGATATCTCCAGGTGCGCACGGTTTGCAGCACGTGGCGGTCGCCCGCCAGCCCCGCGCTTTCCAGAATGAGCGGGCTGTGCACGCGCCCGTCGGTGCCGATGATGAAGCTGACTTTCACTTTCTGGCCTTTGGCCGCCGGGGTGAAAAGCGGGTCGGGGGTGGTCAGAGCCTCGGGTGGCTGAACCGCTTCGCAAGTCGGCTGCAAGGTGATGTGGCGCACATCGACGAACTGCGAGGCGCGCAGGAACCTTCGCGAAACCTGGCTCTCTCGCTGCTCGAACGTTACCGACGGCACGCGCGGCACGGATGTGTCCACCGCCAGGGCAACCACAGACAGCATCAGCAAGAAAATCGCAGGCCAGGTGCGACGATGCATCGGGTATTACACCTCTACTTTACGGTGGCAAATGGAGGACCACCCAAGGCGAACGGGGATTCCCTTGTTTGCAAGAGGTTACAGGCAGGACCTCGTGAATCAGATGGGCTGGTGTGAAAGCGGTTGCATATGGGAAGCGGGCATTTGCAACCAGTCTCAACCCTAGAGTCTTCGCAGCGTTCCGCACTCAGGAACGGGCAGACCGCCGCAAGGTCAGAAGGGTAATTTCCGGAGGGCAGTTCCAACGTATGGGAAGATCGACTGTGCCCAGGCCCGCATTGGTGTAGAGCGTGAGCTCTCCGATTTGATACAAACCCCAAACGTACTTCCTGGCCAAAGCGGGCAAGTAAAGCGGACGGAGGAAAGGCAGGCGCACCTGGCCTCCGTGGGAGTGCCCCGAGAGTTGCAGATCGACGGGATAGTGCGCGACGCGGTCGGCGTAGTCAGGCTCGTGGGCCAACAAGACGGTGGCTTCCGCCGTGGGAACCTTTTGCAAGGTTGCGTCGAGGTCGGCGTCTCCGGCCAGCGCGTCGTCGATGCCAGCGAGCCAGAACCGGGCTCCCTTGCTTTCGATGGGCACCGCCTGGTTGACCAGGACCTGAATTCCCTGGGCGCGAAGCAAACTGGTCACGCGATCCGAATCGGTAAAGACGTCATGGTTTCCCATGACCGCCCACAGTCCATAGGGCGCCTGCATTTGCCGCAGTAGTTGGGCGCAAGGTTCGGCGGCCGCCGCGCCGGCCGCCACATTGCCTGTGAAGGGCACCGAAACGAAGTCCCCGGTCAGCACGATCAGATCGGGATGCAGAGCGTTGACCATGCTGATCGCCGATCGCAGAGGGTGGACCGAGAAATACGGGTCGTAATGGAAGTCGCTGAGGAGCGCGACCGTAAAGCCTTCCAATCGCTCCGGCCAGCGACGCAGCGCGATCTCCTGGCGCACGATTCGCGGACGGTTGGGCTCGATCAGAGCAGTGTCAGCGGCCAGTGCGGCCACACCAACGGTTGCTGCGAGGCGGATAAATTTCCGCCTGGTCGTAGGAAGAAAAGGCAATCGGTTCGGGCCCTTGCACTGCGGGATTGGGCGGCACTCAGTCTCTGGCATTTTCAGCATATCCCGAATCCTTGGATTCGGGATATGGCAAGAGCAATGCTTCCCTCGATCAGAAACTGAATGTGGCCTGCAGTATCGATGCGGCGTGGCGCCGTGTTACTGGAAAATGGCCCACCCTGGAGAGCGTTGGAGACATCGAAGAACGGCGACCCCAGGACTCCGCCCGGATTAGCCACATTGACTCTGTTGAAGACGTTGCGCACGGAGAGCCCGAAGATCAGGTTGTAACGGCGATCGGAATTCGCCGACATTCCCATTCCACCGCCTCCGCCGAACAGTGGGCCGCGGCTGGCCGTCGCGCCGCCCGGACCACCCTGCCCTGCATTGCCGGTATTTGCCTTTGCCTTCGGACCAATTCCGAAAGTCTTGGTCAGCCGCAGGTTCAATACAAACCGGGACGGGCCCGTCCCATAGTTGATAGGAAGAAGCTTCCCGGCCCCAGACGCATCGAAGGTCCCCACAGGCGTGCAGTAGATCGACCCCAGCTGACTGGTCTGAGAGCAAGTGGCGCTGGAAACAAACCCGGGCCGATCGTTGAATACGGAATCCCCGTTGAGATCGCTGCCGGAAGTGATGTTAAAGGGCGACCCGGAACTGGCCACCAGGAACGGGCTCAGACGAAACATATAGGGAAAGGCGATGGTCCCACCGAGGAACAGGCGGTTGCGGGTGTCGAACGAGGCTCGGCCGTAGTCCTGGCTGATGTTGTAAGAGTTGGAGGGAAAACTTGACACCCCGGACGTATCGCTTTTGGCATAGTTCAGCGTGTAGTAGCCAAAGAGCTGAACCTTCGAACCCACCTTCACGTTGGAGTTCAGGATCAGCTGGTTCTGCGTGAAGTTGCCTTCGGAAACGTACTGGTAGACATAGGTGCTGGGAAGAGCGCAGGGATTGCAGGGGGTTCCGGGATATGGAGCATTGGAGCTGATGGTGAGGAACTGGTCGAAGCCCCGCGAGTTCAAATAGGTGACGGACACGGTAGCGGACTTAGTCAACTGGCGTTCGGCGCTGACGGCGGCCTGGATGGTGTAGGGTGCGCGCAGCCGGGGGCCGATCTGATAAATCGCAGACGAACTGGAACTGACCGCGCCGCAACCTGAGATCGGAGTGTTGAGAGGCACGTTCAGCCCTGGAAAACACGTGGGATCGCTGATGACGTACTGTTGCTGGGTGACGCCGTCGAGACGATCCGCCTGCAGAATTTGCCCGGACTGGAAGCGATCAAAGAAGATGCCGAAACCGCCACGGATCACGACTTTGGGCGGAGCGCTTTTGCCGCCCACACCCCAGGCAATGCCAAAGCGCGGCGCCCAGTTTCCCTTATCGTGAATGTCATTTTGGGTTTCAAAACGCAGGCCGGTACTGAGCGTGATGTTGGGGCGCACGCGCCAATCATCCTGCACGTACAATCCAGCGTCGAGGTAGGTGACGCTGGCATTGGGCGATCCTTGAATCTGCACGAATTGGCTGGCGCCGGTAGTCGTGCTGGCCCCTGCCTGCAGATTCTGCTCAGCAGTCTGATAGGCGGCTTGCGACGGAAAAGTGAAGGAACCGTTGAATCCCGCGGTCGTGCCGCTAACCTCGCGGGTGGCACGGAATCGCCCTCCGAACTTGAGGATGTGATTGCCATGGATCAGCGAGGTGTAGTTCTGCACTTCGTAGCGATTCTGCAGGTCGTTGCTGGTGCCTTGTTCGCTGCCACCGCCCACGAAGTTGCCCAACACGCTCACCGTGGGATTCAAATTCTGGGGGCTCTGATTGTCCTGATCCCGGTTGTACTGGAAGCGCGTTTCGTTGATGATCTTCGACCCGATCACCTGGGTATCGCTGATCTGCACGGTCTGTTCGGTGGAGGTGGAGTTGTAGGCCTGAGAAGACAGACTGAGCTGGCCTACGCCGTTGTTGGTTTCAGTGTCCCGAAAGTACTGGTAGCGGGCGGTGAGGGTGTTGTTCTTGGTGACCGCCCAATCGAGGCGCGGGCCGATATTGGTTCGCTGGCGCGGGTTGGGCACAGACTCGGCGAACTGGGTCCAGGTGGTGAGCGTTGGATCGAGGACGAAGGCATTGGTGGCGGTGAATTCGTCGATGTTCCGGTGTTCGACGTTGAAGAAGAAAGACGCGCTTTTCTTGATAGGGCCGCCGATGTTTCCGCTGAACTGCGTCGAGTAATAGGGCGGTTCGGAGCCCGCGAACGGATTCGACGAATTGAAGGCGGAATCATTTCCGATGGCAAACACCTGGCCGTGATATTTGTCGGTGCCGGGCTTGGTGAAAATCTCGATGCGGCCGTAACCCAGCTTGTCGTACTCGGAAGAGAACGGATTCTGATTGATGCGGATCTCGCGAATTGACGACTTGGGCGGAAGCTGGCCGGCGGTGAATCCGTCAATGTACATCTGACCGCCGCTGGGGCCGGCGGAAGGTCCGGCGAGAGCTTCCAGATCCGATTGCAATTCATCGGGATCGTCGGGCAGAGCCTCCAGTTCTTTGCCGGAAATCACGATGGCGCCGGCGTTGCTCGCGGGATTGACGTCAATCGTCGGCGCAGTATCGGAAACCTGGACTTTCTGTTCCTGCACCTCAATGGTCATGGCGGCATTGAGCCGCAAGGGCTGATCCGCGATCACCACACTGTCGTTTTCGTACAAGTTAAATCCCTGGGCGACGACGGTGAGCGTGTATTTCCCCGGCGGCAGCCCTTTGAATTCATACATTCCCTGGGCATTGCTCTGGACCGCGACGGGGGATCCGGTGGCGGGCGTCATGACAACCGTGGCGCCAGTAATGGCCGCGCCGGAGGGATCGGTAACTTGTCCGCGAAGATTTCCCGAGGAGGTTTGCGCCCACAACGCAGTTCCCGACAACACGAATAAGAGCACTATGAAAAAGAAACGCACGTATTTCTCAACCTTCATTTCATCTTCCTATTTGCCTACGAGTCTATGAACAGTAGAACAATCCTGATCGAGGCAGGCACAGCTATTGACTGGCGTCGCCACCGGGCGCGCCCCCTAAACTCCAAGGCGCCAACATCATCGCCTGGCTGCCGTTAGGAGCAGCCTGAAGAATCGGTTCCACTCCGCTGAGCAGGGTAATTGCGGTGCCAGCGCCGGTTGCCGACCCCTGGGTGGTGACCATCAGCACGGCGTCGCCTTTGTGCAGATCGTCGAGCGTAACCGCGGGCATGCGGCTGAGCATCTGCTGAAAGTCGGGGGCTCCGCCCTGGCGCATGCCTGCGCCCGTGGCGCCACCGGGCTGTCGCGCCCGCGGAGGGCGCACTGGACGCCTGGCCATTGCCCGATGGGGCAGCGCCGGAATCGGACGAACCGGACGCCCCCGGCGTACCGGAAGGCAGGGTGCTCTTCAATCGCATGGCGATCCGCTGCGCCATCTCAGGCAGCAGTTTATGAAGCTGCGATTCCGAAGTGATCTTTACCTGCACTGCTTTCTTGCTCAACAGATCTTGAACGTTGATGGTTCCGGCGCTGGCATCCACCGAATTCACGGTGCCGGCGACGTTGCGGAAGCTGCCGGTAACGATTTCTTGCGCCGAAAACTCGGAACCGTCGGAGCTGCGGTCTCCGCGCGCCCGCAACTGGTCGCCGGGCTGGACTTCCTGCAAGGTACTGGGCTTGGCGTCATCGAACTTCACTGAATCCGGAGCATAACGGCGGAACACAGTGTTCTTCGAGGCGTGCACCGCAATGTCCTTCTTCCCGCCCAAACTGGTCACCGAAATGGTTACGGTGGCGGTAGACCGGGTCCACCGCGCTGACCAGGCCGCCGAGGCCGCGCTTCTGCCAGTCCTGGCGCTCCTGTTCGTGGCGCGCTTCGAGGTCGGAGTGTGCAATGACGATGATTTCCAAAGCCGCGATCGACTTGGCGTCGGCGGAGGCCTGGCCGCGCACCCGAATCCGGTCGCCCACCTGCAAGTCCTGCAACTGCACGGGCGTTGCGTTCTTGAGATCCTTCTCGCCGGGCGCGATGCGCAAGAGGCGAGCGTTGGGCTGCACCGTCACCGCGATCTCAGGGCCAGAATCCGGCGACCAAGGTGATGGCATTCCCATTGATCGCCTTGATGGCGCCAATGCGCCTGGCGACGGCGGGTTGGCCGGCGTCCTGGGCCTGAGCGACTGACGATGCCAAGGCCGCCGGCAGGAACCGCGGACCGGACAAGCTATACGGAAAAGACGAACACCGCGATTGCTGCTCTCTTAATCTTCATACGCCCCACCCTCTAATCTACCTCGCCGTAAGCCACGGAACTCGATGATTTACAAAGTTTTACCCAGACATCACAAGTAATTACAAGAACGGGAAACGGCGTCCCGGAGCGCCCCATCACTCTGCCGGTCATCCAGACTGCTAATAGACGACTAGAGCACCCCGAGATACGATTTTTATTGGGAAGTTTGCGGAAATCGGTTTTCAGGATGCGTGTGTCTATCTTACGTTGTTTTCTGTGCTGGGCGATGTTGGTGATCGTTCCCGTGTCCTTGCTGGGCCAGACCGATGCCAGGGCAAACGGGAGCGAGCCATTCTTCACACACAAGGTGGCGTCTGGGTCAACGGCTATGAGGCGCAGGATGCCTCCGCGGTTTTCCCCGGGGACCTGCTGGAAACCAAGCCTGGATCTTCGGCGAACTTGAGCCTGGACGGATCGACAGTTTTGATCCAGCCGGAATCGGTGGCCACGCTGCAAAGCAACATGCTGGTGCTGGATCACGGCAGCGTCTTTGTGGGAACGTCGAAGAGCTTCAAGGTGCGGGTGAATTGCATCACGGTGGTTCCGGTGGTCAACGATTGGACGCAGTACGAGGTCACCGACTTGAATGGAAACGTTCAAGTGGCGGCCCGCAAGGACGACGTGAAGGTTGAGCAGGAGACGGATCACCGCAAGCCATCGCCGCAGACGGAAGCATCGCATGGAGCCACGGTGCACGAGGGGGAGCAGAAGAGTTTTGACGAATCGGAAATCTGCGGCGCACCGCCGCGGCCAACGGGAGCCGGTTCAAGCATGAATCCGAAATGGATTGCGGCCGGAGCGGCGGGAGCGGGCCTTCTGATTTGCGTCCTACTCTGCCAGCGGCGGCGGGAAGACTCCGTCTCAGCTCATCGACGCCTTGAGGGCCTACTCTTCCTGAGCGTCGACAAAAGCCTCAGTTACAGAATTCTTTCGTGGGTGTAGCCGGCCGACACCAAGGCTGCCAGAAGCTCCGCGATGTGATCGGGGCCGCGGGTTTCCATGGTGATATCGATGGCGGTGTCCCCCAGGTTGACGCCGTGATAGGCGCGGTCGTAGGCGGTCTCGACGATGTTGGCGCGATGATCGGCGAGGATTCCGGTCAGGCGGTGCAGGGCGCCGGGATAGTCGGGCAGGTGAACGCGCAGCCGGACGAGGCGTCCGTCTTTCACCAGGCCGCGCTCGATGATGCGCGAGAGTAAGGTGACGTCGATGTTGCCGCCGCAGACGAGGACCGCGACGCGTTTGTCCTGAAGCGGCAGCTTGCGGTTCAGGACGGCGGCGATGGCGGCGGCGCCGGCTCCCTCGGCCAGCGTCTTCTCGCGCTCCAGCAACAGGAGAATCGCGTTCGCGATTTCTTCCTCTTCCACGGTAACGATGTCGTCGACGTACTTTTGAACCAGCGGGAGGGTGCGCTCTCCGGCGCGGCGGACGGCGATTCCGTCGGCGATCGTCTTCGCGGACTTCAGCGTGACGGGCTTGCCTTCCGCCACCGCGGCCTTCATGGAAGGAATCCTGGCGGGTTGAACTCCGAAGACCTGCACCGCGGGATTCGTTTCCTTGACGGCGCAGGCGATGCCGCCGATGAGCCCGCCGCCGCCGATGGGCGCGACGATGACCTCGATGTCGGGATGCTGCTGCAGGATTTCCAGGCCGAGAGTTCCCTGCCCGGCGATGACGGCGTCGTCGTCGAAGGCATGAATGAGAGTGAGGTGGTCCTGCTCGCTCAGCTCGACTGCCTTTTCGTAGGCTTCGTCATAATTGGCGCCGTGCAGCAGGACTTCGGCACCGTAGGCGCGAGTCGCGGAAACTTTGGTGAGCGGGGTGGGGAGCGGCATGACGATGCGCGCCTCGAATCTTGTGGCGTCCCGCGTGGTAGGCGACGCCTTGCGCATGGTTGCCGGCGGAGGCGGCGATCACGCCGCGAGCGCGTTCCTCGCTGGTGAGCGTGAGCAGTTTGTTCAGGGCGCCCCGCTCTTTGAAAGCGCCGGTGCGTTGCTGGTTGTCGAGCTTGAGAAAGATGGAATTGTGGGTAAGGCCGGAAAATGTTTCCGAGTGAGTGCAGGGGGAGACGCGGATGTCGGCGCGAATTCGGTCGAGAGCGGACTGGATGTCGGAAAGTTGGATCATGACGGCTGGCGCAGTCATCTTACTGCATCTTACGTCTCGCTTGATCGGAGTCGGCATGGGGTCTGCGATTCATAACCATGAAGGCCAGCTGCCGGCCGTCCCATCTGTCGGTCGGCGATGGTCATCGGATCAGGAAGCGATCTGTTGCGCGCTGGAAGACAAGGGAACAACCGGGCGGACCGCGAGCGCCTTCAGGTAGGCATCGACACAGGCGGCGGCTTTGCGGCCTTCGGAGATGGCCCACACGACGAGCGATTGGCCGCGCCGCATGTCGCCCGCGGCGAAAACTCCCGGAACCGATGACATGTAGTTCTGGTCGGTGGCCACGTTGCCGCGGTTGTCGAGTTGCACTCCCAACTGCTCGATCATGCCGTTGCGCACGGGGCCGAGGAATCCCATGGCGATCAGGACCAGATCGGCGTCCATCGTGAATTCGGTGCCGGCGAATCGGCTCGAACTTCGGGGGCGGGCCGACGCGCACGGCGTGAAGTTGCTTCACGTTGCCGTTTTCGTCGCCGGTGAACTTTGTGGTGGCGATGCTCCAGTCGCGAATGCCGCCTTCTTCGTGCGCGCCTTCGGTGCGCAGTTGCATCGGCCACAGCGGCCACGGCGTCTGCGGCGAGCGCTCGTCGGGCGGCTTGGGCATGATCTCGAACTGATGGACCGATAGCGGCTTCTGCCGATGGCACGGTGCCCAGGCAGTCGGCGCCGGTGTCGCCGCCGCCGATGATGACCACGCGCTTGCCGGTCGCCAGAATTTCGATCGCAGGATCGAGCGTGTCGCCGAGGCAGCGCTTGTTCTGCTGCGGCAGGAACTCCATCGCGAAGTGAATGCCCTTCAGCTCGCGTCCCGGAACTTTCAGATCGCGCGGATGCTCGGAGCCGCCGGCCAGCACGATGGCGTCGAACTCGCGGCGCAGATCTTCGACCGGAACGTTCTTGCCGACGTCCGCGTTGGTGACGAACTTCACGCCCTCGGCGGACATCTGCTCCAGGCGGCGATCGATGATGTGCTTCTCCAGCTTGAACTCGGGGATGCCGTAGCGCAGCAAGTCCGCCGATGCGGTCGGCTTTTTCGTAGACGGTGACCGAGTGTCCGGCGCGGCACAGTTGCTGCGCCGCAGCCAATCCCGCGGGGCCTGAGCCGACAACGGCGACTTTCTTTCCGGTGCGAACTTTCGGCGGCTCGGGATGGATCCAGCCTTCGAGAAATCCGCGCTCGACGATGTTTTTTTCGATCTGCTTGATCGTGACCGGAGGCTGGTTGATGCCCAGCACGCACGAGGCTTCGCACGGCGCAGGACAGATGCGTCCGGTGAATTCCGGGAAATTGTTGGTCGCGTGCAGCTGGCGCACCGCTTCTTTCCAGCGGCCGCGATAGACCAGATCGTTCCAGTCGGGAATGAGATTGTTGACCGGACATCCGGTCTGGCAGAACGGCACGCCGCAATCCATGCAGCGCGCGCCCTGCTGTGCGAAGCTTCTCTTCGGGGAAATCCTGATAGATCTCGAACCAGTCGTTCACGCGCTCCGCCACCGGACGGCGCGGAGCCAGCTCGCGCGGAGTAATCCATGAATCCGGTGGTCTTACCCATGCTGCACCTGCTCGGCTGGCGCCAGAACGGCGAACGGCTGGCTTGGGATGTAGGCTTGCTGGCTGCGGCGCCACGCCCAGCACTCGCTTGAATTCGTGCGGGAAGACTTTGATGAAGCGCGAGGCCATCTCGTCCCAGTTGTCGAGAATCCACTTGGCGCGGCGGCTGCCGGTCAGGTCCAGGTGGCGCGTGACGAGATTCGCTGACGAGTCTGCACATCCTGCTCGATCGAGCAACGGCTCCAGATCGACCGAGGCGAGGTTGCAGCGCTTCTCGGTGAAGTCTCCGCGTTCGTCGAAAACATAGGCGATGCCGCCGCTCATGCCGGCGGCGAAATTCCGGCCGCAGGAGCCGAGCACCAGCACCAAGCCGTTGGTCATGTATTCGCAGCCGTGGTCGCCGACGCCCTCGACCACCGCGGTCGCTCCGGAATTGCGCACCGCGAAGCGCTCGCCCGCAACGCCGTTGAAGAACGCTTCGCCGCTGGTCGCGCCGTAGAGGGCGACGTTGCCGATCAGGATGTTTTCTTCCGGAGCGAAGCTGGAACCGCGCGGCGGATACACGATGATCCGTCCGCCCGAGAGTCCCTTGCCGACATAATCGTTGGCGTCGCCTTCGAGCGTGAGCGTGACTCCCTTGGCGAGGAACGCGCCGAAGCTCTGGCCCGCAGAGCCCGTCGAGATGGATGCGGATGGTGTCGTCGGGCAGCCCGGCCGAGCCGTAGCGGCGCGCAATTTCTCCGCTCAGCATCGCTCCGACCGTGCGATGCACGTTGCGCACCGGCAAATTGATTTCAACCGGCGTCAGGTCTCAGCGCAGCATCCAGCGAGTGCTCGATCAGTTGATGATCGAGCGCCTGCTCCAGGCCGTGATCCTGCGCTGTGCACGCAGCGGCGCGCCACGCGCGACGGCACGGCCGGGTTGTAGAGGATCGCCGAGAAATCCAGGCCGCGCGCCTTCCAGTGATCGACCGCGGGCTGCACGTCGAGCATGTCGACGCGGCCCGACCATCTCGTCCACGGTGCGGAAGCCCAGCTCCGCCATGTACTGCCGCACCTGCTCGGCGATGAAGAAGAAGAAATTGATGACGTGCTCGGGCTGTCCCTGGAACTGCTTGCGCAGCTCCGGATCCTGCGTGGCGATGCCCACCGAGCAAGTGTTCAGATGGCACTTGCGCATCATGATGCAGCCCATCGCGATCAGCGGCGTGGTGGCGAAGCCGAATTCTTCCGCGCCCAGCAGCGCGGCAATCACGACATCGCGGCCGGTCTGCAGCTTGCCGTCGGTCTGCACGCGGATGCGGCTGCGCAGATCGTTCAGCAGCAGAACCTGCTGCGTCTCCGCCAGGCCCAAGTTCCCACGGAATGCCCGCATGCTTGATCGAACTCAGCGGCGACGCGCCGGTGCCGCCGGTGTCGCCGCTGATCAGCACCACATCGGCGTGCGCCTTGGCGACGCCCGCCGCGACCGTGCCGACGCCGACTTCCGCCACCAGCTTCACCGCAATGCGCGCCTGCGGATTCACATTCTTCAGGTCGTAGATCAGCTGCGCCAGATCTTCGATCGAATAGATGTCGTGATGCGGCGGCGGCGAAATCAGCCCGACGCCGGGGATCGAGTGCCGCAGGCGCGCGATCACCTCATCGACCTTGTGCCCGGGAAGCTGGCCGCCTTCGCCCGGCTTCGCGCCCTGCGCCATCTTGATCTGCAATTCGTCGGCGTTGACCAGATAATTCGCGGTCACGCCGAAGCGCGCCGAGGCCACCTGCTTGACCGCGCTGCGCCGCAAGTCGCCGTTGGCATCGGGCTTGAAGCGCTCTTCGTCTTCTCCGCCTTCGCCGGTGTTGGACTTGCCGCCGATGCGGTTCATGGCGATGGCCAGCGTCTCGTGCGCTTCTTTGCTGATCGAACCGAACGACATCGCGCCCGTGGTGAAGCGCTTCACGATCTCTTTGGCGGGCTCGACTTCCTCGAGCGGAACCGGCTTGTCGCTCTTCTTCAACTTCATCAGCCCGCGCAGCGTGCACAGGTTGCGCGCTCTGGTTGTCGATGAGGTCGGTGTATTCCTGAAACGTCTTGAAGCTGTCCTGCCGCACCGCCTGCTGCAGCTTGCTGATGGTCTGCGGATTCAGCAGGTGATATTCGCCGTTGACGCGCTGGTGATAGTTGCCGCCGACGGCGAGTTCAGTCTCGAACTCGGTCAGCGGACGGAAGGCGTACTCGTGCTTCAGCTGCGCTTCGCGCGCGAGCACGTCGAGGCCGACGCCTTCCAGGCGCGAGGTCGTGCCGGCGAAGTACGCATCGACCAGTTCCTTGTTCAGGCCGATGGCCTCGAAAACCTGCGCGCCCTGATAGCTCTGCAGGGTCGAGATGCCCATCTTCGAGAAGGTCTTCAGCAGGCCCTTCTTGATCGCCTTCATGAAGTGCTTCACCGCGAGTTCGGGAGTGATGCCATCGGCCAACTCGCCGCGCCAGGCCAGATCTTCCACGCTCTCGAGCGCCAGATAAGGATTGATCGCGCTCGCCCCATAGCCGCTGAGCAGCGCAAAGTGCATCACTTCGCGCGGCTCGCCGGATTCGGTGATCAGCGCAACCTGGGTTCGCGTCTCTTCGCGCACCAGCAGGTTGTGCACGGCGGCCAGCGCCAGCAGGCATGGGAATCGGAGCGTAGTCCTTGTCCACGCCGCGATCGGAAAGAATCAGCAGCGTGTATCCGGCCTTCACCGCCAGCGACGCGCGCTGGCACAGTTCATCGAGCGCGCGCTTCAGCCCCGCTTCGCCTTCGCTCGCGCGGAACAGCGCGGGCAGCGTGGTGGCCAGCAGATCGCCGGTTCGAAACGCGGCGCAGCTTCTCCAGATCGCGATTGGTGAGCAGCGGATGCGCCAGCTTCAGCATGTGGCAGTTCTCGGGCGCTTCCTCGAGAATGTTGCGCTCGCTTCCGATGTAGCTGATCAGCGACATCACCATCTCTTCGCGGATCGGATCGATGGGCGGATTCGTCACCTGCGCGAACAGCTGCTTGAAATAGTTGAACAGCGACTGCGGCCGGTCGGAGAGGCAGGCCAGCGGCGTATCGGTGCCCATCGAGCCGATCGGCTCTTCGCCCTTCGCCGCCATCGGGCCGAGGATCATCCGCAGATCTTCGTCGCTGTAGCCGAACGCACGCTGGCGGCGGAGAAGCGTCTCGGCGTCGGGATGGTGCATGCGCGAGGGCTCGGGCAACTGATCGATCGTGATCTGATTTTCTTTCAGCCACTGCGCATAGGGCTGCCGCGAAGCCAGCTTCTGCTTGATCTCCTTGTCGGAGATGATGCGGCCTTCGACCGTATCGACCAGGAACATCTTCCCCGGCTGCAGGCGGCCCTTTCTCTTCACCTGCTCCGGCGCGATGTCGAGCACTCCGGCTTCGGAGGCCATGACGACCAGATCGTCGTGCGTGACGACGTAGCGTCCGGGCCGCAGGCCGTTGCGGTCGAGCGTCGCGCCGATGACGCGGCCGTCGGTGAAGGCAATGGCCGCCGGGCCGTCCCACGGCTCCATCAGGCACGCGTGATATTCGTAGAAGGCGCGCTTCTCCGGCTTCATGTGCGGATTGCCCGCCCACGCTTCGGGAATCAGCATGGCCATCACGTGCGGCAGGCTGCGTCCCGCCTGCAGCAGCAATTCCACGGCGTTGTCGAAGTTCGCGGAATCGCTGCCGTCGCGGCGCGATGATGGGAAACAGCTTCTTCATGTCGTCGCCGAACAGCGGCGACTGCAGCAGCGACTGGCGCGCGTGCATCCAGTTCACGTTGCCGCGGAGCGTGTTGATCTCGCCGTTGTGCGCGATGTAGCGGTAGGGATGCGCCCGCTGCCAACTGGGAAACGTGTTGGTCGAAAAGCGCTGGTGCACCAGGCACAGCGCGCTGGTCACGTCGGGATCGGAGAGCTCGCGGTAGAAATTGGCGATCTGCGGGGCCAGCAGCAGGCCTTTGTAAACGATGGTGCGGCACGAGAGCGAAGGGATGTAGAACATCTCCGCGTCTTCGATGCCGGACTCGCGCAATCTCATTCTCGGCGCGCTTGCGCACGACGTAGAGCTTGCGCTCGAAGGCGTCTTCGTCCATGCCCGGCGCGACAGCCGCACAAAAATCTGCTGGATGTAGGGCTGCGAAGCGCGCGCCACGCGGCCAATGGCGGACGCGTAGACCGGGCGTATCGCGCCAGCCGAGCACCGTCAGGCCTTCTTCGCGCACGATGCGCTCCAGAATTCCTTCGCACTGCAGGCGCTGGTGCTTCTCCACCGGCAGGAAGGTCATGCCCACGCCGTAGGTCGCCGGGCTGGGCAGGTCGAAGCCCAGCTTCGTCGCATTCGCGCGCAAAGAACTTGTGCGGAATCTGGATCAGAACGCCGGCGCCGTCGCCGGTTTCCGGATCGCAGCCGCAGGCGCCGCGATGCGCCAGGTTGAGCAGAACCTGGATTCCCTTGCGGATGATGTCGTGGCTCTTCTGGCCGCGGATGCTGGCGACAAACCCGATGCCGCAGGCGTCGTGCTCGTGCGCCGGGTCGTAGAGACCCTGGGCGGGAGGCAAGACCATTTCTCGGGTTTAGACGCGTCGTCATGGACTTCGTCCGGTGGACTGAATTCCTTTCGAATCAGTTGTTCTTGGGCGTGCATCGTGCGAGGCGACGGAGTGTCGCACACTTCTGCTCAGGAACAGCACTTCGTATCTACTTTAATAGCGCCTGCGGGCGGCAAAGTACAATGCAGAATTTCGATGCAAGCCATGCAAAATTCAGGACGTATCGCGGCTCCGATGCGGTTCCGGTAATTAACCTCGAAACTGCGGCAGTCCGCTATAATTTCGCTCAACCACAATGGACTTCGATCAGCTCATCACGTTTCTGGAAGTTGCCAGGCAGGGCAGCTTTTCGCGCGCCGGGGAGAAGGTTTTCCGCTCGCAGTCGGCGGTCAGCGCGCAGATCCGGCAACTGGAGCAGGAATATGGCGACCGACTGCTCGACCGCTCGGGCAAGACCGTGAAACTGACCCCCGCCGGCCAGGTGTTTTACGAATACGCCGAGCGCCTGAAGAATCTGCGGGATGAATCGCTGATGGCGGTCGCCGACCACAGCGGCACTCCGCGCGGCACGCTGCGCGTGGGCGCCAACGAGGCCACTTGCCTGTATGTTCTGCCCGAAGTTTTCGCGCGAATATTGCCGGCGCTATCCCCCGGTGCAGATCAGCATCTATCGGAATTTCAGCTACAAGATCGTGGAAAAGCTGGAGAACGGGACGGTGGAGGTGGGCATTCTGACCCTGCCCATCCAGTCTCCGAGCCTGAAGATCCAGCCCATTTTCCGCGACAAGCTGATGCTGATGGTGAGCCCGAAGAATCCGCTGGCGAAATTCAAGGTGGTGCCGGTCAGCGAGATCGTCAAACATCCGCTGCTGTTCCCGAAGACCGGGCACACGCGCAGGCTGCTGGACAAGCTGTTCCGGCCGCACAGCGCCGAACTGCAGGTGCGAATGGAACTGCCCAGCATCGGCATGATCAAGAGCTTCGTGGCGGCCGATCTGGGCGTGTCGCTGATCAGCGCGTCGTTCGCCCGCGACGAAGTGGAGGCCGGGCGGGTCAAGCTGATCGATCTTGAAGATGCGGAACTGTACCGCGAACTTGGGACTGGCGTACCGGCGCGACCGGACGCTCTCGGTGGCCTCGACTGCGTTTGTGGCTCTATTGCGGCAGTTCGCCACGCAAATGAAGAAGACGACGACTGACGCCGGTTGCAGAGTGGTCGAGCTACGGCTCGACGGACAGCCGAGCGACCTCTCCGACATGGTTCCCTGAAATTTCGATGGCTGCCATCGGAATTTTGAATTTCCACTCGATGTCGCCAGCCAGTAACCTCTCCTAGGAAGTTTCATGAACACCTCTCATCCAGAAGGCCAAGCGAATTACATCGACAGGCACAGGTATGTCGACACGAATTACGTGTCTTCTGGAGGACGGGAACGGATGAAGTAAAGCACTCTTAAGCAGAATCACCCGAACCCACCGCCAGAAGCGATCTGGCGGTGGGTTTTTCTTTGCGCCAAAACTGAGAAATGGAGCGAACTATGAGCGGACGACAGCGACAAAGCAGATTCGAGCAGCGGCGATGATGTGGTGGTGATGAAGTTCGGAGGCACGTCGGTGGAGGACGCTGCCGCCATCCGCCGGCTCATCGGCATCGTGCAGAGCAGGCTGCGGCGCGCAGCCGGTGGTCGTGGTGAGCGCACTGGCGAAGGTCACCGACCAACTGCTGGAGGCCGGGAAGCGCCGCCGCGAAGGGACATCTGGGCGCGGCCCTGGCCACGGTGCGGGACATTTATGTTCGCCACGAGCAACTGGCGGACTCGCTGGTGGACGGTTCCGCTTACAGCGCTCTCGATCGCGAACTGCGCGGCGACTTCCAGGCTCTGGAGTCGCTGCTGCACGATCTGGAGGCCTCGCGCCAACTCGATCTCGAAGTCGCAGGACCAATTGCTCGGCTTCGGGGAATGCTTTTCCAGCAGGCTGGTGAAGGAAGCTCTCTGCGAAGCTGGAGTCAACGCGGCGCATGTCGACGCGCGGGCTTGCATCGTCACCGACGCGCGCCACGGCCAGGCGAGTCCGGTCTGGGACGTGACCGAATCAACGGCTGCAGGAGACGCTGAGTCCGCTGCTGCGAGCGCGGACACGTGCCCGTGCTGGGAGGGTTCATCGCGTCGACCGCCGACGGAGTTCCCACGACTCTGGGCCGCGGCGGATCCGACTTCAGCGCAGCGATCGTCGGCGCCGCGCTGGGTGCTGCGCGGGTCGAGATCTGGACCGATGTGGATGGCGTCATGACCACCGATCCCAAGCTTTGTTCCGACGCCCGCGTGATCCGCAAGATGAGTTTTGACGAGGCGGCGGAGTTGGCGCACTTTGGCGCGAAGGTGCTGCATCCTGCGACGCTGGCTCCGGCCATGCGCGAGAACATTCCCGTTTATGTGTCTGAACTCGACGACGGCCGGAGGGCGAAGGCACGGAAATCGTCGGCCCGGTCAAGACCGGCAACGCGGTAAGCGCCATCACCGCGAAGAGAAAGGTCGCAGCGGTGGAGATCGAGTCCGCGCGAGGGATCGACTCCGAGTTGTTGCGCACCGTATATGCGGCGTTCGACCGACATTCCTGTTCGGTGGATGTGATGGCAACGTCGCTCGGCCGCATCTCGTTGCTGGTGGGTTCGACGGCGCCGTTGCCCGCGATTGCCGCTGATCTCAGGGTGTGGCCGAGGTGCGATGGGAAAATCACAGGGCGCTGGTGTGCCTGGTGGGAGAGAACATTCGACGCCAGCCGGAAGTGGCAAGCCGAGTCTTCGCGGCGGTGTCCGACATGGACGTGCGCGTCGTTTGCCAGGGCGCATCCGACCGGACGATCTCGTTCCTGGTGGAAGAATCGAAGGTCGAGGAGTCGGTGCAGCGGCTGCACGCAGTGTTTTTCCCGAAGCCGGAGCCGGCGCGCGACTGGGGAGGGATTTCCAGCGCTTTCTGCCAGGCGGGATGAGCGAAGCCGCGCTCAGTTCCCGAACTTGGCAGCTTTCGAGGCACCGCGGCAGGCGAGTCCGGTACCGGCTCGATGATGTGCAGGCCGCACTCGGTCTTGGCGAATCCCGGCCAACGCCCTGCGCGCGGATCTTCTCCCGGCCTGACGGCGCGCGTGCAATGCGTGCAGCCGATGCTGGGATAGTCCTGATTGTGAAGTTCGTTGTAGGGAACATCGTGATCGTGGATGTAGCGCCACACCTGCTTCGACGTCCAGTCGACAATCGGATTGATCTTCACCAAGCCGAATTTGGCGTCCCACTCGACTCTGCGAGCGCTGGACCGGACCGAGGTCTGGTCGCGGCGGATGCTGGTGATCCACGCGCTCAACTCGCCGAGTTTGCGGCGCAGCGGTTCGACTTTCCGCAGGTTGCAGCAGAGGTCGGGATCGCGCGTCCACAGCGCCGCTCCGTGGGTGCGTTCCTGCTCTTCGGGCGAGAGCACGGAATATACCTTCTCGATCGCGATGCCGTACTTCTCTTCGATCCGGTCCATCAGGTTGTAGGTCTCGGGAAACAGGAATTCCGTGTCGATGGTGAAAAGGCGAAAGTCTTTGCGCACCCGCGAAGCCATATCGATCAGCACCATTCCCTCGGCGCCGAACGCCGACGAAATCGCCACGCGGTTGCCGAAGGTCTCGAACGCCCAGGTCGAGCGCTGCTGCGGAGTCCAGCTTTCGGCCGCGTGCTGGACGCTTGCGATCTGCTC